>NZ_CP071405.1:2400000-3600000 GCF_022647325.1 Pantoea deleyi
GCGTGATCGTGACGCGCGGATGGGACCAGAGCGGATGCGCCTCGGGCAGAGGTTCAACCTGAAAGACATCCAGCGCCGCCGCTTTCAGCTGTCCGCTATCGAGCGCGGCCAGCAGGTCGGCTTCCACCACCTGCGCACCACGCGCGATATTGAGGAAGAAGGCGCCATGCGGGAGCTGCTGCAAAAAGGCGTGATCGACCAGGTTCACGGTTTCCGGCGTGCTCGGCAGCAGGTTGATGAGCACCCGCGTCTCGCGCAGGAACGCGGGCAGCGCCTCGCGGCCGGCAAAGCTGGTCACTCCGTCGATCGTTTTAGGTGATCGACTCCAGACGCGCAGCGGGAATCCCCAGGGTTTCAGGCTCTCTGCCACGCTCTGCCCCAGCACGCCCGCACCGAGGATGCCGACGGTGAACGTTTCGCGCGTGTAAGGCGGCAGCGGCTGCCAGCACGCCTGCTGCTGCTGGAGGCGGTAGTCATCAAACCGGCGGAACCAGTTCAGCACGCTATGAACCGCGTACTCCTGCATCTGTCGCGCCATCCCGGTATCCTCCAGCCGGTAAAGCGGTACGCTGTCGGGCAGCATGTCCGGATGCTGCTGCAGCTGTTTCAGGATCTCGTCCACGCCCGCGCCCAGCGCAAAGACCCCGCGCAGCGTGGCGCGGCCCTGCAGCATCTCAGCGGGCGGGGAACGGACCAGCGCGTAATCGGCTGGCCGATTGTCGCCGGGCTGCCAGGCACGAACCGTTGCCTGAGGCAGGCGCTGTTGTAAACCGTTAATCCAGGCCGCGGCAGACTGCGACGGGTGATACCAGATGATCTCCATCCTGCTCTCCTTTTTTCTTTCAGCGTCCAGGAAAAGCAGCATGAGAGCAAGAAAAAACCGGTGGGGAAAAGCGCTTTTTTGCCGGTCAATAATTCCTGTGGCTTCACATTTCCGGCTCGCTTCAGGGTGAAGTGGTCAGATAAGGTCTAAAGTTGGTCCTGTGGTCAATGCGTTACGCGCGGCCGCATTTCGGACAAGGAGAAAAACCGATGATAAAAATTGAGGTAAACGCCGCCGAACGGCGTCAGCGTTATGCACCTTATCTGCTCACGTTGCTGCTGAGCGTACCCGCCTTCGCGGCTCAGGCCGATGACAGCAGCCGCATGCTGAACAATCAGCCGCAGCCGCCGGATGTCCGCTTAGGCCCGCTGTTCAATGCCGTGCAGCAGGCGAAATTCTATCCGGATCAAAAAACCTTTGCTGATGCGGTGCCGAAGTTCGACCCCTCGTCGATTCTGGCCGACTGGCAGATGCAGAAAAAACAGCGCAATTTCGACCTCAAACGCTTCGTCGATGCCAACTTTACCCTGCCCGCCGCGGGCGACAAGTATGTGCCGCCCGCCGGACAGAATCTGCGTGAGCACATCGATGGTCTGTGGCCGGTGCTGACGCGCACGGCCAGCAGTGCCGGTCAGTATGACTCGCTGCTGCCGCTGCCCAAACCCTATGTGGTGCCGGGCGGACGCTTCCGCGAAATTTATTACTGGGACAGCTACTTCACCATGCTGGGCCTCGCCGAAAGCGGCCACTGGGATAAAGTGCAGGATATGACGGATAACTTCGCCTCCCTGCTCGACCGCTATGGCCACATCCCCAACGGCAACCGCAGCTATTACCTGAGCCGCTCACAGCCGCCGTTCTTCAGCCTGATGGTCGATCTGCTGGCGACGCACGATAACGGCCAGGCCTACACCCGCTACCTGCCGCAGCTGCAGAAAGAGTATGACTACTGGATGGCGGACAGCGACAACGTCGCGGCGGGTGCAGCCAGCAAACGGGTGATTAAGCTGGCAGACGGCACGCTGCTCAACCGCTACTGGGATGCGCGTGACGTGCCGCGCACCGAGTCCTGGATGGATGACATCGCCACCGCGCAGAAAGCGCCTCAGCGCAATAAGGCGGAACTCTACCGCGAGCTGCGTTCCGGTGCCGCCTCGGGCTGGGATTTCAGTTCGCGCTGGTTTACCGACGCGCATAATCTCTCGACCATCCGGACCACGCAGCTGGCGCCGGTCGATCTCAACAGCCTGCTGTTCCATCTGGAGCAGACGCTGTCGAAAGCCTATCAGATGAACAAGCAGACCGATCGCGCGAAGCAGTTTGCCGACCGGGCAGAGAAGCGCCAGGCGGCCATCAACCGCTATCTCTGGGACAGCAAACAGAACTGGTATGCCGATTATGACTGGCAGAAAAAGCAGGTCCATCCGCAGCTGACCGCCGCGACGCTCTTTCCGCTCTATCTGCAGGTCGCCAGCGATAAGCAGGCTGAAAGCACCGCCCGTGCGGTGGAGAAACAGCTGCTGAAGCCGGGCGGTCTGGTGACCACGACCGTCAACAACGGCCAGCAATGGGATGCCCCGAACGGCTGGGCACCGCTGCAGTGGGTCGCCGTCGAGGGTCTGGAACACTACAACCAGCCGAAACTGGCAAAAGAGGTGGGCATCCGCTTCCTGCAGAACGTCCAGAACACCTATGACCGGGAGCATAAGCTGGTCGAAAAATATGTCGTCGAAGGCAAAAACCTTGGTGGTGGCGGTGGCGGCGAATACCCGCTGCAGGATGGTTTTGGCTGGACCAACGGCGTCACGCTGAAACTGCTTGATAAATACTGTCCGAAAGAGAAAACCTGCAACAGCGCCCACGATATTCCTCAGGCGTCGGCCTCACAGCCTTAGTGCTCTCCGGATACCTCTGGCCCTGCCGGAGGTATCCTCTCCCCCTTTCAGCGAATTTTACTTGAACTTTTTTCAGTCGCAGGCAAAATTGCAGCGAATTTTAAAAGGTAATAATTCTCATTATGATAATGAGATTAACTATCAAGACTATTGTCCACCTGCCTGATCGCTTTGCTAAGAAAGGAATTTCGATGAAACTGTCATTGCCGCTGAAAGGTTATGTTCCCCTCTGCACTCTGGCGCTGACCACGCCTGCTCTGAGTTTCGCTGCCGATATGGTAGTGACGGCTCAGCCGCTGGAAGATTCCGCCTCCCCTACCCAGGGATATCTGGCGACCACCAGCGAGGGCGCGACCAAAAACGACCGTTCGCTGATCACTACGCCGCAGTCCATCTCCGTAGTGACCCGCCAGCAGATACAGGATCAGGGGGCGCTGACCCTGAATCAGGCGCTGGGTTACAGCTCAGGCGTCTTTACCAATTTCGGCGGTGCCGCCACCCGGTATGACACCATTGCACTGCGCGGTTTCCACGGCGGTGATGTCGATAACACCTTCCTCGACGGTATGCGGCTGATGAGCGACGGCGGCAGTTTCAACGTTCTGCAGGTTGATAACGCCTTCCTGGAGCGTGTCGACGTGATCAAAGGTCCCTCTTCTGCACTCTATGGGCAGACCGTGCCGGGCGGGCTGGTCAATATGGTGACCAAACGTCCTCAGTTCAGCGAAGAAGGTCACATCCAGCTGCAGGCCGGCAGCAATGCCACCACCGGCACGATGTTTGACTACACCAACGCCATTAACGATCAGTGGGCCTTCCGCCTGACCGGCATCACGCGCAATGGCGATACCCAGTATGCGCACACCCGCGAAGAGAAATATGCGCTGATGCCGCAACTGATGTGGCAGCCGGATGAGGATACCCATCTGATCCTGAAAGCCTACCTGCAGAAGGATCCCTCAGGTGGCTATCACGGTTCCGTTCCCGGCGACGGCAGCCTCAACGAACACAACGGCTACAAGCTGAACAACGACTTCTATGAAGGCAACAGCGACCTCGACCAGTTCAAACGACGCGAACAGATTTACAGCTTCGATTTTGGTCACCGCTTCAACGACGTCTGGTCATTCGCCTCTACCGGCAGCTACAGCCACTCGAATGTCGATCTCGATCAGGTCTATCAGATTGGCTGGGATCGCACTAATCCCGACCTGCTGAACCGCTACTACTCCGGCGAACGATCCTCGCTGGCTGCCTGGTCTACCGATAACCGCCTGACGGCAGAGTTCAGCACCGGTGAGCTGGAGCATCGCGTCTCCCTCGGTGGCGAGTACCACCGTTATAAGAATGATATTATGGCCGCCAGCGGCTCAGCCTCGCAGCTGAATGCCCTGACCGGCGAGCAGGTGGGCGAGATGCCTGACTACCTCTGGACCAGTAAAACCCGTCGCTACTATCAGACCGGGCTCTACCTGCAGGATGAGATGAAGCTGGATCGCTGGCATCTGGATCTCTCCGGCCGCTATGACCGTATCGTGGCGAACAACAGCGGCAGCGCCCGTCGTCAGGATGATCACGTCAGCGGTCGCGCCGCACTGCTCTACGCCTTCGACAACGGCATTTCGCCTTATGTCAGCTGGAGCCAGTCGATCACGCCGACCGCCCTCACCGATCCCAACAATAACCTGCTGAAGCCGACCACCGCTGAGCAGTATGAAGCCGGGGTGAAATATCAGCCGGTGGGCAGCCGCGATCTCTACAGCGTGGCGGTTTATGATCTGACGCAGAAAGATGTGGCAAACCGTAATGTGCAGACGGCGACCTATTCGCCATCGGGCAAAGTGCATTCACAGGGGATTGAACTGGAAGCGCACAATCAGCTGACGCCGCGCCTCAGCACCGTAGCGAGCTACACGCTGAATCATCTGCGCTACAAAGATTCGGTGGATGGCAACGACGGTCACACGCCTTACGTAACACCCAACAGCATGGCGGCCCTCTGGGGTCACTATCAGTTTGATTACGGCCTGAGTGCGGGCGCGGGCGTGCGCTACATCGGCAAACAGTGGGCGGACAACGAAAATACCACCCGTGTTCCTTCTGTCACGCTGTTCGATGCCTCCGTGAAGGCCGATCTGGGCGTCTGGAACAGCAGCCTGAAAGGTGCCTGGCTGCAGGTTAACGCTAATAACCTGACCGACCGCAACTACGTGGCGGGCTGCTACGGCACGGGCTACTGCTACCGGGGTGCGGAACGCAGCGTGATGGCGACCGTGGGTTACGACTTCTGATGAGCATGTAACAGATAAAAAAAGGGGACGAATCGCTTCGTCCCCTTTTTTATTGAAACCGTACCGGTTAACTGCGTACTTTGCGGTAGATAAACAGCACCACGATGGCACCGATTACAGCCACGACAAAGCTGCCGAAGTTAAACCCGTCAACGCGGCCGAAGCCAAACAGTGTACTGATCCAGCCACCCACTACGGCACCAATGATACCCAGTACGACCGTCAGAATGAAACCGCCACCGTCTTTACCCGGCATAATCCACTTCGCCAGAATACCCGCGATTAAGCCAAAGACGATCCAGGAAATAATACCCATCTGTTGCTCCTTCCTTTTTATGATTAAATCGTGAACGCCTGATTAATCAAGCGGTTTACTGCGATAAGTATAGACAGCTTTTCAGGATATGCCTGTCTCTGCACACCTTTTTTCGGGCTGGCCTGGCTAAAGCTTTTTTTACCTGCGCCGATAACCGTGACGAGGCAGAAAAACAGCGCAGAATAATGACCCTCTTGTGGAGCAGGATGTGAAAGAAACCGACCAGGAACAATATCTCAAACGTGGCACGCTGGCGGTTCTGGGCGTGATGAAAGATCTGCTTCGGGCGCAGACGCCACTTCTGGTCAGTTTTCCGCGCGGACAGTTCATCAGCCGGATGCTGGCGGCCGATGAAACGCGCCTGGTATTTGATCTCGGCAGTAACAATCTGGATAACGATTACGCTCTTCACAGCGAAGATCTCAGCATCGTCGCCGAAACCTGTGGTGCGAAGGTGGAGTTCAGCCTTGCCGCGCTGCAAAAGGTGGAGTTCGAGGGCCTGCCCGCTTTCAGCGCGCCGCTGCCTGAGCTGCTCTGGCAGATTCAGCGCCGGGAATTTTTCCGCGTGACCGCCCCGCTTGAACCGCAGTTCTGGTGCCATACCGTCTGGCCGGATGGCACAAAAACGCGGCTGCGATTGCAGGATCTGTCGCTGGGCGGCATCGGCGTGCTGGTGGATGAGGCGCTGCCGGAAACGTTGCAGAACGGCGACAGCTTCAGCCAGTTCCGGGTTGAACTGGGCGAGTATGGCTATTTTGAGGTGCCGGTCAGGCTGCTGCACATTGGCGAACGCAGCGTTGTGACCCGCAAAAATGAAACCCGCACCACGCCCCGGCTGAGCTTCCGCTTTGACACGCTGAATCCCGCGCAGGAGCGGCAGCTACAGCAGATTATCTTTGCGCTTGAGCGACTGGCTCGCGATAAATCGACCCGTTTTCAGTAACCGTTTCAGGGATGCGCCCCGCGAACGGCGCGCATCCAGGCTATGCTTCTTGCTCGTTTCTTTTAAACCGGAACCCAGCAAGGAGATTCTCCCCAATGGAAAACTGGCTCGCATCACGTCGTTTTCACTCCCTCTTTTTCAATCAGGACCTCTGGATTAACAGCGCCATTGTGGTGGTGTCGACCCTGGTGATCTACTGGGTACTGCGTACCCTGATTCGCTTTATCTCCAACCGGATTGCTCTCTACAGCGAACATCGTCACGTTCGCGCCACTGCGATTCTGGTGGAGATACTGCGCAGCACCAGCCAGACCCTGCTGCTGATTTTTTCACTGCTCATCGCCCTGAAGTTCGTCGATCTGCCCGCCTCCTGGAGCGTAACCATCTCGCATGGCTGGTTCCTGGCGCTGATCGTGCAGCTTGCGTTATGGATTGACGGCGGCATCCGGCTCTGGCTGAAGAGCCTGCTGCGCGATCCGCTGCATGTGCGTAACCCGGTCACTACGGTGATCCTGGGGATCCTGCTGCGGGTGGTGGTCTGGGTCATGATGCTGCTCGCCATTCTGTCGAATATGGGTATCGACATTACCGCGCTGGTCGCCAGTCTGGGCGTGGGCGGTATCGCGATTGCGCTGGCGATTCAGACCGTGCTGAGCGATGTCTTTGCCTCACTGGCGATAGGCTTTGATAAGCCGTTTGAGCATGGCGACTTTATTGTATTCGGTGATATTGCCGGGTCGATTGAGCATATCGGGCTGAAAACCACCCGGCTGCGCAGCCTGAGTGGTGAGCAGATCGTCTGTTCAAATACCATCCTGCTGCAGCAGACGATCCATAACTACAAGCGTATGCAGCAGCGCCGCATCGTCTTTAAGTTTGGCATCAGCTACGCGACGCCGTCAGAGCGGGTGCGTGAGATCAGCCCGCTGGTGAAATCGATTATCCAGGGCGTGGAAACCACCCGCTTTGACCGCGCCCACTTCCTGGCTTTCGAAGACTCGAAGCTGACCTTTGAAGTGGTCTATTACGTGCTGGATGCGGATTACAACAAATATATGGATATTCAGCAGGAGATTAACCTGCAGCTGATGGCGGCCCTGGAAGAACGTGATATTCGCTTCGCCTTCCCGATTCGCCAGGTGGAGTTCAGCGGCGGTAATCTGCCGCCGGTGGATCTGGTGGCGGTGGAGAATGATGAGGGCGACGCGCGCAGAATGGCGCGCTGAGCCCCCTCTGCGGCAACGCAGGCCATGAAGCCGGTGCGGCACCCCGCGTGCCCGCACCGGCGGAACCTCTGCCGTCTCGCTGGCCCCCGTTAAGCGTCACGGTTGCCCGTACTGCTGCCGGGGCTGAGGGCATGTTGCCACCGCCCGGCGGGATGGAGATCAATGCGGCTGATAACGGCAACGCGCAACGGCGTCGATCCAGCCCTTATAGGCCTCCTGCATCGGCTGCGCATACGCCTCACGCGGCATAATCACATTGCCGCCCTGCAGCGCCTGCATATCACTGCCCTGCTGCCACCACCCCAGCACTTTACCGGCCAGCAGCGCCGCCCCCAGCGCAGAAACCTCGGCGGTCGGCACCCGCTGCAGCGGCCGCTGCAACACGTCGGCCTGCAGCTGCATCAGCCACTGATTTTCGGTGGCGCTGCCATCCACGCAGAGCGCCGGCAGATGCTGGCCGCTGGCCTGCTCCATAGCGAAAAAGACGTCGGCGATCTGCCAGACGATAGACTCCAGCGCCACCCGCGCCAGTACCGCCGGTGTGGCGGCATCCGTCAGACCGCACACCATGCCGCGCGCCTGTAAATCCCACCAGGGAGCGCCCAGCCCCGACAGCGCCGGAACAAAATAGATGCCCTGGTTCTCCTCGCAGCGCTGCGCCATCGCGGTGAGTTCGCGCGGGTCCTGCACGCCCAGCATTCTCCCCAGCCAGGCCGCGCCGGACCCGGTATGGGTGATATTACCTTCGAAGGCGTAGCGCAGCGTGCCGTCGTGCCAGGCGACGGTGGTGCTGAGGCCGTTTTCCGTCAGCAACGGCGTCGCCATTGACATCATCAGTGACGAACCGGTGCCGTAGGTGGCCTTGACCACTTCAGCCTCGCCCCGTCGCTGCGCCTGGAGTGCGGCATGGGAGTCGCCGATGCGTGCCAGTATCGGCGTTCCCGGCGCCAGGCCCGGAATATCGTTCACCGCCACTACGCCCTGCTGGCTGGCGGACGCGACAATACGTGGCAGCGCGGCGCGCGGCAGATGAAACAGCGCCAGCAGTTCGTCATCCCAGTCATTCAGATGCAGGCTGTAAAGCTGGGTGCGCGAAGCATTGGCGTGATCGGTCACAAAAACTTCACCGGCACTGAGCTGCCAGCTCAGCCAGCAATCCACCGTGCCGATGCAGAGTTCACCGGCCGCCGCCCGCGCCGGGCCATCGGGGATACCAGCCAGCATGTCGCCCAGCTTGGCGGCCGGAAACATCGGATCCACCGCCAGCCCGGTCAGACCGGTGATACGCGGCGCTTTGCCTGCCTGGCGCAGCTCACGGCAGCGTGCCTCAGAACGCCGATCCTGCCAGCTCACCAGCGGCGTCAGCGGCTGACCGTCGCGTCGCTGCCAGATCAGCACCGATTCGCGCTGATTGCTGATCGCCACCGCCGCCACCGGCGCGCCGTCACAGGCTGCCAGGCAGTGGGCGATCGCCGCTCTGACCGCCTGCCAGATCGCCAGCGGGTCCTGCTCAGCCAGCCCCGGCTGCGGATGTTGCAGGGTTAAACTCTGGCTGCCCCGCGCCACCACACGCCCCTCGCGATCAACCGCAATCGCCTTGGCGTTGGTGGTGCCTTCGTCTATCGCCAGAATCAGAGGTCCCGCCATAATTATTCTCCTGCGCAGAGGCGCACTGCGTGATTCACCACGCTGCTGGCATCAATGCCATGACGGGCGCGGGTAGCGGCGCGATCGCCTGCAATCGCGTATTCACCATCCGCGATGCCCAGCCGTAACAGCCGGATGCCGCAGCCGCCCTCAGCCAGCACTTCGGCCACCAGGCTGCCGACACCGCCATTGACGTTATGCTCTTCCACGGTGATCACCGCTGGATAGTGGTTTAGCAGGTTGCGTAACTGTTGGGTATCGCAGGGTCGGATTGATGGAACCGCGATCACACCGGCTGAAATTCCCTGTTCAGCCAGTTGCTCTGCGGCGTGAACCACCTCGTGAACCGTGGAGCCCATCGCCACCAGCGCGATGTCACGGCCTTCGCGCAGTTCGTCGATAGCACCCGGCCTGAAGCGGTAGTGTTCATCATGCAGCTGCGGCAGCTCTTTGCCATCCAGACGGATGTAGACCGGGCCGACATGATCCAGGGCGTAATCGATAATCTGACGACACTCCAGCGGGCAGGACGGCGCATAGATCTCGATGTTGCCAAAGCCGCGCATCACAGCAATGTCATCAAGGCTGTGGTGGGTGCTGGCCAGCGGGCCATAGCTGGCACCGGCGTTGAGACCGAACAGTTTGACGTTGGTGTTGTTGTAGCAGACGTCCACTTTTACCTGCTCATTGGCGCGGGAAACCAGAAAAGGCGCGGCGTTACAGGTCACCGCGACCTTACCGCCCAGCGCCAGGCCTGCTGCCGTGCCGACCAGCGTCTGCTCGGCGATGCCGACGTTAATCAGCCGATCGGGAAAGGCCTTGATAAAGGGCGCGATTTTAGCGGTTGAGGTGGAGTCCGCGACCACCGGCACCAGATCCACCCCGCGATTCACGGCATCGATAAATGCCGTGACCATGACGCTGGCTAAATGTTGTGCATTACTCATCTTTCAGTTCCTCCAGTGCCAGTGCAATCTCTTCGCCTTTCGGCACCCGGTGATGCCATTCGGCTTTACTCTGGATAAAGGAGACGCCAAAGCCTTTTTCGGTATGGGCGACGATCACCTGGGGTTTGCCGTTCTGCGGCAGGTTTTCCAGGGTGCTGACCACAGCGGCCATGTCGTTGCCGTTGCACTCCGTCACCTCCAGACCGAAGGCGCGCCATTTTTCCGGCAAAGGATCGGTATTCATGATGTCGCGGGTCGGCCCGGCCAGCTGCAGCTTGTTTTTGTCGTTGATGATAATCAGGTTGTCGAGGCCGTAATGGGCAGCCACCAGCGCCGCTTCCCAGTTGCTGCCCTCAGCCAGCTCGCCGTCGCCGGTGACAACAAAGATGCGACGCGAACTGTTATCTTTTTTCGCCGCGATAGCGAGGCCCACCGCCACCGGCAGGCCGTGTCCCAGCGCACCGGTGTTCAGCTCAACGCCTGGCGTTTTCTGTCGCACCGGATGCCCCGGCAGAGATGAGTCGGCGTGCTGATAGGTTGCCAGCCAGTCGGTGGGAAAGTAACCCGCTTCGGCCAGTACGCAGTAGTAGCCACCGACCGCGTGCCCTTTTGACTGGATGTAGATGTCGCGCCGGGCGTCATCGCTACGATCCGCTGCACAGTTCAGAATACGGAAATAGAGTGCGGTGAGGATCTCAACCTGCGAGAGATCGGCGCCGGTGTGGCCGCCCGCCGGGCTGCCCGCATTAAGCTGGATAATACGGCGGCGGATGGCGCGTGCCCGGCGCTCCAGGTCCGCGACCGGGAGATTGAAAGGATTCATACACTACCTCTGAATTTTAAGTCGGTTGTGAATATATATTCAACGTGGGTAAAAAAAATCCGTCGCGAAAACAGGCCTGGTGACCTTACTCCTTCTCTTCATGTTGAGGCGGCGCTGCTGCTGAGCCTTCTGCCGTCTGCCTGACTCAGCATCTTGACGCTGCTTCTTCCCCGGTTAACGCCTTTCTGTTTACCGCCTTCATTGCCGCGGATCCGATCGGCGTAACGATCCTATGCCCATTGTGGCAACCACCCGCGGCGAAAACGGGGGTGCCAATAAGCGATTCCTGCCTGACGGTTAAGTGCCCGGGGCAATCTGCCGGTACTGTTCTGTCAGCGCAATTCACTTTCTCTGCCTGAATATATATTCAAGTACGATTTTATATGCATAATGACTATGCGCCTGCGCAGCGGCGGCGTCCAATGGACGATCGTCAAAAAGCGAAAACGATCACAAATTAGCCTGCATTGTGATTTTGATCATCCTGGTTAACAATACCGGGCAGAGTCAGAGAGGGAAAAACCGATGGCAAAACAGGACGAACAGCGACTGATGGTAAAGATTGCCACCCTTTACTATGTCGAAGGGCTGAAGCAGTCGGAGATTGCGCAGTCGCTCACCCTATCGCAGTCGTTTGTCTCACGCATACTTAACCGCAGCGTGAAAGAGGGGGTGGTCAAAATCAGCGTGGTGCCACCGGCGAATGTCTATCCGGAGCTGGAAAAAGCGATCGAGCAGACCTACACCCTGCCGCAGGCAATTGTGGTGGAGGTGCCGGATCAGGCCTCGCCGCTGCAGATCAAGCAGGCGATTGGGTCAGCCGCCGCCCACTATCTGGAAACCCGGCTGCGCAACGATGAGCTGATTGGCATCTCCTCCTGGAGCGGCACGATCCGGGCGATGGTGGATGCGCTGCATCCGCTGAACAGCGCCTGTAAAGGGGTGATTCAGCTGCTGGGCGGCGTGGGCGCGAACGGCAACGTCCAGGCGACGATCCTGACGCAGAATCTGGCGGCACTGCTCAACTGCCCCGCCTGGCTGCTGCCCTCGCAGTCGATCGAGCATTCCGTCAGCGATCGCCAGCGGCTCTCGGCCAACGCCGAGGTGGCCGAGGTGCTGAGCAAGTTTGATCAGGTCGATCTGGCGATTGTTGGCATTGGCGATCTTGAACCGTCGGCCCTGCTGCGGAATTCAGGCAACTACTACGACGGCGGGATGTTACAGACGCTGGCGGCGCGCGGCGCGGTGGGCGATATCTGCCTGCACTATTTCGACGCCTGCGGTCAGCCGGTGCTGAAAGATGAAGAAGATCCGGTGATCGGGATGGAGCTGGCGCAGGTGAAACGCTGTCCGCAGGTGGTCGGGCTGGCGGGCGGACGGGAAAAAGCCCAGGCCATCCGCGGGGCGCTGCTGGGCGGTTACATCAACGTGCTGATCGTCGATTATCCTACGGCGCGGCTGCTGCTCACGCCGCAGGCATAATGGCGATCAGATGGTGCGGTAGGCGGTCGTGACTTTCCACAGATAGCGCGGGGCCTGCGCCGCCGGATGCTTGTTCTGCACATGCTGATAGAACTCATCGGGGGACATCGCATTGATCATCGCAATCGCCCGATCGCGGTCGCGGGAAAAGGTCCGCAGCAGCGCACCGGCGCCATTCGCATAGGAGACGATGGTGGCGTAGCGCAGCGTCAGGGGATCGCGGATGCCCGAGAGCGCAGAGTCCTGCAGGATGCGGATATAGGCGGTGCCGATATCGATATTTTTAGCGGGATCGCGCAGCTCGGCATTGGAGGGCTGTCCGCGACGGCCCAGGGTGCGATAGACCTCGCGCCCGGCGGTTGAGGCTTTAATCTGCATCAGCCCTACCGCGTTGGAGCGGCTGACGACGCCCGGATTTCCACCTGATTCGACACTGATAATGGCGCTGATTAACTTCTCATCAACGCCATAATGACTGGCGGCATCTTCGGTAAACATGGCCCATGTGCCATTGACGCTGGACGGCGGTGCCTGAGTTAACGGCGTGTTGCGCTGCTTAACGATCTGATGCGGTGGCTCGCTGGAACAGCCGGTCAGGAGTAACGCTGAGAGTATAAGGTGTCGGATTTTCAGCAATTTTTCGTCTCTTCGCTGTGGTGGCGAATGCTATCATACCCAGACAGCCCGGGAGCAAAATTACCGTTTATCCTAAATGCACTAAAATCTGGCGCGTACCGTGACATCAGCGGCGCTTTTCGCCATCATCGCGGTAAATCAGGTGCTAACAGCAGGAAAGTATGATGATTTCACGTTCAGTCCGTCTTATCTCCCCCTCCGGTTACTGCCACAATCAGCCTGCGGCGCTGCAGGGCATCGCGCGGCTGCGCGCGGCAGGCCATCAGGTTGAAAACGAGCAGGTGATCACCCGCCGCTTTCAGCGCTTTGCCGGAACGGATGCGGAGAGACTGGCGGATATTAACCAGCTTGCCAGCCTCGCGACGCTGCCCGACGTGGTGCTGGCCGTGCGCGGCGGCTATGGCGCCAGCCGGCTGCTGGCCTCGATTGACTACACGGGCCTGCAACGCCGTCTGCTGAATCAGCCGCTGGCGCTGTGCGGTCACAGCGACTTCACCGCGGTTCAACTGGCGCTGCTGGCGCAGGTGGGCCTGATCACCTTCAGCGCCCCGATGCTGGCCGGTAATTTCGGTGCCGCGACCTTATCCGAATTTACCCTTCACCACTTCTGGCAGGCATTGACATCCCCGACATTTGAGGTGAAATGGCAAAGCGAAACGCCGGATGAAGGTGAATGGCAGGGCACGTTGTGGGGCGGCAATCTGGCGATGATCTGCTCTCTGATCGGCACCCCCTGGATGCCACAGTTCGATAATGGCATTCTGGTGATCGAAGATGTGAATGAGCATCCGTTCCGCATTGAACGTATGCTGATTCAGCTGGAGCAGAGCGGCATTCTGGCGCGTCAGCGGGCGATCGTCACCGGCAGTTTTACCAGCACGGCGCTGTCAGACTATGACAATGGCTTTGACTTCAGCACCGTCTGGCAGCGGCTGCGCGACACCACCGGTCTGCCGGTCATCTCCGATCTGGCTTTCGGTCATGACACGGATACCGTAACGCTGCCGCTGGGCGCACGCGCAGAGTTAGCCGTCCGTCACGGGCAGGCGCAGATTCAGGTAACCGGGCACCCCGTCCTGCGGGAATAGCGCACGTTTCAGGAGATCGACATTGAAGCCGTTGTATGACGATTTGTGGATCTCAACCCCGGAGTTTCCGGTGGAAGATGCCGTTAACGACCTGATGATGCATGGATTTATGCTGCGTCATCCACGCGGCAACCTGCTGATTGGCCGGGTTGAAAACCTGCTCGATCACGAGGTGCTGGCCGACAGCGGCGGCGTAATCCGTCACTATCTGACCCACTGGCACGAGTCGGCGCCGGGAACAGCGGTGATCCAGCAGCGCTTCAGCAGCGCGCTTTACTGCCACAGCCGGTCGCTGGGCCCGATCAGCCGTTTTGCTGAGCCGGACGACACCTTCACCCTGCCGGAGACGCACTTCGGGGATTTTCATCTGTTGCCGACACCCGGCCACACGCCGGGCAGCGCCAGCTATCTCTATACGTCGCCGCTGGGCATGACCTATCTGTTTGTGGGCGATACGGTGACGTGCGCGCATGACCAGTGGATCACCGTACTGGTGCCGGACAGCAATCCGGCGGAACTGAGCCAGACGCTGGAATTCTACCGCTCGCTGCGGCCTGACGTCGTGCTGATGAGCACCACGCGCGGGCATCTCTCCTGGAAAACGGTCACGCTGCAGAGCTGGCTGGCGGCGATCGATGAAGCCGAGCAGCACCCGCTGGATCTGCGCCAGCAGCCGCTGTTCTGATCACAGCTCTTTGGTCAGATAGTGACGCTGATGATGCAGGATATAGTTTCCCAGCGTGAGCCGCAGGGTGTAGCCGAGCTTTTCATAAAAAGGGCGCGCCTGAAAACTGGCGGTATCCACCTGCGCATAGCGGCATCCCCGCCGCTGCGCCTCCTGCTCCGCCGCCTGCATCAGCTGACTGCCTACCCCCTGACCGCGTAACCTTTCACTGACCCAGAGCATATCAATCCGCAGCCAGCTACCGGTGGTGGAACCGGTCAGCCCGGCCAGCTTCCGGCCCTGCTCGTCCCGGATAAAGACGCCGATCGCGCGGATTTCATCGACGTCGAAGAAGTGGCTGTTATGCGCCTTGAGGCCCAGCCTGACCTCATCCAGATCCTGCGTGGTGACATTATCGGTAATCTCAGGTTGCATAACAGGCTCCCGGTTAAGAATCGGAACGCTGACGGTCGTCGTAACGCTCCAGGCTCAGCGCATCCACATCACGTTTTTCGCTGCGGTTGCAGGGCAGAAGTTTATCGCTGTCGCGATAGACGAAGAAGATCTCCTCGCTGCGCTGATTCACGATCAACTGGTCACCATTGCGAAAACGGGTAATCGCGACCGGGTCGCCCGCCTCCAGCTTTGTGCGCTGCTGACCGGCGGCAATCTGGAAATGGTTGTCCGGCCACATTACGGTGGTTAAGCCATATTCGGCGCGCGAAACGGTCATGGTCGCCCGGCCGGGACAGTGAAGCTGAAATTCGGTTTCGCTCCAGGCGGGGGCGCTGTGACAGGCCAGCAGGCCCAGGGCAATCAATGCTGCCTTCATACTGTGTCTCCGCTGATTTTACTGAGAATTTTTTAGCTTAACACATCAGGGGACAAGGGCGAGCGGCGGGATCGTCATCATTAAGACCACGGAAAGCTGGGTTCAGCCTGCGAAAAAGCTGAAAGTTGAGGAAATGTAAAGTATATCCGGCCAGCGCAACAGGCTGCCGCGCAGGCCGGATAGCGGTTATTCAGCTGCCACCTCTGCGGCCACTAACATCAGGGCCAGCCCGGCATTTTCGCCATCATAAGCCTGCATCGCGGCGCGGATATCGGCGGAACAAGCAATCACCTGTTGCTTCTTATCGGCTTCTAACTGATCAATCGCGTGACGAATAATCATTAGACTTGCTTCTTCTTCTTTCATCATTTATCCCTGGATTTGCCTAAGCGGTGCGCAAAGAAGCCAAGAATACCGTTTATTGCCAGGCAAAGTCACCCCTTTACATTCCTGTTGCTTAACGATTAAACAAATCACAAACAGGAAGCGTAACGGAAAATGCTATAATTGGGTAATAAGGGGCGCAGGCGCGTGATGGTGCACCAGCCGACGCCCAGGGATTGAAGCAGGTAGAAAATCATGATGCGACTCAGCATGTTAATCCTCATCGCGATGCTTACTGGATGTTCATCTGGCCCGAAAGGGGTGGAATGTCCGGGTGAGGTTTCCACAATTTATGGACAGCCGATGGGGCAGACCCGCGCGGTGATTTTCGACCTGGTTAACGCCTTTACCGTCACCCGCGACAACGTCAGCGTGGAGAGTGGCCCGCTGCAGTCGCTGGATCGGTTTAAATATGTTCCCTCCGCCGTGACGCGTGAAGGCTATTATGCTCAGCGCCTGTCCGACCATCAGTTCCGCCTGATCAACCCCTGGCAGGACACTCAGATCACCTGGACCTGCCCATAAGGGATGAATCCTGCTGCCAGATCGTTTATTGTCAGGAAACGTCAAGCAGCAGGTCTCCCCGATGGAAAAGCGTCTCGATAACAACGGTTATATCGACTTCCCCTTCCCCGCTACCCGCAACGCGGATGGCTCTGTGAATCCCTGTGGTTTCGATCTGACCCTGGAAACGGACCGTCTTGAGGAGATTCGGGTGCTGAACCGGTCGGTGAATCTCCGGCGACTGGTTGAGGAGATCAACCTGCAGGAGGGGCTGTTTATGACGCTGGCCTGCGACTGGCAGCAGCAGGCCGATGCGGTCTGTGGCTTTATCGATGTCGCTTTCCGGCCGGAATTGCCGCATCACGGTCACGAGGAGGCGTTACAGCTGGAAGCGCAGTTTAACCGCTATCTGGCCGGGCAGGAGAAACAGCATCAGATGCCCGCCGACGCCCTGGTGAACTATGCCCGTTCGGTTCTCGACTGGAGCTGGTCGCCGCTGCGCCAGCGTCAGCGCGACTATGAAAAGATCACCATCCAGTTCTACTGTCCACAGGCTGAGGATGCCGAATGGTGCTTCGACCATCTGCGTCACTTTCTGGTCAGCGTCTACCCGGCCTGCATTGCCGCCCGATCACTCTGAACCCTTTTATCCCTGGAGTCGCCATGCGATCTGCTGCGCTGTCTGCCGTCATACTCTTCTGCTCACTGCTGTTTGCCACGACGGCCGAAGCCGATCGCTGCCAGCAGGTCCGCGCCGGTCTGGATATCGGCTCCGGCACCACCAAAATTGCGGTTGCGCGCGTTAACGTCTGTCAGCTACGCATCGAGAAAATACTCTATCAGGATCAGCGAGCCGTGGCCTGGAACGAGGCCCTGGCCCATTCGCCCGATAACCAGCTCAGCCCGGCGATCGCGCAGGCAGGGGCGACGGCGCTCCGCCAGCTGCTGAGCGGCGCACAGCGTTTTCATCCTGAGCGGATCAGCGGCGTCGCCACCGCGGTCTTCCGGAACGCCAGCAACGGAGAGGCCGTGATCGCGCAGCTGCAGCAGCAGACAGGAGCGGCGATCAGCATCATTTCGCAGCAACAGGAAGCGAAGCTGGGTTTCCTCTCCGCGAAAGCGGCGCTGGGCGATCCCGGCATCCGCGATGAGCAGCTGCTGGTCTGGGATATCGGCGGCGGTTCGATGCAGATGACCGCCTGGCGGCAGGCGGCAGGCAAACCGGTGGCCGACATCTATCAGGGCAGACTGGCCTCCGTAACGCTGAAAAACTTTATTCTGACCGTGCTGAAGAATCAACCGGATGCCGCATCGCCGAACCCGATCGGCTCCTGGCGGCCCTCAGTGCTGCGCTTTGTGCAGTTTTATGCGGCGAATGATGTCAGCCCGCAGATCAGACAGGATGTGGCGGGCCGGCGGGTGATCGGCATCGGCGGCGTTCACGGTTTCTCCATCCGCAATCAGCTACCCGGAAAACCCGCTCGCTATACGCTGGCGGCCCTTCAGCAGGTCTCCAGGCAGCAGGTCTGGAAAGGCGACAGTGAACTTTCGGGCGACTACCGGGCCACTGACGTCAGTAATCTGCTGCTGGTCGAAGGTTATATGCAGGCGCTGAAGATTAACGAGGTCACCATTGTTGAGGCCAGTCTGATTCAGGGTGTCCTGCTGCAGTAACGCCCTGTCGCCCGCCAGGCGGCGGGGGCGGGCGACGTCTTCTTTTCGCCCTGCGCGCCGCTGGCGGTGCCGTTCAGGGATTGCTGCGTCGTCAGGGGGCCGCGTGCCCTCTTCCGCCCCGCCCGTTACCGGGCCGATCCCGCTCTCTTTACTGCCCTGCCATTCTTCCCGAACAGTGCCCCAGCCCCGCGAGAATCCCTGCCCGGACCGGAAATCTTTGGCCCGCAAACGAGGCGGGCTACACAGTCAGAAATGATTTTTCAGGCTCATCATCCCCTCAGCCAGAGCAGAATTCACTATCTTTGCTACGCTTTTAAGGTCTCACTCAAAACCAAGGAGCAATAAATGTCAGGAAAAATCGAAGATAAAGTAAAAGAAGCGGCTGGCGCAGTTCAGGAACAATGGGGTGCAGCAACCGGTTCATCCGAACATCAGGTAAAAGGCGCCGCTCGCCGTTACACCAACCAGGCAAGCTATGCAGCGCGCGATGCGGCTGAGTGCATCAAGGATCAGGTTCAGTCTAATCCTGCTGCCGGTCTGGCCATTGCGGCCGGCGTTGGCGTGTTCATCGGCTTCCTGCTGGGCCGCAAGTAATACGACCTGACGTTAACGGAACGGGAGCTGCGGCTTCCGTTTTTTTTGGCTTTCACGCCTGCCGGGAAGCGATCTCTGTAAGAGGTGCGTTCCGCGACGGGGGAAAGCGGTTGTGAAGTTCATTCTGTGCTCTTTCTGACAACATCAAGGTGACCTTATGAAAACGATTCCTGCCCTGCTGCTGGTTGCAGCGACCTTCGCCTCGCTTGCAGGCTGCTCGCAGCGAAGTGACGCGATTAAAGCCGACGGCCGTCCGCATGCGCCAAGTGGTCAGTCTTCGCCTGGCGGCACACTGGGTTCCGGCCCTGTCGGCCAGCCACAGTCGTAATTCCCCTGCCCCGGCAGACCTGCCGGGGTCTATCACCGCCATAATATTTCTGTCTGCTGATTAAAATATTCTCACTAATAATTAACCTGCTATTAGTTATGACGGGAATTAAAAAAAAGGGGGAATTCTCCCTGAAAAGTCAGAATTATCTAAGTTTCTTTCTAAAATGCCTTACTCCCTTTACACGATCCTGTATATATACCAGAAATAAACAACACAAAAATTATGGAAACAATTTAAACAACCCCTTTAAAAGCTAAAAAAATAGTCTTCCGCAATGAACTTAAATCGCCGTAATAATCTCTAATCACGCACAACCTCTTTTTGTTTACTGTTACGGCACCGCGAAGAGAATTCAGGCGTGAAGAAAAAAAAGATTTATCTGATCGATCGGCTGTTAACAGCCTATACCCGTTTGTCCGGCAGAAAGCCCTCACCGGGTCTGCAGGCCCTGACGCCGCAGACGGTGGTGGTCTACTCCACGACTGCACTGGGCGATTTCCTGATGAATACGCCGGCTATCTGGAGCCTGAAAAATCGTTTCCCCACCAGCAAATTTGTTCTGGTTTCCAGTGAGAAAAATAAGGATCTGGTCAGCCGCTATAACTGGTTCGATAAGATTTATATCTGGGATAATAAAATTGCCAACTACCTGCCGCTGTTTTTCAAATTGCGTCGTCATAAACCCGATCTGTCGGTGATATTACACGCCCATTTTCCTTACGATATTATGAGTTCGGTACTCAGCGGCAGTAAGGCGATCGTGCGCGACCATTACGGCAGCGAGTCGCCGCTGCTGAATAAATATCTCGATCACTATTCCGGCTATTTCGACGACCACACCATTAAACGTAAGCTGAAACTGATTGAAGCGCTGGGCGCAGAGAGCGGGCAGACCCGTATGCATCTGCCCGAGCTGGATCTTCCTGCCACCGCCGCGCCGGGTCATCGCCGCATCGGGTTCCAGCTTGGGGCCTCTAAAGATATTCGCCGCTGGCCGCTGGAATCTTTCTGCCAGCTCGCGACCGCACTGCTTGCACGCTGGCCCGATGCAGAGATTGTCGTGACCGGAACCGCCGCTGAGCAGCCTCTTGAGCGGGCATTTATCGAAGGCCTGCCTCCCCACTGCCGCAGCAACATCACGCCGATGGCGGGAAAAACCAACCTGAGCGGGCTGATTGGCCTGATTCGCACGCTGGATCTGCTGGTCACCGGCGACACCGGGCCGCTGCACATCGCCGTGGCAGCACAGACGCCGACCGTCAGCCTCTTCGCCACCGCCAATCCACGCTACACCGGCCCCTGCCAGGACAGCGATCGTCACATCATTATTCATCGTCCGGATAACACCGCATCGCAGCATCCGATGGCGGCAATCAAACCCGAAGAGGTCGGGCAGGCCGTGGCGAAACTGGTGGGATAATGAGCGAACTCTCTCAGGCCATCATCACGCTGATCGAATATCACAATCGGCCCACCGCCCTGGGGCACTTCCGCAGAGCTGACCGGGCCGGATTCTATCTGCAGCAACTTCCGCTGAACGAGGTGGAGTTTGCGATTCTGATGAGTGACTTCTTTGTCACCTTTGGCGTCAGTTCAGAACACTACGATGAAGCGCGTTATTTTCCGGCGCATAAAGCGCGGCGTTTCGCACCGGCTCGCGGGTTCAGAGCCGGTGCCGCAAAAGCCGGCTATCCGCTGACCGTCGCCCTGCTGTGTGAAGCAGCCCGCTCGGGCGTCTGGCCCGCCGCGGACGCCTGAATAATGGTGTGGATGAATGCGTCATAGACCTCACAACTGGTCAGCGCATTAACCTCTCGCGAAACGGGTTGCAGCACCTGATACGCCACCTGCCACGGATGCCAGCAGGCCGGGTCGCTGTCACCAAACAGCGCAACGACCGGTAATCCCAGCGCGGCGCCCACATGCATTGCCCCGCCATCACTGCTGACCAGCCCCTGACACAACGACATTGCCGCAATCAGCTCCGACAGACTGCTGGTCGGCACCGCTTTGACCGGAAGATGGGGACAGAGCGCCATGATGTCGCGCGCCTTCTCATCATCGCCGGGATGACGCGGATTATCGCGGCTGCCGGGTGACCAGAGCAGCATAATCTGGCAGCGATGACGTGCGGCGATTTTCTCCGCCAGCCCGGCAAAGCGGGTGACTTCCCACTGCTGACTCGGCTTACGGGCGCTGATCTGCAAGGCATAAACCGGGATGGCGGGATCGATAGCGTATTTCTCCCGCAGGCGGGCCGCCAGGGTCGCATCCGGCCGCAGCGTCAGTCGGCCAGGCGTGGCAGCGTCGGGCTGCAATGGCCGTCCCAGGCGGAACAGAATTTCACTGATGTGAGCGGGTGACGGATCGGACGGTAACAGATCGGTAATCAGCGGGTGCGGCTGCTGACCCAGCGCGATCACCCGACCGGGCCGCACCGTTTTCACCCATTTCAGGCCATGCCGATCCCAGCGGCTTTTTGCCAGAATAACCACATCGTAGCGCTGCTTTTTCAGGCTCCGCATCAGCGTCAGCCGCTGGAGCAGGCAGGCGAGCCGCCCCTGCCCGGCCTCCCGGTGATGCAGTTTGGTGTAACGGAAGAGCTGCCGGATGTCGGGGTTATGCTCTAACACAGGTGCGGCGTAGTGGTTGGTCAGCACATCCACCTGATGCTGACCCGACTGCGCGAGCGCACTGATTAACGGTGTGGTCAGTAAGGTGTCGCCAATGTTATCCCGACAAATAATTAAAACCCGCATATCTGACATCCTCTGCGCACAGGCTAAGCCATTCCGGCTGAATAAGGTGAGACTCGCCCGGTTAACGCTCTGGAAACGATAACGTAACGGTAATAGTCAGCAAATTAGTCAGCGCAGTGTCAGATTGGTTCCATAGTTAGTTTTTTGTTAAGTACCGGCGCGGCACCTTACAGTAAGGATTCTCTCCGGTGAGAGCCAGGATGGGATTCCGGCTGTGATAGTGCCAGCAAGGGATGTCAGGCGCGGCATAGCCACCGGTGTCGGCAACCGGTGCCTGGCAGAGTGCAGATTGTCAGTCGCTGCTTTTTGTCAGCAGGCTGATAGCCAGCTTCATAACGGGTTCTGAAGGGATACCGTTAAACATCCTCTCAATGTTTTCTGAAATCGCGTCGCGCGTAAGTGGCTTATCCTCGGCCAGGATCTCCAGCACAGCCTGGCCAAACAGCAGGCGGCATGCCGCAATAGCATCATCGACTGACTCATCGTCCATCCTATCCTCCCTGTATTTCTGCTGCAGACTACACCGCGGCGGCATCACGATCATGTTCAACGGCGCTTTTTGCGTGTCGGATTCCATAAACCCCCTGACCCGTTTTATGCCAGCCTGGCCCGGCAGAGTTCATGCCGGGCGCGTCCTTCAGCGGGCAGGCATTAGCAGAGCGTATCGTTTAACAGCTCAAGTGCCACACTGTAAACCAGCGCAGGCTGCGCATCGGGCAACATGCCCTTTATCTTTGCTTCCAGCGCGTAATTGGTCACCGGCTGATCTTCGGCTAATAATTCCAGTACCGCCTGACCAAACATCAGGCGGCAGAGATGAATCGCGTCTTTTGTATATTTCGTATCCATACATCCTCCATAGCGTGAGCATTTACAGTAACGCTATAGCGGCGCAGACAGAGACGCGAAGTGGCTTTTCACGCCGTTTTTACAGTGGCATCGGATAATATAATTTGCAGAAGTATTACAATTTACGTCTAAAGGAAATGTATTGTTACACCTGCGCGGGGCATCGTTTTCCGGATGGGGCGCATGTTAAAGGGATGTTTCTTGTAGCGACAACGCTAAGCGGTGTCTGTTGAAGCCGAAGAAGTGACGATAAGAGAGGACAGAACCGGACGCGTGGGCAGTATAAAGCCAGCACAGAATTAAACGCTGTGCTGGCTCAGGCAGTGATTACATATTTTCGATGATCGCGTCGCCAAACTCTGAACATTTCAGCAGTTTAGCGCCATCCATCAGGCGTTCGAAATCGTAAGTCACAGTCTTGTTAGCGATAGCGCCTTCAACACCTTTAACAATCAGGTCAGCCGCTTCGAACCACTCCAGATGACGCAGCATCATCTCTGCAGACAGGATGACAGAACCTGGGTTCACTTTATCCTGACCGGCATACTTCGGTGCGGTGCCGTGGGTGGCTTCGAACAGCGCACATTCGTCACCGATGTTAGCGCCTGGAGCGATACCGATACCGCCCACCTGCGCAGCCAGGGCGTCAGAGATGTAGTCACCGTTCAGGTTCATACAGGCGATCACGTCATATTCAGCCGGACGCAGCAGGATCTGCTGCAGGAACGCATCCGCGATCACATCTTTCACGATGATCTCTTTGCCGGTGTTCGGGTTTTTGAACTTCATCCACGGGCCGCCGTCGATCAGTTCGCCGCCGAACTCTTCTTTCACTAACTGGTATCCCCAGTCTTTGAAAGAGCCTTCGGTGAACTTCATGATGTTGCCTTTGTGAACCAGCGTCAGTGAATCACGATCGTTGGTGATGGTGTATTCCACTGCAGCACGCACCAGACGCTTGGTGCCCTCTTCAGAACACGGCTTAACACCGATACCACACTGCTCAGGGAAGCGAATCTTCTTCACGCCCATCTCTTCACGCAGGAACTTGATCACTTTGTCCGCTTCGGCAGAGCCCGCTTTCCACTCGATACCCGCATAGATATCTTCGGAGTTCTCACGGAAGATCACCATGTCGGTCTCTTCAGGGCGTTTTACCGGGCTTGGGGTGCCTTTGTAGTAACGTACCGGACGCAGGCAGACGTAGAGGTCAAGCTCCTGACGCAGAGCCACGTTCAGTGAACGAATACCGCCGCCGACCGGGGTAGTCAGTGGGCCTTTGATTGCCACGCGATATTCTTTGATTAAATCCAGCGTTTCCTGTGGCAGCCAGACGTCCTGGCCGTAGAGTTCGACTGATTTTTCACCGGTGTAAATCTCCATCCAGGAGATCTTACGCTCGCCGTTGTAGGCTTTCTTCACCGCCGCGTCGACCACTTTCAGCATTACCGGGGAAACGTCAACACCGATACCGTCACCTTCAATGTAAGGAATGACCGGATTGTTTGGCACTGTCAGCTTGCCCTGATTCAGGGTGATTTTTTGACCTTCCGCCGGAACAACTACTTTGCTTTCCATTAACCTCTCCTGGGCGTTTGTTAATGATTTGTAAGATGCGGGTCAATACTACTTGAATATTTACGCCACGCCAATCATCGCAATTTCACGTTATAATGCGCCGAATGTTTCTGACTGCAAAGCCCATGCGAAAAACTTCTCAACGAATTCACCAGGATAAACGATTCAGCCGCCCGACGCGTGATACGCGGCGTGCGCCTGCCCGCCCGGCGGCCCCGCGCCGCGTCATTCTGTTTAACAAACCCTTCGACGTTCTGCCGCAGTTCACCGATGAAGCGGGCCGCCGCACGCTGAAAGATTTTGTCAGCGTGACAGAGGTCTATGCCGCCGGTCGCCTCGACCGAGACAGCGAAGGACTGATGGTGCTCACTAACGACGGCGCCCTGCAGGCCGCGCTGACACAGCCCGGTAAGCGCACGGGCAAGGTCTATTATGTGCAGGTGGAGGGCGAGCCACAGGAGGCGGATCTGCAGCCGCTGCGGGATGGGGTTAATCTGAAAGATGGCCTGACGCTGCCCGCCGGCATCGAAAAAGTGGCCGAACCGGCGTGGCTCTGGCCGCGTCAGCCGCCGATCCGCGAGCGCAAAAGCATTCCGACCCAGTGGCTGAAGGTCACGCTTTATGAAGGCCGCAACCGGCAGGTTCGCCGGATGACCGCCTATATCGGCTTTCCCACCCTGCGGTTGATCCGCTTTGCCATGGGGAGTTATACGCTCGACGATCTGGCCCCGGGCGCATGGCGCGACATCAGCGACAGCCCGTGCTGAAAACCGTTTTTTTATAACCTCAGGTTAACAATTGCGGAGAAAGGATGTTTAAACCTCATGTTACTGTCGCCTGTCTGGTTCAGGCAGAAGGTGAACTGCTGGTGGTGGAGGAGACGATTAACGGTCGCGCCACCTGGAACCAGCCTGCCGGGCACCTTGAAGCCGACGAAACGCTGCAGGAAGCCGCCGCGCGCGAGCTGTATGAAGAGACCGGGATCGCGGCGCAGATGCACTATTTCCTCGGGATCCATCAGTGGATCGCCCCGGACAGTACACCTTTCGTGCGTTTTCTGTTTGGTGTCGATCTGGCGGAAAAAGCGCCTGCGCAGCCGCACGACAGTGACATCGATTGCTGCTGGTGGCTGCCGCCAGCGCAGATTCTCACGGCCTCTAACCTGCGTTCGCCGCTGGTGGCGGAGAGCGTACGCCTGTGGCAACAGGGTATCCGTTATCCGTTGCATCTGGTCAGCCCGTTCCGCTGGCCGTTTCATGAGGGTGCGCGCCTGCCTTCAGCATGATAGAATGCGCCGCCTGTTTTTTTATCGTAATGCGAGCGTGTCATGTCTGACAACAGCCAGAAAAAAGTGATCGTCGGTATGTCCGGCGGCGTCGATTCTTCCGTTTCCGCCTGGTTACTGCAGCAGCAGGGTTATCAGGTTGAAGGCCTGTTCATGAAGAACTGGGAGGAGGACGATGGCGAGGAGTATTGTACCGCCGCGGACGATCTGGCCGATGCGCAAGCGGTGTGCGACAAGCTCGGGATTAAGCTGCACAAAGTTAACTTTGCTGCGGAATACTGGGATAACGTCTTTGAGCATTTCCTCGAAGAGTACAAGGCCGGTCGTACGCCTAATCCCGATATCCTCTGCAACAAAGAGATCAAATTCAAAGCGTTCCTGGAGTTCGCCGCAGAAGATCTTGGCGCCGATTTCATCGCGACCGGTCACTACGTGCGTCGCAAGGATGTGGCGGGCCAGAGCCAGCTGTTACGCGGGCTGGATGGCAACAAAGATCAGAGCTACTTCCTCTACACGCTGAGCCACCAGCAGATCGCCCAGAGCCTGTTCCCGGTCGGTGAGCTGGAAAAACCGGAAGTGCGCCGCATTGCTGAGCAGCTGGATCTGATCACCGCGAAGAAGAAAGACTCGACCGGCATCTGTTTTATCGGCGAGCGCAAGTTCCGCGACTTCCTGGCGCGCTATCTCCCGGCACAGCCTGGCGAAATCGAAACCACCGAAGGCCAGATTGTCGGTGAGCATCAGGGGCTGATGTACCATACGCTGGGGCAGCGTAAAGGTCTGGGCATTGGCGGCCTGAAAGAGAGCAAAGATGACCCGTGGTATGTGGTCGATAAGGATGTGGCGCGTAACCGCCTGATTGTCGCCCAGGGTGGCGATCATCCGCGACTGATGTCCGTTGGCCTGATTGCGCAGCAGCTGCACTGGGTCGATCGCAATCCGATCACCGCCCCGCTTCGCTGCACCGTGAAAACCCGCTATCGTCAGACCGACATTCCCTGTGAGATCCTTCCGCAGGGCGATGACCGGATTGAGGTGCGTTTCGACGAGCCGGTTGCCGCCGTTACGCCGGGCCAGTCCGCGGTGTTTTATCTTGGCGACATCTGCCTCGGTGGCGGTATTATTGAACAGCGTCTGCCGCTGGTGACAGAGTAAGCGGGCCTGGCCCGCATTGATGACGCGTAAACAGGAGTAACCGTGGCGAAAAATTATCAGGACATCACGCTGGCGCTGGCGGGCATCTGTCAGTCCGCGCATCTGGTGCAGCAGCTGGCTCAGCAGGGCCACTGCCAGCCGGAGGCGCTGACCGTCTCGCTGCGCAGCGTGCTGGATCTCAATCCTGGCTCCACGCTGGCGGTGTTCGGCAACAGTGAAGCTAACCTGCGCCTCGGACTCAAAACCCTGATGGCGATGCTGAACAGCACCAGTCGCCAGGGCGCCGGGGCTGAACTGACCCGTTATACGCTGAGCATGATGGTGCTGGAGCGCAAGCTCAGCGGCAGCCAGTCCGCCATGAACACGCTGGCGCAGCGTATCAGCCAGCTGGATCGTCAGCTTGCTCACTATGAACTGGAGTCGGATACCATTCTCAGCGCGATGGCGGGCATCTACGTAGATGTGATCAGCCCGCTGGGCCCGCGCATCCAGGTCACCGGCTCTCCGGCGGTTCTGCAGAATACCCAGGTTCAGAGCAAGGTTCGCGCCACCCTGTTAGCCGGTATCCGTGCTGCCGTACTGTGGCAGCAGGTCGGTGGTGGCCGACTGCAACTGATGTTCTCGCGTCAGCGTTTGCTGCGTGAAGCGAAAACCCTCTTATCCCGGCTGCCACTGACTTACTAAGTCGGTGCGGCAAAACACTGCTAAATGATTCAGGAGTTGCACTGATGGAATTATCCTCTCTGACCGCCGTCTCACCTGTCGATGGTCGTTACGGCGATAAAGTCAGCCCGCTGCGTGCGATTTTCAGCGAATTTGGTTTGCTGAAATTCCGCGTTGAGGTTGAAGTTCGCTGGTTACAAAAACTGGCCGCGACCGCAGAGATCAAGGAAGTTCCTGCATTTGACGCTGACGCAAACGCTTTCCTTGATGCGATTGTCGCCGGTTTCTCCGAAGACGATGCCGCGCGTATCAAAACCATTGAGCGCACCACCAACCACGATGTGAAGGCGGTAGAGTATTTCCTGAAAGAGAAAGTCGCCGATCTCCCTGCCCTGCACGCCGTCTCGGAATTCATCCACTTCGCCTGCACCTCCGAAGATATCAACAACCTGTCGCACGCGCTGATGCTGGAAACGGCGCGCCGTGACGTGATCCTGCCTTACTGGCAGCAGCTGATTGGTGCCGTGAAAGGGCTGGCCAGCGAATACCGCGATATTCCGCTGCTCTCCCGTACCCACGGCCAGCCCGCGACCCCTTCCACCATGGGTAAAGAGATGGCGAACGTCGCTTACCGCATGGAGCGTCAGCTGCGTCAGCTGAACCAGGTCGAAGTGCTGGGTAAAATCAACGGCGCGGTTGGCAACTACAACGCCCACATTGCCGCCTATCCTGAAGTGGACTGGCACACGCTGAGCGAAGAATTTGTCACCTCGCTGGGCGTGACCTGGAACCCTTACACCACCCAGATCGAGCCGCACGACTACATCGCCGAGCTGTTTGACTGCATCGCCCGTTTCAACACCATCCTGATCGATTTCGATCGCGATATCTGGGGCTATGTGGCGCTGAACCACTTCAAACAGAAAACCATCGCCGGTGAGATTGGCTCCTCGACCATGCCACACAAGGTCAACCCGATCGACTTCGAAAACTCCGAAGGCAACCTGGGCCTGGCGAACGCCGTGCTGCAGCACCTGGCCAGCAAACTGCCGGTTTCCCGCTGGCAGCGTGACCTGACCGACTCCACCGTGCTGCGTAACCTCGGCGTGGGCGTGGGTTATGCGCTGATCGCCTATCAGGCCACGCTGAAAGGCATCTCCAAGCTGGAAGTGAACCGCGATCGCCTGCTGGACGAACTGGATCACAACTGGGAAGTACTGGCCGAGCCGATCCAGACCGTGATGCGCCGTTACGGCATCGAAAAGCCGTATGAGAAACTGAAAGAGCTGACGCGCGGCAAGCGCGTGGATGCCGCCGGTATGCAGGCCTTTATCGACAGCCTGGCGCTGCCGGAAGAGGAAAAAGTGCGTCTGAAGCAGATGACGCCGGCAAACTATCTTGGCCGTGCTATCCAGATGGTTGACGATCTGAAATAATGCCCGCCGCAGACCGGTTCTCTCCGGTCTGCGTTAACATCTTGTTTAATACATTTCGCGTATACTTTCTGCAGGTTGACTCAAACAGAGTGTAAGGAATTTCTATGCGTGTTCTGGTTGTTGAAGACAATGCCCTGCTGCGCCATCATCTCGCCGTCCAGTTACGTGACATGGGCCATCAGGTCGATGCCGCCGAAGACGCCAAAGAAGCCGACTATTTTCTGCGGGAACACCTTCCGGATATCGCGCTGGTGGATCTTGGCCTGCCGGATGAAGATGGCATGTCGCTGATTCGCCGCTGGCGCAGCGATGCCGTCCGTCAGCCAATCCTGGTGCTGACCGCCCGCGAAGGCTGGCAGGCGAAAGTCGAAGCGCTGGAAGCCGGTGCGGATGACTACGTGACCAAGCCGTTCCATATTGAAGAAGTGGCCGCACGTCTGCAGGCGCTGATGCGTCGCAACAGCGGGCACGCCTCGCAGATCATCGATATGCCGCCGTTCCAGGTGGATCTCTCCCGTCGCGAACTCACGGTGAATGAGGAGCCGGTGAAACTCACCGCCTTTGAGTACACCATTGTCGAGACGCTGATCCGCAACGCCGGCAAAGTGGTCAGCAAAGATTCGCTAATGCTGCAGCTCTATCCGGATGCAGAACTGCGCGAGAGTCACACCATCGACGTTCTGATGGGCCGTCTGCGCAAAAAGATTCTGGCGCTGCACCCGACTGACGTGATCGCCACCGTGCGTGGCCAGGGTTACCGCTTTGATCTCTGACCATGTCCTGGTTTAACCGCTATCGCCCTATCTCGCTGCGGGCCCGCTTTCTGCTGGCCTCTGCAGCCATCGTTCTCTTCCTCTCTCTCTCTTACGGTATGGTCGCGGTCATCGGCTATGTGGTGAGTTTCGACAAGAATACCTACCGCGTGATGCGCGGTGAGAGCAACCTGTTCTTTACGCTGGCGCAGTGGCATGACAACAAGCTCACCATCGCCCAGCCGGAGCGGATGACGCTTAACTTTCCGACGCTGGTGTTTATCTACGATGAGCAGGGCAAGCTGCTGTGGCAGCAGCGCAACGTGCCCGATATCCGGAAAAAGATCCGCCGGGAATGGCTGCTGAAGCCGGACTTCTACGAGATTGATACCAGCAACCACACCAGCATGATGGCGATGGGTAACAACATCAATGCGCAGCGGCGGCTCAACGACTGGGATACGGACAGCAACGACACTTTCACGCACTCAGTCGCCGTTAACCGTTACGATGCCACCACCAATCTGCCTGCGCTCACCATCGTGGTGGTGGACTCGATCCCGCAGGAGCTGCAGCACTCGGACGTCGTCTGGTCGTGGTTCAGCTATGTGCTGGCGGCGAACCTGATCCTGATTGTGCCGCTGCTGTGGCTGGCCGCGCACTGGAGCCTGCGGCCGATCGGCACCCTGACCCAGCAGGTGCGTGAACTGGAGACCAGCCAGCGCGAAAACCTGGCGGACAATCCGCCGCAGGAGCTGCGCAGCCTGGTGCGTAACCTCAACCTGCTGCTGACGAATGAGCGGCAGCGCTACACCCGTTATCGCACCACCCTCTCCGACCTGACCCACAGCCTGAAAACGCCGCTGGCCGTGCTGCAGAGCACGCTGCGGTCGCTGCGCAACGGAAAAGAGCTGACGGTGGAACAGGCAGAGCCGGTGATGCTGGAGCAGATCAGCCGCATCTCGCAGCAGGTGGGTTACTATCTCCATCGCGCCAGTATGCAGGCCGATCACAACCCGCTGCAGCGCGACCTGCACTCCGTTTCCGGCCTGCTCGACAGCCTCTGTTCGGCCCTGAACAAAGTCTATCAGCGCAAAGGCGTGGCGATTACGCTTGATATCTCGCCGGAGCTGACCTTCGTCGGCGATCAGAACGACTTTATGGAAGTGCTGGGCAACGTGCTCGATAACGCCTGCAAATATTGCCTGGAATTTATCGAAGTCAGCGCGTTTCAGAGTGAAAACGTGCTGCACCTCTACATCGACGATGATGGCCCCGGCATCCCCGAAAGCAAGCGCGATCTGGTGTTCGTCCGCGGCCAGCGCGTGGATACCCTGCGACCCGGTCAGGGATTAGGCCTGGCGGTGGTGCGCGATATTCTCGAACAGTATGAGGGTAACGTCATCGCCTCCAGCAGCGCACTGGGCGGCGCACGAATGGAAGTGATCTTTAAGCGCCAGGAAGTCGAACATCGCCGCGAGTAGAAACCTTCCGGGGCTGTTATACTTGCTGGCATTTGCAGCCCTAAGCGGAACCCTTGTATGGACTATCAGCTCGATCTTAACTGGCCCGATTTTATTCAGCGCTACTGGCAGAAACGCCCGGTGGTGCTGAAGCGTGGTTTTAAATACTTTGTGGATCCCCTTTCACCGGATGAACTGGCCGGACTGGCGATGGAAAACGAGGTGGATAGCCGCCTGGTCAGCCATCAGGATGGCAAATGGCAGGTCAGCCACGGCCCGTTTGAGAGCTACGATCATCTGGGCGAGAACAACTGGTCGCTGCTGGTTCAGGCAGTGAACCACTGGCATGAGCCTTCCGCGGCGCTGATGCGCCCTTTCCGTTTCCTGCCCGACTGGCGCGTTGACGACCTGATGGTGTCGTTTGCCGTGCCTGGCGGCGGTGTCGGCCCCCATTTCGATCAGTATGATGTCTTTATTATTCAGGGAATGGGCCGCCGTCGCTGGCGCGTCGGGGAAAAGGTGCCGCTGAAGCAGCACTGCCCGCACCCGGACCTGCTGCAGGTCGAACCTTTCGACGCCATCATTGATGAAGAGATGGAGCCGGGCGATATTCTCTATATTCCGCCGGGATTCCCGCACGAGGGCTACTCGCTGGAGAACGCGCTGAACTACTCCGTCGGCTTCCGCGCCCCCAGCGGCCGTGAGCTGATCAGCGGCTTTGCTGACTACGCGCTGGCCAATGAGCTGGGCAGCCTGCGCTTCAGCGATCCGGACGTACCGGCGCGTGACTGTCCGTCGCAGATCCTGCCGCAGGAGATTGAAGGGGTGCGTCAGCTGATGCTGGATGTGGTCAATCAGCCTGAACACTTTGAACGCTGGTTCGGCGAATTCATTTCGCAGTCACGCCATGAACTGGATGTCGCGCCGCCGGAACCGCCTTATCAGCCTGACGAGATCTACGATGCGCTGCAGCAGGGCGACGCCCTGAGCCGGTTAGGTGGCCTGCGTGTGCTGACGATTGGCAATGCGGTCTATGTGAACGGTGAGCAGGTTGAGTGTTCGCGTCCGGAGGTGATGGCAGTTCTGGCCCATCACAGTCGCATCACGCTCGACGATCTGGGTGATGCGCTGGACGATCCGGCGGTGCTGGCGCAGATTGCCGGTCTGGTGAATGCCGGTTACTGGTACTTCGGCGACGAATAAGCCGCGCGGCGCATCCGTGCGCGGCGGCTGAATCAGGCTCTCTGCGATGCTGGCAGAGAGCCTTTTTTTTAATCCTTCTTCTGCGCCGCCAGCTCTGACAGGCGGACAATCACCTCGACCGACTTCGCCATGATATTCAGTGAGGCGAACTCATGCTTGCCGTGGTAGTTGTAGCCGCCGGTAAAGATGTTCGGGCACGGCAGACCTTTCCATGACAGGGCCGACCCATCGGTTCCGCCGCGAATCGGCTTCACCACCGGCTCAATGTCGCAGTCGCGCATCGCCTGCAACGCCAGCTCGATGATGTGCGGGAACGGCTCAACTTTTTCACGCATGTTGCGGTAGCTGTTGGTGATCTCGACCGTGATCGAGCAGTCTTCATGCAGGGTCTTGTTGATCTCCGCAGCAATCTGCAGCAGCGTCTCTTTACGCTGCTCGAAACTCCCGGTTTCAAAATCACGGATGATGTAGAGCATCTCGGCGTGTTCAACAGTGCCCTTGATCTGATGCAGATGATAGAAACCCTGATAGCCGTCGGTGAACTGCGGTTTTTCGCTGGCCGGGACCGCCGCGTGGAACTGGTTAGCCAGGTCCAGCGCATTCACCATGACCCCTTTAGCCGAACCGGGATGCACGTTGTTGCCGACGATTTTCACGGTGGCCGAGGCCGCGTTGAAGTTCTCATACTCGAACTCGCCCAGATCGCTGCCGTCGATGGTGTAGGCCCAGTCTGCGGCAAAGGCTTCTACGTCAAAGTGCGAGGTGCCGCGGCCAATCTCCTCATCGGGCGTAAAGGCCACGCGGATAGCGCCGTGCGGCCTGTCGCTGGCGACCAGCTCCGCCATCGCCGTCATAATCTCGGCGATGCCCGCCTTGTCGTCCGCGCCCAGCAGGGTTTTACCATCGGTGGTGATTAGCGTGTGGCCGATCAGCTTGTGCAGCACCGGGAACATCACCGGCGACAGAATCTCGTTGCCGTTACCCAGCGCGATATCGCCGCCGCGATAGTTCTCGATGATCTGCGGATTCACATGCTTCGCCGTGAAATCGGGCGAGGTATCCATGTGGGAGATGAAACCGATGACCGGCGTCGGCCAGTCAACGTTGGCGGGCAGCGTACCCATCACGCAGCAGTGATCGCTCAGGGTGACATCCACAAAGCCCAGGGCCAGCAGCTCCTCCTGCAGCTGACGCGCCAGCGTCCACTGCCCTTCACTGCTGGGCACCTGGCGCGCCTGCGGCTTAGCCTGGGTCTCAACTGCCACATAACTCAAAAAGCGCTCAAGTAACTGTTCCATATCCCATCCTTTAAAAGTGCCGTCCGCTATTATTCACAGACCCGCCGAACGCAATGTTGCGTAAAATCATTCGCAGACAGGTTAGCGCTGTCGGGGACCTTTGGGAAAGCGGTAAGCCTGAAAAAAGCGACGCACCCGGCGAATGTTGCGGTAAATCCCGCAATCTTTTCCGTCATTGCGCCCATTAGCCCCGATCGGGCAGGCAAATCATGGCATTACCGTATTTTTCAGGTATCATCCGCCCTCTTTGCTGGCTGGCTGCGCGATGCGGCTACGCTGAAACCTGTCCGACCTCTAACAGACTGAGACTAAAATGACGCAAACACGCGCACAGCAGGCGCTGGTTACGCTTTCTGGCATCAGTAAAGCTTTCGACGGTAAAACCATCATTGATGATTTTAACCTGACCATTCATCACGGTGAGTTTATCACCCTGCTCGGCCCGTCGGGCTGCGGCAAAACGACGATCCTGCGCCTGATCGCCGGTCTCGAAGATGCCGACCGCGGCCAGATCACGCTCGATAATCAGGATATTACCGACACGCCCGCCGAGCATCGTCACGTCAATACCGTGTTCCAGAGCTATGCGCTGTTCCCGCACATGACGGTGTTTGAGAACGTGGCGTTTGGCCTGCGGATGCAGAAAACGCCGGCGGCGCAGATAAGCGAACGGGTTAACGAAGCGCTGGCAATGGTGCAGCTGGAGAGCTTCGCCGATCGGCGTCCGCATCAGCTCTCTGGCGGTCAGCAGCAGCGGGTGGCGATCGCCCGCGCCGTGGTCAACCGGCCCAGAGTGCTGCTGCTGGACGAATCACTCTCGGCGCTGGACTACAAGCTACGCCGTCAGATGCAGAATGAGCTGAAGGCGCTGCAGCGTAAGCTCGGCATCACCTTCGTCTTTGTCACGCACGATCAGGAAGAGGCGCTGACCATGTCCGACCGTATCGTGGTGATGCGCGATGGCAAGGTGGTGCAGGACGGCACGCCGCGCGAAGTCTACGAAGAGCCTGAAAACCTGTTTGTCGCCCGCTTCATCGGCGAAATCAACCTGTTTGACGCCGAGGTCATCGCCGCCGATGAGGCGCCTGCGGTGCGGGCGCGCGTTGAGGGGCGCGAGTGTCAGATTCACTGCCCCTTCCCGGTCAGCGCCGGTGACCGGCTGCATGTGATGCTGCGGCCGGAAGATCTGCGGGTCGACGAGGTCCATGATGAGCGCCCGGCAGATGGCCTGATTGGCTATGTGCGCGAACGGAACTATAAAGGCATGACGCTGGAGTCCGTCGTCGCGCTGGAGAATGGCAAGCTGATTACGGTCAGCGAATTCTTTAATGAAGACGATCCGGACTTCGACCACTCGCTGAATCAGAAAATGGTGGTGAACTGGGTGCCAGGCTGGGAGGTGGTACTGCCCTATGAAGCTGATGCGTAATGGTTTTCAGAAGTGCGTCATCGCGCTGATTGTCGGCTGGCTGACGCTGTTCGTCTTTATTCCTGATCTGATGATCTTCGTCACCAGCTTTCTGACGCGTGATGAAGCCCGTTTCGTCAGCACGACGCCGACGCTCAGCAACTATGGACGCCTGCTCGATCCGCTCTACGCCGGGGTGCTGCTGCACTCCCTGAATATGGCGCTGATCGCTACACTCGGCTGCCTGCTGCTGGGCTATCCCTTCGCCTGGTGCCTGACGAAACTGCCGCCGCGCCGGCGTCCGCTGATGCTGTTCCTGTTGATTGTGCCGTTCTGGACCAACTCGCTGATCCGCATCTATGGCCTGAAAATCTTCCTCAGCACCCGTGGCTGGCTGAACGACGGCCTGCTGTCGCTGGGGCTGATCGACAAGCCGTTTCGCATCATCTATACGCCGGAAGCGGTGATCCTGGGTCTGATTTATATCCTGCTGCCGTTTATGGTGCTGCCGCTCTACTCCAGCCTGGAGAAGCTGGACAGACCGCTGCTGGAAGCGGCGCGCGACCTGGGTGCCGGTAAACTGCAGACCTTTTTCCGGGTGATTCTGCCGCTGACCATGCCCGGCATCATCGCGGGCTGCCTGCTGGTGTTTATCCCGGCGATGGGGCTGTTCTATGTTGCCGATCTGATGGGCGGCGCCAGGAACCTGCTGATCGGCAATATTATCAAGAGCCAGTTCCTGAATATCCGTGACTGGCCACTGGGGGCCGCCACCAGCGTCGTCATGACCCTGATAATGGGGCTGCTGCTGCTGATCTACTGGCGCGTCGCGCGACTGCTGAATAACAGGGTGGATTTAGGATGATGGCTCGCCTGTTACGCGGCGCGTTTATGGCGCTGATTTACGCCTGGTTTTACATACCGATTGTGATTCTGATCGTCAATTCGTTTAACGCCTCCCGGTTCGGTATTAACTGGCAGGGCTTCACGACGACGTGGTATAGCCTGCTGGTGAACAACGACAGTCTGCTTCAGGCGGCACAGCATTCGTTAATCATGGGCGTGCTCTCTGCCAGCTGCGCCACGCTGATCGGTGCCCTCACCGCCGTGGCACTCTATCGCTATCGCTTTCGCGGCAAGCCGTTTGTCAGCGGCATGCTGTTTGTGGTGATGATGTCGCCGGACATCGTGATGGCGATCTCCCTGCTGGTGCTGTTTATGCTGCTGGGCATTTCGCTGGGCTTCTGGTCGCTGCTGATCTCCCATATCACCTTCTGCCTGCCGTTTGTGGTGATTACGGTCTACTCACGGCTGAAAGGGTTTGATGTGCGGATGCTGGAGGCGGCCAGAGATCTCGGTGCCAGCGAAACGACCATCCTGCGCCGGATTATCCTGCCGCTGGCGATGCCTGCGGTCGCGGCGGGCTGGCTGTTGAGCTTTACCCTCTCCATGGATGATGTGGTGGTCTCGTCGTTCGTCACCGGCCCGACATTTGAGATCTTACCGCTGAAGATCTACTCCATGGTCAAGGTTGGCGTCTCACCGGAGGTGAATGCGCTGGCCACCATTTTACTGCTGCTGTCGTTGCTGCTGGTTGCGGCCAGCCAGTGGTTACTGCGCGACAGAAATCGATAAGAGGAAAGATGATGAAAAAGCGATCTCACTGGCTGGCGGCAGGTGCGCTGCTGCTGGGCATGAACGTGGCTCAGGCCGACGACAGCAACACGCTCTACTTCTATAACTGGACGGAGTATGTGCCGCCAGGGCTGCTGGAGCAGTTCACCAAAGAGACCGGGATTAAGGTGATCTACTCCACCTATGAGTCCAACGAGAGCATGTACGCCAAGCTGAAAACCTGGAAAGAGGGCGCTTACGATCTGGTGGTGCCCTCGACCTACTTCGTGGCGAAGATGCGTAACGAGGGGATGCTGCAGAAGATCGATAAAAGCCAGCTCAGCAACTTCAGTAATCTCGATCCCGATCTGCTGAATAAGCCGTTCGATCCCAACAATGACTACTCGATCCCCTATATCTGGGGCGCCACGGCGATCGGCGTGAATACCGACGAGATCGACGCCAGCAAGGTGACCCGCTGGGCCGACCTCTGGAAGCCGGAATATAAGCAGAGCCTGCTGCTGACCGACGATGCGCGCGAAGTGTTCCAGATGGCGCTGCGCAAGCTGGGTTACTCTGGCAATACCCGCGATCCGGCGCAGATTAAAGCGGCGTATCTGGAGCTGAAAAAACTGATGCCTAACGTGCTGGCCTTCAACTCCGATAATCCGGGGAACCCTTATATGGAAGGCGAGGTGAATCTGGGGATGCTCTGGAATGGATCGGCCTATGTCGCGCGTCAGGCGGGTACGCCGTTAGCGGTGGTCTGGCCTGAAGAGGGCGGCATCTTCTGGATGGATAACCTGGCGATCCCGGCCAATGCGAAAAACAGAGCCGGCGCCCTGAAGCTGATTAACTTCCTGCTGCGCCCGGACGTCGCCGCCAGAGTCGCGGAGACCATCGGTTATCCCACGCCAAACCCTGCCGCCAAAGCCCTGCTGCCACCGGCCGTGGCGAACGATCCCTCGCTCTATCCGCCCGCCGACGTGATTAAACATGGCGAATGGCAGGATGACGTGGGTGAGGCCAGCGTTCAGTACGAAACGCTGTTCCAGCAGCTGAAAGCCGGCCGCTAGCGCCGCCGTTTCTGAAGAGGACGTGGCTGAAGGGCGCGGATCAGGCGGGCCAGCCAGGGCCCGCCTGACGGCGTCGGAGCAGGGATTGATCTCAGACGCCGGAACTGCGCCAGGCCAGCCTCACCTGCCCCGCTTACCGGAAGCAACCGCGCAGCAGGGTGTGAACAAACTCCGGCACCACCTCGCTTGCGAGGCCATAGTGCCGCTCGGCAAACTCATTGCCGACCTGGCTTGGTTCAAGATTGAGTTCAACCGTGTGCGCGCCCTGCAGTTTAGCCTCATGCACGAAACCCGCTGCCGGGTAGACGTGGCCCGAGGTGCCAATCGCGATAAAGTAATCGGCCTGCTCCAGCGCCTGATAAATCTCCTCCATACCCAGCGGCATCTCACCAAACCACACCACATGCGGCCGCAGCGCTGAGGGGAACTGGCAGCAGGTGCAGCGATCGTCCGGGGTAATATCCCCGGTCCATTCGATCACCTGACCGCTGGAGACGCAGCGCACTTTTAACAGCTCGCCGTGCATGTGCAGCACCCGGCTGTTACCGGCCCGTTCATGCAGGTTGTCGATGTTCTGCGTCACCAGCAGGAAATTATCGCCCAGCACCTGCTCCAGCTCCGCCAGAGCCAGATGGGCCGCGTTGGGCTGGATCTCTGCCTGCTGAAGCTGCTGGCGGCGCGCGTTGTAGAAGCGCTGCACCAGCGCCGGATCGCGCTGAAAGCCCTCGGGTGTCGCCACATCTTCAACGTGATGCTCTTCCCACAGGCCGTCAGCGGCGCGGAAGGTCCGGATGCCGGACTCCGCAGAGATACCCGCGCCGGTCAGTACGACCACATGCGGCAGAGGATGGGCGGCCAGTTCGGCCTGACGGTCGCGCTCAAAAATGCGCTGACGGAAGCGCTGATGCACCTTTCTCCGGGTTTTCTTCAGGCGGGCAAGTCGCAGGCGGCGACGTGGTGTACGCATAAAATCTCCTGGCGTAGCGGCTGCGGCGAGCCGCTATAAACAGTTTCCGGGTAACTTCACCCGATAGTAACGGTTGCTGCGGGCCTGGCCCTACAGCAAAGGTCTTAAAACAGAGACGGCGCGAAATCACTCGCGCCGCCTTTTATTACTGACCGCTTAATACCCGAGCCGGGTCGATGCGGCTGGCGCGCCTCGCCGGATACCAGCTCGCTAACAGACTCAGCAGAATCGCGGTGATCAGTACTGAGAACACATCAATCCAGTGCAGTTCCGACGGCAGGAAATCGATAAAGTAGATATCGCCTGCCAGCAGATGATGGCCGGTCAACGACTCCAGCCCGCGCACCAGCGAGGTCAGATTCAGCGCCACCAGCACGCCCGCGATCACACCGCTGACGCTGCCCAGCAGCCCCGCCAGCAGACCGTACCAGATGAAGATGGCGCGGATCAGCCGGTCTTTCGCGCCGAGCGTGCGCAGCACCGCGATGTCACTGCTCTTATCCTTCACCGCCATGACCAGCGTAGAGACGATGTTAAAGCAGGCCACGCCGATCACCAGCACCATCGCCAGATACATGATGGCGCGGATCATCTGAATATCCCGGTACATGTAGCCGTAGGTGCCAATCCAGCTCTTAATATAGACGTAAGAACGGGTCGCTTCCCCGGCATCCCGCACCAGCTTAACCGCCTGGAAGGGATCGCTCATTTTCAGGGCGATGCCGGAAACGCTGTCACCCATCTCCAGATACTTCTGCGCGTCCGCCAGCGGCACCAGCGCCAGGCTGTGATCGAGCATACCGCTGAGTTGCAGGATGCCGCTGACCTGCAGCCGGATACGTTTGGGCTGCAGCAGTTTGTTGTCACCATCGTTGTTGGGGATCATGATGGTGATCCAGTCGCCCTGCTTCACATTCAGCGATTTCGCAATGCCGCCGCCGAGGATGATCTGCTGCTTACCCGCGGCAAAAGAGGACCAGGCGTTATCGGCCACAAACTGCGGCAGCGCGCTGAGACGCGGTTCCTGAGCCGGATCGACGCCCTTCACCTGCAGCGCCTCCAGCCGGGCGCCGCTCTCAATCAGGCCGGTGAAGTTCACATAGGGCGCGGCCGCCGCGATACCGGGTACCTTCTCTATCGGTGCGATCAGGGACTGCCACTGGCGGAACGGCTGATTGACCGCCTCGATCTCGCCGTGCGGCACGACCGCCAGAATACGGTTGTTCAGCTCGCGCTCAAATCCGTTCATGGCGCTCAGGCCGATAATCAGCACCGCCACGCCCAGCGCGATTCCCACGGTGGAGATGACCGAAATCAGCGACACCATGCCGCCACGACGGCGTCCGCGGCTGAAGCGCAGGCCCAGCAACAGGGATAACGATGAACCCATTACACCGCTCCTGCCAGAGTGAGCTGGTCGCTTAACTGGCCGTCGCGCATCTCCATCTGACGCGTCATCCGTTTTGCCAGCATCAGATCGTGGGTCACCACCAGAAACGCGGTGCCCTGACGGACGTTCAGTTCGCCCAGCAGTTCAAAGATGGCATCGGCGTTGCGTGCATCCAGATTACCGGTCGGCTCATCCGCCATCACCAGCCGCGGACGGTTCACCAGCGCGCGGGCAATCGCGACACGCTGACGCTCTCCGCCCGACAGTTCAGACGGCCGGTGGGCGGCGCGATGATCCAGCCCGACCGCAGCCAGCATCTCCCGCGCACGCGCCTGCGCTTCCGCTTTCGCAATTTTGCCAATCAGCAGCGGCATCGCCACGTTCTCCAGCGCGCTGAAGTCCGGCAGCAGATGGTGGAACTGATAGATAAAGCCCAGCTCGCGGTTGCGCAGCTCCGCTTTGGCCGAGGAGGACATGGCATTCAGTGACTGACCGTCAAACACCACGTCGCCCGAGGTCGGCGCGTCCAGGCCACCGAGCAGATGCAGCAGCGTACTTTTACCGGAACCGGAGCTGCCGACGATCGCCGTCAGTTCGCCGGGCTGGAGGCTGAAAGCCACATTGCGCAGCACATCGGTCTGCACGCTGCCTTCCTGATAGCGTTTGCACAGGTCGCGGCACTGCAACAAAGGAGAGTTACTCATAACGTAAAGCCTCAGCAGGTTGAACGGCGGCAGCGCGCCACGAAGGATAGAGCGTAGACAACAGCGCAACGATCATCGCGCTGAGGGCGATGGTAATCACCTGCCACGGATTAATATCTACCGGCAGCGCGGCGCCATCGAGGAACAGGCCAATCACCGGCATTAAATTGTTGAGCTGGCTGGCCAGCAGCACGCCCAGCAGCGTACCGAGCAGCGTGCCGATAATCCCGGCGCTGGCGCCCTGCACCATAAAGACAGCGACAATCTGCCGGCGCGTCAGGCCCTGCGTCTGCAGGATCGCCACTTCGCCCTGCTTCTCCATGATCAGCAGGCCCAGCGAGGTGATGATGTTAAACGCCGCCACCGCGATGATCAGGCTCAGCAGCAGGCCCATCATATTCTTCTCCATGCGCACCGCCTGGAAGAGATCGCCTTTGCGCTCACGCCAGTCTTTCCAGACCAGCCCCGCAGGCAGGCTCTGCTGACTCAGGCTGTCCACCGACAGCGGCTTGTCGAGCCAGAGACGCCAGCCGGTGATGTTTCCGGCCGGATAGCGCATCACGCGTGACGCATCCTGAAGATTGACCAGGATCTGATAACCATCGACTTCGCTGTTCGCCGCGTAGGTGCCCGCCACGGTAAACAGACGCTGGCTCGGCACGCGCCCCATCGGCGTAAACTGGCTGACCGACGGCACCATCAGACGCAGCTGATCGCCCCGTTTTACGCCCAGCTGCGACGCGAGCTGTTCGCCGAGGATCACGTTGTACTGTCCGGGCTGCAGCACGCTCTGCAGGGTGTTCACCAGGAATGGCGTCAGCGGATCTTTTTCATCAGGATTGATACCCAGCATCACGCCCACGGCGACGCTGTGCGGACTTTGCAGCACCACGCTGGCGGTCGTCAGCGGTGCGGTACGGCTGACGCCCTGCAGGTTCAGCGAGGCAGCGGGTTGCTGCTGCGGATTGAGGCTGCCTTTGTCGCTGGTGATCAGCGCCTGAGGCATCAGGCCAAGAATGTTGCCTTCGAGTTCACGCTCAAAACCGTTCATCACCGAGAGTACGGTCACCATCGCCAGCACGCCGAGCGTAATGCCAATCGTTGAGAGCCAGGAGACAAAGCGACCGAAGCGATCCGATGCTCGTCCGCGCATGTAACGCAGACCGATAAATAGCGCGACAGGTTGATACATGGAATTCAGTAAGCCGTTGCCTGAAAATAGGTAGTGGGATGATAAAGGAGCGGCTGGCTTTATGAAACCTCTAACCCTCTGAGTCGGCAGCAAAGTTGCATCAGAATGCGTCACCTTCAGCGTCAAAGCAGCGGAATAGCCGATAAAGCCGTCGCTTATTGGCGGATTATTCCCCGCACCTGCGGCTAGACTACACTCAGTAACAGAGTAAAGGGTGAGTCATCACCGGGAGAGAGAGGGGTGCGATCATGTCGAAATTTTCCAAAGGCAGCATCGTCAAACATCGATCCGGCGAGACCAGAGGCGAGATTATCAACGTCTTTGAACTGCGGGATGCCCCCGTCGGGTACTACGTAAAGTGGGACGACGGCAATCTCAGCTACCACCCTGAGCAGGAGTTATCCTGGGCCAATATCGACCGGCCACGCATGCATTACACACAGCAATCCATAAAATAATCTGCCCGTTTAACCCCGTCGCTGCATGGCGACGGTGGTTTTCTCTGTTTCCTTTCCAGTCTGCGTCTATCCTCTTCTTATCCGCTTCGTTACCGCCGACACCCGGTAAGGGCTGAACGCCCGGCTTCAGCGCGGTGCGGCAGGAAAATTGTGCCGCAAAGGTGATCCCCCTGACATAATATGGAATGATTACGTCCTGGAAAAATGGAGCAACCCCGAGATCCCATGTCCGAACAGACTCGTTATACCCTGCCCGTTAAATCCGGCGATCTCCGCCAGCTCGGCCAGCTCACAGGCGCTGCACATGCGGTAGAGTGTGCCAGCATTACCGAACGCCACGCCGGTCCGGTCCTGATGATTACCCCCGATACCCAGACTGCGCTGCGACTGCTGGATGAGATCCGCCAGTTTACCGATCTGCCGGTAGCCTACCTCGCCGACTGGGAAACGCTGCCGTATGACAGTTTTTCTCCGCATCAGGATATTATCTCGGCCCGTCTGTCGACCCTCTATCAGCTGCCCGTGATGCAGAACGGTATGCTGATCATGCCGGTCAATACGCTGATGCAGCGCGTCTGCCCGCACAGTTTCCTGCATGGCCATGCGCTGGTCATGAAGCAGGGGCAGAAACTGTCACGCGATCGGCTGCGCGACCAGCTGGAGCAGGCGGGCTACCGCCATGTGGATCAGGTGATGGAGCACGGGGAATATGCCACCCGCGGCGCCCTGCTCGACCTCTTCCCGATGGGCAGCGATCAGCCCTACCGTATCGACTTCTTTGATGATGAGATCGACAGCCTGCGCCTTTTTGACGTCGACACCCAGCGCACGCTGGAGGCGGTCGCCGAAATCAACCTGCTGCCCGCGCATGAGTTTCCCAGCGACAAAGCCGCCATTGAGCTGTTCCGCAGCCGCTGGCGTGAAATGTTCGATGTGCGCCGTGAATCGGAGCATGTCTATCAGCAGGTCAGTAAAGGCACGCTGCCGGCAGGCATCGAATACTGGCAGCCGCTCTTTTTCGAGCAGCCATTGCCCAGCCTGTTCAGCTACCTGCCCGATAACACCCTGATCGTGAACTGTGGCGATCTCGAAGGCAGCGCCAGCCGCTTCTGGCAGGATGCCGAAGCGCGCTATGAGAATCGGCGCGTCGACCCGATGCGTCCGCTGCTGGAGCCGGTGACCCTGTGGCTGCGCCCGGATGCGTTAATGGGCGAGCTGAAAGCCTGGCCGCGCATTCAGATGACCAGCGAGATGCTGCCCGCGAAAGCGGCCAATACCAACCTCGGCTACACCCCGCTGCCGGATCTTGCCATTCAGGCGCAGGCCAAAGCGCCGCTCGACCATCTGCGTCAGTTTATCGAGACCTTCAGCGGTGCCGTCGTCTTCTCGGTAGAGAGCGAAGGCCGCCGTGAGAGCCTGCAGGAGCTGCTGGCGCGGATTAAGCTGCGTCCTCAGCCGGTGCATCGCTTCGATGAAAACGGCGACGACCGGTTCACGCTGATGATCGGGGCCAGCGAACGCGGTTTTATTGACACTCAGGGCAACCGGGCGCTGATTTGTGAGAGCGATCTGCTGGGCGAGCGCGTCAGCCGTCGCCGTCAGGATACCCGCCACACCATCAATCCGGACATTCTGATCCGCAACCTGGCGGAACTGCACCCCGGCCAGCCGGTGGTGCACCTGGAGCACGGCGTAGGACGATACATCGGCCTGACCACGCTGGAGGCGGGCGGCATTGAGGCGGAATACCTGATGCTCTCTTACGCCAATGACGCCAAACTCTATGTGCCGGTTTCCTCGCTGCACCTGATCAGCCGCTATGCGGGCGGTGCGGACGATAACGCGCCCCTGCACAAGCTGGGCAGCGACGCCTGGTCACGCGCACGGCAGAAAGCGGCAGAGAAAGTGCGCGATGTCGCGGCTGAGCTGCTGGATATTTATGCCCAGCGCGCCGCCAAAGCGGGCTTTGCCTTTAAGCACGACCGTGAGCAGTATCAGCTGTTCTGTGAGAGTTTCCCGTTTGAGACGACTCCAGACCAGGCGCAGGCAATCAATGCGGTACTGAGCGATATGTGCCAGCCGCTGGCGATGGACCGTCTGGTATGTGGCGACGTCGGTTTCGGTAAAACCGAAGTGGCGATGCGCGCGGCGTTTCTGGCGATCGAGAACCATAAGCAGGTCGCCGTGCTGGTGCCGACCACCCTGCTGGCCCAGCAGCATTACGACAACTTCCGCGATCGCTTCGCCAACTGGCCGGTTCGCATTGAGATGCTTTCCCGTTTCCGCACCGCCAAAGAGCAGGCGCAGGTGCTGGAACAGGCCAGCGAGGGCAAGATCGACATCCTGATCGGCACCCACAAGCTGCTGATGAGCGACCTGAAATGGCACGATCTCGGTCTGCTGATTGTCGATGAGGAGCACCGCTTCGGGGTCCGCCATAAAGAGCGGATCAAGGCGATGCGGGCCGATGTGGATATCCTGACGCTCACCGCCACGCCGATTCCGCGTACCCTGAATATGGCGATGAGCGGCATGCGCGATCTCTCCATTATCGCCACGCCGCCGGCCCGTCGTTTAGCGGTGAAGACCTTCGTCCGCGAATATGATGACCTGGTGATCCGCGAAGCGATCCTGCGTGAGGTGCTGCGTGGCGGCCAGGTTTACTACCTCTATAACGACGTTGAAAATATTGAGAAAGCGGCGCAGCGCCTGAGCGAGCTGGTGCCGGAAGCGCGGGTGGCGATCGGCCACGGCCAGATGCGTGAGCGCGAGCTGGAGCGGGTGATGAACGATTTCCATCATCAGCGTTTCAACGTGCTGGTCTGCACCACCATTATCGAAACCGGGATCGACATTCCGACCGCGAACACCATCATCATCGAACGGGCCGACCACTTTGGTCTGGCCCAGCTGCACCAGCTGCGCGGGCGCGTCGGGCGTTCGCATCATCAGGCCTATGCCTGGCTGTTAACGCCGCATCCAAAGGCGATGACCGCCGATGCGCATAAACGCCTTGAGGCGATCGCCTCGCTGGAAGATCTGGGCGCCGGTTTTGCGCTGGCGACCCATGATCTGGAGATTCGCGGCGCGGGCGAGCTGCTGGGTGATGAGCAGAGCGGCCAGATGGAGACGCTGGGCTTCACGCTCTACATGGAGCTGCTGGAGAATGCGGTCGAGGCGCTGAAAGCGGGACGCGAGCCGTCGCTGGAAGATCTTACCAGCAATCAGACCGAGGTGGAGCTGCGCATGCCTGCGCTGCTGCCGGAGAGCTTTATCCCCGATGTCAGCACCCGCCTTTCACTCTACAAACGCATTGCCAGCGCGGAAAGTGAAGAGGAGCTGCAGGAGCTGAAGGTCGAGATGATCGACCGCTTCGGCCTGCTGCCGGATGCGGCGCGCAACCTGCTGGATGTGGCGATTATCCGCCTGCAGGCGCAAACCGTGGGACTGCGTAAGATCGAAGCCAGCGACAAAGGCGGTTATTTCGATTTTGCGCCGCAGAACAAGGTGGATCCGGCCTGGCTGATCGGCCTGCTGCAGAAGGAACCGCAGCAGTGGAAGCTGGATGGCCCGACGCGACTGCGTTTCACCCGTGAACTGTCAGAAAGAAAGCTGCGGATGGAGTGGGTGCAGGGCTTTGTCTCACAACTGGCTGAGCATCAGGTCTGACACCCTGCCCGCCCGGTGCTGAGCGCCGGGCGGGCGAAACACCATGAAAAAGGCGCATCCGGAAGATGCGCCTTTTTCATTACGTCGTGCTGTGTGGCCGCGAGTGCGGCAAAGCTTTGCCCAATTACGCCTGGTCGCCGTTCAGAATCAGCTGACCATTGCGGTCCAGAGGAATACGCGTGCCGGGGTCATTTTCCATACGGATTTTGCCCTGCTGGTCGCCTATTTTATAGGTCACGTCATATCCCAGTTTTTTCTCTTGTTTATCATAAACTGTTTTGCAGCGCTGTTCGGTGGTGGTGTAAGTATCCCGATCCTGCAGTCCGGCCTGGACCTGATTACCGGCATAACCGCCCGCTACCGCACCCGCTACCGTCGCCACATCCCTGCCGCGACCGCCACCAAACTGGTGACCCAGCACACCCCCTGCCACTGCACCTAACACCGATCCGGCAAGACGGTTTTCGTCCTGTACGGCCCGGCGATGCGTCAGGGTGACATTACGGCACTCCTGGCGTGGCTGCCTGATGCTCTCTTTGATAGGCGTTGCAGAAAGTACCTGAGCGTATTGCGGGCCGCGATCAAACACGTTCATGCCTGCCACGGCGGCAACACCCAGCGCTGCTGCCACACCAATACCGATACCCGCTAACATTGATTTATTCACAGGAAGTTCCTCCTGAAAAGTGTTACCGCGCATTCCTGCCGTAAAGCATCCTCGTTGACGGAGGTCTAACCGGCGTGCGCGACGCGCCGTGTTTGTTGGGATGAAGTTTTACAGATGGACCGAAATTGCAACATCAGATAAATGGAAGAAATTGGTCACTTTGCTTTCAGGACCAGTTTTTAGGAGAGTTCTGAGGTGCAGAAAGTTTTTACTGTTATCGATTTAAGCCAGAAATTTAACCAATAAAATCAATATTATAAATCTTTGTTAAGTGCTATAAAGAAGCTGACTGCCTGTTCTGGCAACCGCATTTCCATCGCTACCTGTAACCAGGTTACTGACTATGCCGTAAAAGTGAAGATTCATTCCTGAAGCAACCAGGCTTCAGGAATGAAGGAAGAGGAAACTAATCAAAAATACTCTTTGACGGGCATTCCTTCACATCGCCCCAGCCCACTACGGCGCCATCCGGGGTGAGATTTTTGATGGACACGCTATCGCCTGCATATTCAGAGCCTCTGACCACAATATCGTAGTCATGGTTGGCCTGAGGAATAAATTCAGCAGTGGCAGATTTTTGAGTGTTCTGATAGTACCCAGTCTCAGTCCAGTAGTGGATGACCCGAATCATTTGTCCCGGTTTCAGGGTGAACTCATTGATGAAAGCACCATTATTATCAGATGAGGCTGGCATACCTATTCTTTTATTCCCTGTGACAGGGATACCCAGAATCGCAAAGCCAGAAGTAATACGGCGTTCCAGTACTTTTTGGTAATGCCTCTGAATGGTTGGATCTTATGATATCCTGCCGTTATTTGAGGTGTTTTCATGGCTACCGTAACAGTCCACTGCCCCCGCTGTAATTCAGATGAAGTTTACCGACATGGACTCAGCCCGACCAAACGTGAGAGATTCCGCTGCCAGTGTTGGCACCGTGTATTCCAGCTTTCTTATCGCTATGAAGCCAGAAAACCGGGAGTCAAAGAGCAAATCATTGATATGACTCATAACGGGTCAGGTATCCGAGATACCGCCAGAACACTAAAAATCGGTATCAACACAGTCATTCGGGCTTTAAAAAACTGACACCCCGCCGGATTACCTCTTCTCCGGTCGCTCATGCCGACGTAGCGCTTATCTGTGAACTCGATGAGCAGTGGGCCTTTGTTGGCAGTAAAGCCCTACAACACTGGCTATGGTACGCTTACAACACCAAAACAGGCGGCGTACTGGCCTACACCTTCGGTCCGCGTACAAATGAGACCTGCAGGGAGCTATTGGCTCTGTTAACACCGTTCAGCATTGGTATGATAACCAGTGACAACTGGGGAAGCTATGCCAGAGAAGTCCCGAAGGAGAAGCACCTGACGGGCAAGATTTTTACGCAACGCATTGAGCGTAACAACCTGGCACTCCGCACCCGGATTAAGCGTCTGGCCCGCAAAACGATTTGCTTCTCACGCTCCATCGAAATCCACGAAAAAGTCATCGGCTCATTCATCGAAAAGTATATGTTCTACTAATTGGAAGCATTACCGAGAGTTATAGTTTAAAGTGGGACTTTGGCTCCAGACTACTGTTTCTTCTCATTATAAAATACTTTTTCCGTGCTGATGATAATATGACCAGTTTCGGAATGACATAAAAATTTCTCGCCTGGACATTCGTAAGAATGTTCAGGCGAAGATAGGACTCGCCTGAACAAGGATACACTCTGAGAATTACTTTTCTACAAAACTCACATCTTTTAAAACCTCTTTACTATTAAATAGTAATGATATTCTTTTTGACTCGCTCAAATTAATAGGGAGCGGTGCAATGACTGGAACATAAACGGATTCTTTATTATAAAAATAGTGCCACTCTGTCTCTCCATTTTCCTTATTTGTTTCTTGCTGTGGAGGGCCTAAAACTTGAAATGCATCCCTCTTTGTGGTTTTCCCAATCACAAAATATTGGCGGTGATTTTTCAGTGTTATTTCCGAAAGAGATTTCTCATAAGATGAACTACCATCACTTATGCACCCCGTTAAAAAGATAACGAAAATAAAGATAAATAGTTTTTTAATGAGCTGTCTGGTCTTCATTTTTATCGCGCTTCCTTTCAGGTTAGTTATGGCTTACCAATCACCCTTTCCATAAACATCTTTCGTCTCTATCTTTTTCAGCGTGTAAGCTCCCATCTTCTCATCTTTAACTATTTCATTTGCATGAAGAATGCAGGAGTCGCGACTTGCGTGTGGATCGTAATTAAATTCATAGTCTTTTCCTGCTTCTAATTTAACTTCGAACATCGCCATGCAAGTACCCATTAAGGTTGCATCTGTTGTGATGAGGAATCTGGCTCTGCCCGATTTCACATAAACTTCGTAATAATACCCTTCATAATCCGATTTTCTATATGATATTTTCGGCATGCCAATGTCTTTTGTTGAGTTATAATGCCCCCAGACGCCATGGTAAACGAGTCCGTCATAATATTCAGATCCGAAAGGTCTGACGCCTGTTCCGGTAACATTACCAATAAATCGAACTCTGGAAACATCTGATAAAACAGTTGGCTCTTTATAGGTTGTTGGTTGTCGAACCTTAAAGCCTTTTAGTAAACTACAACCAGAAATTAATGACGCAAGGATGCATATAACAAGGGTTAATTTAAATTTTTTAAAAGACACTGTAACTCCTCCTGAGTTAATAAAGATGATATTTAATATTTCGCTTGATTGCCTTGGGAGTCCATGACGCAAGTAGGTAACATTATATTGTAAATCTTATTTTTTAAAAATACTTTTTATAACAACGGGTGTGGTTTTTTCGGTAATGCCTCTGAATGGTTGGATCTTATGATATCCTGCCGTTATTTGAGGTGTTTTCATGGCTACCGTAACAGTCCACTGCCCCCGCTGTAATTCAGATGAAGTTTACCGACATGGACTCAGCCCGACTAAACGTGAGAGATTCCGCTGCCAGTGTTGTCACCGTGTATTCCAGCTTTCTTATCGCTATGAAGCCAGAAAACCGGGAGTCAAAGAGCAAATCATTGATATGACTCATAACGGGTCAGGTATCCGAGATACCGCCAGAACACTAAAAATCGGTATCAACACAGTCATTCGGGCTTTAAAAAACTGACACCCCGCCGGATTACCTCTTCTCCGGTCGCTCATGCCGACGTAGCGCTTATCTGTGAACTCGATGAGCAGTGGGCCTTTGTTGGCAGTAAAGCCCTACAACACTGGCTATGGTACGCTTACAACACCAAAACAGGCGGCGTACTGGCCTACACCTTCGGTCCGCGTACAAATGAGACCTGCAGGGAGCTATTGGCTCTGTTAACACCGTTCAGCATTGGTATGATAACCAGTGACAACTGGGGAAGCTATGCCAGAGAAGTCCCGAAGGAGAAGCACCTGACGGGCAAGATTTTTACGCAACGCATTGAGCGTAACAACCTGGCACTCCGCACCCGGATTAAGCGTCTGGCCCGCAAAACGATTTGCTTCTCACGCTCCATCGAAATCCACGAAAAAGTCATCGGCTCATTCATCGAAAAGTATATGTTCTACTAATTGGAAGCATTACCATTTTTACCTGGCTGTAACTTACCACGGCGATCATAATTAGGAGTTACTCTATCCGGATGTTTTGATACAGGTATACCTGACTGCCTCTTCGCCTCATTAAAAGCACCTGAGCGACCAGCCCCTTCAGGAGAAAGATTTGCAGGCTTGTCCCCTTCAGCCAGATAAGCCAGATCGTCCTTATTCTGCTCAGGAAGCGGCGTAACCGTGGTATTGCCCGCCGTACCCGGCGCACCTCCGGTATATCCGGTATGGCCTGCTCCCTTCTCACCAGACCGATCCAGCGTAACCAGCGACGCTCCTTTCTTTTCATCCTAAGCCGGATTGACCAGCTTACCACCCGTCAGGTCATCATTAACCGGCACGGTTTCCTTTTACTGCCTGCTCCATTTGTATGCTGCTGGCTCTGCGCCGAAACGATTGCCATCAGCACGCTGCTGGGATTTGGCCGGCAGAACGAATCAAGTCCTTCCTTGACTGCTGTAAAAAAATTCCGGCTAAATTCGACCAGTTTTTTTGTTTATTCTGAATCTGATAGGTGGGATTTTCTGGCTTTTCGCTCATCTATTTTAGCGAAGATCCATGATCTAAGAGCCGCTGCTGTTCCTGCAATAACACTTACGACCACAACATGCTCAATATCTGATCGCTCAAAACTTACCTTATCGGTCATTATGAGTTCTACCATTACCTGAGCCAGAGAGAAAAAGATCAAACAGCAAAAAACCATGTATGAAATGCTTAAAATTAGTAAGCCTACTGTCGGCTTATTTTTTCTTCTCATTAACTCTATCCTTAACAGCATTGCTAATAAATTCTCCTCCTGCAGCCCCGATAATATCACCAACTGGAACTGAATGTGGGCCTAATACAGGACTATAGTCTTGCCACGTTGCAGAAGCGACCACTGGAGATCCCGGAAGGGATAATTGAGTGGCAGCCGCCTTAAGGTAACAAACTAGTTATAAAGTAAAAATCCCGACTCAGTGTGATACCGGTCAGGATTTTATCAGGATCAATCAGGATTGGATGGGGGAGATTTACGGGTTTTATGCTCACCAATTTTATTAAATACAAAAGCAGCGACTGTTATGGTTACTCCTGATATTGTACCAAAAAAAAATGTTCTTTTTATTTGTTCCAGTGGGTAGAAAAAATAATTCTTTGTCAGGTATATAAATAATGCCACCCCTCCGGTTAAAATAAAGTAGACAACACAGCAAAAAATACATGAGTAAATTAATAGTTTAATGTAACTTTTCATTTTTTTCAGCCCCTTGTTTACCTTGGCTATCTACCGGCGTTTTTAATGCTTCTTTAGTAAAACCATTGATAACTTCAGAGCCGCCAGATCCGATCACATCATATATAAAGTCAGGGATATTATTCCCACCAATTACTTTGTCTACTCCAATAGGAGCATATTTTCCAAAAAAGCCACCGGCTGCAGCTCCGACTACTGAGCCACTAACGGCAACCGCATCTGCTCCATCTGTGAATATTGTACCACCTGCGGCTATACCCACGTTCTGCCATACCCCGCGCCCCGGAGCCAATCCCCCCGTTACTGCCGCAGAAGCACTGCCCCAGTAATCCCAGTTTTTTTGCTGGTTTTCAGGCAAGCTCTGGTTCTTGAAACTGTTTATATCAAACCACTGATATGTCCCGTTCGCTATTTCTGCGATTACTGCACCACCCACGACCTTACCTATCGACGCCGCCGGGCCTAAATACCACGCACCCGCAATCAACACACCATCTTTATAACCGTTTACGATAACTTTGGTTATATTTGCCCCTTCAGGCATATCACCTTTAACATTTTTACTCATTGCCGCGTTGATCTCTTTCGGTGTCGCTCCTGCACCTTCCATTGACGTCCCAAGCGTTGAGGCTGCACTACCATAACTGTTCAACCCTGACGGCAGATTGAACATGTCGTTGTTCTCAGAAGTATTTTTTCCTGCCTGAGCCCCTGCAACAGCTGAAGCTCCACTGTCTCCGGCAAGCCCGCCCGCCAGCCCACTTGCCAGCGTACTCAGAGTTGATATGGTCTGCTTTTGCGCCTCATCCAGTTTGCTATAGTCATCCGTACCGTACAGCGTTTTCGCTATCACGGAAGTTGCGGCGGAGGCGGTCGCGGCACCTGCCGCTCCGCCCAGCGCTGAGTTACCAGATGCCTGCGCCACTACTGCGCCAACTACAGCATGCGCCATCAGGTTGGCTTGCGGGTTGCCTTCCGTCAGCTTATGTATCTGTTCCGCCAGGTACGGCGCCGCCGCGCCGCTCAAGGCCTGCGCTACGTTTCCGCCCGCCAGCCCCTGTATCGCCGCCGTCGCCGCGCTGATACCCTGCTGTACTGCCCCGCCGGTTCCCATTCCGCTGTCCGGCATCGCCCGGTTGTACAGCGTCTGGTACACCTGACCGGTGATGTCGGCCGTGGTGGGTTCATGACCCGGATTCGCCTTCCGCCACTGCGCTTCGGCGTCCTTCCTCTGGTCCGGCGAGATGTTTTTCATCTTCTCAGTAGCGGCCTTTGTCGCCGCTATCTCACCCTGCGTCCGCGCGATGTCCCCCGCCTGGCTGCCGGTTTCCGCCAGCAGCTGCGCCGTCTCCATCCGCCGCTGCTCTTTATCCTTATCGAAGATTTTATCCAGCCCCGGATTCGCCCCCTCTGCGTCGCGGCTCAGCGCCGACACGTCCTGCGTCTGCTTCGCCTTATCACGGATAACAATCGTGCCGTCGCTCACCGCCGCCTTCGTCACCGACGAGGCGCTCCCGCTGCCGTTCAGCCCCGCCAGCAGGCCGTTCGCCATGTTGCCCCCGAACTGGCTGCCGATGCTGCCGCCGGTGCTCATCCCCGCGCTCTGGTGCTCGGTTTTGTAGTCCGCGTGGTTCTCAATGTTGCTGAAGCCCAGCGTGCCGGTGTCGAGCCGGTTTTTATCCGCGCTGGCGGTGGAGCTGATGACCGCACCGTTAAGCTGGGTGTGCTCACCGGCCGTCACGTCAAAGCCGCCCTGACCGGCAAAGATGCCGGTCTGTTCGGCCACGCTCTGCCAGTTGCTGTGCATTTTGTCCTGGCTGAGGTTCACGCTCGCCGACCCGGTCATCGAGCCGAAGGTGAAGCTGCCTCCCGCACTGGCGTTCTGCTGCTTGCTGTCGTAGCGGTCGCTGTCCTGCTCCGAGGTCAGCGTCAGGTTGCGGCCGGTGCCGACCTTCACGCTCTCGCCGCGCACCTGTGCCCCGGTCAGCGTGGTGTCACGGCCGGCGTTCAGGCTCAGCCCGTTGCCCGCCGTGAGCGTGGTCTCTGTGTGGGTCAGCCCGTTGCCGTTTGCGCGGCCTTTACCCGCGTTGACGCTGGCCGACACGCTGATGCCGTAGCCGCCCGATCCGGCAGTCAGCCCGATGCCGGCGCTGCCGCCCCTGCTGCTGTTGGTGCTGTCGGTGCGCTCGCTGTTCTGCGCAGAAAGCAGGCTGATGTCGTTTTTCGCCGTCAGCCCGAGGTCGCCGCCCGCCTGCAGCTGGCTGCCCTGCACGAGGATATCGCCCGCGCTGCCCGGCTGCGCGCCGGTGGCGGCGATGTTCAGATTACCGCCCGCACCCAGCGTACTGCCCTGCGCCTCGCGGCTTTCGGAGCGGGTCTCGCTTTTCGACGACTGGCTGCCGTACGAGAGGCTGATCCCGACCGAGCTGGTGGAGCCTTCGTCATAACCTTTATCACCCGGTTTGAGGTCCGAAGCGGTGTTTCTGGCGTTCGCCGCACCGGTCTGCGCGCCGTCCATCTGATAAGCCTGCGCGGCCTGCGCCGCCGTCAGCGCCGCTTTGGTTCCCTGCAGCGCCTTCAGCCGGCCATCATCGCTCTCATCGGCGGTGCGGGCGGTCTGCACCGCCGTGTTCAGCGCCGCGCCCACCGTCCCGGACAGCGCCAGCGTCAGGCCACTCTGTTTCTGCTCGGTCTTCGTCAGCGCGGTGTGGCTGTTTTCGGCTGCGCTGACGGTCACGTCGCTGCCGCTCAGGGAGAGATCCTGACCGGCGATCACGTCGCTGCCGTGCACGGTAAGCTGATTACCGGCGCTGAGGGTCACGCTGCCGTCGCTGCTGCCCACCGTGCTGCCGCGGTTAAGTGCACCGCTGGCGTCGGTGCTGCTCTTCTGCATGGCCTGACCCACGGTGAAACCGATGCCGCCGGTGCCCATCAGGCCCGATTTTTTCTCCTCGCGCTGATGCACTTCATTATTCGTTTCTGTGGCGGTCGTGATGCTGAGATCGCGGCCCGCCGTCAGCGCCACATCCTGCGTACCGGCGACGTTGCTGCCGGTCACGCCAATGTCGCGGCCCGCCTGAAGCCGGACGCTGTCGCCGCTCAGGGTGGTGCTGAGCGCCTGACTGCTGTGCAGCTCGTCGTGGGTCTCCAGGCTGCTGCCCGACAGCAGTCCTTTGCTGGTCTGTTTACTGTGTTCGGTGAGATCGGTGCGGCTGTTGCCCGCGCTGAGTACGATATCGCGTCCGGCACGGGCGGTCAGTGCACCGCCCGCCGTGACGTCCGCAGCGGTGGCGCGGATATCCTGTCCGGCACTCAGTTCCAGCGCACCACCGGCGGTGATGCGTGTCCCGGCGTCGCTCTGCTGTGACAGGCGACGGTAGTTGCTGCTGTTCCAGCTGTCGTCTTCACTGTGCTGCGTGCTGAGGGTGCCGAGCGTCAGGTCATTGCCCGCCTGAATCGTCGTGGTGCTCTTCTCTCCGGCGTTGCCGATATCGCTGGCGGCCAGAGTGATATTGTTCAGCGCACTCAGCGTCAGCGCACCGTCACTGCCCTGCACGTAGATACCGGCCGGACGATCGATCCAGCGGTCGGTGCCGTCGCCGCGCAGCGTGGACTGGCTGGTGATGTCGCGCCCCGCCAGCAGCGTAAGCTGACTGTCGCCACGCAGGGTGCCGCCGAGGTTAGTGATATCCTGACGGGCGGTAAGATTAACCGTGTTGCCGCTGATGTAACCGCTGTTAGTCAGCGACTGCGCCGTCAGCTGCGTCACGTCGCGGCCCTGAATGGTCCCGCTGTTGGTGATGTCGTTGCGGGCGTTCAGCGCCACGCTACCGCCCCCGATCAACGCGCCGTCGCCGGTTAAGTCACCCTGTTTTACCTTCGCATAAACCTGCGGCACCAGCACGGTCTGCTGTGTGCCATCCGGCAGCGTCACGGTCTGGTTCACCAGCCAGACGATGTCGCTGGTGAGCAGTGCCATCTGCGCCGGGGTCAGCGCCACGCCGAGTTCCAGGTTGTAGGCTTTGCCAAAGGCTACCCCATTATTCATCAGCCCGCGATACTGATCTTCATCGCTGCCATATCCGCTGATGTAGCGGCTGCCGGTCAGCTGAATAATCTGATCGCGCACCAGCCGCTGCTCGTAATAACCATCACCCAGCCGCTTCAGAATCAGGCTGCTGTCGGTGGTCAGGGCATTCTGCATGTAGTCGCTGCTGAGCCACTGCTTCTGATTCACAAAGCGCGGATCGGTCTCGACCAGGTAGTGGCTGTCACTCCCGGGTTGCAACTGGTAGAGGCTGTTATCCGGCAGACGGATGTCCGGTGAGACAGCGCGGATCACCGGCGTAATGGTCTGTCCGTCGACCACTGTTGCGGGCAGCGTAAGCGAGAACTGCTGACCGGCTGGTAACAGCAGCGGCCGGTCTTTGAGGCTGCCGAGTTTGTCCAGCGTCAGTGCGCTGTCATAGCGTAATCCGGCGGGCAGTAAGGTACTGCCGCTATCCGTGGCACTCAGCGCCACGGCGGTAACTGCCTGCTGAAGAGAAGGCGAGCCAATACTGTCGGCCTGCGCAGTAACGCCCTGCTGCTGCCGGTTGCCGGTCTGGTAGCCATTTCCCTGCGGCGCGGCGTTAGCCTGCCAGCTCAGCGTCTGCAGATCGATGGTCTCTGTCACTGGTGCCGGGCGATACGTTTTTTTATCTCTACCTTGTGACGTTTTGGTTCCGCCAAATTTCTTTTTCTTCTTCTTCGCGTACCAGCGTACCGATTTCCCGTCGTCCGTGGTGACGCGCGTTCCTTTCGTCGCCTGATTATTCAGCTCGCCTATCTGCCCGCCCAGCACGGCCCCTGCGACGATCTGGCTGTCGTGGTTGTTGAGACGGTCAGCGCTAAAGGTCATGTTACCGCCCGACAGGATTTTGCCTGGATCGCTCTCCTGGATCTGGGTTTCTTTCACTACTCTTCGGTAGTCATACTCATAAAACTCGCTGCCGCTGGTGCCGTCCGGCATTTTTGCCGTGTGCACGCCATATTTATTTTTTTTGCTGGTGTCCACTTTGGCCCAGTCGAAGCGGTCAGTATGGCCTTTGAGCACCGCGTCATGGTGCTGGCTATCTTCAGTCGTAACGACCTGCGTGGTCAGATGGCGGTTGGTATTGTTGATTTCCACCATGCTGATCGTGGCATCCTGCCCGGCCTCAATGGTTGCCCCGTCATTGTTGAGCTGCTGCCCCTGTCCGGTAGCCTGATAATTCGCATCCAGCTGGCCGCCAATATGCAGATCGCCATCACTGTAAATCAGCGCATGGTCGCGATTGTTCAGGGTGCCCGCCGCAATATCCATTCGCTGACGTGCAGCAATCACCGCCGCTTTGCCGCCTTCGCTGAGGTTGTTGAGCAGCGCGGCCGCAATGGCAATGTGATCGCCAAAGATGCGACCGGTGCCGCTGTTATTCAGCACGCCCGCCACCAGATGCGTCAGGCCACCATCAATCAGACCGCAATTATTCAGGGTGTCCGCTGCCGTGATGTCGGTCTGTCCGCCGCTGATCTCACCACCTGCCTGATTATTGACGTTCTGTGCAGTCAGGTAGAGCGCCTGCTGGGCCGCGAGGGTGCCGTCGTTGGTGACGTCGCCCCCTGTCGTCAGGCGCAGTGTGCCGTTGGCTTTGACCGCTGAGGTATTATGGAAATCACCCGCCAGGGCGATGCCAAGATCACCCTGCGATAGCACCTGCCCGTCGCCGCTCAGCGCAGCCGCATTGATCTGTACGTCGTGATCGGCGATCAGGGTGCCCTGCTGGTTGTTGATAGTCAGCGTCTGACCCGGCGCATTATTGATGGCCAGTGTCCGACGCTGCTGGGTTTTAGAGGCCACAGACCGGGCTGGCGCACTCTGCTGGATGGTCAGGGTATCGGCGGAGGAGATCAGCCCGCTGACGTTGTCCAGCGCCTGCTTCACGATTAATGCCAGCCGCTGGTTTGCACGTAACGCACCCTGGCTGTTATCCAGGGTATCGGCTTCGAGGGTTAAGCTGCCCGCTTCGATCCCTTTGCCGCTCTGTCGGGTATCGCGGTTGATCAGCGATGGCGTGGTAATCGTCATCTGCTGGCCGCCCTGAATCAGCCCGCTGCGGTTATCGAGTTGCTGGCTCAGCGACAGTAAGCCATCACCGACGCTTTGCACCAGCCCGTCGCTGTTGGTGAGCTGACCTGCCGTCAGTGATAGCGTGCCTGCCGAGAGGAGTTTGCCTGTCTGATTAAGCAGCGCATTTTGTCCCGCATTGAGCGTCAGATCGGTGCCGCCCTGTATCTGCCCCTGCTGGTTATCCAGCGCGCCACTGTCGATGTGAAGGTTACCGCCACTGGCAATCAGTCCGCGCTGGTTAGCCAGCGTCTGGCCGGACGTGTTAAGGGTGATATCCCCCGCCGACTGCAGTTTACCGTCACTGTTGTTCAGTGCCTGACCGCTGAACAACAGGCCGCCATTACCTGCGATTTGTCCCTGACTGTTGTTCAGCTCAGAGGCACCGATCGTGGCCTGGTTTCCGGCGGCAATAAAGCCCGTCTGGTTATCAATCGCACCACTGCGCAGATCCAGACTGTTCAGGGCAACGATGCCGCGCTGGCTGCCACTGTCGCGATTGATCAGGGCGTGGCCCTGGGTGTCCAGCGTCATGTCGCTGCCGGCCTGTAACAGGCCGCCCTGGTTCTGCAGCTCGCCACTGGTGAGATTAAGCCGTCCTTTACCGCCCGTCAGCGTGCCGGACTGGTTGTGAATGTCGCCTGCCGCAATCTGTGCCCCTTTGCTGCCGGTGATAAAACCACGCAGGTTATCCAGCGTGCCGCTGTAGAGCTTCAGGATACCCGCACTGAACAGGCCGCCTGCCGCGCCACTGTCACGGTTAATGAGCTCGTTGCCATGGGTATCCAGATTGAGATCGCCACCCGACTCCATCCTGCCTGCACGGTTGTTGAGCAATCCGCTATCCAGTTGCAGCGTGCCTTTAGCGCCCAGTTGCCCCTGCTGATGATCGAAGGTCTGCTGATGGGTGTCGATGCGGACATTCTGGCCCAGCATTACACCATTACGGCCATCGATCTGGCCGCTCAACAGAAGCAGATCGCCTCCTGCAATCAGCCCACCGCGCTCGCCGCTGTCGCGGTTAAGCAGTTCTCCGCCCTGAGTGTTAACTGATAACGCCTGGCCCGCCTGAAGCAGACCATGCTGATTATCAATGCGGCTGCTTTCAATCGTCAGTCCACGATCGGCATTGATTATTCCATCCGCGTTCTTCAGCACGCCGCTATTCAGTTGTACAGAACCTGCCGAGACCAGCGTGCCGCTGCTGTTGTCGAGATCGCCACTGCTGACCTGAAGATTAGCTCCCGCAACAATGCCCCCCGACATCGCGTTGTTCAGGGCTTTTCCGTGCGTATTCAGCTGCATATCCCCGCCAGACTGCAATCGACCGCCACGATTATCCAGCGCACCGCTGTTCAGCTCCAGCGCACCTCTGGCACTCATCAGGCCAGACCTGAAATCAGCAGCCTGCCCCTGAGTATCGATCAGCAGGTTCTGCCCCTGAATAACACCCCGGTCGCTCAGTATCGTTCCGGTGACGAGTTGCAGATCGCCACGCGCAACAATGCCGCCACGATCGCCGCTGTCGCTATTGTTCAGCTGCGCGCCCTGCGTATCCAGAGAAAGCGCCTGACCTGATTGTAATAAGCCTCGCTGATTGTCGAGCCTGCCTGTCTTGAGCGTCATTGCGCCGTCCGACATCAGGATGCCGTCAATGTTAGTCAGCAGGTCACTGCTGATATGGGCAGGCTGCGCAGCGGCGATGACGCCGTTCTGGTTATCAAGGTCGCCACTGTACAGAAGTAAAGCGCCACCGCTGATGAGTCCTGCTTTGCCACTGTTGCGGTTATTCAGCACCTGCCCATGTGTATCGAGCGTAAGAGCGTCGCCTGACTGGATCAGTCCGGTTTGATTGTCCGTTTTTCCACTGGAAATGCTGAGAGCGGTACGCGCGACCAGATTGCCGCTGACATTGTTCAGTTCGCCCCGCTGCGTATCGATATCTACATCATTACCCAGCACGGTTCCACGCTGATTATTCAGCGCCTGACTGCGCAGAGTCACCTGCCGGCTCGCTTCGATACGGCCCTGCGTGTTATCAATAGCCTCGCGGGTTTTCAGCGTAGCATCACCGCCAGTTGAGGCAATAAGGCCCTGCTGATTATTCAGATGCCCACCCGTAAGTTGCAGATTGCGGCTGGCCTGTATCGCCCCCTGAGCGTTTGTCAGGGTCTCCTGAACCTGCAGTTGCAGATTGCCACTGCCAGCAGCCAGCAACGTGCCGCTACTGTTATCCAGGCTGCCTGAAGTGAGATGCAGGTTACCGCCGCTCTCAATCCGTCCATCGCGGTTGTCTGCACCGCCTGAAGCCATGATCGCCATCTCGCCTGTGCCACGCTGCGACAGCAGACCCTGATGGTTATCCAGCGTGCCCGCTGTCAGTGTCAGCGCCTCTGCCTGGGTATGTCCCTCTGAAAGATCAATCCTTTCACCGCCGAGTGTTAGCGCACCCGCTGATAACAGATTGCCCTTATTTCCATCGAGGCGAGTCGCATTTAGATTCAGCGCGCCGCTGCCTGCCAGTTGCACCGTGCCGCCCTGATTATCAAGCGATGGCGTTTCAAGCCACAGTGAATCGCCGTTACCTGAAATGAGTCCGCCCCGGTTTTCAATGTGCTGAGCCCGCAGCCGGGTATCGCCCTCATTGCTCAGCGTGCCCTGATTGTTAAACAATGAACCAGTGGAAATAGCCAGGGTTTCACGGTTTTGCTGGCGTAGCAGACCACGATTGTTACTGATGTTTTGCGCTGAAACAGTCAGTCTGCCAGCAGCCAGCTTGCCATCATCATTATTAAGGTTCGTTGCAGACTGAACTTCGAGCGTGCTGCCCGCTATGGTTGCCCCCTGGGTGCTGATGTTTGTCTGGGTAGACGTCAGCACAATAGCATCAGCCGAAGTCTGGCTGCCGGTCATATCGACCTGGGCTCCCCGCGCCTGAATCTGGTTATGCGCCAGATTTTTGCCCTGTGCTGTAAGGTTACCCTGACTGGTCAGCAGTAAATTGCCGGGCTGACTCAATGTGCCATTGCTGTCAACGCCTGCCGCCAGGGTGCTGTCAGCGGTATTCTCAAGCGTGCTGGCAGTAAGCGTTGTGTTACTGCCAGCGCTTACCAGTCCGCTGTTGCGCAGCGTGCCGCCGGAGGTCAGCGTCACATCCTGCTGTGAGACGATATTTCCCTTATTCTGTAGATCGCCAGTGCTGGCTATCTGCAGTGCAGCCTGACTTTGCAAGGTACCACTGTTTTCCAGCCTGCCATCTGCCGTCAGATGCAGTTCACCTGCGCTGGCCCCCAGCTCGCCAGCATTGCGCACACCCACACCTTTCTCGGTACCGGTCAGGGTGATTTTATGGGCATACATACCACCGATTGCCGCGACGTCCAGTGCAAACTCAGGGCGTGTTGCCCCATCATCCGTTTTTACTGTGGTGACGTTGCCTTCAGCCGTAACCTGATTCCTGCCCGTAACCACATTAAGTTCACGGGCATGAACTTTCGCGTTAACCGCCACCGACTGCGCGATGATCTGGGTATAGTCCGCATCGCTGTCATTCAGGCCCTTACCTTCGATATTGATGCGGCCGCCATTCACATCAAACCCCTTGAGCTGACCGTTTTCGATCAGTGCCTGGCCGGTGGTAAGCGTATTGCGGCTGGCGTTAATAAATCCACAGCCGTTACAGGTAATGCCTGAGGGGTTAGCGATAACTACGGCAGCCCGTTTACCCGCCACTTCAATAAACCCGTTCAGCTGGCTGGGATTACGGCTATTCACTTCGTTGAGTATGACCGTCGCTTCCTGCTTTGAAAGCCATGGGTTAGCCGCCACCATGCCGCCAAGTTGAGTGGCGCTGTTCTGATGACTGTTGTTCAGGATTGCGCCACGCGCATCGACGTCGAGCTGACTGTACTGATTGCGTGAGACGCCCTGACTGTTTGGCGTCTGAATGTTGATTTGCGGCAGACCGTTAGCAGTGGCCATGACGGTGGGCTGCTGGCTGCCTGGCGCACTGCTGTCGGCCACAATATTGGCCTGCGCCGGCAGGCTGACCACCCCTGCCGCCAGCCAGAGTACAAAGCTGAGCGGTGAAATCCGTACCTGCGTCTCTGAATGAGAGGTGCGCTGACGGCATCGGGCAACGCGCGAATAGCCGCTGCGGGTGATGTCAGATACCACCACTAACATGCCGCGAACCCGATTGAAAATAAGGCGATAGCAAAGTTTATTCATAATGCGCACAGTCCATTGTCAGCAATATTGATGAAGGATTCAGTAATTCCAGTTCACGCTGAAACCAAAAGTCACAGGATCGGTTTTGAAGCCGTCCGGTTTCGACAGCGGAATTCCCGCAAAAAAGTCGTAACTGACCCCGGCAGGTATGATGCCGCCGCGTAATCCGACAACACCACCCGCCAGATGACGTCCCAGCGGCCCGCCCTGAGAGGCACTGTTGCCTCCCACCTCGCCATAGTCAGCACCCAGATAAAGTTCCTGAGCAGGCAGCGGCGTCTGCCAGGCCAGCGTGTTCTGTACAGTCCAGCCCCGGCTGGCACTGAGGGTGCGTTCCCCATCGAAACCACGCACTGTCCAGCGATTGCCAATCGCGAACTCATCCTGCGGTGTCAGCGGGGTGTTACTCATCTGGCGTCGGTATTGGATGTTGTAACTTAAACGCTGATTTCCCAGCGAAAACGGCGTAGTGAGGCCCGCCTGCCAGGTGAGAATTTTAGATAGCGCGGTAGCGTAGGTGGAGTCGTGATATGACTCCTCCCACGCAGGCAGTGCCCCGAACCAGCGGGTACCACGCTGATAACTGACACCGGCGTCCAGCGTGGCCGGGCCGATATAATGCCGGTGAGACAGACCAAGCCGCCATGCGCTGGTTCGACGCTCCTGGCTGGTAATTTCCGTATCATTGATGAAGTTACGCGACGCTTTAACCAGTACGTCGGCACTGACGCTGGTTTTAGCGGCGGCGTTACGATAGATCACCCGGCTGACCTGCGCATCCAGCGTTCGGCTCTTCCCGGCATAGAGAAAATCGCGGCTGTAACCTGCGACAGTCTGGTGATAGTCGTAATCGCTGGCGGTAAGACCAAATAACCAGTAGCCAAAAGGCACCGAATAATGCCCCGACAGGCTTTTGCTGCTTTTTCTGCCCGCAAATCCCAGGTCGCGGCTGGCGGTCAGATAGAAGAGATCGCTCAGTGAAGTCGGATTATCAAGCGCCAGCATAATTCCGCTCTGATAGCGGCCGGTACTTTCAGTACCCGAGTCATCGAGCCACACGCCGAGGCGCCAGAAGCGATGCTGAGTGCGTTCAATCACAATGTCGCTCTCACCCGGATTGAGTCCCGGACGCAGCGCCATACGCGCTTCCACAGTCGGCAGGCGCTGCAGATTTTCCAGCCCCTGCTCGATATCGCGCAAATCCAGGAGATTACCGGCATGGGCTGGCAATGCTGGCCACAGGCTGACGTAACGGGAGGAAGATGATGAAAGCTCTACCTTGTGGATTTTGCCAGGCACGATCAGCAGGTGCAGTACACCCTGACGCAAATCCTGCTGCGGTGCCAGCACGCGCGTCGTTACCCAGCCGTGATTAATCAGCCGGTTTTGCAGCGTGCTCATCAACTGGCTAATCCCTTTTACACCGAGACAGTGGCCATTTGCCTGACTGGCCAGGCGCCGTAGTGGCACCCAGTGCGGCATCGCCTCCAGCCCGGACAGGCTGACCTGCTGGATAACAAAACAGGGTGTTTCCTGCGGAAAATTCAGATGGGAAGGTGAAGGAACCTTCTCCGAAAGACGAATATCAGGTACCTGCGGCATCAGCCGCTGCTGACGCGCTTTCTGTTGCTCCTGCTGATGCTGCAACTGCTCATCACCCGGTGCAGCCTGCACTACCTGCGCATTAATCAGGAGGGCGCAAGGCAGAAATGCCAGCGCTTTAATAAGTCCTTTTGTTTCGAGCTGCATAACCTGTCCATGTAGCAAATGTGTTACAAAATGTATATCTGGTATTTTTTATGCGCACATTATGGCGTTGGAATTGAAAACCTCAAGAAAAAATGTAGAAAAACTTACAATAACCTTACACACCAGTACGATACAGACACTTTAAATCGGGCCATTTCATCCTAAATAAAGCTGTTTCATGGTGCCCGGTCTCATTTCATCAGGCGGTTCCAACAGGCTGCTGAAATGCAAGGGAAAGGGACAGCCCCATTTAAATAGCAATATATTCATTACTTTAAAAGAAAATGGGTTTTCGGAGGGTTAATCTTATTTCAGAATGCAGATGTTGACTGAATAAGACGTCACTTACTACGCAGTACCGCGCTGTTAATCTCTATTTTTCTATGGAGCTGTATTTTGCAGTTTTTCTGAAAGGGCCCTTCTCACCACATTCAGAAATCATCAAATAAAGTTAAGCAATGCAGTCTGTAAAAGCGGAGGCGGTTCCTGAGCGGCTATTGTTGTTAAGCGCCTGTTACGGCCATAAAAAAGCCCCCTCAGCATAGAGGAGGCTCGTTTTTAACCCGGTTCAGCGCGAAAGCTTAGTGCAGCTTAAGCCGCGGGCGGATCACCCGGTTGAGGCTGCCGACCAGCATCATCAGGCCGGTTTTAAAGTAACCGTGCAGCGCGATCTGGTGCATACGATAGAGCGAGATATAGACAAAGCGCGCAATCCGCCCTTCCACCATCATCGAGCCGCGCATCAGGTTACCCATCAGGCTGCCGACCGTGCTGAAGCGCGAGAGCGACACCAGCGAACCGTGATCTTTATAGACATAGGCTTTCAGCGGCTTACCGGCACGCTGCGCCAGGATATTATCCATCGCGCGTGAGGCCATCTGATGCGCAGACTGCGCGCGAGGCGGCACGAAACCGCCGCCCGGCAGCGCGCAGGAGGCGCAGTCACCAATCGCGTAGATGTCATCATCCAGCGTGGTCTGCAGCGTCTCTTTAACCACCAGCTGATTGATGCGGTTAGTTTCCAGTCCGCCAATCTCTTTCATAAAGTCAGGCGCCTTGATCCCGGCGGCCCAGACCATCAGATCGGCCTCAATAAACTCGCCGCCTTTGGTGTTCAGGCCGTTGTGCTCAGCGCTGGTGACCATGGTCTGCGTCAGAACACGCACGCCCAGCTTCGTCAGCTCCTGATGCGCCGCGGCGGAGATACGCGGTGGCAGAGCAGGCAGGATACGTTCGCCCGCCTCGACCAGCGTGACATTCAGCGCTTCACGTCCCAGCCCTTTAAATCCGTAGCTGTGCAGCTGTCTGACCGCATTATGCAGCTCGGCGGAGAGCTCAACGCCGGTGGCGCCGCCGCCGACGATGGCGATGTTCACTTTCTCCAGTCGGCCTTCGCTGGCGGAGAATTTCAGGAACAGGTTGAGCATCTCATTGTGGAAACGGCGCGCCTGATGCGGGTTGTCCAGGAAGATGCAGTGATCTTTAACGCCCGGCGTACCGAAATCGTTTGAGGTGCTGCCCAGCGCCATCACCAGCTGGTCATACGCGACCTCTCGCTGCGGCACCAGCACTTCGCCCTGCGCGTTGACTACTTCGGCCAGACGGATTACCTTCCGGCTGCGGTCGATGTCGGTAAGTGAACCCAGCTGGAACTCAAACCCGTGATTACGGGCATGCGCCAGATAGCTCAGCGCATCGATGCCTTCATCCATGGAGCCGGTCGCCACTTCATGCAGCAGCGGCTTCCACAGATGGCTGTGGTTACGATCGACCAGAATAATCTCGGCCTTCTTTTTGCGCCCCAGCTTATGACCCAGCTGCGTGGCCATTTCAAGACCGCCGGCTCCCCCTCCGACAATAACAATTCTCTTAACTGACGTAGTCAACAAAGACCCCCTCAAATTGTGAACCAAAAGTTAACCAAAGGTTAAATTAAACCTTAAGAAACATAGGGTTGGCGAAGATAAAATCGCAATCTGCTGGCAGAATAGCATGGCGAGAAGAGGAGAACATAAGAATATTGATATACATCAAAGCAGGAAAATAAAACTCAGATAATTACGTAACAAAAACAGGCACCCTGCGGTGCCTGCTCTGTTTAACCTGCTGTTTTGAAGGCTTTTATCCGCTGAAGATGGGAAGAGAGGCTTTTAAATTTGTGCCCTTCCGCCTCATCCCAGACAATCTCATAAAAGGGCCGGAGGTGATCGGCGCTGCGCTGGCTGTCCAGCGCCTCATCCTGCCGTGAGAGAAAAGTGAGACAGCGGCCACGGTTACGTTCGCGGAAATCGCTGACGCATTTGGTGGCGATATCCAGATACTCCTCAGGCCGGTCGATCTTCCCTTCCATGTTCTCATGCGGAAAAAGGTTGGGATTAAAGATCGCCTGGCGAATGCCGCACAGAAAGCCGATGCGTTCTGACCAGAAACCGCCGAGCCCGACGCCGCAGATCAGCGGGCGCTCATCGTCAGACTGCGTCAGCATCCTGTCGGTCTCTTTCAGCAGAAACTGCATATCGTGGCGCGGATGGCGGGTGCTGTAACTGAGTAACCTGACGTCAGGGTCGATAAACTGCAGTTGCAGCACTTTTTCGTGATTACCCGGACTGTTGGAATCAAAACCGTGCAGATAGATGATCATGATAATCCTCAAGGTAGTGATAGCGCCGGGCAGTCACTGTTTACCACGACGCCTTATGAGCCAGCCAGCGTTCCTGAAGCGCACTCAGTTGCTGGGCGTTGTTTTTCCAGCGATGCGTTGCCTGCAGTTCATCGCGGGTAAACCTGCCCTGATGATACAGCCGCGTAACCCGCTCTGACCCGACCGGGATCAGGTTATCCAGCACACTGATCGCTCCCTGACGCTGATTGCAGACCAGCACCATGTCACATCCCGCATTCAGCGACTGCTGCGCCCGCTCCGCATAGCTGCCCATCACGGCCGCGCCCTCCATCGAAAGATCGTCGGAGAAGATCACGCCGTCAAAGCCCAGCTGCTCACGCAACACGGTTTTCAGCCAGTAAGGCGAACCGCTGGCAGGCAGCGGATCGATATCGGTGTAGATGACGTGGGCAGGCATGATGGCATCCAGGGCCTGCTCCGTGATCAGGCGGCTGAAGATCGCCATGTCATGTTCACGCAGCGTCTTCTCATCGCGTGGATCGCGCGGCGTCTCTTTATGCGAATCGGCGCTGACCGCGCCGTGCCCCGGAAAATGTTTGCCGGTGGTTTTCATGCCCGCCTCGTGCATCCCCGCAATAAAGCGGCGTGCCACGGCCAGGGCGATCGTCGGATCGGCATGGAAGGATCGATCGCCGATCGCGGCGCTGATATGGCCCACGTCGAGCACTGGTGCGAAGCTGATATCGATATCCATCGCGATCATCTCAGCAGCCATCTGCCAGCCCGCCTGCTGTGCCCGCTCGCCAGCGGTCTCTGCATCGTGCAGCGCCGCAAAAGATTGCATGGCGGGTAGCTGGGTAAAACCGTCGCGGAAACGCTGTACGCGTCCGCCCTCCTGATCCACCGCCACCACCAGCCGGGTGTGCGATGCGGCGCGGATCTGACGCACCAGCTCGGCAAGCTGGGCGGGATCGTGATAGTTGTGGGCAAACAAAATTAATCCGCCGACCAGCGGGTGTTGCAGGATTTCGCGATCTTCGCCATCCAGTTCATAGCCGCCGACATCAAGCATCAGCGGGCCGGGCAAATGTGATTTCATAACCTGAATCCTGTAGCGCGACACAAGGGCATCGCGCGATTAAATCTGTTCCCAGCTCTGTTGAGCCAGTTGTTGTAAGGTGGCGTCGTCGCACTGAGCGGCGCGGAGCTGATACCAGCTGGCCATCAGCAGACGCAGCCAGGGCTGCCAGCGTCTGACCTGCTGCGTCAGCGCGGTCAGCGGCAGCTGCATCGCGTCGGCATAGCCGGTCAGCCAGTCGTGCTGATGCTGCGGATCGCAGGCACAAATCGCCGCCAGTTCCAGCGCGACGTCGCCATCGGCGGCATATTCCCAGTCGATCAGCCGCAGCCCCGCCGGGCTCTCGATGACATTGCCGGCATGGAGATCCATGTGCAGCGGTGCCAGCCGCAGCGGCTGCGGTTCCCCCTGCCGGGTCAGACGCCTGAGCGATCGCAGCCAGCGGTGATTGCGCTGCGGCGTAAGCTGCCAGTAGCGCCATAACAGCGGCAGCAGCGGCAGGCGATAGCCGGTCAGCGGCTGCTGATGGAGCCGCTGCAGCAGCGCCAGAATCTGCGGTCGCTGCTGGCTGAAGCGCAACGCATCCAGCGCCTCGCCCGGACACCAGCTCAGGATGATCCCCTGCGGGTTGCCCGCCACGGGCTGCGGCGCGAGGCCGCTGGCACGCAGTTTTCGTAACAGCCGGAATTCACGCTGCCGGTCAACAAACGGGATAACCGGCTGCGGCGCCGCCCGCGCGATAAAGGTGGCGCGCGGGGTGACAATCTTCTGGCTGTGGCCGGTCAGACCCGCGAGCGGCGTAACAGACGCCTTATCCAACCCGCCGGTGACCTGCCCGATCATCCGCTGCAGCGCGGCATCAGTTCTGGGCAATGCCGTTGCCGGACCAGACGATCTCACCGGTCTGAACCAGCATCAGCTGCATCTGCAGGGTCGGCGCTTTGACATCGCCGCTGGCGTTGCTGTAGAGCACATACTGCGCGTTAACGTTGCGCGCCAGGCCAATCGCTTTGCTGCGTGAGTTGAGGCTGTCATCCGGCGATAAGCCCAGCGCCTGCTTCGCCTGCGCCAGCTGATCGGCAGAAACCAGCGTGAATTTGCCGTTGTTATTCAGCGCATTCTGGATAGCCGAAGTGGCTTTCTCGCTCTGGAGCGCACCGTTGGTGCTGTTTTTAACCCGATCGACCAGCAGCACGCTGCCTGGCTCGGCACTGGCGGCCTGCAGCATTTTCGCCACCAGCGGCTGAACGCTGGCATCCCAGTTAATGGTGACCAGTTTCGGCGGCTGAGGCACCGGCTGCGGCTGCGGGACGGGCTGCGGTTCAGGCTGCGGCACGGGCTGCACCGGCTCCACAGGCTGGGTCGGTTCAACCGGTGCAGGCTGCTGCTGTTTTACCACACAGCCGGTCAGAATGAGCGCCATCAGAAGCGCTCCGGTACGATTCACACTGCGTATCACGTAGAAGGATCCTTAAAGATAGAGATAAAGACGAACCTTGCTGGCTGTCAGGTTACCCAGTTGCGAGGCGGCGACAATGCTTCCCTGCGCCGGAACGGTCACGGTCTGCGCCGGTTCCTGCGGGGTAATTTCCAGTCCTTTGTCGTCATACCAGTAGTAACGATAGTGGACAACGACCGGGGCTTCGCGCTGATTATAGAGCACGCTGGTGGCACGTTTCAGTCCGTCGTGCTCATCCAGCGCAGGCTCATCGGTAATGATCCCTGCCGACAGCACAGAGGATTCCATCACCAGTGACTGTGAGGTATTGATCATCGGTTTATCACTGCTGCACGCCGTCAGGCAGAGCAGGATCGGCAGGCCAGTCAGCCAGGATCGCATAGCACGTTTCCGTTATGGTCAGTTTGAGAGCATCGGGCCCAGCGGTTCGCCACCCACCAGATGCATATGGATGTGATAAACCTCCTGGCCCCCATGTTGATTGCAGTTCACAATCAGACGATAGCCATCCTGGTCGATCCCTTCCTGCCGCGCGATTTTCGCCGCGGTGGTGAACATCCGTCCCAGCGCATGTTCATGCGCCGCTTCTGCCTCGTTCACCGTCGGGATCAGCACATTCGGCACGATTAAAATATGGGTTGGCGCTTTGGGCGAGATGTCGCGGAACGCAGTGACCAGCTCATCCTGATAAACCACATCAGCGGGGATTTCGCGGCGGATAATTTTACTAAAAATGGTTTCTTCAGCCATGGTGCAATTCCTGTAGCCTGAGTCGTAATCAATGAGTATGCGGGAGAAATTTGTTTTCTTTCAACCTCAGGACCACTTTTCTTGCATTGTTCGCCTGCCTTTGCAGCAGCCCTGCGATTCCCCGCCCCCTCTGCGCTGCCACGCAGGCATTGCCAGCTGAAATCCTTTAAAAATGAAACGCTGTTTTATAAATTAGAATTTCACCCTCCTTTTCTTTCTCTCATTGCCATTTATTCGCCAGCCCCGGCCAGATTGCGAAGGTTTAGCGCGTCCGTCGGCTCTACTTTGCTAACCAGTCCGGGTGAGATGGCCGGCATCACCAGGGATACATTGCCATATAACCTCAAGGAGCATCCGCTATGCGCTCACGTAAAATTGGTATTGGCCACTATCTGGCCTATGGTTCCGGAGATTTTCTGGGGGCAGGCACCACGGCGCTCACCGCCGCCTGGCTGCTCTATTTCTATACCACCTTCTGCGGCTTAACCCCGATTCAGGCCACGCTGATCTTTGCCGCGGCGCGCGTGCTGGATGCCGTGGTCAGCCCGCTGATGGGCTTTCTGACCGACAATTTCGGCTCGACCTGGCTGGGCAGACGCTTCGGCCGGCGCAGATTCTTTATCCTGCTGGGCATCCCCTGCGTATTCAGCTACAGCCTGATGTGGGTCAGCGACATGAGTTTCTGGTGGTACCTCACCACTTACCTGCTGTTTGACATCATCTACACCATGATTCTGGTGCCCTACGAAACGCTGGTGCCGGAAATGACCGACGACTTTAAGCAGAAGACCCGCTTCTCTGGTGCCCGTATCGGCCTGGCGCAGCTGTCGGCGATACTGGCCGCCTTTCTGCCCGGCATTCTGCTGGGTATACTGGGCAAAGATAATCCCCTCTCCTTTTTCTACGCCAGCCTGGTGTTCTCGGTGATCTGCGCCCTGGTGCTGACGCTGGTCTGGTGCTTTACCTGGGAGCGCCATCCCGATGACTTCTCCGAAGAATCGCGCCGTGCAGAGCAGGAAAAGCAGCAGCTGACGCTGGCGCAGAACCTCAGACGACTCTATGTCGAACTGGCTTCGACGCTGCGCATCCGCATCTTTCGCCAGCATCTCGGGATGTATCTCGGCGGCTACATCGCCCAGGATGTATTCAACGCCGTCTTTACCTGGTATGTGGTGTTTGTGCTGATGCAGAGCGCGCAGGTCGCCTCCAGCCTGATGGGCACGATGGCGGTGCTGCAGTTTATCGCCGTGATGGCGATGATCCCGCTCTGCATCCGTATCGGGCCTGCGCCCGCCTATCGTCTGGTGGCAATCCTGTTTGGCCTGGCGGCGCTCTCCTACGCCGGATTGTGGTATGCCGGCATGAACGACAATCTTTCGCTGCTGCTTGCGATCTCCGCGCTGGCCGGGCTGGGACGCGGCGGCATTAACTATGTCCCCTGGAACACCTACACCTATATCGCCGACGTGGATGAGGTGATTACCGGTCAGCGCCGCGAGGGGATCTTCGCCGGCATCATGACCCTGACGCGTAAAGCCTCCCAGGCCGGAGCCGTCATGCTGGTCGGGATCGTGCTGCAGCTCTCCGGCTTTGTCTCGGGTCAGGCGACACAAACGCCCGCCGTCAGCCACACGATCCTGACGATTCTGAGCCTCGGCACCTTAGCCGTACTGGCCTGCGGCTTTGTAGTCTCACTGCGCTTTAAGCTCAACCTGCAGACCCATACCGTGCTGCGTCAGGAGACGCTGAAGATGCGTGAGGCGAACCGCACCGTACCGGAAACGCTCACGCCAGCGGCGCGCGACATCGTAGAGACGCTGGCGGGCATGCCCTATGAAAACCTGTGGGGCAATAACAACATCGGCTTTCTGAATCGCCATAAGCCTGCGGCGGCTAAATACCCTGCCCGCGCCCCGGTCACGCCCTCTCTGAACCCGACCTTAAACAGGAATAAATTATGATCCTCTACCCCGTAAAACAGAGCAGCCTCCTGCGGCAGCCGACCTGGCTGCTGCCGCGCCGCGAACTGGTTCAGCTGATTCAGAAGCTGACGCAAAATCTGATTAACATCACCGACGAAACCGGCGAATTTCTGCTGCGGCTGGACGATGGCAGGGTGATCGATACCAAAGGCTGGGCGGGCTGGGAATGGACGCACGGTATCGGTCTCTATGGCATGCTGCACTACTATCAGCAGACCGGCGACACGGAGACGCTGGCGATCATCGATTCCTGGTTCGCGCAGCGCCTGGCGGAGGGAACGCCGACCAAGAACGTGAACACCGTCTGTCCTTTTCTGACGCTGGCTTACCGCTATGAAGAGACCCGAAACCCGGCCTGGCTGCCGGTGCTGGAGCGCTGGGCAGAGTGGGTCATGTATGAGATGCCGCGAACCGCGCGGGGCGGCCTGCAGCACATCGTCTATAACAGTGAAAACAGCCAGCAGCTCTGGGATGACACGCTGATGATGAGCGTGATGGCGCTGGCAAAAATCGGCCAGCTGCTGAAGCGCGACGAGTGGATCGAGGAGGCGAGCTATCAGTTCCTGCTGCACACGCAGTATCTGATGGATCGCGAAACCGGCCTGTGGTTTCACGGCTGGAGCTTCGACGGTTGCCATAACTTCGCCAGGGCGCGCTGGGCGCGCGGCAACAGCTGGGTGACGATTGTGATCCCCGATTTTCTGGAGATGATGAACTGGCCTGAGCATCACGCCTCCCGCCGTTTTCTGCAGCAGGTGCTGGAGACGCAGGCTGACGCCCTCCGCGCCTGCCAGCACCCCAGCGGTCTGTGGCACACCCTGCTCGACGATCCCGACAGCTATCTGGAGGCTTCGGCCACCGCCGGGTTTGCCTATGGCATGCTGAAAGCCGTGCGCAAGCGCTATCTGCCCGCGGCGTATCGCGAGGTAGCCGAAAAGGCGCTGCGCGGTGTGATTGCCCATATCGATGAGGATGGCGAGCTGAAGCAGGTCTCGTTTGGCACCGCAATGGGCAGCGACCTGGATTACTACCGCGCGGTGCCCCTCACCTCTATGCCTTACGGCCAGGCGATGGCCCTGCTCTGTCTGACCGAGTACCTGCGCGTATATCTCTGAATCGCGCCCAAAAAAAGCCCCGCATAGCGGGGCTTTTTCACGGCAGTGACGCATCACATGCTGCGGATGTAATCATCCATGTCTGTCTTCAGGTTATCGGATTTGGTCCCGAAGATAGCCTGCACGCCGGAACCGGCCACCACCACGCCACGGGCGCCGAGGTTTTTCAGTTCGGTCTGGTCAACTTTGCCCACATCGGCAACGCTGACGCGCAGACGTGTGATACAGGCGTCCAGGTTAGTGATGTTCTCTTTACCACCAAACGCAGCCACCAGTTTGCCCGCCATCTCAGAGCCGGTCGCCGCAGACTGGTCGCTGCTGCTGCTCTCTTCACGGCCAGGGGTTTTCAGGTCCAGTTTGGCAATCAGCACACGGAAGATGGTGTAGTACACCAGGCCGTAGATGATACCGATAATCGGGAACAGCCAGATTTTGCTGCTGTTACCACTCAGCACGATAAAGTCGATCAGGCCGTGTGAGAAGCTGGTGCCATCACGCATGCCCAGCAGGATACAGATCGGGAATGCCAGACCGGCCAGCAGCGCATGGATCACATACAGGATCGGTGCCACGAACATGAAGGAGAATTCAATCGGTTCGGTGATGCCGGTCAGGAATGAGGTCAGCGCAGCGGAGATCATGATACCACCCACTTTGGCACGGTTTTCCGGTTTCGCTGAGTGCCAGATAGCAATCGCCGCAGCCGGCAGACCGTACATTTTGAACAGGAAGCCGCCAGAGAGTTTACCTGCGGTCGGGTCACCCGCCATGTAGCGTGGGATGTCGCCGTGGAAGACCTGACCTGCCGCATTGGTGTATTCACCAATCTGCATCTGGAAAGGAACGTTCCAGATATGGTGCAGACCGAATGGCACCAGCGAACGCTCAACCACGCCATAGATACCGAAGGCCACAACCGGGTTCTGATAGGCCGCCCACTGTGAGAACTCCTGAATCGCTGCACCGACAGGTGGCCAGATGAAGGAGAGCAGCACGCCCAGCACAATCGCCGCCAGACCCGAGATGATCGGCACAAAGCGCTTACCGGCGAAGAAGCCCAGATATTCAGGCAGCTTGATGCGGTAGAAGCGGTTAAACATATAGGCCGCGATGGAACCGGCGATAATGCCGCCGAGAACCCCGGTGTCGGCGAGGTGTTTCGCCTCGATTTCCGCTGCGGAGAGATGCAGCACCAGCGGTGCCACGACCGCCATGGTTTTCACCATGATGCCATAGGCGACAACGGCGGCCAGCGCCGAGACACCGTCGTTATTGGTAAAGCCCAGCGCCACGCCGATCGCAAAGATCAGTGGCATGTTGGCGAACACCGATCCACCCGCTTCTGCCATTACATGCGAAACCACTGCAGGCAACCAGCTGAAATTGGCTGAACCGACTCCTAATAAAATACCGGCAATCGGCAGAACCGAAACCGGCAGCATCAGCGATTTACCGACCTTTTGAAGGTTGGCAAAAGCATTTTTGAACATAGCGTGAAGCTCCTGAGTATGAGTGCATATTTGCGCAGTGCGCGTGGCAAAGAGGGAGGATTCCTTGCCGGGGTGGCGGTGACCGCCTTTTGATTTATTACGAAGGGTAAAATAAATACCGGCCTGTTACTTTGACGGCTATCACGTTTCAACAATCCCGGACGCGCACTTTACGAAATTTCTCACTGACCTGCACGATTAATCGGCGATAAAAAGCTGACCCTGTCTTTAAAAACAGGGTCATATGAGCAGATGACAGATTAATTACAGAGACTGAAATAAAAAGCGGGATCAGGCGCCCAGCTGGCTCATAGGGATATGAAACAGCGTAGAGAAGTTCTGTGTGGTGGCGGCGGCCAGAGTTTCCATATCCACCCCTTTCAGGACGGCCAGATATTCGGCCACGTCGCGGGTATAGGCGGGCTGATTCTCTTTACCGCGGTACGGCACCGGTGCCAGATAAGGGGAATCCGTCTCTACCAGCATCCGATCCAGCGGCACATAACGCGCCGCTTCACGCAGCTGCTCAGCATTACGGAAGGTAACGATCCCGGAGAAGGAGATATAGAAGCCCATATCCAGCAGCTTCGCGGCCGTGGGCTGATCCTCGGTGAAGCAGTGCAGCACGCCGCCGCAGCGCTCAACCTGCTCTTCACGCAGAATCGCCAGCGTGTCATCACGCGCATCGCGGGTGTGGACGATAATCGGCTTATTCAGCGCAATGCCGGTACGGATATGTTCGCGGAATGAGCGCTGCTGCTGCTCTCTGGTCTCGGGCTGATAGTGGTAATCCAGCCCGGTTTCACCCAGCGCCACCACACGGGGATCGGCGGAGAGCCGGCGAAACTCCTCAACGTCGTAAGCCTCTTCCTGATTCAGCGGATGCACACCGCAGGAGAGCGCAATGTTCTGCCGATCGCCGACCAGCGCTTTCAGGGTGTGAAAACCCGGCAGCGTGGTGGCGATGGCCAGCATGAATTTCACATCCCGGGCCGCCGCTTTGGCGATCACATCATCGAGGTCACGGTGGTGCTTTTCATAATCCAGGCCATCAAGATGGCAATGGGAATCAACAATAAACATAACTAGTCTCAGCGAGGGTTAGCGGATCAGGGTGGGCTTTTCGGTCTCTGCCCAGCTCAGCAGCTGATCCGTCAGTAAGAGTTCACGATTTACCGAGGCGACATGCAGCAGCTGCTCACGACAGCGCATCCACGCGCGGGTGCTGTTATCGAGTGCGCTGGCCGGGAAGTGGGCGGCCAGCAGCACCACCACATCCTGGCGGTCGCCATTGCTCAGCCACTGCGTCGCATTCTGCTGCCATTTCATTGCGTCCAGCAGCAGGGAGAGCAGCCAGCCAATTCGGGTGGCCGCATCCTCTGCATTCAGCACCGGCAGCAGTTGCAGGATATCGTGCTGCAGCGCGCCGGGCAGCGCATCGCACAGTTTCTGCCGCGCCTGCCACGGCCCGGTTTCCAGCAGGCTCAATGCCGCACCGGGCGCACCGGCACTCAGCCGCAGCGCCGCCAGCAGCATCTGTTCCTCATGTGAAGCGTGCTTTTTCAGCCAGAGCAGACTCTGGCCTTCATCCGGTGGCGTCAGCGGCAGCGTCATACAGCGACTGCGCAGCGTCGCCAGCAGACGCGAAGGATCGCGGCTGCTGAGGAAAAACCAGCTGTTGGCAGGCGGCTCTTCCAGCGTTTTCAGCAGAGCGTTGGCGGCCGCTTCCGTCAGCTGCGCGGCATCCGGCAGCCAGACCACTTTCGCGCCGCCCTGCTGACCAAAGTGGTAGAGCTTTTCCGTCACCTGACGCACCGCATCGATGCCCAGGGTACTTTTGCCCTTCTCCGCCTCGAGCCGGTACCAGTCCGGATGGGTATTCGCCTGCATCAGCTGGCAGCCGTGACACACGCCGCAACTTTTCAGGCCGTCCGGCTGCTGGCACATCAGCCAGCGACTTGTCCCCCAGACCAGCGCCTCATCGCCCATCCCGGCCATCGCCTGAATCAGCAGCGCATGATGCGCGCGATTCTCCTGATGCTGGCCAATGACATGACGATAGGGCTGATTCAGCCACGGATACCAGTTCATTACGCCTGCTCCGACAGCCACTGCGTCAGGGTCGCCTGAAGTGACGCCGTCACGTCGGTCAGCGCCTGCGTGGCGTCGATGGTCAGGATGGTGGGATCGTTGTCCGCCAGCGCCAGGTAACGCGCGCGGGTGCGCTCAAAGAAGCGCAGCGACTCCTGCTCGATACGGTCCAGCTCACCGCGCGCCCGCGCCCGCTGCAGGCCGATTTCCGGCGTAACATCCAGATAGAGGGTCAGATCAGGACGGAAGTCGCCCAGCACGGCATCGCGCAGCGTCTGCATCAGATCGCTGTCCAGTCCGCGTCCGCCGCCCTGATAAGCCTGAGAGGAGAGATCGTGGCGATCGCCGATCACCCAGGCGCCGCGAGCCAGTGCCGGTTTGATCACGGTCTCCACCAGCTGAACCCGCGCCGCATAGAGCATCAGCAGTTCCGCTTTGTCCGTGACCTGCTCACCCTCAATGCCCTGCTTTACCAGCACCCGCAGCTGTTCGGCCAGCGGCGTACCGCCAGGCTCACGGGTAAAGACCAGATCGGTGATGCCGCGGGCGTGCAGCGTGGCAACGATGGCGTCGCGCGCGGTGGTCTTTCCGGCGCCTTCCAGGCCTTCGATGACGATAAACTTACTGTTCATTTTTTTCCTTTAGCGTCTGCCGGTACACCTGCACCGCCTGATTATGGCTGGCCAGATTGGTAGTAAAGGTATGACCGCCCTTGCCGTCCGCCACGAAGTAGAGATAGTTGGTTTTCTCCGGATGCGCAGCCGCCAGCAGAGAAGCCTTACCCGGCATCGCGATCGGGCCAGGCGGCAGGCCGTTAATCATATAGGTATTGTAATCGCTGGCGGTCTCAAGATCTTTACGGGTGAGCGATCCATTGTAGCGATCGCCCATGCCGTAGATCACGGTCGGGTCGGTCTGCAGCCGCATCCCGGTCCGCAGCCGGTTGATAAAGACCGAGGCGACACGCGCGCGCTCCTGGCTGACGCCCGTCTCTTTTTCGATGATGGAGGCCATCGTCACCAGATCCTGAGGCGTTTTGTAGGGCAGATTATCCGCCCGTCCCTGCCAGACCTCGTCGATAGTTTTTTTCATCCGCTCATGGGCGCGTTCCAGCAGGGCCATATCCGTGGTATTCGCCGTATAGAGATAGGTGTCCGGAAAGAAGTTCCCCTCCAGCTGAGCCGGCTCAACCTTGAGCGCGCTGGCCAGAGTGGCAAACTGATCGTCTTTCAGCGTATGGCGGATGTAGGGTGCTTTACGCAGCTCGCTCAGCCACTCTTTAAGCCGCTGCCCTTCCACAAACCGTACCGGGAACTGCGCCTCTTTACCGCTGGCCAGCAGCTGTAACAGCGCACGTACCGTCATCGTCGGCTCCAGGCGATAGGTTCCCGCCTTGAAGGTGGCCAGTTCCGGCTCCAGACGCAACAGCGCACCAAACCAGATGCTGCGCGGAATGATCTTCTGATCCTCCAGCTGCGCCTCCAGTGCCACCCGGCCCGTACCGGCAGGCAGTGTGTAGATCGTCTCCTGCTGCAGCGTTAGCGGGGTCGCCGCAAACTGCTTAATCTGCCAGTAGCTCACTGCCGCCGCGAGCCCCACGATGACCAGCAGGGTCACGAGAATTTTTTTGCTTCGAGTCATGATGCTTCCATTATCTTTTCACAGCCTGCCTGCAGCTGATTAAACAGCAGGCGTTCAGTAAACTGTACCGCCTCAATCTGTCGGACCGGCAGTACCGGCATCAGCGTATTGCAGATGACGACTTCATCCGCAGCCAGCAGCTGCGCCGGTTCGCTTTGTACGACCTGGCAAGCCTGGCCCGTGGCCGCGAGTTGCGCCATCAGACTCCGCCGCATAATGCCATCCACCCCCGACGCTGAGAGATCGGGCGTGAAAATCTGGCTGCCCTGGCGCCAGAATAAATTGGCCGCACAGCATTCCACCACCCAACCTTCAGTGTCAAGCACCAGCGCCTCGTCGGCGTCCGTCTGGTCAAGATGAGCGCGGATCATCACCTGCTCAAGGCGGTTAAGATGTTTAAGGCCGGCAAACTGCGCGTTTCGCGCCAGGCGGATCGGGCTGATCCGCAGCGAGGCACCCCGCTGCTGTAATCCGGCGTAGTGCTGCGGCCAGGGGGCCAGCGACACGATCCGGGTCGGTTCGCCGCAGCCCTGACGACTGTAGCCGCGTCCGCCGCTGCCCGCGCTGATAATAACCTTCAGCACTGCCAGGGCCTGCTGGTGCGCAGCGGCGACCATCTCTGCTTCGAGCTGGTGCCAGTCAACCCCGCCGATCCATAACCGCTCGCAGCCCTGTCTGAGCCGCTGAAGGTGGCTTTCCAGCAGCACAATTTTACCCTGGCGCACGGCGGCGGTGGTAAAGCAGCCATCGCCGAACTGCAGACCCCGATCGGTGGCAGCCAGCGTCGGCTGTCTGATCCCGTTAATCCACATGCTTCTCTCCTGAGCCCGATTCACCCTGTCGGCGCCCGCCGCAGGATAAAAAAAGGCCCGCATCGCGGGCCTTGTCAGCTATCTGCAACGATTACACCTTACGGAAGATCAGGGAACCGTTGGTACCGCCGAAGCCAAAGGAGTTACACAGCGTGTACTCCAGGCCGGAAACCTGACGCGCGGTGTGCGGCACGAAATCGAGATCGCAGCCTTCATCCGGATTGTCGAGGTTAATGGTCGGTGGAACCGCCTGGTCGCGCAGTGCCAGAATCGAGTAGATCGATTCAACCGCGCCCGCTGCGCCCAGCAGATGCCCGGTCATGGATTTGGTTGAGCTCACCATGACTTTACTGGCCGCTGCGCCAAACACTGATTTCACCGCCTGGGCTTCGGCCTTATCACCCGCTGGCGTGGAAGTGCCGTGTGCGTTGACATAGCCGATCTGCTCTGGCGTGAGCTGCGCATCGCGCAGTGCGTTGACCATCGCCGCCGCAGCGCCTGAGCCATCTTCGGGAGGTGATGTCATGTGGTAAGCATCGCTGCTCATGCCAAAACCGACGATTTCCGCATAGATTTTCGCACCACGTTTCTTCGCATGTTCGTACTCTTCGAGTACCACGATGCCCGCGCCGTCACCCAGCACGAAACCATCACGATCTTTATCCCACGGGCGGCTGGCCGCTTGCGGGTTGTCGTTACGGGTTGAGAGAGCACGTGCCGCACCGAAACCACCGACGCCCAGTGGCGTACTGGCTTTCTCTGTGCCACCTGCCAGCATCACGTCAGCATCGTTATAGGCGATGATACGTGCGGCATGACCGATGTTGTGCACACCAGAGGTACAGGCTGTCGCGATAGAGATGCTTGGGCCTTTCAGGCCATACATAATGGTGAGATGACCCGCCACCATGTTGACGATGGTTGAAGGCACAAAGAACGGACTGATTTTGCGTGGGCCGCCGTTGACCAGTGAAGAGTGGTTCTCTTCAATCAGGCCCAGGCCACCGATGCCGGAACCAATTGCTGCACCCATACGGCTTGCATTTTCCTCGGTCACAACCAGACCGCTGTCCTGCATAGCCTGAATACCGGCCACAATGCCGTACTGGATGAATTCATCCATCTTGCGCTGATCTTTGCGCGAGATGAAATCATCACAATTGAAATCTCTTACCAGACCTGCAAAACGCGTTGCATAAGCACTGGTATCAAAATGGTCGATCAGGTTAATGCCGCTCTGACCGGCAAGGAGAGCACTCCAGGTAGACTCTACGGTATTGCCGACAGGAGACAACATGCCAAGACCAGTCACAACTACACGACGCTTAGACACGTTCGTCCTCCAGGGAGGGAAAATAGGGAACTATGTGGGACAAATAAAAAAAATCAGGCGGTCGAGCGACCGCCTGAAGGTATTCATTAGCCTTTATGGCTATTGATGTAGTCGATCGCTGCCTGAACGGTAGTGATTTTCTCAGCTTCTTCGTCTGGAATCTCAGTATCAAACTCTTCTTCCAGAGCCATCACCAGCTCAACGGTATCAAGAGAATCGGCACCCAGGTCTTCTACGAAAGATGCAGAGTTGGTGACTTCTTCCTCTTTCACACCCAGCTGCTCACTGATGATTTTCTTAACGCGTTGTTCGATATCGCTCATACTATTTAATTTCCTATCAAAACTCGCTTACGCGATGGTTTTCGTAGTGTATAAAATGGTGAAAAAGATGCAACAAAATCCCGGCTGGTCGAACCACGATTTTGCGTTATTTTGCGGTTTTAACCGCAAATAAAGCAAATGTTTTCGTGATTTATCAGACCATGTACATTCCGCCATTGACGTGCAGCGTTTCACCTGTGATGTAGGCTGCTTCGTCAGAGGCTAAAAATGCCACAGCATTGGCGATTTCCTGTGCATCGCCTAAGCGACCCGCAGGGACTTCCGCCAAAATACCGGAACGTTGATCTTCGTTCAGTGCCCGCGTCATGTCAGTCTCAATGAAGCCTGGAGCCACGACGTTGACGGTAATGCCACGTGACGCGATTTCGCGCGCCAGTGATTTGCTAAAGCCAATCAAACCCGCTTTTGCTGCCGCGTAGTTTGCCTGGCCCGCATTACCCATGGTACCGACAACGGAACCAATGGTGATGATACGGCCCACGCGCTTCTTCATCATGGCACGCAGAACCGCCTTAGAAAGGCGGAATACCGATGTGAGGTTGGTATCCAGGATATCCTGCCACTCATCGTCCTTCATGCGCATGAGAAGATTATCACGCGTAATGCCTGCATTATTGACTAAGATATCCACTTCGCCAAATTCCGCGCGAATATTCTCTAAAACACTGTCAATTGAGCCAGCGTCAGTCACATTCAGTAACAGACCCTTTCCCTTGTCGCCAAGGTAAGCACTGATGGCGTCGGCGCCACTCTGGCTGGTTGCAGTCCCGACCACTTTTGCACCACGTGCCGCCAGGGTTTCTGCAATCGCACGACCAATGCCGCGACTCGCGCCGGTTACCAGCGCAACTTTACCTTCAAAGCTCATGATTTTCCTCTTATTCCTTACCGAGTGCCGCTGACAGGGAGGCCGTATCGTTTACGGCAGCCGCGGTCAGAGTATCGACAATGCGTTTCGTCAGACCGGTCAGGACTTTGCCTGGGCCCATCTCCAGCAGCTGCGTGACGCCCTGGGCCGCCATCGCTTCCACGCTCTCGGTCCAGCGGACCGGGCTGTAGAGCTGGCGAACCAGCGCATGACGGATAGCCGCCGCGTCGGTTTCAACTTTCACATCAACGTTGTTGATTACCGGCACCGCAGGCGCATTGAAGGTTATGCTCTCCAGCGCCACGGCCAGTTTATCGGCCGCTGGCTTCATCAGTGCACAGTGAGACGGCACGCTGACCGGCAGTGGCAGAGCACGCTTCGCGCCCGCCGCTTTACAGGCTGCACCGGCACGCTCAACGGCTTCTTTGTTACCCGCGATGACCACCTGACCCGGCGAGTTAAAGTTCACTGGTGAAACGACCTGACCCTGCGCGCTCTCTTCGCACGCCTTACGGATCGCCGCATCATCCAGGCCGATAATCGCCTGCATGGCGCCCGTGCCTTCCGGCACCGCTTCCTGCATCAGTTTGCCGCGCAGTTCAACCAGCTTCACCGCATCGGCAAAGTTGATGACACCTGCGCAGACCAGCGCCGAGTATTCACCCAGGCTGTGACCCGCCATCAGGCGAGGCTGTTCGCCGCCCTGCTGCTGCCAGATCCGGTAGATAGCCACGGAGGCAGCTAACAGCGCAGGCTGCGTCTGCCAGGTTTTGTTCAGCTCTTCGGCCGGACCCTGACTGACTAACTGCCACAGGTCATATCCCAGTGCGTCAGAGGCTTCACGGAAGGTCTCTTCCACCAGTGGATAGCGTGCCGCTAATTCAGTCAGCATGCCTACGGTCTGTGAGCCCTGACCGGGAAAAACAAATGCAAATTGCGTCATCTTTCGTTCCTGTCAATCAAAAGCGAACCAGCGCAGAACCCCAGGTGAATCCACCACCAAAGGCTTCCAGCAGAATAAGGTGTCCGGGTTTGATGCGGCCATCGCGCACCGCTTCGTCCAGCGCGCTTGGCACTGAGGCGGCAGAGGTGTTGCCGTGACGATCCAGCGTGACAACCACTTTATCCATGGTCATGCCAAGTTTTTTCGCCGTGGCGCTGATGATGCGCAGGTTCGCCTGGTGAGGCACCAGCCAGTCCAGCATTTCGCGATCGAGGTTGTTGGCCTGCAGCGTTTCATCGACGATGTGCGCCAGTTCGGTCACGGCGACCTTGAAGACTTCGTTGCCAGCCATAGTGACATAGGCAGGCTGATCCTGATGGGCACGATCCTGATAAGGCAGCGTCAGCAGCTGCGCATAGCGGCCATCCGCATGAAGATGGGTGGAGATAATCCCCTGCTCTTCGCTCTGGCCCAGCACAACGGCACCGGCACCATCACCAAACAGGATAATCGTGCCGCGATCTTCCGGATCCAGCGCGCGCGCCAGCACGTCAGCGCCGATCACCAGCGCATGCTTAACCGCGCCATTTTTGATGTATTGGTCGGCGACGCTCAGGGCATAGGTGAAACCTGCACAGGCGGCCGCGAGGTCAAACGCCGCGCAATCTTTGATCTCCAGCATTTGCTGGATCATGCAGGCGGAGCTGGGGAAGGCGTGACTGGAAGAGGTTGTGGCGACAATGATCAACCCAACGTCGTTCGCGTCGATTCCTGCCATTTCAAGGGCGCGTTGCGCCGCACTGAATCCCATGGTGGCGACGGTTTCATCTGGCGCGGCAATGCGACGCTCACGGATGCCGGTACGGGTAACAATCCACTCGTCCGACGTCTCCACCATTTTTTCCAGATCGGCATTGGTGCGAACCTGGCTGGGCAGATAACTGCCCGTACCGATAATTTTGGTATACATCTAGGCTTTGTCACTCCTGGCTAATACAGCATCAAGGCGCGCAGCAATTCGCTCAGGAATGTGCTGCCTCACCGCCTGCTCTGCCTGTTCTATCGCCACGGCGAAGGCGTGTTGATTTGCTGCGCCGTGACTTTTGATCACTGTTCCGCGCAATCCTAACAGACAAGCGCCATTGTACTGGTCAGGGTTGAGTTGCCCGAATCGCTTCGCCAGACGTTTCTGAATCCAGCGTCCCAGCAACGTCAGCCACCATGACCGTTTTTTGCCTTCCCCTGATGATTTCAGCAGAGAAAGAAACATTCTTACCACGCCTTCCATCGTCTTCAGCGTGACGTTTCCGACAAAACCGTCACAGACCATGACATCCGTTTTGCCGGTGAGCAACTCGTTACCTTCGAGGTAACCAATATAGTTGATCTGCGGAGTGTCCCGCAGCATCACCGCGGCATCGCGGATAGTTTCCAGCCCTTTGGTCTCTTCATGACCAATATTGAGCAACGCTACGCGGGGCCGTGGGATGCCCAGCACATGCTCAGCCATCACCGACCCCATCACCGCAAACTGCACCAGCATCGCACTGTCCGAGCCCACATTTGCGCCCAGGTCCAGCACCACGGTTTTCCCCTGCTGCTGATGCGGTAACACGGACATCAGCGCCGGACGTTTAATGCCATCCAGCGGCTTTAATAACAGCGTCGACAGCCCCATCAGCGCACCGGTATTACCGGCGCTGATGCAGGCCGCTGCACGTCCCTCTTTGACCATCTCCAGCGCGACGCGCATTGAACTGCCGCGACTGTTCCGGATGGCCTGAGCGGGCCGCGCATCACTTGCAATAACCGATTCGGCAGGGATCACCTGCAAACGCCCCATCAGGGAGGAATCCGCTTTGGCAAGCAATGGCGTGAGAGTGTCGGGATGACCGACCAGAAGAAGGAATAGCTCCGAATGAGAGGCCAGTGCCTGCAATGCTGCAGGCACTGTCACGCAGGGACCGAAGTCCCCGCCCATGGCATCAATCGCCAGGGTCAAACGTGTCAAGGTATCGCCTTGCTAAGCAAGAAACTTACTTAACGATAACCTTGCGACCGCGGTAGTAACCGTCCGCAGTGATGTGGTGACGCAGATGAGTTTCGCCAGAAACTTTATCTACTGACAGAGCAGCAGTGGTCAGCGCATCGTGCGAACGACGCATACCACGCTTAGAACGGGTGGGTTTATTCTGTTGTACGGCCATGGACCTTACTCCTATTACTTACGCTTTAAACTGGCTAATACGGCAAATGGATTTGGTTTCTCCGCCTCTGCAGGCAGTTTGCCAAAGACCATGTCCGCCTCGGACACTTCACAGTGTTCAGAATCGTGCACCGGAACGACCGGCAGCGCGAGAATCAGTTCATCCTCAACAACCGCCAGCAGATCGATCTCACCAAACTCATTAACATCGACCGGCTCGTACGCTTCCGGCAATGCCTCGGCCTGCTCTTCAGAAGAGACAGGGCTGAAGCAATAACTTACTTTTACGTGATGGGGAAAGGTCTGGTTGCAGCGCTGGCAGCGCAACGTCACATTTACTTCAGCAGTACCCGTCAGTACCGCCAGACGCTGGCTATCAACCGCAAACGACATGGCACAATCCACATCACTGTCCACACTAACGACCGACTCGGCCACACGCTCCACCTGTACAGATGTGTAGACACCCTGATAATCAAGGCGCTTCTGAGCGGTGCGGACAGGGTCCAGCGTTAGGGGTAATTTTACCTTTTGCATAGGGCGCGCATATTAACTTTGTAATGTCATAGAGTCAAAGAAAAAGGCCGTTAAACAGCATCTTTCAACCACTATTCGCATCCAGTGCGGCGCACAGTTTAAAATGACTGTCACCAATTCGCTATCACTATTGAAAAAAAATGACACCATCAATTCTTTTAGCTTCCACCTCCCCCTTCCGGCAGACGCTGTTAAGCAAGCTGGGGCTGCCTTTTATCACGGCCGCGCCTGAGGTGGATGAGTCGCCTCGTCCCGGTGAAAGTGCAGAGGCGCTGGTAACGCGACTTGCCGTAGCGAAAGCGCAGGCGCTGGCCGGAAGCCATCCCGACCACTGGATCATCGGCTCCGATCAGGTCTGTGTACTGGAGGGGGCGATCACCGGTAAGCCGCATACCGCAGAGAATGCCCGGGCACAGCTGCGCGCCGCCAGCGGCAAGGCCATCACCTTCTATACCGGGCTGGCCCTTTTTCATCCGGCCAGCGGCAGGCTGCTGCAGTGCTGTGAGCCTTTTGTGGTGCATTTCCGCACGCTGACCGACGCGGAAATCGCAGGCTATGTGGAAAAGGAGCAGCCGCTGCAGTGCGCGGGCAGTTTTAAGAGCGAGGGGCTGGGGATTTGTCTGTTTGACCGGCTGGAGGGACGCGATCCCAATACGCTGGTCGGCCTGCCGCTGATTGCGCTCAGCGCGATGTTACAGCAGGCCGGCATCAACCCCTTAACGGCGTGATGCCGGCGTCATTACGCTTTCCGCTGGCGCAGCTTCTGCAGGCACTGCTTCAGGCCATCATCCAGTGGCGCTTCCACCCGCATCACTTCACCCGTGCCGGGATGGGTAAAGGTCAGTGCCGCCGCGTGCAGGAACAGGCGCGTCAGGCCGGTAGAGGCGAGCTGGCTGTCGAAATCGCGTTCTCCATAGCGATCGTCGAACGCAATCGGGTGCCCGGCGTGCAGCGTATGCACACGGATCTGATGCGTGCGTCCGGTCACCGGGCTCGCCTTCACCAGCGTAGCGACGTCGAACCGCTCTTCCACCTTAAAGCGGGTTTCTGAAGGTTTGCCTTCGCTGCTGACGCGCACGACGCGCTCGCCGCTCTGCAGGATGTTTTTCAGCAGCGGCGCCTGCACCACCTTGAGGTGTGACGGCCAGTTGCCGCGCACCAGCGCCAGATAATCTTTCTGCATCCCTTTTTCACGCAGCTGCTCATGCAGGGAACGCAGCGCCGAACGCTTTTTGGCGACCAGCAGAATACCAGAGGTATCCCGGTCCAGGCGGTGCACCAGCTCCAGGAAACGCGCTTCAGGCCGTAATGCGCGCAGCCCTTCGATTACGCCGAAGGTCAGCCCGCTGCCGCCATGGACGGCGGTGCCGGAAGGCTTGTTCATCACCAGCAGTGACTCATCCTCATAGAGGATCGCCTCTGCCAGCGACGCGACCTTCGCCAGTTTAGGGGAAACAGCGTCTTCATCGCGTTCCGCCACCCGAACCGGCGGAATGCGCACCTCGTCGCCCTCTTCCAGTTTGTACTCAGGCTTGATGCGCTTTTTATTCACCCGCACCTCGCCTTTGCGAACGATGCGATAAATCATGCTTTTAGGCACACCCTTTAGCTGGGTGCGCAGAAAGTTATCAATACGTTGTCCGGCATTTTCAGCCGTGATGGCGACAAACTGTACGCCGGGATTCTCTGTTTTCATGGCGGCGATTCTAAATAGTGTCCCCTGATAGCGCCACCCCTTTTTCTGTGCTTAACTCTGGGGTTGATGTGATGGCAGACGGCTTCTCTGCTGGCTTTTTCAGCAATGCGCTGCTTTGTCCGACACATTAGCGCGTTAAATGTAAAGAAACTTCACAAGCTGGCTAAAGTCGCCTTGCTATATGAAGGTTAGCAATGGAATAATGCTTGAGTTTCTTACCTGAAGCATTTCAGGGCAGAAAAAGAGCGAAATTGTCATTTTGCCGGATTGAGCAGACACGCAGCAATGGCGTAAGACGTAATGCGAAATCAGGCACTTAGCGGGCTGCGGGTTGCGGCCTGGACAACAGGTTGGGATGCACGGGTTTTCTTTATTCTCTCAGGCATTTCCACTATCTGGTGCTGTTTTCCCTTATGAAAAACAGGCCACCGACGTTATTTGCGCCCCTCGCGCGGTCGACAGCCGTGAGGCAGACGACACTGCACTAAGTCACGGGGCCATCGGTTGATACTCGTCCAGGGTAACTATGCCCGCAGCTGTAATCACTCATGAAAGAATAACGAGTAAGTCACGATGAAAAGAATGTTAATAAACGCAACTCAGCAGGAGGAGTTGCGCGTTGCCCTGGTTGACGGTCAGCGCCTGTACGATCTGGATATCGAAAGTCCCGGACACGAACAGAAAAAAGCCAACATTTACAAAGGTAAAATCACTCGCATTGAACCCAGTCTTGAAGCTGCGTTTGTCGATTACGGCGCAGAGCGTCACGGTTTCCTCCCGTTAAAAGAAATTTCCCGCGAATACTTCCCTGCCAGCTACAACGCGCATGGCCGTCCCAATATCAAAGATGTGCTGCGTGAAGGTCAGGAAGTCATTGTTCAGATCGACAAAGAAGAGCGCGGTAACAAAGGCGCTGCGCTGACCACTTTTATCTCGCTGGCCGGCAGCTACCTGGTTCTGATGCCGAATAACCCGCGCGCGGGTGGCATTTCCCGCCGCATTGAAGGCGACGACCGTACCGAACTGAAAGAGGCGCTGTCGGCGCTGGAACTGCCGGAAGGCATGGGTCTGATTGTCCGTACCGCGGGCGTCGGTAAATCGGCCGAATCGCTGCAGTGGGACTTAAGTTTCCGTCTTAAGCACTGGGACGCGATCAAGAAAGCCGCTGAAAACCGCCCTGCTCCTTTCCTGATCCATCAGGAAAGCAACGTCATTGTGCGCGCCTTCCGCGACTACCTGCGTCAGGATATCGGTGAAATCCTTATCGATAACCCGAAAGTACTGGAGCTGGCGCGTCAGCATATCGCTGCGCTGGGCCGTCCGGACTTCAGCAGCAAAATCAAACTCTACACCGGTGAGATCCCGCTGTTCAGCCACTATCAGATCGAATCGCAAATCGAATCTGCTTTCCAGCGTGAAGTTCGCCTGCCTTCCGGTGGCTCGATCGTCATCGACAGTACCGAAGCGCTGACCGCCATCGATATCAACTCCGCACGCGCTACACGCGGCGGCGACATCGAAGAGACCGCGTTCAACACCAACCTGGAAGCGGCCGACGAGATTGCGCGCCAGCTGCGGCTGCGTGACCTGGGCGGCCTGATCGTTATCGACTTCATCGATATGACCCCGGTTCGCCATCAGCGCGCCGTTGAAAACCGTCTGCGTGAGGCCGTCCGTCAGGATCGCGCCCGTATCCAGATCAGCCACATTTCCCGCTTCGGCCTGCTGGAGATGTCCCGTCAGCGTCTGAGCCCGTCCTTAGGCGAATCCAGTCATCACGTCTGCCCACGCTGTAGCGGCACCGGCACCATCCGTGATAACGAGTCGCTGGCGCTCTCAATTCTGCGTTTGATTGAAGAAGAAGCGCTGAAAGACAATACCAAAGAAGTGCACGCGATCGTTCCGGTTCAGGTGGCCTCTTACCTGCTGAACGAGAAGCGTGAAGCGGTCAACGCTATCGAGAAACGCCAGGGCGGCGTGCGTGCGGTCATCGTACCGGATGACAAGATGCAGACCCCGCACTACTCCGTCCTGCGCGTGCGCAAAGGCGAAGAGACGCAGACCCTGAGCTATCACCTGCCGAAGCTGCACGAAGCGGAAATGGCGATGCCGTCCGACGAGGAGCACGCTGAGCGCCGTCGTCCTGAGCAGCCCGCACTGGCCGCGTTCGTAATGCCTGACGCTCCGCCGGCTCCGGTTGAAGTCGCGCCTGAAGCGAAGCAGGCTAAAGCCCAGCCCGCGACCAAAACCACGCCGGAAGTGGCCGTGCCGGCTACCGTCAGCACCGGTTTCTTTGGTCGTCTGATCGGCGGTCTGAAGAAGATGTTTGCAGGCGAAGACGCGCCGGCTGCCGCCCCGGTGGCGACAGAGGTTGCGGAACCGCAGAAACCGGCTGAAAGCGAGCAGCAGAGCAGCAACAGCCGTGGCGAACGCCGCAGCAACAATAACAACCGCCGTAACAACAACCGTCGCGAGCGCACACCGCGCAACGGCGACAACACGCAGTCGCGTGAAGGCCGTGAACCGCGCGAAAGCCGCGAGCCACGCGAACCGCGTGAGAGCCGTGAACCGCGTGAAAGCCGTGAGCCGCGCGAGGGCAACGACAACCGCCGTAACAAACGTCAGTCTCAGTCTGCAGAGACCCGCGAAGAGCGTCCGGCGCTGAGCGAAGAAGCGCGTCAGCAGCGCGATGAGCAGCAACAGCAGCGTCGTGAGCAGCGTGCTGAGCGTCAGCGTCGTCGTCAGGAAGAGAAACGTGCCGGTGAAGAGGCCGCTAAAGCCGCTGAGCAGGCCGCCGTTGTGGCGGAGTCTCAGGAAGTCACCGAGGCGCAGGATGATGAGCGCGTGCAGGTTATGCCGCGTCGTAAGCCGCGTCAGCTGAACCAGAAAGTGCGCGTGGATGATAATCGTCAGCCCGTGACTGCCGAGGCAGCAGCACAGCCTGCTGAGGCGCGTCAGCCGCAGCAGAGCGACGTCGCTCAGCCTGAGCTGCAGGCGCAGCAGAACGATGAGCAGGATGATAACGACAACCGTGACAGCGCCAACATGCCGCGCCGTTCACGTCGTTCGCCGCGTCATCTGCGCGTCAGCGGACAGCGTCGTCGTCGTTACCGTGATGAGCGTTACCCGACGCAGTCAGCGATGCCGCTGGCCGCTGCGGCTGCCTCACCTGAGATGGCATCCGGTAAAGTCTGGGTTCGCTATCCGGTAAGCCAGACCAGCGATGAGCAGGTTCAGAACGTGGCGCCAGAGACCCCGGCGTACAACCGTGAAGAGCCAGCAGACGTCGCGGCAGCACCGGTCGCCGCCGCCGTCGAAGCCGTAGCACAGGACGCACCTGTTCAGCAGGCTGAGCCACAGGCAGACACGCCGGTGCCGGTCGTGAACACCGACGACACCCGCGCTATCGACGCGCCGGTTGATGAGCAGCCTTCGGTTGTTCCGGCAGCCGAAGAGGCAAAAGCGGAAGCCGTTGCGGCCGAAGCCGTGCCTGCTGAACCTGTCGCTGAAGCGTCACCGGTTGCCAGCCCTGCCGCGGAGACCGCAGAGGTGACTAAGCCCGCAGACGCAGCACCGGCTGAAACAGCAGATGCTGACGAGCCAGTGAAAGTGGCAGAGCAGACCGCCAGCGATGTCAGCGACGTTATTACCGCAGAAGTCGAGGAAGTGCTGAATGCCCCGGTCGCCGCAGAAGCAGACTCTGCTCCTGTCAGCGAGCCACATGCACCGGTCGCTGCCCGCGATGTCGCCCCGGCTGCGCCGGCTGTCGTGACCGGGCAGCCAGCACCTGCTGCAGAAACCGCAGCGCATGAGGGCACCCGCTGGAAGCACTTCGCTTCAGCACCGATGACCAAAGCGCCTGCGCCAGCCTGGCAGTCCGAACCTGCGCGGCACAGTGACTGGGTACGTGCACCGTACCAGTTCGACGGTCGTGGTTCTGCGGGCGGTCACAGCGCCACACATCAGGCCACCGCGCCGGCTACCAAGCCGTAACGCAGACGCCGTTGTGAACACAACCCCGGCCTGATTAGCCGGGGTTTTTTTATGCCTGTGTATTACCTGCAGGCTGCCTCGTGATCACCAGTGTCCGGGCCGCAGTTACAGAAACGGCCAGGCGAAAAGCGGCAGCGGGTCAGTGCCCTGCCAGCGCCATTGACCCCGGACCGGGCGCGGGCTGATTTTCAGACAAAAAAAACCCCACGCGCCTTTACCAGGCGGGTGGGGAAAAGTAAGCGTATCCGGTTAAAGTACGCTCAAATTTTCAGGTCAGATTACGAATTCACCTTGAACAGTGACATCTTGGACATATCAGTGAAGGTCTTATAAGAGGCCTGCAGGGCCGTCTGCTGCATGGTGTAGTCAGACGCCGCCTTGGTGTAATCGACGTTAACCAGATCGCTCATCTGCGAGTTGTAGATCACGCTGCGGTCATCGCCCTGCGCATTCAGCGTATCAATCTCTGACAGCTGGATACCGATTTCAGAACGTACGGCTAAGACATTGTTCAGCGAATTGCCCAGACCCCGGTTGGTTTTATCCATCGCCGCCTGGAACGTCTGTTTGGTCGTGGCATCCGCATCATCCTGCGGGACTTTCAGCGCAGCGATAGCGCTATCCAGCATCGCGAACACGTTAGTTTCACTGGCTGTGCCATCCGGCTCTTTTTTGGCATTGCTTGTGATCGACATAAAGATAGCATCGCCGGTGTGTGCCACGGTCATGGTCCGGCTGGTGTCGACCTTCTGGGTGATCGCCTCGGTGCCGCCGGTGTAAGCGACACCCGTACCCGCCGTGTCCGCGAATGGCGCGCTGTCCGTCTTATAGCCGGCAAAGATGTAACGGCCGTTGGCATCTTTACTGTTGGCCTGGTTCAGCAACTGCGCACGGATCCCCTCCAGCTGGGTCGCGATCGATCCCCGGTCATCGTCACTCAGCGTGCCGGTGGAACCGTTAACGATCAGCGTCTGTGCATTCTGGATGCTCTCGGTGACACCTTTCAGAGTGTTCTCTTCCAGTGACAGACCCTGCTCAGCAAAGGTGCGCGCCAGCGCATACTGTTTTCCCTGCTGCTGCGTCTGCGTCAACGCGACCGCGCGCGAAGCGGCAATCGGGTCGTCCGAGGGATTGGTGACGCGGCGACCGCTGGAGAGCTGCTCGCCGACTTTAAGCCAGGAGGCCTGCGAGTCGGTAATCCCGCGCACCTGCTGGTCAAAAATCATATTTGTACTGATTCGCATGTTATCTCCCGCCCTTAGCGAATATTGATCAATGCGTTAAACACGGTGCTGGCAGTCTGCAGCACCTGCGCATTTGCCATGTAATATTGCTGATATCTGGTCAGGTTGGCGTACTCCTCGTCGAGGTTGACACCAGAGACTGACTGCTGGCGCTCGGTCAGCTGGCTGACCACGCTTTTCTGGGTGGTGCTGGTGGTTTCCAGCGAACTGGTTTTGTTACCCACGGTGCTGACGATGCTGGCGTAAGCCTGCGACAGCGTGGCGTTGCCGCTGACCAGTTTCACGTCCTGCAGGTTCAGCAGCTTCTGCGCGTTGCGGTTATCGCTCTCTCCGCCGACGGCAGACGCCGCCGCGACCTGTGATTCGCTGGTAATCGCCACTGACATGTCGTTGATCACGTTCTGCACCGGCTTCACCAGGAAGCTGTCTTTCGCGGCGGGTGCGGGCGATGCGCCGACCGTCAGCTTCAGGCCATCGAAGCTCAGGGTGGTGTTGCCGCTGGCATCGGTTCCCTTTGTCAGCGTTACGGCCGTACCGTCTGCCGCGCGGGTGGCGCTCCAGTTTGTGCCGTCATAGCTGACGGTGTAGTTGGACGCTTTCAGCGCGCTGGTGTCGGTCCACTCTGCGGTGACGGACGCGCCGGTGCTGTTTTTGCTGCTGCTGACGACCAGCGGGCTGCCAATGTTAAAGAAATCGACGCCCTGATTACCCTGGCTGTCAAAGCCCTGCTTGTGAACATCATTAAAGCTGGTGGTAAAGGCGGCCGCTAACTGACCCAGCTGATTCTGCGCCAGATCCAGATCCTGCGACCGGAACGCCAGCAGACCGCCCAGTGAACCGGTGGTGATCAGTTTTTCCGGGATCTCTACGTTGCCCGCCTGCTTATCGACATAGCCAATGGTGGTCCGGGTCGGATCGCTGCTGGAGGTCATCGCCACCAGATCGTTCGATTTGTAGCCGTTAACCAGCGTCAGGCCGTTTGCCATTGAGACGGTATAGTTACCATCCTGCTCAGAGACGTTTACGCCGACCATCTTGTTCAGGTCATTGACGAGCTGATCGCGTTTATCCAGCAGATCGTTGGGGGTCGCGCCATTCCCGGTGGTCAGTTTGCCAATCTGCTTGTTGAGATCGGCAATCTGGCTGGTCAGGGTATTGACCTGTTTAACGTCTGAACCGATATCCGCATTGACGCTGATCTGCATGTTATTCAGATACTGCGACGTGCTCTGGAACTGACTGACCAGCCCCTGCGCATTACTGAGCATTGACTGACGCGCCGAGGGATCGTTGGCGTTGCTGACCACGTTCTGCAGGTTGGTGAAAAAGCCCTGCAGCGAGGTCGACAGGCTGGTGGTGGCGGTCGACAGCAGGTCGTCGATGTTTGAAATCTGGCTGTGCTGGGTGTCGACAGCGCTGTAGTTCGCGCTGGCACCGCGCAGCTGCGTGGCGATGAACGCGTCATATTCACGCTGCACGCCGGTCACGTTGACGCCGTTACCGTAGTAGCTGTTGCCCTGCAGCGTGCTGCCGGCCTGGGCTAACAGGGCGGTCTGACGCGAATAGCCCGCCACGGTGTAGTTGCTAATGTTGCTACTGGTGGTGCTCAGAGCGGCCTGCGCGGCACTCAGTCCGCTCATGGCGGAGTTAATTATGCTGGACATCTCGGTTCCTTACGTTCCCCGTCAACCGGGCTGGCAAACATCAAAGTGGGCGCCAGCGGGCGAAAACGCATCTGGCTATAGGCTTGTTATCGGCTTGCTAAGGTGAAACTTGAGGCGCAATGATCAGAACAGATCGCCCACGTCCTGGGTGTAGGCTTTAACGACTTTTTCACCCATGCTTTTGAATTGCTGAATCATTCCCACCAGCTTTTGCGCATATTTAGGATCGGTGGCATAGCCCGCCGCCTGCAGAGCCTGCGCGCCCTGCTCTGCGCTGGCGGCGTTCGTTACCGCCGCATAACGCGGGTTTCTGGTCAGCAGTTTGACGTAGTCGGTCAGCGCTTCAAAATAGGAGTTATAGACCCGGAAGCTGGCGCGCACTTTCTTCGCTTCGCCCTGCTCATATTCGGTGGTCATGATATCCGTCGTCTCGCCCTTCCAGTCGCCGCTGGCTTTAATTCCGAACACGTTGTAGCTCGGTTTGCCGTCGCGGGTCAGGATCTGGCGCTGTCCCCAGCCTGACTCCAGCGCGGCCTGTGCCAGAATCAGGTGATGAGGAATGCCGCTCTGCTGGCTGGCGGCCTGCGCCGGTTGCATCAGCTGGGCGATAAACTCGCGGCTGTCGCCAGGCAGGCCGGTCGGAGATGCGGCGGGCAGACGCGGCATCGCTTTGCGCACGATCTGCTCCAGCTGCTGGGCATGCATCGGTATCGCTCCACTGGTGCTGAGGATGAAGCTGTTGTCCAGCTTCATCGGCACCGTACCGGCGGTTTCATCCGGCGCGGTGGCGGGCTGCATCTGTTTGACGATGGTTTCCGCCAGGCCAAGGCCGCGCTTCCCCATCTCCTGCGCAATCTGCTGGTCATACATAGAGGTAAAGAGTTTAGTCTGCTCGTTGCTCATGATGCCGTCCTGCGGCAACGCTTCACGCATACTCTTCAGCATCATCTGTACAAACATCCCTTCGACCTGACGCGCCACCTGCAACGCATGGCCTTTCGGATCGTTGCTGGCCTGGTGTTTCAGTTCATTCAGGGAGCGGCTGTCGTAAGCCGCACTCATCACAGATTGCATATCAGCCATCAGATAATTTCCAGTTTGGCACGCAGACAGCCGGCACTCTGCATCGACTGCAGAATCGACATCAGTTCGATAGGCGATGCCCCCAGCGCGTTCAGCGCACGCACCACGTTGTTCAGGCTGGCGCTGGCATTCACACGCTGCAGCGCACCACCGGACTGACGCAGATCGATCTGGGTCTGCGTCGTCGCCACCGTCTGTCCCCCGGCCAGCGGCGTGTCAGGCTGGCTGACGTTCTGCTGCTGATTGACCGTGACCGACAGGTTGCCCTGCGCCACTGCACACTGGTTCAGCGTCACTTCGCGGTTCATCACCACCGAGCCGGTACGTGAGTTAATGATCACCTTCGCATCTTCGACCGGAATCGAGACGTTGATGTTCTGAATATCGGCCAGCAGACGCACCTGCGCGCCATTGTTTGGCGACACGCGGATCTGCACGGTCCGGGCATCCAGCGGCTGCGCCGAGCCATAGCCGCCGCGCGCGTTAATCGCGTCGGCGATACGCTGCGCCATCGAGAAATCTTCGTTATTCAGCTGCAGGTTGATGGTGTTCTGCGAGCCAAAGTTGCTCTGCAGTTCACGTTCAACAGTCGCCCCGCCGGTGATGCGGCCCCCGTTGAGCTGGTTTACCTGAACGCTGCTGCCGCCCGCGGAGGCGCCCGCGCCGCCGACCAGGATGTTACCCTGCGCCAGCGCGTAAACCTGGTTATCGACCCCTTTCAGCGGCGTCATTAACAGCGTGCCGCCGCGCAGGCTCTTGGCGTTACCCAACGAGGAAACCACCACGTCCAGATTCTGTCCCTGACGGGCAAACGCAGGCAGTTTTGCCGTCACCATAACGGCCGCCACGTTTTTCAGCTGCATGTTGGTGCCGGCCGGCACGGTGATCCCCAGCTGGGAGAGCATGTTGCTCACGGTCTGCGTGGTAAAGGGCGTCTGCGTCGTCTGGTCACCGGTGCCATCGAGGCCCACCACCAGGCCATAGCCCAGCAGCTGGTTATCACGTACGCCCTGTACCGTGGTGAGATCGCGAATCAAATCCGCCCTGGCCAGCAGGCTGACACTCAGGAGCAGCGCCAGCCCGGCGCGTAACAGCGTTAACTTTTTCATTGAAGCCTCTTACATCGGAGAGATGTTCAGGAAGAAGCGCTGCAACCAGCCCATGGTCTGCGCCTCATTGATATAGCCATTACCGACGTACTCAATACGTGCATCGGCGACCGCGGTAGATAACACAGCGTTGCTGGCGCTGATGGTGCGTGGGTTGACCACGCCCGAGAAGCGAATGAACTCTGTGCCCTGATTAATGGCGATCTGTTTTTCACCGACGACGTGCAGGTTGCCGTTCGACAGCACCTGATCCACGGTGACGGTAATGGTGCCGGTAAAGGTGTTATTGGCAGATGCGCCGCCTTTACCTGCGAAGTCGTTTTTGCCTTCGGCACTGAGGTTGGCTTTTTCGCCATTTGCCCCCACCAGTCCCGCCAGGCCGGTCGGAACGGCACTCAGGCCAAAGCTGTTTTTGCCATCACGGCTGGCATTCGCCGACGAACTTTTGCTGGCGCTGACGTTTTCCTGCAGGGTGATGGTCAGGGTATCGCCAATGTTGCGAGGACGGCGATCTTCAAACAGCGGCTGATAGCCGTAGTTCAGCGGTGCGACGCCCTGAAAAATCGATCCGTTGACCACCGGTGGCGCGGACGGCAGCGGCTGCGCCGTGGTTGCGCCCTCGACCAGCGGGGTCCGCGGGACCAGCGCACATCCGTTAAGGGTTAGCAGCAATGAGGCGACTAACCAATGTCCAGGCTTGAGAATCTGTTGCTTCGCCACGGTGTCACGACCTTATTCATGTCTCTGTTTCAGGCCAGCAGACGCTGGCCCTGTCCGGGATTAAATCTGTGTTAATTTCGCCAGCATCTGATCGGAGGTACTGATCGCCTTGCTGTTGATTTCGTAGGCGCGCTGCGTCTGGATCATGGTGACCAGCTCTTCCGCCACGTTAACGTTCGAGGTTTCGGTGTAGCCCTGATAGAGCAGACCGGCGCCGTTCTGGCCTGGCGTGCTGTCCGTCGGCGCACCTGAGGCCTGGGTTTCCTTGTAGAGGTTTTCACCCACGCTATCGAGACCGGCATCGTTCATAAAGGTGCTCAGGGTTAACTGACCCACCTGCGCGGCCTGCGCCTGACCCTGCTGGGTCACGCTGACCACACCGTCACGGGAGACCGTGATGCTGGTGGCGTTAGCCGGAATGGTAATGCCGGGCTGCACCGGGAAACCGGAGTTGGTCACCAGCTGGCCGTTCTGATCCACCTGAAACGCGCCGTCACGGGTATAAGCCGAGGTGCCATCCGGCATCTGAATCTGAAAATAGCCCTGGCCGTTGATGGCGATATCTTTTGAGTTACTGGTCTGCGACAGGTTGCCCTGAGTGTGCAGGCGCTCCGTGGTCACCGGACGTACACCGGTACCAATCTGCAGGCCGGATGGCAGCGTCGTCTGTTCAGACGACTGCGTGCCCGGCTGACGCATGGTCTGGTACATCAGATCTTCGAACACGGCACGCGAACGTTTAAAACCGTTGGTGCTGACGTTTGCCAGGTTGTTGGCAATGACGTCCATGTTCATCTGCTGCGCATCAAGACCGGTCTTAGCGATCCATAAAGAACGAATCATGTTGTTATCCTCGCGCCTTAGCTCATGTTCAGGAGCTGATTGGCTTTCTGTTCATTTTCGTCGACGTTGGTGATGACTTTCATCTGCATCTCAAAACGTCGGGCGTTGGCGATCATATCGACCATGGTTTCTACCGGTTTGACGTTGCTGCCTTCCAGCACGCCCGGCATAACCTGCATGGTGGCGTCCGCCTGCAGAGCCGCGCCGCGGGTGGCCTGCGTCGCCGCAGTCGGCCGGAACATGCCGTCGTCGCTGCGCTGTAACTCCTGGCCGGTCGCCCGCACCAGTTTGAGTTTGCCCAGCTGAACCGTGGCGTTGGGTGAATCACCGGCATTCAGCCCGGTAATGGAGCCATCTGCCGCGATGGTGATCTCCGTGCCCTGTGGGATCACAATCGGGCCGCCATCGCCCATCACAGGATTGCCCTGAACCGTCAGCGTACCGTTGGGGCTGATCTGCATATTGCCGTTGCGGGTATAGGCTTCACTGCCGTCTGCGGTCCGTACGGCCAGCCAGCCATCCTGCTGCACCGCCACATCCAGCGGACGCTCGGTGTAATCCATCGCGCCCTGGCTCATGTCCGCGCCCGGCGTCGAGGCGGCTACCAGCGTACGGGTAGGCAGTGACCAGCCACTCACCGGCACGGCGCGCAGCGCATTGAGCTGTGCACGAAAGCCGGGTGTGGAGGCGTTGGCGAGGTTGCTGGCGGTAACCGCCTGCTGATCCAGCGTCTGGCTGGCCGCGCCCATCGCGGTATATATCGCGTGATCCATAAGGCAATCCTGTTAGCGAATTAACGTAAGTTAACCAGCGTGTTGAGAATCTGGTCCTGAGTTTTGATGGTCTGCGCGTTCGCCTGATAGTTACGCTGCGCAACGATCATGTTCACCAGCTCTTTACTCATATCGACGTTGGACGATTCCAGCGCGCCCGCCGTCAGTGAACCAAAGGTGCCGGTGTTCGCCAGGCCAACCGCTGCCTGACCGGAGGCGTTCGAAGCCTGCCAGACGTTGTCGCCCTTCGACTGCAGACCTTCCGGGTTAGAGAAGCTCGCCAGTACGATCTGACCCAGCAGCTGGGTTTTCTGGTTTGAGTAGGTGCCGGTGATGGTGCCGTCATCGTTGATCGCGTAGCTGGTCAGATCGCCTGGCGCATAGCCATCCTGAGTCGGGCTGCCAAAGGTAGTGGCGCCGGTGTTCTGCTGCAGGCTGCCCAGCATGCTCATGCTGATTGGCTGGTTCGCGACCGCACCGTTGGCGCCGCCCGCGTTCAGCGTCAGGCCGACGGTGCCATCTGTGGTAGTGCTGACAACTGCGCCGCTGGCGTCCAGCTTAGAAACGCTGGTCAGCTTACCGCTGGTGTCAAACGCCATGCGGAAGTCACCCGCCGAGCTGCCGGTTTCGCCATCGATGGTGCGCACGGTCCAGCTGTTGCTGGTGGCATCTTTCGAGAAATACATGTCGAGCGCGTGGTCATTACCCTGCGAGTCGAACACGGTCACGGTGGTTTTCTTGTTGTAGCTGTCCGCGTTCGCCGTCGAGAAGGTGGTGACGGAAGGCGTGGTATCCGTGGAGTTCAGGTTAGCAACCAGACCGGCGGTGGTCGTGGCACGCGCGGACATCTGCTCGGTTGGAATACGCAGCGCCACCGGGTTCGCACCCGCCTGAATGGTGGCCGGTGAACCGCTGGCCGGATAGCCGGTCACGTTCAGGCCCTGGGTGTTGACCAGGTTACGGTTGGCATCCAGCGTGAACTGGCCGTTACGGGAATAGAAGACGCCGCCGCTGCTGTCGGTCATACGGAAGAAGCCGTTACCGCTCAGCGCCACATCCAGCCCACGGCTGGTGGTGGTGGTCGCACCGTCGTTGAAGTTCTGAATGACCGCCGCGACTTTGGTGCCGAGGCCGACGTTAGAACCGGCAAACATATCGGCGAACGCGATGGTGCTGGATTTAAAGCCCGCTGTCGCGGAGTTGGCGATGTTGTTACCGATGACATCAAGGTTACTTGAAGCAGCACCAAGGCCGCTGACCGCTTGGGAAAATGACATGTGTGTGTGTCCTGTCTACAGGTTAATCAGAGAATCTGACGTACGTCGTCAAGGGTGGCGGAGCCCATGGTGCCGAGATCCAGTTTTGTGGTGTCGTTGGCCGTACTCACCCCGTTGACGTAGGCGTAGTTAAGCGGTTGTGCCACCAGTTGTGTGCTGCCATTGCTTGCGGCAATCGCAACAGTGTATTTACCATCCGGAGCGGCAGAGCCATCGGTGAGCTTGCCATCCCACGAGAAGGTGTGAACGCCTGCGCTCAGCGCACCCAGATCGACGGTGTCGATCACGGAACCGCTGGCATCCTTGATTGTGGCGGTAGCCGCAGTCGAGGCGGAGGTCAGCTCAACGCCAAAGGGGGTGGTGGTGCCCTGGCCGACCAGGATCTGCCCGCCATTAACCATCACGCCATGACCAATCAGCGTGGAGCTCTGCAGCGACTGGCTGGTGTTGATCTGCCCGGAGATCGAACCCAGCGTGGTGTTCAGTTTTTCAATGCCGCTCAGGGTATTGATCTGCGCCAGCTGCGTGGTGAGCTGGCTGTTATCCATCGGATTGGTGGGATCCTGGTTCTGTAACTGTGTCACCAGCATGGTCAGGAACTGATTCTGCAGATCCTGCGCACTGTTACCGGTGCCGCTGGTGCTGGATGAGCTGAGGACCGTGGGGTCCAGCTTTTCATTAACGCCTACCGCAATAGCCATTATTCTTCTCCGTTATTGTCCGAGCGTCAGGGTTTTCATCATCATCGACTTCACGGTGTTGAGTACCTCAACGTTGGCCTGGTAACTGCGGGACGCCGACATGGTGTTGACGCTTTCCGAGACCACATCCACGTTTGGCATCTTCACGTAGCCTTTGGCATCCGCCATCGGATTGCCCGGGTCGTAGACCAGCTTCGGCGGCGTGGGATCATCCACCACTTTCGCCACTTTCACGCCACCGGTCGCAGCGCCAGGCGCCGCATCGGTCTGGAAGACCACCTGCTTGGCCACGTAAGGTTTGCCATCGGGGCCGGTGACGCTGTCGGCGTTGGCCAGGTTACTGGCACTGACGTTTAATCGCTGTGATTGCGCGGTCATCGCTGAGCCGGCAATGTCAAAAATGTTCAGCAAGGCCATAATTATTGCCCTTGTAACACGCTCATCATGCCTTTGATCTGGCTGCTGATGAGGGTGAGGTCGGTTTGATATTTCAGGCTGTTATCCGCGAACTGGGTACGTTCACGGTCCATATCTACGGTGTTACCGTCGGCAGAAGGCTGATCGGGGATCCGATAAAGCATGTCCATCGAGGGCGCACTGTTGGTCTGTGCTTCAATGTGACGGGCTGACGTGACTTTTAACGCCATGCTGCTGCCTTCCGCACGACCGTTGGACATCACCCGACTCAGCTCGCTGGCAAAGTCGATATCCCGGGCCTGATAGCCAGGGGTATCGGCGTTGGCAATGTTTGACGCCAGGATCTCCTGACGCTGAGCACGCAGGTTGAGGGCCTCGGTTCCAAATTTCAGCGCCGCATCCAGTTTGTCGAGCATGTTTCCTCCGCAAATGAGAATTTCGAGCTGGCAGCTTAATTTGAAAAAGCAAGAGGTCATCGTCTGAATAACGCCTCAAATGACCGCTATTTTGACTCTTGAGGATTTTCGGGACGGGGTACACTCGTCGGCATTATCTGTGAGGAGATGCAAAATGCGTCGATATCTGACTCTGCTGACCAGCCTGCTGGTTGCAATCGCCCTGCCGGCGTCTGCCGGGGATCTCACGGCACAACTAAATCAGTTTTTTAAAGCGCGTGACGTGCAGCATGCGGCGGGCATGGAGGTGGTGATTCGCACCCCACAGGAGCAGTGGCCCGCCTGTGAGTCGCCGCAGTTCAGCCTGCCGGGCAACAGCCGGCTCTGGGGCAATATGAGCGTGGCGGCCAACTGCGGTGAGAACCGCCGTTACCTTCAGGTGCAGGTTCAGGTAACGGGCACCTATCTGGTGGCGACCCGTCTGCTGAGCCGTGGCAGCAGCGTCAGCGAGAGCGACTTCACGCTGCAGACGGGCCGCCTGGACACTCTGCCCGCCCGCGCCCTGCTGAACAGCGACGCCGTCGCCGATGCCGTGGTGCTGCGCGATATTCAGCCCGGCCAGCCGATTAACCCCTCCACGCTGCGTCAGCCGTGGCGGGTCAAGGCCGGTCAGAACGTGATTGTGATTGCCAGCGGCGACGGTTTTGATGCCAGTGGCGAGGGGCAGGCGCTGAACAACGCCGCCCGTTCGCAGTGGGTGCGGGTGAGGATGGGAAATGGCCAGATTGTCAGCGGTAAGGTGCGCGAGGATGGGAATATTCTTATAACGCTGTAAAGTGTTAAAGAAGCCCCTCATGCTGCCGATAGAAGAATCAACAAAGCGATTACGCTATTATGATTCAGGTGGCAGACTTCCCCTGACCCTACAGGAGCCCGAATATGAGCATTGACAGAACGCAACCTCTGAAACCCGCCAGCACCGTACAGAGCCGTGACACCAGCGAGCCTGGCAGCAGCAAGGTGCGTCAGAGTGCCAGCCCGGTCGCGAGCGCACCGGCGGCAGCCCAGGTCAGCCTGAGCAGCGCACAGTCACAGCTGATGCAGCCGAGCAGCAAAGACATTAACGTCGAGCGCGTTGAACAACTGAAAACCGCCATTCGCAATGGCGAACTGAAGATGGATACCGGCAAAATCGCTGATGCGCTGATTGCCGACACGAAGGCGTATTTAGAGGGTAATTAATTCCCATGAGTAATTTGCAGACCACATTAGATAAGATGCAGGATGTCCTGGCGTCGCTCTCCGCTGTGCTGGAAGAAGAGCAGCAGCAGCTGGCAGCCGGCAGCATCAACAGTCATCTGTTGCAGCGTATCACCGAAGATAAGAGCGCGTTGCTGACGACGCTGAACTATCTGGATGAGATGCGCCGGACCGCCGAACAAAGTCAGGCGACATCCGCACCTTATCGTGGTCAGAACGACATGGCGCGCCGCTGGGAAACTATTCAGCAGCACTCCCGTCGTCTGCAGGATGCCAACGTGCATAATGGCCTGCTGCTGCAACATCAGATCCGCTACACCGAACAGGCGCTGGAAGTGCTGAAGCCGCATCAGACGCAGGCCTTTTACGGCCCGGATGGCCGGGGAAAAGGTCAGGCGACCCTGAGTCGTAAAGCCTGAAATCCGGACATAAAAAATCCCGCCTGATGCGGGATTTTTTATTATCTGCTTTCGGAGCGGGTTACACCGCCGTGCGGCGGGCGTAATCGCGCAGCCGGAAGCCCAGCAGCCCCAGCGCGAGGAAGTACGCGCCACCGCCGACCGCACAGACCGCCGCCAGACGCAGCAGGCGCCACAGCATCGAGCCCTGCTCCCAGGCTGGCATCCACTGCAGCATCGCAAACAGCGCCCCTGCCATCGCCACTACTGCAATCAGCAGACGGATCAGGAAGCTGCTCCAGCCTGGCTGCGGCATAAAGATCTTCCGCTTACGCAGCTGCCAGTAGAGCAGCGCCGCATTCAGGCACGCCGCCAGACCGATGGACAGCGACAGGCCCGCATGTTTTAACGGCCCGATAAACGCCAGGTTCATCATCTGCGTCATGATCAGCGTAATGATGGCGATCTTAACCGGGGTTTTGATGTCCTGACGGGAGTAGAAGCCCGGCGCCAGCACTTTCACCACGATCAGGCCCATCAGGCCGACTGAATAGGCGATCAGGGCGCGCTGCGTCATGGCGGCATCAAACGCCGTGAATTTACCGTACTGGAACAGCGCCACGGTCAGCGGACCGGAGAGCATCCCCAGCGCCACCGCGCTGGGCAGCGCCAGCAGGAAGCAGAGGCGCAGGCCCCAGTCCATCAGCCGTGAATACTCATCGTGATTGCCGCTGGCAAAACTCTTGGCCAGCGACGGCAGCAGGATGGTGCCCAGCGCCACGCCCAGCACTCCCGACGGGAACTCCATCAGGCGATCCGCGTAGTACATCCAGGAGACCGATCCGGAGACCAGAAACGAGGCGAAGATGGTGTTGATAATCAGCGAGATCTGGCTGACAGAGACGCCCAGAATGGCCGGCCCCATCTGACGCATCACGCGCCAGACGCCCGCATCGCGCAGGTTCAGGCGCGGCAGGACCAGCATGCCGAGCTTTTTCAGGTGAGGCAGCTGATAGCCGAGCTGCAGCACCCCACCCGCGACAACCGCCCAGGCCAGCGCCATGACCGGCGGATGGAAGTGCGGTGCGGCAAACAGGGCAAACCCGATCATGCTGACGTTCAGCAGGGTCGGCGCAAAAGCGGGCACCGAAAAGCGGTTCCAGGTGTTCAGCACCGCCCCCGCCAGCGACGCCAGCGAAATCAGCATGATGTAAGGAAAGGTGACCCGCAGCAGCGAACTGGTCAGGGCAAACTTGTCTGCGCTGTCGGCGAAACCCGGTGCCGTCACCATGATAACCCAGGGCGCCGCAATCATGCCCGCCACGGTCACCAGCGCCAGGGCCAGCGTCAGCAGACCGGAGACATACGCCAGGAACAGTTTTGTCGCCTCGTCGCCCTGCTTGCTTTTGTATTCGGCCAGAATGGGCACAAAGGCCTGGGAAAAGGCGCCTTCGGCGAAGATACGCCGCAGCAGGTTAGGCAGTTTAAAGGCAACAAAGAAGGCATCGGTCGCCATGCCGGCGCCAAACACCCGCGCCACAATGGCATCACGGGCAAAGCCCAGAACGCGGGAAAACAGGGTCATGGAACTGACCGCTGCCAGCGATTTCAACAGATTCATAATTGACGGCGCATCCTGAAAAGAATCGGCAAAAAAGAAGAATTAGCGCGGACACCAGAAGATGCCCGGCGACAGTCTACTGCCACAGCCGGAAATGACCAGCACGGAGTGTTACAAGGCGTTATTCACGGGTGGCATCGCGCCACAGTTTTTCCACCACGCGCTGCGCCATCAGCGCCTGCTCGCCGCTGGTCTCAGGCTTCGTCTGATTTTGTACGCAGTCGATGAAATGGTGCGCGGCTCCGCTGAAACCCCGCTGAGCCAGATGGCTTTGCCAGGCGGGCGGCGGCACGATCAGCAGCTTGCCGTCCTGCTCTTCCTGCCAGTCGCGCATCTCGCTGATGTCGATACACTTTCCGTCACACACCGCGCTGACCCGTTCGCGCTGGCTGCCCGCACGACGGTGCATGCTGGTTGTGATCGACAGGCCTGCCAGCGAGAAGTGATGTTCGGCGTAGAGCATCTGCCCCTGATCGTTGGTGTCGATGCGCCCCTGCACCTCGCGGAGGGGGCGGCCGCCCAGCCAGAGTGCGGTGTCCACCACATGCAGGTAGTCGTCGAGCAGGGTAAAGCGCAGATCCTGCGGCCCGACGCTGTCGCTGCGATGCTTTTCAACCCGAAGCGACGTCGCGCCTGCCATATCGGCCCGCAGTTGCTGATAGCGCGGGGCGAAACGGCGGTTAAACGCCACCATCAGTTTTCGCTGCCGTTTCTCCGCCAGCGCCACCAGCGCCTCGGCCTGCTCCAGCGTGTCGGCCAGCGGTTTATCGACGCAGACATCCTTTCCTGCCAGCAGCAGCGCCCTGACCACCTCATAGTGGGTGGCGGTACTGCTGTGGACAAAGACCGCATCGCAGGCCGCCGCCAGGTCATTCAGCGAACCGAAACACTGCATGCGATAGCTGTCGCAGATCGGGCGGGCTTTGGCCTGATTCGGCGAAAAGGCACCCACCAGCGTCCAGTCCGTGGCCGCCGTCAGCACCGGCAGCCAGGCTTTCTGCGCAATCCCGCCGAGCCCCACTACGCCAATACGTACGCTCATCTCAGCTCTCCGGTGACAGCAGTTGATCAAGTCGGGCCTGAAGCCGGGCGACCTGGGTTTCCAGCGTGGCGACGCGCGCCGCCAGATCGTCCTGAGTCTCCGCTGACTCCGCAGACGGGGGCGTCTCACTGACATCACCCAGCAGATGCATAAAGCGGCTTTCGCGCTTGCCCGGCTCACGCGCCAGTCGCATCACCTGCGCACTGTCGTCGCGCTGCATCAGCGCCTCCAGCGTCTGTTCGACTTCGCTGACCTCGCGGAAGTCGTGCAGCCGTCCGCTGCGGGTACGCAGCTCACCCGGCGTCTGCGGCCCGCGCAGTAAAAGCAGCGTGAGGATGGCAACTTCGGCGCTGTTGAGCTTCAGCGCGCCAAAGGCGGAGTTGCAGAAACGCTGCCCGTACTTCACGACCCGCTGTCCGGCGGCGCTGCTGGCGGTGATGAGATGCCGCTTCTCCAGCTGATCGAGCTGATCCTGCACCTCACTCTCGCTCAGCTCCATCACCGGCTCGCGGTTCGATTTCTGGTTGCAGGCCACCACCACCCCATTGAGTGACAGCGGATACTGCTCCGGCGTGGTGACCTGCTTCTCCAGCAGGCAACCCAGCACCCGCTGCGCCTGCGCCGATAAAGCCATCTTCATGTTCGCATCCTCATTAGTGTCCACGCCGGTCAGGCGTCCATTCCCGCTGGGTTAAGGCCGTCAGTACATGATCCTGCCAGCGCCCGTCGATCAGCAGATAATCTTTCGCGTAGCCCTCTTTTTCAAACCCGAGCCGCGCCAGCAGATCGCCGCTGCGCTGATTGTGCGGCATATAGTTAGCCATGATGCGATGCATATGCTGCTGGCGCTGCATATAGCGGATAGCCGCCTGCAGCGCTTCAAACATCAGCCCCTGGCCCTGCCACTTTTCGCCCAGTGAATAGCCGAGGTAACAGGCGTGAAAGGAGCCGCGCAGCACGTTGCTGAAGTTCGCCACGCCCCGTACTTCGGTTTCTTCGCTGTCCATCAGAATGAAATAGAAGGCCGACCCCTGCTTGTGCAGGTCGGTAATCAGGCCGAGTCGCGCCTGCCAGCCAGAGGGATAACAGTGGCTGTCATCGCGCACCGGCTCCCACGGTTTGAGAAAAAGGCGGTTTTCCGCATAGTAATCTGCCATTCGCCAGGCATCACGTTCGTGAACCAGACGGACCACCAGCCGATCGGTGGTTAAGCGCACCCTGGGCGCGGCAGAACGATAGCCAAACATCCTGACTCCTGAAATCAATGGCCGATAGAGATGAGCCGTCATTACCCGGCCTTCACTATAACCGCCACCCGGGCTACGGTAAAACGTTACCGCGGTTTTGCCGTAAAGCGATTGATTTCGCACGCTTATCGCCACCTGCGGCGGTGAGGCCGCTGGCCGCCCACGCCCCCCGGTTTGCCCTGTCCGCTAATCTCTTCCATACTTTTTACGGGCCCGAAAAACAGGATGATTTGATTCACTCTGTTAAACCTAAACCTGTCACACGGGAGATCAGGATGAAGCTCTATATCTATGACCACTGCCCTTTCTGCGTGAAAGCGCGCATGATTTTTGGTCTGAAAAATGTGCCGGTTGAGCTGGTAGTGATGCTCAACGACGATGAAGAGACGCCAGTCCGTCTGGTCGGCAAAAAAATGGTGCCGATTCTGCAGAAGCAGGATGGCAGCGCCATGCCGGAGAGCATGGAGATTGTTCATTACGTGGATCAACAGGATCACGCGCCGCTGATCACCGGCGCGCTGAATCCGGCCATCGCCGACTGGCTGCGTCACATGAACAGCTACGTCAATAAGCTGCTGCTGCCACGCATTGCGGAGGCGGCGTTTGCCGAATTTGCCACGCCAGAGGCGCGCGACTATTTCCGCACGAAAAAGCAGGCGAGCATTGGCGACTTTGCCGCACTGAAGAGCCATTCAGCCGGACTGATTAAGAATGTCAGCGACGACCTGCGCAAGCTCGACAGGCTCATCGTCCAGCCCAACGCGGTCAACGGCGAGCTGTCGGAAGACGATTTTAACCTCTTCCCCCTGCTGCGCTCGCTGACGCTGGTGGCCGGTATCGACTGGCCCGCCCGGGTCGCCGACTATCGCGATAACATGGCCAAACAGACCCAGGTCAATCTGCTCTCCTCCATCGCCCACTGAGCCGCCAGATGAGAGACGCTGCGGCGTTTCTCATCCCTTTCCTGATGACACCCGCGCCACATTCAGGCAGGCTATGGCCTGTTTACTGGCTCTGATATTCAGGATATCGATCGATGAAAAAGGCTTTTTTCGGGCTCACTGCCCTGCTGTTCGCCCTGCTGCTGAGTGGCTGTAATCAGCTGACGCAATACACCATCAGCGAACAGGACGTTAACCAGGCGCTGCAGAAGCACAACAACTATGAGAAAGATATTGGCGTTGCCGGGCTGGTTAACGCGCATATCGTGCTGAACAATCTCAGCAGCCAGATCGGCCGCGAAGAGCCGGGCAAAGTGACCCTCTCCGGCAGTGCCAAAATCAACGTCACCTCGCTGTTCGGGCCACAGCAGGCCGATATGCAGCTGAAGATGCGGGCACAGCCAATCTACGATCCGCAGCAGGGCGCCATCTATCTGCGCGATCTGGAGATTACCGATGCGCAGGTGGCACCGGAAAAAATGGCCGCGATCATGAAGACGCTGACCCCCTACCTGAATCAGTCGCTCAAGAGCTATTTTGATCAGAAACCGGCCTACGTGCTCAGCGCCGACCGCAGCAAGGGCGAGTCGCTGGCGAAGAAGTTCGCGAAAGGGCTGGAAGTGAAGCCCGGCGAGCTGGTGATCCCCTTTACTGAGTAACAGTGAATACCGCGCCTCTGGCGCGGTTTTTCGTTGCCTGCATAAAAAGCAGGTGCAAACGGTTGCCTGAATCCTTATGCTTAGACCCCGGCCAAAACACGCCTTTTGTTTTCTCTTCTGCCGGAGCTTCACTGATGACAGCACACCCTCAGCAACTTACCCTGCGTCGCCCTGACGACTGGCATATTCATCTGCGCGACGATGAGATGCTTCACACGGTCCTGCCCTATACCAGCGCGGTGAATGGCCGGGCCATTGTGATGCCAAACCTGGTGCCGCCGGTGACCAGCATCGCGGCGGGTGAAGCCTATCGCGACCGTATTCTGGCGGCGCTGCCGGCCGATCATAAGTTTACCCCGCTGATGACCTGCTATCTGACCGACTCTCTCGATCCGGATGAGCTTGAGCGCGGTTTCACCGCCGGTCTGTTTACCGCGGCGAAACTCTATCCGGCGCACGCAACCACCAACTCCAGCCACGGCGTGACCGACATCGCCTCGATTGCGCGGGTGCTGGATCGTATGCAGACGCTGGGAATGCCGCTGCTGGTACACGGAGAGGTGACCGCAGCGCATATCGATATCTTTGACCGCGAAGCGCGCTTTATCGAAACGGTGATGGTGCCACTGCGCCGCCAGTTTCCGGCGCTGAAAGTGGTGATGGAGCACATCACGACCCAGGACGCCGCGGACTACGTTGCCGCCGCCGATGAGAACCTGGGCGCGACCATTACCCCGCAGCACCTGATGTTTAACCGCAACCATATGCTGGTCGGCGGTATCCGTCCGCATCTCTACTGCCTGCCGATCCTCAAGCGCAACGTGCATCAGGAGGCGCTGCGCAAGGTGGTGGCGAGCGGCCATCCGCGCTTTTTCCTCGGCACCGATACCGCCCCGCATCTGCGCCATCTCAAAGAGTCCAGCTGTGGCTGTGCTGGCGTATTTAATGCGCCAACGTCGCTGCCCGCTTACGCCACCGTGTTTGAAGAGCTGGGGGCGCTGGAGCACTTTGAGGCGTTCTGTTCGGAGAATGGGCCGCGTTTTTATGGCCTGCCGCTGAATGAAGGCACCATCACGCTGGTGCGTGAAACCTGGCAGGTGCCGGACACCCTCGCCCTGGGCAGTCACTCGCTGGTGCCGTTCCTGGCCGGTGAGACGCTGAACTGGCGCGTCGCATAATTTTTCTTGCCTCCGGCCGCTGGATACTGTAAATATATACAGTACCTGAACCGGAGGCTGTTATGCGCGTTGAAATTACCGTATCCAATACCCGACCTCTTCCTGCTGGTGCGATCGAAGCGTTAAGCGACGAACTGTCGCGCCGCATCGATGAACAGTTCCCTGACTCGACCAATCACGTCAAGGTGCGTTACGCCAGTACCAACAATCTCAGCGTGCTGGGCGGTGGAAAAGAGACGCGCGACCAGATCAGCGAGATCCTGCAGCAGACGTGGGAGAGCGCTGACGACTGGTTCATTACTGATTAACCGCCACTGTGCTTTTTTTTCCGGGTGTCGCCACCCGGTTTTTTTATCTTTTCTCCCCTCTCGCACTTCCCCCGCCCAGCATCTAGACTCTGAATGATCAATGCCCTATGCTTGCGCTCGTCATGCATAACAGGAGATGCGACACCATGACTACTGATAAACCGGAAGAGGCGATGACCTTTGGTGAGTTGCTGGCACTGATTGGCGACCAGCAGCGTCGTTTAACGGTGCTGGAAAATGCCTTTTCCAGTCTGATGTTCTGTCTTGACGATCGGGCCAGCCAGCTGCTGGCGCACAACCTGTCGCTGGAAGCTCAGAACCAGAATCACGATGAGCAGCTTCAGCAGCACTTTGCCCGACTGGCAGAGAGCGTGCAGAAACGCAGCGGCGGCATCGTACCGGAAAGCCCCACGCTCTGATCAGGCTTTATCCGCTTTTTGCCTGTCCATTGAATCATGATAAAAATGCCTGCCCGTCAGGCATTTTATTTTTCATCTTCGGCCTGTTAAACACGAATGTTCTGTGAGAAGCTGACTCACGGCACTTTTTAAACAGTGATGCCCGGGTTTACTGTTATAATTGTTTCTCGACTGGAAGAAAAAAGCCGCATTGAACCTCACCATGCACTTCGTTTAACGAGTAATAAGGAGGTTATAATGGACAGAAAAGACGTGATTCAGACTCACCCGCTGGTGGGCTGGGATATCAGTACCGTTGACAGTTATGACGCCATGATGATCCGCCTGCACTCGTTATCGTCGCAGGATCAGAAAGAAGAAGAAGCGGATGTTGGCCCGACCTACTGGCTGACAACGGATGTGGCAAGGCAGTTTATCTCGATCCTCGAAGCGGGGATTGCCAAGATAGAATCAGCCGAGCAGATAGAACGACTCCTTAATAAGCATTAACTTCTGCCACATCAGACAGGCACCCTCAGGGGTGCCTTTTTCGTTTCTGTTTCTGGTATGCTTTTGATTATCTGACTCTTAGAGCGTGGTTACCATGATTTATGATCTTATTGTCGTTGGCAGCGGCTCGGTGGGCGCGGCGGCCGGCTACTATGCCACCCAGGCGGGTTTATCGGTGCTGATGATCGACAGCGCCCACCCTCCCCACCAGCAGGGCACCCATCATGGCGAGAGCCGGCTGATCCGCCACGCCTATGGTGAAGGCGAACGCTATGTGCCGCTGGTGCTGCGGGCGCAGACGCTGTGGGATGAGCTGGAGCAGCAGGCTGGTGAACGCATCATGCATCGCAGCGGCGTGCTGAACCTGGCCCCGCTTGAGTCGCCGTTTATCCGTAACGTCATCGACAGCGCTACCCGCTGGCAGCTCAATATTCAGGTCATGCAGCCCGATGAGGTGCGCAAACGCTGGCCGCAGATTAACGTGCCAGAAGGCTATCTGGGCGTCTTCGAACCGCAGTCCGGTTTTCTGAAATGCGAACAGGCGGTGCGCAGCTGGATCCAGCTGGCCGAACAGGCGGGCTGTGCGCAGCTGTTCAACTGCCCGGTTTCCGCGCTGGGCCGCGACGGCGATCTGCAGCAGGTCACCACGCTGGATGGCATCTACCGGGGCCGCAAAATGCTGGTCAGCGCGGGCACCTGGGTGGGAAAACTGGTTCCGGATCTGCCGGTCGCCCCGACCCGCAAAGTGTTCGCCTGGTATCAGGCCGACGGCCGCTACAGTGAAAATAATCAGTTCCCCGGCTTTACCGTGGAGATGCGCGACGGCAGCCAGTTCTACGGCTTCCCGGCGGATAACAACGCCCTGAAAGTGGGCCGTCATGATGGCGGCCAGCGGATGCAGCAACCCGAAGATCGCAGACCCTTTGGCACCGTCGCCTCCGATGGCAGCGAAGCCTTCAGCTTCCTGCGGCAGTTTTTACCCGGCGTGGGTGTCTGTCTGCACGGTGAAGCGTGCAGCTATGACTTCAGCCCGGATGAAGACTTTATTATCGACACCCTGCCAGGTGAACCCGATCGCCTGGTGATTACCGGCCTCAGCGGACACGGCTTTAAGTTTGCCAGCGTACTAGGGGAGCTGGCGGCAGAATTTGCTCAGGCGAAACCCTTCTCCTTCGATTTAACGCCGTTCCGCCTCTCCCGCTTCTGATGCCGCAGCCGGAGGGGATCGCCGCGATCCCTTCCGGCTGACAAAGATTGACGAAACCTGAATAGACCTGACAGATAAGGGCACGGCGTTATGGCCCGTAATGTTAATTCCCCCCTATTTTCGTTGACCGCCCCCCGGACTGGAAAATTCTCATTCAATAATATTGCGCGTTATCCGGCGTTTTATTCAGTCTTTTATTCCGCCGCGCGGAAATTTATAGAAGCGTAAGGACGATTGCTTTTATATTTCATAATGTAGATGCTTATTTCATATTATTTCCCTGCGAACGCATCATTATGTTAATACGGAATACCTCTCATCAGTTCGGACTGATTGCGGTTCTGCTGCACTGGTCAATGGCGCTGGCAATATATGCCATGTTTGCGCTGGGATTATGGATGGTCGGCCTCGGCTATTACGACAGCTGGTATCACGACGCCCCGGAGATCCATAAAAGCATTGGCGTGATCCTGTTTCTGACGCTGATGGTTCGCCTGCTGTGGCGCGTTATTTCCCCGCCGCCAAAACCGCTGAGCAGTTATTCGCCGCTGGTGCGCATCAGCGCCGTGGTGGCGCACCTGCTGCTCTACACCCTGCTGCTGGCGATTCTGATTAGCGGCTATCTGATCTCCACCGCGGACGGAAAGCCTGTTGCCGTTTTTAACCTCTTTACTCTGCCCGCTCTGTTCAGCGGTGCGGGCGAACAGGCCGATCTGGCGGGCGACATTCATCTCTGGCTCGCCTGGACGGTGGTTATGCTTTCGGTTCTGCATGGTCTCGCGGCGCTGAAACACCATTTTATCGACCGCGATAGCACCCTGAAACGGATGTCCGGTTACCCCCTCTCCACTCTCCTTGAAAAGGATAAATAATATGTTCAGGAAAACGTTACTGGCGATGACCAGCGCCAGCCTGCTGCTCGGTTCACTGAGCGCCCATGCGGCGGACTACAAAATCGACAAGGAGGGCCAGCACGCCTTTATCCAGTTCCGTATTCAGCATCTCGGTTACAGCTGGCTGTATGGCACCTTTAAAACGTTCGATGGCCGCTTTACCTTTGATGAGAAGAATCCCGCGGCAGACAAGGTGGAGGTGACGATTGACACCGCCAGCGTCGATACCAATCACGCCGAGCGTGACAAGCATCTGCGCAGCGCAGACTTCCTGAACAGCAGCAAAAACCCGCAGGCGACCTTCAAATCCACAGCGGTGAAAAAAGAGGGTGATGAACTGGAGATTACCGGCGATCTGACCCTGAACGGCGTGACGAAACCGGTGACGCTGGAGGCGAAAATGCTGGGCGAAGGAAAAGATCCGTGGGGCGGTTACCGCGCAGGCTTTGAGGCCGAGGGTGAAATTACCCTCAAGGATTTCAATATTACCAAAGACCTGGGGCCGGCTTCACAGAAGGTTCAGCTGATGATCTCGGTGGAAGGGGTCCGTCAGTAAAACGGCAAGCCGCCTGAAGCGCACTTCAGGCGGCCACGCTTATTTCTTCTGTGGCGCGGGAATCGTCATGCTTAACAGGCCACGGGACTTGTTAAAGATCTTATTACCGTTCTCGCGTCCTGCCCGGCGGGCACGCTGCTCTTCCGGCGAGAGTTTAGCCTCTTCCTGACAGAGCGGGCTGCAGCAGTTTTCAAACTTCTCTGCACAGCGCTGACACTGAATAAACAGCAGGTGACAGCCGTCATTCACGCAGTTGACGTGGGTATCGCAGGGTTCACCGCACTGATGGCAGTTCGACAGCACATCATCGGAGATCCGCTCGCCCATACGCTCATCGAACACGAAGTTTTTGCCTTTGAAGCGAACCGGTAACCCCTGCTCACGGGCACGGCGGGCATACTCGATGATACCGCCTTCGACGTGGTAGACATCCTCAAAACCGTTATGACGCATCCAGGCGCTCGCCTTTTCACAGCGGATCCCGCCGGTGCAGTACATCACGATCTTTTTGTCTTTCTTATCCTTCAGCATATCAACTGCCATCGGCAGCTGATCGCGGAAGGTGTCGGCAGGCACTTCCAGCGCGTTGTCGAAGCGGCCCACTTCATATTCGTAGTGGTTGCGCATATCCACAAACAGCGCATCAGGATCGTCCAGCATGGCGTTAACGTCGGCCGCTTTCAGGTACTGGCCTACGTCGCTGGCATCGAACGTCTCATCCTCAATCCCATCGGCAACGATGCGATCGCGCACTTTCAGACGCAGTACCCAGAACGATTTCCCATCATCGTCCAGGGCGATGTTCATCCGCAGATTGTCCAGCGACGGATCGAACGCATAGAGCCACGCTTTCATCTTCTCATACTGGCTGGCGGGCACGCTGATCTGCGCGTTGATGCCTTCATGCGCCACATAGACGCGGCCAAAGACCTTGAGTGCGGTCAGGCCCACATAGAGCGCGTCGCGAAAGGCTTTCGGATCGGCAATCTGAAAATACTTGTAAAAAGAGACTGTAGTGCGCGGCTCGGTTTCAGCCAGCATGCGCGCTTTCAGCTCTTTATTGGAAACGAGGTTATGTAACACTGGCATGGTGTTCTTTCCTGTTATCAATAGGTGAAATTTAGCGGCAACATGATACCTGATTTCACCCGGATGCAAAGGCCGGTGTCAGGAATGATTGTCAGTTGCTGTTTTTATCATCACTCCTTCACTGCCGGTATTCGCCACGCAGTCGTCTGTGCTGTCACCGATATTTATGCGCACGTTAAAAACTGGCACAATGGCGGAAATTAACGAAATATCAGCACCGCACGGTGCGCGACGCAGGAAAATTAACCTTCATATGACTCAGTTGCCTCAGTTTTCACGAGAACTGCTTCACCCACGCTATTGGCTGGCCTGGCTGGGTGTCGCTTCTCTTTATCTTTTGGTGCTACTTCCTTATCCCCTGCTCTATGTTCTCGGCTGTAATATTGGCCGTATCGGGATGCGTTTTATGAAGCGCCGCGTCAGCATCGCCCGCCGGAATCTGGAATTAACCTTCCCGGATATGCCGGTCAATGAGCGCGAAGCGATGATCAAGCACAATTTCGAATCGGTCGGCATGGGCCTGATTGAAACCGGTATGGCGTGGTTCTGGCCCGACTGGCGGATCAATAAATGGCATAAGCCTTCAGGTCTGGAGCATATTCAGCAGGCCCACGACAGCCAGCGCGGCATACTGCTTATCGGCATGCACTTTCTGACACTGGAAATTGGCGCGCGTATGTTTGGTATCCACAATCCGGGGATTGGCGTCTACCGTCCGAATGACAACAAGCTGATCGACTGGCTGCAGGTCAAAGGCAGAATGCGCTCGAACAAGAGCATGATCGATCGTAAAGATCTCAAGGGAATGATCCGCGCCCTGAAGCAGGGTGAGATCATCTGGTACGCACCGGATCACGATTATGGCCCGCGCAGCAGCGTCTTTGTGCCCTTCTTTGCCGTGGAAAAAGCCGCCACCACGGTCGGTACGCATCTGCTGATCCGCACCGGTAAACCCGCCGTCATCCCTTTCGTGCCCCGTCGTCTGCCTGACGGTCGCGGCTATGAACTGATGATTCTGCCTGACATCAGCGGTGAATTTACCCTGGAAAGCGACGAAGTGACCGCCGCCAGGATGAATAAAGTGGTTGAGGAAGGCGTGCTGCTGGCACCTGAACAGTACATGTGGCTCCACCGCCGTTTCAAAACGCGTCCGGAAGGCGAACCTTCACGCTACTAGTCTCTGTTCGCGCTAAATGGCTGAACGCCATTTAGCGCGTTTCTGATCTCCCTGCCTGCTAAATAAAACAGTCGCGCCCTCTTCCGCTTTTTTCGGCGCGCGGCAGCAGCGCCACGCATTAATCCAGATCCGGTCAATTCTTCTCCCCGTTCCCCGATTAAAATTACGGTCACTTATCAATTCAGAATAGCGCAGGCGGCATACGTGCCTTTTCGTTTTTTATTCATTATGGTTTCTGCAGAATATATCGATTTTATTCTGGCGCTGATTATTTCCGGTGCCAGGCCTAATCCTATTTAGCCGCGCTTAATGGTATCCCGTCTCTTATGAATGACTGAAAATTAACTTATTTTACAGAGGATTGCTGACGTGATTTGACTTATATTCCATTTCACAATTATTTAACAGTCCGATAGACCGTTATGGCATTTGAAGAAAGTTATCGTTCCCGGTAATTTCTGGCTGAACAGTCAGGCGTTTAACGGTTCTGACAGAATTATAAAAAAAGATCACACACAGCAAACCTCTAACGGGACAGATAATATGAACAAAGGTCTCTACTATTACGTGACTATCGGTACCGATCAGGAAAATTATCACTTCCTTCATCGTAAAGGCTGTAAGCGGATGCCTGATAAAGAGGCGGTTATCTTTATCGGTACGTTATATAACCTGAGCCAGGCGCTTTCCATCGCCCGCATTAATTTCAGGAAGGTGAAGCCCTGTATCAAATGCTGTATCCGCTACTCGGCGCCCGTGATCCATGAGTCTGTTCAGCCGGTTCTGCACTTTCCGCAAAAGATGATCTGATGCCCGCTGACGGGAAATGGCTTATTTCCCGTCAGTTGCACTGCCCGCGCCTTTCCCTCCCCTGAATTTCGTCTATCCTTCACTGAAATCAAATCAACCCGCAGTCAATGAACCCGTAAAGGAGAAGCGCAATGAGCATGTACAGTACGTTAGAGGAAGCCATTGATGCTGCACGTGAAGAGTTCCTCGCGAATCACCCGGAGCTTGAGGAAGAGGATGCGTCGATCAGCCAGTTTGGTCTGCAGAAGTATGTGATGCAGGATGGCGATATCATGTGGCAGGCCGAGTTCCTGGAAGATGAAGGCGATACCGGGGAGTGCATGCCCTACCGCAGCGGTGAAGCCGCTCAGGCCATTTTCGATGCTGACTTTGATGAAGTGGAGCTGCGTCAGGAGTGGTTAGCGGAAAATACCCTGCACGAGTGGGATGACGGCGAGTTTCAGCTTGAGCCGCCGCTGGACACCGAAGAGGGTGAAGCCGCGGCCCAGGAGTGGGAAGACGATAACAGCGATTCCGACCGCAGCTACTCGTAAGGCCCGTGCCGGGCATCCACAGGGAGCAACAGGGTGTCCACCACCAGCGACAGCGGCAGGTCGAGGATCGTCAGGATCCGCCATCCGCTGTCGCGGACGTCCCACTGCACGCCGGGATAGTACTGATTACCGTGCCCCTGCCCCGGAAAAGTCCGGCTGATGATACTGCCGCACCCGCTCAGGCAGATCACCGCCACACCGATAACGCCCGCTTTAATCAACCCGTTCACCACTGATATCCGCCCCAGACAGCCGTTGAGATTGTCACGCGCGCTGCGGTGACGGTCAGCCCACAATCTACCACTGTCGCGTCTGTTTCATCCGAAAAAAAAGCGGCATCTCTGCCGCTTTTTCTGATTACGCGTTTTTCAGCGCGTGGGGGTTAAGTGAGAGTTTCTGATAACTCTCTACCCACTGATGATACTTGTCCGCCTCTTCCCACAGTCGGGTGTGAACGCGGGCCAGCACCACCGGGTCGCTGATCAGCTGCAGACGCTGGTCGCGGCTCAGTTTATCCGGGGTATCACTGAGCGCCTGGTCCACACGACGGTCGCGGGCATAGTCCAGTAACTGACTCTGCTTGTGACGCGAGGTCGCCAGCGCCGTGGCCAGCGCGTTAAACGCAGGATGGAACACGGCATGCATAAAGCCATTTTCCAGCGCACGTTCGCGGTTCAGCTCCAGATAGCGGTCGGTGTCGACCAGCTCCTGCGGCGGCGCGTACTCTTCCGGGATCAGGAAGAGCTTCGCCCGCTTGCTCTTCAGCCCCAGCGTCGCGCGGCTCGACATCACCGAAACAAACGGCGACAGGATCAGGGAGAAGACAATTGGCGCGAGCCACCAGAGGAAATTGAGATCCAGCAGGCCCATACCAATCGCCCACACCAGACCCAGTGCCATCTGTGAACCGTGACGTTTAAACGCTTCGCTCCACGGCGTCGCATCATCATCACGCTGTGGCGAGTTCCACACCACTTCCCAGCCCAGGAAGGCGCTGACCACGAAGACCGTATGGAACAGCATGCGCACCGGTGCCAGCAGCACCGAGAACAGCGTTTCCAGCACCAGCGACGCCAGCAGGCGCAGCGGGCCGCCATAGGCTTTCGATCCTTTGAACCAGATCAGCACTACGCTCAGCATCTTCGGCAGGAACAGCAGCACCATCGTGGTCGAGAAGAGCGCGATGGCCAGCTCCGGACGCCACTGCGGCCAGACCGGGAACAGCTGCCGCGGTTGCAGGAAGTAGGTCGGTTCCATCAGCGTGTGCACCACCTGCAGGGCGGTAGACAGCGCCAGGAACATAAACCAGAGCGGCGCCGACAGATAGGACATGACACCGGTGAGGAACACCGCACGGTGAACCGGGTGCATCCCTTTCACCAGGAACAGGCGGAAGTTCATCAGGTTGCCGTGACACCAGCGGCGGTCACGCTTCAGCTCATCCAGCAGGTTCGGTGGCAGCTCTTCATAAGAGCCTGGCAGATCATAGGCAATCCAGACGCCCCAGCCAGCACGACGCATCAGCGCCGCTTCCACGAAGTCATGCGACATGATGGAACCGGCAAAAGAGCCCTCACCCGGCAGCGGCGCCAGTGCGCAGTGCTCGATAAAGGGTTTCACGCGGATAATGGCGTTGTGGCCCCAGTAGTGCGACTCACCCAGCTGCCAGAAGTGCAGACCGGCGGTAAACAGCGGACCGTAGACGCGGGTCGCAAACTGCTGACAGCGCGCATAGAGCGTGTCCATACCGGAGGCTTTCGGCGATGACTGAATGATCCCGGCGTTCGGGTTAGCTTCCATCATGCGCACCAGACCGGTGAGACACTCACCGCTCATCACGCTGTCGGCGTCCAGCACCACCATGTAGCTGTAGTTGCTGCCCCAGCGACGGCAGAAGTCATCGATGTTGCCGCTTTTACGCTTCACACGACGACGACGACGGCGATAGAAGATCCGGCCTGCGCCACCGACATCGCGCACCAGCTCCATCCAGGCTTTCTGTTCGGCGATGGCGATATCCGCATCGTAGCTGTCGCTTAAGATGTAGACGTCGAAGTGATCGGCGTTCCCGGTGCGCACCACAGATTCCCAGGTCGCACGCAGACCCGCGTAAACACGCTCCACATCTTCGTTACAGATAGGCATGATCAGCGCGGTGCGATGCGCCGGATTCAGCGGCTCATCCCCGACCGTCGAGTAGGAGATACTGTACTTATCCCGCCCAATCAGCAGCTGCAGGAAGCCCATCAGGGCCGTCCAGAAGCCGGCAGAGACCCAGCAGAACAGGATCGCAAACAGGAACAGGATACCGGTCTGCAACACATACGGCAGAATCTGCATCACAGACTGCTGCCAGTTCTGGTTGATCATCTCCATCGGATCCAGCAGCGTCCAGCCCTGGTACGGCAGAATACTCTTCATGTACCAGGTGGCGACCACGGTCTGGAAAATGGTCAGGATCAGCAGGATGTAGCGGCGAATCGAACCGACATGACGCCACTTCTCTTCCGCACGCTGCTCTTCCGCATTGGCGTAACGCGGCACCGTTTTGTGTCCACGCAGTGAGTCCCAGGCACGGGCGACCGGGTTGGTGCGCCAGGCTTCCGGGAACATCAGGGAGCGTTTGACTTTCGGCATCGCCTTCAGCGTGGTGCGGTCGAGATCATCTTTGCCCAGCTGCTGGCCGCCGGCCAGTGAATCCGGCCAGGCCATTTCAACCCGCGATGAGACCGATTTTAACGGTGCATCGTCGGGGCGATCGCTGGCGGCGACATCCCTGCCCAGCGCATCATGGATGAAGTGGAACGCCCCGGCATTCTGTAAAGAACCGCTGAGACGTGCCTTCCCTGCCGCATCCAGCGGCAGAGATTCCACATAACGTTGAGGTGTAAAAGTCGATTTATTCATTGGCAGGTAACTGATAGCTCCAGGTTTCCGTCAATGTCTTGTCGCCGCTGACCAGCGCCGCCCGCATTTCGGTGGACTGCTTGGCATCTTTCACACGCAGACGCAACACCAGACGCCAGCCTTTGGTGACCGGGTTATAACGTACGCTCTGCTCAACCACATCGGCATTTTTGCCAACGCTGACCTGTGGCGCAACCTGGCTGTTTTCGGCCATCTTGCTCATGTCTTTACCGACGAAGTCGATGGTAAAGGCCACAGTGCCATCCGGCTGACGCACCAGATTAGACTGCTTCACATCTCCCGCCGAACGCAGGGTATTTTTGACCCAGGCGGTATCGTCGGAGTGCAGCTGGTTTTCGTCACGCGAGAAGTGCAGACGATATTTGAAGTTCATCTCTTTGCCGGGCTCTGGCAGATTCTCCGGCGTCCAGAAGGCAACGATGTTGTCGTTGGTTTCATCCGCCGTCGGGATTTCGACCAGTTCAACCCGGCCTTTACCCCAGTCGCCTAACGGCTCAACCCAGCCGCTTGGACGCAGATCGTAACGATCGTCCAGATCCTGATAGTTGCTGAAGTCACGGCCGCGCTGCAGCAGACCAAAGCCTTTTGGATTTTCAATGGTATAGGTGCTGACCGCCAGATGACGCGGGTTGTTCAGCGGACGCCAGATCCACTCTCCGTTGCCGTTATGGATAGAGAGACCGTCTGAATCGTGCAGCGCCGGACGGAAATTGTTCACCGCAGACGGCTGATTCTGACCAAACAGGAACATACTGGTCAGCGGAGCAATCCCCAGTTTGCCGACGTTATCACGCAGGTAAACCTTCGACTGTACGTCAACCGTTGACGCCTCACCCGGACGCAGCACAAAGCGATACGCCCCGGTCGCACGCGGCGAGTCGAGCAGCGCATAGATCACTAACTGTTTGTCCTGCGGTTTTGGCCGCTCAATCCAGAACTCTTTAAAGCGCGGGAACTCTTCACCGGACGGCAGCGCCGTGTCGATGGCCAGTCCACGCGCCGACAGGCCATAGACCTGACCGGCACCGATGACGCGGAAGTAGCTGGCGCCCAGGAAGCTGGCGATCTCATCGCTTTTACCCTTGTTGTTCAGCGGGTAAAGAACTTTGAAACCGGCAAAACCGAGGTTTTTCACCGCATCGGCGTCATGTTTTACGTTACCGAAATTGAAATAATCGGGGTTGTATTTAATCTCGCGCACCGCGCTGGCGGTCACCTCATTGATCTGCACCGGGGTATCGAAGTACATCCCCTGATGATAGAACTCCAGCTTAAATGGCGTGCGCAGTTTGCCCCAGTACGCTTTATCGTGGTTAAACTGGATTTGCTGATAGTCAGCAAATTTCATTTCACGAAACTGAGAGGGTAAATTGCTTTTAGGCGCTTCGAAGCTTTTCCCTGCCAACGCTTTGGCTTGAACTGCGACATCATCAATATTAAACGCCCAACTGTTGTTGGCATACAACGCCAGCAGAACCGCAGTACCCATCCAGCGTACCTTCATCAGTCCGGCTTTATTTTTTTCTTTAGTCAGCACATCCCCCCCTTTCGTGTGCTTAAATCAAACCCGTTTATCTTAAAGGATTATTCGGTTTTCCGACAGCTTATGCGCAAGATTGTTCCTGCCTTTCAGCAGGCTTTACGCCAGTTTAGGACAATTAGACACTCCGGATTCCACTGATAGTATACCCGCTTTATCGCAGCTAGAATTTCCGACGATGATAATCCGGTTTCAGGGTGAAACCGGCCAACCGTACTAACGAACTGGAACTTTATGAGTACTGTAAAACCTGAACGTGAATACTTCCTCGACTCCATTCGCGCCTACCTGATGTTACTGGGGGTACCGTTTCACGTTTCCCTCATCTACTCCGCGCAGAAATGGGCAGTGAACAGCCAGGAGGCGTCACTGTGGCTGACGCTGCTGAATGATTTTATTCATTCCTTCCGCATGCAGGTCTTTTTTGTCATCTCAGGCTATTTCTCCTACATGCTCTATCTGCGCTATCAGCCCCGGCGGTTCCTGAAGGTGCGCCTGGAGCGTGTCGGGATCCCGATGCTGACGGCGGTGCCGCTCATTACTGTGCCGCAGTTTTTCATGCTGAAGGCCTGGACCGATAAGCTGGCTGACTGGCCCCGCTTCACCCCCTATCAGAAGTTTAATAACCTGATGTGGGAGCTGATCTCTCACCTGTGGTTCCTGGTGGTGCTGGTGATGCTGACCACGCTGGGCATGGTGACGTTTCGCTGGCTGCGCGACCAGCATCGGACCATCGACTACTCGCGGGTCGGCTGGGGCGCTCTGGCGGGCGGCGTGCTGGCGTGGGCGCTGGTGTGGTGTCTGTTCCGTCGTCTGGTGTTTATCTTCCAGCCCAACTGGCTGATGGATGGCCTGTTCAACATCGTGGTGATGCAGACGCTCTTCTACCTGCCGTTCTTTATGCTGGGGGCGCTGGCGTGGAAACATCCGCCGCTGAAAGCGCTGTTTGTGCGGTTTAATCCGGTGATGTGGATCGGCGCGCTGCTGCTGTTCGTCGCCTACTGCGCCAATCAGCGCCTGGGCAGCGGCGATGGCTGGCTGTATGAAACGGATGCCATTATCACGACGCTGATGGGACTCTGTATGCTGAACGTCTGCTTCTGCCTGGGTCACAAACTGCTTAATTCGCACTCGCCGCGCATCATGTATCTGGTTAATGCGTCGCTGTTTATCTATCTGGTGCACCATCCCCTGACGCTGCTGTATGGCATCTATGTCACGCCCCGTATTGAAAACAACACGCTGGGCTTTTTCATGGGGCTGCTGATGGTGTTTGGCATCGCGTTTCTGCTCTATGAGATCCACCTGCGCATCCCGCTACTGCGCTTCCTGTTCTCGGGGAAATTTGAGCGTAAACAGGTGCAATAAGCGCGAGCCGTGACTTCCGGCCGCCAGGCAGAGCGGTAACGTGCCGGGCGCACACGCCACCCCTCAGGAATGCGTGGCGTGGTCGCCCGCGCTGAGCCCGCCTGCAATGGCGGGTTCTGCGTTTTTGCCGGCACGCAGGCTCACGGAACCCGCGTGGCGGTTACAGCAGCCACTCAATCGGCAGACGCCACACTAACCGCACCTGCAGCCGCTGCCACCAGGAGCAGCCCGGTTCATGCTTGTGCACAATCTCCTGCGCCTCGCCGGGATACTCCAGCCAGTTAACCCGCCCCCACTTATCCAGCCGCAGCGTCCAGGCCCGGTCGCGCATCGACTGACTGAAGCGCTGATGTGTCTCGCCGGCCAGCGCTGCACTCTCGATCACCAGTCCCATTTCGGTATTCAGCACCGCAGAACGGGGATCGAAGTTAAACGAGCCAATAAACAGCGTCTGCTGATCCACCGAAAAGGTTTTGGCATGCAGGCTGGAACCGGAGTTACCGGTTAATCCCCGGTCGTGCGGCGCATCCTGCAGGGTCGCCTGCGGTTTCAGTTCATACAGCGCAATCCCGTGGCGCAGCAGTTTCTTTCGCCACTTGGCGTAACCGGCGTGGACAATCGAGACATCGTTGGCCGCCAGCGAGTTGGTCAGAATGGCAATTTTCACCCCTTTGCGCTTCAGCGCCAGCAACTGGGCCACGCCCGCGCGGGTCGGCACAAAATAGGCGGAAATGATGTCGAACTCCTGCTGCGGCGTGCCGATCACCTCCAGCATCCGCTGCGGCAGCAGCGTCCGGGCGCGCGCCTTGCCCAGCCCCTTGCGCGGGTCGTCACTCAGCAGACGCGCCCGCGCCCAGGTCAGGGGCAGCGAGCCTGCCTCCAGCTCCTGCAGCAGCGAGGCGTTTTCCAGCCGCTGCAGATAGCGCTGCACCGGTTCGCTGTGACGCCACTCGGCAGGCAGACTGACGCTGTCCTCTTCCGGCTCCTCGGCATCCAGCACCTGCTGCAGCGGCGACACCGGCTTGCTGTGCCAGTAGCGTTCGAAATCGTCGGCCACTTCGCTGACCACCGGGCCAATCGCCATCACGTCGAGATCGGCAAACAGCGGTTCATTGCCGGTGCCAAAATATTCGTCGCCAATGTTGCGTCCACCGACCACGGTCGTCACCCCATCGACGGTAAAGCTCTTGTTGTGCATCCGGCGATTCAGCCGGGCGAAGTCGGTGAGATAACCCAGCGCGCGCAGGGTACGGAAAGAGAACGGATTAAACAGCCGCACCTCAATACCGGGGTGGCGGTTGAGCTGCGCCAGCGTGTCGTCCAGGCCCGGCGTATTGTTGTCATCCAGCAGCAGGCGCACCTTTACGCCGCGCCGCGCGGCCTCCAGCACGGCGCTGAACAGCAGCCGGCCCGACAGGTCGTTCTGCCAGATGTAATACTGAATATCGAGAGACCGCTCCGCCTTCTGTATCAGCAGATAGCGGGCGGCAAAGGCATCCAGTCCGTCGCTGAGCTGATGAATACCGCTCAGCCCAGGATGGCGCTGACACACAGGCTCCAGCCGGCTTTGCAGCCAGCTGGCACGTTCCGACGACTGAGAGAGCGCAAACGCTTCGGTCATGACAATTCCCTGTAAGATGCTGTTATTTTATTATTCCCCGGCCCGACCCCTGGCGCTATGCCGCTGTTCCGAATGCGTGAAAGTTGCGGCCGTTTTTTAGTCTAGACTTAACCGGACGATCTGTGACCGGCAATGGCCGGCAGGAGAGGAATATGTCTCACTACCCCCTTACAGATACCGGCCCGAGTTACCATCCCAGCCTGTTCCGCAGCTTTTTTCAGGGCAGTTTCCCCTGCTCTGCCGCCTGCCGTACACCCGGCAAACGGCTCGACATGGTGATCAGCAGCGGACACGACATGCTGCTGGAAAAAGATTACGCCGCACTGGCCACACAGCATCTGCTTACCGCGCGTGACGGTGCCCGCTGGTATCTTATCGAAAAGATTCCGGGCCAGTATGACTGGCAGAGCTTTCTGCCGATGGTGGATGCCGCACAGCGTCAGCAGATGGAGATCATCTGGGAGCTGGCCCACTTCGGCTACCCCGACCACCTGAACATCTGGAAGGCGGAGTTTGTCGATCACTTTCGCCGCTACGCCCACGCGATGGCGCTGCTGATGCGCGATCGCGGCATCGAGCGCCCCTTCTTTACCCCGGTCAATCAGATCTCGTTCTGGTCATGGGCCGGGGCGGAGGTTGCCTGGTTTAATCCGCATGCCGCCCGGCGTGGCAGGGAGCTGAAGCGCCAGCTGGTCCGCGCCTCGCTGGCCGCTATTCATGCCATCCGCGAGGTCTATCCCGACGCGCGTTTTGTTCTGACCGATCCGCTGGTGCAGATTGCCCATCATCCCGACAATCCGGACAGCAAGCCGCGCGCCGATGCGCAGCACCAGGCGCAGTTCGAAGCCTGGGATATGCTGGCGGGCCGGGTCGATAAGGAGCTGGGCGGCAGTGAAGATTGCCTGGATATTCTCGGCCTGAACTACTATCCCGACAACCACTGGTTCTTCCCCGATCAGCCGATGTCGCTGATGGAGCCGGAGCGGGTTCCGCTGCATATTCTGCTGGCACAGTGCTGGCAGCGCTATCAGCGCCCGATGCTGATCGCCGAAACCGGCGCAGAGGGTGACGCGCGCGCGCCGTGGCTGCAGGAGATCGCGGAAAATGTGGCGGTGGCGCTGGATCAGGGCATCGCGGTGGAGGGTATCTCGCTCTATCCGGTGGTGGAGTATCCCGCCTGGGCCGACGACCGGCGTTCGCCCGGCCCGCTGCTGGGATTAGCCGATCCCAACGGCAACCGTAACCTGCATGAGGCGTTAGCGCTGGTGCTGCGCAGTCAGCAGATTAAATTTGCCACCCGGAATCAGGCGTGCTGAACACAGTTTTTTTTGGGAGTGCAGGAGTGAACGTCCAGGGAGGGATCGACAGGCTGGCGGATGTCGGTGAACCAGACCATCGTCAGCAGGAATGTCACCCCGATCAGGCAGGCGGCCAGTAAACCAATAATTGCGATCAGTTTATCATCTCCGGAGTCCATCGCCTTCTCCTCATCCAGTCCGTTGACGCTGTGCGTGTCAGCTCATCCAGAGCGTGATCATCAGCACAAAGATTATAAGCGTTACCGAGGTCACCGCAAGCACCACAATCGCAAAGTGCGCATCGTCAAGTGACTGGCGAATCGGCTCGTCCTGATCGTCGGGCGGCAAGGGTAACGACATAACTATCCTGTGAAAATAGGGTCCGCCGGGGCTGTCGCGGTCAAGGAGAGTGTAGAGGAAAGCCCCGTCGCCGTCTGTTTCTTTCGCCCGGAAAATAAACGGGCCCGTCCCCGCGGGCACGGGCCGGCGATCAGACGCCGCGCCAGCGTCTGAAGATCAGCGACGTGTTGATCCCGCCAAAGGCAAAATTGTTGCTCTGGATATAGTCCGTCTCGATCTCGCGAGGCGCGCCCATGATGTAGTCGAGCGCGCCGCCGTCGGCGGCTGGCTGAGTCAGGTTAAGCGTCGGCGCAAACCACCCTTCCCGCATCATCTCGATGCTCATCCAGGCTTCCAGCGCCCCGCAGGCGCCCAGGGTATGCCCGAAGTAAGATTTCAGCGAGGAGATAGGCGTAGCGTTCCCGAACACCGCGGCCGTCGCCAGGCTTTCCGCCATGTCACCCCGTTCAGTCGCCGTGCCGTGCGCATTGACATAACCGATTTCGGCCGCCGTGATCCCGGCGCTCTGCAACGCCCGCTCAATACAGATCTGCATGGTTTCCCGCTGCGGCTGGGTGATGTGCGCGGCATCGCAGTTGGTGTGGAAGCCGATCAGTTCGGCGTAGATCGTCGCGCCACGAGCCTGCGCATGCGCCAGCGACTCCAGGATCAGCGTGCCCGCTCCCTCGCCAATCACCAGGCCATCGCGCTGCTGGTCGAACGGCGCCGGGGTGGTGTGCGGCGCGTCGTTGCGCTGGCTGGTGGCAAACAGGGTGTCGAACACCGCCGCTTCCGACGGGCAGAGCTCCTCCGCCCCGCCAGCCACCATCACCGTCTGATAACCGTGGCGAATCGCCTCCCAGGCATAGCCAATCGCCTGGCTGCCGGAGGTGCAGGCGCTGGAGGTGGGGATCACCCGTCCGCGCAGGCCAAAAAAGAGCCCGGCGTTGACGGCGGTGGTGTGCGGCATCATCTGCACGTAAGTAGTGCCGGTAATGTTGTTGGTGTGCTTTTCGGTCAGCATGGTGGCGAACTCGCTCACCGGCCCGGTGCTGCCGGTCGATGAACCATAGGCGATGCCGGTTTCGCCGCTGGTCAGGACCGGATGATCAATCAGGCCCGCCTGGGTCAGCGCCAGTTCGGTCGCCCGGGTCGCCAGCAGCGACACGCGGCCCATCGCCCGGATACGCTTGCGGGTGTAGTGCGCGGGCAGCGTGAAGGCGTCCACCGGCGCGCCCAGCAGGGTGTGCAGTCCGTCATAGACCTGCCACTCTGGCATAAAGCGCACCGCGTTGCGGCCTGCGCGGATGCGGGCTGCGATCTCAGCCCAGGATTCACCAAAGGCGGTCACGCCTCCCATTCCGGTAACGACAACGCGCTGCATCACAACATGCCTCCGTTAATCGAAATGACCTGACGCGTGACGTAGCCTGCGATATCGGACATCAGATAGCTCGCCAGGCCCGCGACCTCTTCAGCGGCGCCCATGCGCTTCATCGGCACGAGTTTCATCGCCTCATCCACCACCTGCGGTGCCAGCCCTTCCATGCCGGTATCGATCAGGCCGGGCGCGATGCAGTTAACGGTGATTTTGCGTTTGGCCAGCTCAATCGCCAGCGCTTTGGTGGCGCCGATAATGCCCGCCTTGGCCGCGCTGTAGTTGACCTGCCCGCGATTCCCCATTAGCCCGGAGACCGATGAGAGCGTAATGATGCGGCCACCGCGTCGCAGGCCGATCATCGGCATCACGCAGGGCTGGATCACGTTGTAGAAGCTGTCGAGATTGGTGTGGATAACGCTGTCCCACTCCTGATCCGTCAGGGCCGGAAAGGCCGCATCGCGGGTGATACCCGCATTGCTGACCACGCCGTAATAGGCGCCATGCTCTGCAATGTCCGCCTCCAGCGCGGCGCGGGTGGCCGCCCGATCCGCGACATCAAAGCCCAGCAGACGGCCGCTGCCGCCAGCGGCCTCGATCTGCTGCAGGCACTGCTCAGCCCCGGCGCGATCGCGATTAAAATGGACGATAATCTGATAGCCATCCTGGGCAAGACGCAGCGCAATGGCGCGGCCGATGCCTTTACTGGCGCCCGTGACTAATACCGACTCTGTCATGGCTGTTTTCCTTGTAACATTAATTGCTGTAATTCTGCTTCATTGGGTTGATACGTATTCAGGCGACCGCTGGCAAGCAGTTGCGTGCCGGTGCGGATCTCACCTTCAAAACTGCCCATGCGGTCGTCACGCATCAGCAGGGTCATGCGGATATCCAGGGTGACCGCCGCGGGAAACAGCGGCTGCTCCGCCCGCCAGCCGCGTCCACCCAGCAGCATGCCGGGCGGGACCAGGGTCGCGCCGCCCTGCCGGGCGTGCCAGCCCGACCAGACGCCCACGGTCTGCGCCATCATCTCGACGCCGAACCACGCGGGCAGTTCGCCCCCGGGCGTCAGAAACGGCGCCAGCACGCCCTCTGCCGCGGTCGAAACCTGACAGTGAACCTGCAGGTCATCGACGGCGATCAGCTGATCGAGCATCAGCATCGGTGCAGCGTGCGGCAGCCAGTGCGCCGCAGGAGAAGGAAAAATCATGAAACACGTCCCAGAATCAGACAGGTATTGTTGCCGCCAAAGGCGAATGAGTTAGAGGCGATGACGGGCCGCTGCAGCGCCTGCGGCCGTAACAGCAGGCCGAAGTCCGGCAGGCGCGTATCCTGCGCCGCCTCGCTGAAATCCTGCGCGGGCAGTGGCAGGTTCTCCTGCAGGATCAGCGCACTGAGGGCCGCTTCGCACACGCCCGCCGCGCCGAGCGTATGGCCGGTCAGATGTTTGGTCGAGCTGCACGGCACGCGGTCACTGAACAGGCGCTGGATCACCCCGGCCTCCATCTGATCGTTAAGCGGCGTGGCGGTGCCGTGCAGATTGATATAGCCGATCTGCTCCGGCTGCAGGCTGGCCCGCTGCAGCGCCATCCGCATCGCCCGTTCCGCACCTTCGCCTTCGGGATGCGGCGCGGACATATGCCAGGCGTCAGAAGATTCGCCCGCGCCCAGCAGCGCCAGTGGCTGCGGCTCGCGGGTCAGCAGCATCAGCGCGGCCCCTTCCCCAATGGAGATGCCGTCGCGATCGCGGCTGAAGGGCGCGCAGCGCCGTTCGGAAAGCGAGGCCAGGCTGTCAAATCCGTTGATCGGCATCCGGCTCAGCGAGTCGGCGCCGCCAACCAGCGCCACATCGGCCAGTCCCGCCGCGATCAGCCGTTCGCCACTGATGATGGCACGGGCGCTGGAGGAGCAGGCGGTGGAAATGGTGTAGGCCGGGCCATCCAGACGCAGATAGTGCGCCAGAAAACGGGAAGGATCGCCCAGCTCCTGCATCTGGTAGTGATAATCGGGCTGCCTGCCGCGGATCTGCTCGTCGCCCTCATCCACCCCGGAGGTGCTGGTGCCCAGCACGATCGCAACCCGGCTGGCGCCGTAGCGGGCAATCGCCGCGTCGAGCGCCGGACGGATCTGCGCCAGCGCGGCCAGCAGCAGCTGATTATTGCGGGTATTGTGCGCGCGCAGGGCAGCCGGGATCGGCGGTAGCGCCCCCCCGACCCGCCCAAGCCAGCAGGCACGCCCGTTGCTCAGCCAGCCCTGACAGCGCTGCATGCCAGGCGCCGCCCCTGCTTTCAGGTTCGCCGCAATCTGCTGGCTGTCGTTCCCCAGGGCATTCAGCATGCCGGTGGCCGCGATATAGATCATGAGGCGTCCAGCTGTTGAATGTGGATCTGATAGCCAAAAGCATGCTGCCGGATGCTGATCGGCTGGCGCTGATGACCGCGTTGCAGATAGTCAATTTCGGTCACCAGATGGTGATCGGCATCGATCAGTTTACGCGTCAGCCCCTGATCCTGTAGCGTCCAGCCCGGCGGCAGCACGGCCTGCCAGCGCGCCACAGGCCAGTAGCTGAGCATGATATCCGCCAGAACCTGACTGGCCGGCGGCATCTGCGGCAGCGGCATCAGCTGCTCGGTGTGGATACCGCGGGCGTCGTAACGCAGGCTGAACAGCCGGATACCCACCGAGGAGAGTCCCGCCAGATCGATCTGCTGCTTATCGGCGCTGAGCAGCACCAGCAGCGACTGGCTCTGCCCTTTTACCTGCCCGGTCAGCAACTGCTGCTGCTGAAAAGCGGGTTCAATCCCCGGCGACGGCAGCGTGACTTTCACGCCCGGCTTCAGCCAGGCGGTGGGACGGCTGCTGTCAGGGGCCGGTCCGGCGCAGGCGCTGAGCAGCAGAGCCGTCAGCAGAACGGAGGCGGCACGGATCATCGTTTACTCCTTGATCGGGTGGGTCGCATCGCCAGCGGCGACAGCAGAAACGCGCTGAAGATGCCGCTGCATAAAACGGTGCCAAAACTGGCAATCGCGCTGGTGCTGCTGAACACCAGCATCCCCAGCGTCAGTAAAGTGGTGATCATCGCCAGCGACACCGCCAGCAGCGAGGTAAGCGGCGTTCCCTGCGGATTGCTGAAAAAGAGCGTGTAGTTGATGCCGATCCCCAGCACCAGAATCAGCGCCAGCAGGGCAAACAGGTTCAGCGAGGCGCCCGTCCAGCCCAGCGTCGACAGCGCTACCGCCAGCGACAGTACCGACGGCAGCGCGCTGCGCAGACCCGCGCTGACGCCCAGCCGCAGCACAAAGCTCAGCGTAATCAGCGCCAGCGCCAGTGCCAGAAGGCCGCCGAGCAGGCTGCGCCAGAAGCTGAACAGCGCGTCGTAGCTCGCCTTGCGGTCGATCCAGCTGACGCCCGGATGCTGCGCCGCCAGCGCCGCGAGGGCTGCGCTGTTCTCTGCACCACTGACCGGTACCAGCACCCCGCTGCGCCCGTCCGGCAGCGTCAGCCAGAGCAGCCGCCACCCTTCGCTCAGCGGGCTCGCCAGCCAGGCTGACGGCGTGACCGGCATCGGGCTCAGATCCGGCTCGGCCAGCGCCATCCCGGCCTGCTGCAGACGGGCCCGGATGTGCGGCGCGGCCTGGTTCAGCAGCCGGATATCCTGCTGCTGACGGGCCAGCGACGACAGCGGCAACAGGCGATAGTGCTGCAGCCAGCCCTGCTGCTGCGCCTGCTGCAGATCCGGGGCCAGGGTTTCCAGCCGCTGCAGCGTCTGCTGCGCATCCTGACCCCAGACGACAAACCAGGTCTGATCGGCGCGCTGTCCGGTCAGGCTGGCCAGCTGGCGATCCTGCTCCAGCAGATGGGCCGGGGCACTTTGCAGATGCGCGATATCATCATCCACCTTCAGCTGGGCGATCCCGGCCACGGCGACGATCGCCATCGCCAGCGGCAGTCCCACGCGCAGCCCGCGCTGGCGACGCCAGGCGGCCAGCCAGCGGGCCAGCGTCACCATGAACGGCACCGGGCGTACCGGCAGGCCGCGAACCAGCCAGGGATAAATCAGGATCACCGTCAGGCAGGAGGCGGTTAATCCGCTGGCGGCAAACACCGCCAGCTGGCGCAGTCCCGGAAACGGTGCCAGCAGCATCAGCAGCCAGGCGATGGCGGTGGTCGCGAGCGCCAGCAGCAGCGTGCCGCGCACTTTACGCAGGCTCTGCCACGGCGTCTGCTGATCGCCGTGCACCATCCGTTCGGTGAGATAGTAGAGCGTGTAGTCCGCCGAGATGCCGACGATACTCAGGCTCATCACCAGCGTCATCAGATGCAGTTCACCGAAGCAGAGCAGCGTAACCACCGTGCCCGCCAGCGCGCCGACCGCCACGGAGCTCACCGTCAGCAGCAGCGGCCGCAGCGAACGGAAGACCAGCAGCACCAGCAGCAGCACGCCTCCCAGCGTCACGCTGCCCAGCGTTTTCACATCATGCTGCGCCCGCTGGCTGGCGCTGTCGCTGAACAGCACCGTGCCGCGCGTCAGCAATGTTGCCTGCGGCCAGCGCTGTTTCAGCTGCTGCTCCAGCGCGCTGAGCCGGGTCACCAGCGCATGGCTCTGCTCAATACTGAAGGCGTTGCTGGCCAGTTCACCGTGCAGAAAATACCACTGTTTTCCCTGCGCATCCCTGACCGTCAGCCAGCCGTCATGCAGCACCATGCGCCCGGCATTGCCGGCCAGCGCCAGCTGTGAACCCCGCACCAGCATCAGCGGGTCGCCCTGCAGCTCCTGACTGCTGACGCCAGAGAAGGCCGAAAAGAGCTGCCCCAGCAGCCACTCCGCCTGCGCCTCGCCGCCGTTCTGCAACCGGCTGCGGGTCGCCTCATCGATTAATCCATTGCGGTGCTGCCAGGCGAACCGGCCCCACTGCTGCTGCTGCTGTGCACCGAGATCGCCCTCGACCTGTTTCAGCTCAGGCAGCGCGCGCAGTTGCGCCAGCCACCAGGCCGCCATCTGAGGATCGTCCTGTTCACCGGGCGAAACCAGCCAGACCAGCTGGCGATCCAGCCGCTGCATAAAGCCCTGCTGCAGCGCCGGTGGCGCAGCGCCGAGATTCTGCTGCGGCAGCAGCGCCAGCACGCTGCTGTTAAGCTGGCTGCGCGGCAGCAGAAAGGCGAGCGCCGCCGCCAGCAGCAGGCAGAGCAGCAGCCACAGGAGAGCCAGCCTGCGATCGTTACGGCCCGGCAAAACGCGTCTTCTCTTCGTCGCTCAGCTGCGGCGGTTCGGTTCGGGTGCGGGTCAGCTCAATCCGGGTTTTATCCCCCTGCCGGTCATCCAGGCTGATGCTGTCCAGGAAGGTGCTGCCCGCCAGCGAGATGCGGTTAAAGATTTTGTTGAGCGGCGCGGCCTTCGGCGTCAGATCCAGCGTCCAGGCGCCGTTGCCGCGATCGCTGAAGGCCACGCTGAAGTTGTCATTGAGGACTTTTTGATCGGCCTGGAACAGCGCCCGCAGCAGATGGTTAAACTGAAACATTTGTGGATTGCTCTCGGCGGTGATCACCTGCGGCTTCTGGCCGCTGAGGCTCTGCACCATGCGTTTATCATCCAGCAGCAGCGTCATCACAAACGGCGTCTGCTGATGCCACCATAATCCCTGCTCGCGGGCGATCAGCATCTGCCCGTGCGACACCAGCGGCTGGCGCATTCCGGCGATGGTGCGCGTCTGGGTAAAGTCGGCCCGGATCACCGGCTGGCTGGCAAAGCGCTGCTGCAGCTGATCCAGCGTGACCGCGCTGGCGGCACTGGCCCACAACAGCAGGCCGGTAAGCACGATTTTCAGCATCCTTTCACTCCTAAACGTTCCAGTAGAATATCGGGCGACACGAAGCACAACGTCTGGGTCGCCTGTCCGACCGCCACCTGCAGCGTATGGGCTTTGGTGGTGACCTCCCCGGCAGCGTTGCGGACCTCATAGTCAATGCGCAGGCGATTCTCATATTCGGTAATCCGGGCGCTGACGCGAATCGTCTCTTCACAGCGCAGGGGCTGGCGATATTTTACCCGGGTATCCACCACCGGCCAGACGTAGCCGCTGGCGGCCATCTCGGCGTAGCTGTAGTTAATGCTGCGCAGCAGGGCCTCGCGCGCCACCTCAAAATAGCGGAAATAGTTGCCGTGCCAGACCACGCCCATGGGATCGCAGTCGTGGAATGAGACAGTCAGCACAACCTCAGCATGATGTTCAGTCATGGTCAGTCCCCTTGTGATGTGCCTGTGGATCAGGCAGCGTCCAGAAATCGAAAAAGTTAAACCAGTCGAGCGGCGCCAGCAGAGCGTAATGACCCAGCCGCGCCGCATAGCGATCGACCGCCTGCTGCAGCGCCTGCTGACGTGCGGCGCGGGGCAGCAGCAGCGGATCGGCGAACGGCTCACAGTGCACCCGCAGTTTACCCTGTTGTCGCAGCGCGAACATCAGCAGCACCGGGCAGCGCAACGCGGCCGCCAGCACAAAGGGCCCCTGCGGAAAGGGCGCGGCCCGGCCCAGAAACTCGCTCCAGATCACCCGGCGCGCCCCGCCCCGCTGCGGATTGACCGCGGTGCGATCGCCGACAATTGCCACCCATTCGCCCGCCTCCAGCTTCTGCTGCAGCAGGATCGCCGTTTCCGGCCCGATATCGCTGACCGGCATCAGATTTACGCCCGCCTGCGGCGCGATCGTTTCCAGCACCGCCCGGAAACGCCGGGCGTTATCGGTAAAGACCAGGGCATTAATCACCAGCCCGCTGACCTGCTGCGCCATCGCCCGGCAGGCTTCGATGTCGCCGAGATGGGAGGCGAGGATCAGCTTACCCTGCGGCGAGGGCGCACGGATCACCGCTTCCGCACCCGGCGCAAAATCGATATCGCGGCCCCAGCGCAGATCGCCGCGCCAGCTGGCGACTTTATCCAGCATCGCCCCGGCGAAGCGCAGAAAATGGCGGTAGCTGTTGAGCCGTGGCGGTAACGCAACCTGCTGCTGCTGCGCGGCCGCAGAGACCTGCGCCAGCCACTGCCGGGAGGCGCGCCGCGCACGCTGCCCGCTGAGCCAGTAGACCGCCACCACCGGCCAGAGCAGCAGCGTAAAGGGCAGCCGCCCGCCGTAGCGATAGACCGCCAGCATAAAGCGCAATCCCCACTGTCCGCGACGTTCACTTTCCACCGACCAGTGCGCGGGCGGCTTACGCATCGCCAGCAGACGGGGAATGCGCGGCAGCATGCCGAAAAAGAGCCGGGTATGCATCCAGGAGATCCGCAGATTGTCGTAGAGCGCATCGAAGTGCGACAGCCCGGTCGCCGGATAGGTGACGCGGGTCGGGATAAAGCGGCTGCGGGTGCCCTGCCAGTAGAGCCGCACCATGATCTCGGTGTCGAAATCCATACGCTGGCCGATGGCCCGGCGATCGCACAGCGCCAGCGTCGCCGCCAGCGGATAGACGCGGAAGCCGCACATGCTGTCGCAGATCGACAGCGACAGCGTTTCGATCCAGACCCAGAAGTGGGTGATGTAGCGGCCATACAGGCGGGATTTGGGGATCGAGTCGTCGTAGCGCGGCTGGCCGGAGATCAGCGCGTCGGGATAGCGGGCCGCTTCCGCCAGCATCAGCGGCAGATCCTCCACCTGATGCTGGCCGTCGGCATCCAGCTGCACCGCGTGGGTGAAGCCGCGTGCCGCCGCCGCCCGCAGACCGTGGATCACCGCCGCGCCCTTGCCCTGGTTGCGCGCCAGCCGCAGCAGGCTGAGCTGCGGCGCGTGCAGCGTCGCCAGCTGAAGCTGGGTGGCCGCATCGCTGCCGTCATCCACCACGATCACCGGCAGATTAAACGGGGCCAGCCGCGCCACCACCGACGCCATCATCGCGCCGTGGTTGTAGCAGGGGATCACCACACAGGGCGAGAAGGTATTGTTTAACACAGCTGGATCTTCCCGCTGCTGGCGATCTGCTCGCCCTCCTCTTTCAGCAGGCTGTAGCGGAAGCTCAGCCGCGATTTTGCGGCGTCCCAGTCGAGACGCAATTGCAGCAGCGAGTCGGGCAGTACCGGCTGCTGAAATTTGATGTTGTCCATTACGGCAAACTGTTTACCGGGCGCCAGCAGCGACACCCCATAGTGCATCACCCAGTTGAGCTGGGCCACGCCGGGCAGAATCGGCAGGTCCGTGAAGTGACCCCGGAACCAGAACAGTCCGGCCTCCACCTGCAGGGTCAGCGTTACGCTCTGATCCTGCTGCTGTCGGCTGCGTTCAATCGGTAACATGAAAAAGTTCCTCTATTTGCGGCCAGGCGCGTTTACTCTGCGCCGTAACCGGAATGGCCGGGACAACCCGCCAGTAACGCGGCATCGCCAGCGGTTCCAGCCAGCGCTGAAGCTGCCGTTTCCACTGCTGCCTGCGCCGGTGGAGTGCGGCGTCATCCAGCGGTGTGTTCAGCGACAGCACCACGCCTATCGCCTGACGTTCATGACGGGTGATCACCAGCGCCGCTGCATCCGCGACCTCTGGCAGACTGAGCAGGCGGCGCTCTATCTCGCTCAGTGAGAGGCGCTTATCGCCGATTTTCACGATGCGGTCGTGCCGGCCCGCCAGCCGGAAACCGCCGTCCGGCTGCATATCAATACGATCGTCCAGCGGCAGCCCGCTGGCGTTGCCAATCAGCGGCGACCAGACCTGCCAGCGATCGGGCGCGCTCTGCGCCAGCCTGACCTCAGGAAACGCACGCCAGGACGGCGCCGGCCGATCGCAGACGCGCCAGGCCAGCACGCCGGTTTCGGTGCTGCCGTAGATCTCACTGACCGGGCAGCCAAAACGCTGCCAGACCTGCTGCGCATCGGCGTCGCGCAGCACGCCGCCGGCAGAGACGATCCGTTCACAGACGGGCGCGGCAAGCGCATCGTCCAGCCGCGATAAAAAGGCCGGGCTGCTGACGAAGAGATAACGCCCGTCACGCGGCAGCTGGGCCAGCTGTTCGCCATAGAAGATCGGCTGGGCGGCAAACGGCAGCCGGAGCATCATGGGCAGAAAGAGCCGGAAAGATAACCCGTAGAGATGCTGATGGCTGACCGAGGCGATCACCCGGCAGCCCGGCAAGCGCGCGCCCCACAGCGTGCTGATCCAGCGGCTCTCCTGCTCCATCGCCGCCAGCGTCCTGACGACCTCACGCGGCGTGCCGGTCGATCCCGAGGTAAACAGCACCAGTTCGGCCTGCGCAGGCAGCGGCGGCAGCGGTTCCGGCGCTTCGGCGTCGTCCCAGGCCAGCTGCGGCAAAGTCACCGCCAGCGGCATGTCGCACACCACCCCATCGAGCCGCGCCTGCATCTCATTCAGCAGAGCGGCGCGACAGTGGCCTGGCATCACCGGCGTTTTACCGGCATACCAGCAGGCCAGCAGCGCCACGCAAAAGCGGTAGCTGTCATCAAAACAGAGCGCCCAGTGCGTGCCGGGCCGGGCCGCCAGCCGCTGGCTCAGCGCCACGACCTGACGGTACATGCTGCTCAGCATCAGAGGCCGATCGCCACGCCAGGCGACCTCGCGGTCGGGGCCGGTCAGCCATGCCGCCACCCTCACCCTTGACGCCTCACGCGCTGCCGGACACACCACTCCGCACCCATCAGCAGCCCGATTAACAGGTAGCTGATGCCGCCGTTCCACAGCGTCCAGAGCCGCAGATCGCCCCACAGGCAGGTGGCCAGCGCCACGCTGCCGTTGACCATAAAAAAGAGACACCAGATGCGGGTCACGCGCCGGGTATAGCGCACGGCCGCTGCGGGCAGATCGGGCTCGCGCAGCCGGGCAATGCGCTCCACCAGCGGCATTCCGCGCCAGAGGGAGCCGCCAAAGACCAGCAGCAGCGCCAGATTAACGGCGACCGGATACCAGAGCAGCAGATGCTGCGCGCGCAGAAGCTGGCTGCTGACGCAAAGCAGTGCGCCGAGCAGCGCCAGCCAGCCCATCACGGCACCCATCGCATGATGCTGACGCCGCAGCTGCAGTCCGCGCAGCCCAAACAGCAGCGCCAGCAGCCAGAAGAGTCCCTGCCAGCGCGGCTGCGTCACGGCCAGCCAGACCAGCAGGGGCCAGACCAGCAGCGTAAGCAGATTCAGCAGGCGCAGGAGAGCAGCAGGCACGGCAGGATCAGGCTTCGTCGCGCATCAGTTGTTCAACCGCATCCACCACATCCTGCACGGTGCGCACCGCACGGAAGGTTTCCGGCTTGATTTTGCGGCCGGTGCGTTTTTGCAGGTGAACGACCATATCGACGGCATCAATGCTGTCGAGTTCCAGATCTTCGTAGAGACGTGCCTCAGGCTGGATATCCTCAGGCGCGATTTCAAACAGGCTGGTCAGCAGCGAGGCCACTTCCTGATAGATTTCATCTTTATTCATCATGTTATTTCCGCTTTCAGCCTCGCTGTTGGTTGACGAACGCCGCCAGCGTCGCAACAGAAAAGAAGTGAGCACGCAGGGTTTCACTTTCCGCAGAGAGTGTCACGCCGTAGCGGTTTTTCACGGCCAGGCCGAGTTCCAGTGCATCAATTGAGTCGAGCCCCAGCCCGTCGCCAAAGAGCGCCGCGTCGGTCTCAATATCGTCGGGGCTGAGATCCTCAAGATTCAGCGTGTCGATAATCATCTGTTTGATATCGTTAATTAATACATCCATACCGGTTTTCGTCTTACCTGTTCTCGGGGACCAGCGCCTGCTGTAAATGGCGGGTCAGGCGACGCGCGGCCAGCGGCTGCGCATCGGGGTTACTTTCAAAAAATGACTGACTGTCAATCCTGTGCCGGACCCGCACGGTAAACCGTGGTTTCACCGGCGGGATCTCAAACCAGCGGCTCTGTTTGTCGAGCATACGCTGGCTGCAGGTAATGTGTACCACGCGCAGATCGCATCCCGCGCGCACCGCAATGTTGGCGGCCCCGCGCTGCAGCGTCAGCGGCTGACCATAGCGGGTGCGGGTGCCTTCCGGAAAGATCAGGATGGTATCGCCGCGGGCCAGCCGCCGCTGGCTGTCCGGCAGCAGCGTCTCCGCCTCGCTGTTGATGAGGTAGTCCGCGGCGCGGATCACGCCGCGGACAAACGGATTCTTCTGCAGATCGGCCTTAACCAGACAATCCATCTCCGGCAACACCGAGGCGATCATCACATAGTCGATCAGTGACGGGTGATTGGCGATGATCAGACAGCCACGATCCCGCTGCAGCGCGTCGGCGCCTTCGATGCGGTAGTCAAAGACGCCGGTCATCCGGCAGAAACGCAGAAAGCAGCGAAAGCTGAAGGCGATGGCGCGACGCGCCAGCAGGCGGCGGCGCAGCGAATTGCGCTGAACCAGCAGCAGCAGGTTGAAGCCCAGCAGCGACAGCAGCAGGCCACCGAGGCCGAACAGCGTAAAACTCACCGCCGTCATCAGCAGTCGCCAGAGGTAGTTCAGGCGGCTGCCCCTGCGCTGTGCAGAGGATAACGGGTCAGCCATCGCGTCGCCTCCAGTGCCACGTCAGGCGCTCGCCCGGCAGCGAAAAGGCGGCCGACCCCGCCAGCCACTGCTGCAGAAACCCCAGGCTCTGCGGCAATCCCGGCGACGTCACCGGCTCAGATGCCGCCTGGCCCGTGCAGTGCAACGCGTCTCCCGCACGCAGCAGCAGCGCCACCGCATAGGGAACATTGACAGGCTGCTCCGCCAGCCACGGCAGATAGTAGTCAGGCACGATGCCGTCAAAATCGACCAGCAGCACCTGCTGATAGCCCGCCTGATGCAGCGCACTGACTTCAATCAGCCCCTGCTGAAAGGAGTCGATGCCCGCGGCGATGGAGGTCGAGACCAGCGGCGCTTTCGCGGCAATGGTCAGGCTGCCGACCGCGGAATTATGAACCGACATCGCGAAATCCGTGGGTGACATCGGCTGCTGATCGGCCAGGGTGGTGAGGATACGCAGATTACGCTCCAGTTCACCGTGACGGCTGGTGAAGACGATCGCGTCAACCTGCTGACGCGCCAGCAGTGCCAGCCCGCACTCTACCGCCGCACGACTGCCGCCGCTCAGACGACGCGCCGTCATCATCGGTAAAAACTGCGGCTTCGCCATCGCGCCGGCGGGATCGATCGCGTCGCCCTGTTGCGCCCAGTCCTGCCAGGCCTCGCTTCCGTGTAATCCGGGAGCCAGCGCCTGCCAGTCGACCAGCGAGTAAGTGAGTCTCATCTCAACACTCTTTTGTCATGCATGTGGTGTCGGCGTGCATCGGGTCGTCCCCGCCGCTTAGCCAGTCAGGTCTGCCCTGCCCGGCCACCGGCCGCCTCGCGCTTCACGGTAGAGGCTTGTCCGGTGGTTGAGCAATAGCAGTGCATCTGATTTATCGGCCGTTGCGCGGCGAACGTTATGCGCCGGAGGCCTGACGACAACACAGCGTGACGATCAGGCCGTTACCGGGCCGCCAGTGCGGACAGACGCAGCTGGATATCCTGGTCGAGATTGGCGATCCAGCGGTTGTAGTTGTTGTGGATCTGCCCCTGCCCGGCCTTCAGGTTTTCGCTGCTGACATAATCGATGCGGTAGTTCTGGCTGGTGTACGAGATACGAATCGTCGCCACGAAATCACGCTGGGCCAGTCGGCCGTTGATAACGCCGGGGGAAACCGGTGTCATCACCCATTTGCGGCCTACGCCCGCTTCGATAATGGCCGTTTTCATCTGGTTATCGCTGTAGCGCTGCGTCAGGGTCTGATTCACGTTATGAATCGGCGCCGTGCGCGCACACCCTGTCAGTAACGCCGCAACCATGGCCAGCGTCAGAAACATCTTTTTGTTCATCATGATTCCCTTCTTTATCAATTCTATCAGTAAGTTAAACGGACAGCTCGCCGCGCGCATCATTAACTTTTCGTGCGCTTTTCCGTCTGGCTGGTCAAAAACCCGCGCATGATACCATCGAATGTAAAGACAGGTAAGCAGAAGTCTGCGTGGGTTTTTGGGGGTTATTTGGGGGATAGGAATCGGGGAAGGTGCGCCATCGTTGCGACAGCACCCAGGCCGATCCCGCCTCCGTGACTCTGGTTGCGGCTGGATCGGCCGGATGGATTATGACGCTGGCGTCGCTCTCCAGCCACCGCCCAGCGCCCGGTAGAGGTCGATCTGCGCCAGCAGCAGGTTGCTTTTCACCGTCACCAGGTTCAGCTGGGTCGAAAACAGGGTACGCTGCGCGTCCAGTTCATCCAGATAGGAGGCGTAGCCGTTCTGGTAGCGGTTGCGGGCGATACGCAGCGCTTCCTTCACGTAGCTCTCCTGCTGTTGCAGCGCCCTGAGCTGCGCTTCACGCTGCCTGATGGCGTCGACGGCGTCACTGACTTCTGCGAAGGCGTTGCGCACCACTTTTTCATAGCCATAGAGCGCCTGATTTCGCGTCGCCATCGAGACATCGACCTGCGCCGTCAGCGCTTCGCGGTTCAGCAGCGGCGCAAGGATACTGCCCCCCACACTCCAGAGCCGGAACGGGTTGTCCGCGAGCTGATGCAGCACCGAACTCTGCAGGGTGCCGGTGGCGGTGAGATTCAGGCCCGGCAGGAGTTTCGCCTGCGATGAGGCGAGGCTGGCATCCGCCGCCAGCAGCTGGCGCTGCGCCTGGACGATATCCGGACGACGATTAAGCAGCGCCGAGGGCAGCAGCGACGGCATCGGCTGCGGTGAAATCTGATCAAACTGCTGACGGCGGGCGATGCTGCGCGGATTCATGCCGGCCAGGATGCTGAGCGCGTTCTCCTGCTGGGCGATCTGATGCTGCAGCAGCGGCAGCTGGGCGCTGGCCGACTGGTACTCCGACGCCGCCTGCATCCACTCCAGCCGGGAGGTATACCCGGTTTCAAACTGACGCTGCGCCAGCTTCAGCGAATGACTGCGGCTCGCCAGCGTCGCCTCGGTGACCCGCAACTGCTCATCCAGCGCGCAGAGGTTGAAATAGCCGGACGCCACCGAACTGGCAATCGTCAGTTCGGCGGCAGAGGCGGCGGCCTGCTGCGCCGCTAACGTCGCCTGCGCCGCCGTGATGCTGCTGCTGCGTGCGCCCCAGAGGTCCACATCGTAGTTCGCCTTCAGCAGCCCCTGAAAAATATCGGTTTCATAAGGCTGGCCCGTGACCGACGAGAGCGTGCGCTCGCGGGTCGCGGCCACGCCGGCGCTCACGCTGGGGAGGTTATCGCCCTCGGCGGCGCGCAGCTGGGCGCGATACTGATCCACCCGGGATCGCGCCGTGAGAATATCGGGATTGTTACGCAGCGCCTGGCTGACCAGGCGGTTAAGATTCTCATCATGAAATGCGCGCCACCACGCCGCCTCGGGCGCCGCCGATGGCCCGACCTGGCCGCGCCAGGCGTCCGGGATCAGCAGCGAAGCGGGTGCCTTCTCAACCTGGGTTGCGCAGCCCGACAGCAGCAGGGCCAGCGCGGCGATCAGAGAGTGCGGCCTCATGGCGTTCCCTCTGCGGCAGGCTGCGCGGCGGTGTCGATATCCACTTCCACCGACATCCCCGGACGCAGCTGCGCCATATCCTGCTCATTGATGCGGATACGAACCGGGATCCGCTGGGCGATTTTGACGAAGTTACCGGTGGCGTTGTCGGGGGAAATGGCGCTGAACTCCGAGCCCGCCGCCGGTGAGATAAACTCCACCTGGCCGTTAAAGCGCTTACCATCCAGCGCATCAACCCGGATGCTCACCGGCAGGCCGGGGCGGATGTGCGCCAGCTGGGTCTCTTTCAGGTTAGCGATGATCCATTTGTGGTTCGGTACCACAGAGGTCAGGCGCGTTCCGGCGGTGACGTAAGCGCCGGTGCGCACCGAGAGCTGGCCGAGCTGCCCGTCGTCGGGCGCGGTAATCCGGGTGTTCGCCAGGTCGATCTCCGCCAGCTCCAGCGCGGCGCGGGCGCTGGCGACATCGCCCTCCAGCGCGCCACGGTTGACGATCACGGTTTGCAGATTCTGCTCAGCGACGGCGATCTGGGCGGCGGCCTGGCGCACCTGCGCCTGCGCCTGCGCGCTGGCGGCGCGGGCAGCATCGCGCTCACGCACGGACAGCGATCCATCTGCCGTAAGGTTTTCGACGCGCTTCAGGTCGAAGCCGCTCTTCAGCGCCTGGGCTCTGGCATTCTCCAGCGCCGCCCTGTTGCTCTGAATCGTGGCTTCTGCGCTGCGCCGCTGCTGCAGGTTATTGTTCAGCGCCGCCTGCTTCATTGCCAGCTGCGCCTGCGCCTGATGCACCCGCTGGCGATAGATACGGTCATCAATCGTCATCAGCAGCTGCCCTTTTTTCACCGGCTGCAGATCGATCACCTCCACCGAGGTGAGATAGCCATTGACCTGCGGACTGATAAAGGTCACCTGACCGCGCACATAGGCGTTCTCGGTGCTCTGTATGGCGCTGGTAAAGGGCCAGAGCTGCCAGGCATAGAGAATGACCAGTACGCCAAGGACGACGATGCCGCTGCCCGCGGCGATGGAAAGGATACGGCGACGAGTTGCGCGTTCGCGTTCGGCCGCCTGAAGCTCATCCTGCTGACTCATTGTTTCTCCGTTGATTCCTGTAATGCGGCCATCTGTTGCTGCTCACGCAGGTTAAATTGCGCCTGACGCCAGTCGAGATAACGACGCCGGGTTAAGCGCCAGATCACCCACATCAGGGTAATGAGTGCCAGCGCGGCGGTTAACAGGTAGGTGTCGTTATAGGCGAGGACGTTGGCCTGCAGCGTGGCCACCGTCTGCAACTGGCTGGTGCTCTGCGCGCCGCGCAGCACGTCGTCGCCCACCAGCGAGTTAAACAGGGCATTGTACTGGCTGAGCCGTTCGGTGACGTTGGGGTCGAGCAGAGAGAGCTGATCCCCCAGCAGGCTGGAGTGATACTTCTCCCGCCAGACCTGAAACGTGCCGAGGATCGCCGAGCCGATCAGGCCGCCCAGGTTCTGACTCATGCCAAACAGCACCACAAAGCTCACCAGATTTTTTGGCTGCGTCACTACGCTGCCGATCCCCATCAGCATCGCGGGCGCCATAAAGAAGGCGCTGCTGAAGCCCAGCAGAAACTGACTGAAATACATCTCGGTGGCGCGGGTCAGCGGGCTGGACTGCGCATCCATCAGCGACGCAATAATCATCACCACCAGTGAGGCGACAATCGGCCAGCTGAGGTGGTTGGGTTTGATGGTCAGCGCACTGGCGGCGATACCCACAATCACTCCGGCAATGATCGCCAGCGCCAGGCCGCGCATCTGATCGTTCTGCAGGCCAATCTGCTGCAGAAAACCGACCGCGCCGGTGTTCTGCTCGGCCAGCACGATACGGATCATAATCATCACGATGCCGAGCCGCACCATCATGCCGCTGCTGAGCCAGCGGGTGTTGATCAGCGGGTTGCGCCGGTTGTGCTCAATAACGATGGCCGCGACGATCAGCGTCAGGGCGATGGCGGTACAGATCCCCAGCCACGGCGTAGTAAACCACCATTCGATGCGCCCCAGCGTCAGGACGCCGCACAGCAGCGCCATGCCGGGAGCCAGCAGGATGAAGGTGACGAAATCCATCTTTTCAAAGGTTTTGATGCGATCGCCGGGCGGCAGCTTGACGAGCAGCACGCCGCCCAGCGCAATCAGCGCCAGACCGAGTTCAAACAGGTAGAGACCGCGCCACTCGTTGAGCTGCAGCAGTTCGGAGGAAAACAGACGGGCCAGGGGGATCGCCAGCTGCGACACCGTCAGGCCAATAACCAGCGCTTTCAGACGATGTTTCGCGGGCCACGCCTGCACCTGATAGTAGATCCCCAGCGAGCTGAGGGCTGCCGCCACCATGCCGTGGGCGGTGCGCACGATAATCGCGGAGCTGAGGTCGTTGGCGAACAAGTGGAAAAACGCCACCAGCACATAGAGCACCAGAAACGCTTCGGTAAAGACCCGCAGACCAAACTGCTGGCGAAACTTCACCAGCAACAGGTTGATGGAGATATTGCCCATCACGTAGACCGCAGGCAGCCAGGCGATCTCGTTAGACCAGGCCGCAAACGTCCCCTGCAGATTAACCAGATTGGCGGTGACCAGCGCGTTGCTCAGCGCGCCGGTCAGCGAAATCAGCAGGCCAATCAGGCCAAACGCCAGCCGTTTCGGCATCGGATGCAGCGGGGTTGAAGGTGAACCCGGCAGCATCGGTTTTTCATGCGGCAACCACTCGCGTGCAGCGTAGGGATTTCGCTTTGCCACCGTTACATGCTTCCCATGCGGCTCAGCAGTTGTTGCAGGACGCGCTCGGTGACGGCCAGATCCTGCGGAGCGATATCCGCCAGCATTTCGGTGCGCAGCGCGTCAGCCTCTGTCTTGACTCTGGCGAACGCTTCGTTGCCCTTTTCCGTCAGCACCAGATGCCGTTTGCGGCGATCCTCTGGCGGCTGTACCCGCATCAGCAGCGACTGTTTTACCAGCCGGTCTACCAGCGGCACCATGCTGGCATCTTCCAGTCCCAGCATCTGCGCCAGCTCGGTCTGGGTCATGCGTTGCGGTTCGCTGGCAATCAGGCCGATCGCCATCCAGCTGCTCATGCTCAGGCCGCTATCTTTAAGGTGACGATCGACCGCCAGGCGCCAGGCGTGCGCGGTAAGATGCAGTAAGTGGGTAAAAGTACGCGTTTGCTGAGACAAATGTTAGCAGCCTAATAGTAAGATATCTAATTGAGTGAGGACGTTATTATACGCAAAGCGAATCGCGAATGAAAAGCGTCCGATCTGTTAAAAATTAGTGGATCGCGGCAGAATGTCCAGAGGCCGCAACCGGGAGCCGGATACCATGCCACAGCCATCAGCAAACTGGGTTGACCTGCGCCGTGACGCCGCCAGCGGCATCGAGGCGCTGCGCGCCCATTTTACCGGTCATGCCTATGATCCTCACTGGCACGACAGCTACCTGATCGGCGTGACCGAACAAGGTGTACAGCAGTTTCATTCGCGGCGCAAACAGCATCAGAGCCGCCCAGGCACGGTCTTTATGCTGGAGCCGGAAGAGTTGCATGACGGTGATGCCATCAACGACAGCGGTTTCACCTACCGGATGCTCTATCTTTCGCCGCAGCAGATCGCGCAGCACCTGCCTCCGCTCACGGCCGACGGGGCCGCCGCCCGTGAGCTGCACTTTGCCACCACGCTGCGCGACGACCGGTCGCTGGCGTACGCGGTCTGGCATGCGTTCGACGCCCTGTGGCATAACCACCCTGCCCTGATTAAAGAGGCGGCGCTCGATCGGCTCGCGGCTCAGCTCTCCCCGCACCGCCAGACGCCACGGCCCGTTCAGGCTGTGGATCAGGATACCCGGCTGGCGCTGCAGGCGCGTGACTGGCTGATGGCGTATCATGCAGAGAACCCTGGCCTGGCGCAGATGGCGCTTCACCTGCAGGTGGATCGCTTCCGGCTCTCCCGCGTTTTCCGGGCGCACTGGGGACTGCCCCCGCACGCCTGGCTGGTGCAGTGGCGGCTGAGTCAGGCGCGTCGCCGGCTGGCACAGGGCGAGCCCGCTGCCGACGTGGCTGCCGCGCTGGGCTTCGCCGATCAGAGTCATCTGGGCCGCTGGTTTAAGCGCGCCTGCCAGCTGTCGCCCGCGCGCTATCAGCATGCCTGCACAAATCTTCCAGACCCGGCTTAAGCCCCCTGCCACAATGCGTTTTTTTCCGGACAGGAGATGCGCAATGCAGGACCTCAGATGTGTGATGATACTCAACAGCATGCTGACACCCGGTAAAGCCGCCAATGCGGCTGCCGTGATGGCCTTAACCCTGGGGCAGCGATACCCGTCGCTGGTTGGCCCGCCGCTTGAGGATGCGGCGATTCACCCCTCTCCCGGCCTGATCACCACCGGCATTCCGGTGCTGGTCGCCACCGACACGCAGCTGAGTGCGCTGCGGGCAGCCTGTGAACAGGCCGGTTATGATCTGGTGCTGTTTCCGGAAGCGGGTCAGGCCACCACCGACTATCAGGCGCTGCGCACCGAACTGCGCACTCAGCCGAGGGAGCAGTGGCGTCTGCTGGGCATCGCCCTTGTCGGCGAGAAAAAAGCGCTGCGTAAGCTGACGGCAAAACTGGCGCTTTTCGGCTGATTTTCCGGCAGGGAACGGGACAAAGTTTCCCGCTTTTTCCCATTCCCTCTTCGGTCAGGCCGTTTGTATAGGTTATTTGTACAGATTTTGTTTCGGAATTGTCCTTATAAGCGGCTGAAAAGTGAAAAAAAGCACGTTTAGTCAAAGGATCCGATTGTACAGATTGGGGTTCATTGTATAACTTTATTGCCACGAGTTGTCATGCGACTCTGTAACGAATGATGCACTTGCGTCGCCTCTGAAGGTGTCAGTGGATTTCCACCTTCAGAGGTTATTTTTTATCTGCTCACTTTCCGGGCTGGTACCATCACATCTGTCCATGTGATGGTTTTTTTGATCGCTTTCGTCCTGACATCCGAACCGGAATCGGGCTGTTCTGAAGGGCTTACACATGCAAGATAGTCTCCCCCGGACCGATAAAGAAATTTCCGATTATTTTAATGCGGCGGCCAGCCGGCCAGCCGGCCAGATGGAAACCCTGGGTATTGTGATTGCAGAAATCCTGCAGTCCGGCATGCCCGTAAATAACAAAGCCATTATCTCTAAGCTGATTCACCGGCTGGAGCTGGAAAGCGACCGGGCGTCGCTGGATGTCTACCGGCAGCTGCTAGAACTGGTGGTCCACAAAACGCCGGACGATTTTTCACTGTAATAATCCCGACTCCATGGAGGGAGTCGTCCGCCTTTTACTGGTATCTTTCCCGCACGCCCGGTAATATCTGCCCCTCACCTGCTATGCCAGTTTTCCCGCCCCTCGCGCGGGCGCAAAATAACTCAAGAGCCTGCAATCTTTATGACTCAATCCAATGATAAGGCCGCAACCGGCGTTGTGGCTGGTGATATCAGCGTGGGGCGCGTTCTGCGTTCGCCTGCGCTGCTGACCCGCGAATGCCTGGCCGGGGTGATTACGGCGCTGGCCCTCATCCCAGAAGTGATCTCCTTTTCCGTTATCGCGGGCGTTGACCCGAAAGTCAGCCTGATCGCCTCTGTCGTGCTCTGCCTGACGCTGTCGATCCTGGGTGGCCGTCCGGCAATGGTGACGGCGGCCGCCGGATCGGTGGCGCTGGTTATCGGCCCGATGGTGCATCAGCACGGCGTGGAATATATTCTGCCCGCCGTGGTACTGGGCGGCGTGATTCAGATCCTGTTTGGCGTGGCGGGTCTGTCGCGCATGATGCGCTATATTCCCCGCTCCGTGATGCTGGGGTTTGTGAATGCGCTTGGGGTGCTGATTTTCTTTGCTCAGGTGCCGCACGTCTGGGGGCAATCCTCACTGGTCTGGATCTTTTTTGCCGCCACCCTGGCTATTGTGCTGTTGCTGCCGCGGCTGATAAAGAGCATCCCCTCTCCGCTGGTCGCCATTGTCGTGGTCACGGCCGTGGCGCTGCTGATGGGCTATCGCATGCCGAATGTCGGTGATGAGGGATCGATGAGTCCGGGTCTGCCCGGCTTTAACAGCCTGCTGGTGCCCCTGAACCTTCAGACGCTGCTGATTATCTGGCCTACCGCGCTGAGTATCGCCTTCGTCGGCCTGATGGAGTCGCTGCTGACCGCCAAACTGGTGGATGACCTGACCGATACCCCCTCCAGCAAGCGTCGCGAATCCTGGGGCCTGGGTGTCGCCAATATTCTGGCGGGCTTCTATGGCGGGATCGCCGGCTGCGCGATGATCGGTCAGACCATCGTCAACGTGGAGCTGGGCCGGGCGCGCAGTCGGGTTTCAACGGTCGCCGCCGGTCTGGTTCTGCTGCTGCTGGTGACCGGGCTGAGCCGGATTATGGCGCAGATTCCGATGGTGGTGCTGGCCGGAATCATGATGGTCGTGGCCGTGAAAACCGTCAACTGGCACAGCCTGCAGCCTGCTACCCTGAAGCGTATGCCGTGGTCCGAAACGCTGATTATGGTGCTGACGGTCGCGGTGACGGTCTGGACCGGGAACCTGGCGCTGGGCGTGCTGGCTGGCGTGATTCTGGCCATGCTGCTGTTTGCCCGCCGTATTGCTCATGTTATCCATGCAGAACGTGAGCTGAGCGCAGATGGCGAATCGGTGCGCTACGTGGTGCGCGGCCCGCTCTTTTTTGCCAGCAGCAACGATCTGTTCGAGCATTTCGATTATGCCCACGATCCGAAAAAGGTGACGATCGATCTGACCCATGCGCAGATCTGGGATGCCTCCAGCGTCGCGGCGCTGGATGGCATTGAGTATCGCTATCAGCGTTATGGTGCAGAAGTGGTGATTGAGGGTCTGGACCCGCGCAGCACCGACTTCCATCAGCGTCTGACCGGTAACTTTGGTTAAATGAGGCTGTACTGCTGCCGCTCCGGCAGCAGTACAGATTACGCCTGTTGGCGCCGCGCCCGGTAGCGGCCCACCATCGTGATCAACGCCTGATAGATTAAACCGGCGTAGAGACTGGTCAGAACCGCCAGGCCAGGCTCTTTGCCCTGCGCCTGCCATGACATAAACCACATGAATACGCCCCACAGAACAGAGAATACCAGCCAGCCGCGGACGAACTTCATCATGCCATTCATAACGTCTCCTCTAAAATGAAGCGCTACCTTAGCGTGGGCCAGCGTGAAACGCATGGGTAATCTGCGTGAGTTGCGAGGCGTTTCAAAATATTCGTGACTGATTTTCCTGATTGTCGGCGATCGCATCTGCTTCGGGCGATTTTATGGCGGTTATCTATACTTAACGCTCCGCTTAACCGATCAGGGAAATACGATGAAACGTACGGCTTATCTGTTATCCACTTTAGCTATACTCGCGACCCTTACCGCCTGTGCGCCTCCTCCACCAGTGAGAGACGCTCCGCCGCCGCCACCGCCGGGCAAAGATGCCCCCCCGCCCCCGCCTGGCGCCCCTGGCACCATGACCCCGTCAGGACAACCGCACGCCTGATCGACCTCAGCCAGCCTGCCTGTCAGGCTGGCTGAAGCCTTACTTTTTCCTGCCTGTAAATCACGACGCGCCAGCCGTCTCTTCCTGTTTTCTTCGTTCGGGTTTAAGCGACGGATGCGTGGCCTGAGATCGGGTGAGCACATTCCTCTCACATAACAGCAGATCAATCAGCCAGCAGGCGGGCGAGTATGGGCGGTGGCGCTGAAAACCCGGGAAAATGGTGTTTACTGCACGGCGAGTGGGCCGCATAAAGGGGTTAACCGCATCAGATGCGCTTTTAGCAACGGGCGTTGGGAGAGAAGAGGTGGACCGGGCAGCAGGAATTGAACCCGCATCGTCAACTCATGCTGAGTTGCAGTAATACCTTTATACCATGCCCGAACAGTGTGCCCGAAAAGTGAACCGTTACAGATAAGGGTAGCGGCACTTTCCGGACAGGCAAGCGCAAGCGGCACCTATTTTTCCCACCTGCACCCGGATTCAGAAATCTGAGATCGCTGGCCGTGCAGCGCGATAATTCAGCTAACCTTACCTGTTAAGGCAACCTGTTCCGGCCAGCGCGCCGGACCACTTTTATCGCGAGGTCCGTACTATGCCTTCAGGACAATTCTACGTCGTCGATCAGCCTGAGCTGAATTTCACCGCCAGCTACCATATCGATAAGGTGAACGAACACCCCTTTGCATCACGCATGGTGCTGGAGATTCAGAAGCGGATACAGTCTACAGAGGCGTTCGATGCGCTCGGCATCGGCAATGAAGTGACGTTTGTCTCCTCCAGCGGCGAGGCGCAAAAGATGGTTCTGGTGAGTGACACCGAGGAACAACTGGTATTCAGCTCGCGTGGCTGAACAGAGAATGGATTGAAGGAGTGTGTCAGACAGCAGGCACAAAAAAACCGCCTCTAATGGGGCGGCTTACGACACTGCTTATCATTGATTTTATAGGTAAATCGATGTGGTGCCCGGGGCGGGACTTGAACCCGCACGACCTTACGATCGAGGGATTTTAAATCCCTTGTGTCTACCGATTTCACCACCCGGGCAGGGTGTAACTGGAGGCGCGTCCCGGAGTCGAACCGAGGTACACGGATTTGCAATCCGCTGCATAGCCACTCTGCCAACGCGCCTTAAACTGATGTGCCGCCAGGTTAACCTGGCCTGCGAATCTGGAGCGGGAAACGAGACTCGAACTCGCGACCCCGACCTTGGCAAGGTCGTGCTCTACCAACTGAGCTATTCCCGCAAATTTCAGCAATTTCGTCGAACCTGCTGATTTTACTTATCTTCTGGCAGACTCGCTGCCTTTCGATGCGTTGCATTCTACTGACCTGACGGATTGAGTCAATAAAATTATCCTCCCAACCCGTCCGTTTGCTGCTTTTTAAATCGTATCGATCACGGTTCGAGCAGATCGCCACGCGCGGCGCTTAAATACTGGAACATTGACCAGAATGTCAGCACGGCAGCGATGTACAACGCCACCACACCCACCGCGACGACGGTGGCATCCGGACGCCACAGCAGCGCAAACAGGGAGAACATCTGCGCGGTCGTTTTGACCTTACCAATCCAGGAAACCGAGACGCTGCTGCGCTTGCCAATTTCCGCCATCCACTCACGCAGCGCAGAGATAATGATCTCACGCGCAATCATGGTCGCGGCAGGCAGCGTAATCCACCAGGCGTGGAAATATTCGGCTACCAGCACCAGCGCAATCGCCACCATCACCTTGTCCGCAACCGGGTCGAGAAAGGCCCCGAAGCGCGTCGTCTGCTTCCAGCGACGTGCCAGAAAACCGTCGAACCAGTCCGTGATGGCTGCAAAAACAAAGATTAAGGCGGTCGCCAGCGGCGCCCAGTGAAACGGCAGATAGAAAGCCAGCACAAAGAACGGAATGAGCACGACTCGAAACAGGGTGAGACACGTCGGGATGTTTAATTGCATATGCCGGTAACTGTCTGGATATAGGTAGAATTTGTCCTATGTTCCTACATTGCCCCCCCTGTTTCAATGCTAGTGTTTCAGGGAGTAGTATATTTTTTCTGCCAGCGCGTGCGAGATACCAGGCACATTGGCGATCTCCTCCACCGACGCATTCAGCAGCGGTTGCAGGCCCCCCATGTACTTAAGCAGTTGCTGACGCCGTTTTGGCCCTACCCCTTCGATGCTTTCCAGCGCACTGGTGTTCTTCACTTTAGCCCGTTTTTTACGGTGGCCCGAAATCGCATGGTTGTGAGCGTCGTCACGAATATGCTGAATCACATGCAGCGCCGGGGCATCTGGCGGCAGCGAAACGCCCTCGCCTTCCGCTTCGAAGAACAGCGTCTCCAGGCCCGCTTTACGATCGCTGCCTTTGGCGACGCCCAGCAGAACAGGCCGGCTCTTGTCCCAGGGCACATCCAGTTCGGCGAAAACCTGCAGCGCCTGGGCCAGCTGGCCTTTACCGCCGTCGATCAGAATCACATCCGGGATCTTATCTTCTTCAATCGCCTTACCATAACGGCGTCGCAGCACCTGATTCATGGCGGCGTAGTCATCACCCGGCGTGATGCTGGTGATGTTGTAGCGACGATAATCGGCGCGCAGCGGCCCGTTCTGGTCAAACACCACGCAGGAGGCGATGGTCTGCTCGCCCATGGTGTGACTGATGTCGAAACACTCCATGCGCCTGATTTTGTCGAGCGTCAGAAACTCCGCCAGCGCCATCAGCCGCTGATGGATGGTCGAGTGCTGTGACAGACGCGTGGTCAGCGCCGTCGCAGCGTTGGTGCGTGCCAGCTTCAGGTAACGGGCGCGATCGCCACGCGGCTTGCTCTGAATGTTGACCCGGCGTCCCGCCAGCTCACTAAGTGACTCAGCCAGCAGCTCGCGCTCCGGCAGGGTGAAGTCCAGCAGGATATCGCCCGGCAGGGTGCGAGCCTCGCTGCCCTGCAGGTAGAACTGCCCGACAAAGGTCTGTACGACCTCCGCCAGATCGGTATCCACCGGCACCTTCGGGAAGTAGCTGCGGCTGCCCAGCACCTTACCCTGGCGGATAAAGAGCACATGCAGACAGGCCATGCCTGCGTCATACGCCACGCCCATTACATCCAGGTCATCGCCTTGATTCGAGACAAACTGCTTCTCGGTGATGCGGCGCACGGCCTGAATCTGATCGCGCAGCCGGGCCGCCTCTTCAAAGCGCAGGCCGACGCTGGCCTCTTCCATGCGTTTCACCAGCTGGTTCAGAACCTGATCGTCCTTACCGGCCAGGAAAAGCCGCACGTAATCGGTTTGCTGTGCATACTCCTCTTCGCTGACCAGACCCGCCACACAGGGCCCCAGACAGCGGCCTATCTGATACTGCAGACAGGGTCGGGAGCGATTGCGGTAGACGCTGTTTTCGCACTGACGGATAGGAAAGACTTTCTGCAGCAGCCCCAGGGTTTCGCGTACCGCATAGCCGTTGGGGAACGGACCAAAGTACTCCCCTTTGGCATGTTTGGCGCCACGGTGCATCGCCAGCCGCGGGTGGGTATCGCTGCTCAGAAAGATGTAGGGATAGGATTTATCGTCGCGCAGCAGCACGTTATAGCGCGGCTGATAGAGCTTGATGTAGTTATGCTCAAGCAGCAGCGCTTCGGTTTCGGTATGGGTAACGGTGACATCGATGTGCTGGATATTGCTGACCAGCGCTTCGGTTTTGCGGCTGCCGACCTGGGTGCGGAAGTAGCTGGTCAGACGCTTCTTCAGGTCTTTGGCTTTACCCACATAGATGACAGTGCCTGAGGCGTCATACATGCGGTAAACACCGGGCTTGCTGGTTACCGTACTCAGAAAGGCTTTAGAATCAAAAACGTCATTCACTACTGATTAACGGCTCCGCATTAAAGAGGCCATGTCGAATGGCCAGATGCGTTAACTCGACGTCGCCACTGATATTCAGCTTACTGAACATCCGGTAGCGGTAACTGTTAACGGTTTTAGGACTGAGATTTAACTGCTCGGAAATTTCCGTCACCTTTTGTCCACGGGTGATCATCAGCATAATCTGCAATTCCCTTTCCGACAAACAGCTGAAGGGGGATTCCGCTTTTTGCGGCTCAATCTGACTCAGCGCCATCTGCTGAGCAATGTCCGATGCGATGTAGCGCTGACCGGCGTTTACTGAGCGGATGGCATTGATCACCTCCTGCGGCGCAGCCCCTTTACTCAGGTAGCCGGCGGCACCCGCCTGCATCACTTTAGCAGGCAGCGGATTTTCCGTGTGAATGGTCAGCATGATGATTTTGATATCGGGGTTATAGCGCACGATTTTGCGCGTCGCCTCCAGTCCGCCGATGCCCGGCATGTTCATGTCCATCAGGATCACATCAACCTGATGGGAGCGGCACCACTTCGCCGCATCCTCGCCACAGTTCACCTCTCCGACCACGGCCAGACCTTTGACATCCTCCAGGATGCGACGGATACCGGCACGGACAAGTTCATGGTCATCAACAAGAAGCACACTGATCAACGGGGAAACTCCAGAGGCTAAAAAAGAGGAAGCAATTCAGGATTGCAAGGGGTAATCATACCCGCTTTTACCTCAAAAGCACATCAACAAAGTAAAACTGTGGCCGCTTTGCATGATTGTCTGCGGATACCGGTTACGCGCTTAAACAGACTTTTCTTACAACCAACCGGACCGCTTAATAATCCGGTAACCCGCTGTATATCAGCAGATTAATCACCCGCCACGGCATGCCGCTGCAGGTCGACCCGGCGCAGTCACTCAGCGTGACGTGGCAGTAATTACTTGCAGAGATTGATTAGTTGCACTGGACAAACCAGCACTTCAGCGTAAAGCGAAGCCGCTGCGCCAGCAACTTCATGCCCCTGTGGTATACTCACGGATTGCTGTGCGGACAGAGGGCCGACACGTTGTCATTCACCAAGGAGAAACTTATGAGCGATGAAGATTTTGCTACTTCGCAGGAAGCCCAGAAATTATCGGATGAAATCGCGGGTCTGAAGATGATGATCACCCTTATCCTCAAAGGGATGGGTCAGGCTGATGCCGGAAAAGTGATTATCAACATGGAGCGCTATGTGCAGACGCTGGGCGATAAGCCGCAGGCGGAAGTGTTCAGCAATACCATCAAACAGATCAAAACGGCTTACCGCCAGTAAGCACTCTGCCCCCGCGACGGGGGCAAATCCGTTAATTATGTGCCTGCCAGTTCACCGACACGCCCAGCGTCGGCAGCACCTCTTCCGGGCTGAAGCGCCGTGTGCCACGATACTTCTCGGCCAGCGCGGGCTGCACCACCGGAATCCGGATCGCAAACAGATTATCTTCCGACAGAATCAGTCCCGGCGTCAGCGGTTCGTAAACAACCTGATGCTGCTCAAACATTTTCTCCAGCATCGGCGTGGCCGAGCTGATGATGTATTCCATGCCGTTCAGTTCTGCCAGCTGCACCGCGTGCCACAGAATATTCAGTGGCAGTTCGGCGTCCACCTCCAGCCGGGCGGAAAAGCGCGACATCTCCCACACCTTCTCATGACTGAACGGCAGGACGATGCCTTCGCTCTGCTCAGGCTCAAACCACGGCATCAGACGGGCGCAGCCGCTGATCCCGAAGCGGGCATTCCAGGCGATCAGCCAGGTCACATCTGAACGATCGTAGCGATCATACTCCTGTCCAGGCGTGCTGAGGCGGGGAGGAATTGACCACCCCTCGCCGCGCGCAAAGACGCTGTACCGGTAGCTGCCCAGCTCGGCAAGTAATGAGGATGGCATATCCTTTAACTGCGTTTGCACTATTTTCATTATGCGCCTCTGACATCCCCATGTTGCTGTGATTTCTTTGCGCCAGCCTGGCAAAGACCCGGCGCAGGGTAGACAACTGACCCGAACAAAGGAACTGCTAAATGTGGCAGTTGTTTATGTTCAGATCAGTCCGATTGCCGCTGCATAGCAGGCAATTTGCGTTTTATTGGAAACATTGAAACGCTTTTGCATATTTTTTTGATGAAAGTTAACGGTATGTTCAGAGATAGATAAAATCAGTGAAATTTCGGCCGCCGTTTTTCCTTCGGCTGTCCATTTCAGAATTTCCAGCTCGCGCTGACTAAACTCGTTCTTCAGTACCATCATGGCTTCATCGCGGATGCGTTCCAGCGTAGCCAGGCTTAGTTCCGCTAAAAGATGTAGTTTTACCTCCAGCTCAGCATGGCAGAGCTGGACAGGAATGGACTGTTTCGATGATATAGATAATATACCAATGACGCGATTTGGTGCCATTGCAGAGCACGAAAAACCGCTAAGCAGCCCATATTCTCTCGCCTCATCCCACAGGTTGCCGGCGTCAGCAAACTGCTCCCGTGACCAGGCCATCCCCCTGCCCGGCTGCTGACATAATGTGAGCACCGGATCGACAGCGTAATAATTCTGCTTCTCATAACGCTTTACCCAGAGTCGGGGGTAGGTGCTATGCAAATGAATACGCGGTCGGGTAAAAGGCACCGGATGCTGAATCAGAAAGGCAAAATAGTCGAAGCCTAAAGATTCAGTAAAGTGTTGCAATAATGCCTTCAGTTCGGAAGAAAGCGTTAATGCCTGAAATTGTTTTTTCACCTCACTTCGCCAGGCGAAATAATTTTCAGTGCTCATATTGCCTCAGCGTTTTTCCACTCGCCTTTGCGGTGTTATTCAGTCGGATTCATCCGTTAAAATAAATCAGCAGAAGAAGATTAATTTATTCCAGGCATGAAGCCGTCGGATTCTGCAGCGCATTTAACCTTTCACCGGGATGAGGGAATGAAAACGTGGCTCTGCCCATACAATGTGAGGCCGATCACAGCAATTTCAATCACCCCAAAAGAATAAGATTTTTCTGATAGGATTTCAATCCCTGATACGGCGGTTAAAAAAGTCTGAGTCCGATTTCCCTGCCTGAAATAGCGCATAAGGATGCGTGTATTGCGTAAATAAAGAGTAAACAAAGCGTTAATTGTGGAGCAATAAGCGAAACCGTAACGGGAATGACTACATATTTTTTATCAGGAAATAAGCCTTAAGTCAGATAACCGCGGGGCATTCCGCCTTAGAGCAAATAGTGCATGTCGCCGCCCACGAGAATCGCTGCCCGCCCGCGGCCGTAGCGGCCCTGGACGATGTTACCGTTCGGGCGTCGCCGCTGGACGGCAGGTGTCGCCACGGGCTATTTCAGCAGGGTAAATCAAACGTTGTGATTAGCGCCGCCCGCGTTTCCCCCTTTCTCTCCTGCTGCACCCTCACGCCTTTTTTCATACTGCGGATAATCTGATTTGCCGAAAAGTGCCGGGCGCGTCCGGATTTGACTTAATTCTTCTCTCTGCCCGCAATATGTGTCGGCGATCACTATTCCCGACCGCAGTTCGCCCTTCACTGACTCTATTCTAGTCATGAAAATCACTTTACCGATAGTCACGCCTCTGACGTATCTGAAAATAATTTTTCCGCACGAAACGCGGCCGGTTATTTCTTAGCGATCCCTTTTAAATAAACAATTAATTTCCCTTACTGCACGCCTGCCCTGTGCTGAAATAATTTCATCCGGGCGGTCGCAGGCGCAATCAGAATATGGAGAAAATCTGATCAGTTTGTTTAGCGGCTTAACACTTTCCTATTAAAAAGAGTGGCACTAAAAAAGAGTGCTATTAATCGACCCGGCATTCGTTCATCCGGGACGAACGAACGCCGGCGGGATGTGCGGCTACCCTGCAGGGCTTTTATTTCTGCTGGTCCGGTGGGGCTGGCTCACCGCCGAACGTTATCCTTTCTGATGATTCAGCGGCAGTAGCCAGCGCCACGCATACCCAGATGAAAATGTGAGGCGTGTGCGGCGTTATAGTCCGGCCCAAGCGCATTACCAAAGACTTCGCAGCCTCCGCGCCAGAGCGTATGCAGCATGGCGGCTTTCTCTGCCGGCTGCTGCCAGTGGCGACCAACGTCGATACGCTGACCATCCGCCAGCTGAAAGCCAGTGATATCCAGGGCATCGGCGGTGGCATGCTCGCTGCGCCGCCCCTGTGCGCGATGGTAGATATTGCGGCAGGCGTAGCTGCCCACATGGTTAATCCGGACCAGCGGACTGTGCATATCGCGGATCGTCTGCTGGCGGCTGCGCAGTGCATACATGGTCGTGGCTACCGCCATCGGACAGCTCGCCAGAAAACTGCTGCTCAGGCTGACCCTGCCCAGTTTCTGGATCCGCAGCGGCTGGCTAATCGGGCAGGCGCCCGTGATTGCGGGGCGCTCGCTGAAGCTGACCCAGCCCGCCTGTTGCGCCCGGCGCAAGACGTCCAGACAGGCGTCCGCATCACCGGCGAGGCGTTTCATCTTAATCTGCGTCATCCATCCGGGCGGATCGGTCACAGAGAGCGGCGTAAAGGGATTGAACGCTGGCGGCAGATGCTGCTTAAGCCAGGGTAAGCTGCCCCATCCCAGTGCGATTAACAGCAAAAACAGGATAAGCGTGCGCATAGATCCCTTTGCAGCATGATGATTAACAAACAAAAAGTGTAGAGGCAGATCCCCTTTTTCGCCCTGCGCCTGACAGAACGTGATGAATAATTACCCAGACTGACGGAGGAGTGACCGAAACTGTGCGTTATTACCGCTGACGGCAGCAGCGGCGTCACAATTGATAAAAAAGCGTTACCCGATTCCGGCTCTCTTCCTCTATCTTATGCCGACTTGCCTCCGGGCAGGCGCGTTTTCTAACAGCCAGCAGAGCTGACACAACATCAAGACAGGAAAGACAATTCTATGGTTGATCAATCTAAAGAAACCACGCGCGCACTAGAGGCGCCCGACAAGCTCCAGCGTAATCTGCATAATCGCCACATCCAGCTCATCGCCATTGGGGGTGCGATCGGCACCGGCCTGTTTATGGGCTCGGGGAAGACGATCAGCCTGGCCGGCCCCTCGATCATCTTCGTTTATATGATCATCGGTTTTATGCTGTTCTTCGTGATGCGCGCCATGGGAGAGCTGCTGCTCTCCAACCTCGAATACAAATCCTTCAGCGATTTTGCCGCTGACCTGCTCGGCCCGTGGGCCGGTTATTTTACGGGCTGGACCTACTGGTTCTGCTGGGTCGTGACCGGGATTGCCGACGTGGTCGCGATCAGCGCCTATTTCCAGCTCTGGTTCCCCGGATTTTCGATCTGGATGAGCGCCCTGCTCTGCGTCGTGGTGTTCCTGGCGCTGAACATTGCCACTGTCAGACTCTTTGGTGAAATGGAGTTCTGGTTCGCGATCATTAAAATCGTCGCCATTGTGGCGCTGATTGTGACCGGCGTCGTGCTGGTCTGGCTTCACTACCCTTCGCCTGGCGGCGGTACGGCGGCACTGAGCAATATCTGGGAGCACGGCGGTCTGTTCCCGAAAGGCATCAGCGGCTTCTTTGCCGGATTCCAGATTGCGGTGTTTGCGTTTGTCGGTATTGAACTGGTGGGTACGGCTGCGGCAGAGACGCACGATCCGCATAAAGTCTTACCGCGTGCGATCAATGCGATTCCGCTGCGCGTCATTATGTTCTACGTGCTGGCGCTGATGGTCATTATGGCGGTGACGCCGTGGACCCAGGTGATGGCCGACCGCAGTCCGTTTGTGGAGATGTTCGTCCTGATTGGCCTGCCTGCGGCGGCGAGTATTGTTAACTTTGTGGTGCTGACCTCGGCGGCCTCTTCCGCCAACAGCGGCATCTTCTCCACCAGCCGTATGCTTTATGGTCTGTCACAGCAGGGTGTGGCGAGCCGCGCCTTTGGCCGGCTTTCGGCGCGTTCGGTGCCCACGACCGGCCTCTTCTTCTCCTGCCTCTGCCTGCTGGTGGGCGTGGCGCTGATCTACCTGATCCCGGATGTGATGAAGGTCTTTACCCTGGTGACGACCGTGTCGGCCATTCTGTTTATGTTCGTCTGGACCATCATCCTCTGCAGCTACCTGGCCTACCGGAAGAAGCATCCGCAGCGCCACGCGAAGTCGGCGTTTAAGATGCCGCTGGGCAAATTCATGTGCTGGGTCTGCATGGCCTTCTTCGCCTTTGTACTGGTGCTGCTGACGCTGCAGGATGACACGCGTCAGGCGCTGATGGTGACGCCGCTCTGGTTTGCCCTGCTGGGTGCAGGCTGGATGCTGCGCCGTCGTCGCAGCCGCTGAGACGCAGTACGCTGAAATCCGCCCGGTCATCTGACCGGGCTTTTTTTTACAGCCGTTCAGCCAGCGCTGAGAAAAGGGCGGAGAATTCCGGACGCTGATACGGCAGACGCTGCGGGCGCGGATCGGGCTGCTCAGGCGTGCCAAGTCCGAAGGTAAAGGTATAGGCCTCCCCTTCCCCCATGCGCAGATCGGCAATGGTCGTCTGTCCACCCTGCTCACGCAGTGCATAAAAGCCGTGGCTGAACCAGGCAACGCGTTCTGCGTACCCGTTGCCCCGGAAACGGTCGAACAGTTCGGGGTGCCGCGGATACCACGTCACCTGCAGCGGGCGGGACGGCGATAACAGCGACCAGTAGGCTTCGCCATAGCGGTCGGGTGTCAGCACGACGCTGCGCCAGACCAGGGTGTTAAAGGGCGTGGGCGTGACCAGTACCCTGTCCGCCGGGATCCCCTGCTGCACCAGCGAATCGTGGATCTGCCCGCCTGCAACCCCCTGAATCACCCCACTCCACGCCAGATAGAGAGTGCTCAGCGCGAGTCCGACCCGGTTGGCGCGCAGCCCCCTGTCACTGCGCCGCCAGAGCGCCACACCCAGGCCGGCCAGCAGCGGCAGCGTATAGAGTGGATCGACGATATAGATACTGCCGACCGCATAGGGGTAATCGGTCAGGGGAAGACCCAACTGGGTGCCATAGACCGTCATCAGATCCAGCAGCGGATGCGTAATCAGCGCCAGCCAGATGGCGGGCCACCACTGCGGCCATCGTACCCCGCGACGAAACAGCCCCGCCACCAGCCAGGCGAGCACGGGTGAGACGAGCGTAAGCCAGAGCAGCGCATGGCTGTCGGTGCGATGCAGGGTCATATTGCGAATCGCGTCACCGTGATCGAGAAAAACATCCAGATCCGGCAGGGTGCCGCAGATCCCGCCCACCAGCGCGGCCTGCCAGACCGGCACCCGACGCCCCATCACCGCGACGCTGACCGCGGAACCCAGTACAAACTGCGACACAGAATCCATGACTCTCCCCCCGTTACCCTGTCGGCGAACGCCCCCTGTTTCAGCGCACGCGAATACCTTCGATGATCATGCGCTGCACATTCTCAACCGTCTGATCGAAAAACGCCGGATCGCTGAGCGTCTGGCCGGTCACCGCCTCCACCTGTGTGGCAAAATCGGCGTAGTGCTGCGTGGTAGCCCACAGCATAAAGATCAGATGCTGCGGCTGAACGCCGGCCAGACGCCCTTCCGCTATCCAGCGTTCGATAATCGCCGCCTTGTCATCCACCAGTTGCTTGAGATCGCCGGCCAGCTCCCCTTTCAGCAGTGGCGCGCCCTGCAGCATCTCCAGGCAGAACAGCCGTGACGCCTGCGGATGGTCGCGCGAGACCTCCAGCTTCAGCCGGATATAATGCCGGATGGCCATCAGCGGATCCTGGTCGTGGGTCAGCGCGCGCAGCGGAGCCAGCCAGACATCCAGAATCTCCTTCAGCACCGCCACATAGAGCGCTTCCTTAGAGGGAAAATAGTAGAGCAGATTGGTCTTGGAGACGTCGGCCAGCTCGGCCACCTTGTCGAGACTGGTGCCGTGAATGCCAAACTGTGAGAAGAAGGTCAGTGCCGCTTCCAGTATGGCGGCCCGCTTCGCCGCGACGGCACGCGAACGACGCGTTGGCTTTTTTTCATCGGTTTTCACAGGTTTACCTCATCCATCTGGTGTCAGCGCATCATAGCAAAGGCCGGGAGGTGTGCCTAACGGCCCGCCTGCACCTTTTTTGCTCAGCCTGCATGCAAAACGTGCAGCGATTTTTGACCAAACGGTCTGAAATGGACCCGACAGTCCACTTACCTCTTTCGGGTTAATTTTAACTCATTGTTATTTATCACAATAAAAAATGTGGCACACAGTTTGCAAAATTGTGACTGAGCGCAGCCCACAGGGAAGTCGCAGGATGCAGTGCCGCGCGTGAAACACCTTTCCCCCATCGCAACGAGGTTTCACATGAAGATAGGCGTCTTTATTCCGATTGGTAACAATGGCTGGCTGATTTCATCCAACGCACCGCAGTACATGCCGACCTTTGAACTGAACAAGGCGATCGTGCTGAAAGCAGAGCATTACCATTTCGACTTTGCGCTCTCGATGATCAAACTGCGCGGCTTCGGCGGAAAAACCGAATTCTGGGATCACAATCTGGAGTCCTTTACCCTGATGGCTGGCCTGGCCGCCGTCACCTCCCGCATTGAGATTTACGCCACCGCCGCCACCCTGACGCTGCCTCCGGCGATCGTGGCGCGCATGGCCTCCACCATCGACTCTATTTCGGGCGGGCGTTTCGGCGTCAATCTGGTGACCGGCTGGCAGAAGCCGGAATATGAGCAGATGGGGATGTGGCCCGGCGATGAGTATTTCAGCAGCCGCTACGCCTATCTCACCGAATATGTCACCGTGCTGCGCGACCTGTGGGGCACCGGCCGCTCAGACTTTAAGGGTGAATTCTTCACCATGAATGACTGCCGCGTCAGTCCGCAGCCGCAGCGCCCGATGAAGGTGATCTGCGCCGGACAGAGCGATGCCGGGATGGCCTTCTCGGCGCAGCACGCAGACTACAACTTCTGCTTCGGCAAAGGCGTCAATACGCCAGCGGCCTTCAGCGCAACGTCGGTGCGCATGAAGCAGGCGGCGGAGAAAGCGGGCCGCGACGTGGGTTCTTACGTGCTGTTTATGATTATCGCGGCAGAAACCGACGAAGAGGCGCGGGCGAAGTGGGAACATTACAAAGCCGGTGCGGATGAAGAGGCGCTCTCGTGGCTCACCACCCAGAGCCAGCAGGACACCAAATCGGGCAGCGATACCAACGTGCGCCAGATGGCGGATCCCGTTTCGGCCGTCAACATCAACATGGGCACCCTGGTCGGCTCCTATGCCAGCGTGGCGAAGATGCTGGATGAGGTGGCGCAGGTTGAAGGCACCCACGGCGTGCTGCTGACGTTTGACGATTTCCTGCAGGGGATCGAGAACTTTGGCCAGCATATTCAGCCGCTGATGGCCTGTCGCAGCGCCCTGCTGGACGCACAGCAGGAGGTGGCGTAATGAAAACCGTTTACTGCGCTCACATCCGGGATATTCCTCAGGTCGAACTGCCGGCGCGTCCCGAACCGATCGCCTTTCCCCCCGCGCAGTCGGCGCTGATTGTGGTGGATATGCAGAATGCCTACGCCACGGAAGGTGGCTATCTCGATCTGGCGGGCTTCGATGTTTCCGCTACAAAGCCGGTCATCGCGAAGATCCATCAGGCGGTGACGGCGGCCCGCGCGGCAGGCGTGCAGATTATCTGGTTCCAGAACGGCTGGGACAGTGATTATGTAGAGGCGGGCGACGCCGGTTCGCCCAACTTCCATAAATCCAACGCTCTGAAAACCATGCGTAAACGGCCCGAGCTGCAGGGTTCGCTGCTGTCGAAGGGGGGCTGGGATTATGCGCTGGTCGATGAGCTGGTGCCGCAGCCGGGTGACATCGTGCTGCCAAAATCGCGCTACAGCGGTTTCTATAACACGCCGCTCGACAGTATGCTGCGCAGCCGCGGCATCCGGCATCTGATCTTTACCGGCATTGCCACCAACGTCTGCGTGGAGTCGACGCTGCGCGACGGCTTCTTCCTTGAATATTTCGGCGTGGTGCTGGAAGACGCCACGTATCAGGCTGGACCGCCCTCGGCTCAGCAGGCCGCCCTGTTCAACATCGAAACCTTTTTTGGCTGGGTGTCGGATGTCGAAACCTTCTGCGAAAGCCTGAATACCCGCTAATTCAACCCGAGGATGACGCTATGCCGAAAACGATTATTGTGCCGCCGGGCACCACAACCCCTATCGCGCCATTTGTGCCAGGCACCCTGGCGGATGGGGTGGTCTATGTCTCCGGCACCCTGCCGTTTGACGCGGAGAACAACGTGGTCCACGTCGGGGATGCCGCCGCGCAGACCCGCCATGTGCTGGAGACCATTAAAAAGGTCATCGAAACCGCGGGCGGCAGCCTGGCGGATGTAACCTTCAACTCAATCTTTATCACCGACTGGGCCAACTACGCGGCGGTCAATCAGGTCTACGCCGACTATTTTCCCGGCGACAAGCCCGCCCGCTTCTGTATTCAGTGCGGACTGGTTAAGCCGGATGCGCTGATTGAGATCGCCTCGGTGGCGCACATCGGCCGTACGGAGGTCTGATGCAACTGGATATTCTGGGTCTGCAGGATCCCGATGCACCGACGCTGGTGCTCGCCTCCGGTCTGGGCGGCGTGGCGGGGTTCTGGCAGCCACAACTGGCAGCGCTGACTGCGCGCTATCGGGTGGTGCTCTATGACCAGCGCGGCACCGGGCGCAGCGCTGACCGTCTGCCCGAAGATTACAGCATGGCGATGATGGCGGCGGAATTGGCCGACGCGCTGGCGCAGCAGGGCATCCTGCGCTTCAGCCTGGTCGGTCATGCGCTGGGCGGGCTGATCGGGCTGCAGCTGGCGCTGGATTTCCCGACACGCATCGACCGGATCGTGGTCATTAACGGCTGGCTGACGCTGCATCCCCATACCCGGCGCTGCTTTGAGACGCGGCAGGCGCTGCTGCTCAACAGCGGCGTGGCGGCCTTTGTCCGCGCGCAGCCGCTGTTTCTCTATCCTGCGGAGTGGATGGCGCAGCATCAGGCGCGGATGGCGCAGGAGGATCGCCATCACATCGCCCATTTTCAGGGCCAGGAGAACCTGATGCGGCGGCTGCATGCGCTGATGCACGCCGACTTCCGCGCACAGGCAGAGGCCATTACCCAGCCGGTGCTGGTGATCGCCAGTCAGGACGATCTGCTGGTGCCGTGGAGCTGCTCGGCCGCGCTGGCCCGGGCGCTGCCCGCCGCCACCGAACAGAGCATGGCCTGGGGCGGACATGCCATGAGCGTCACCGACGCCGAAAACTTCAATGCCCTGCTGCTGCAGTGGCTGGATCAGACGGATGACGTGCAGCCGCTGCGGCGCGTCGCCGGATAACCCGTTACGGAGAAGATTATGAGCCTGGATACCCTTACCCCCGCCGTTGAGAAGCTGGCGTTCCGCAATGCGATGTCGCGGCTGGGTGCCGCGGTCAACATCATTACCACCGAAGGTCCGGCCGGACGCGCAGGGTTTACCGCCTCCGCCGTGTGCAGCGTGACGGACTCGCCGCCGACGCTGCTGGTCTGCCTGAATCGCGCCGCCTCGGTTTACCCGGTGTTCCGCGAAAATATGCAGCTCTGCGTCAACACGCTGGCGGCGGGTCACGAAGACCTCTCCAGCCTGTTCGGGGGGAAAACGCCGATGGCTGAGCGGTTCAGCGCCGCAGAGTGGTCAGCGGCCGTCACCGGCTCGCCGGTGCTGCGCGGCGCGGTCGCCTCTTTCGACTGCCGCATCACCCAGATTGTCAGCATCGGTACGCATGACACGCTGTTCTGCGAAGTCGTCGACGTGGTTCACAGTGAGGAGAACCACGGACTGGCGTGGTTTGATCGGGGATACCATCCCCTGAAGCGGCAGGAAGCCCGTTAACGTTTTTTTCGCACCCACCGGCAGTCATGATGCTCTGGAGTAGACGATGGCACAATCCTGGTTTCCACAATGGCAGAAGAAGTCGGCTTTAACTGAAAACGGTATTATCGCCCCGGATGAGACGCTGCCGCTGGGGCAGACGCTGGTGCTGGGGTTACAGCATGCGGTCGCGATGTTTGGTGCAACGGTGCTGATGCCGCTGCTGATGGGGCTGGACCCGAATCTGGCGATTCTGGTTTCGGGTATAGGTACGCTGCTGTTCTTCTTTATTACCGGCGGCCGGGTGCCCAGCTATCTGGGATCGAGTGCGGCGTTTGTCGGTGTGGTGATTGCGGTCACCGGCTTCAGCGGCCAGGGGCTCAATCCCCATCTCAGCGTCGCGCTGGGCGGGGTGATCGCCTGCGGCCTGCTCTACATGCTGATCGGACTGGTGGTGATGAAGTCCGGCACGCGCTGGATCGAAAACCTGATGCCGCCGGTGGTGACCGGCGCGGTGGTGATGGCGATCGGCCTGAATCTGGCGCCGATTGCGGTACACAACGTCTCCGCCTCGGCGTTTGACAGCTGGGTGGCGGTGATGACCGTGCTCTGCATCGGGCTGGTAGCGGTGTTTACCCGCGGGATGGTTCAGCGTCTGCTGATTCTGGTCGGGCTGATCCTGGCCTGGGCACTCTATGCGCTGCTGACCAACGTTCTGGGGCTGGGCAAGCCGGTCGACTTTACCCTGCTCTCACAGGCCGCGTGGTTTGGTCTGCCGCACACCACCGCCCCGACCTTTGATCTGCAGGCGATCGTGCTGATCGCGCCGGTGGCGATCATTCTGGTGGCAGAAAACCTCGGCCACTTAAAAGCGGTAGCGGGCATGACCGGCCGGAATCTCGATCCCTATATGGGCCGCGCCTTTGCAGGCGACGGTCTGGCCACGATGCTCTCCGGTTCCGTCGGCGGCAGCGGCGTCACCACCTATGCCGAGAATATCGGCGTGATGGCGGTGACCAAAGTCTACTCGACGCTGGCATTTGTCGCCGCCGCCATCATCGCCATTCTGGCCGGTTTCTCGCCGAAGTTTGGTGCGCTGATCCACACCATTCCGGCACCGGTCATTGGCGGCGCCTCCATTGTGGTGTTCGGGCTGATTGCGGTGGCGGGTGCACGCATCTGGGTGCAGAACCATGTCGATCTGGGTCAGAACAGTAATCTGATTATGGTGGCGACGACGCTGGTGCTCGGCGCGGGCGACTTCGCGCTGAAAATCGGCTCTTTCACCCTGGGCGGCATCGGCACGGCCACCTTTGGCGCAATTATCCTCAACGCGCTGCTGCGCCGTCGCACCGCGCAGCAGCAGGATAAGCCGCTGGCGCGACAGCAGGGCTAGCTACTCCAGCGGTGTGGCCGCAGGCTGCACCGCTTTTTTCCGCTTCAGCCGCAGTTCGCTGACGATCACCCCGCAGACGATCAGCGCCCCGCCCAGCAACGCCAGCCCGGGCAGCCGCTCACCCGCTATACGTCCCACCACGCCCGCCCAGACCGGTTCCCCGGCATAGATCACCGTTGCGCGGGTCGGTGAAACGCTGCGCTGCGCCCAGTTCATGGTGACCTGAATCAGCGCGCTGGCGGCCCCCAGCCCCAGTGCGCTCAGCAGCAGCGGCGTGGAGAGTGCAGGCACCCCTTCCCCGTTGGGGATCATCAGCCCAAAGGCGCACAGCGAAGCCACCGCCAGCTGGATCAGCGTCACACGGCGCACATCCACCTTACCGGCGTAGCGACTGATCAGGATGATCTCAGCGGCGATCGCCAGGGTACTGAGCAGCGTCGCCAGTTCGCCCGGGTTGAGGCTGATGCGCCCATCCTGCGGACCAGCCACCAGCAGCAGGCCGGTAAAAGCCAGCGCGATCCCCAGCCACGACATCAGGCCGGGCGGACGCCGCAGAAACAGCCACTGCAAAAGCGGCACCACCGGCACATAGAGCGCCGTAAGAAACGCGGACTGACTGCTGGAGATGGTCTGCATTCCCCAGGTCTGCAGCCCATAGCCCCCGGCGATCGACAGGCCAATCAGCGCGCCCGCCTTCACCTCCAGCCAGGTGATGCCGGCCAGATAGCGCCGGAAAAAGAACGCCAGCAGCAGTGCGGCGGTCGCAAAACGGAGGCCGACAAAAAAGAACGGCCCCGAATGCTGCATCGCGCGATGCACCACCAGAAAGGTTCCGCCCCAGATCATCGTGATAAAAAGTAGCACCAGTTCCTGCCGCGTCAGGCGCAGGGTTAGCGCGCGGGATGTGTCCGACATAATTCACCTGATAGGGTATCCGGACAATATTGTGAGGAGAGCCAGGAGTAAAAGCAATGACGTTCACCGCCGGTCTCACCCGGCGGTGGATTGAGGTCAGGCGTCCGCTTTTTTAGGACTGCTGCGACCGCCTTTCTCCCCGGCACGCGCGGCGCGCTCCGGATCGTTTTTGAAATTGCCGCCGCTGTTTTTTCCGCCTTTGCGTCCGGCTTCTGCGGCCCGTTCACGGTTTTCGGCAAAGTTGCCTGAACCTCCACGATGTGTGGCCATGATCTGCTCCTGTCGCGTAGTGCGATAAATAGGAATACAACACAGAGGGCTGAAGCGCCGATCACAGGCTCAACCCATGCTTAAAGAATAGCCAGTTTCTCCTTTCGCTCCGCTGACAGTCACATTTAGCAACAGACTAATCACCATAAATTTGATTAAACAGCGCACATTCTGCCGGGAAACAACCGATTAGCTGCTGAAATATTATCCGGCTACTCTGTCCCCGGGCCCGCCTTCCCCCCACATGGCAAAAGCTCTTCTATACTTTTTCTGCACGTTAAAACCACCTGGAGAGATCTATGGCCAAGATTCTGGTGCTTTACTACTCGATGTACGGACATGTTGAAACAATGGCGAACGCGGTTGCAGAAGGCGCTCGTCGGGTTCCCGGCGCGGAAGTGGATATCCTGCGGGTACCAGAAACGATGGAGGCCGATCGCTTCGCACAGGTGGGCGGCAAAACCGATCAGCAGGCCGCTGAAGCGACGCCTGACGTCCTGCCGCACTACGACGCGATTATCGTCGGCACCCCGACCCGCTTTGGCAATATGTCCGGGCAGATGCGCACGTTCTGGGATCGCACAGGCGGTCTCTGGGCGTCAGGTGCGCTCTACGGCAAGGTCGCCAGCGTCTTTACCTCTACCGGCACCGGCGGCGGGCAGGAACAGACCATTACGTCCGTCTGGACCACCCTGGCGCACCACGGCATGGTGATCGTGCCAATCGGTTACGGCACCAAAGAGCTGTTCGATATCTCTGAGGTTCGCGGCGGGACGCCTTACGGCGCAACGACGCTGGCAGGCGGCGATGGTTCGCGTCAGCCGACCGAAGCGGAACTCAACATCGCCCGTTTCCAGGGTGAACACGTTGCCGGTGTGACCGTCAAACTTAAGGGCTGATTTCATCAAAGGAGAAAAGTATGTCTACTGAACAATCGAAAGCACATCACGTCGGCGAATGGGCCAGTCTGCGTCATACCTCCCCTGAAATTGCTGAGGCCATCTTCGAAGTGGCCGATTACGATGAACGCCTGGCCGAAGAGATCTGGCGTCAGCAGGGCAGCGACGACGTCCTGATCCGCGCATTTAAAAAGACCGATAAAGATCTGCTGACCTGGGATGACAAGCCCGTCGAACGCAAAAACGTCTGATTCAGGGGCGGGACTTTCCCGCCCTCCTCTTTTTAGCTCACCAAGGAGAACGCGATGTCTTCCTATCAAAGCATTAATCCCGCGAACAACCAGTTGCTGAAAAGGTGGCCTTCACACGACGCCGACGCCGTGAGTCATGCGCTGGAGGTGGCCGACCGCCTGTTCCACTCCGCCTGGAGCAAAGGGGAGATCCAGCCGCGTCTGCAGGTCCTGAAAAAACTGGCTGATCTGATTGATAGCCGTGCGGAAGAGCTGGCGACGATTGCCAGTAAAGAGATGGGCAAGCTGATCGGTCAGAGCCGCGGTGAAGTGAAAATCTGCTCGCAGATTGCCCGCTACTACGCCGAAAACGCCGAACGCATTCTGCAGCCGGAAGCCTATCCCAGCGCACTGGGCGAAGCCTGGGTCGAATATCATCCGATCGGCGTGCTGGTGGCCGTCGAGCCGTGGAACTTCCCTTACTATCAGCTGATGCGCGTGCTGGCACCAAACCTGGCGCTGGGTAACCCGGTGCTGGCCAAACATGCCAACATCGTGCCGCACTGCGCCGATCTCTTTGAGAAACTGGTTCGCGAAGCCGGTGCGCCGGAAGGGGCCTGGACCAACCTGTTCATCTCTAACGAGCAGGTTGCCGATCTGATCGCCGACGATCGCGTGCAGGGTGTGGCCCTGACCGGATCCGAACGCGCCGGCAGCGCCGTCGCGGAGCAGGCGGGCAAACATCTTAAGAAATCGACGCTGGAACTGGGCGGCAACGATGTGTTTGTGGTGCTGGATGATGCGGATCTCGATGAAGCGGTGCGTCAGGGGGTGCAGGCACGCCTCAGCAACTGCGGTCAGGTCTGTACTGCCGCTAAACGCTTTATCCTGCATGAGAAAATTGCCGACCAGTTTATCCGCCAGTTCAGTGATGCGCTGAGCGCTGCCACGCTGGGCGATCCGCTGGATGAGAACACCACGCTGGGGCCGCTCTCCTCTGCCGATGCGCGTGACCGTCTGGTAAAACAGGTCGATGACGCGGTCGCCAGCGGCGCAAAACTGCTGATCGGCGGCAAAGCCGTTGAAGGAGAAGGCTGCTTCTATCAGCCGACGATCCTCACCGGCATCACCCCGGATAATCCGGCCTACTATCAGGAGTTCTTTGGCCCGGTTGCGCAGGTTTATGTGGTCGGTGACGATCAGGCTGCTATCGCGCTGGCGAATGATTCCCACTATGGTCTGGGTGGATCGGTCTGGACCCGCGACATTGCACGCGGCCGCCAGCTGGCCTCCGCCATCGAAACCGGCATGGTCTTCATCAACTCGCAGAGCGATACCTCCGCAGAGCTGCCCTTCGGCGGGGTAAAACGTTCGGGCTATGGTCGTGAGCTGTCCGACCTGGGCATCAAAGAGTTTGCCAACCAGAAGCTGGTGGTCGTGGCGGGATAACCGTTCCGGCACCATAAAAAAACCCCGTCTCGACGGGGTTTTTTATTATCAGCAGGCGCAGGGGATTACTGTGTCGCCGCGGCCGCCGATTTGGTTTCGTCCTTGTTCGCAGCTGCAGGCGCGTTTGCGGCGTTAGTGCTGTCCGCCTTATCGCTGCCTGCGGCTTCCGCCGGGGCCTTATCGGCGTTCGCTTTCCCGGCGGCATCCGCCTTGTCTGCTTTTTCCTTTTCAGCCGCCGCCTTGTCCGCTTTCGCTTTTTCCGCCGCGGCTTTGTCTGCCGCCGCTTTGTCTGCTTTGGCTTTATCAGCTGCCGCTTTGTCCGCTTTGGCTTTCTCTGCGGCCACTTTATCAGCCTCAGCCTTCTCTTTCGCCGCTGCGGCCTTATCCGTCTGCGCCTTATCCGCCGCCGCATCCTGAGTCGCTGCCGCCTCTGCGCTGTCGTCAGACTGCGCGGCCGCTGCCGGTTGTGGCGCAGCCGCAGGCTGCATTGGGGTTCCCTGCAGCGCACTGTTTAGCACCTGTGAGAACTGATCCCAGCTGCAGTAGCCGTTTGCATCGGTTTCACAACCTGCCAGCTGCAGCGTGACACGCTTCGGCGGATTCTTCAGGCTCAGCACATCGGCATTACGCAGCTGATCGGCGCTCTGATAGACATACTCCACCTTGAGCAGATCTTTGTCGTTTTTCGCATCATGCCAGCGCTCAAAGACGACCTGACCGCCAATCGGCGTTTTTTCGTAGGTATCCGGCAGATCATAAGGTTTAACCTGTAACGCACTCAGCAGCGAGGCGATGTTGGAATCATGCCCCACCATCAGCGTCACTTTCGGCGCGTTGGCTTTGTCCTGATCCACTAACTGGCTGCGGATGTAGTCCACCAGCGGCGCGGCAACTTCACGGGAGACATCCGGGCTGGTGAACAGCGCATCCTGATAGCCATTTTTGATGGCCGACAGCTCTTTCCACTGTTCAGGCGTCTTGATCTGGCCCCATGCCACCTGATCCAGCGGGAAACCTTCATAGTACTGCAGCGTGAACGCATCCATCAGCGAGTTACCCACTTTCAGCGGACCACTGACATTCGGCTCTTTGCCGTTTTCTGCACTGAAGGTGTTCTGACCGCTGCTCAGATCGCACTGTTTTTTGTTGTTGCAGGCCGGTGAGGCTTTGTAATCAACAATCTTTTCCAGGCGCTGGAAGGCAGGCTTCAGCGACAGTTTCTCATTCGCGGCAGCCATCGCCGCCAGCGCTTTTTTATTGAATGCTTCGCTGCCGTCGGTGATGACCGGATTGAAGATAGGATCCATAGTGCCCATTTCATCCTGATGGGTGACGGCGACGTCACAGCCAGGGAAAGCACCATTAACAAAGAACTGGGCGGTCGCCACGGTGCGTTGCAGGCTGTTGGCGTAAACGAAAACGTTGTTGCTGTCAGGACAGCTGCCGTTTTTCACCAGACCCTGCTGTGCCAGCCACTGACGGGTATAGTTACCCATATAGACTTCCAGCACGCCACCTTTGGTGGTCAGTTGTCCGCCGGGAACGTCCCACTGCGGCCAGCTTTTTTTCGTTGACTGTTCCAGCACGCTGCCATTATCAGCCAGCGGCGCGCGCAGATTGTGACGACTTAACATCAGCACCTGCTGGAGCTGCATGTCACTGTCAGCCGCCAGGGCTACCGTACCGACCGGCAATGCAGCGAGTACTGACAATGCGCAAAGACTCAGTTTATTGATCATTGTGCCTATTCCATTCATTCAGTAAAGAAACACTCTGGCTATCAACCGATTAGCTCGCTTCAGAGCGATGTAATCAACAGTGTAACTCAGCTCGCCTCAGAAAAGCGCCAGATGTTTGCAAAAACAGTGAGTGGACTATAGCAGAGATGGAACGGAGAAAGGCGTGCGCCGTGGCGGAACCGGGAGACCGGCCGGGTTTTTGACACAGAATATGTTCAGGAAGGGCAGAAACGAAACAGGCCAGCACTGAGTGCTGGCCTGTAAAATCTGGCGGAGGAGGAGAGATTCGAACTCTCGGATGGTTTCCCATCGGCGGTTTTCAAGACCGCTGCCTTAAGCCACTCGGCCACCCCTCCGTTTTAAAACTTACTGCATCGGCAAAATCGTCAGATCCTGCCACTTTACACTCCGCTGATAACACAGGGAAGATAAAGTGGCGGAGGAGGAGAGATTCGAACTCTCGGATGGTTTCCCATCGGCGGTTTTCAAGACCGCTGCCTTAAGCCACTCGGCCACCCCTCCGCAATGACGCGCACTATAAACACCCCGTTTCGCGATGTAAAGCATGATTCTGTCTATTCGCCTGAAAAACAGTCAGATTGTGATTTTTCGCTGCGAAAATCGCCACTCTGCTCAAACAATTAGCAGATAAGCGCGTAAAGAAGGGTAAAACGCCTTTTCCCTCTTTAATGGCCTGCGTATTCTCGGCGCATAACTGCTGTTCTGCATATAAGGAGCGCAACATGGAAAGAATTGTCACCTCATCGCAGTCTTCGCTGCTGTCAACGCATCGGGTTCTGCGCAATACCTATTTTCTGCTTGGCCTGACGCTGGCCTTTTCGGCCGTGACGGCGACCGCCAGCACCCTGCTCGCTCTGCCTGCGCCGGGTCTGATCCTGATGCTGGTCGGCTTTTATGGATTGATGTTCTTAACGTACCGTCTGGCTAACAGCCCGATGGGCATTCTGGCCGCCTTTGCTTTCACCGGCTTCCTGGGCTACTGCCTGGGCCCAATCCTCAGCTCGTTCTTAACCGCGGGCATGGGTGATGTGATCGCGTTGGCGCTGGGCGGAACCGCTCTGGTCTTCTTCTGCTGTTCAGCCTATGTGCTGACGACCCGCCGTGATATGTCTTTCCTGGGCGGCATGATGATGGCCGGTTTTGTGGTCCTGCTGGTCGCGGTAGTTGCCAATATCTTCCTGCAGCTGCCCGCGTTACATCTGGCGATCAGCGCGCTGTTTATTCTCTTCTCAGCCGGTGCGATTCTGTGGGAGACCAGCAACATCATTCATGGCGGCGAAACCAACTATATCCGGGCGACGGTCAGCCTCTATGTTTCGCTCTATAACATCTTTGTCAGCCTGCTCAGCCTGCTGGGATTTGCCCGCAGTAACTGATGTGTGCTCTGCCCCCTGTCAAAACCCCGCTCCGGCGGGGTTTTTGCTTTTTCTGGCCGTCAGGTTTGATAAACTGCGCCGTCATTAATCAAGAGGATGTCACGTGAATTTTAACGGTAACGAAATCGCCGTCGATGCCGAAGGCTATCTGAAGCACCCCGGCGACTGGAGTGAAGCGCTGGCGGCACAGATCGCTGAACAGGAAGGCCTGGCCATGACGGAAGCCCACTGGGAAGTGGTCCATTTTGTGCGCGCGTTCTATCTGGAATACAACACCTCCCCGGCCGTGCGGATGCTGGTCAAGGCGATGGCACAGAAATATGGCGAGGAGAAAGGCAACAGTCGCTATCTGTTCCGCCTGTTTCCGGAGGGACCGGCGAAGCAGGCAACCAAAATCGCCGGCCTGCCTAAACCGGCGAAGTGTCTGTAATTACCCGATGCGGAAATCGCGCGGCGGCTCAGCAGGCTGATGCGGCTCCACCCGCACCTGATCGACCCGTGCACTGCGGGGCCCGCCCGCGTTAAGCCAGGCGAGCAGCGCATCAACCTGCTCCGCCTCGCCCCAGGCGAAGACCTCCACGCTGCCATCGTCCAGATTCCGGGCATAACCCAGCACCCCCAGCGTTCTGGCTTCCGCCTGCGTGCTGTAACGGAACCCGACGCCCTGCACGCGGCCATGCACCCAGGCCTTAAAACCGGTTGCTGACATGATTCTCTCCTGCTGCTGTTCGTTGCAATTTCCCGTTATCCACCGGACAATGGCGCCTCATTTTTTCAGGTAAGCATAGCAAACTATGACAGTCAGATTGATTCTCGCAAAGGGACGTGAAAAGTCCCTGCTCCGTCGCCATCCATGGGTCTTTTCCGGCGCCGTTGCGCGTATGGAAGGTAAAGCGCAACCGGGTGAAACCATCGATGTCTGCGACAGCAACGGTAAGTGGCTGGCACGCGCCGCGTATTCCCCTGCGTCGCAGATTCGCGCCCGCGTCTGGAGCTGGCAGGCCGATGAATCCATCGATATCGCCTTCTTTGTCCGCCGTTTTGAGCAGGCGCAGCAGTGGCGTCAATGGCTGGCGGCCCGCGATGGTCTGGACAGCTATCGTCTGATCGCCGGAGAGTCTGACGGTTTACCGGGCGTCACGATCGACCGCTTTGGCAACTTTTTAGTGCTGCAGCTGCTCTCGGCGGGTGCGGAATATCAGCGTGCGGCGATCGTCACCGCCCTGCAGCAGTGCTTCCCGACCTGCGCCATCTATGATCGTTCTGATGTCGCCGTGCGTAAGAAAGAGGGCCTGGCGCTGGCACAGGGCACCGTGACCGGTGAACTGCCGCCGCCGCTGCTGCCCATTACTGAACATGGCATGAAGCTGCTGGTCGATATCCAGGGCGGACACAAAACCGGCTACTACCTGGATCAGCGTGACAGCCGCCTGGCTACCCGTCGCTATGCGCAGGATGCCCGCGTGCTGAACTGCTTCTCCTATACCGGGGGATTCGCTGTTTCGGCCCTGATGGGCGGCTGTAAGGAAGTGATCAGCGTCGATACTTCGCAGGAGGCGCTGGACGTTGCGCGTCAGAACGTGGAACTGAATGAGCTGGATCTCTCCCGCGCGCGCTTTGAGCGTGATGACGTCTTCAAACTGCTGCGCCGTTACCGTGACAGCGGCGAGAAATTTGATCTGATCGTGATGGATCCGCCGAAGTTCGTTGAGAACAAAAGCCAGTTAATGGGCGCCTGTCGCGGCTATAAAGATATCAACATGCTGGCCATTCAGTTGCTGAATCCGGGCGGAATATTGATGACCTTCTCCTGCTCCGGTTTGATGGCGACCGAACTGTTCCAGAAAATTATTGCCGATGCCGCGCTGGATGCCGGCCGTGACGTTCAGTTCATCGAACAGTTCCGTCAGGCCGCCGATCACCCGGTGATCGCCAGCTATCCGGAAGGTCTCTACCTGAAAGGTTTTGCCTGCCGTGTGATGTGACTTGAAAAATCGGCGCCTGCCCCCATATTGAAGGGAGAGCGTTTTTTTTCGGAGGTCACTATGATTGCCAGTAAATTTGGTATTGGTCAGCAGGTTCGTCATCGTCTGTCCGGCGTACTGGGCGTTATCGTCGATGTCGATCCGGAATACTCACTGGATGAGCCTAAAATTGAAGACGTTGGCGCGGAAGAGAAGATGCGTTCCGCCCCTTGGTATCACGTCGTAATGGAGGATGAAGAAGGCGATCAGGTGCACACCTACGTTGCTGAGATCCAGCTTTCCGGCGAAACCAGCGTGGAGCATCCCGAGCAGCCGTCGATGGATGAGCTGGCTGCCTCCGTGCGTCAGCAGCTTCAGGCGCCGCATCTGCGGCACTAATCTGTGGCGGCACCCTCTGCCGCCACAGCTGCTTTTCTAGCGCGTGATCCCCAGACGCGGGATCTCAATCTTCGGGCAGCGATCCATGATCACCGTCATCCCCGCATCCTGCGCCAGCACCGCCGCCTGTTCATTGATCACACCCAGCTGCAGCCACAACGTTTTTGCCCCGGCTGCGATCGCCTCCTGCGCCACGCCCCATGCGGCTTCGGCATTGCGAAAGACATCCACCATATCAATCTCGCCCGGCACCTCCGCCAGCGTGGCATAGGCCTGCTGCCCCAGCAGCGTTTTGCCTGCCAGTTTCGGGCTGACCGGAATCACCTCGTAGCCCTGATCGAGCAGATATTTCATCACACCAAAGCTGGGACGCTCGGGGCGATCGCTTGCCCCGACTAAGGCGATACGTTGGGTGCGCGTCAGCACATCACGGATTGTCTGGTCGTTCATGTTTATCTCCTTTCAGGCCAGTGTTGAGTGTAGATGCGTGCGCCCGTTGGCGGGTAAGCCTCTGGCGAAATTAATTGAGCCTGCGCACGAATAAATATGTTTAAATGTAAATTAACTGCCATAATGTAAGAATTTGCTACACATACCCTTTCTGTCACTGGTTACCGGAGTTGAAATGAAGCTGTCGCTGGCTGTCACGGGGTTACTCGCTCTCCTCGTGTCGGCGTCCTGTTCTGCCATCACATTGAAGCTCGATCCACAGATCGATCTGCTGGTGCTGGATGGTCGAAAGATTTCAGGTTCGCTGCTTAAAGGGGCAGACAGCCTGGAGCTGGATCGCGGTCAGCATCAGTTTCTGTTCCGGGTAGAGCAGCAGCGCAAGGGCCAGAAAGATCGGGTGCTGGCCTACCAGTCGCTGCCGATGATCGTCACCTTCACCGCCACCGCGAAAACCCTGGCTATCCGGCTGCCGGCTCTGGAGACCCGACGCGAGCGTGTTCATTTCGATCGCAGCCTGAACTTCCAGCTGGTGGATGAAAAAGGGCATGAGATCAGCAGCGTGCGGGATCATCTGGCTGCCACCACCCTGCAGGATATGGAAAAGGCGATGCTGAACTACAATCGCACCCGTCAGATCGCCTCGGTGCCCCGCTTTGCGCACACCGCCGCCGATACCCCCTCTTCTGTGCAGTTCACCGCCGATCTGGACTGGACAACTCAGGCCGAACTGCCTTCGCTGCAGCGCTGGTTCCAGCGTTTCGATGAAGCCACCCGTCAGCAATTCCTGGCGCTGGTCAAAATGTTACGTACGAGTTGATAGCGCAGAAAGCCCGGAGGTAAACTCATGATTTTCCGCCCGCAGACAGGCGTCATGAGGAAGCTTCGATGGAACAGACACTCCGCACCCTAGGCACAAAAAAACATATCGCGCTGGTCGCCCATGACCACTGCAAAGCCGCCCTGCTGGACTGGGTAAAACAGAATCAGCCCGCGCTGGAACCTCATATCCTCTACGCTACCGGCACCACCGGTAACCTGATCAATCGCGATACCGGCCTGAACGTGACCGCAATGCTGAGCGGCCCGATGGGCGGTGACCAGCAGGTGGGCGCGCTGATTTCAGAAGGCAGGATCGATGCGCTGATATTTTTCTGGGACCCGCTGAATGCGGTGCCGCACGATCCGGACGTGAAAGCGCTGCTGCGTCTGGCGACCGTCTGGAATATCCCGGTCGCCACCAACCGCTCCACCGCTGACTTTATTATTCAGTCTCCCCTGTTCGCTCAATCCGTCGACATTCAGATCCCGGACTATGCGCGCTATCTGGCCGACCGCCTGAAGTAACTCAGGCTTTACGCAGCACCGGCACACCCAGTTCGCGGAAATGGTCAACGAAGGGGGAAGGCGCAGCTTTATCGAACATCAGAAAGACCTGCTGGCGCGCGCGCGTCAGCGCCACATAGGCCAGACGGCGCTCTTCCGCATCGGGGAACGCCTCTGGCTGCGGTAACAGCCCCTGCTCGATCACCGACTCGCGGACCTCCGCCGGAAAGCCCTCTTTTCCCTGCTGCAGGCCCAGCAGGATCACGTAGTCCGCCTGCTGACCTTTGCTGGCATGAATCGTCATAAAGCTCAGGTTGAGCTTCGGCCAGCGCGTGCGGGCTTTATCCAGGACGTCGGGCCGCAGGTAGTGATAGCGTGCCAGCAACAGGATCCGCTCATCCGGCTTCGCATAGCCGCTGAGTTTGTTCAGCAGGGCTTCCAGCTGATCCTCTGCCAGCAGGGCGATCGACTTCCTGTTGCCTTTGGTGATGCTGTTAAGCGGTTTGGCCAGCTGCTGCGGATTCTGCTGTATAAAGCGGTTGGCGATGTCGCCGATGCGATCGTTAAACCGGTAGGTGGTGTCCAGCACGCAACGGTCGCCCTCCCCGAAGTAGTGATGAAACGCCGTGGTCAGTGTCATCTCAGCCCCGCTGAAACGGTAGATCGCCTGCCAGTCATCGCCCACAGCAAAGAGCGCAGTGCGCTTATTCTGCTGGCGCAGGGCGCTGAGCAGGGCGGCACGCTGAGGCGAGATGTCCTGAAACTCATCCACCAGAATATGTTTCCACGGACTGATAAATCGGCCTTTTTCCAGAATGGCGATCGCCTGGTGGATCAGACCGGAAAAATCGATCGCCCCTTCCTCTTTCAGCGCGCTCTTCCAGGCTTTCAGCAGGGGCGCCATCAGCTTAATTCGTTTGCTGAAGAGATCCCGGATCGCCTCCGGCACTTCGGCAATCATCCCGGCCTGGGCGCCACCATGCATGCGCATCAGACCGAGCCAGCGCTCCAGCCGTGACGCCAGGCGTTTTGCCAGCCTGTCATCGTCCCAGAAAGGCCCCTCCGGGACTTCCCACGCCAGCTCGTCGCGTAGCCACTGACGCCAGCCGTTGGCCTGAGATTTTTTCTCCTGGCACTGCTGCCGCCACGTCTGAATCAGCAGCGTGCGCCGCGCCTCGGCATCACTCTCCAGCCGGCTGACGACCGGCTGCTTGTTGCTGCCTTCGCGGATAATATGCAACGCCAGCGAGTGAAAGGTTCGTGCCTGGATGTCGCTGGCCGACAGTCGCGACTGAATACGTGCGTTCATCTCTTCGGCGGCTTCCCGGCCAAAGGCCAGCAGCAGGATCTGTCCGGCGCTGGCCAGATTACGCTGCATCAACCAGCCCGCCCGCGCGACCAGCACCGAGGTTTTCCCGCTGCCTGCGCCGGCCAGTACCAGCAGAGAATCCTCGCCATTCACCACCGCCTCACACTGCGAAGGATTGAGCGGCGTACTTTCGACGCTGGCGAAGAAGGCCTGATAGCGGGTCAGCATGGCCGCCGTCCAGTCGCGATTGCGCTGCCGCAGAGCCGCCTCCCCCTGCTCCAGCCACTGCTGACAGAACGCCAGGTTGTCACGGCACGCCGCAAACGCGTTCAGGCGGGCAAGCGGCAGAGGCAAGGCATCGAACTGGTTGAGGATGCGGCTTTTCAGCCCCTGCAGCTCGTGGCGATTCAGCCAGCGGTCCTGCTCGCTGAAGGTCCGGATCTCATCGCTGAGCGCCTGCAGCACCTCGCAGCACACCTCGCTCATCTCCAGGCTCCAGCGCTGCCAGGCCTGCATCAGATAGTGGTGAAAGCGCTGAGTCTCCTGCCATTCGGTTCCATGCAGCCGGACCACTTTTTCATCTGCCAGTAAAAACTCCAGCTCGCCCCACACCAGCCCGCGCTTGCAGGCGATGTCCAGTAACTGGTTAAAGGGGATCAGATACTCGTGCTTATCGCCACTGACTTCGACGCCCGCCGCCAGCAGACGAACGCGATTATAGGGATGCTGGGCAAGCCGTTTGCCCATCGAAGTTGCTTTCAGTTCCACGCCGACACCAACGTCAGAGAATAGGATTAGGGGGAGTTTACCTGTCAGACCCTTGGCGCTCCAGCCTTAAAACAGGCTAAACTTGGCGTCACATCTTGCGGAATGCAAAAGGAAAAGAAGATCATGCGCACCGTTTTAAATATCCTGAATTTTGTTCTGGGCGGCTTTTTCACCACCCTGAGCTGGCTGTTTGCCACGCTTATCAGCATCGTGCTGATTTTTACCCTGCCGCTGACGCGATCCTGCTGGGAAATCACTAAAATCTCGCTGCTGCCGTTTGGCAATGAGGCGGTGCATGTCGATGTGCTGCGGCCCGAAAGTAAGAGCGCCATCATGAACACCGGCGGCACCTTCCTGAATATCTTCTGGCTGATTTTCTTCGGCTGGTGGCTCTGTCTCTCCCATATCTCCGTGGGCATTGTGCAGTGTCTCAGCATCATCGGCATTCCGGTCGGGATTGCCAACTTTAAGATCGCCGCGATCGCCCTCTGGCCGGTGGGTCGTCGTGTCGTGTCGGTGGAAGAGGCGCGTGCGGCGCGCGAAGCCAATGCCCGTCGCTATTAATATGATGTCACAGAGTCTGCCAGGCTGGCGGAAATACCTGTTTAACAGTACCTGGCGGTATCTGCTGCGGATCCTGTTTGCGCTGAGCGGCTGCGCGGCTATTCCCTGGTGGCTGCAGCAGATCGAATGGACGATTCCGCTGACGCTGGGTGTCGTGGCGGCGGCGCTGGCCGATCTTGACGACCGGCTGACCGGCCGCCTGAAGAATCTGCTGATTACGCTGCTCTGCTTCTGCATCGCCTCGGTGTCTGTCGAGTTACTTTTCCCCTACCCGCTGGCGTTTATGGCCGGACTGGCGATCTCCACCTGGGGCTTTATTCTGCTGGGTGCGCTGGGTCAGCGCTACGCGACCATCGCCTTCGGTGCGCTGCTGATTGCGGTCTACACTATGCTCGGGATCGGCCTGTTCAGCCAGTGGTATATGCAGCCGATGCTGCTGCTGGTGGGCGCGCTGTGGTACAACCTGCTGACGTTACTGGGGCACCTGATGTTTCCGGTCCGGCCGGTGCAGGAGCAGCTGGCGGGCAGTTTTTCACAGCTGGCCCGTTATCTGGATGCCAAGGCTAACCTGTTCGATCCCGATGCGGGCGACCAGGATGATGCTGCGTTTATTGATGCCGCGATGGTCAACAGCCAGCTGGTGGCCCAGCTTAATCTGACCAAAACCACCCTGCAGAGCCGTCTGCGCGGCGATCGCGGTTCGCGCGGTACCCGGCGCAGCCTGCACTACTACTTTGTCGCGCAGGATATTCACGAGCGGGCCAGCTCTTCTCATCTCCAGTACCATCTGCTGCGCGGCGACTGGCGCTACAATGAAATCCTGTTTCGCTTTCAGCGCCTGCTCAATATGCAGGCTCAGGCCTGCCGCCAGCTGGCGCACTGCATTCTGATGCGCGAACGGTGGGTACACGACAGCCGGTTTGAGCGTGCCTTTGAGCGTCTGCAGAAAGCGATTGAACGTCTGGCACGGCACGAACCCGAAGCGGCCCATACCGGCGCGCTGTTCTGGCTGTTACGCAATCTGCGCGCCATCGATGCCCAGCTGGCGTCGATTGAATCAGAGCAGACGCTGGCCGGTGACGATCCTCAGCACAGCGATAATCTGCTGTCACGAGAGGGACTGAGTGGCTGGAGTGATATCCGGCTGCGCTTCAGTCGCCATCTCTCCCCCGCTTCTGCGCTGTTCCGGCATGCGGTGCGCATGTCGGTGGTGCTCTGCATCGGCTACGGTTTTATTCAGATCACCGGACTGGAGCGGGGCTACTGGATTCTGCTGACCAGCCTGTTTGTCTGCCAGCCCAACTATAACGCCACACAGCGACGGCTGGCCTTGCGTATCGGCGGCACGCTGGCCGGGATTGCGATTGGCCTGCCGGTTTTATGGCTGGTGCCGTCCATTGAAGGTCAGCTGTTCCTGATTGTGATTGCCGGCGTGCTGTTTTTCGCCTTCCGTCAGGTGCAGTATGCCCAGGCCACCCTGTTTATTACCCTGCTGGTTCTGCTCTGCTTTAACCTGCTGGGCGAAGGCTTTGAGGTCGCCCTGCCCCGGGTCGTGGATACGTTACTCGGCTGCGGCCTGGCCTGGCTGGCCGTGGCATTTATCTGGCCGGACTGGCGTTTTCGTCAGTTACCGGCGGTGGCAGAGCGGACGCTGAAGGCCAACTGCCGCTATCTGGATGCGATTATGGAGCAGTATCATCAGGGCAAAGACAACCGGCTGGCCTATCGCATTGCGCGTCGTGACGCCCACAATGCGGATGCCGAACTGGCGTCGGTGGTGTCAAACATGAGCAGCGAGAGTCGCACCAGCCAGAAGCTGCGCGAATCGGCCTTCCAGCTGCTCTGCTCTAACCACTCCTTCCTGAGTTACATCTCGGCGCTGGGCGCGCACCGCGATAAAATTACCGCGCCGGAGCTGCTGGCCCTGCTGGATGATACCGTCTGCTATGTCGAGGATGTGCTTCAGACAGAGGTGGTCAGCGATGAACAGGCTGAATCGATGCGTCATCAGCTGGCTCAGCGAATCAGCCAGCTGGCCGCAGATGCGGATACGCGTGCGCCGCTGGTCCTCCAGCAGCTCGGTCTGCTGGTGGCGCTGATGCCGGAGATCGCCCGCCTGCGCCGCACGCTGATCAGCGATCAGCCTTCACCGCCTCTGGGTTCGGCTTTGGATAGCAGTGTACGCTGAAACCAGGCATTCAGCTCGGCCCGGGTGGCCTGCGGCAGCGCGGCGGCATGGTGGCCGGTAATCGCGCCCTGCAGCGCCAGCAGGGTCTGAAATCCGACATGCTGGTTGATTGCTTTCAGCTTCAGCCAGCAGCGTTTGGCCCCCATCTGATAGAGATGATTCACGCTCAGGACACCCGCCTCGTAAAGCATCATCTCCATACGCACGCTGAGGTTAGGCAGATCTTTCAGTCGCGGCGAGGCGTGCCGATCTTCCAGCTCCAGCTGCGCCGTTTCCAGCGAGGCGGCTGAGAGCGCCAGCAGATGTTCAGCGTCGTGCCATAAGGTTTCATCAACCCGAAAATAGTTGAGGCTGACCAGCTTACCCCGTTTGCGAAAAATCAGAGGCTGAAGCGGTCGCTCTGTAATATATTGCCGCAGCGGTTCGCTGGCGCGCAGATAGAGTTCATCCTTATTGATCAGGGCAAACACTACACTTTCGACGGCCAGCGCATATCCCCCGAACTGGGTGCGGGACTCTATCGGCCCCAGCGGGGCCAGGCACGCTCTGGAGCGCTCTACAACCGGATTTACCTTTTTCATTACACCACCTCCATGTCAGGACTATCTCGTTAATTGCCTTGTGTATCAGGTAATTAGAAGATAGGAAAAAGCGTCAGTGGGTTCAATGAATAAATAGGGCTTCCACTAATCTTGTGGCGTTTTTGCGAGGCGTTTTCAGAAATTTGGGTTGATCTTTATCCAGGATGACAGTACTGTATATTCATACAGTCCACTGCTGGTGATTAACTTATGCGAACACAACATCCTGATAATGCACGCTATGCTCATCATTACGCGTCCTCATCTCTGCCGGCGTCTCAGCCCGGTGGCATTACTGAGCTACGCTACAGTGAGCAACCCGGAATGATGCAGATGTTACTGTTGCCGCTGTTGCAGCAACTGAGTCAGCAATCGCGCTGGCAGCTATGGTTAACACCGGCACACAAGCTGAATCGCAGCTGGCTGCAGGCGTCGGGGCTGCCTCTCGATAAAAGCATGCATATTGCTGATTCGGAACGTCTGAATGCCGTGGAAGCGATGGTCAAGGCGCTGCGAACCGGAAATTACAGCGTCGTGCTGGCCTGGATCCCTTACGAGCTTGATGAAGATGAGCGGCGTCAACTGGAAAATGCAGCGGCTGAGGGTGAGGCAATGGGTCTGATTTTGCGTGCAAGTGGATCGCCTGAAGCGCCACTCAGACCGCAAAGTGCCATAAAAATTCAGTCGGATTTGTTTCATTAAGTAAAAATCAGAAGTTTCCCAAGCTATTTTTCTTATCTGTCGCCGCTAAACCACTGATTCTGTTAGTTCGAGCATTGACAATGGTTTAGCATGTTTTCAGGGCTTTTTGCCGCGACAATACTGCCAGGCTAATTGTTAGAATTTGTGTATAAATCGCTGTTTTTTTACAGTCGCGCCTCACATCATACTTGTAAGTTTCCAATCTCGTTGTAGACTTTATCTCGCCAGGGTGCTCAATAACCTCCGTTTTTTGCGGTAGAGTCATAAGCGAGCGTTTTGACCCGGCGAAGGATTTAAACCAAGAGCAACCTTTTTGCTCATTGCCTATTTGGATGATAACGAGGCGCAAAATGAAAAAGACAGCTATCGCAATTGCAGTGGCACTGGCTGGCTTCGCTACCGTAGCGCAGGCCGCCCCTAAAGATGACACCTGGTACACCGGTGCTAAACTGGGCTGGTCTCAGTATCACGACACTGGCTACTACGGTAATGGTTACGAAAACAACAACGGTCCAACTCATGAAAGCCAGCTGGGCGCAGGTGCGTTCGTTGGTTATCAGGCGAACCCATACCTGGGCTTCGAAATGGGCTATGACTGGCTGGGCCGCATGCCTAACAAAGGTACTGTGACCAACGGCGCGTTCAAAGCACAGGGCATCCAGCTGGCTGCTAAACTGAGCTACCCAATTTATGACGATCTGGACGTTTACACCCGTCTGGGCGGCATGGTATGGCGTGCAGATTCAACGCAGACTAACCCAACTACTGGCCGTATCAGCGACCACGACACCGGCGTTTCTCCGCTGGCAGCTGTTGGTGTTGAATATGCGCTGACCAAAAACTGGGCTACCCGTCTGGACTACCAGTGGGTTAACAACATCGGTGATGCACAGACCGTGGGCGCACGTCCAGACAACGGCATGCTGAGCGTAGGCGTTTCATACCGCTTCGGTCAGGATGACGTCGCTGCTCCGGCTCCAGCGCCGGCTCCAGCACCAGCTCCAGTTGTTGAAACCAAGCGTTTCACTCTGAAGTCTGACGTTCTGTTCACCTTCAACAAATCTACCCTGAAGCCAGAAGGCCAGCAGGCTCTGGATCAGCTGTACAGCCAGCTGAGCTCAATGGATCCTAAAGATGGTTCCGTTGTCGTACTGGGCTTCACCGACCGCATCGGTTCAGAGCAGTACAACCAGAAACTGTCTGAGAAACGTGCTCAGTCAGTCGTAGATTACCTGGTTTCTAAAGGTATCCCTTCTAACAAGATCTCTGCACGTGGCATGGGTAAATCTAACCCAGTTACCGGCAACACCTGTGACAGCGTGAAAGGCCGTAACGCCCTGATCGACTGCCTGTCTCCGGACCGTCGCGTAGAAATCGATGTTAAAGGCATCAAAGACGTTGTAACTCAGCCACAGGCTTAAGTTAAAACGTAATAAAAAACCCCGCCACGGCGGGGTTTTTTTATGTCTGTGATCAGCGTTAGTCAGCGCTCAGGCGGCTGCCCTCCCCGGTCAGTCGTTTTCTGTTCCCGACTTACCCAGGATAGCCTGCAAATCCTGCTTCAGACTCGACATCTGCGTGGCATATTTCTCTTTGCGTTCGGCATCTTCAATCAGCTGAACGATCGTTTCCGACAGGGTACAGCCGCGCCGTTGTGCCAGCCCCGCCAGTCGCTGCCAGACCAGGTACTCCAGGTCGATCGACTTTTTACGGGTATGCTGATGTTCAGCATTGAAATGGCGTTTGCGCCGGGCACGAATGGTCTGTTTAAGCCGGTTATCGAGATCGGCGTGAATATGTTCCGCAATCCAGTCGTTCACCGACACCGGATTGTTCTCCATCGCCAGCAGTTTATCGACCGCTGCCTGCGCCGCACTCCATTCAAGGTGACGCGTGATCAGTTCACCTTCCCGATGTTTTTTCACCAGGTATTTCCACTTCCATCCACTTTCAAGATTTTCGAGTTGCTGGTATTTCATCGGAATCTCATCGTGATCACGTAACGAGCTAAGAATAACAGCTTTTTTCCCGGATGCAGCAACGAAAAACATGCTGTCGTCATCACATCTTCGACGGGAAGTCTGCAGTGCTTAACAAAGGTGAATCCTGTATAATCTCGCTTTTCTTCAAACAGACAAATGCGATTATTTTGACCAGCACCCAACTTACGTGGCAGACCTTACAGCCGGATAGCGCGCAATACCAATCCGTTTTCTCCCGAATTGCTGATGAAGAAACTGATGCTCTGGCAACGGTACAGCCCCGGTTGCTGAATGCGCTGGCGCATTTACATCACCAGACACAGGGATTCCCGTTACTGCTGGTCCGTAGCCAGGAGAATCGCGATTACCTGGCACTGATTGCCCAGGCCGCGCAGCGGGTCATCGCCGACAGCAGCACGCTGTCGGGGGGTGATTACCATATCATGGCAGACAATGTCACGCTTCAGCCCCCCTCCGATCCTCAGCGTCCCTTCACCAGCCAGGGCGGCATTCACTTTGCCGAGTGGGTTGAGATGGAGCAGTTGTTCGGCTGCGTGCGCCAGTATAAAGATCGGATCCAGCTGGAGCCGGGGCTGATTCATCAGGCGAATGGCGGCACGCTGCTGCTCTCTCTGCAGAGCCTGATCGCGCAGCCGATTCTCTGGCTACGCCTGAAAAAGTGTATCGGGCAGGGCTATGTTGAGTGGACCTCTCAGGATGAACGCCGGCCGCTGCCCGTGTCGATTCCGCCCTTGCCACTCAAACTGAATCTGGTCCTGTGCGGCGAGCGTGAGACGCTGGCCGCGTTTCAGGAACTCGATCCTGAAGCGCATGAGATGGCTATCTATACTGAATTTGAAGAGAACATTCAGATTCTGGATGAGGATGACATGCTGGCCTGGTGTCGCTGGAATAGCGACCTGGCTCAGCAGGCAGGTCTGCCCCAGCCGGAAGAGGACTTCTGGCCGGAACTGATCAAAGAAGGCGTCCGCTACAGCGGCGACCAGGAAACGCTGCCACTCTGCCCGCGCTGGCTGCAGCGGCAGATGCGTGAGTCCGCGCTGATGGGCGAGACCCTGAATGGTGAAGCGCTGCGCGATGCGCTGGAAGCACGCCTGTGGCGCGAGAACTATCTCAACGAGCGGATGCGTGACGAGATCCTGCTGCGCCAGATCCTGATTGAAACCGAAGGCGAAGTGGTCGGCCAGATTAATGGTCTGTCGGTTGTCGAATATCCTGGCCATCCCCGTGCCTGGGGCGATCCTTCGCGGATTACCTGCGTGGTGCATCCTGGCGATGGTGAATTCATGGATATTGAGCGAAAAGCGGAGCTGGGCGGCAACATCCACGCCAAAGGCATGATGATTATGCAGGCGTACCTGATCGCCGAGCTGGAACTCGATCAGCAACTCCCCTTCTCCGCCTCGATGGTTTTCGAGCAGTCCTACTCCGAGGTGGATGGTGACAGCGCCTCGCTGGCCGAACTCTGTGCCCTGATCAGCGCGCTGGCTAACCAGCCGATCAATCAGCAGATTGCCGTGACGGGTTCCGTCGATCAGTTTGGTAATGTCCAGCCGGTCGGCGGACTGAACGAGAAGATCGAAGGTTTCTTCGATATCTGCCACCAGCGGGAGCTGACGGGTCAGCAGGGTGTGATTATTCCCGCCTGCAATGTGCGCCATCTCAGCCTGAACCAGGCGGTGGTGAGTGCAGTGGAACAGGGCCGTTTCCATATCTGGGCGATCGATCGCGCCGATGAGGCGCTGCCGCTGCTGACCGGTAAAATCTGGAGCACCGAAGATGGCCTGGGCGATTGCCTGCTGAATACCATCCAGGAGCGCATCAGCCAGTTCAATCAGCCGGATGTTCCGCCACGTCCCTGGGCGCTGCGCTGGCTTAACTGGTTCAACCACCGTTAATCCGATTTGCTCAGCGTACAACTGTTCGCTAATATTCGTGATTCACTAAAACAAGGCTTATTGAAAACATGGTAGATAAACGCGAATCCTATACCAAAGAAGATCTGATCCTGTCAGGTCGTGGTGAACTGTTTGGCGAAAATGGTCCGCCGCTTCCATCTGGCAACATGCTGATGATGGACCGCGTGGTCAAAATGACCGAAGACGGCGGCAAATATGACAAAGGCTTTGTTGAAGCGGAGCTGGATATCAATCCTGATCTCTGGTTCTTCGGCTGCCACTTTATCGGCGACCCAGTTATGCCAGGCTGCCTGGGCCTGGATGCGATGTGGCAGCTGGTCGGTTTCTATCTCGGCTGGCTGGGCGGCGAAGGCAAAGGCCGTGCGCTGGGCGTGGGCGAAGTGAAATTCACCGGTCAGGTTCTGCCTGACGCGAAGAAAGTGACCTATCGCATTCATTTCAAACGCGTTATCAACCGTAAACTGGTGATGGGCGTGGCAGATGGTGAAGTGCTGGTTGACGGCAACCTGATCTACACCGCCAGCGATCTTAAAGTCGGCCTGTTCAAGGACACGGCGGCGTTCTAAGCGTTTCCCCGGAAACAAAAACCTCCGCGCATGGCGGAGGTTATTTCCCTTTTCAGTGACAGCCGGTTATGCAGCGACCGACCTGTCCTCCATGGCCTGTCGCCAACCTCCCAACCAGTGAGACTTAGCGTCAATCAACTGATACGGACACATCTCTTTTGAGCGTCCAGTAATGCCTGCCTGATAACCACGTGAATGGGCGCGTTCGAGGCGGTCTCGTTTCTGTCTCTTCATACTCCGTGTCCCTCATGTAAGGTCTGTGGAATCTGGTGGAAAGAAAAGTGGTGAATTAATGTTCAACCACCTTTAATGTTCTACCCCCTGCGCCCGCAAAGATCAATGCCCAATCTTCATACACATGTCATAAATGTGACCTTAATCGGTAAAATTAATGCCGAATTGTGATGCGTGATACAACACTATCCTTCTGATTCAGCTAATAAAAAAGCCCCTGAGCCTGGTCGGTAAATGGCGACCTTTGCTCAGGGGCTTAGCTTATTTATTCACATTAATCTTAATTTAACGCAACCACACTGTTGGCGATTTTCTGTGCCGTCTGCTGCCAGCCGACGGACAGCGTTCTGACCATCGCGTCATAGCCATCTTCGGTCTGCGGCAGTACCACGTTGAAGGCCTGTTTGGTCAGTTTGCCCTGATGTTCCAGCGTCCATTCGCCGCTGACAATCGCTTTGCCATCGTAGCGACCCTGGAAACCGGTCACAGTCACGTTCAGCGTGTCGTGCTGCGCGCCTAACGGTGACCCGGCCACCAGCCGACCCGGCAGCGCCTTACTGAGGTTGGTGATCAGCGTCTGCTGCAGCTGCTGGTCGAGCGGGCTGGCCCAGAGATTGTTGGCGGCGATGACATATTTGACATCGCTGGTCTGATAAACCAGACCGTTGCCCGCCAGATAGTCCGGCACCGTCACCTGCTGCACCCACAGCATCGGCTGTGCTTCGGTCAGCTGACTGCTGCTGACCTGCATGGAGGCTGCCCCGGAGGGCAGCTGATACCAGGTGTCTTTAACGCTGCTGCTGCACGCGCTCAACACCAGCGCGGCAGAAAGTATCAATCCTTTCTTCACTGTTTCGCCCTCTTCGGCTGGGGATCCTGTCCCGGTTTCGCCTCGAATACCAGCGCGTTGCTCTTGGTGTTAAGCGTTCTCAACACCGGCTGCAGCTCACGCAGTACCTGATCCAGTCGCTGCATATCGCCGACCAGCTTAGTGTAGGCCGGTGAACCGGGTTGCAGACCTTTCATACTGCGATTCAGTTCACGCAGCGTCTGCTGCAGATCCTCAGGCAGCGTTTTCATCGCCGGACTGCCGGTCACTTTATTGATGTTGTCGATGGTGCGCTGCAGATCACGCATCGTCTTCTGGCTCTCTTTCAGCGTGCCCGTGGCTTCATTGACCATGCCGTTCAGCGGCAGGCTGTTGATCTTATCCAGCGCCGCCATCAGTTTCTGCTGAATCTGGCTCAGACCACCGCTGACCGTTGGGATCACCTCATAGCCTGACACTTTCTGCGGCCCTTTGTAGGCTGGCGCATTGTCATAGAAGTCGAGGTCAACATAGAGCGCACCCGAGAGCAGGTTGCCGGTTTTCAGCGTGCCGCGCAGGCCGCGCTTCTTACCATCCTGCAGATGCTGTTCCAGATCGAAATTCTCACCCAGCCGGTTGATAAAGCGATCCGGCTCAATACGGATCAGTACCGGCACGCGATAGTCGTTGTTCAGCGCCTGGTCCAGCCCCGCTTTTCTCAGCGGCGCCTCGGCGACCGTACCCAGACGAATGCCGCGGAACTCGACCGGCGCGCCCGCCTGCAGGCCACGGATGGAGTCTGAGAAGAACATCACGTAGTCGACATGCTTGGTATAGAGCGAATCCTGGATGCTGCGCTGATCGTCAAACAGATGGTAGTCCGACTTGTTCTGCGCAGGCTCACCCAGATCCCAGCCATCCGGCACGTCAAAGCTGACGCCGCCACTGAACAGCGTGGTCAGCGAGCCCATCTCCACCCGCATACCGGACGCAGACATATCCACGGCGATACCGCTGTCCTTCCAGAAACGCACGTTGGTGGTGATCAGACGATCGTAGGGCGCGGCGACAAACAGCTGATAGGTCATCATGCGTTTATCGGTGTCGAAAACGCTGGTTTCAACCGTGCCGACGCGATAGCCGCGGAACAGCACCGGATCACCCGGATTGAGCTGACCGGCCTTCTTGCTGTCGAGTACGATGCGGATCCCTTTGGCATCCGGCGGCGCTAACGGTGGTGCATCCAGCAGCTTAAACTGCTCCGGCGCCTGCGCTTTGGTGCCGGGCTGAAGTTCGATATAGGCGCCAGACAACAGGGTGCCGAGACCGCTGATCCCTTCACGCCCGACCTGCGGTTTAACCACCCAGAACACGCTGTCGCTGTGCAGCAGTTTTTCCATGCCCGCATTCAGGCGCGCTTTAATTTCCACATGGTGAAGGTCATCGCTTAACACTGCGCTCTCCACCACACCGACATCCACGCTGCGGCTTTTGATCGTGGTTTTACCCGCCACGATGCCCTCGGCGTTTTCGGTGACTAAGGTGACTTCCGGGCCCTGATGACTGAAGTGATAGAAGAGGATCCATCCGCCGATCAATAGGGTAACGATGGGGACAATCCAGACCGGCGACCAGCGCTTGATCTGCTCCACCTTTGCATGGCCGTGATTAGTTTCCGTCAAGGCGCGACTCCTTCCTGTTATTTTCGCGTACACGATCCCAGGTTAATCGCGGGTCAAAGGTCATGGCCGCGATCATGGTGATAATCACCACCATCGCAAACAGCACCGCTCCCCACGCGGGATAAACATTCATTAACTGCCCCATGCGCACCAGCGCAGAGAGCACGGCAATCACAAATACGTCGATCATCGACCAGCGGCCAACGAACTCCACCACCTCATAGATTTTGTGCATCCGGTGGCTGTCGCGCTGGCCGCGTCCGCTGGCATCCCAGCAGAGCCAGCCGATCGCCACCATTTTCAGGGATGGCACCATGATGCTGGCGATAAAGATGACCAGCGCCACCGGATAGGAGCCCTCCCCCCACAGCAGAATGACGCCCGCCATGATATTGGAAGGATAGGCGGTGCCGAGCGTTTCCGTCACCATGATCGGCATCAGGTTCGCCGGGATATAGATCAAGACGGAGGTCATCAGCAGCGCCAGCGTCCACTGCAGGCTGTGCTTGCGGCGGGCATGAGCGGTCACCCCGCAGCGCGAACAGACAGGCTCTTCGGCGGGCAGGATGGCGGTACAGCAGGGACAGGATCGCAGCCCCTGCTCTAACCCGCTGATGCCCGCTTCAGGCAGATGGGGTAAGGCGGGCTGGGGTAACAGCCTGTCCCACAACTCGCGGCGGTCAACGCACTGGAAAGCCCGCAGCTGCAGCAGGCAGAACAGCACCCAGGGCCAGAAGCTGGTCTCCAGGCCGATCTCGCCGTAGGCCATCAGCTTGACGAAGCTGACCAGCACGCCAGCCATAAAAATTTCTGCCATGCCCCAGTTTCGCAACCGGAACAGAATGCGTGCCAGACCCACCCTGAGAGAGACCGGCAGCGGAATCGGGTTGACCAGCAGAATAATGGTGATCATGCAGAAGGCGGGAACCGCCTGCACAAATAGCAGGAACAGCGTCGCCAGGCTGCTGTAATCCTCTGACACCATCACTTTGGGGATCTGCGCCAGCGTAATCTGGCTGGTCAGCCCCGCCACTTTCATGGAGACAAAGGGAAACAGATTCGCCAGCAGCAGCATAAACAGCGCCGCCAGCGCATAGCCCGTGGGCCGTTTACGCGGTTCGTGCCAGCTGGCCGTCAGCGTGGTGTGGCAGCGCGGGCATGAGGCTCGGCTGCCGACGGGAATATCCGGCAGCTTGATCATTAAATCGCATTGTGGACAGAGCATCCACGCGTTACTTTTCACTGCTGAACACATCCGTTCACCCCGCCTTACGCGCCGTTTTTCAGCGATTCCAGCTCTTCCCAGCGCGCAAAAGCGGTTTCCAGCTCCTGCTCGGTCTGAGCCAGCTCATCCAGCACCGGTTGTGTCTGATCGTGTGCCTGACTGAAGAAGTCCGGATGACTCATCTTCGTCTGCAACTCACCGATGCGGGCTTCCAGCTGCTCCAGTTTCTGCGGCAACTGTTCCAGCTCACGCGTCAGATTGTAGCTGAGTTTGTTCACGCTACGCTTAACTTCGCTTTTTTCTGCGGCGGGCTTAGCCGACGGTGCAGCGGCTTTCGCAGATGTCGCCGTGCGGTGCTGCCGGTAGGCCGCGCGCTGCTGCTGCGCATCGTGATAGCCGCCAACGAAGGTGCCGATCTCACCGTTGCCTTCGAAAATCCAGCACTCGGTAACCGTGTTATCGACAAACTGACGATCGTGGCTGACCAGCAATACGGTGCCCTGATAGCCGGCGATCAGCTCTTCCAGCAGCTCCAGCGTTTCGACGTCGAGGTCGTTGGTCGGTTCATCCAGAATCATCAGGTTGCTGGGGCGCAGGAACAGACGCGCCAGCAGCAGGCGGTTACGCTCACCGCCCGAAAGGGCGCGCACCGGCGTCATGGCCCGCTTGGGGTGGAACAGGAAGTCCTGCAGATAGCCCAGCACATGGCGCGGCTTACCGTTAACCATCACCTCCTGCTTACCCTCAGCCAGGTTGTCCATCACGGTGCGATCCGGGTCCAGCTCGGCGCGATGCTGGTCGAAGTAGGCCACTTCCAGCTTGGTGCCGGAGTGCACGCGTCCATGATCGGCTTTCAGCTGCTGCAGCATCAGCCGCAGCAGCGTGGTTTTACCACAGCCGTTGGGACCGATCAGCGCAATCTTGTCGCCACGCAGCACCTGGGTAGAGAAATCTTTCACCAGCGTTTTGCCGTCTACCGCGTAGTCAACATTCTCCAGCTCAAAGACGATCTTACCGGAGCGGGAGGCTTCGCCCACCTGCATGTTGGCTTTGCCCATCACTTCGCGGCGTTCAGAGTGCTCGCGGCGCAGCGCTTTCAGGGCGCGCACACGGCCTTCGTTACGGGTACGACGCGCTTTGATGCCCTGACGGATCCAGACCTCTTCCTGTGCCAGCTTGCGGTCAAATTCCGCGTTCTGCATCTCTTCGACGCGCAGCGCCTCTTCTTTGCCTTCCAGATAGAGATCGTAATTCCCTGGCCAGGAGACCAGCTTGCCACGGTCGAGATCGACGATGCGGGTCGCCATATTGCGAATGAATGAACGGTCATGCGAAATAAAGACGATGCTGCCGCTGAAGTTCTTCAGGAACGTCTCCAGCCAGTCGATGGTTTCGATATCCAGGTGGTTAGTCGGTTCATCCAGCATCAGGACGCGCGGATTACTCACCAGCGCCCGGCCCAGCGCCGCCTTACGCAGCCAGCCGCCAGAGAGCGACGACAGCTCGGTATCGGGCTTCAGGCCAATCTGCTCCAGCACGTCATTGATGCGGCTCTCCAGCTGCCACAGGTTCTGATGGTCGAGGATGCTCTGCAGGCGCGCCATCTCATTGAGATTTTTATCGCTGGGATCTTCCATCACCACATGGGAAATGGCGTGATAGGCTTTGAGATGCTCAGCCTGCTCTTCCACGCCCTCGGCCACGAAGTCATAGACCGAACCGGTAATATTGCGCGGCGGGTCCTGTTGCAGACGCGCCACCACCAGATCGGTTTCATAAATGATGCGGCCATCATCCAGCGGCTGTTCGCCGTTGATGATTTTCATCAGCGTGGATTTGCCCGCACCGTTGCGGCCGACCAGACAGACGCGCTCGTTCTCTTCGATATGCAGTTCGGTATTGTCTAACAGCGGTGCATCGCTGAACGAGAGATAGGCACCGTGGATACTGATTAATGACATGTAATCTTATTCCTTACCGGCATGGGTGATGAGCCAGCAGTTGTGAATCTGACGGTTACGTGCGAAGTCCTGCGACTGTGTTTTCTGGGTAATATCCTGCGCCTGCAGGCCCAGTGCTTTCAGGCCATCCATGTCCATTTTAAAACCGCGTTTGTTGTTGGAGAACATGATGGTGCCGCCGCGACGCAGCAGACGCTTCAGGTTACGCATCAGCATCATATGATCGCGCTGGACGTCGAAGCTCTCTTCCATACGTTTTGAGTTGGAGAAGGTTGGCGGATCGATAAAGATCAGGTCAAAGTTCTCATCACTTTCGTTCAGCCAGCTCAGACAGTCCGCCTGCATCAGACGATGCTGACGCCCGGTCAGGCCGTTAAGGCGCAGATTGCGCTCCGCCCACTCCAGATAGGTGCGCGACATATCCACAGTCGTGGTTGACCGCGCGCCACCCAGACCGGCGTGCACGCTGGCGGAGCCGGTGTAGGCAAACAGGTTAAGGAAATCTTTGCCCTGGCTCATCTGACCGAGCATTTTGCGGGCGATGCGGTGATCGAGGAACAGACCGGTGTCGAGATAGTCGGTCAGGTTCACCCAGAAGCGCGCAGTAAACTCTTTAACTTCGAAGTAGTCGCCTTTCTCGTTGAGCTTCTGATACTGCGCTTTGCCTTTCTGACGCTCGCGCGTTTTCATGATCAGACGATCGGCAGGCAGCTGCAGCACGCTCAGCGTCGCGCTGATCACGTCGAACAGGCGCTGACGGGCTTTGTTGGGATCGATGGTCTTCGGTGGCGCGTACTCCTGAATCACCACCCAGTCCGCATAACGATCCACCGCAACGTTGTAGTCTGGCAGATCGGCGTCGTAAATACGGTAGCACTCAATGCCTTCCTGACGCGCCCACTTCTCCAGCTTCTTAACGTTTTTACGCAGACGGTTAGCGTAATCTTCCGCAATCTGGCCGGCATTTTCGCTGCTGTTAACCGCCAGCTGATAGTTTTTCTGTACGCAATCCAGCGGGCCGTTCTTGGCTTTAAACTGGCGATCGGCACGCAGTTGCAGGCAGCTCAGCAGCTCCGGCGAGGCGCTGAACAGCGAGAGATTCCAGCCGCCGAAGTGCTGCTTCATCAGACGGCCAAGCTGGCTGTGCAGGGCAATCAGGGCAGGCTCGCTCTCCAGACGTTCACCGTAAGGTGGGTTGCTCAGCACGGTGCCGTGAACGGTCGCATCGACCGGGTTGGTCAGCTTCAGCAGATCCTGCTGTGCAAACGTGAACAGCTCAAAGACACCGGCACGGCGGGCGTTCGCCTGCGCCCATTCCAGCACCCGGCCATTGTTATCATAGCCAAAGAAGCGCGCCTGCGTAGCGGCGGTGCCGGCCCGTGCACGGCTCTGCGCCTCGGTTTTCACCGCCTGCCACAGCGCCGCATCGAAGCGATTCCAGGCGGTGAAGCCCCAGTGTTTGCGCAGCAGGCCCGGTGCGCGATCGCTGGCGATCAGCGCGGCCTCAATCAGCAGCGTGCCCGAACCACACATCGGGTCGATCAGCGGCGTGGAGGGTTCCCAGCCGGAACGCAGGACGATCGCCGCCGCCAGGTTCTCTTTCAGCGGTGCCTGGCCGGTCTGCTGACGATAGCCACGCTGATGCAGCGAACTGCCGCTGAGGTCCAGCGCAAGGCTGGCGCGGTCGCCGTTCAGCCAGACGTTGATTCGGATATCGGCCTGCTCGCGGTCAACATCCGGGCGTTCAAGATTCTGGCGGGTAAAGCTGTCCACAATCGCATCTTTTACTTTCAGCGCACCGAACTGGCTGTTACGGATGGATTCGTTGGTGCCGCTGAAATGCACGACAAAGGTTTTGTCGTTGCTGAACAGCGACGGCCAGTCCACGCTCTGCACACCCAGATAGAGATCGAGATCGCTGTAGACGCCGAACTCTCCCAGCGGCAACAGGATGCGTGATGCTAAACGGCTCCACATCAGGCTCTGATACATGACGCGATCGTCGGCTTCGTAGTGAACGCCTCCCTGCACCACTTGCAAATCCTGCGCGCCCAGCGCGTCCAGCTCACTTTTTAACAGCTCTTCGAGCCCACGCGCCGTGCTGGCAAACAGAGAATTCATATCGTCACTTTTTAACTCTTGAGAAAATTGTCGCGCATTATAGCGAATCGGAGACCTATGTCATAAAGTTAGCTTCTTTTGTGTTGCGCGTCGGGTTTCAAGGAGAACACCATGATCACGCTTTCCCGCTTATTTATTCATCCGGTAAAGTCGATGCGAGGGCTGGCGCTGTCGCATGCGCAGGTCTCTGACAGCGGGCTGGCCTTTGATCGGCTGTTTATGGTGACAGAAACCGACGGCACCTTTATTACCGCACGACAGTATCCGGAGATGGTGCGCTTTACGCCCGCGCTTTTACCAGACGGCCTGTCGCTGACCGCCCCCGATGGCAGTCACGCCCTGATCCGCTTCAGCGATTTCGCCGACCAGGCGCACCCCACCGAAGTCTGGGGCAACCGTTTCACCGCCCGCATCGCCCCGGCGGCGATCAATCAGTGGCTGAGTCAGTTCTTTCCGCGCGCGGTCGAGCTGCGCTGGATCGGCCCGCAACCCACCCGCCGGGTCAAAGCCTGGGATCATATTCCGCTCAGCTTCGCCGATGGCTTCCCGTTTTTGCTGGTTAACAGTGCCTCGCTGCACGATCTGCAGCAGCGCTGCCCGGCCAGCGTTCGCGTTGAACAGTTCCGGCCGAATCTGGTCGTCAGCGGCGCAACCGCCTGGGATGAAGACAGCTGGGCAGAGATACAGATTGGCGACGTGATCTTCGAGGTAACCAAGCCCTGCAGCCGCTGCGTACTGACCACGGTGAGCCCAGAGAGCGGGCGCAAGCATCACGACGGGCATCCGCTGGCCACGCTCCAGACGTTCCGCACGGCGCAGGATGAGAGCGGGGATATCGATTTTGGTCTGAACCTGATTGCGCGTAACAGCGGTGTGGTGCGAGCCGGTGATGAGATGCAGATCCTGAAGCGTCATACACCGCGCGCGTATGGCGCAGGCAGCGTGGCAGAAAGGTTACAACCTGAACGTCAGGCACCTGACGCCGTCACCATCACCTTTCAGGGTCAGTCGTTTACCGGGGATAATCAGCAGGTGTTGCTGGATCAGCTGGAGATGCAGGGCTTTCGCATCCCCTACTCCTGTCGGGCAGGACTCTGCGGCAGCTGCCGGCTGAATCTGGTGGCTGGTGAGGTTAAAGCCCTGAAACAGGGCGTCGTGCGTCCGGACGGCACGCTGCTGAGCTGCAGCTGCATTCCGGCGGGCGACGTCAAACTGCGATAATCAGACCGCCCGGGCGTAGTGCGGCGCGGCATCCTCATACCAGGGCTGCAGGCGATCGTTCATCACCTTGATGGCATCGCCGAGCACCATGCTTTTACCCGCCAGCGTCAATCCCGGCTGCGCCAGCAGACAGAGCGCGGCGTTGTGACCACTCTCCACCACCAGCAACCGGGCCTGCTCGCCCTCGTCGGCCAGCGTGACCTGCACCATTTCACCGGCGCGCGGCTGCATCGCTGGCGCGTAGGCGGCAAAGTGCCAGCTTTTAGGCATCAGGGGTTTCAGGAAACGGGCGGCGACCAGCGCATTCAGCACCAGCTCCGCGCGATGGCTGCCGCTGAGTCTGCACTGCCGGCAGGTTTCGTCAAAGGTGTAATAGAGGGCGGCATCATCGACACAAAAACCGGTGTCGCTGAAAGCATCCGGCGTCAGCATCTTGCGCGAATAGCGGGAACGAAAAAGCATCCCGTCTGCCAGATCGAGCATCATTCGGTCGTGACTGCTGTCGAAATACCAGCGCCAGTTATCGTCGGGTTTAATGTTCATCCTGTGCCCTGTATTTACGGCTGCGCCAGACATCGCGCAGAATTCAGCGAAAAAGAAATATAAGGAAAAAGCTGAAAAAGCGTGCAACAGGACAAAATATAAACGAGCCAGGGGGATAAATAAACCCCCCGGCCGGTCATTGTGAGAATTGTCTTAGAGATGGGTGACGATGTCTTTAATTAATCCTGGCCCCTGATAAATAAAGCCTGAATAAATCTGCACCAGCGTTGCGCCTGCGGCAATTTTTTCCCGCGCGGCAGTCAGCGAGTCAATGCCGCCCACGCCGATGATCGGCAGACGGCCCTGCAGTTCCTGAGAGAGGCGCTGAATGACCGCGGTGCTGCGCGACTGGACTGGCCGTCCGCTCAGCCCACCTTCTTCCTGCGCATGTCTGAGACCGTTTACCAGCGAACGATCCAGCGTGGTATTGCAGGCAATCACGCCGTCGATCTGATGGCGGACTAAACTGTCCGCGACCTGAATTAACTCCTCTTCCGAGAGATCGGGCGCGATTTTTACGGCCACCGGCACATATTTAAGATGACGCTGCTCCAGCGCTTTTTGTTTCTGTTTAATGGACGCGAGCAGATCGTCGAGCGCCTCGCCATATTGCAGCGAACGCAGGCCTGGGGTGTTGGGCGAGGAGATATTGATGGCGATATAACCGGCGTGGGCATACACCTTCTCCATGCAGATCAGATAATCCTCTTTTCCCTGCTCGACCGGCGTATCTTTATTTTTGCCGATATTGATACCCAGCACGCCGTTGAAACGCGCTTTTTTCACATTCTCAACCAGATGGTCAACGCCCAGATTATTAAAGCCCATCCGGTTAATAATGCCGCCCGCTTCGACCAGACGAAACATTCGCGGCTTCTCATTTCCCGCCTGCGCGCGGGGCGTGACGGTGCCGACTTCAACAAAACCAAAGCCCATCGCCGCAAAGGCATCGATGCATTCGGCGTTCTTATCCAGACCTGCGGCCAGGCCAAGCGCATTTTTAAAGGTAAGTCCCATACAGGTGACGGGATGCGACGGAAGAGTCTGGCGATAGAACATCTCCAGCGGGGTGCCCTTCATGAAGCGCAGCTGCCTGAAGGTGAGTTCGTGTGCGCGTTCGGGGTCGAGTTTAAACAGCGCCGGTCGGACGATAGGATAAAACATGCACTCTCCTGAAAGACGGAAGCAATCGTTAAAGTCGGTGCACGGGAAATTGTGCGCCAGAATGGTAAAGTGCTCTGGCGCAAAAGTAAATCGAACGACTGGGATAGTGAAACTTAACGTAAATTGCTTTGATCTTACGCGGCGGAATCGTTTACCGGCTGACTTTTCACCTCAGCGGGAAACAGGTATTCACGCAGGATGCCGTGACGATGCATGATGGCAAAGATGCCGAAGCAGACAAAGGCTTCCGCGCCGACCATCGACCAGGCCGCACCGATCGCCCCGAACTTCCACGCCAGGAAACAGCACAGCGGCACGTTAATCACGCCTGCGGCCATCATCACCCACATACGCTGGCGAGCCAGGCCGTGAGGGATCAGGATCTGTAAGCCCGCCGGGTAAGCGACATTGCCGAACAGGAAGCAGAGCACAAAGACGCGCAGCACATCCGCCGACGGAATAAAGTCTTTCCCCAGCAGAATAGAGACCACGAGATCGGCAAAGACCCAGGTAAAGATCACAATCGACAGACTCAGCCCGAAGGAGAGCAGCAGGCTTTTGCGCGTCGCCGCTATCGCGGCACGTTTATCGCGACCAAAGAGATGGCTGACGCGCGGGAAGAAAGCGCTGCCGATCTGCTCCGGGACCGAGTTCGCCGCTTTACGCAGGCGGTCTGCACCGTTGTAGATCCCGACCATATAGGTTGAGGTAAAGGAGGCGAGGATCACCACGTTAACGCTGTTGAACAGGTTCGCACCGGCAATCGCGATAAAAACATCCAGGCTGTCGGTGATACGCTGCCGGATTTCGCGCGGCTCAAAGCGATAGCGGCCAATGACCTTCATCTCCAGCACGAATTTCAGGGTGATCGCCGCGCTGATGATCGAGACCGTTCCCGGAATCAGGGCGGCCAGCCAGGTATCCTGCGGGGATTTAACCAGCAGGAAGGTCAGTGGAATGGCGCAGAAGTTGCCGAAGGTGGCGATCATCGCCGTCTTACCCAGCTTCTCAAACCCCTGCATCAGCCAGCCAAAGGAGAAGAGTGAACCAATCAGCGTGGTGCAGTTCGCCAGAATAATAAAGAACAGCGGATGCCAGGCGGGATTGAACCAGGTCGCGGTCAGCAGCGTGCCGCTGGTGAGCACCAGCAGCATCAGCTTGGCATTAAACGTTGACCAGAAGAGCTGACTGACGCGCTCCTTGTCATCACGATGATGCGCAATGTCTTTGGTGGTAAAGACATTGAATCCCCAGTCTGAAATGGTACTGCAATAGAGCACGCAGGCGATGGCCAGCGCCAGCGTCCCCATCTGCTCTACCCCCAGCACGCGGGCAAGATAGGGCAGCGTGGCCAGCGGAAACAGGAACGACGCGCCGCGATAAGCCAGCAGCGAGAAAATATTAATTACCAGACTTTTATCAAGTACTTTTGCCATGACGCAACAACCTTATACACATTGCATGTCTCACCTTCTCATTTCGCAAAGGCATAAACAATATTGCTTCACACTTTTCAGAATCAGGCTGATTTTCAGAATCAGGCGGCGCGCTTCAGCTCTTTTTTAACCTTGTAGTGCTGCAGCGTAATAAACAGTTCAGGCCGGTTGAACAGTAGCCACTCTTTGAAGTTCTCTGTTTTTACATTCTGCCCCATAAAGCGGATGGCATTAATCACATATTCCGGCACCGGGGTACCGTTGTAGAGTGATAAATAGATCATCAGGCGAAACGAATGCACTAAATAGGCTTTTTCCAGCTGACTGCGCCACGCAGATTTCACCTGCGAACCGGTTAAGGTATTCCAGGCGTGCATAAATGCGTCATAGCGCTGGTAAAAAAACTCATTACTTTTGGTACTGTTGGTCAGTGAACCGTGACGGATACGCTGCTTATAATAGACGTGGCGACTGACCCAGGCCTGCTGACTTTTGATAAAGGCGGACAGGGTAAAGTTATGATCTTCATGCACGCGTTTCACAAAGCGTAATTTGTGCTGCTCAACAACCCGCTTACTGACAATATAACTCCAGGCCGCCGAGGTATATCGGCCATTCCGCAACAGATGTAACAGGACCTCCTGCGGCTTCTGCTGGCCAAAGATATCGTGCCGCACTTTGGGCGAGGTCACCTCGATCTGACCGTCGCGATAGACAGAGGAGTTAAAGCAGAACAGGTCCGTTTCCGGATGTTTTTCCGCGACAATCGCCAGTTCAGTAACCAGCCCGTCCGTCACCACATCATCCGGGTCACAGAAGAAGAGGAACTGACCGCGGGCCGCGTCGATTCCCACATCCCGGGCATGACCGGCACCGGCGTTTTCCGTCGTAATTATTTTCACCTGCGGCAGATGTGCATAATTCTGTTCAAGCAACGCCAGCGTTCTGTCGGTGGAACCGTCATTCACAATGAGGATTTCATTGGGCGCTTTGACCTGACGTAATAGAGAGTCGACGCACTCAACAATATATTTCTCAACATTGTAAGTGGGAATAATAACGGATAACAGGATGTCAGACATGTGCAATTCTCTGCTGTTAGAAAATGACAATACGATTCACCTGCCAGATGCAGGACCTGACCCGCGGCGAAACGTCGAAAAGAGTACGGCTCTGTTATTATGACTGACTGAGTTGAGCCTGATTATCTTAAACCGGTTATCCGAAAAAAGACCAGTCGCAAAAAAAACTCTCAACGCGCCGCGTGCATCTCACTGTTAACCAAAGTGCATCTATAACGCATAATAATGTTAAAAGCGTTGAGGTTCGATTTAAAATAGCCCGACCAGTCAGATGTAACCAGCTGGCGAAAAGCGTAAACGAATATCTGAATGGGTGAAAAAAATCACAACTCCTTCACTTTTATTACAGTATGCGTCCTGCGATTTCTCTTAATATTCCGCCACTCTCTTCACACCAGCGCTGATTTCTGGCTGCTTGACCGGCCTGTTTTCTCTGCCGCTTCGTTTTAAAGTGTTTCTGCACCCAAAAAAAAGCATTAGGCAATCAGACGAAAACGCGATTTTTCTCCTCGCAGCGGATTTTTGCACATCTCATATCATCCCTTTTAATGAATCGTCGGCCTGTCCGTGCCTGATTTAAGAATAATCGTAAGCACAGCGGTGCCCTTCAGCCCTGGCCACGCCTATTTGCAGATTTCACCCTTGCTTTGCCGGATAAATCATTTAAGCGCGCCCCCCTGCTCTGACAGTATGAGCACATTAGTTCTCAACATTTGATAATCAATAACTTTTAGTTATAAGGAGTGATGATGCGAGTTATTACGCTGGCAGGCAGCCCACGGTTCCCCTCCCGCTCAACCTCTCTGCTGACCCTCTGTCAGCACAAGCTTGAGGCCCGTGGCGTTGAAGTCATTCCCTGGAATATCCACAACTTCCAGCCAGACGATCTGATCAATGCCCGATTCGACGCGCCTGCGCTGCTGGCGCTGCGTGAAGATCTGGCGTCAGCCGATGGCCTGATCGTAGCGACCCCGATCTACAAAGCTTCATTTTCAGGTGCGCTCAAGACGCTGCTCGACCTGCTGCCTGAGCGCGCGCTGGAACATAAAGTCGTGTTACCGCTGGCCAGTGGCGGCAGCGCCGGTCACATGCTGGCGATGGACTACGCGCTGAAGCCGGTGCTCAACGCCTTAAAAGCGCAGGAGATCCTGCATGGCGTCTACGCCGAGGATCATCAGATTAATCACTATGACCGTCAGCCCGAGCTGCAGGATGCCCTGTCTCAGCGTCTGGATGAAGCCGTCGCCGCCTTCTGGCTGGCACTGACCCGTCACCACCACCCCGTCGCGCAGGCGGTATAAGGAAAAGCGTCATGAAGCAGAGATTAGGGAAGTGGCTGGTCGCGGGGCTGTTACTGGCTGGCCTTCAGGTTCAGGCCGCCGGGTCCGATCCGGCGGAGATTCGCATCGGCTATCAGAAGGGGTCGGTGAGCATGGTGCTGGCAAAGTCGCACCATCTGCTGGAGACACGTTTCCCCCATACGCAGATTAAATGGATTGAGTTCCCGGCGGGGCCACAGATGCTGGAAGCGCTGAACGTTAACAGCATCGATCTCGGCAGTACCGGCGATCTGCCGCCGCTGTTTGCGCAGGCCGCAGGCGCGGATCTGCTCTATGTCGGCTCGGAGCCGCCCAAACCCAAAGCCGAAGTAATTCTGGTGCCCAAAAGCAGCCCCCTGAAACAGGTCGCCGATCTGAAAGGGAAGAAAGTGGCATTCCAGAAGGGCTCCAGCTCTCACAACTTACTGCTGCGCGCCCTGCAGCAGGCGGGTCTGAGCTTTAAAGACATCACGCCGGTCTATCTGACGCCAGCCGATGCCCGCGCCGCCTTCCAGCAGGGTAACGTGGATGCCTGGGCGATCTGGGACCCCTACTACTCTTCAGTCCTGCTGCAGGGCAATTCGCGCCTGCTGACGGATGGCAGTTCACTTAACCTGACCGGCTCCTTCTATCTGGCGACCCGCCGCTATGCCGAGGCGCACGGTGCATTTATCCAGAAGGTGCTCAACACCTTCAGCGAGGCCGACGCGCTGACAATCAGCCAGCCGCAGCAGAGCATCACGCTGCTGGCGCAGGCGATGGGCCTGCCTGAACCGGTCATCGCCAGCTATCTCAGCCACCGGCCACCGACCCGGATTTCGCCGGTCAGTGCCGAAACGGCCGCGGCGCAGCAGCGCACCGCTGACCTCTTCTATGCCAATCATCTGTTGCCCGTAAAAGTGACGATCCAGGATCGACTCTGGCAACCGCATACCGTAACGCAATAAGGAGCAACAATGAGCGTATCCATTTTCTGGTTTCTGCCGACGCATGGCGACGGCCACTATCTCGGCACCGCTGAAGGCGCCCGTCCGGTTGACCACGCCTATCTGCAGCAGGTGGCCCAGGCCGCTGACCGGCTTGGCTTTGGTGGCGTCCTGATCCCCACCGGCCGCTCCTGCGAAGATGCGTGGCTGGTTGCCGCCTCGCTGATCCCCGTGACGCAGCGTCTGCGGTTCCTGGTGGCACTGCGTCCGGGCGTGATTTCACCGACCCAGGCGGCGCGTCAGGCCGCGACCCTGGATCGCCTCTCCAACGGCCGGGCACTCTTCAACCTGGTCACCGGCGGCGATCCGGAAGAGCTGGCGGGCGATGGGGTATTCCTCGATCACCGCGAGCGCTATGCGGAGTCGGCCGAGTTTACCCGCGTCTGGCGCCGGGTGCTGGAAGGCGAAACCGTCGATTACGAAGGCAAACATGTGAAGGTTCGCGGGGCGCGACTGATGTTCAGGCCTGTGCAGCAGCCTCGCCCGCCGCTCTGGTTCGGCGGATCGTCTGAACCGGCGCAGGCGCTGGCGGCGGAACAGGTCGACGTTTATCTCACCTGGGGCGAGCCCCCTGCCCAGGTGAAAGAGAAGATTGATCAGGTGCGCGCTAAAGCGGCGGCGCAGGGCCGGACGGTGCGCTTCGGCATCCGGCTGCATGTGATTGTGCGGGAAACGAATGAAGAAGCCTGGCAGGCCGCCGACCGGCTGATTGCCAATGTCGATGACGCCACTATCGCGAAGGCGCAGGCGGCGTTCCAGCGCGCAGACTCTGTGGGTCAGCGCCGCATGGCCGCGCTGCATGGCGGTCGCCGCGACAAACTGGAGATCAGCCCGAACCTCTGGGCTGGCGTGGGACTGGTGCGCAGCGGCGCCGGCACGGCACTGGTTGGCGATGGCCCGACCGTCGCCGCCCGCATTAAAGAGTATGAAGCGCTGGGCATTGAGACCTTTATCCTCTCCGGCTATCCGCACCTGGAAGAGGCTTACCGCGTCGGCGAGCTGCTGTTCCCGCATCTTGATCTGCAGGTTCCGCTGGTGCCTCAGCCGCGCGTGGTTCAGGCGCACGGTGAAGCAGTCGCCAACGATTTCACCCCTGAGAAAAAAGTCGCCCGCGGCTAAGGAGAGGAGAATGGCCCGAACCCGAAAACGCCTTGCCGATACGCTGGTGCCGTGGCTGCTGCCGATAGTGCTGGTCGTGGTGTGGCAGATCGCCTCGCAGACCGGCTGGTTGTCGAACCGCATTCTGCCCGCCCCGGAAAAAATCGTGACCACCTTCTGGCAACTCACCGCCAGCGGCGAACTGTGGCAGCATCTGGCGATCAGCAGCTGGCGGGCGCTGATCGGCTTCAGCATCGGCGGTTCAATCGGCCTGGTGCTTGGGCTGATTACCGGCACCTCCAGAACCGGTGAGCGCCTGCTGGATACTTCGATACAGATGCTGCGCAATGTGCCGCATCTGGCCCTGATCCCGCTGGTGATCCTCTGGTTCGGCATTGATGAGTCGGCCAAAATTTTTCTGGTGGCGCTGGGTACCCTGTTCCCTATCTACCTCAATACCTATCACGGCATCCGTAATATCGATCGCGGGCTGGTCGAGATGGCGCGCAGCTACGGGCTTTCCGGCTGGAGCCTGTTTATTCAGGTGATCCTGCCCGGTGCGCTGCCCAACATCATGGTGGGAGTGCGTTTTGCGCTGGGGCTGATGTGGCTGACGCTGATTGTCGCCGAGACGATCTCCGCGAATGCGGGGATCGGCTATCTGGCCATGAACGCCCGTGAGTTTCTGCAGACCGACGTGGTCGTTGTCGCCATTATTCTCTATGCCCTGCTCGGCAAACTGGCGGACGTCGCCGCACTGCTGCTGGAACGTGTCTGGCTGCGCTGGCATCCCGCTTATCAACTGAAGGAGGAGAACGCATGAGCCAGACTTTCTCACCGGCCCGCCTGAACAGCGGTACGCCGGTTGGCGTGAACGGCGTCAGTAAACGCTACGGCAATCGCACCATTCTCAACAGCATCGACCTGCATATTCCTTCCGGTCAGTTTGTGGCCGTGGTGGGGCGCAGTGGCTGCGGCAAAAGTACCCTGCTGCGCCTGCTGGCCGGGCTGGAGCAGAGTACGAGCGGTGAACTGCTGGCAGGCAATGCGCCGCTGGCGTCAGCGCGTGACGATACCCGTCTGATGTTTCAGGATGCGCGGCTGCTGCCGTGGAAGAAGGTCATCGACAATGTCGGGCTTGGCCTGCGCGGACGCGAATGGCGCAGCGCGGCGATGGAAGCGCTGTCGGCGGTGGGACTGGCGGATCGGGCTGACGAATGGCCCGCCGCGCTCTCCGGCGGCCAGAAACAGCGCGTGGCGCTGGCCAGAGCCCTGATCCACCGGCCTGGTCTGTTGCTGCTGGATGAACCGCTGGGCGCGCTGGATGCCCTGACCCGCATTGAAATGCAGGGCCTGATAGAGTCGCTGTGGCAGCAGCATCACTTTACCGTGTTGCTGGTCACCCACGATGTCAGCGAAGCCGTCATGATGGCGGATCGGGTCCTGTTGATCGAAGAGGGGGAGATCGGGCTGGATCTGCAGGTGGATTTGCCACGTCCACGGCGACGCGGATCGGCGCGGCTGGCAGAGCTGGAGGCGGAGGTACTGGAGCGGGTGATGCAGCGTACGGCATCGGCCCCCCCGGTGCGTTACGCGCAGCAGCGCTAAAAAAAGGCGGAGGCCGTCTCAGACGCTCCGCCTTTTTGCTATCAGGCGTTCAGGGCCCGGCTGATTTTCTCGTAGAGGTCACCGGAGAGCTTATCCAGCGCCAGCAGCTGCTCCAGCGCCTGACGCATCAGCGCCTGACGCTCTTCGTCGTAACGTTTCAGACGGATCAGCGGCTCCACCATCCGCGCCGCGACCTGCGGGTTGCGGCTGTTCAGATCGGTGAGCATCTCGACCAGGAACTTATAGCCGCTGCCATCCCGGGCATGGAATGCTGCCGGGTTCGCGGAGGCAAACGCACCAATCAGCGAGCGAACGCGGTTCGGGTTGCCCATGGTAAAAGAGCGATGGTTCAGCAGATTACGCACGTTGCGCATCACGTTCGCGGCCGGGCTGGTTGCCTGCAGCACAAACCACTTATCCATCACCAGACCATCCTGATGCCAGCGCTCATCGTAAGCTGCCAGCAGCGCATCACGACACGGCAGCTGTGCCGCCACGGCCGCAGAAAGCGCCGCCAGCGCATCGGTCATGTTAGTCGCCTGCTCATACTGCGTCTGCACCAGCTTATCCGCCAGCTGCGCATCGCTGAAGGCAAGATAGGTCAGGCAGACATTTTTCAGGCTGCGCTGGCCGATCGCGTGATGTTCCACGCGGTATTCAGGCTGCTGATTGGCGTTGTAGATGGCAAAGAACTCATCGGCCAGTTCGCGGGCCAGTGTACGCTGCAGCGCATCGCGCACCAGCGCAATCGCCTGCGGATCGATGGTATCGAACAGTTCGGCAATCTCGTTCTCTGACGGCAGCGTCAGGATCAGCGCGGTCAGCGCCGGGTCGCTGTCGGTATCAAGCAGCACCGCACGGAAGGCGTCGGCCACATGCAGCGGCAGCGACAGATGCTGGCCCTGCTGATAGCGGGCGACATTCAGCCGGATATAGGTTGCCAGCAGGCTCTGCGCCGCATCCCAGCGGGAGAAGTCGTTGCGGGCGTGGCGCATCAGGAAGGTCAGCTGCGCATCACTCCATTTATAGTCGAGCTTCACCGGCGCAGAGAATTCACGCAGCAGCGATGGCACCGGCTGGAAGTAGACGTTGTCGAAGATAAAGGTCTGGAACTCTTCGGTGACATTCAGCACCGAAGAGACCGGATGCCCGTTATTCTGCAGCGGAATCACCTTACCTTCGCCGTCGTAGAGTTCGATATCCAGCGGAATGTGCAGCGGCAGCTTCTCTTTCTGATCGGCGGTCGCCGGGGTGTGCTGCGTGACGTGCAGCGTATACTGCTCCAGCTCCGGATTATAATCGTCGCGCACCGTCAGCACAGGCGTGCCCGACTGGCTGTACCAGCGGCGGAACTGCGAGAGATCCACGTTTGAGGCATCTTCCATCGCCTGCACGAAATCGTCGCAGGTGGCGGCGCTGCCGTCGTGACGATCAAAGTAGAGCGTCATGCCCTTCTGGAAATTCTCTTCGCCCAGCAGGGTGTGCATCATGCGGATCACTTCCGATCCTTTCTCATACACCGTCAGGGTGTAGAAGTTGTTCATCTCCATGACCTGATCCGGACGGATCGGGTGCGCCATCGGGCTGGCATCTTCGGCGAACTGCGCACCGCGCACGATGCGCACGTTGTCGATGCGGTTTACCGCGCGCGACCCCAGATCGGAACTGAACTCCTGATCGCGGAACACCGTCAGCCCCTCTTTCAGACTGAGCTGGAACCAGTCGCGGCAGGTCACGCGGTTGCCGGTCCAGTTGTGGAAATATTCGTGGCCGATGACCGCTTCAATCCCCAGATAATCTTTATCCGTCGCCGTCTCCGCTTTCGCCAGCACATATTTGGCGTTGAAGACGTTCAGCCCTTTGTTCTCCATCGCGCCCATATTGAAGAAGTCGACCGCTACAATCATAAAGATGTCGAGGTCATACTCCAGGCCGAAACGCTCCTCATCCCACTTCATGCTGTTTTTCAGCGAGGTCATCGCCCAGTCCGCACGATCCAGATTGCCGCGATCGACGAAGATCTCCAGGGCCACATCACGGCCGGAACGGGTGGTGAAGCTGTCGCGCAGTACGTCGAAATCGCCCGCCACCAGCGCAAACAGGTAGCAGGGTTTCGGGAACGGATCTTCCCACTTCACCCAGCTGCGGCCCTGCTCATCGCGGCCGCTGTCGATACGGTTGCCGTTGGAGAGCAGGAATGGATAACGCTCGCCGTCGGCATAAATAGTGGTGGTGAAGCGGGCCAGGACGTCCGGCCGATCGAGATACCAGGTAATATGACGGAAGCCCTCCGCCTCGCACTGGGTGCAGAGCGCCTCGCCCGATTTATAGAGCCCTTCCAGCGCGGTGTTCTGGTCCGGATGAATGTCGTTGACGATTTTCAGGGTGAAGCTGTCCGGCAGCTGGCTGACAATCAGCGCGCCCTCTTCTTCCCGGTAAGCGGTCCAGGGCTGCCCGTCGATCTCCAGCGCAATCAGCGTTAAATCTTCGCCGTCCAGACGCAGCTCAGCCTGGCTGTCGCCCAGTCGTTTAACCTGGCTGATGGCCGTGACCCGCGTGGTCGACGCATCCAGCTCAAAGGTTAAATCGATGTCAGTGATGGTGTAATCGGGCGCACGGTAGTCGTGGCGATACTTGATTTGGGGCTGTTGCGTCATATTGCGTCTCGCGTTGTTATAAGTTTACCGGCAAAGTCTAAGCTTGTTACTACAAGCTTGCCACGCACAAAGCACCGGAATGATTAAATGGCTACAGTTTGTTAACAAAGGCACAGATTGGCCTCGACCCGACCGACTGAAATATGCTGTGATCGGCTTCAGATAGTGAATTATACTTCTGCGTCTTTATGACTGTGTACAACACCGGGCTCTGCGCCACCGAACAGGATGCTGAAACGCGCCATGACAGGACATGCTTCCCCGATACTGACCTCGCTGCTGGATACGGACGCCTATAAGCTCCATATGCAGCAGGCCGTTTTCCACCGTTATCATGACGTCACGGTGAAGGCGGAGTTTCGCTGCCGCGGCGACGAACTGCTGGGTCTCTACGCTGACGAAATTCGTGACGCGATCTCCGCAATGCAGGATCTGGCGCTGACTGATGACGAAGCGACCTGGTTATCCCACCTTCCCTTCTTCCAGCAGGATTACCTCAGCTGGCTGCGCCAGTTCCGTTATAACCCGGAGCAGGTTGAGGTACGCAATCATCACGGCATGCTGGATATCCGCATCCAGGGGCCGTGGCGTGAAGTGATTATGTGGGAAGTGCCGTTACTGGCGCTGATCAGCGAGATCGTGCACCGTCATCGCACGCCGCAGGTCACCACCCAGCAGGCCGTCGACCATCTGCACCAGAAACTCAGCGCCTTTAAAACCGGGGTTGCCGATCTTGATATGTCACGCTTCCGCCTGATGGATTTCGGCACCCGTCGCCGCTATTCGCAGGATGTGCAGGAAGCGATCGTCTCCACGCTGAAGCAGGACTTTCCGTGGCTGATTGGCACCAGCAACTATGATCTGGCGCGTCGTCTGTCGCTGACGCCGGTGGGCACTCAGGCGCATGAGTGGTTCCAGGCGTTTCAGCAGATCAGCCCGGTGCTGGCCAACAGCCAGCGGGCGGCGCTGCAGGCCTGGCTGGATGAGTATGATGATCAGCTGGGCATTGCCCTGACGGACTGTATTGCAATGGATGCGTTCCTGCGCGATTTCGGGCCGGTCTTCGCCCGCCGCTATCAGGGGCTGCGCCACGACTCGGGCGATCCGGTCGAATGGGGAGAGAAAGCGCTCGCCCACTATCAGAAACTCGGTATCGATCCTCTCAGCAAAAACCTGGTTTTTTCAGACAACCTGAACCTCGACAAAGCGCTGGCGCTCTATCGTCATTTTGGTCAGCGAACCAACGTGGTGTTCGGCATCGGCACCCGCCTGACCTGCGACATACCGGGCGTGACGCCGCTGAATATCGTGATCAAGCTGGTGCAGTGCAACGGCAAGCCGGTCGCGAAGCTCTCCGACAGTCCGGGCAAAACAATCTGCCAGGATAAAGCCTTTGTCCGCGCCCTGCGCAAAGCCTTTGATCTGCCTCTGGTGAAAAAAGCGAGCTGAATCCCTCTTAATCGGGGCGTTGATACGCCCCGCCTCTGCTGTAATAAATCCGCTTTCCCCCTGAATTTTGCTTGTTTCCTGAAGACTCGCAAGTAACATAGCAAAACCCCGGATGGGGCAACTTTTTACTCACTTCTTCTATATAGAGAGATATTTATGAGCGTAGTGCCTGTAGCGGATGTACTGCACGGTCGCGTCGCGGTTGACAGTGAAGTCACCGTACGTGGTTGGGTGCGTACCCGAAGAGATTCAAAAGCCGGTCTTTCCTTCATCGCCGTCTATGATGGCTCCTGCTTTAATCCCGTTCAGGCTGTCGTCAATAATTCTCTGAATAATTATCAGGATGAAGTGCTGCGTCTGACCACAGGCTGTTCCGTTATCGTCACCGGTAAAGTGGTGGCCTCGCCGGGTCAGGGCCAGGCGTTTGAGATTCAGGCGACCGGCCTGGAAGTGGTGGGCTGGGTCGAAGATCCTGACAGCTACCCGATGGCGGCGAAACGCCACAGCATCGAATATCTGCGTGAAGTGGCGCACCTGCGTCCGCGCACTAATCTGATCGGTGCGGTCGCCCGCGTCCGTCACACGCTGGCGCAGGCGCTGCACCGCTTCTTCCATGAGAACGGCTATTTCTGGGTCTCTACCCCGCTGATTACCGCCTCCGATACCGAAGGTGCCGGGGAAATGTTCCGTGTTTCCACGCTGGATCTGGAAAACCTGCCGCGTAACGATCAGGGCAAAGTTGACTTCAGCGAAGATTTCTTTGGTAAAGAGGCGTTCCTGACCGTCTCGGGTCAGCTGAACGGCGAAACCTACGCCAGCGCGCTGTCGAAAATTTACACCTTCGGCCCGACGTTCCGCGCAGAGAACTCCAACACCAGCCGTCATCTGGCGGAATTCTGGATGCTGGAGCCGGAAATTGCGTTTGCCTCGCTGGATGATGCGGCCGACCTGGCGGAAGCCATGCTGAAGTATGTCTTTAACGCGGTACTGGAAGAGCGCGCCGATGATATGGCCTTCTTCGCCGAGCGCGTCGACAAAGAAGCGGTAGAACGCCTGCAGCGCTTCATTACCACCGATTTCGCGCAGGTCGACTACACCGATGCGGTCGAGATCCTGATGAACTGCGGCCAGAGCTTCGAAAACCCGGTTTCCTGGGGCATCGACCTCTCGTCTGAGCATGAACGCTATCTGGCTGAGAAACACTTCAAAGCACCGGTAGTGGTGAAAAACTATCCGAAAGACATCAAGGCGTTCTATATGCGTCTGAACGACGATGGCAAAACCGTGGCAGCGATGGATGTTCTGGCGCCAGGCATCGGTGAGATCATCGGCGGTTCACAGCGTGAAGAGCGTCTGGATGTGCTGGATGCGCGTCTGGAAGAGATGGGGCTGAATAAAGAAGATTACTGGTGGTATCGTGACCTGCGTCGCTACGGTACCGTGCCACATTCTGGTTTCGGCCTGGGCTTTGAACGTTTAATCGCCTATGTTACCGGCGTACAGAATGTCAGGGATGTTATCCCCTTCCCGCGTACCCCACGCAACGCGAGTTTCTAAGTTTCAGCATTAAATATAAGAAATTCATATATATAAAGAGGTCGGCACTGCCGGCCTTTTTTTATTTTTGTAAATTTTGAGATGTCTCACAAAGTTCCGTGTTTTTTACATTTTGTAATACATATTTTCCTTTAGAAACCAGATTACGAGTTTAGTAGCATTTTCGCGCTAGAATTACGGCGGGGGGGATGGAAAGATGCGTGCAGACACAGGAAGACACCAAACTTCGCTCAGGGTTCCGTAAAGATTTCCTGACGGCAGTGGCAGGTGTACAAATAACTCCAATGAGGGTAATGAATAATGATGAAGCGCAATATTCTTGCAGTGGTTATCCCTGCTCTGTTAGCCGCCGGCGCCGCCAATGCTGCCGAAATCTATAACAAAGACGGCAACAAACTGGACCTGTACGGTAAAGTCGACGCACGTCACACATTCTCTGACAGTGCAGGCGATGACGGCGATAACTCTTATGTTCGCTTCGGCTTCAAAGGCGAAACTCAGATCAACGATCAGCTGACCGGTTACGGCCAGTGGGAATACAACGTTCAGGCCAACAAATCTGAAGGTGATGACGCACGTGACGGTACCAAAACCCGTCTGGGCTTTGCCGGTCTGAAATTCGGCGATGCCGGCTCAATCGACTACGGCCGTAACTACGGTCTGGTTTACGATGCAATCGGCTGGACCGATATGCTGCCAGTGTTCGGTGGTGACTGGGGCAGCTCAGACAACTTCCTGAACGGCCGCAGCACTGGTCTGCTGACCTACCGCAACACCAACTTCTTCGGCCTGGTTGATGGCTGGGACTTCGCAGTTCAGTATCAGGGTAAAAATGACCGTACTGATACTACTCGTGCTAACGGCGACGGCTGGGGCGTATCAACCAGCTACACCTCACCAATTGGTGTTGGTATCGTAGGTGCTTACAGCAGCAGCGACCGTACTGATTCACAGGCAGCAGGTGTTACTGATGTCAATGGTAACGTAATCGGACAGGGCAAACGTGCTGAGAACTGGGCAACCGCGCTGAAATATGATGCGAACAACGTTTACCTGGCAGCAATGTATGGTGAAGGCCGTAACTCTTCATACTTTACCGCTACCATTCCTGGTACCACACCTAACACTACTGCTTCAGCAAATGCCACCATTAACAAAACTCAGACTATTGAGTTAGTTGCTCAGTACCAGTTCGACTTCGGTCTGCGTCCATCCCTGGCTTACGTACAGCAGAAAGGCAAAGATATCGAAGGTATCGGCGATGCTGACCTGTACAAATACTTCGACGTTGGCGCGACTTACTACTTCAACAAAAACATGTCTACCTACGTTGATTACAAAATCAACCAGCTGGATGATAACAACCGCCTGAATCTGAACACAGACGACGTGGTGGGTGTTGGTATCGTTTACCAGTTCTAATCCTGCTTCAGCATGTTGAAAAACGGGGCTCAGGCCCCGTTTTTTTATGGCTGCGATTTGAGATATCCGCGTTTTACGCCACCTTTCCCCGTGCTTCTTCATTCTGGTTTGTTCCTCTCGTCATCTGCAGCGCAAAATGCAGGAATTTGTCTCGCAAACGGTTGGCATTTGCCCGGTCGGGCGCTAACCTGAGAGTCCTCTTGCTTAAGTTCACGCTAATGGACCTGACACATGTTTGAATCGATCTCTGCTGCACCCGCCGATCCTATTCTTGGGCTGGCCGATCTGTTTCGTGCCGACGACCGCCCTGAAAAAATCAATCTGGGTATCGGCGTTTATAAAGACGAAACCGGCAAGACCCCGGTGCTGACCAGTGTTAAAAAGGCTGAGCAATACCTGCTGGAAAACGAAACCACAAAAAACTATCTCAGCATTGATGGTCTGGCGGATTTCGCCCGCTGCACGCAGGCCCTGCTGTTCGGCAACCAGAGCCCCCTGATTACCGCCAGCCGCGCGCGCACCGCGCAGACGCCGGGCGGTACAGGCGCACTGCGTGTTGCAGCCGATTTTCTTGCTACGCAGACCACGGTGAAGCGGGTCTGGATCAGCAATCCAACCTGGCCAAATCATCACAATGTGTTTAAAGCCGCCGGTCTTGAAGTCTGTGACTATCACTATTACGACGCAGAAACCCATTCGCTGGACTTTGAAGGGATGATCGCGTCGCTGCAGCAGGTTCAGCCAGGTGATGTGGTGCTGTTCCACGGCTGCTGCCATAACCCGACCGGGATTGACCCGACAGCAGAGCAGTGGCAACAGCTGGCGCAGCTCTCTCAGGCCAATGGCTGGCTGCCGTTATTCGATTTCGCCTACCAGGGCTTTGCCCGTGGTCTGGAGGAAGACGCAGAGGGTCTGCGCATCTTTGCCGCCTCACATCAGGAGCTGATTGTCGCCAGCTCTTACTCCAAGAACTTTGGTCTCTACAACGAGCGTGTGGGTGCCATCACGCTGGTGGCCGCGGAGGCGGGCGTAGCCGATACCGCGTTCAGCCAGGTGAAATATACGATCCGCTCCAACTACTCTAACCCGCCAGCGCATGGTGCGGCGGTGGTCGCCACGATCCTGGGCAATGACACGCTGCGCACGATCTGGGAACAGGAGCTGTCGGATATGCGTCAGCGCATCCAGCGCATGCGTCAGCTGTTTGTAAACACCCTGGCGGAAAAAGGCGCACAGCGCGATTTCAGCTTTATTATTAAACAGAACGGTATGTTCTCGTTCAGCGGCTTAACCAAAGAACAGGTGATCCGCCTGCGGGAAGAGTTTGGCGTCTATGCCGTCAACTCAGGCCGCGTGAACGTGGCGGGCATGACGCCAGACAATATGTCGGCGCTGTGTGAAGCGATTGTCGCCGTGCTGTAACGCAGACGACGAAACAAAAAATGGGCCGGATGGCCCATTTTTTTATGGCAGGAAAAAGGCGTTTTTTTACTGCAGGAAAGGGTTGCTGATGCGTTCATGACCCAGCGTGGAGATCGGGCCGTGACCGGGCAGAAACGTCACATCATCGCCCAGCGGCAGCAGTTTGCTGCGGATAGCCGCGATTAACTGCTGATGATCGCCCTGCGGGAAGTCAGTGCGCCCGATGCCGCCATTGAAAATGACGTCACCGGAGATCAGCAAGCGCCATGGACGATCAAAGAACACAACATGTCCGGGCGAGTGTCCCGGACAGTGCAGCACCTCCAGCGTGGTCAGACCGACCTGCACGCTCTCGCCCTCTTCCAGCCAGCGATCGGGGGTAAAAGGCGCGCACTCTTCCAGTCCGAACATCCGGCTCTGCGTGGGCAACGCTTCCAGCCAGAAAGCATCGCGCTTTTGCGGCCCCACAATCTGAACGTCATAGAAGGCGGCCAGCTCCACGGCGGCCCCGACATGATCCAGATGGCCATGCGTCAGCAGGATCTGAGCGGGTTTGAGACTAAGCTGTTCCAGCGTTTGCTTAATCAGTTCAGCATCGCCGCCGGGGTCGACCAGCGCGGCTTCACGCGTGGTCTCGCACCAGATAACGGAACAGTTCTGAGCAAAGGCTGTAACAGGAATAATGTGATAATTCATAACGCTCCATGACCGGCTCACGCAGCGTTGCCGGTGTCGTTACCAGTGCCTGACCGGCCCGGTGTCAATGTGCACAAAGTTACTGCGGGGGTAATATCCTACACCACCGGCGCGCAGAGATAACGCCGCTTTGCGTACATTCGCTAACGAAACCCCTTCAATATGAAAATCCATCGCCTGACCTTTGGTGTGATAGCTGTGCTTGGCGACCCCAGGTCCGCTCTCGCGCAGCATGTTATTGGTGGCCAGAGAGCGATAGCCCGACACCAGCTGGATCGGCTTGCGCATGCCCAGCAGGGCCTGCAGACGGAAGATTTGGTCAAACAGATGGGGGTCGATGCTTTTTACTTTGTTGGCGCGATAGTCCCGGAAAAAGTGATTTAATCGTGACAACTCATCCTTGTCGTAACTCTTACCATTAAAAAATTCAGTTTTAAGGGTTTCACCGGTGTGAAGGTTATTGAGCATCAGCACACGCGGACGAGACGTTGAAAGCGAGGCCCTGGCAGAAGCTGGCAGGAGTGCCAGTCCGGCGGCGGCGCTACTGCAGAGCAGTAGTTTGCGACGAAAAGAATCAATAGTAGACATGTAGCGGATTACCTGAGAGTCAAGCCATAGTCATGTGCAAAAAGCGCACAGGCCGAACCATAACTTTCTCTCAGTGGAGCGTCAACCCACCTGCCCGCAGTTTGCGAGGCGACCCGCACCGGGATCGCCTCTGGCTGCCTCTTCTCCCTGCACCGCTAACGATGCAAAATCAATCACTAGAGCAGCAATTGCTCTGCGCGGCTCAGCGCCTGGCTGCCCGAACGCGCCGTATCATCATAATTGTAAATATCTGTGCGGAACTGCGGTTTGCCATCATCCGCGACCCATGCCGTCAGATAGTAAAGATTGACCGGTATGCGGTGGCGAATCGGCACATAGCGCGTATCGCCCTCTTTCAGGGTGCTGGAGATGCGGGAGTCATTCCAGCCTGCATCCTGCAGCAGCAGACCCGCCAGTTCGGAGGCCTTGTTCACCCGCACACAGCCTGAGCTGAGCGCACGAATATCGCGCTGGAACAGGTTATGGTTGGGCGTGTCATGCAGATAGATCGCATCCGAGCTGGGCATATTGAATTTATAACGCCCCAGCGCGTTGGCCTCACCCGGTGCCTGAATCAGCCGGTAAGGAAACGAAGAGGCGGTCACCATACGCCAGTCGATCATGCTGGGATCGATCACTTCGGCGTCCGCGCTCCAGCCCGACAGCAGAGTGTAGCCATGCTTGTAGAGATAGGTCGGGTCCTGCTTCACTTTGGGAATGATATCCTTGCGCACCAGCGTCGTCGGCACGTTCCACGGCGGATTCAGCACCACATTATTCAGCGCGCTGCGCATCAACGGCGTTTTACGATCGGGACGCCCGACGATAACCCGCGAGGAGAGAATCTTGTTGCCGTTGTTGTAGTAGATCAGCGAGTAGTTGGCGATGTTGACCATGATGCCGTTGTGCATATCGTCCGGCAGCAGACGCAGTCGCTGAATATTCAGCGCCAGCAGCGAGGCGCGCATCTGCGGGGAGACGTTGAGCCACTGCCGCGTTCTGGCACCGATAGCGCCATCGCCATCCAGTCCCTGCCACTGCTGGAAGCGCTTCACCGCCGCCACCAGCGTCTCATCGTAAATATTGGCCGTGTTGCCTTCCAGCGTCTGACTCTGGACGTTGCCGGGCGACTGCGGTGCAGGGGAAATCAGATTGCTGATCGGCGCGGCAGACGGGCTGACCGCCACCGGCTGGTCGCTGTGCGTTACCGGCGAAGAGGCGACCGGCACCGCATCGTCATCGGGTGCCGGTGCATTCACCTGCGCCGTTAACATGCCGCTGCGCTGCAATATTTCCCGCAGCGCCGGTACATCAGCGCTGACCTGACCCGGACGCAGCGTTTCACTGCTTTTCAGCTGCGGCCAGGGCTGCCGGTCGCTGAGCAGCGTCTTCAGCGCGGCGTGCATCAGCTTATACTGGGGATGCTGCGGCTGCAGTGAGGCGATAAAGTGGCTGGCCGCTCCCGCATTGACCGCATTCTGCCACTGATTGACCACCGCAACCGACGGCTGCGTCAGTCGGTAGGGAACGTTGCTGTAGAGCCAGGTTTCCCCCTGGGTCGGGACGCTGGAGACGAACTGCAGATAACCCAGCATCGCATCAGAGAGCGTGACATCCCGCGCAAACCCGGAAATCGCCGGGTTAGTCAGACGTTCAATCCAGCGGGTGAACTGCGGCTGAACGCCGGACAGCGCCACCTCGGCCAGCTGCTGCTGAAACTTCTCCACCGCCTGAGTATCCTGCCAGAGCGGCTGCATATTGCGTGAGGCGTAGAGCGCCGCCAGCGGCGCCTGATAAAACGGCTGATCGGCGCCGGAAAAAGCCTGGCGGATACGTTGCTGACTTTCAGAGACGGAGAGTGCCGCATGCGTTTTGCCGGGCAGTGCAGCGATAATCGCGGCCTGTGGTAGCGTAAATGGAACAGCGGTTAGCGCCAGCGCTAACAATGATACAACGCGATGATGATTAACCTTTTTTACCAGCAACATCCCTGCCCCCTTATCTTCTCAACTACGCAGCGTTCCCTGTAACGACTGCGTTCGGGCTGCTACTCATAATGTTGAGTATACAAACAAAAACGGCATTTGCCTCCTGTGACAAATGCCGTGACCAGATTAACCAATGGTTCAGTTTTTGACTACGTTTCTGCCTGGGAATTTTCAGCCGTTAAATCGGGCAGCGCATCCGCGTTGCTTCCCGGCCTCACCGGTGAGGGATCGGCGGCAAAACCACGCAGCCCGACCACATGGACGTGCTCAGTGTTATTGAACACTTTACGCACCAGTTTGTAGGTCGTGCCTTTCTCCGGGCTGATGTTTTCCGGTGCGGCAATGACCAGCTGCATCTCCAGTCGCTCACACAGCTCAAACAGCGTAGCGATGGAACGGGCATCCAGTCGCGCCGCCTCGTCGAGGAACAGCAGACGGCAGGGCGAAATGTCTTTGCCGCGCAGACGGCGTGACTCCTCTTCCCAGCTCTGCACCACCATCACCAGAATAGACATACCGGTACCGATCGCCTCACCGGTTGACAGCGCGCCACTCTCTGCGCGCAGCCAGCCATCCGATCCACGGTTAACTTCCACTTCCATCTCCAGATAGTTGCGGTAGTCCAGCAGCTCTTCACCGATGGTCTGCGGCGTGCGCTGCCCCATGTCGATATGCGGATTCAGGCGCTGATAAAGTTTCGCCAGCGCCTCCGAGAAGGTCAGGCGGTTGCTGTTAAACAGATCCTGATGCTGTTCATGCTCTTCCGACAGCGTGTCCAGCAGCATCGCGTGGGTTTCACGCACGTTGACGTTGAGCCGCACGCTGCGAACCTGACCAAAACTGACGGTCTGCAGGCCCTGGTTAAGCTGGCGGATACGGTTCTGCTCACGCTGAATGGTTTTACGGATGATGTTCGCCGCACTGCGGGAGCTGATCGCCAGCGTCTGCTCACGCGCGGTCAGCTCTTCCGTCAGCCGGTTCAGCTCGATTTCCATCTGCTCGATCGCTTCCACCGGATCGTCCGTGCGGATAATATCCTGACGGATACGCTCGCGCAGATGCTGGTAGACCGCAATAAAGAACTGAATTTTCCGTTCCGGACGTTTCGGATCTTCCGACAGCCGCAGCACGTCGCGCAGATGTTCGTTGTCCGCCACCGCCAGACGCAGCGCGCCCAACGCTTTATCAGACATCGAACGCAGCTCATCGCCGCTCAGGTAGGCTAGCTCGCGTCGATGCAGACGACGCTCCACGCCATTCTCTTTCACCAGACGCAGCACGGTACACCAGCCCGCTTTCGCACTGACCACCTGCTCACGCACCTGATGATAATTTCGCTCCAGCTGGCGCAGTCGCTTCTGCAGGTTTTCCATCTCCGCTTCACAGAAGGTCAGCTGTTTCTCCAGCTGATTACGGCGGGCGCGGTTGTGGCTCAGGGCCGTATAAAGCTCATCGCGACGCACGCGTGCGCGCGCTTCTGCGCTGCTATCGGCCTGAACGCCAATATCCTGCATCTCCTGCTGCAACTCTTTCAGCATGTCGCGTTTAGCATCCCAGGCGCTCTTCAGCGAGGCGAGCACCTGGTTGTACTGCGTCAGCTGGGCCTGATGCTCACGCAGGCGATCGCGACAGCGGCTGCGTTCGCTTTCCGCCTGCTCCAGACGCTGGCGCAGCTTATCGCTGAGATCGTTGTTGCCGTTGAGCATGCCCGCAGAGTCTTCATAGCTGAAGTGTGCGCGGCGCTGTACCACTTCGGTCAGGGCAAAGGCCTGCTGACGCGCGCTGCGCTGCTGCTGCTGCGCCTGCTGATAATCAGCCTGAAGCTGCTCATGCTGCTCCGGATCGCTCTGCAACACCGCGAGGATTGGTTCGAGCTTCGCCAGTTTAGCGCCATGCTGATGCAGGAAGCGCGCTGCGTCCTGCGCGGCATCGACCTGCTCACGAATCTCTTCGCAGCGATCGGCCAGGGTATCGTCCAGCAGCAGATTAACGCGAGGCAGCAAACGGTTTAACTGCGACACGCCCTCTTTCGCCAGCTCATACTGCTGACGCTGCTGCTGATTGTTGCTTTCATGCTGATTCAGCGCCCGCTCCAGCTCGCCCCGGCGCGCGCCCAGCTGACGGATCTGCGCTTCCGGATCGTCATCGAAGGCAACAGCCAGGTGTGAACCGATAAAACGGCTGAAGGATTGATGCAGACGCTGCGTTTTCTGCACATCGAACGACAGCGTGGCGTAGCTTTCCGCCAGTTTGTCGCGCTCAAGGTGCAGCAGCTCAAGCTGATTCTCACGCGCCGCACGGCCAAACAGCGGTATTTTCGGGAAGCGCGAGTAACGCCACTGACGATCCGCGACCTTCACGACAACGGCATTCTGCAGCTCATCGACGCTGAAAACGCTGTCATCGAAGGATTGCGGATCCCCTTCGATCAGATAGAGATCTTCCGGGCACTCTTCCAGCCCGTCCAGCATCTCGCGCACCTGCGAGAGATCGGGTACCACTATCGCATGGCGCGATGGACCGTAGAGCGCCGAGAAGTAAGGCGCATCATCCAGTGTCACATCATCATAAATTTCAGAGAGCAGGACGCCGCCAAAACGTTCAGCCAGCTGGGTCAGACGCGCATCTTCCGCTCCGCCAGGCTGGCTCAGCCGCTCAATCTGCTGCTCGATATCGCGTTTGCTGGCGGCCACTTCGTCGCGCTCGACGGTAGTTTCGCGCTCACGCTCCAGCAGCTGCTGCATATATTCGGTGACATCCTGGCTGCTGCTGAGCGCCTGGCCCGTCTGCTCGCTGAGCTGCGTCAGGATCTCCTGCGCCGCCAGCCAGTGGGGGGCACGGGCGGTCAGGCTGGTGATGCGCTCACGCAGCTGCTCCAGCTCCTGACGCATCTTCATGCGCTGCTCACCGGCGTCCGACACGCTGCTGTTCAGCTGCTCAATCTGCGCTTCCAGCTCCTGCTGCAGGCCCGCCAGCGCATCGGGATCGTAGTGCTGCCCCTGACGCTTGCAGAACTCGGCCAGCAGACGCTCCGCCTCATGCTGCTCACGCAGACGCTGCTCAAGCTCGTTAAGACGCAGACGCAGCGACGAAAGCTGCTCGGCGTGATGACGCTGATTGCTGGCATCGCGCAGCAGTTCGCGGCCGGTCTGCCACGCATCCTGCCGCGTCACGTCACCGGCGATGCTGGTGACCAGCGCCAGCGCCTGCTCAAACTGACTGTGCGCCGCTTCCGCCACGCTCAGCTTCTGTTCCAGATGCAGCAGACGTTCCGTCGCCTCTTCCTCTTTAGCCTGAAAACTCTCCTGCCACTCCGCCGCATTATCAATGTTCAGATCGGGCAGCTGACAGAGCGTCCGGGCGCGCTCCAGCGCCTGCAGAGCCTGCTGATACTGGATAGCGCGGGTCTGCTGCACGTCGAGCGCCTGCTGGAAATCGGCCAGCTGGCTCTTCAGCTCATCCACTTCCAGCTCGGCCGCTTCGGCGCGGGCTTCGTTCTCTTCCTGAATTTCGCGCGCTTCGGCGACCACTTCGGTCTGCTCTTCCAGCCGCAGGGTCAGATCCTCGATATCCGCGTCGTAGCGCTCGATCTTCTCCTGCTGACGCATCGCGGTCTGCACCAGGTTCAGGTGGTCGCTGGCAGCCTGATAATCAACTTCGAGATCGTTTTCGGCGCCGCTGTGCTCAGCCAGTTCGCGCGCCATTTCGACGTGACGATACTGTTCGGTCGCCAGCTGCTTACGGCTGCTGAATAGCTCATTGCGCAGCTGCAGCGCGCTGTCGAGGTGTCCCCGGCGCTCGTTGGCGTGGCGCATGTAGTCCGCAGAGACGTAGCTGGTCGCCTCGGAGATCAGATGCTTGAAAAGATCGCGGTCAGACTGGGTCACGCGGATTGCTTCCAGCGTCATGCGGTTCTCGCGCAGTGCGGCTTCCATATCCTGGAACGCTTTGCGCACCCCGCTGTTTTCAGGCAGCAGGTAGTCACGCAGCGATCGGGTGATGGCGCTGGAGATGCCGCCATACAGCGAGGCCTCAATCAGGCGATAGAACTTGCTGCGATCGCTGGCTGAGCGCAGACGACGCGGCACCACGCCAAGATCAAACATCATGGCGTGATAGTCGGTGACCGAGTTATAGGCGCGGAACTGCACGCCCTCCTGCGCCTCGACGCGCTCTTTAACCTCATTCAGCGGCAGTACGCGCGCCTGACGGCTGTTAAGCACTTCCGTCAGCATGTCGGTCGGATTGGTGTCGGTGGGCAGGCCGTGAATACTGAAGGGCTTGATATCGACCTTTTTATCGCGTCCGGCGACCTGCTGCAGGCGGACGCCGACCACCACACGCTGATGACGTGAGTTAACCACGTCCAGCATCGAGTAGCAGACCCCGGCGCGCAGTTTACCGTGCAGACCCTTGTCGCGGGAGCCGGAGGTGGCGCCCGCTTCAGTGGTATTTCGGAAGTGCAGCAGTGTTAAATCGGGGATCAGGGCCGTCACAAAGGCCGCCATCGTAGTGGACTTCCCGGCACCGTTACCGCCGGACAGCGTGGTGACTAACTCATCGAGATCAAAGGTGCGGGCAAAAAAGCCGTTCCAGTTGATCAGCGTAAGCGAACGAAATTTTCCGCGCTCAATCATGCCTGTTCTTCCTCTGCGTTCTCACTCGCGTCACCTTCCTGTCCTTCACCTTCGTCGGTGTCGACCGGTGCTGTCGCGTTTTCCAGTAGCATGGCTTCGCCATCCCGAATCAGGCGAAGCTGCGCTTCACGCGCGTCATCGCCGCCGCGCACGTCGGCACCGAAGCGAAACACCGATTCGGTGATGCGGAATTTGCTGCTGTCGTTGCCGAAAAACCACACCATGCCCAGGCGACGCAGGCGGCTCAGAGAGGCGCGCACTTTCTCCTGCAGTTTGGTGCGGTCCAGATCGGACCCGGTTGAACGCTGGTTGACCAGCTTCAGCAGGCGGCTTTCGTCGGCCAGGGAGAGCAGTTCGTCATACAGCTCCTGCTGGGTAAAGATCCCCTCATTGGCGAGCCTTTCCGGGCTGAGATAGAGGTAGCAGAGGATCTTGCCAACCATCATATCCAGCTCAGAGAGTACCGAGCGCGGGATCAGCGTGGTTGAACGCGGACGCAGATAGAAAAACCCTTCCGGAGCACGAATTAACTCAACGTGATAACGGGTATAAAACTCTTCGAGGAAAGACTGGTAGTCCATCAGAAAAGCGTGGTTATCCAGCTCTTCGATACCGATATGACGTCCGGCGCGTAACTGGCTGTCCAGCGCAGGGAAAATCGGGTTGGCCAGTGCCTGTGCCAGTTTAACCGGCATCACTTGTTCAATATTTGTCGATGACATGTGCCTGCACCTTGGCTCCGTAATCATTGATAGCTTGCCATTCCACAGGCAAACCGGCTAAATCAGCTTCCGCAACGCCGAGGCGAACCGCCTGGTCGACCACAATCCGCGCCAGATCGAAATGGCGGGCGCGTGGGTACTGAGCCAGGTAGTCGCGCATCACTGACGCGAGGTTGAGCGGTTTCTGTTGCGCTTTATAGACCTGCAGCGCCTCTTCGATCATCGCTGCCAGCTGTTCGCGAATTTCATTAATCTCTTCGTACTCCATCTCCGGCGGCAGTTCGCCCATCACTTCGTCATTCCGCAGCGTCAGCGCCTCATCGCGCATGTCATACAGGCGGTCGGCGTTGGCGTAGGTCAGCGCCCAGGGGGCATCGAAGTAGTTCTGGACCGATACCCGCAGACGCTGCGCAAAGACGCGGTTTTTATCCATGTCGATGGCGGTACGGATAAATTTATGGACGTGCCGGTCATAGCCGATCCACAGGTCGATCGCCTGCTGGCCCCAGCTGGTGATGCGGTCGAGCTTGCTTTGCAGATCAAACACCAGCTTATCGACGAAGCCCAGATCGGGGCTGTCCAGCGTGGCATCCTGAATACGCAGCAGATTTTCCTGGAGTTTGTCCCCGGCGGCTTCCAGCGTATCCTGCAGTTCGCGCAGCGTGCCGGACGTTTCAGAGAGCAGCATTTCACAGCTGGAGATCGCCGCGCGCCAGTCTTTGTTCAGCAGTTCGGCGATGTCATTTTTCACCGCCTGCTGCTGTTCATCCATCAGACGCTGGGTCATATCGATGCTGTCGAAAATCTCCGCCACCGAATATTTCAGCGGCGCGAAAACGTTACGGTGCCAGTGAAACTCATCGCCATTTTCCTGAGCGGCATCGGCGGCCCGTTTCAGCTCACTGGCGACAATCGAAAGCTGCATCGACAGGCGCAGCGTCGAAAACTCACGCTGGCGGATGTAATAGTCGGTGATGCCGATCGCCAGCGGCGTCAGACGATAGATGGCGTTGCCTTCGGTCAGCTCGCTGGTAAAACGGTTGAGCAGGCGCTGGCGCACCATGTCGTTGATGGCGTTGTTGGCGCGAACCAGCACAGTTTCATGGGTTTGTTCGAAAGCTTTACTGACGTGGCGAAATGCATCGATCAGATCGCCTTCGCTCATTTCGCCATCCATCCGCTCACCGTTGAGGGTGGCGATAGCCAGCAAAAAGGCCAGACGTTCCACCGGCAGCGCAAGGGAAAAGTCATTTTTGCGCGCCCAGGAGACCAGTTCAGGTACCGTCTGGGAAAATTCACTCATAATTCGTCCTTCTGCCCGGGTTTACGCGCGGTCACGTGAATGTAACGCCCTAAGCTCAAAAAGGGTTCCTGACGGCAGTAACGCCGCTCCATCTCAATAATTTCATCGTCGCTTTTCGGCTCGCCTTTGGGCGGCTTCATGTAGTCGCTGAACACCCGGATCCCGGCGCGCTGCTCAATCACAAAGCCGCACGCTTCAAGCCAGCGGTAGACCTGTTCGGGGTCGCGCGGATAGTCAGGCGACAGCGTGCGCTTTTTGCGTTTGGTCAGATTCGTTCGCAGATAGCCGAAGTTTCCCAGCGTCAGGGTGCGCAGTGTCAGGCCGTGCAGATTGTAAAACATCAGCGACATGACGCCGCCCGGACGCAGCTGATCGAACAACGCCTTCAGCACCGTCTCCGGTTCAGCGACCCACTCAAGCACAGCGTGGAACAATACCAGATCCACCGGCTTATCCAAATGTTCGCCCACCTGCTGAGCGCTAATTTGTCTGAATTGCATGTTGTGGCTCACACCCTGCGCCGCCGCATTCTCTTCGGCCCGGCGCAGCATTTCGCCAGAGAGATCGCACAGCAGAACCTGATGGCCCTGCGCAGCAAGGCCGCTGGAGACCTGTCCCACGCCGCCGCCTGCATCCAGCACGAAGAGCGGAGAGGAGGACAGGCTGGGCACGATCTTTTCCAGCTCATCCCAGAGGATGGCCTGGCGTATACGCCCTTTCGTGGTGCCGTAAATATTTTGCGAAAATTTATCCGCGAGATCGTCAAAGTTACGATCCTGCATGGCATGCGCTCCGGTATGCTGCGGTGAGACTTGTGCTATTTTGTCACAGGCACCAGAAGAATGAACCTTTCATCCCCATCTTCCCTTCCGGGTGCTCTATTTTCGGACAACAGGACGCATTTTTGATGTTATTTACCCTGAAAAAAGTCATTGGCGGGCTACTTTTGCCCCTGCCGCTGCTGCTTTCGCTGATGGCGCTGGGCATTTTACTGCTTTGGTTTACGGGCTGGCAGAAAAGCGGCAAAACGCTAATCTCTGTCAGCTGGCTGCTTCTGCTGCTACTGAGCCTGCAACCGCTGGCCGATCGTCTGCTGCTGCCGCTGGACAGCCGCTATCCGACCTGGAACGGCACCGAGAAAGTGGACTACATTGTGGTACTCGGCGGGGGCTATACGTTTAATCCGGCCTGGGCGCCCAGCTCAAATCTGCTGAATAACAGCCTGCCGCGCGTGGCGGAAGGCATCCGCCAGTGGCAGCGGAATCCGCAGGCCACCCTGATCTTCACCGGCGCGGCCGGAGGCACCAATCCCAAAAGCAGCGCCTGGGTGGCCGCGCAGGTGGCGGAGAGTCTGGGTGTCGCCCCCAATCATATTCAGATTCTCGATCAGCCGCGCGATACGGCGGATGAAGCCCGGGCGGTGAAAGAGACGGTAGGCGATCGCCCATTCCTGCTGGTCACCTCCGCGAACCATATGCCGCGGGCCATCCGCTTCTTCCACGCGGTCGGGTTGCAGCCGATCGCTGCGCCCGCCAATCAGCTGGCGATTACCTCGCCGCTGAATGGATGGGAACGGGCTATCCCTTCGTCGATCTGGCTGAGTCACAGTGAACGCGCCGTCTATGAAACACTGGGCACGCTGCTGCAGCGGCTCCGGGGCGGGAATGTTGAATCAGCCGAGCCAGGGCAGTAGCTGCGAACGCGCGTAATCGAAACGGGCACGATTGAAGAGGCCGGTCTGAACCATCTGATCGATGCAGTCCCAGAGCTGGTAAACCCATCGCCGCCAGAGAAAGCCTTCGGAAACCGGTGCCCGCTGCAGATAAGTGTGCAGCAGCGCCGTTTCAGCGGGCGAGCCGTCCAGGTGAATCAGATCGTATTCACGCGGAGCCCAAAGGATAGTGCCCGGCTGGGTCATCGCGATTAACTGATCGCTGCGGCTGTTTTTCAGCATACTCTGCAGCCGCACATTGCCGTGCACCATCACGCAGGGATCGTCGAAGTCGCGGAACAGATGCGCCAGCCGCGCCCGGCAGCGAAACAGCACCTGCCGATCGTCCAGCGTAAAGGCGGGCGGTCGCAGGTAGCCCAGCGTAGCCCACAATACCTCCACCCGCTGCGCATACCAGGCGGGCCAGCGGTTCTGCTGGGTGCTGTCAACCGTTCCTACCAGGCCGTGACTGTCAAGCCGGTGCCAGGCCAGCAGCCCTTCGACCACCTGTTCACAGAACTGATCCCAGCGCTCCGCATCGCGCGCAGGCGCTTCCGCCGTCACGCCATTCAGGCGCCCCAGCAGAAGCATTTCGTGAGCGGGAGGCTGCTGGCTCATCACCAGACCATAGACGGCGGGCACGGCGATCAGCCCGGCCTGCCCCAGCAGCGCCAGCTTTCTGGCTTCCATCGCCGCCCGGCCCTGATGACGAAAATATCTGGCCACCACGGGCATCGGACGCCCTTCCCGATCGTAGAGCGCATAAAGCCGGGTCGGCGGATGTTCGCTGATGAGTTCGAGGCGGCTGATGGTTTCCCCCAGCGCCAGCGTGAGTTCCGATTTGAGCTGTTCCATACGGCATCCTCCTCAGATGAAGATCACACTATCCTGAAGGAAGTCTGGGCGTTTAGCGGCGGATCAAAATTTGTGCTGAAGCGGGGAGACGGGCTCCCCGCTATTTGTCAGGCGTGCATCGCGTCGCGGACGCGTTGCAAATCCTCAGGCGTATCGACGCCAACGCTGGGGATCGCTTTCGCTACGGCAACGTGAATTTTCTCGCCGTACCACAGCACACGCAGCTGCTCCAGCAGCTCAATCTGCTCCAGCGGACAGGGCGCCCAGGCAACGTAGCGCCGGATAAAACCGGCACGATAGGCGTAGATGCCGATGTGACGCAGCAGGGTCTCGCCGATCTGCTCGCGCGAGGCGGCGTAACGCTCACGATCCCAGGGAATGGTCGCCCGTGAGAAGTAGAGCGCGTACCCTTTCTCATCCATCACGACTTTCACCGCGTTCGGATTAAAGGCCTCTTCGGCATCGGTGATCGGTACGGCCAGCGTCGCCATGCCGGCCGACGATCCTGCCAGGTTCGTGGCTACCTGGCGCACAATCTCAGCCGGGATCATAGGCTCGTCGCCCTGAACGTTGACGATGATTTCATCGTCGGCAAACTGATATTTTTCGACCACTTCGGCCAGCCGCTCCGTGCCGGACTGGTGATCGACGCGCGTCATGCAGACTTCGCCGCCAGCCGCTTCCACCGCCTGCGCCACGTCAGGGTGGTCGGTCGCGACAATGACCCGGCTGGCACCCGATTCACGGGCGCGCTCCATTACATGCACCACCATCGGTTTACCGTGGATGTCGAGCAAGGGCTTTCCGGGCAGGCGGGTTGAGGCATAACGCGCCGGAATGATGGCGGTAAAACTCATGGATGAATCTCTTCAACAGAGAGCGTGCGCGCTTCCGTTTCCAGCAGCACCGGAATGCCCTCTCTGACCGGGAAGGCCAGGCCGTCAGGTTTGCAGATCAGCTCCTGCTGAGCATTGTTGAAGTAGAGTTTGCCATTACAAACCGGGCAGGCAACGATTTCGAGTAAACGATGATCCATATGTCCTCCATCAGGGACCGAATGCTTGAGGGTTAAAGCATACCATAGCGCGGCGCAGGCGGGATGGGGTAAAACGTCTTACGCGGTGGCGGCCGTAACAGCGATCACGGCAGCGTCCAGTGCGTGGGCCATTGCTCCCTGAGTGAATCGGGTGCCTGCATGAGAGTAACGCTCTCCGCTCCCTGCCAGGCCGCAAACCGTTCGATAGCGCGCCGGATGTCGGTGACAAAACGCGCCGTGACGCGCGTCTCCGCTTCGAGCCAGATGTTTTTAATCTCCAGCTGTCTGGCCTGACGCAGCATACGGGCATCGAGCCGCCCTTTTATCTCGCCGCGATGCAGGATGGGTAACACGAAATAGCCAAATTTGCGCTTTTCCGCCGGGGTGTAACACTCGATGCGGTAGTCAAAGCCGAACAGCGCCAGCGCGCGTTTGCGATCCCACACCACCGGATCAAAGGGCGACAGCAGCGCGCTGTGGGTCGCCTGCAGAGGCGTTTCCAGTAGCGGCAGAAGGTCGCGATGCAGCCACATCGCCCCCAGCGCTTCAGCGTTAACGGCGATCAGTTCCCCCGCCGCTTCGGCCTCCGCGATAAAGGCGTTCACGGGAGCCCGCTTCAGACGATAGTAGTCGGGCAGCCAGGCCGCACGAAATATCCCTAAGCTACGGGCGCTGTTCAGCAGCATCTGACGGATTGCCTCCGCCTCGCTGATACCCTGTTGCGCATCCTGCCACTCCGGCATCACGCGACTGCGGAGATCGTAGACGCGCTGGAAATTGCGGCGTTCGGCAACCATCAGCTCACCGGCGCTGAAGAGGTTTTCCAGATGGCGCTTGTGCGGTTTCCATGCCCACCATCCCGCTGGCGTCTTAACCGTCGGGGTAAAGTCGGCGGCGCGCACCGGGCCGTGATCCCTGATCTGCTGCAGTAACTCCGCGATCTCCTGCTGATGTTCAGCGACCCACTGTGCGTTATATTTCCAGCCCAGACGTTCCGGCGACAGCATGCGATGACGCAGCAGTCTGTAATCAGATCGCGGAATAAAGCAGGCTTCGTGTGCCCAGTACTCAAAAATCTCGCCCTTTGCCAGCGCCTGTTCGAGCCATACCCCAGGATAGTGACCCAGACGACTGAACAGGACTATATAGGGGCTACGGGCCACTACATGGATGGTGTCGATTTGCAGCAGCGACATGCGGGAGATGCAATCAGTCAGATCCTGATAAACTGCACGTTTTGCTGGCGGGCGTAGCAGGCCCTGCGCGGCGAGATGAAGGTGGCGTGCCTGTTGTAACGAAAGTGAATGCGGGGTATTCATCCTCTTCCTTATCAGGCTCTGCCTGAAGGGGGGCCGCCGTCAGGGCTGGCGGCGGCAGAGTTGTTCGATATCGTCCAGCAGCGGTGCCACGGCGGTGCCGGTTAACCGGGCATCGACTGGCAGATACCACCACGCGGGCTGGGCAAAGTCGCGGCATTTCACCGCATCTTTTTCGGTCATCAGCAACTGCTGGCTGCCCTGAAGCAGTCGGGTCAGCTCTTCTTTACTGTAAGCGTGATGGTCGGCAAAGGCGATCTCTGCCACCGGCGTTATGCCCTGCTGTTTCAGCGTGGTAAAGAAACGGGGAGGATGACCGATCCCGGCCATCGCCACCACCTTACCCAGTTGCGCAGGCGGGCAGGTTTCACCGGTCAGCAGGTTAGTCGCCAGCCCCGGCTGAAGCTGCATGGCGATCTCGCCAGGCTGCGCTTCGCCTCCGTTGACGATTACGGCGTCGACCTGATGCAGCCGATCGGCACGTTCGCGCATCGGACCGGCAGGCAACCACCAGCCGTTGCCGAAACGACGCACACCGTCCACCACCACAATTTCCCGATCGCGCTGCAGAGCATAATGCTGCAGGCCGTCGTCCGTGATGATCGCATCCAGCGGACCCTGCGCCAGTAACGCCTCGATCGCCTGTCGCCGTTTCGGGGCGACCGCGACCGGGGCCGCCGTGCGCTGGGCGATCAGCACCGGTTCATCACCGGCCTGTTCCGTGCGGGTCTGCGCGGTTACCAGCAAAGGGTAGCGATCGGCCCTGCCGCCATAGCCGCGGGAAACCACGCCGACGCGCAGGCCGCGCTGCTGCAGCGCCGCAACCAGCCAGATCACCACCGGCGTTTTGCCATTGCCGCCCGCCGTTAAGTTTCCCACCACCACAACCGGCAGCGGCGCGCGCCAGCTTTTACGCCAGCCGCGCCGGTAACTCAGGCGTATCAGAGCCGTGATCGCCCCATACAGCAGGCTGAGAGGCCACAGCAGCAGCCACAGAGGCGATCGACCGCTCCAGATACGTTCTATCATTGGCCGAATTGCATCTTGTGCAGCTGGGCATAGGCACCGCGCTCTTCCAGCAGTGCCTGATGCGTTCCGCGTTCCACAATCTGACCATCTTCGATCACCACGATCTCATCCGCCTTTTCAATGGTAGAGAGTCGGTGCGCGATGACCAGCGAGGTCCGGTTCTTCTGCAGCTCGTCCAGTGCCGACTGAATCGCGCGTTCCGACTCGGTATCCAGCGCAGAGGTGGCTTCATCGAGGATCAGGATAGGGCAATCGCGCAGCAGCGCACGGGCAATCGCAATACGCTGACGCTGACCACCGGACAACAGCACGCCGTTCTCACCGATCACGGTGTCCAGGCCTTTATCCATCTTATTGATGAAGTCCATGGCATGCGCCATCGTGGCCGCCCGCTCGATCTCTTCACGGCTGTATTGCTCACTGCGCGCATACGCAATGTTGTTGGCGATGGTATCGTTAAAGAGGTGCACATTCTGCGACACCAGGGCGACCTGGTTACGCAGCGAACGCAGGCTGTACTCACGCAGATCGTGACCGTCCAGACGGATTTCGCCCTCCTGAATGTCATAAAAACGGGTCAGCAGGCTCGCCATCGTCGATTTACCGGAACCGGAACGGCCCACCAGCGCCACCGTCTTGCCTGCCGGCAGCGACAGGTTGATATGGCGGAGCGCCGGGATGTCGCGACCCGGATAGGTAAAGGTCACATCGCGGAATTCGATATCCCCTTTCGCGCGGGTTATTTCGCGCGTGCCGTTATCCACTTCCTGCTCGCTGTCCAGAATCGAGAACAGGGTCTGACAGGCCGCCATGCCGCGCTGGAACTGGGCATTGACGTTGGTCAGGGATTTCAGCGGACGCATCAGGGCGATCATTGAGGAGAAGACGACGGTGATCGTACCGGCGGTCAGGGTATCCATGACGCTGGGGAAGCTGGCGGCATAGAGAACAAACGCCAGGGCCAGCGAGGCGATCAGCTGAATAACCGGATCGGAGATAGAGGACGCCGAAACCAGCTTCATGCCCTGCTGACGCATACGGTTACTGACGCGGGAGAAACGTTCGGACTCAATCTCCTGCCCGCCAAAGATCAGCACCTCTTTGTGCCCTTTCAGCATCTGTTCGGCGCTGGTCGTGACCTGTCCCATGGTGTTCTGCATGCTTTTGCTGATTGAGCGGAAGCGTTTGGAGACGGTGCGGATCGCAAAGGAGACGATGGGGGCCAGAACAATCAGGATCAACGACAGCTGCCAGCTGTAGTAGAACATCATGATAAACAGACCAATGATGGAGGCCCCTTCACGCACCACGGTGACCAGTGCGCCGGAAGAAGAGGAGGCAACCTGCTCTGAGTCGTAGGTTATGCGCGACAGCAGGGTTCCGGTCGACTGCTGGTCAAAAAATGACACCGGCATGCCCATCATATGGCTGAACAGCCGACGGCGGATGTTCATCACGACATTACCCGAGACCCAGGAGATGCAGTAGCTGGAAATATAACTGGTTACGCCGCGGACCAGCATCAGGCCAATCACCACCAACGGCATCCACAGCATTACCGACCTGTCCGCTTTACCAAAGCCATCGTCCAGTAATGGTTTCAACAGGGAGAGCATTAAGGCGTCGCCCGCAGCATTAATAATCAGGGCGACCGAGGCCACAATCAATCCCGCTTTATTCGGCGCGATCATCGGCCAGAGTCGGCGAAACGTCTGCCACGTAGAGAGATCTTTATCTTGATGCATTATTTATTCACGCTGTTGGAAATAGCCGGCCATTCTACCTGGATTCGTCTTTGACGCCAAACCACTGATGATACCAGCGGGGCATTAATTGTTCCCGCAGGCCAGAAATCTGCACCCTGCCCTGCGCAATCCGGAGCGTGATTTGCCCGGATTGCCCCGTATCCAGCCAGCGAAAACCGGCCATCCGGTAATTTTTCAGCACCCGTTTCGCCGGCATTCGCCAGGCGTTGTAACGCGCCAGAGAGGCAATCGCGGTGTGGCCTGCCGCCCTGCGCAGCAGCAGCGAAGTTGATGAAGTCCGGCTGCCGTGGTGCGGCACCTGCAGGATATCGACCTTCAGTGCCTGCTTCTCCAGCGCCACCAGCTGCCGCTCCGCCTTTGCTTCAATATCCCCGGTCAGCATCAGCCGGATCCGGCCATCATCGACAATGATGACACAGGAGTCATTATTCCCCCCCGCCACGGGCGCCGTCAGCGGCCAGACCACCCGAAAACTGAGCTGCTGCCAGCGCCAGCGGGTGCCGCGCACGCAGGGCAGATGCGCCTTTTCTCCCAGCGCACTTCTGATCGGCACCGCTGGCCAGCGTTGCGTGATCGCCGCCAGCCCGCCGGTATGATCCTGATGTTTATGGCTCAGAATGATCTGTTTTAACCGCAGCTGCCTGCGCTCCAGCCACGGAATGATAATCCGGCTACCCGCGTTATCGTTCTGCCAGCGTGGTCCGGTGTCATACATCACCGCCTCGTGACCCTGGCTGATCACCAGGCTGAGGCCGTGGCCGATATCCAGCATATCGACGCGCCAGCCGGATCGTGGCGCGGGCTGGCGGCTCAGTATCATTGCCAGCGCCAGCGCGCAACTGCTGAACGGCAGAGAGAAGAAGAGCTGCGCACGCCAGAGAATCAGCCCGCCCCATACCATTACCGCGAACCAGGTAGTGCCATTCAGCGGCCACCATCCGTCGGGCAGCAGCGTCAGAGAATAAAAGAGCGCGCGCAGCGACCAGTCGGCGGCCTGCCAGAAGAGCACCGACAGAGAAGCAAATGGCAGCAGCAATGCGAGCGTGATCAGCGGCATGGTCAGAAATGAGACGATCGGAATCGCCACCATATTCGCGACCAGCGCGGTAAGGCTGATGCCGTTAAAAATCGCCACCTGCAGCGGCACCATCAGAATCATCATGCCGGCCTGCAGATGCAGCAGCTGCAGGGGCAGCCAGCGCCGCTGAAAGCGGAACGCCGCCGGCAGCGGAAACCAGTGGTACCAGATCAGCAGCATGCCGACAGCCAGCACCGAGAGCCAGAAGCTGTCAGAGAGCACGGTTAAGGGATCCGTCACCAGCAGCAGCGCAATACAGAATGTCCAGACCTGCCAGCTGTTCAGCTGAATACCGGCAAATCGGGTGATCGCCCACAGCGTCAGGGCCAGCAGGGAACGCTCTGCGGGAGGCTGCGCACCTGAGAGCCAGGTATAGAGTGCCGCCAGCAGCCAGCTTACCGCGAGAGGGAAAAGGTAGCCGATACAGCGGGCGGGCAGGAAAAATTGCACGCCACGCGCCAGCAGCCAGCCGGTGCTGGCGGCCAGCGCGATATGCATACCGGATATCGCCATCAGATGCGCGGTGCCGGTTTCCCGCAGTAGCTGTCGTGTCTGCGGGCTCATGCGATCCCGGATGCCAAACGCCAGCGCGTCCAGCGTCGCCTGTGTTGCCGTTGCGTGATTTCTCTCACGCTGCTTCAGAATAAAGCGCCAGCGGCCGTCACATCGCGCCTCCTCTACGCGCTGCCTGAGGATACGCCCCTGTAGCGGCGTATTGTTAGCCAGAGCAAAACGCTGCGCATCGAAGTCGCCCTCATTGAGCCGGGCGTGAACCGGTCGCAGACGGAGCTGCATCTTCCAGCGCTGACCCGGACAGTAAAACTCCGGCTCAGCATCGAACCAGATCCAGGCAAAGCGAGGCGGAAAGATCATCCTGTCCTGCGCTGTTAACAGACGAACGCGCATCTGTTTTCGCTCTGTGCGAACCTCACTGATCTGAACCGTGAAGGCTGCCGGGCGTGCGGAAAGCTGTTCAATATCCCGCACCATCAGGCGGGCATCATTGCAGGCCCAGGCCAGCAGCAGCAGCGCGATAGCGATCAGACGGACGCAGGGGGATGAGCCGTGCTGCAGTAGCAGACCGGCAAGCAGCAGCGCTCCTGTCACCTCGCCCGAAGGCAGGTGGGGTATCAGCAGTAAAGGCAGTGTGGCAATAATTGCCAGTCGCGCCAGAACGGTCCATGTCAGCATAATCGCGTCCCATCATTCACTCCGGCTATTCTGCGCAAAAGCGGAGAAAGCGACAGAAGAGGATCGGGCGGGTTCGGGATGCCTCGCAAAAAAAGTGTGGCATTACCGTGCAGATGACAGCGCGATGGAAATCAGGCCTGAGGGTGAATTGCAGGCAAAAAAAAACGACATCCGGAGATGTCGTTTATCTGGTTCGGTATTAGCTTAGCCGTAGATGTTTGCGCGATCGCGCAGCTCTTTGCCTGGCTTAAAGTGGGGAACGTATTTACCTTCCAGATCCACTTTGTCACCCGTTTTCGGGTTACGTCCAGTACGCGGAGCGCGATAGTGCAAAGAAAAACTGCCGAATCCCCGGATTTCGATACGTTCGCCCTGTGCCAGCGTGGTGGCCATGTGCTCAAGCATCTCTTTTACTGCATCCTCAACGACTTTCGCCGGTATATGAGTATGCTGTCCCGCCAGTCTTTCAATCAGTTCTGACTTGGTCATGTAACCTCCGGTTTATCCCTGTTGGAATGAATGACAGCTTTTACCGAAACCGGGTGGTTGCCCACCCGGTGCTTCAGGTCGATTACTCGCCTTTAGCCGCTTTGAACGCTTCAGCCATAGCGCTGGAGAAATTGCCTTCTTCCTGTTTGGTGTTAACAGTATTGATAGCTTCTTTCTCATCAGCCTGGTCTTTCGCACGGACAGACAGGCTTACGACACGGTTTTTACGATCAACGCCGGTGAACTTAGCTTCAACGTCGTCGCCAACGTTCAGAACCAGAGTTGCATCTTCAATGCGGTCCAGTGAAGCTTCAGAAGCGCGCAGGTAACCCTCAACGCCGTCTGCTAATTCAACTGTAGCACCTTTAGCGTCAACTGCAGTCACTTTACCGGTGACGATGGCACCTTTCTTGTTCAGAGTGATGTAGTTGTTGAACGGATCTTCTGCCAGCTGTTTAACGCCCAGAGAGATACGCTCACGCTCTGCATCGACCTGCAGTACAACAGCAGCGATTTCGTCGCCTTTTTTGTACTCACGAACGGCTTCTTCGCCAGTCGCGTTCCAGGAGATGTCAGACAGGTGAACCAGACCGTCGATGCCGCCGTCCAGGCCGATGAAGATACCGAAGTCAGTGATTGACTTGATTTTACCTTCAACACGATCGCCTTTGTTGTGCGTCTCAGCGAACAGCTGCCATGGGTTAGATTTGCACTGCTTCAGACCCAGGGAGATACGACGACGCTCTTCGTCGATGTCCAGAACCATAACTTCAACCACGTCGCCTACGTTAACAACTTTAGACGGATGGATGTTTTTGTTGGTCCAGTCCATTTCAGAAACGTGTACCAGACCTTCAACGCCTTCTTCGATTTCTACGAAGCAGCCGTAATCAGTCAGGTTGGTTACACGACCGGTCAGGCGGGTGCCTTCCGGATAGCGTTTAGCGATAGCAACCCATGGATCTTCGCCCAGCTGCTTCAGACCCAGAGAAACACGAGTACGCTCGCGGTCGAACTTCAGCACCTTAACGGTGATTTCGTCGCCCACGTTGACGATTTCGCTAGGATGCTTAACGCGCTTCCATGCCATGTCAGTGATGTGCAGCAGGCCATCAACGCCGCCCAGATCAACGAATGCGCCGTAGTCAGTGAGGTTCTTAACGATACCTTTAACTTCCATGCCTTCCTGCAGGTTTTCCAGCAGCTGATCGCGCTCTGCGCTGTTTTCGGATTCGATAACCGCACGACGTGAAACCACGACGTTGTTGCGTTTCTGATCCAGCTTGATCACTTTGAACTCAAGCTCTTTGCCTTCCAGGTGCAGCGTATCGCGCACCGGGCGCACATCTACCAGTGAACCTGGCAGGAACGCACGGATACCGTTGAGCTCAACTGTGAAGCCGCCTTTAACTTTGCCGTTGATAACACCGGTAACAGTTTCAGCGTCTTCGTAAGCTTTCTCCAGCGTGATCCATGCTTCATGGCGCTTCGCTTTCTCACGGGACAGCAGGGTTTCACCGAAGCCGTCTTCCACTGCATCCAGAGCAACATCAACTTCGTCGCCAACCTGGATTTCCAGTTCGCCGGCTGCGTTCTTGAACTGCTCTGCAGGAATTGCAGATTCAGATTTCAGACCCGCATCAACCAGAACGACATCTTTGTCGATAGAAACGACGATGCCACGAACGATAGAACCCGGGCGGGTTTCGATTGTTTTTAAGGATTCTTCAAATAGTTGAGCAAAAGATTCAGTCATATTGATAATCTTCAGGATTCTTCAATTTAACGTCCATCTGACTTCATGTCGGATGGGGTTGTTTCACATGCCCTGCACCGGATCCGTGGTACGGGGTGATAAATTCAGTTAAGCCGGAATGCCCAGTTTTTCACGGGCATAATGTAGTGCTTTTTCAATGACCTGGTCGATAGACATCTCGGTAGAGTCCAGCACCAGTGCATCGTCAGCAGCAACTAAAGGGGCAATTGCGCGATTGCGATCGCGGTCGTCGCGCTCTTTTATCTCGGCTAAAAGGCGGTCAAAGTTAACATTAAAGCCATTATCCTGCAACTGTAGCATACGGCGCTGAGCACGCTCTTCCGGGCTGGCATCGAGGAAAATTTTCACCGGCGCATCCGGAAAAACCACGGTGCCCATGTCACGACCATCTGCAATCAGGCCCGGCATTTCACGGAAACCACGCTGACGGCGCAACAGCGCCTCACGCACCCGCGGAAAAGCGGCTACGCGGGAAGCGGTGTTGCTCACCTCCTGCGTGCGGATTTCACCGGTAACATCTTCGCCTTCGAGGATAACCTGCATTTCACCGTTTTGTGACACGAAACGCACATCAAGATGCGCTGCAATCGGCACCAGTGCTTCTTCAGACTCGATATCCACCTGATGATGCAGTGCGGCTAACGCCAGCACGCGGTAAATCGCACCGGAGTCCAGCAGATGCCACTGCAGCGATTCCGCCATGGCTTTGCACAGGGTTCCTTTTCCCGCTCCACTTGGCCCATCAATAGTTATGACCGGGGCAGTTACTGTCATTATTCCCTCCTGTTGCTGCGTGCCTTATGACCATCTGGTCACCAATAATGCATAGCATTATACGCTGCATAGCATGGCTTGGTTACCCTTTCGCACTGACAGGGTTCGAAATCTTAGTTAATTCAGAGGATCTCTGCGGAATGACAGCCAGATTAAACCGGCGGGATCCGGTGCGAAACCGCACCGGAGAGGAGATATCAGGCAGGCTGGCTGATTTTTGCCAGCTGAACAAAATAGTCCGGGAAGGTTTTAGCGGTGCAGCCGGGATCCAGAATGGTCACCGGCGTATCGGAGAGCGCCACCAGAGAGAAGCACATCGCCATACGGTGATCGTTGTAGGTACCGATATCGGCATGGATCAGCGTGACCGGCGGCGTGATACGAATGTAGTCATGTCCCTCTTCAACCTCTGCCCCCACTTTGCGCAGCTCAGTGGCCATGGCGCTCAGTCGATCGGTCTCTTTTACCCGCCAGTTATAGATGTTACGCAACTGGGTTGTACCTTCAGCAAACAGGGCGGTTGTCGCAATGGTCATGGCGGCATCCGGAATATGGTTCATGTCCATATCGATCGCCTGCAGTTTCCCTGCGGTACAGGCAATGTAATCATCGCCCCACTCAATGGTTGCGCCCATTTTTTCCAGCACGTCTGCAAAGCGGATATCGCCCTGCACGCTCTGGCGACCAATCCCGGTGACCCGCACCGTGCCACCTTTGATAGCGGCAGCCGCCAGAAAATAGGAGGCGGAGGAGGCGTCGCCTTCAACCAGATAGTCACCTGGCGACTGGTACTGCTGCTGTCCCTTGATCAGGAAGCGCTGATAGTTCTGATTCTCCACAGCGACGCCGAAGCACTGCATCAGGTTCAGGGTGATATCAATGTAAGGTTTGGAAACCAGATCGCCTTTAATCGTGATACAGGTATCCTGCTGCGCCAGCGGTGCGGTCATCAGCAGTGCGGTCAGGAACTGGCTGGAGACACTGCCATCCACGCTGACGTCACCGCCGGTGAACCCACCCCGTAAACGCAACGGCGGATAGTTTTCGTTTTCCCGGTACTCAATGGTCGCGCCGCCCTGACGCAGGGCATCCACCAGATGGCCGATAGGACGCTCTTTCATGCGCGGTTCGCCGGTCAGCTCCAGATCGTGCTCGCCCAGACAGAGCGCCGCAGCCAGCGGACGCATTGCGGTGCCGGCATTCCCCAGGAACAGTGACAGCGGCTGTGCAGCATGAAGCGGCCCGGCATTACCTGTGACTTCACACACCGTGCGATCGCTGGAAAGCGTATAGCTCACGCCCAGCGCGGTCAGCGCATTCAGCATGTGCCGGACATCATCGCTGTCGAGTAAGTTGGTGAGACGCGTGGTGCCGTTAGCCAGCGCAGCCAGCAGCAAAGCACGATTGGAAACGCTCTTTGAGCCTGGCAGATTTACGGTGCCATTGACGCGGGCAATGGGCTGGAGAGTCAGGGAGTCCTGCATGTGAAACGAAATCCTCAAAAAATACAGAGACCTCGCCGTATGACGAGGTCTGGCATCAGCATAATTGCTGAGATCTTAATAATCAGCCGTGACGGCGTTCGAAATCAACCATGAAATCCGTCAGCGCTTTTACGCCTTCCAGCGGCATCGCATTATAAATAGATGCGCGCATACCGCCTACGACACGGTGCCCTTTCAGCGCATGCAGGCCCGCCCTGAACGACTCTTCCAGGAAGAGCGCATCCAGAGAAGCATCAGCCAGCTGGAAAGGAATATTCATGCGGGAACGGTTCTCCGCCGCCACATCATTGCGATAGAAGCCGCTGTGGTCGATAACACCATACAGCAGGTCAGATTTTGCCTGGTTGATGCGATCAATTTCGGCCACACCGCCCTTCTCCTTCAGCCACTTAAACACCAGTCCGGAGAGATACCATGCAAAAGTGGGCGGGGTGTTAAACATTGAATCGTTATCGGCCAGCACTTTGTAATCGAGAATAGAAGGCACGGAGGCGTGCGCCTGGCCCAGCAGGTCTTCGCGCACAATCACCAGGGTTAAGCCGGCTGGCCCCACGTTTTTCTGCGCACCTGCATAGATGACGCCGTAGCGGCTGACGTCGATAGGGCGTGACAGAATGGTCGAGGAGAAGTCAGCGACTACCGTTTTGCTGCCAAAGTCGGGCTGCTCGTCAATGGCGATGCCGTCAATGGTTTCGTTCGGGCAGAAATGCAGGTAAGCGGAGTCTTCGCTGACCGCCCACTCGCGCATCGGCAGAATGGCACGTTTGCCCTCGCGGGTCGTTTTGACATCCAGCGTGCGTGGAGAGCAATATTTTTCCGCTTCTTTTATGGCGCTATGCGCCCAGTAACCGCCATCGGCATAGTCGGCGTGAGTCGCACTTCCCAGCAGGTTACCCGGCACAGCGGCAAACTGCGCGCGCGCCCCGCCATGACAGAATAAAACTTTGTAATTCGACGGTATTTTTAGCAGATCACGGAAGTCCTGCTCTGCCTCTTCAGCCACCTGAATAAACTCTTTACTGCGGTGACTGATCTCCATTACAGAGGTACCCAGACCGCGCCAGTTCGTCAGTTCCTGTTCTGCACGACGAAGGACTTCAACCGGTAGCATCGCCGGGCCAGAGCTAAAATTATAAACTTGCGTCATTTCCCCTCACCACTGTCATATCGAACGGTTATGAATAATCATCCGGTTTTATCACTGCATTCTGATAGCTGCAATCATAAATCAGGGAGCGGTCACATTTTCTGAATCCGTCTCGCCGGAGGTTATGTTACCAATGCAAACCGGCACGGAATTTTGTGAGGCTTCATCCGGCCTCTCGAATCCGCATTTGGCTGGCAAGCCGCTCTGATGAAAACTAAGCCGGTAAAATTATCTGCCCTGATAGCGGTCGGTCAGCAAAGTCCGTATCATGGCGCGCTTTACGCACCCTATGACAACTGAGAGAGCGCCACAATGACGCAAACATTTATCCCGGGCAAAGATGCCGCACTGGAAGACTCCATTGCGCGTTTCCAGAACAAGCTGCAGGATCTTGGCTTTAATATTGAAGAAGCTTCCTGGCTTAATCCTGTTCCCCATGTCTGGTCAGTGCATATCCGCGACCGCGATTGCCCGCTCTGTTTTACCAATGGTAAAGGGGCCAGCAAAAAAGCGGCGCTGGCGTCTGCGCTGGGCGAATACTTTGAGCGTCTCTCAACCAACTACTTTTTTGCTGACTTCTGGCTGGGAAAAGAGATCGCCAGCGGCGATTTCGTGCACTATCCCAATGAGAAATGGTTCGCCATTCCTGACGATGAGTCACTGCCTGAAGGGATTCTGGACCCGCGCCTGCGGGCGTTTTACGATCCTGACCAGGCGCTGACGGCGTCCGGCCTGATTGATCTGCAGTCCGGTCATACCGAGCGGGGGATCTGTGCCCTGCCCTTTACCCGTCAGTCCGACCAGCAGACGGTCTACATCCCGATGAACATCATCGGCAATCTCTATGTATCAAACGGCATGTCGGCAGGTAACACGGCGAATGAAGCGCGCGTTCAGGGCCTGTCTGAAGTGTTCGAACGCTACATTAAAAATCGCATTATTGCTGAAGCCATCAGCCTGCCTGCCATCCCGGATACCGTGATGCAGCGTTATCCTGACGTGACAGAAGCGATTGCCCGTCTGGAAGCGGAAGGCTTCCCGATTTTCGCCTATGACGCCTCGCTGGGCGGAAAATACCCGGTCATCTGCGTGGTGCTGTTCAACCCTGCTAATGGCACCTGCTTTGCCTCCTTTGGCGCACACCCGGATTTCGGTGTGGCGCTGGAGCGTACCGTGACCGAACTGCTGCAGGGCCGCAGCCTCAAAGACCTGGACGTGTTTACGCCACCGACCTTTGACGACGAGGAAGTCGCTGAACATGCCAACCTCGAAACGCACTTCATTGATTCAAGCGGTCTGATCTCCTGGGATCTGTTCAAAGAAACAGCCGATTACGACTTTGTTGACTGGTCATTTGCGGGCAGCACCGAGCAGGAATTTGCCACACTGATGGCGATCTTTGCCGCTGAAGATCAGGAAGTCTACATCGCCGATTACGAGCATCTGGGCGTATACGCCTGCCGCATCATCGTTCCGGGCATGTCAGACATCTATCCGGCAGAAGATCTGGTGCTGGCGAACAACAGCATGGGCGCGGGCATCCGTGAAACCCTGCTCTCTCTGCCTGACAGTAACTGGAATCCGGAAGAGTATCTGGATCTGATCGGTCAGCTCGACGATGAAGGCTTTGATGATTTCACGCGCGTTCGTGAGCTGCTGGGCCTGGCGACCGGTAAAGACAATGGCTGGTATACGCTGCGTGTGGGCGAGTTAAAAGCGATGCTGGCGCTGGCGGGCGGCGATCTGGATCAGGCGCTGATCTGGACGGAATGGACGATGGAATTCAACAGCTCAATCTTCACGCCAGCGCGCGCAAACTACTATCGTTGCCTGCAGACCCTGCTGTTACTGGCGATGGAAGATGAGCGCGATCCGCTGCAGTATCATCACGCTTTCCTGCGGATGTATGGCGAAAGCGCCATGGAGGCCGCTTCCGCCGCCATCAGTGGAGAACGTCCGTTCTATGGCCTGCAGTCCGTTGATGAGTCGCTGCAGGCATTCCCGGCGCATCAGTCCCTGCTTGCCGCCTACGAAAAACTGCAAAAGGCTAAGCGTCAGTTCTGGAAAAACGTCTGATACCTGACGGGAAAATCTGACACCACCAGCACGACATGGCACCGGATTTATCCGGTGCCACTCTTCCCGCCTCATCTGTTAATGAAACATTAGCTGTATTAAAATTCATTCTTATTACATTGCATCATTTTATTTAACATGCAATCGTTTCACGCCTGACGTGCGCACGTCAGACTCATTATGCCGCGCTCAGCCATTAAAATATTTTTGTATTTTTAAAATTTATTTAATTCAACAAATTCATCTATTTAGATAAAAATTGCATTTTTATTCCCGCTTTCGGCTGTCGATCATTTCGGCAAACATGATCTATATCAATTACCACCCACTACGCCTTTGTTAGTATTTTTTCAGACAACTTCAGGAGTAAGTTAGTGTGAAAACTGACAACCCTTTTAATCTTTTATTACCCGCCGCAATGGCGAAAGTGGCCGAAGAGGCCGGTATCTATAAAGCCACCAAGTCCCCCTTCACCACCTTCTTTCTGGCAATAAACGCCGGCGTATTTATCTCAATCGCGTTCGTATTTTACATTACAGCGACCACCGGCAGTGGCGCGATGCCCTATGGCCTGGCCAAACTGATTGGGGGTGTCTGTTTCTCCCTCGGCCTGATGCTGGTGGTGGTCTGCGGTGCCGACCTCTTCACCTCTACGGTGCTAATCGTGGTCGCCAAAGCCAGTGGACGCATCAGCTGGGGCCAGCTGGCCCGCAACTGGATTAACGTCTACGCCGGTAACCTTGCAGGCGCCCTCTTCTTTGTGGCGCTGATGTGGTTCGCCGGTCAGCACATGGTGGCAAACGGCGCATGGGGTCTGAACGTCCTGCAAACCGCCGATCACAAGATGCATCACACGTTTCTGGAAGCGGTCTGTTTAGGCACGCTGGCTAATCTGCTGGTCTGCCTCGCCGTCTGGATGAGTTATTCAGGCCGGAGCCTGACCGATAAACTGGTTGTGATGATTCTGCCTGTTGGCATGTTTGTCGCCAGCGGGTTCGAACACAGCATCGCCAATATGTTTCTTATCCCTTACGCCATTACCATCCGCGACTTCGCGACACCGGAGTTCTGGCAGGCTGCTGGCTCATCGGCAGCACAGTTTCCATCGCTTACCGTCAGTCACTTCATTCTCGACAATCTGATTCCTGTGACGATCGGTAACATCATCGGCGGCGGCGTGCTGGTTGGGCTGACCTACTGGGTTATCTATCTCCGCAAAGGCAGCCAGACACACTGATTCTGAATCTGACGGCACAGAACGACAGCTGTGCCCGACCGTAAAGTCTCCTCATATAAGGCAGGTATATTATGACCGAACTTAATGCAAAACTGGCTTCAGCATGGGAAGGATTTGCTGAAGGCGAATGGCAGAATAGCGTCAACGTGCGCGACTTCATTCAGAAAAACTACACCCCTTATGAAGGTGATGAATCATTCCTGGCGGGCGCGACTGAAGCGACCACCCGGCTGTGGGAAAGCGTGCTGGAAGGCATCAAAATTGAGAACCGCACTCACGCTCCTGTCGATTTTGACACCGACCTCGCCTCAACGATCACTTCCCACGACGCTGGTTACATCAACAAGTCACTGGAAAAAATCGTTGGTCTGCAGACTGAAGCACCATTAAAACGTGCCATCATTCCTTTTGGTGGCATCAAGATGGTTGAAGGCTCCTGCAAAGTCTATGGCCGTGAACTCGATCCTTCACTCAAAAAAATCTTCACCGAGTACCGTAAAACCCACAACCAGGGCGTCTTCGATGTCTACACTCCTGACATTCTGCGCTGCCGTAAATCAGGTATTCTGACCGGTCTGCCTGACGCCTATGGCCGTGGCCGTATCATCGGCGACTATCGTCGTGTGGCGTTATACGGCATCGACTTCCTGATGGCCGATAAATTCGCTCAGTTCACCTCACTGCAGCAGGATTTAGAGAACGGCGTCAACCTGGAAGCCACTATCCGTCTGCGTGAAGAGATCTCCGATCAGCATCGTGCGCTGGCGCAGATCAAAGAGATGGCGGCAAAATATGGTCACGATATTTCCGGCCCGGCAACCAATGCGATGGAAGCCGTGCAGTGGACTTACTACGGCTACCTGGCCGCAGTGAAATCACAGAACGGTGCGGCGATGTCCTTCGGCCGCGTCTCGACCTTCCTTGATGTTTACATCGAACGTGACCTCAAAGCTGGTAAGCTGACCGAAGAGCAGGCACAGGAACTGATTGACCATCTGGTCATGAAACTGCGTATGGTGCGTTTCCTGCGTACGCCGGAATATGATGAGCTGTTCTCAGGCGACCCTATCTGGGCGACAGAATCCCTGGCCGGTATGGGCGTCGATGGCCGTACCCTGGTCTCAAAAAGCACGTTCCGCTTCCTGAACACCCTCTACACCATGGGGCCTTCACCTGAGCCGAACATGACCATTCTGTGGTCTGAAAAACTGCCGGTTAATTTCAAAAAATATGCCGCTAAGGTCTCTATCGACACCTCATCCCTGCAGTATGAGAACGATGACCTGATGCGCCCTGATTTCGATAACGATGACTACGCCATCGCCTGCTGCGTAAGCCCGATGGTCGTCGGCAAACAGATGCAGTTCTTTGGCGCCCGCGCCAACCTGGCAAAAACCCTGCTCTACGCAATCAACGGCGGCGTGGATGAGAAGCTGAAAATGCAGGTTGGACCGAAAGGTGACAAAATCAGCGACGACGTGCTGGATTTCGATACCGTCATGGCGCGTATGGACCACTTCATGGACTGGCTGGCCAAGCAGTATGTGACTTCACTGAACATCATTCACTACATGCATGATAAATACAGCTATGAAGCGTCACTGATGGCCTTACACGATCGCGATGTTTACCGCACCATGGCCTGCGGTATCGCCGGTCTCTCCGTGGCTGCAGACTCACTCTCTGCCATTAAATATGCCAAAGTGAAACCAGTACGTGACGAAGATGGCCTGGCTATCGACTTTGATATCGAAGGCGAATATCCGCAGTTCGGTAACAACGACCCACGGGTGGATGACCTGGCCTGCGATCTGGTTGAACGCTTCATGAAGAAAATTCAGCAGCTGACCACCTATCGCAATGCTGTTCCAACACAGTCTGTTCTGACCATTACCTCCAACGTGGTTTATGGTAAGAAAACCGGTAATACCCCGGACGGACGCCGCGCGGGTGCGCCATTTGGACCCGGTGCTAACCCGATGCATGGCCGCGACCAGAAAGGCGCCGTAGCCTCGCTGACATCCGTTGCCAAACTGCCGTTTGCTTATGCGAAAGATGGTATCTCCTACACCTTCTCTATCGTGCCAAACGCGCTGGGTAAAGATGACAACGTGCGTAAAACCAACCTTGCCGGTCTGATGGATGGTTACTTCCATCACGAGGCCAGCATCGAAGGCGGTCAGCACCTTAACGTCAACGTGATGAACCGTGAGATGCTGCTGGACGCGATGGAACATCCGGAAAAATATCCGCAGCTGACCATCCGCGTCTCCGGTTACGCTGTACGCTTTAACTCGCTGACCAAAGAGCAGCAGCAGGATGTGATTACCCGTACCTTCACACAGTCCCTGTAATCACCGTTCTGAGTGATAAAAGGCTCCTCGCGGAGCCTTTTATTTAAAAAAGTCTGTTCTGGTCGTCATCTTTTCGGGGTGCCTACCAGAATCGATTTCCTGCCCTGAGCGCAACAGAGATTGCGCCGTCTGTCCCGGCAGACCTACTGGAGAAAACATCGCAATGTCAGTTAACGGTCGTATCCACTCATTTGAATCCTGCGGAACCGTCGATGGTCCCGGCATCCGTTTCATCACCTTCTTCCAGGGCTGCCTGATGCGCTGCCTCTACTGCCACAATCGCGATACCTGGGATACCCACGGCGGCAAAGAGATCAGCGTCGACGCGCTGATGGCCGACGTGCTCTCCTATCGCCACTTTATGAACGCCTCGGGTGGCGGCGTAACGGCATCAGGAGGAGAAGCGATTCTTCAGGCTGAATTTGTCCGCGACTGGTTCCGCGCCTGTAAAGCAGAAGGTATTCATACCTGCCTCGACACAAACGGCTTTGTCCGCCGTTACGATCCGGTCATTGATGAGCTGCTCGACGTGACGGATTTGGTGATGCTCGACCTGAAACAGATGAATGATGATGTTCATCAGATTCTGGTTGGCGTCTCTAATCACCGGACGCTGGATTTCGCCCGCTACCTGCAGAAAAAGGGAAAGCGCACCTGGATCCGTTTTGTCGTGGTGCCCGGCTACTCCGATGATGATGACACAGCGCACCGGCTGGGCGAGTTCACCCGTGACATGGAGAATGTGGAGAAGATTGAGTTGCTCCCCTACCACGAGCTGGGCAAACACAAATGGATCGCGATGGGTGAAGAGTACAAACTGGAGGGCGTCAAACCGCCAACAAAAGAGACCATGGAGCGGGTGAAAAACATCCTCGCCAGTTACGGCCATGAAGTGATGTATTAAGCATCTTAACGACAAAAAGGGAGCCTGAGCTCCCTTTTCGCGTTTTATTCCTCAGGCATGCGCCACCGGTGTGGCATGCTGATCGGCTTTGCGCAGCAACATCACCAGATAGATCAGCGACACGGCAGCGATCATCACAAACAGCAGGCGGTCAGAATAGTTCTGCATCAGCACGGAGGTCATGGCCGGGCCAAGCAGGCTGCCCACGGTATAGCTCATCAGTAACGCCTGGTTCATCGCAACCAGTTCATGATGTGCGACGGTTTCACACGCCCAGGACATCGCCACCGGATAGAGCGTAAAGCCCGCCAGCCCGAGAACAAACAGCGCCGGAGCCATAGCGGCATTGCTTAGCATCGCCATCGCGCCCAGGATCACGACAAAGACCTGCACACGCAGCACCAGCATCCGGCCAAAGCGATCGGCCAGACGCCCCACCGGCCACTGCCCGACAATTCCTGCGCTCACCAGCAGCGCCATCCAGTAACCGACACTGGCATCGCTCATGCCCTGATGTGAGAGGTAGAGCGGCATCAGGCCATAGAGCGAGCCGAGAACAATGCCAGAGATAATGCAGCCATTGATCCCCAGGCGTGAACTCCGGCGACGGAGCATCGGCCAGATGCGCGTCGGGGCCGCTTCCGCCGCTTCACCACTGGCGGAAACGCGGGTGAAGACCAGCGGTAACACCGCGCACAGCACCAGCGAGGTCACCCAGGGGATCACACTCAACAGCTCGGTAGACAGCCTGCTGACCAGCAGCTGCCCGGCAACGGTGCCCAGGTAATAAACAATCATATAGGCTGCCAGCAGCCGTCCCCGGTTACGCACGGTGCCGCTGCAGAGCAGTGCGCTCTCGACCACCACCCACATCAGCGCACAGCCTGCACCCGCCATAAAACGCAGCGTGCTCCATAGCCAGAACCCCTGCATCATCGCCAGGCACAGGGTTGCCAGAGCAAAAAGTCCGGTCGCCAGGTAGTAGCTGCGATTAAAACCATACTGGCTGATCAGCCAGCCCGCCAGCAGCGTGCCGGCAAGATTTCCGGTGTAATAAGCGGAGCTGACGATGCCGACCTGCCAGGTGGTGAGGAGATCATGGGTCAGCCACAGGGGAACCAGCGTATTGAGCACGGCAATGGCGACGGTCATTAACATCAGGCCGCAAAGCAGCAAAATCACAGGGCGTGACCAGGTGGACATAGGGGATAAAAACCAGAACAGAAGAAGGAAATTGCGCGCAGTTTGCCATCCGTTAATTTAAAGTCAATGGGCGACATTTGACCGCAGCACATTTTGCTGCCCGACAATTTAATTTACTAATCTTCAGTGAGTTACAATCGTGATAACTGGCAGGCGGTTAATGGCTATCTCTATGAAAAATGAGATTTTTAGGCGCTTCGGCGGGTCTGATATCGATAACGTTTATTTGTGATAAATTCTGACCTGCCCGGCCGGATCACCGTGACCCGGCCGCATAAAAAAACCCGGCCGGAGCCGGGTTTCGCGTGTCGGTATCGCTTAGCCGATCATGTCGACGCCGTTCATATAAGGGCGTAAAACGTCTGGCACCGCGATGCGGCCATCTTCCTGCTGATAGTTTTCCAGCACCGCGACCAGAGTACGGCCGACAGCCAGGCCTGAACCGTTCAGGGTATGCACCAGGCGTGGCTTCTTATCCTGCTTGCTGCGGCAACGCGCCTGCATGCGACGCGCCTGGAAATCGCCCATGTTGGAGCAGGATGAGATTTCACGGTAGGTATTCTGCGCCGGAAGCCAGACTTCCAGATCGTAGGTTTTGGTTGATCCGAAGCCCATGTCACCGGTGCAGAGCAGCACCTTACGATACGGCAGGTTCAGCAGCTGCAGCACTTTCTCAGCATGACCGGTCAGCTCTTCCAGCGCCTCCATAGAGTGCTCCGGGCTGACAATCTGCACCATTTCCACCTTGTCGAACTGATGCATACGGATCAGGCCGCGCGTGTCGCGACCGTAAGATCCCGCTTCAGAACGGAAGCATGGCGTATGCGCGGTCAGTTTAACCGGCAGGCTCTCCTCTTCGAGGATCTCGTCACGCGCCAGGTTAGTCAGCGGCACTTCTGCGGTAGGGATCAACGCATAGTGGCTGCTGTCTGACTCTTCTTCCAGCGGACGGGTGTGGAACAGGTCTTCGCCAAACTTCGGCAGCTGGCCGGTGCCATACAGCGTTTCATGGTTAACCAGATAAGGCACGTAGGTTTCGAGGTAGCCATGCTGCTCGGTATGCAGGTCGATCATGAACTGGCTCAGTGCGCGATGCAGACGGGCGATCTGCCCCTGCATCACCACAAAGCGCGAGCCGGTCAGCTTCACGGCGGCCGCAAAATCCAGACCTTTGGCTGCTTCGCCCAGTTCAACATGATCTTTAACCGGGAAGCTGAATTCGCGCGGGGTGCCCCAGCGGCTCACTTCCTGGTTTTCACTGTCATCTTTGCCCAGTGGCACTTCGTCTGCCGGAATGTTTGGCAGCGCCAGCGCGAAGTCACGGATTTGATTCTGCAGTTCGTCCAGTTCTGCTTTTGCGCTATCCAGGCGTTCGCCCAGAGCGTTCACTTCCTGACGCAGCGGCTCGATGTCTTCCCCACGTGCTTTGGCCTGACCGATGGATTTGGATCGGGCATTACGCTCAGCCTGCAGATTTTCTGTTTCCACCTGCAACACTTTACGACGCTCTTCGAGCGAGCGCAGCGTGTCCACATCCAGTTTGTATCCCCGGCGTGCCAGTTTTTCTGCGACTGCGTCTGGCTCATTACGCAGCAGATTGGGATCGAGCATGCTTATCCTGTGTATTAATAGTTGGTTAAAAGAAGGGACGCACTCCGTGGAATGCGTTGAAAACATTGCTCACATTACCGTAACGTCTGTGTCAGCGGTAGCGTTTTGTCGGGCTATTTTGATCCTGCTCAGCCAGCCAGCTTAGCTTTTCGCCAATCTTACCCTCCAGTCCGCGCGTGGTCGGGGTGTAATAGCGTACACCGGCCAACTCCTGGGGAAAATAGACTTCGCCCGCGGCATAGGCGTGCGTTTCGTCATGCGCGTAACGGTACTCTTTACCCAGCCCCATCTCTTTCATGAGCTTCGTCGGCGCATTGCGCAGATGTTCCGGCACATCGTAGTCGGGATGGTCGCGGGCATCGCGCATCGCGGCCTTGAAGGCGGTGTAGACGGCGTTACTTTTCGGCGCGCAGGCCAGATAGACGATCGCCTGGGCAATCGCGCGCTCCCCTTCGGCCGGTCCCACGCGTGTAAAGCAATCCCAGGCGGCAATCGCCACCTGCATCCCGCGTGGATCGGCATTGCCGACATCTTCCGAAGCGATAGCCAGCAACCGCCGCGCGACGTAGAGCGGGTCGCCGCCTGCGGTGATGATACGCGCATACCAGTAGAGCGCCGCATCGGGCGCAGAGCCGCGCACCGACTTGTGCAGTGCCGAGATAAGATCGTAGAAACGATCACCCTTGTTATCAAAACGCGCAGAACGCTCACCCGACACTTCATTAAGCAGCTGTGGCGTCAGCTGCCGCTGGCCAGACGCATCGGCTTCGGCCATGTCCGCCATCATCTCCAGCGTGTTCAGCGCCCGACGGGCATCGCCGTTGACCAGTTCAGCGATCATCCGGCGCGTATTGTCTGGCAGCACGATGTCACTGTCGCCATACCCGCGGGTTTTGTCCTGCATCGCCTGATCCAGCACCTGCTCGATATCCGCCTGCGTCAGGGATTTCAGCAGGTAGACGCGGGCGCGCGACAGCAACGCCGAGTTGAGTTCAAACGAGGGGTTTTCGGTGGTTGCACCAATAAAGGTGATGGTGCCATCTTCGATGTGCGGTAAAAACGCATCCTGCTGGCTTTTGTTAAAACGATGCACCTCGTCCACAAACAGGATGGTGCGCCGCCCGGCATGTTTGTTCTGCCGGGCGCGTTCGATCGCCTCACGGATCTCTTTTACGCCGGAGGTCACCGCCGAGATGCGCTCCACATCGGCGTTACCGTAATGCGCGATGATCTCGGCCAGCGTGGTCTTGCCGGTCCCGGGCGGTCCCCACAGGATCATTGAGTGCAGGTGCCCTGCTTCAATCGCACGCGGCAGAGGTTTGCCCGCGCCCAGCAGATGCTGCTGACCAATGTACTGTTTCAATGTTTCTGGCCGCATACGCGCGGCCAGAGGTTTGAAATTTTCGGTGGAAAAATCCAGGGACAGGTTACTCACCGTGGCCTCACTGACGTTGGTCGTCCACCGTGACGCCTTTAGGCGGAGTGAACGTAAATTTATCCGGGCTGATAGCGCCATTCTGCTGGCTCTTCAGCTGGTAGTCGCTGCGCTGCCCATCCTGTTCAATCGCGCTGAAGCGATTGATGGTGCCGCCAGGCGTGACCTGGATGGTGAACTGCTTCAGATTGCCGTCGCTGTTTTTCGGCGTCAGCTCGAAGTTGTCACCCTGCTGTTTGATGTTGTACTGCTTCCAGTCATTTGACTGGTTACGGGCAATCAGCATAAACGGTGTGTTACTGGTCGCATTCTGCAACAGGCTGACGGTCGCCTGCTCAACAAACGGATTGTAGAACCACAGCGATTTGCCGTCGGAGATGATGATGCTTTCGTCCGGCGCGGTCATATGCCAGTTAAACAGGCTGGGGCGTTTTACCCACAGTTCGCCTTCGCCATCCTGAACGTTAGCGCCGCTGCTGTCGGTCACTTTTTGCGTGAAGCTGGCATGGAAGCTGCTGACCTTGTTCAGGCGCTGTTGCAGGTCACTGGAAGCATCAGCCAGAACGCTGGCTGAAGAAAAGGTGGCCAACAGGCCCAGAGCGATTACGCGTAGTTTCATCTGCTGCAATTCCTTATTTAAACGTTCCCATCGATTACTGCATTAAGCCTGGTCGCCGTTCCGCCATCAGAACAGAGGAAAAAACCGAAAGCTGAGTAAGATATGGGGGTTAGCCCCCTAAAAACAATGAGCCAGTGAAAACTGGCTCATTGAATCATGTTTCAAAACATATCGCTGACCGCTACATATCGTGCGGCGGAGGCGACAGCACCTCACGGTTGCCGTTGTGTCCGGGTGCAGAGACGATGCCCTGCGCTTCCATCTGCTCAATGATACGCGCCGCGCGGTTGTAACCGATGCGGAACTGACGCTGAACACCTGAAATCGACGCCCGGCGTTTATCGATGACAAAGCTGACGGCCTGATCAAACAGCGGATCCAGCTCCTCATCACTGTCCATGCCACCGGCGCTTTCGCTCTCTTCGCCTGCGGTAATGCTGTCGATATATTGCGGACGACCGCGGGCTTTCCAGTCCTGCACCACCGCATGCACTTCCTGGTCACGGACAAACGCCCCATGAACACGGATCGGCAGCGAGGAGTTCGGCGGCATATAGAGCATATCACCCATGCCCAGCAGGGATTCCGCCCCGCCCTGATCGAGAATCGTACGGGAGTCAATTTTGCTGGAGACAGTAAAGGCGATACGCGTCGGGATGTTCGCTTTAATCAACCCGGTAATCACATCCACCGAAGGACGCTGGGTCGCCAGCACGAGGTGGATACCGGCGGCACGGGCTTTCTGCGCCAGACGCGCAATCAGCTCTTCCACCTTTTTACCTACGGCCATGATCAGGTCGGCGAACTCATCGACCATCACCACGATGTAAGGCAGTTTTTCCAGAACCGGCGGCGTCATATCCATGCTGTCGCCCGGCTTCCAGAACGGATCGGGAATCGGACGCCCCATCGCCTCTGCCTGTTCCACTTTTTCGTTGTAACCGGCCAGGTTACGCACGCCCAGGGCTGACATCAACTTATAGCGACGCTCCATCTCGCCCACACTCCAGCGCAGCGCATTGGCCGCATCCTTCATGTCCGTGACGACTTCGGTCAGCAGATGCGGAATGCCTTCATAAACCGACAGCTCCAGCATTTTCGGGTCGATCATGATGAAGCGCACTTCTTCTGGCGTTGCCTTGTAGAGCATGCTGATAATCATGGCGTTCACGCCGACAGACTTACCGGAACCGGTGGTACCGGCGACCAGCAGGTGCGGCATTTTTGCCAGATCGGCGACGACTGGCTGCCCGGCGATATCTTTACCCAGCACCACAGAGAGCGGTGACGGGTTATCGCGGAATTTAGGGCAGTCCAGCACTTCGCGCAGGTAAACGGTCTGACGATGTTTGTTCGGCAGTTCCAGACCCACATAGGGTTTACCGGGGATCACCTCTACCACACGCACCGCGACGGTTGAAAGTGAACGCGCCAGGTCACGCGACAGGTTGGAGATGCGCGCCGCTTTCACGCCGGGTGCCAGATCCAGCTCGAACCGGGTGATGACCGGGCCAGGCGAGATGCCGACGACTTCCGCCTTCACGCGATAATCGCCCAGCCGCGCCTCGACCAGACGGGCGGTCTGCTCCAGCGAGAACATATCGACCGGCTCTTCCTCGGCCGGAGGCGCAGTCAGCAGATCCAGCGAAGGCAGTGGTGTAGAGGGTTTCTCCAGTGGCTGTTCATGGCGCATCAGGAACGGATGAATCAGGCTGTCATGCAGTGACGGCTTCGCGTCTTCAACAGGTTCAGGCGCGGCGGCTGGCGTGCCATACGCCGGTGACGAGTAAGCCGGTGTCGCAGGTGCGCTATACGAAGGCGACGCGGCAGGCGTGGTATAGGCCGGTTCGATCGGGGCAGCCGGTGCACTGTAAGCCGGTTCAGCTGGCGCACTGTGAGCGGGTTCCGCTGGCGCAAAGCGGGCCGGAGCAGGCACCTGAGCCGCAGCCTGAGGTTCTGCAACCTCACTCACCTGCTGCCAGGGTTCATGTGAAACCGCAGGCGCTTCCGGTTCCGGCGTCGCCGCAATGGTAAACAGCGGTTCGGTCGGGCCATCATCCACCAGATCTTTCATCGGTGAAAAATCAAACGCAGAGGCGGTATCGATGTTCAGTACCGGCTCTTTCTTCACGTCAGACTGGTAGCGCTGCTGTTGCTGCTCGGCGAACTGACGCGCCAGCGCATCCTGCTGCTGGGCATCCTGTTCTTCTTCATCCTGCTGCCAGCTGGTGCCGTAGCGCTGCTGCTGCTCAGACTGGAAGGCCTGACGCAGTTCAGCCTGCTGTTGCGCCTCTTCGGCCTCAGCCACAGACGCCTGACTCTGCGCCGGTGCCGTTTCACGCTCTTCCGCACGGGCTTTCTCTTCGGCCATGCGCTGAGACGGCAACTTGATACCGTAAGAAGCCAGTTCGCGGCGGGTCGGCAGTTTAACCGGATTAGGTCGTGGCAACGCCGGTCCGATGCCCTGTTTAACCTGCGGGTTAAGTGAGGTTTCCGGCGCTAAGTCGAACACAGGCGCGGTACGCGTGGCCGATGCCGCAGCGGCTGTCGCCGCCGTTGCGGCCGCGGCAGCAGGCACCGCAGTCGCATCACGCCAGTTGCCCATTCTGGGCTCATCGTCATCATAAGCGCTGAATGATGGAGCGGCTGGCGCCTCATCTGGCATTTCGAAACGATAAAGCGGCGGAGAGGCTGCCGGGGCAGACGCAGAGTGCGCTGCCGGAGCATGGTAAGGTTCAGGTGTTCCCTGCGCGGCCGCCGGCGCAGCGTAAGCATCAGGAGCACGCTGCACAGCTGCCGAGGCAGCGTGAGCATCAGGAGCACGCTGCACAGCTGCCGGGGCAGCGTGAGCATCTGGAGCACTCTGCACAGCTGCCGGGGCAGCGTGAGACACAGGGGCGCTCTGCGCTGGCGTCGCCACAGGCTGCGATGCCGGAGTGGCGGCGGCCGGTGTAACCGGCGCTGGCGCGGTATCCACAGCCGCAGGCGCAGGTGTGCCTGCAGCAGCCGGAGCGGCGACGGCAGGTGCGACGCCAGCCGCTTCGGTGGTCGCTGCGACGGCGGCGCTGGTTGCTGCGGCGGCTTTCGCCAGCAGCGGATCGGGCTGTGACGCCGCGCGCGGCGCAGAGAGCAGGACATCATCGTCCTGATCCGCCCCGCTCATTTCAGGCAGATCGGCATACTCGCGCGTATCGCGCTCGTCCTCCTCTTCCTGCCACGGCTCATCGTGACGAGAGCGGTTACTGGCAAACGTCAGTACGCCCATCACCACGCCACCAATCCGCTCCGCAATAGTGAGCCATGACCAGCCGGTATAGAGCGTAATCCCCGCCGCCCAGACGCAGAGCAGCATCAGCGTGCCACCCGCCGGACTGAACCACGGGGCGATCGCGTTACTGACCAGGCTGCCAATCACGCCGCCGGAGGCGAAGTACCAGATATCGTCGGCGTTCAGCGCCGCCATACCACAGGTCGTCACCACCAGCGCAAGTACGCCAATTAAGCGCAGCCCGACCGCAAAGTAGTCGAAATAGTCCTGATTATCGCGCTGCCGGAAAGCAATCCAGCAGAGCCCCAGGATGACGGGCGGAATGGCATACGCCATCACCCCAAAGATGAAGAGTAAGGTGTCGGCCAGCCAGGCACCGGGGCTGCCGCCGAGATTGTGAATGGGTTCATGCCAGGCCGTCTGCGACCAGCTCGGGTCGGAAGGATTAAAACTGACCAGAGAAACCATCAGGTAGATGGCAAACAGCGCCACCAGAATGAGCATCGCTTCCAGCAGACGACGTCCACTGCTCAGCGACTGTAACGAAACGTCTTTATCTTCTGTGTATTCCTGGCTCAAGAGGACTCTCCAGGTGCCTGTAAAGTAAGAAGCAACAGCGTCGGGCAAGCCCGACGCTGATCCTGTATGAATTCACAGGAGTGTACCGAAATCTCACAGGTTTTGCACCTGCGCCGCATCAGCGGGTTTTGATCACCAGCCGGTTGCTCTGTTTGACCTCTTCCATCACCACATAGGTTCGCGTGTCGTTTACGCCCGGCAGGCGCAGCAGGGTTTCACCCAGCAGCTTACGGTAGGCAGACATATCAGGAACGCGCGTTTTCAGCAGGTAGTCGAAATCACCAGAAACGAGGTGACACTCTTGAGTTTCCTCAAGTTTTTGTACAGCGGCGTTAAATTGTTCAAACACATCCGGTGCGCCACGATTCAGAGTAATCTCAACGAATACCAGCAGTGAAGCATCCAGATAGTGCGGGTTCAGCTGCGCGGTATAGCCAAGAATAAATCCCTGACGTTCAAGGCGGCGCACGCGCTCAAGGCATGGCGTAGGCGATAAGCCTACGCGTTTGGAAAGCTCTACGTTTGAAATGCGACCATCTTTCTGAAGTTCGTTCAGAATGTTCCTGTCAATTCTGTCGAGGTCTTTCCCGGGGCGTTTCTTATTGTCTACCATTATTATTGTCTCTCTTAATTCCTTCCCTTTACCTGCCACGCCCTGAAAACGCTCATTGTTCGGGGCATTTCTGAAGTGAGCTAACAGAGCCTGTGTGGTGAGACTTATCGATATGACGCATGTTGTCTGTCCACATCATGCGTCATTATCCATATCAGGCTGCTTTTATCCGGCGTTACGTGCAAAACAGGCGACGAAAACCTGTTTTGTGCCGATAAATGTTATTCACTTCTGATAATGTTTTCGCAAATGCGCAGGCGATTGTCAAAGTAAAATCACCAAATTCAGGACAAGATGCCAGACAGACCGCTGGGTATCTGTTTTTAAATGAGTATTTTTCCACTTCTGCACTGGTTTAACCCGAGTTTTGCCCCCTTTTGGCGCATTGACCAGGCAAAACTGCCGCTCATCGTCTACGCCGTTTGCAGCTATCGTTAACAAAATTGGCTAAGCCTTGTCATTGCCGCCGGATATTCCCTACAATCGCAGGCTATGTCAGCCGAATGAAACTGAGGAACGCATGAGTACGGCCAAACACAGTAAGTTACTCATCCTGGGCTCCGGCCCAGCGGGTTATACCGCAGCCGTTTATGCTGCTCGCGCCAACCTGAATCCGGTACTCATCACCGGTCTGGAAAAAGGCGGACAGCTGACCACCACCACCGAGGTGGAAAACTGGCCGGGCGACCCGCACGATCTGACAGGCCCATCGCTGATGGAGCGCATGCATGAGCATGCCGAAAAATTTAATACTGAGATCATTTTTGATCATATTCACACCGTGGATCTGCAGAACCGGCCGTTCCGCCTGACGGGCGACAGCGGCGAATACACCTCGGATGCGCTGATCATCGCGACCGGGGCGTCAGCGCGCTATCTGGGCCTGCCTTCTGAAGAGGCGTTCAAAGGCAAAGGCGTTTCCGCCTGCGCGACCTGTGACGGATTCTTCTACCGCAACCAGAAAGTGGCGGTCATCGGTGGCGGCAACACGGCGGTTGAAGAGGCACTTTACCTGGCGAACATCGCCGCTGAAGTCCATCTGATTCACCGTCGCGACAGCTTCCGCGCCGAGAAGATCCTGATCGACCGTCTGATGGAAAAAGTGCGCAACGGCAATATCGTGCTGCACACCCATCGCACGCTGGAAGAGGTAACCGGCGATCAGATGGGCGTGACCGGTCTGACGCTGCGCTCTACCCAGAACAGCGATGAGACGGAAGCGCTGGAAGTGGCAGGTCTCTTTGTCGCTATCGGTCACAGCCCGAACACGGCCATCTTTGAGGGCCAGCTGGCGCTGGAGAACGGGTACATCAAAGTGCAGTCAGGTCTGCACGGCAATGCCACCCAGACCAGCATTCCTGGCGTCTTCGCGGCAGGCGATGTGATGGACCATATTTACCGCCAGGCGATCACGTCAGCAGGCACCGGTTGTATGGCTGCGTTAGACGCTGAGCGTTTTCTTGACGGACTGGTTAAAAACGATCAGTAAGTTGTTAACTCTCTGATCTCAAATGTTCCAGGCGACGGTTTTTCAGTCGCCTTTTTTATTGCCCTCATGCTAGATTCTTGCCTCTGAAGCGCGCAAACCGCGTTTCCAGTTTTCCCCCTCATCGACATTTAGCATGGTCTCGCATGGACAAATCGCGGCAGCAGCATCTTACCCGCTGGCTTCGTCAGCAACGTCGTTTCGCCGGTCGCTGGTTGCGGCTCAATACGCTGCTGGGCATGGCAAGTGCCCTGCTGATTATCGCCCAGTCGGCCCTGCTGGCCTCGCTGCTGCAGGCCCTGATTATCGACGGGCAACCGCGTGAGAGCCTGACGTTCAGCATCATGTCGCTGTTGCTCTGCTTTGTCCTGCGCGCCCTGATCAACTATGCCCGTGAACTGACCGGATTCCGGGCCGGACAGGCCATCCGTCAGGCGTTGCGCCAGCAGGTGCTGGATCGGCTGGCTGAACTGGGTCCGGCGTGGATTCAGGGCAAACCTGCCGGAAGCTGGGCGACACTGCTGCTGGAGCAGATCGAAGAGATGCAGGAGTATTACGCGCGTTATCTGCCGCAGATGACCCTGGCAGCGCTGATCCCCTGCTGCATTCTTCTGACTGTTTTTCCACTGAACTGGACAGCCGGTCTGATCCTGCTGGCCACCGCGCCGCTGATTCCGCTGTTTATGGCGCTGGTCGGGATGGGCGCAGCCGAGGCGAACCGCCGCAACTTCCTGGTGCTGGCCCGGCTGAGCGGAAACTTTCTCGATCGCCTGCGCGGCCGCGAAACGCTGCGGCTCTTTAATCGCGGCGCAGCCGAGCAGGCGGCCGTTGCCACGGCGACCACCGATTTTCGTCAGCGGACGATGGAGGTGCTGCGCCTCGCCTTTCTCTCCTCTGCGGTGCTGGAGTTCTTTGCCTCGTTAGCGATTGCGGTGGTGGCCGTCTACTTTGGCTTCTCCTATCTGGGCGAACTCCACTTCGGCGACTACGGCCAGGGTGTCACGCTGTTTGCCGGTTTTCTGGTACTGATCCTCGCCCCGGAATTTTTCCAGCCCTTGCGCGATCTTGGCGCGTTCTATCATGCCAAAGCGCAGGCGGTCGGCGGTGCCGATGCGCTTGAGGCTTTTATGCAGGCCACACCCGACGCCGCGCCGCAGGAGGGTCAGCAACCTTTCACCGCCAGTGGCGCTGTTCAGGTGATTGCCACGGATCTGCGCGTCTGTGCCCCCGATGGCCAGCTGCTGTGTGGTCCCCTGACCTTCACCATCGCGCCGGGTGAACAGGTTGCGCTGGTCGGTCAGAGCGGGGCCGGTAAAACCGCCCTGATGAACGCCCTGCTGGGTTTCCTGCCCTATCAGGGATTCCTGACGGTCAACGGCACGGAACTGCGCGAGATACGGCGATCGGACTGGCATCAGCAGCTTAGCTGGGTCGGACAGAATCCTCAGTTACCGGCCGCCACTCTGCGCGACAATATTCTGATGGGAGCCGCCTGTGAGGCCGACCGTTTTGATGCGCTGCTCGACTCGTGCGGCATTACCGAGTTTCTGTCTCTTCTGCCGCAGGGCATCGACACACCGCCAGGCGAAGGCGGCACGCTGCTCTCCGTGGGCCAGGCGCAGCGCATCGCGGTCGCTCGCGCACTCTATAAACCCGCTCATCTTTTACTGCTCGATGAACCTGCCGCCAGCCTCGATGCGCTGAGTGAACGTCATGTGATGGTGGCGCTGAACCAGGCCGCGAGCCGTCAGACCACGCTGATGATTACCCATCAGATCGACACACTGAGCCGCTGGCCGACCCTGTGGGTGATGGAAGCGGGTAAACTGGTGCAACAGGGAAGCTGGGCGCACCTCTCGCAACAGCCGGGTGCCTTCAGTGAGATGCTGAAGCATCGTCAACAGGAGATCCACTGATGTCCGCCCTGCGTCCTTTTCTTCGTCTCTGGCAGCGCCACCCTTTTCGCCTGGCGCTGGGTATCGTACTGGCGATTGTGACCCTGCTGGCCAGTATCAGCCTGCTGACCCTGTCCGGCTGGTTCCTTGCCGCCTCGTCCGTAGCGGGCGTCGCCGGACTCTATACCTTCAACTATATGCTGCCTGCGGCGGGCGTACGCGGGGCCGCGATCATTCGCACGGCCGCACGCTATGCTGAACGCCTGGTCAGTCACGACGCGACGTTCAGAGTCCTGCAGCATCTGCGTGTTCATACGTTCGGTCGTCTGATGGCGCTCTCGCCGGGCCAGCTGTCGCTGTTCCGCCAGGCCGATCTGCTTAACCGCTTTGTGGCCGATGTCGATACGCTGGATCATCTCTATCTGCGTGTCATCTCGCCGCTGACGGGCGCCTTTGTGGTGATAGTGGTGGTGACACTCGGGCTGAGCCTGATCGCTGTTCCGCTGGCACTGACGCTGGGCGGGATCATGCTGGGCACCCTGGTGCTGATGCCCGCGCTGTTTTATCGCCTCGGCTCGCCGGCCGGTATCGCGATTGCCCGCGGCCGCGCCCGCTGGCGCTTACAGCTGACGCAGTGGCTGTCGGCGCAGGCGGAACTGACGCTGTATGGCGCGTCACAGCAGTGGCGCCGGCAGCTTGATGCGGATGAGCAGCGCTGGCAGCAGGCTCAGCGCCAGCAACAGCATCTGCAGGCGGCGGCGCAGAGCCTGCTGCTGCTGATCAACGGCGTAACGGTCACCCTGCTGCTCTGGCTCGGCGCCGCGACCATCAGCGACCAGCAGCTGCCCGGTTCGCTGATTGCGCTGGTCGTGTTTTGCTCACTGGCGGCCTTTGAAGCACTGGCCCCGATTGCCGGGGCATTTCTGCCGATGTCGCAGGTGATCGCGGCCGCGCAGCGGGTCAGTGAGGTGATCGATCAGCCTCCCGCAATCGCTTTTCCGGCAGCGTCGGCGGCGCAACCTGGCAGCCTGACCGTCCGCATCGACCAGCTTGATTTCAGCTACCCTGGCCGTCCGGAGAAGGTGCTGAACGGCTGTTGTCTCACGGTGAACGCAGGCGAGCGCATAGCGCTTCTGGGGCCGACCGGCTGCGGAAAATCTACGCTGCTGGCCCTGTTAACCCGTGGCTGGGAGAGCCAGCACGGCACGATCAGCCTCAACGATCGGCGCATTGCTGACTGGTCAGAGTCTGAACTGCGCCAGCGCATCAGCGTGGTCACGCAGCGAGTTCATCTTTTCAGTCAGAGCCTGCGCGATAACCTCCTGCTGGCCTGTCCCGACGCCAGCGACGAGCGGCTAATCCGCGCCCTGAACGATGTCGGTCTGCAGCGGCTGCTTGAGAACCCGGAAGGGCTGAACGCCTGGATGGGCGAAGGCGGCCGGCCGCTGTCAGGCGGCGAGCTGCGTCGTCTCGCGCTGGCACGCGCGCTGCTGCATGATAGCGATCTCTGGCTGCTGGATGAACCGACCGAAGGTCTGGATGCCACAACCGAGCAGCATATTCTCGCGTTGCTGCAGCAGTTAACGGCAGGCAGAACCGTGATAATGGTGACCCATCGGCTCAGCGGCCTGGAAGCGATGGATCGCATCTGCGTGATGGATAACGGCGAAATTATCGAACAGGGCAGCCATGCCGAATTAATCTCAAAAGCAGGTCGCTACTGGCGTTTCCGGCAGCGTATTGCGTTATAGTCATAGCGAAACGCTGATGGGTAACATAACGCAATGAGACTGGTTCAACTGTCACGAGAATCTCTGCACTTTCCCCCACCCGAAATGGCCCTGCGCGAGCCGAATGGCCTGCTTGCCATGGGGGGCGATCTCTCCCCTGCCCGGTTACTTAACGCCTATCAGCACGGCATCTTTCCCTGGTTTTCCTCCGGCGACCCGATTCTCTGGTGGTCGCCCGATCCCCGCGCGGTGCTGCTGCCCGGACAGTTCCATCTCAGCCGCAGCATGAAACGTTTCCACAGCCGATCGCCCTATCGCGTCACCATGAATCAGGCGTTTGATGCGGTGATTGAGGGCTGCGCCAGCGGCCGCGAGGAAGGCACCTGGATCACCTTTGAGATGAAACGCGCCTGGCTGCGGCTCTATGAGCTGGGCCACGCGCACTCGATTGAAGTCTGGGACGAGCAGCAGCTGGTCGGCGGCCTGTATGGCCTTGCGCTGGGACAAATCTTCTGCGGCGAATCGATGTTCAGCCGTCAGCAGAATGCCTCTAAAACCGCACTCTGGGTCTTTTGTCAGCATTTTATCCGACACCAGGGACAGCTGATCGACTGCCAGGTGCTCAATCCTCATACGGCCTCGCTGGGCGCGCAGGAGATCCCGCGGGCTGACTATCTGCAGTATGTACAACGCCTTGCGAGCCAGCCGGTCAGCGAAGGCTGCTGGCAGACACAAACCCTTTTTTAGCCGTGTCGAGATGTTTTGCACACATAAAGGCGGTTAAGTGGTATAATGGTCGGGTTTGGTATGTCGTCCGCGCTTCGCAATCCTGAGCCGGAATTGCCAGGCTGGGAATCTCAACGCACTCTCGGAACTGTTTTCAATCGTGCGCGTGTAACCGGTTGATACAGATTCTTAGCCCGCTAATCCCCTGCAGACGTCACATAAACACCCTAATTTTACCGGATGCGCGCCCTGGCGTGCACCCCAGCAAAGCGTTGGCAAAATCGCCGACGGTTCTTTACATAAATCGTTGGATTGGGCATTATCTTGCCGGTTCAACTGAAAGGTAGTACACCCAGAGGATTCGATGGCCAAAGAAGACAATATTGAAATGCAAGGTACCGTACTGGATACGTTACCTAACACCATGTTCCGCGTAGAACTTGAGAACGGACACGTGGTTACTGCTCACATCTCCGGTAAAATGCGCAAAAACTACATCCGCATCCTGACGGGTGACAAAGTGACCGTTGAGCTGACCCCGTACGACCTGAGCAAAGGCCGCATTGTCTTCCGTAGTCGCTAATTTGCAGTAATCTCATCGCTTTGCGTTAAGCAGCGAAAAAAAGGCCGGATAATCATCCGGCCTTTTTCATTTCTGCAGCGGGGCTTAGTGCACCGTGCCTTCCGTTTTACGTTTTTCTGCGCTCAGGAAGTGATAGGTCAGTTCACCCTTCTCACGATCCAGCGCCACTGACACTGAGCCACCATCCACCAGTGAACCAAACAGTAGTTCGTTGGCTAACGGTTTTTTCAGGCTGTCCTGCACGGTGCGCGCCATCGGACGGGCGCCCATCGCTTTGTCATAGCCCTTCTCAGCCAGCCAGTCGCGCGCTTCATCGCTGACTTCCAGCGACACGCCTTTCGCATCCAGCTGCGCCTGCAGTTCGACAATAAACTTGTCGACCACCTGATGGATCACCGCTGGTGACAGGTGACTGAACCAGATAATGTTGTCGAGACGATTGCGGAACTCTGGCGTAAAGATCTTTTTGATCTCTTCCATCGCGTCGCTGCTGTTGTCCTGATGAATCAGGCCGATCGATTTACGTTCGGTCTCGCGCACACCGGCGTTGGTGGTCATGACCAGCACCACGTTACGGAAGTCCGCTTTGCGACCGTTGTTGTCGGTCAGCATACCGTTATCCATCACCTGCAGCAGCAGGTTAAAGACATCCGGATGCGCTTTCTCGATCTCATCCAGCAGCACGACCGCGTGCGGATGCTTAATCACGGCATCGGTCAGCAGACCGCCCTGATCAAAACCGACGTAGCCCGGAGGCGCACCGATCAGGCGGCTGACGGTGTGACGCTCCATGTACTCGGACATGTCGAAACGCAGCAGCTCAATGCCCAGTGCTTTCGCCAGCTGCACGGTGACTTCCGTTTTACCCACACCGGTCGGACCGGCGAACAGGAAGGAACCAACCGGCTTGCGATCCTGACCCAGACCGGCGCGGCTCATCTTGATCGCTTCGGTCAGCGCCTCGATAGCGTTGTCCTGGCCAAACACCAGCATCTTCAGGCGATCGCCCAGATTTTTCAGCGTATCGCGGTCGGTTGCCGACACGCTCTGCTCCGGAATACGGGCAATACGCGCCACGACCGTTTCAATGTCAGAGACGTTGATGGTTTTCTTACGCTTGCTGGCTGGCATCAGGCGCGCACGGGCACCCGCCTCATCAATCACGTCAATCGCCTTGTCGGGCAGATGACGATCGTTGATATACTTCACCGCCAGCTCCACGGCGGCGCGCACCGCTTTCGCGGTATAACGCACATCGTGATGCGCTTCGTACTTGGTTTTCAGGCCGTTCAGGATCTGCACGGTCTCTTCGACAGAAGGTTCCGTGATGTCGATCTTCTGGAAACGACGGGCCAGCGCACGATCTTTTTCGAAGATGTTGCTGAACTCCTGATAGGTGGTGGAGCCCATTACCCGGATCTTGCCCGACGAGAGCAGCGGTTTGATCAGGTTAGCCGCATCGACCTGGCCGCCTGATGCCGCACCCGCACCGATGATAGTATGGATCTCATCGATAAACAGGATGCTGTGCTCGTCCTGCTCCAGCTGCTTCAGCAGCGCTTTGAAACGTTTTTCAAAGTCACCACGGTACTTGGTGCCCGCCAGCAGCGAACCGATATCCAGCGAGTAGATGGTGCACTCTTTCATCACTTCCGGAACGTCGCCCTGCTCGATACGCCAGGCGAGACCTTCTGCGATAGCGGTTTTACCCACACCCGATTCGCCCACCAGCAGGGGGTTATTTTTACGACGACGGCACAGGACCTGAATGGTACGTTCCAGCTCTTTATCGCGACCAATCAGTGGATCGATCCCACCGACGCGAGCAAGCTGATTAAGATTGGTGGTGAAGTTTTCCATACGCTCCTCCCCGCCTGCTTGCTCTTCGTTAACCGGATTTTCAGCGCCTGGCGCCTGGCCCGGCTCATCTTTGCGTGTACCGTGAGAGATAAAGTTCACCACATCAAGGCGGCTCACTTCATGTTTGCGTAACAGATAGGCCGCTTGCGACTCCTGTTCGCTGAAGATGGCGACCAGCACATTCGCCCCGGACACTTCGCTGCGACCGGATGACTGGACATGGAAAACCGCACGCTGCAGGACGCGCTGGAAGCTGAGCGTGGGTTGTGTATCGCGCTCCTCTTCGCTGGCGGGCAGCACCGGTGTGGTCTGTTCGATGAAGGCTTCGAGTTCCTGCCGCAGAGCCACCATGTCCACCGTACAGGCTTCCAGTGCCTCTCTGGCCGACGGGTTACTGAGCAACGCCAGTAACAGATGCTCGACGGTCATAAACTCATGACGGTGCTCACGCGCTCTGGCGAAAGCCATATTTAAACTGAGTTCCAGTTCTTGATTGAGCATTAGGCACCTCCCCCAATTATCGCCCTTACCAGCTTCCTATATGGAGACGGGTTCAGGCTTTTTCCAGCGTACACAGCAACGGATGATGGTTTTCCCGCGCATAGTTGTTCACCTGGGCCGCTTTTGTTTCCGCGACTTCTGCAGTAAATACACCACAGATCGCTTTGCCGTGATAGTGAACTTTCAACATCAGTTGCGTTGCACGTTCAACATCATAAGAAAAGAACTTTTGTACAACGTCAATAACAAATTCCATAGGTGTATAATCGTCATTATTCAGAATGACTTTATACATTGAAGGTGGCTTTAACCCTTCACGTACTTTGTCTTCGGCCAGATGTTCAAAGTTAAGCCAGTCGTTTGTGTTTGCCATAGTGTTCCGTTGAGATTGTGCTTTAGCCTTTCTGAGGCTTCATGTTGAAAGTTTAACATGCCTGTCAAGCGGCTGATCGCTGCTGAAAATTTATTCAGAAATTTCCCTGCGCGACCTGCATCACAAAATTCGTAATAGCGTTAACTGCCTCAAATTTTGATGAATTTTTCCCCACCTGGCCCGGTGGTTTGCTTGACGCCAGCGGCGCTTTCTCTACATTCTACCTGCACAGGCTGATTGAGTTTTAATCAAATGCGACTCACAGCGCTAAGACCTCACCTACTTATAAAATGTCTTGCGAGGGAAGTAAAAGCATGGAAACGGGCACAGTTAAATGGTTCAACAATTCCAAAGGCTTTGGCTTTATCTGTCCGGTCGGCGGTGGCGAAGATATTTTTGCGCACTACTCCACCATTCAGATGGAGGGCTACCGGACGCTGAAGGCAGGCCAGCAGGTTCAGTTCGATGTGCATGAAGGCCCGAAAGGCAATCACGCCAGCCTCATCGTCCCGGTCGGGGTGCCGCAGGCCGTCGCCTGACCGCTGCCTGTCGCTGAACCCTATCCACAAATGCCAGCCAGTGCCGCTGGCATTTTCCTGTGCGCGGGACGTTAATCTGCCTGTCCCTGCGCCAGCCCCACGACCCGTTCAAACATCTGCCGCAGCAGCGCCGGAATAGCCTGCGAGCCCCGTTCTGCGGCGGCGCTGGCGACGGCGATCGCCAGTTCTGGCTTCGAACTGCGATGGATAGCTTTAGTAATAATACGCCGGGAACTCATCGGAACGTTTAACGGCAGGTGCGCCATCTGATGATAGACATCCTGAAACCCCTGGTGATAAAGAAAGTTCTCCATATCCAGGGCGGGCAGCTGTGTGAGGAAGCGGGGTTCGGGCTCCCCCGGCTGAAGCTGCGCGCGCGCCGCGCTGGCATACTTGTTACCCGCCTGATCGCCATCCGTCAGGACATGCCAGGCAATGCCCATCCGCCGGGCAAATTTCAGCAGCGGCTTCAGGCCCGACTGCGCAAACTCGATCACTTTTATCCCTTCGGCCGCGAAGTTGTAGCCACACTGCTGTGCCAGCTCATGCATGATCCAGACCTCGGTTTCGCCCTCCACCAGCAACCAGCAGCGGGCAAACAGCGCGGCAGGCCGGTTGACCCGGATATGAAAGCCGATGCGACGGCTCTCCTCGGCACTCAGCCCTTCCGGGCCGATGCGCCAGGCGGCGACACGCGACGGCCCGCGCACCAGCCGGCAGACGTGCTCCACCGGCACCTGCGACAGCAGCTCGGCGGAATTGGTGGTGGCGATTTTCTGCAGCGGTAACAGCCTCAGCAGGTTCCAGGCCACTGACAGCATGATCGGATGCAGCCGGGTTTCCGGATCTTCAATCAGCAGCAGCGGCCGGGCATCGGCGGCCAGCGGCACCTCGCCCCGCGCCGCTATCAGCAGGGTAAACATCTGCAGCAGTATCAGCTGGCGGCTGCGGGAATCGGTGCCGGCAATCAGCTGATTCAGGTGATCCAGCGCCCGCCAGCCGTGCATCCCGTCGCGCGTGTGCGATTCCCGATCGCGTGGCGCGTTAACGGCCTCCGGCGGCTGCACCAGAAAGTAGTGCTGCATCAGCTGCTGCATGGTTTTCAGCCCCTGGCGCAGAACCTCGTCGCTGAGCTGTTGCGGATGGCGCTCCAGGTCACGCGCCAGACGCTCCATGCCAGCCAGCAGCTCGGGATGTGCCGGGGTGACAGGCGCACGATGCCGCGTCCGTTTACTGAAGCGGGCGTCGCGCAGGCGGAGCACCGGATAGCGCTTCAGCAACAGCGCAATCGCCGCCGCGCTGTTCTGCTCCGTTAAGCGCTGCCCCTTCGCGTCCACGAAACAGCGTCGGGATTCGATGCCGCTCTCCCGCCAGGTCGCACTGACGCTGTAATAAATCCAGCGCTGGCCCTGCGCATCCTGCTGCCAGAAAGGGGAGAAGATCGCGTCCGGATCGCGGCCATCGTCCCGATAGTGAAACACCACCGACAGGCGTCGCATGGCGTCGGTGACGTCGCCCGGCGTGAAGTGGAAATCGCCCTGAGTAAAAACGTAGGCCGGTTCATGGGGCGAAAGCAGCAGGCTCAGGGCATCCAGCAGGCTGGATTTCCCCCAGGCGTTTTCACCAATCAGCAGAGTGGTCCGGGTTAAAGGCAGTGAGAGCTTATTAATGCCGCGGAAACCGCGAATGTCGATATGTTCCAGAATCATAGGCGTCCTTCCTCCGGTTATAAAGAGCATGGTTGTCGTCAGCCAGCCGGTCAAGCTGCAACGGGGTTTACTCCGTTACGCTTTTTCGCTAGCGTGTGGCCTCTTTCCTCCATGGATGGCCTCTGCTATGTATTCCGGACTCCTGATTATCCTGCTGCCCCTGATCGCGGGCTGGCTGTTACCCTTCCGCCAGACGGCCATGCTACGCCGCGTCAATCAGCTGCTGGGCTGGATGGTCTATGTGATCCTGTTCTTTATGGGTATCAGCCTGGCGTTCCTCGATAACCTCGGCAGCAATCTGCTGGCGATCTTTCACACCGCGCTGGTGGCGGCCTTCTGCATTCTGCTTTGTAATTTGCTGGCGCTGCGCGGTCTGGAAAGGTTTGTTCCGTGGCAGCATCACCACCGGCAGGAGAAGCTGCCTTCGCGGCTGAATATGGCGCTGGACTCCCTGAAACTCTGCGGAGTCGTGGTCATCGGTTTTCTGCTTGGCCTGACCCAGTGGCCTCTGCTGCACCACGCCGCGACGGCCAGCGAATATGCGCTGATCTTCCTGCTGTTCCTGGTGGGGATTCAGCTGCGCGGCAGCGGCATGACGCTGCGCCAGATTATCCTCAACCGTCGCGGTATGCTGGTCGCCAGCGTGGTGCTGGTCAGTGCGCTTATCGGCGGTGCGATTGCGGCGCTGCTGCTGGGCCTGCCGGTGAAAACCGGTCTGGCCTTATCCAGCGGCTTTGGCTGGTACTCGCTTTCCGGGATCCTGATGACCGAAGCCTTTGGCCCGGTGACCGGCAGCGCCGCTTTCTTTAACGATCTGATTCGTGAACTGGTGGCGATCATGCTGATTCCGGTGCTGATTGGCCGTCATCGCTCCAGCGCGCTGGGCCTGTGCGGAGCCACCTCCATGGACTTTACCCTGCCGGTGCTGCAGCGGGCGGGCGGTAATGAAATTGTCCCGGCCGCCATCGTGCATGGCTTTGTGATGAGCCTGCTGGCGCCGATTCTTATCGCCCTCTTCTCCGCCTGACCGCAAGTCAGCCCCGCTACAGACGCTCCTTAAACCCGGGGGCGTCATCGGGCGGTCGGGATCAGCCGCTCCGCTTTCTTCTGGCGTCCGGCGGCTGATTGCCAGTAGCGCCTGCGGTTATCCGGCCTGCCCTGCGAGCGCATTTTTTCACGCCTGCTTTTCTGCCGTGTCGTCTACGCTTCTTTTTTCAGTTCTGGTCACGTCACGTTGCCGGACGGATCGATAAAGGAGAAGCGCATGAAACAAACCGTAGCGGCACTGGTCGCTAAAACGCTGGAAAGCGCAGGCGTAAAACGCATCTGGGGCGTCACCGGAGACTCCCTGAACGGCCTGAGCGACAGCCTTAATCGCATGGGCACCATCGAGTGGATGCCAACCCGTCATGAAGAGGTCGCCGCCTTTGCGGCCGGTGCGGAAGCGCACATCAGCGGAGAACTGGCGGTCTGTGCCGGTTCCTGCGGGCCGGGTAACCTGCATCTGATTAACGGTTTGTTCGACTGCCACCGCAACCGCGTACCGGTTCTGGCGATTGCGGCACACATCCCCTCCAGCGAAATCGGCAGCGGCTATTTCCAGGAAACGCATCCGCAGGAGCTGTTCCGCGAATGCAGCCACTACTGCGAACTGGTGTCGAATCCGGAGCAGCTACCGCAGGTGCTGGGCATCGCGATGCGAAAAGCGATTCTGAATCGCGGGGTCTCGGTGGTGGTACTGCCAGGGGATATTGCCCTGCAGCTGGCGCCGGAAAGCGCCCGCGCAGAGTGGTATCCGCCGCAGTTGCCGCAGGTTCTGCCCCAGCCCGCCGAACTGGCGCAGCTGGCACAGACGCTGAACGAAGCCTCAGAGATTACTCTCCTGTGCGGCAGTGGCTGTGCCGGAGCACATCAGGAAGTCGTCGCCCTGGCTGAGGCGCTGAAGGCCCCGATAGTTCATGCGCTGCGCGGGAAAGAGCATATCGAATATGACAACCCCTATGACGTCGGCATGACCGGGCTGATCGGTTTCTCCTCCGGCTTCCACGCCATGATGAACGCCGGCACGCTGGTGCTGCTGGGCACCCAGTTTCCCTATCGCGCCTTCTATCCGGAAAAGGCGCGGATTATCCAGATCGACATCAATCCCGGCAGCCTGGGGTCGCACTGTCACGTCGATCAGGCCTATGTCGGCGATGTAAAAAGTACGCTACAGGCGCTGCTCCCTCAGCTGACGCCGAAAAGCGATAGCCGCCATCTCGACAGCGCGGTGAAGCACTACGGCGAGGCGCGGAAAAGTCTGGACGAGCTGGCGCAGCCCAACGATAAGCAGGCGATCCATCCGCAATATCTGGCGCAGCAAATCAGCCACTACGCCAGCGACGACGCCATTTTTACCTGCGACGTCGGCACCCCGACCGTCTGGGCGGCGCGCTATCTGAAGATGAACGGCAGACGCCGCCTGCTGGGTTCGTTTAACCACGGCTCGATGGCGAATGCGATGCCGCAGGCGCTGGGGGCGCAGTCGATCGATCGCGATCGTCAGGTCGTCGCGCTATGCGGCGACGGCGGCTTCAGCATGCTGATGGGCGATTTTATCTCGCTGGCGCAGCTGAAAATGCCGGTGAAAATCGTGATCTTCAACAACAGCGTGCTGGGCTTTGTGGCGATGGAGATGAAGGCGGGCGGCTATCTGACCGACGGCACGGAACTGAATAATCCCGATTTCGCCGCTATCGCCGAGGCGTGTGGGATCCGGGGGATCCGCGTGGAAAAGGCGTCGGATCTCAATGGCGCGCTGGAAGAGGCGTTTGCCCATGATGGCCCGGTGCTGGTGGACGTCATCACCGCCAAAGAGGAGCTGGCGATGCCGCCGCAGATCAAGCTGGAGCAGGCCAAAGGCTTCAGCCTCTATATGCTGCGCGCCATTATGAATGGTCGCGGCGACGAGGTGGTAGAACTGGCGAAAACCAACTGGCTGCGGTAAAACAGAGAGGCTATACGGGCGGGCGCAAGGCCCGCCTTTTTTTTCCGCCACGTTCAGGAGCATAAGGTGATCGATTTACGCAGTGATACCGTGACCCGGCCCAGCGCCGCCATGTTAAGCGCGATGATGTCTGCCGAAACCGGGGATGACGTCTATCGTGATGATCCCACCGTGAATGCGCTGGAGGCGGAAGCGGCGCGGCTCAGCGGCAAAGCCGCGGCGCTGTTTTTCCCGACCGGCACCCAGGCCAACCTGGTGGCGCTGCTGAGTCACTGTGAACGTGGCGATGAATATATCGTGGGCCAGCAGGCGCACAACTACAAATATGAGGCGGGCGGTGCGGCGGTACTGGGCAGCATTCAGCCACAGCCTGTTCTGGCCGCGGAGGATGGCACGCTGCCGCTCGACGTGGTGGCGGCCGCCATCAAGCCGGACGATATTCACTTCGCCCGCACCCGTCTGCTGAGCCTGGAGAACACCCATCACGGCAGGGTTCTGCCGCTGGACTATCTGGAGCAGGCCTGGGCCTTTACCCGCCAGCATCAGCTGGCGTTGCACATCGATGGCGCCCGCATTTTCAACGCGGTGGTCGCCCAGCAGACCACGCTGGCGGCGATCGCGCGCTATTGCGACAGCCTGACCATCTGTCTCTCCAAGGGTCTCGGCACGCCGGTAGGCTCCCTGCTGTGTGGCGACACGGCGTTGATCGCGCGCGCCCGTCGCTGGCGCAAAATGACCGGCGGCGGCATGCGGCAGGCCGGTATCCTGGCGGCGGCCGGTCTCTATGCGCTAGAGCACAACGTGGCGCGCCTGCAGGAGGATCATGACAACGCCGCCTGGCTGGGCGCGCAGTTACAGGCGCTGGGCGTCAGCATTATCGATCAGCAGACCAACATGCTGTTTGTGGCGGTGCCGGAAGATCAGGTCACCGCCCTGGGGGAGTGGATGAAGGCGCACGGCGTATTGATCAGTGTCGGGCCCCGTACCCGGCTGGTCACCCATCTGGATGCAGACCGGGCGGCGCTGGCACAGGTTGTCGCGCACTGGAAAGCCTTCCTGCAACAGCGCTAACCGCGCTACTCCGCCGCGCCATACTTTTCCAGCAGCGCGGCGGCGATCGCGGCGGTTTCTGCATCCGGCAGACCGCGATAATCTGCAGGCCGGAAGTGCATCTGAAACGCGGCGATCACCTTCTGCGCCTCACGCGCGTTCATCCCGGTGGAAGCCGGATAGCCATAGCGTTGCAGGCGCGCCAGTACGGATTCGGCAGGCACTGCGGCATGCGGATCCTGCCCGGCCAGATAAAAGGCGACCCGGCTGGCGTCGGGCCAGGCACCGATGCCGTGCTGCGCCAGCTGCTGCCAGGGAAACTGCGGCCCCGGATCCTGCTTGCGCTGCGGCGCAATATCACTGTGACCGACAATGTTTTCTGCGGCGATGCCGTAGCGCTGCGTGATGTCGCGCAGCAGCGCCTCCAGCGCGGCGATCTGCGCGGCGGTAAACGGCTGCCATTCGAGGCCGGTCAGGGTGCGGCGATAGCCCCGGTTGACCAGCTCAATGCCAATCGAGGTGTCATTAATGCGGGTGGCCCCGCGCCAGAAGCTGGGACCGGCATGCCACGCGAGCTGCTGCTCCGGCACCAGCTGCCAGACGATCCCCTTTCCGGCACGCTGCGGCGGCTGACGCGGGATCAGATAGTGAGCGCTGACCTCACGATCGGTGAGGGTCGCCAGCGATGAGGAGAAATCCTCGGCGGTGTAGTGAACCACAATCACTTTCACCCGCGGCCGCGCCCCCTGGGCCGGATGACGCTGATCGGCCCAGTAGCCCTCACGGGGCTCGATTCCGGCGTGGCAGCCCGCCAGCAGCAGCGCCAGCATCAGCAGCAGACCACGTTTCAACGGATAATGACCGCCGTTCCGGTAACGCTGACCATCAGCATGCTGCTCTCTTTGCCGACCGTTTCGTAGTCGATATCGATACCGACCACCGCGTTCGCGCCCAGCGATTTTGCCTGTTGCTCCAGCTCCTCAAAGGCGATCTCCCGCGCTTTGCGCAGCTCTTTCTCATAGGCGCCGGAACGGCCACCGACCACGTCGCGGATGCCCGCAAAGAAATCACGGAAGATGTTGGCACCCAGAATCGCTTCACCGGTGACCACACCGCAATATTCGCTGATGCTGTGACCTTCCAGCGTAGGGGTTGTTGAAAATTTCATCCTATTCTCCTCGTTGAAAACCGGACCAGGGCTCTTTCGACTAAAAAGCACGACTATACTCTATGCTAAAAAGGGCACCTTGCCAGAGAACCATAAGGAAATCGAGATGAGAAACAATGCGTTTGCGCTCCTGCTCCCAGCGGCGCTGCTGCTCAGCGCCTGTACCACCGTTGAGCCCGTGACAAAGGATAATGGCCCGCGTACCGCACCCTGCATCGAAGGCGGTCCTGACCAGGTCGCCCAGCAGTTTTACGATTTGCGTATCGCGCAGCCTGTCCAGGGGCTGCCCGACAGCAACACCCTGGCAAAATATCGTCCTTATCTGAGTGATGCGCTTTACCATTCGCTGCAGACAGCCAGCAGCAGCACCGCAGACGCACAGTGGCGCAACGGCGATCTCTTCTCCAGCCTCTCACAGGGCCCGACGGCGGCCAGCGTGGCCGACGCCTCCACGATTCCGAACCGCGACGCGCGCAATATTCCGCTGCGGGTCGATCTGAGCCGCGGCGATAAAAAGTGGCAGGATGAGGTGCTGATGATCCATCAGGGCAGTTGCTGGGTCGTGGATGACGTGCGCTACATGGCTGATCCGGTTCACGCCACCGGCGGCAGCCTGAGCCAGATGCTTGAGCAGGCGAAAAAATAACCCCGGTCGTCATCCGGCAGAGAAGCGCAGTCGCCGCCCGGCACTGCGCTTTTTTTATGTCTGCTGTTCACCGGTGGCCCCGTCACGGCACCAGACGGCGCACGATATTGTGCTAAACTTTAGGTGTTTAGGGCTGTTTTACAAATTTTAACCCACCTTATTTGCATAACTATTCTGGTGACGTTAAAATCCGCGACACTAATAGCTATTCAAATCTGGCGCATGAGTATTCAACTAAACGCAATAAACTGCTTCTACGGTGCTCATCAGGCGCTGTTCGACATCAACCTTGAATGTCCGCAAGGCGAAACCCTTGTGCTGCTGGGTCCCAGCGGTGCCGGGAAAAGCTCCCTGTTGCGGGTACTTAACCTGCTGGAGCAGCCCCGTTCAGGTCAGTTGCAGATTGCCGGCAATCAGTTTGATTTCAGCCAGAAACCCGCTGATGCCGCGATCCGCGAACTGCGGCAGAACGTCGGCATGGTGTTTCAGCAATACAATCTCTGGCCGCACCTCACCGTGCTGCAGAACCTGATTGAGGCGCCCTGCCGGGTCTTAGGCCTGAGCAAAGGTGAAGCGCGCGCCCGCGCCGACAAGCTGCTCGATCGTCTGCGCCTGACGCCTTACAGCGATCGTTATCCGCTGCACCTCTCGGGTGGTCAGCAGCAGCGTGTGGCAATTGCCCGCGCGCTGATGATGGAGCCGCAGGTGCTGCTGTTCGATGAGCCAACCGCCGCGCTGGACCCTGAAATTACCGCACAGATTGTCAGTATCATTCGCGAGCTGGCCCAGACCCGTATTACCCAGGTGATTGTGACCCATGAGGTGGAAGTGGCCCGTAAAACGGCCAGCCGCGTCGTCTATATGGAGAACGGTCATATTGTGGAACAGGGCGATGCCAGCCGTTTTACACAGCCGCAAACCGAGGCGTTTGCTCACTATCTTTCGCACTAAGTCAGGATGCTAAAAATGAAAAAAATGGTACTTGCTGCACTGCTTGCTGGTTTTAGCCTGAGCGCCACGGCGGCGCAGACAATTCGTTTTGCGACCGAAGCCTCCTACCCGCCTTTTGAGTTCGTGGATGCTGACAACAAGATTCAGGGCTTTGATGTCGATCTGGCCAATGCGCTCTGTAAAGAGATCGACGCCACCTGCACCTTTACAAATCAGGCGTTCGACAGCCTGATCCCGAGCCTGAAATTCCGTCGCTTCGATGCGGTGATGGCGGGCATGGATATCACCCCGGATCGTGAAAAGCAGGTGCTGTTCACCAAACCTTATTACGATAACTCGGCGCTGTTTGTGGCGCAGAAAGGCAAAGTCGCCAGCGTTGACGCGCTGAAAGGCAAGCGTGTCGGTGTGCAGAACGGCACCACCCACCAGAAATACCTGACGGACAAACACAGCGAGATCACCATCGTGCCTTACGACAGCTATCAGAACGCCGTGCTGGATCTGAAAAATGGCCGTATCGACGCGGTATTTGGTGACACCGCCGTGGTCAACGAGTGGCTGAAGAAGAACCTGGCGCTGGCCGCTGTTGGCGACAAAGTGACGGATAAGGCCTACTTTGGCACCGGCCTGGGCATTGCGGTCCGCACCGGTAATACCGATCTGCAGACGAAATTCAATGGCGCGCTGGATAAGATCAAAGCCGACGGGACCTACAAAACCATCTACAGCAAATGGTTCCAGCAGTAATTTCTGATGAATGAAATGATGACCCTCGCAAGCGCCGCCGGTATGACCGTCGGCCTTGCTGTTTGTGCTCTTATCGCTGGCCTGGTGCTGGCGATGATTTTCGCTGGCTGGGAGTCGCTGCGCCTGAAACCCCTGGCGTGGGCAGGCACCGGGCTGGTGACGCTGATCCGCGGCCTGCCGGAAATCCTGGTGGTGCTGTTTATCTATTTCGGCGCCTCGCAGCTCCTGCTTACGCTCTCCGATGGCTTTACGCTCAACTTCGGGCTGTTTCAGCTGCCGGTTCAGATGCAGATCGAAAACTTCGACGTCAGTCCTTTCCTGTGCGGGGTAATTGCGCTGGCCATGCTCTACGCGGCCTATGCTTCGCAGACCCTGCGCGGCGCCCTGAAAGCGGTGCCGGTGGGTCAGTGGGAGTCGGGTCAGGCGCTGGGCATGAGGAAGTCGGCCATCTTTCTGCGACTGATTATGCCGCAGATGTGGCGTCACGCCCTGCCCGGTCTGGGAAATCAGTGGCTGGTGCTGCTCAAGGATACCGCGCTGGTGTCGCTGATCAGCGTGAATGACCTGATGCTGCAGACCAAAAGTATCGCGACCCGCACCCAGGAGCCGTTTACCTGGTTCCTGGTGGCCGCCGCGATCTATTTAGTGATCACCCTGTTAAGCCAGGCGGTGCTGCGTCGCATCGAGCTGCGCACGACACGCTTTGAACGGGGGAACAGCTAATGCTCGCCTATCTGCCTGAACTCCTGAAAGGTCTGCACACCAGTCTGACGCTGACGGCCGCCTCGCTGGTCGTCGCCCTGCTGCTTGCGCTGCTTTTCACCGTTGTGCTGTCCCTGAAAACCCCGCTGTTTTCGCCGCTGGTTAAAGGCTTTATCACGCTGTTTACCGGCACTCCGCTGCTGGTGCAGATCTTTCTGATCTACTACGGGCCGGGACAGTTCCCCTCGCTGCAGCAGGTGCCGTGGCTCTGGCACTTACTGTCGCAGCCGTGGCTCTGTGCGATGCTGGCCCTGTCACTCAACAGCGCCGCCTACACCACGCAGCTCTTTTACGGGGCCGTGCGCGCCATTCCGGCCGGACAGTGGCAGTCGTGCGCGGCGCTCGGCATGAGCCGCAAAGATACGCTGCGCATTCTGCTGCCCTATGCATTTAAACGCGCCCTCTCCTCCTACTCCAATGAGGTGGTGCTGGTGTTTAAGGGCACCTCGCTGGCCTATACCATTACCCTGATGGAAGTCATGGGCCATGGTCAGCTGCTCTATGGCCGCACCTATGACATCACGGTCTATGCCGCAGCGGGTCTGATCTATCTCTGTGTTAACGGCTTACTGACGCTGATGATGCGACTGATTGAGAAACGCGCCCTGGCGTTTGAACGCCGTCACTGACCGACGGGCGGGTTCTCCCGCCCTTTTCGCCTGAAAAATCACACCAATTGCATAAAAATTCATTTTATGGCAGGGTATCGCCTTCTCTGGCTGACCACATCACAGGACTCATAAAATGAAAAAATGGATTATCGCCGCCGCGCTGGTTTCGCTCGCTATGAGCGCTCAGGCCGCCGAAAAGATCCGCTTTGCCGCTTCAGCGACCTATCCGCCATTTGAATCGCTGGACCCGGACAACAACCTGGTGGGATTCGATATCGATCTGGCCAAAGCGCTGTGCCAGCAGATGAAAGCGGAGTGCACCTTTACCAACAACGCCTTCGACAGCCTGATCCCATCACTCAAGTTCCGCCGCTATGACGCGGTGATCTCCGGCATGGATATCACCAGCGAGCGCAGTAAGCAGGTCGATTTCACCCAGCCCTATTACGCCAACTCCGCCATCGTCATTGCCCCCAAAGGCAAGTTCAGCAGCTTCGGCGACCTGAAAGGCAAGCGCATTGGCGTTGAGAACGGCACCACCCACCAGAAGTATCTGCAGGATAAGCATCCGGAAGTGAAAGTGGTGGCGTATGACAGCTATCAGAATGCCATTCTGGATATAAAGAGTGGCCGGCTGGATGGCGTATTTGGCGACAGCGCGGTAGTGAACCAGTGGCTGAAGAGCAATCCGGCGCTCGCCACGGTCGGCGATCATGTCACCGACGCCGACTATTTCGGCACCGGCCTGGGCATTGCCGTGCGTAAAGGCAATACCACGCTGCTCAATGCGTTCAATCAGGCACTGGCTGAGCTGAAAACCAGCGGCCGCTGGCAGCAGCTTAATCAGAAGTGGTTCCCGGAGTAATCTCAGACTGCGCCTGTGCGGGGCGCATGTCCGGCTCAGTGCTGACGGCGGGTTAACAGCGTCAGCACTTCAAAATGGGCGGTATGCGGAAACATATCGAACAGCTGCACCTTCGTTATCTCATAGGCGTCCAGCCGGGCAATATCCTGCGCCATCGTCTGCGGATTGCAGCTCGAATAGAGCAGATAATCCGGGGCCATCTGGCTCAGATAGTCACACAGCGCCTCGCCAATCCCGCGACGGGGCGGATTCACCAGCACCAGTTCAGGCACCGCGTCACGCGTGGTGGCAAACGCCGTGGAGTCCAGCGCCGCAAACTGCACCTTTTCCAGCCCCAGCATCTCAGCGGAACGCTGGGCGCATTTGATCGCCTCGGCGCTGATCTCGATACCGGTCAGCGTCATCTCCGGTGTCGCGCAGTGCAGACCGAAACCGCCCACGCCGCAGAACAGATCCCACATGCTGCTGACCGGCAGCGCCCTGACCCAGTCGCGCGCGGTGGCATAGAGAGCGCTCGCCACCTGCGGGTTGGTCTGAAAGAAGCTCTGCGGCCGTATCCAGAGCGGCACGCCGTTAAAATTTTCCGGCAGCGCCTGGACGGGCGTCAGCGCAATCTCCTCATCCCCTTCCAGGATCGCCATATGTACCGGCTGAATATTGGCCGAGATCACCGTCAGCTGCGGCAACTGCTGCTGCAGCCACGGCAGCGCGGCGCGCAGCTGGTCAAGCCTGGCGGCGGACCGCAGAACGAAGCGCAGCATGACGCCCCCCTGCTGGCTTTCGGTGATCAGCAGGAACTTCAGTTCGCCGCGTCTGCGTGCCACGTTATAGGGGGTCAGCCCGGCACGGGCGATAAATGGCTTCAGCGCCGCAAAAAGTGGCTGAAACGAGGCGGGATAGAGCGGACATTCGCAGAGATCGACGGCCTCGCCATCGGGCCGGACCAGACCCAGCACCGGCCGTTCAACGCTGCCGCTGACCACCATCTTGGCTTTATTGCGAAACGCCTGCTGCGGAGAGGTCACCGGCGGCAGCCAGGCCGCGACCGGCTGATCGGCCAGTTGCTGCGCCAGTATCGCCTGCTTATCGCTCAGCTGCGTGGGATAGGGTTTTTCGAGCCACTGACAGGAGCGGCAACGGTTAGCGTCATAAAGCGCGCAGTGCATGGTAAAGCCTTAACGATCGGGTCGGGCGGAGCGTGATTGTATCACCGCTTCCTGAAAAATGCGCGGCTGCTGGCGGGCAGAAACAGCAGCATCAGCACCAGCAGATCAGGGATTTTCTGCGCCAGCGTGTGGTGGATGATCTGCACGTTATTGTCGCCATCGATGCTGAAAATTTCCGGATAGATGCCGCCCAGCGAGGCGAACAGCATGTAGATCAGCACAATCACCTGGGTCACTACATAGCCCCAGCGTCCACGGTTACTGCCGCGCATCAGGGTAAAGGCGCAGCGCAGCTCAAACAGGAAGATCAGCTGACTGGCGATAAAGATCAGCGTCGCGTCCCAGGACTGGGCGCTGCGGTGCACAAAGTTGGCGAGTTCGCTGTAGCCCAGCGCGTTTGCCAGCATCAGAACGCTCAGGCAGCGGGTCGCAATAATCGCAATGCCCGCTACCGTCACCGGTACCGGCGCGCTGTCCAGCGTAATGCTGCTTTTGAAGATGTCTGACATAGTCCCTGGCTCCACCGGATCAAAAAACGGGCCGGTTAAACCGGCCCGTTCATATAGTGGCAAAGGTTAGCGATTTCAGCCACGTTTAGCTTTCTGAATATCGCTTAAACGCTGTTTTTCTTCGTGTGCCATGAACCGCCAGGCGATAAAACCCACAAGGCCGACCACAAACAGGATCAGGGAGGCCAGGGCGTTGATTTCCGGGTTAACGCCGCGTCGCACGGTGGCGAAGATCGCCATCGGCAGCGTGGTCGCCCCCGGCCCGGTGACAAAGCTGGCGATAACCAGATCGTCGAGCGACAGCGTAAACGCCAGCAGCCAGCCGGTGACAATCGCCGGCGCAATCATGGGCACGGTTATTACGAAAAAGACCTTGAGCGGGGTGGCACCCAGGTCCATCGCCGCCTCTTCTATCGAGCGGTCCAGCTCACGCAGACGCGAGTTGATCACCACCGCCACATATGCCGTACAGAAGGTAACGTGCGCCAGCCAGATGGTCAGCATGCCGCGCTCAGACGGCCAGCCAAAGGCGTTGCCCATAGCGACAAACAGCAGCAGCAGCGACAGGCCGGTGATCACGTCGGGCATCACCAGCGGCGCGGTCAGCATAAAGGCAAAGCCGTTGTGCCCGCGGAAGCGGCCGAAGCGCACGATGATCACCGCCGCCAGCGTGCCGAGCACCACCGCCATCGTCGCGGAAAGCCCGGCGATGCTCAGGCTCAAAAGCACCGCATCGATCATCGCACTGTCCTGGAACAGCACCTTATACCAGTGGAACGAGAAGCTCTCCCACACGGTCACCAGCGGTGAGCTGTTAAAGGAGTAGACCACCAGCAGCAGCATCGGCGCATACAGAAACAGAAAACAGCAGGCCAGAATGGCGGTCCGCCAGGGCGAGCGGATGGTGGGCAGATTATTCATGCCTTCTCTCCCATTTCACGGTTTTGATGCTTGTGGAACCAGATAATCGGCAGAATCAGGATCAGCAGAATAATCACCGCCAGCGCCGAAGCTACCGGCCAGTCGCGGTTGTTAAAGAACTCCTGCCACAGGATACGGCCAATCATAATGCTGTCCGGCCCGCCCAGCAGTTCCGGGATCACGTACTCCCCGACCGCCGGAATAAACACCAGCATCGATCCGGCAATAATGCCGCCTTTGGTCAGCGGCACGATCACGCTGAAGAAGGTTTTCAGCGGGCGCGCGCCCAGATCCAGCGACGCCTCCACCAGCGAGTAGTCGATGCGGGTCAGCGCGGTGTAGATCGGCAGCACCATAAACGGCAGATAGCAGTAGACGATACCAATGTAGACCGCGGTGTTGGTGTAGAGGATCACCAGTGGATGATCGATCACGCCAAGCCACATCAGGAAACGGTTCAGGATCCCGTTGTTGTTCAGCAGCCCCATCCAGGCGTAGACGCGCACCAGAAAGGAGGTCCACGACGGCAGGATCACCAGCAGCAGCAGAATGGTGCGCATCGACGGCTTGCTGTGCGCCACCGCCCAGGCGAGCGGATAGCCAATCAGCAGACAGATCACCGTGGAGATCGCCGCCACCTTCAGCGACTGCAGATAGGCGTCGATATAGAGCGGATCGTCGGTCAGCGTCAGGTAGTTGCCGAAATTCAGCACGATGCTGAACTGATCGTCGGCCCAGCTCACCAGCTCGGTGTAGGGGGGAATCGCTCGCGCAATGTCGGCAAAGCTGATTTTCAGTACCGTCAGAAACGGCAGCAGAAACAGCAGCACCAGCCAGACATAAGGCAGAGCGATGACCAGTTTGCGGCCATGCTGCATTTTAACCCGCGTGGCCCAGCGCTGCAGCGGCGTGCCGACCAGGCGGGCAGGCGCTTTGGCGCGTTGAAAAATCTGGCTCATAGCCGCTCCTTAAACCGTCAACACCACGCAGCTGTCGCTTTCCCAGCAGAGACGTACTTTATCTCCCCAGGTCGGCAACCCTTTGCGATAGCGATGCGCGTTCTGCAACTGTGCGCTGATCATCTGTCCGCTGTGCAGACGGACATGGAAGATGGAGAGATCGCCGAGATAGGCGATATGCACCACTTCACCCACCGCGAAGTTACAGCCGTCGGCCGGCACCTCATCGCACAGCATCACTTTTTCCGGCCGCAGCGCGACGTGCACCGGCACGTTATCCACCACGGAAACATCGGAGTCGACCTTCAGCGGATGCATCAGGCCGGGGCTGTCGATCACCAGGCCATCCGCCTGACGTTCGCGCAGTAAGCCTTCGAAGACGTTCACGGAGCCGATAAACTCCGCACTGTAGCGACTGGTCGGATGCTCGTAGATCTCCTCCGGCTCGCCAATCTGCACGAACTTGCCGCGATTCATGATCGCGATGCGGCCTGCCATGGTCATCGCCTCTTCCTGATCGTGAGTGACCATCACGCAGGTGGCGCCGACGCGCTCCAGAATATCGACCACTTCCAGCTGCATCCGGTCGCGCAGTTTTTTATCCAGCGCGCCCATCGGCTCATCCAGCAGCAGCAGCTTAGGACGTTTCGCCAGGCTGCGGGCCAGTGCCACACGCTGACGCTGTCCGCCCGAGAGCTGATGCGGTTTGCGTTTCGCAAACTCCTGCATATGCACCAGCGCCAGCATTTCGGCGACACGGCTGGCGATCTCCCCTTTCGGCAGCCGATCCTGCTTCAGACCAAAGGCGATATTCTGCTCCACCGTCATGTGGGGAAACAGCGCGTAGGACTGAAACATCATGTTGATCGGGCGCTGATAGGGCGCTACGTGCGACAGATCCTGACCATCCAGCACAATCTGACCGCTGGTGGGCGGTTCAAAACCGGCCAGCATGCGCAGCAGCGTCGATTTTCCACAGCCCGAGGCGCCCAGCAGCGCGAAAATTTCACCTTTGTAGATGGTCAGGCTGACATCATCCACAGCGTGCTGGCCGTCAAAGGATTTGGTCAGGTTGCGAATTTCCAGCAGGGGCGTTAATGCCTTTGCGGTTTTATGTTGAGGACGGGGAATAGCATCGTTCACAAAGGGTTCTCTCCGGAGCCAGGCGGAACATGGCGGCAAAATCCGCCGCTAAAAATGGCACAACAGAGGCCGACACTGCGCCTCTGTTGCTGATGCGTGACAGGTCAATCCGCTCGGGACGAACTACTTACCACTTTTTACTTTAGTCCATGCGCGCGTACGCACACGATCCAGTTTGGGATCCTGGACTTTCAGCACAAACAATTTCGACATCGCTTCCGGCGTCGGGAAGATGCCCGGATTGTTGCGGATGTCGGCGTTGATCAGCGGCAGCGACGCTTTGTTGCCGTTGGCATAGTTCATTTTGTTAGAGACATCAGCGATCACTTTTGGATCCATGATGTAGTTGAGCCAGGCGTAGGCACCGTCCAGGTTTTTCGCATCTTTCGGGATCGCCATCATGTCAAAGAAGGCCAGCGCCCCCTCTTTCGGCACGCTGTAACCCAGATGCACGCCGTTTTTCGCGGCATCGGCACGGTTCTTCGCCTGCAGAATATCGCCTGACCAGCCGATCGCCACGCAGATGTTGCCGTTCGCCAGATCGTTGATGTACTGCGACGAATGGAAATAGCGGATATTCGGACGCAGCTTCAGCAGCAGATCCGTGGCCGCACCGGAGTACTCTTTGGCATCGGAGCTGTTCGGATCTTTGCCGAGATAGTTGAGCACCGTGGCGAAGATCTCCTCTGGCGCATCCAGGAAGGAGACACCACAGCTTTTCAGCTTCTCCAGGTTTTCCGGCTTCAGCACCAGATCCCAGCTGTTGACCGGTGCATCCGCACCCAGCGCGGCTTTCACCTTGTCGATGTTGTAGCCAATTCCGGTGGTGCCCCACAGATAAGGAATGGCATATTTATTACCCGGATCGTGCTGCGCCACTTTTTCCATCAGCGCCGGATCGAGGTTTTTGTAGTTAGGCAGTTTGCTCTTATCCAGCGGCTGGAAAACGCCGGACTGCAGCTGACGCGCCAGGAAGCTGGAGGATGGCACCACCACATCGTAGCCGGTGCTGCCCGCCATCAGTTTGCCTTCCAGCACTTCGTTGGAGTCAAAGACATCGTAGACCACTTTGATACCGGACTGCTTTTCGAAGTTCGGCACCGTGTCTGGCGAGATATAGTCGGACCAGTTGTAGACATGCAGCGTTTTATCTTCCGCCATGCTGCTGGCCGAGGTGGCCATCAGCGCAGCAGCTACCACAGCTGACAGCCATTTCTGACGTGAGTTGAACATATTTTCCATCCTCCTGAGCGGGTCATTACAACGCTGCAAATCAGAGATCCCTGCATTGCGTTCTGTACAAGACGTCAGTGACACAATGAATCATTATTCAGCGGGAGTTTAATAGCAAAAACCTATAGCCGGGGCGAAGTTACGCGCCTGTTACAGCCCCGCAAGCATAGCCCCCCCGGTCAGGCTGTACCAGACCCCAGCGTAAAAAACGCCTGAAACCGATATTTTATGCATGTTTGAGCTATGAGGTTCGGCTTTGATGGCATAAACCACGACAAATATCTGGCGTTAAAGGGCAAAATGCAGAATAAAAAAAGGCGACGGCAGGCGGCGGGCATAAAAAAGCCGTCTCGCGGACGGCTTAGTGGGTGACCATGTCGGGCTTAGTGCAGCACGGAGTGGACGCTGGTCACCGGAACGTGCTCTTCTTCTTCGCCGACAATCAGCAGATTGTTGGCAAAGGCTTCCAGGATCACCATGGAGATCTGCTCTTCGCTCTGTTTCATAAAGTGCGAGAACTGACCAAAGGTTAATCCGGCGGTCGTGACCATAGACTGACAGACAATGAGCTTCGGCAGATTGTCATCCTGAATGTCGATAAACGCTTTCACCGTCAGTGAACTGGCGTTGATTTGCGACAAATCGCCGACCAGCGGGATCAGCGCCGTCGGTTTCACTTCCGCCAGCGCCGAAAAGAGAATGACGTTGTCGACCAGATCGATTTTGGCGTCAAACACCCCATCGAAGTTTTGCATGTGCGGCAGATGAAGGGCCTGACAGGCATCGCATTCGAACCAGGTGATATTTTGCTGATCCAGCCAGCGACGCAACAGGTCGATATCCGGAACGACAAGAGAATCCATCGTAAAATCTCAGTGGGGTGATAAACAGGCGACTTAGCTTACGGAAAAATGCGCGACGATGCCACGAAAACTACTGAAAAGCGCGTGTCAGCCAGCGGTTTTAGGACGGCGCCCGGGGATAGCCTGCTGCTCAATATGCGCGATCATCAGACCGGCGATGTTCAGTTCGCAGCAGTGCTCGATGCCTTCCAGTCCGGGTGAAGCGTTGACTTCCATCACCAGCGGGCCACGGTGGGCGCGCAGAATATCGACGCCCGCCACGTCCAGTCCCAGCGTCGCCGCCGCCTGCACGGCGATCTGCCGCTCCTGCTGCGTAATCGCCACCGGGTGCGCCGTGCCGCCACGGTGCAGATTAGAGCGAAAATCGCCCTCTTTCGCCACCCGTTCAATGGCGGCCACCACCTGGTTGCCGATCACCAGACAGCGGATATCGCGCCCTTCGGCTTCTTTAATAAATTCCTGCACCAGAATGTGCGCATTCAGCCCGCGAAAGGCATCGATGACGCTCTCCGCCGCCTGCCGGGTTTCCGCCAGCACCACGCCAATGCCCTGCGTGCCCTCAACCAGCTTCACCACCAGCGGCGCCCCGCCTACCCTCGCGATCAGATCCTGTGTGTCATCGGGCGAAGAGGCAAAGCCGGTGACCGGCATATCGATCCCCTCCCGCGCCAGCAGCTGAAGCGAGCGCAGCTTGTCGCGGGTGCGGGTGATGGCGGCGGACTCATTGAGCGGATAGCTGCCGCACATCTCAAACTGCCGCAGCACCGCCGTACCATAAAAGGTAATGGCGTTGCCGATACGCGGCACCACGGCATCGACGTGGGCCAGCGGTTCACCGCGATAGTGAACCGCCGGCGAGGCCGGATTGATGTTCATATAACAGGAGAGCGGATCGATGATCTGCACAGCATGGCCGCGCGCCGCCGCCTCGTCACGCAGTCGCCGACTGGAGTAGAGCGTCTCATCGCGTGACAGAATAGCTATCTTCATCACCGCTCTCCGTTTCGGGCTTAACGCGTGGCCCAGCCCTGCTGATGCAGATAATCCAGCATGAACGGACGCGTCTCTTTGATGATCAGGCGCTGGATCAGCTCGCTCCAGGTTTCGCTACGCTGGTTGCTGTCGCGCTGCTGATAATAGAGTTCGGTGCGGCTATCGTATTCTGCCAGCACCGCCGGATCCAGCGGATGATAGCGGTTCTCGTGCACCAGCATCGCGTGCGGCATACGCGGTTTGACGTCCGGTTTTGACTCCGGATGCCCCAGGCAGAATCCAAACAGCGGCAGAACAAACTTTGGCAGGCCCAGCAGTTCGGTTACTTCCGCGATACTGTTGCGGATCCCGCCGATAAAGACGCCACCCAGATCCAGGGATTCGGCGGCCACCATCGCATTCTGCGCCATCAGCGCGGTGTCCACGCAGCCCAGCAGCAGCTGCTCAGCCCGGCCCAGCTGCGCATCCGGACAGATCTGCAGGTGACGATTAAAGTCAGCGCAGAAGATCCAGAACTCCGCCGCATCCGCCACCCAGGTCTGGCCGCCGGTCAGGGGCACCAGCTTGTCGCGCAGGGCCTTATCGGTGATACGCACGATCGATGAACACTGTAAAAAACTGGAGGTGGAGGCCGATTGCGCCGCAGTAATGATCGCCTCACGCTGCGCGTCGCTGACCGGCTGGTCAGTAAACGCACGGATGGAACGGTGGCTACACAGTAAATCAATGGTCGGTGTCATAAAGTCTCCAGCAACATTATCTTTTTTTATCAATCTGATTGAACAGCTGTGGGGCGATCGCTTTCGCGGTGCGCCACATTAACAGCCAGGCCGCGGGCAGCATCAGGATTACGCCAGCGATAAACAGCACGGTGGCCAGCGTTCTGGCTTCCATCTGACCGGGCAGCGGCAGCCAGTGATTGATCAGCAGCAGCGCGCCCAGGATGAGCAGGCCGCCAGCCGCCTCCAGCAGCAGCATAATACGCGGTAATCGGGCCACACTCTGCATAACAACCTCCTGCCTTCGCGGGTGACTGAGCGTCAATTATGGTCAACAACCCAAAAATTGCGCGGGATACGCCGCGCCGTGGGACGAAAAAGCATCGGATTCAGACGCTTCCTGACCGCACGGTCATAGCGAGCGGCCATCAGACTAACAGGCAAATCCTGCTTTCCTTAAGCGATACGAGCGGGCATCATGGTCGCCATTCTCTGTTTTGTTGTGTGATACCCATCACATAATAGCCGCTGTAAGGAGTTCTCAATGATTGCTGTAATTTTTGGTCGTCCCGGCTGTCCCTACTGTGTTCGTGCCCATGAACTGGCCGACAAACTGACGGCTGAGCGCGATGACTTCAGCTACCAGTATGTCGATATTCAGGCTGAAGGCATCACCAAAGCCGACCTGGAAGCGAGCGCCGGTAAACCGGTCAGCACCGTACCGCAGATTTTTGTGGACGAGAAACATATCGGTGGTTATACCGAGTTTGCTGCCTGGACCAAAGACAATCTGGGCTTTGTCGCGTAAGCAGTGATGTCAGATACAGAAAAGGCGAGGCAGGAAATTCCTGTCTCGCCTTTTTCTTTGGCCGCCGGAAATGGGTGGCCGCGATTAATGAAGCGACGCCATCACGATCTGCATCAACCGCACCAGCAGAGCACCGCAGCCCGCCCAGAAGAGTGCGCTCAGGCACCAGGCGAGCACGAAGAGTGCGCTGCTGTGAACAAACAGGCTGTTATTTAACAGCAGTGCGCCCAGTAGCGTTCCCCACAATCCCATCATCAGCGTGCTTTTGAGCGGGCTTTCCACCTGCAACAGTGCCATTACGATGCCGGGTAACATAAACAGCAGCAGTTCGGGCTGACCACGAAGCGGGCCGGGACCGACCTGCCAGAAATGACAGGTAAAGACAAACACCAGACTGTACAGCACCACGCCGCACAGGCGGGTAGTCCAGAGATAAGAACGCTGCGGCATATCACCCCACTGAGTAAAAGTAATTCTGACAATAACCTGCTGTTAACCCTGATGCGTTCAGATGGAAATAAAAAGAAACAGTTCGCCGTGGCAACGAAAAGTAAGAGCCAATGGCTGAGGATGATATTTGTGATTAGAATAGCGCCGCACTCAAAGTTCCATTTGCAGTGTTGATACAACGGTTCCTCAACGGCCTGCTCACGATAGCGAAAAACAGGCCACTCTTCAACAGGTTACATGTAAACAAGAAGTTAAACAGTGAATATTAACGTCGCAGGATTGTTAAGCGGAAACGACATTTTGTTATTATTTGTCGTTTTAGCGCTCGGCCTCTGTCTGGGTAAGTTGCGCCTGGGTTCGGTTCAGCTGGGAAATTCAATTGGGGTATTAGTGGTTTCCCTGTTATTAGGCCAGCAGCACTTCGCCATCAATACGGATGCCCTGAGTCTGGGCTTTATGCTGTTTATTTTTTGTGTGGGTGTGGAAGCCGGTCCCAACTTTTTTTCTATTTTCTTTCGCGACGGCAAAAACTATTTCATGCTCGCCATCGTCATGGTGGTCAGCGCGCTGATACTGGCGCTGGGCCTGGGCAAACTCTTTGGCTGGGATATCGGCCTCACCGCAGGCATGCTGGCCGGATCGATGACCTCCACGCCAGTGCTGGTCGGGGCGGGCGACACCCTGCGACAGAGCATCGGCGATCCGAAACAGCTCGGCATGATGCAGGATCAGCTGAGTCTCGGCTATGCCGTGACCTATCTGATCGGTCTGGTCAGCCTGATATTCGGCGCGCGCTACCTGCCCCGTCTGCAGCATCAGGATCTCCCGACCTGCGCCCAGCAGATTGCCCGTGAGCGCGGTCTGGATGCCGACAGCCAGCGCAAAGTCTTCCTGCCGGTGATCCGCGCCTATCGCGTCGGGCCGGAGCTGGTGGCGTGGAGCGGCGGCAAAAATCTGCGTGAGTTGGGGATCTATCGTCAGACCGGCTGCTACATTGAGCGCATCCGCCGCAACGGAATTCTCGCCAGCCCCGATGGGGATGCGGTGTTGCAGCTCGGCGACGATATTTCGCTGGTAGGGTATCCCGATGCCCACGCCCGACTTGACCCCAGCTTCCGCAACGGCAAAGAGGTGTTTGACCGCGACCTGCTGGATATGCGCATCGTCACCGAAGAGATCGTGGTGAAGAACCACAATGCGGTGAACAAGCGCCTGAGCAAGCTGAACCTCACCGATCACGGCTGCTTCCTGAACCGGGTTATCCGCAGCCAGATTGAGATGCCGATCGACGACAGCATCATGCTTAATAAAGGGGATGTCCTGCAGGTCAGCGGCGAGGCGCGACGGGTGAAAAGCGTGGCGGATCGTATCGGTTTCATCGCCATTCACAGTCAGATGACCGATCTGCTGGCCTTCTGCGCCTTCTTTATTGTCGGGCTGATGATTGGCCTGATAACGTTCCAGTTCAGCAACTTCAGTTTCGGGATTGGTAACGCGGCGGGCCTGCTGTTCGCCGGGATCATGCTCGGCTTCCTGCGCGCCAACCATCCGACCTTTGGCTATATTCCGCAGGGCGCCCTGACGATGGTCAAAGAGTTTGGCCTGATGGTGTTTATGGCGGGCGTCGGCCTGAGTGCCGGCAGCGGCATCAATCACGGCATCAGTAGCGACGGGGCACTGATGCTGTTGTGCGGGCTGCTGGTCAGCCTGGTGCCGGTGATCATCTGCTATCTGTTTGGGGCCTACGTGCTGCGGATGAACCGCGCCCTGCTGTTTGGCGCCATCATGGGCGCACGCACCTGTGCGCCCGCCATGGAGATCATCAGCGACACGGCGCGCAGCAATATTCCGGCGCTGGGCTACGCCGGAACCTATGCCATCGCCAACGTGTTACTGACCCTGGCCGGTACGCTGATTGTGATTATCTGGCCGATATTGCCGTTATAAAATTATTTTGACGGCGTCCAGAACTTTATTGTTAAGCCGCAGTCATAATAAGTGCCACTGCTTTTCTTTGAAAATCCCCAAATTGTGGAGCCCGCTGGTCTTTTTCCCGGCGGGTTTTTTTATGGCTTTTTTTCGCCATTCCCCTGCCCTGACGTCGCTGAATCATCATCTTACCGTCTCTGCATTGTCATAAAACTTAAACCATTCCACAACTCCCCCCCAGATTAAGAGCCTTTCTATGGACGAACTGCGCCGTAAAAAGCAGGATGGACCGCTGTTTGATTAGCAATTTGTGCTGATTAATTGGGGGAGCGCGCCGTCGCCGATCGTTTTTGCCGCGGTTATCTGGCGGGCGGATGCAATGTCGTCCGCTGCCGTTAACCGCACTGCCTGCTGAGGAATTTATCCCGAAATGGAAGAGCTGAATCACGCCCTGTTTACTGCCATCAACGCCACACCGGCATCGCCCGCCTGGCTTCTGCACCTGGCGACCTTTATCGCCAAAGATCTGATTGCCATCGTCCCGCTGTTAATTGTGGCGATGTGGCTCTGGGGACCGCGCGATCAGGTCTCTTCACAGCGGGTGCTGGTTCTGAAAACCGGAATGGCGCTGATCTATGCGCTGGCGATCTCCTGGTGTGTGGGTCAGCTGTTACCGCATCCCCGCCCTTTCGCGATTGGTTTCGGTTATCAGTTCCTGCATCACGCCGCCGATGACTCCTACCCCAGCGATCACGGCACCACCATCTTTACCTTCGCGCTGGCCTTTATTTTCTGGCATCGCCTCTGGTCAGGTGTGGTGCTGATGGTAGTGGGGTGCGCTATCGCCTGGTCACGGGTCTATCTGGGCGTGCACTGGCCAATGGATATGCTGGGCGGCTTCCTGGTGGGTCTGCTGAGCTGTCTGGCTTCGCATCTGGCGTGGCAGTTCTACGGTGAACGGCTGCTGGCGGTGATCAACCCGCTCTATCGGGCGCTGTTTGCCGTGCCGATTCGCAAAGGCTGGACGCAGAATTAAGAAAAGTGAGTATGGGTCAGGATCTCATCGCAATGGATAAGCCAGCGCGAGGGGAGCAGGAATAGTGAAAGCAAGCGACCCGCGCCATTCATGGCGCGGGTCGCTTGCTTTCAGGGATGATGCGCTATCAGGCTGACCGTGTTCCCGGCGCAGGCTCTGTTCTGCCGCGCCGGGAACACCCAGAATCAACGCTCTCAGGGACGCCTCAGCGCCCCTGTTCCCTTATGAGAACCACTTCCCGAACCAGCCGTTGAACTTCATCATCACGAAGTCAAACATCCGGCTGAAGAAGCCCCCTTCCTGCACATCCTGCATCACCACCAGTGGCCGCTGTTCGATCGTCTTTCCATCCAGCTGGAAATCGATGGTGCCGACCACCTGATTTTTCTTCAGTGGCGCTTCCAGCTGCGGCGTAGTCAGTTTGTAGCTCGCTTTAAGGTTCTTCATCTGCCCTTTCGGGATCGTCAGCGCAGCATCTTTCGCCACGCCCAGATTGACCTGGCTGCGATCGCCGAACCAGACCCGCTGCTGGGCAAAAGGCGCATCAGCCTTGATCGGGGTGACGGTTTCAAAGAACCGGAAGCCCCACGTCAGCAGCTTTTCGCTCTCGCGGAAACGGATCGCATCGCTGGCGGTGCCCAGCACCACGGAGATCAGGCGCATGTCGCCTTCAGTCGCCGAGGCCACCAGATTATTGCCCGCACCGGAGGTATGCCCGGTTTTAACACCATCCACCTTGAGGTTGGTGCTCCACAGCAGACGGTTACGGTTAATCTGGCGGATTTTGTTGAAGGTAAACTCTTTCTCTTTGTTCAGCGCATACTCTTCGGGCACATCGCGGATCAGCGCCTGCGCAATCAGCGCCATGTCGCGTGCGGTGCTGTATTGCCCTTCGGCATCCAGACCGTGCACCGTCATAAAGTGGGTATTCTGCAGCCCCATCGCCTTCACGTAGTTGTTCATCAGGCCGATAAAGGAGTCCTGGCTGCCCGCCACATAGTCCGCCAGCGCGATACAGGCGTCATTGCCGGACTGGATCACGATACCTTTATTCAGCTCGTGCACCGGGATGCGATCGCCCGGCTTGAGGAACATCAGCGAAGAGCCGCGCAGCTTAGGGTTACCAGTGGCCCAGGCGTCCTGACCCACGGTGACCATATCATCCGGTTTGATTTTGCCCGCCTTGATCGCCTGACCGACGACATAGCTGGTCATCATTTTCGTCAGGCTGGCGGGGTCGAGGCGCTGATCGGCGCTCGATTCGGTTAACACTTTGCCGCTGGCGTAGTCCATCAGGATCCACGCCTTCGCGTCGATGCCTGGCGCGGCGGGGGCCTGCTCAGCAAACACGCTGACGGGGGCAAGAATCAGTATTGAGGTGGCAGCGAGGTGCCGAAGGCGAGATGTGAAGCGAGTGTTTGTCATGGGCTTGGCCGGATTGTCCTTGTTGAAACGAAATTCCCGAGGCAGAAAATTCTCACTCAAACGCTAACCGTTGATGGCGGCGAAAAAAACCGTCGAATCGTAAAGTTTTTTAAAGTTTGGTCGAATCAGCCCGGGAGGGTCGCCGCTGCAGGGCATTCAGCCCCCATAGTAGCGCCATCAGAACTGCGTGAAATTCCGATTTTTCGCAGAAGAGTTAAGCCCGTCACAATTTTCGGCTAACCTGAAAGCCACTCAGCCGAGGAGACCGACCATGGACTTAGCCCTTTTTGATCTCGATGAAACACTGATTTGTGAAGACAGCACCAGCCTGTGGCTGCGCTGGCTGGTCTCACAGGGATTCGCCCCCAGCGACCTGATCGATCAGGAACAGGCATTAATGAGTCAGTATTATGCCGGCACGCTGTCGATTGAAGAGTATATGAACAAAACCCTCTCCCCGCTGGCCGGTATGGCTACGCTGACCGTTGAGGGCTGGGTGCGCCGCTTTATTCATCGTGACATTCTGCCCCGCGTCTTCCCCGCCGCCCGCGAACGGATCGAGTGGCATCGCGCGCGCGGCGACAGAGTAATGATCATCTCCGCCAGCGGTGAACATCTGGTGGTGCCGATTGCGGAAAAACTGGGTGCCTGCGGCGCGCTGGCGATTGGCGTGGAGATCGTCGATGAACGCTACAGCGGCAACACCTACGGCACCATGACCTACAAACAGGGCAAAGTGACCCGGCTGGGTGACTGGAAAGCGCTGCAGCAGGATGAAACCTATGATCGCACCTGGGCCTACAGCGACTCGATGAACGATCTGCCGCTGCTGGAGCAGGCCGATCATGCCCATGTCATCAACCCGGATGAACAACTGCACCGGGAAGCGGTTAACCGCGGATGGCAGGTCTGTCACTGGGCGCGCTGACTCAGCGCCTGCGCCCGCAGGCGTCAGGCCTGCAGGCAGTCCGGCCCGGAGAGTATGGTCGCCCCGGCCTGCATAGTGAGGGGGCGCACTGCCCGGCCCGGACTGGCAGAGACAGCCGGCGTTCAGCCACGGGACGCGCCAGCATCCTGCGCTAAGCCCACCTTCAGCAGCTTACCGTTGGCCTCATCGGTCAGCACATAGAGATACCCATCCGGCCCCTGCCGCACATCGCGGATCCGGGCCTTCTGATCCTCAAGCAGGCGCTGCTCCTCCACCACTTTCTCGCCGTTGAGCGTCAGCCTGATCAGGTTTTTCTCTTTTAACGCGCCGATAAACAGCGAGTTTTTCCACTGCGGAAAACGGGCGCTGTTGTAGAAGGCCATGCCGCTGATCGCGGGCGACACCTTCCAGTGCCAGAGCGGCTGTTCCGTACCCGCAACGTGGGTGCCCTGCGACTCCGGCACCTTGTCACCGCTGTAATCGATGCCGTAGGTTGCCAGCGGCCAGCCATAGTTTTTTCCCCGGCCCATGATATTCACCTCATCACCGCCGCGCGGGCCGTGCTCACTCTCCCATATCGTGCCGGTCCAGGGATTGAGCGCCAGCCCCTGCGGATTACGCAGGCCATAGGCCCAGATCTCTGGCCGCGCGCCACGCTGTTTCACAAACGGATTATCGTCCGGCACGCTGCCATCCGCGTTAAGCCGCAGCAGTTTGCCCTGCAGCTTATCGAGATCCTGCGCCGCGCTGCTGACGAAGTTGTCGCCAAAGGCGATCCAGAGGTAGCCCTGGGTATCAAACGCCAGCCGGGTACCGATGTTATTGCCGCTGGAGAGCTGTGGCGTCTGACGGATCACCTCACGGAAATCGTTCAGCCTGCGGTTATCCTCGCTCAGCGTGCCCACGCCCACCACCGCGCCCGCTTTGCCGTCGCTGTTCGCGTCGGTGTAGCTGAGCCAGACGCGACGACTGGTGGCGAAATCGGGTGCCAGCACCACATCCAGCAGGCCGCTCTGCCGTTCTGCCCAGACCGCTGGCACGCCCGCGATCGGCTGCGACAGCCCCTTCTGCGGGCTCCAGCTGCGAAGCTGGCCGCTGCGTTCGGTGATCAGCAGGGTCTGGCTGTCGGGCAGGAAGGCAACCGACCATGGATGTTGTAACTTATCCTGTAAGACCTCCACTTTGACGTCGGCGGCAAACAGTGGCGAGGCGCAGAACAGCGTGCTGCTCAGCAGCAGGACAGTTGAAAGACGGGACATAGGGTTCTCCTGACGGGATAGCGTGCCCTTAAGCGTAGTCACGCGCCGTGCAGTGAACCTGAGGATTTACAAAAGATTAAACAGGAAGCCCGCTGCCGGTTGCAGCGGGCGAGAGGCATTATTCGAAGCAGGTGTCAGGATTGTCAGACAGGGTGATGAACTGCTTGCCGCCCTGGGTCAGCGCCATGATGGTGCCGCTTTCGATATCATAAACCCAGCCGTGCAGGCGCAGCTTGCCGTTGCGCAGCGCGACGGAAACCGAAGGATGGGTTTTCATGTTGTTGAGCTGAGCGATAACGTTCTCTTTCACCATCTCGTTCAGCTTCTTCTCTGGCGAGTCATACTCACGCTGCTCAACCACGGCTTTCGCCGCATCGGCGTAGCGCAGCCAGTGCTCAACGGCAGGCATGGTATCCATGCAGGCGCAGGAGGCGATGGCGTTCATCGCGCCGCAGTTGGAGTGACCGCAGATGATGATGTCAGACACGCCCAGCGCCACCACGGCGTATTCGATCGTGGCCGAGACACCGCCTGGCTCTGGACCAAAAGAGGGAACGATGTTGCCCGCATTGCGGATAACGAACAGCTCTCCTGGCTCCTGCTGCGTGACCAGTTCAGGCACCAGACGGCTGTCTGAACAGGAGATGAACAGCGCTTTCGGATTTTGATTTGACGCCAGGCTTTTGAAAAGATCCTTCCTTTCAGGAAACACATTCTGCTGGAAATTCAGAAATCCGTTGATGATCTCTTTCATTATTTAGCTCTCACATTATCCATTTCAGTACCTGAGGGGCATAGCCCCCTCAGTGGGGTTAGCCGGTTTATTATTAATGAAAACAAGTGAATATCAACCCATGTTTTTCAGTAAGCGCAAGAACGCCGTCACGGTCAGCGTTTCGCTTATCCGCAGATCGGCGGCTTCGGCGCCAATTTCTTTTTACAGCACCGCAGGTTACTGGAAATGACGGAGTGCGATCCCGCCTGATTTTTTCGCCGGACGGGTGACGGGCTTTTACGCGTTTTTTCACTACTTTACGCCGAAGAGGGTCGCAGGGGGAAATGTTCTGCCCGGTGCGGGTAGTATCAGAGCGGCAGACGCAGACGGCCATGCCCGACTGCGAAAAGAGGAGAATGCTGAGGTGCACGACCATGAGTCAGCCTGCACGGAGAACAGGCCCGGAAGCGTCAGGCCAGGCGGTTCAGCCGCTAGCCATACTGCTGCTGGTGCGCTTTCTTGCGGCGCAGGTAATCCTCATCCTCACGCAGTCTGTCCCAGTAGCCTTTGAAAATCGCCGCCGCCGCGGCCTTCTCTTCATTAATGCCGCGCGGCAGCTCCTTGCCGTCGGCATCATATTTTCGTCCCCCTTTATGGTTGCTGTAGCGGCGCGCACGGGTGTACCCCATCTGGATAAATTTGCGCGCCATATCCATGCCGACAAAATCATCCTGACGCCGGTACGCCTCAAACAGCGCCATGATCTTTTCTGCCGACTCTTCAGCAATGGGGACCGTACGAAATCGCCAGTGCGGCAGGATTTCGCTCTTATAGGGCTCGACCATCAGCACGCCCTGCTCGCCACGCCCGACCTGATAACGTTCGGGATGCTGGCGGAAGTCGATCGTGCTGAAGTCCTGGTCATAATCGAAAGGTTTTATCGTCATTGTTTCAGTTTAGGATCAAGCGCGTCGCGTAGCCCGTCGCCGAGTAAATTAAATGCCAGAACAGTGAGGAAGATCGCCAGGCTGGGGAAAATAGCGACGTGCGGGGCGATCACCATGTCAGCCCGCGCCTCGTTGAGCATCGCGCCCCACTCCGGCACAGGCGGCTGTGCGCCCAGGCCGAGAAACGACAGGCTGGCCGCCGTGATGATCGAGGTGCCGACCCGCATGGTGAAATAGACCACAATCGGCGAGACGGTGCCGGGCAGGATATGGCGCATCAGAATGGTCCAGTCTGAGGCCCCGATGCTGCGGGCCGACTCGATATAGGTCTGATGCTTCAGCACCAGCGTATTGCCGCGCACCAGGCGGGCAAAGGCCGGGATACTGAAAATCGCGACCGCCACAATCACGTTGCTCATGCCGCTGCCCATGATTGCCACGACCGCAATCGCCAGCAGGATGCCGGGAAAGGCAAACAGCACGTCGCAGATGCGCATGGTGATGCGGTCCCACCAGCCTTCGTAATAACCTGCCAGCAGCCCGAACAGCGTACCAATCAGCGCGCCGATCACCACCGAGAAGAAACCGGCAATCAGGGATATCCGCGTGCCGACCAGCACCCGGCTGAAGATATCGCGCCCCAGCGAATCGACGCCAAACAGATGCATCAGCGACGGCCCCTCATTGAGCCGGTCATAATCGAAGTAGTTCTCTGCATCGAACGGCGCAATCCAGGGCGCGATCACGGCCAGAACAATCAGCAGCAGCACAAAAGCGCCCGCCAGCATCGCCACCGGCTGACGCCTGAAGCGGCGCCAGAACTCACGCCACGGCGTACGCACCCCGTTCTCCGCGATAGACGGCATCGCTTTCAGTGCCGCTTCACGTCGCCAGTTTTTCATCGCGACTCCTTAAAGCGAATAGCGGGGTTAATCACCGCATAGAGCATGTCGACAAACAGATTGATCAGAATAAACTCCAGCGAAAAGAGCAGCACTTCGGCCTGAATCACCGGATAGTCGCGCATCGCCACCGAATCCACCAGCAGACGCCCCAGACCCGGCCAGTTAAACACCACTTCGACGACGATCGAACCGCCCAGCAGAAAGCCGAACTGCAGCCCCATCATCGTCACCACCGGGATCATGGCGTTGCGCAGGCCATGTTTCACCACCACCAGCGACTCCCGGACCCCTTTGGCCCGGGCGGTGCGCATATAATCTTCCTGCATCACCTCGACAAAGGCGGCGCGGGTGAAGCGCGCCATCACGGCCGCCACCGCTGCGCCTAAGGTAATGGAGGGCAGGATGTAATGCTGCCAGCTCTCCGCTCCGACCGTGGGCAGCCAGCCCAGCTCCACCGAAAAGACCTGCATCAGCAGCATCCCCAGCGCAAAGGCGGGAAAGGAGATGCCCGATACCGCCAGCGTCATGCCCAGCCGATCGGGCCAGCGGTTACGCCAGACGGCGGAGACGATGCCGATAGCCATGCCCAGGATCACGGCCCAGACCATGCTGGCCAGCGTCAGCCAGAGGGTAGGCATAAAGCGCGTGGCGATCTCGTCGGCGACCGGCCGCTTCGAGACCATCGACTGACCGAAATCGCCCTGCAGCGCATTCAGCATAAAGTGCCCGAACTGCTGCGGCAGCGGCAGATCCAGCCCCAGCTCCTGACGCACCAGCGCCACCACCGAGGCATCCGCTTCCGGTCCGGCAATCAGCCGTGCCGGATCGCCCGGCAGCAGATGGACAAACAGGAACACCAGCATCGCCACAATCAGCAGCGTGGGGATCAGCCCCAGGAGCCGTTTGAGAAAATAGTTAAGCATGTAACATCCTGCAGCTGCGGCCAGCCGCGTGGGCTGGCCGGCTCCGTTACTTCAGAGTGGCCTCATCGAAATTGAATGAGGTATCGGGCATCACATAAAAACCGCTAAGGGTTTTGCTGTTGGCAGAAACCAGCTGTTCAACCACCAGCGGGATCCACGGATGGTCCTGCCAGATGGTGTCCTGTGCGTCTTTATAGAGGCGCGCTTTCTCTGCACGGTCGGTGGTCTTCAGCGCATCGGCCAGATCTTTATCAACCTTTGGATTGCTGTAGAACGCGGTGTTGAAGATCGCCGGTGGCCAGGCCGCGGTGGCAAACAGCGGCGTCAGCGCCCAGTCCGCCTCACCGGTGGATGCAGACCAGCCGGTGTAGAACATCCGCACCCCGCTCTCTTTCTGACCTTTACCCTCGACTTCGGCGGCACGCTGACCCGCATCCATCGCCGTGACTTTCACCTTCACGCCAATCTGCGCCAGCTGCTGCTGCGTGAACTGCAGCACTTTCTGCGCGGTGCTGTGGTTGTGGGACGACCAGAGGGTGGTTTCAAAGCCGTTCGGATAACCTGCCTCTTTCAGCAGCGCCCGGGCTTTGGCCGGATCGTAGCTGATGGCCGGATAGGTCTGAGCAAAGTCGATGGCGGGCGGCACGATGCCGGTGGCGGGCGTGGCGTAACCTGAGAAGGCCACTTTCGCCAGCGCCTGACGGTTGATGGCATACTCCAGCGCTTCACGCACCTTTGGATTGTCGAACGGCTTCTGCGTTACGTTCAGGCTGATGTAGCGCTGCATAATGGACGGTGTGGTCACCACATCAAGCTTGCTGTTGCCCTCCAGACGTTTTGCCTGCTCATAGGGCACCGGGAAAGCAAAGTTCGCCTCGCCGGTCTGCAGCATTGCGGCACGGGTGTTGTTGTCCACCACCGGACGCCAGGTAATGCTGTCCAGCTTCGGATAGCCCTTCTTCCAGTAGCCATCCCACTTCTTCACCTTAACGAAATCGGTCTGGTTCCAGGTGTCGAAAATAAACGGGCCGGTGCCGACCGGATGGAAACCGATCTCTTTGCCATATTTCTTCAGCGCGGTGGGCGAAATCATCGCCGCCGCCGGGTGCGCCAGGTTATTGATAAAGGCCGAGAATGGCGTCTTCAGCGTCACCTTCACGGTGGTGGGATCCATCACTTCCGTGCTGGCGATATTTTTAAACAGGTTATAGCGCTTGAGGTGATTGTCCGGGTTGCTGGCGCGGTCGAGGTTGACCTTCACCGCCTCCGCATTGAAGTCGGTTCCATCCTGGAATTTCACGCCCGGGCGCAGTTTGATGGTGTAGGTCAGGCCATCCGGGCTGGCCTCATAACTTTCTGCCAGCACATTGGTCAGCTTCATCGCTTTATCGAAGCCAAACAGCCCCTGATAGAAAGATTTCGCCACCGCCTGCGACAGCGTGTCGTTGGCATCGTAGGGGTCGAGAGTGGTGAAGCTGGAGGCGACAGCAATCACCGCATCCTGTGCTGCCCAGGCTGGCAGGGTCATCGCGCTCAGCACGCCTGCCGCCACTACCCCTTTACGCATCGTCATCTGCATCTTGTTCTCCTGTAATCCCTGTCGGGTTGGTCGCCGGGGCGACATCGTCACTGTTCAGGTCGCGCTGATCACATGGCGGGCGACGAAATGGCCCGGAGCCACCTCCATCAGCGGCGCCACTTCAGGTTCATCCCCTAAGGCATGGATCGGGCTGGGGATCTCATCGACCAGTAAGGCTCGTTCACGACGCCGGTGAGCCGGATCGGCTACCGGCACTGCCGCCATGAGTTTTCGGGTATAGGGGTGCTGAGGCCGCTCAAACACCGCCTGACGCGGTCCCATCTCGACAATCTGACCGAGATACATTACCGCCACGCGATGGCTGATACGCTCCACCACCGCCATATCGTGAGAAATAAACAGGAAGGCGATGCCCAGCTCGCGCTGCAAATCGAGCATCAGATTAATAATCTGCGCCTGAATTGACACATCCAGCGCGGAAACGGACTCGTCGGCGATCACCACTTTGGGGTTCAGCGCCAGCGCGCGGGCAATACAGATACGCTGGCGCTGTCCGCCGGAGAATTCATGCGGGTAGCGCTGAGCATGTTCCGGCAGCAGTCCGACCTTCTCCAGCAGCGCGGCGACGCGCTGTTCGGCCTCGCGGCGCGGCATCACCTTGTGTACCAGCAGCGGCTCCATGATCGAGAAGCCCACCGTGAGCCGGGGATCGAGCGAGGCGTAGGGATCCTGAAAGATAAACTGGATGTCGCGTCGCAGGTGCGCCAGCGCCGCGCCCGAGAGATGATCGATCCGCTGTCCATCGAACGTCAGGGTGCCGCCCTGGCTGGCCACCAGTTTCAGCAGCGAACGTCCGGTGGTCGATTTGCCACAGCCTGACTCCCCCACCAGCGCCAGCGTCTCACCGGCATAGAGATCGAAACTGACCTTCTCCACGGCGTGTACCCGGCTTTTCACGCGGTTCAGCAGGCCGCCACGAATATCAAAGCGGGTCACCAGATCGCGCACCTGCAGAATGGGTGGCTGCAGGCGACGGACCGTGTCCTGAGGGATGTCATCCGGTGCGTCGCTGTTCAGCAACGGGAATCTGGCTGGCAGAGGCTGGCCCTGCATCGCGCCAAGTTTTGGCACCGCCGCCAGCAGCGCCTGAGTGTAGGGCTGCTGCGGGGCGCTGAACAGTTCGGCGACCGGGGCACTCTCGACCACGTCGCCGCGATACATCACCTGCACCCGGTCGGCCATTTCGGCCACCACGCCCATGTCGTGCGTGATGAAAATCACGCCCATCTGCATCTCTTTCTGCAGCACGCGGATAAGCTGCAGAATCTGCGCCTGAATCGTGACGTCGAGCGCGGTTGTCGGCTCATCGGCAATCAGCAGCGCCGGTTTGCAGCAGAGTGCCATCGCGATCATCACGCGCTGGCGCATTCCGCCCGACAGCTGATGCGGAAAACGGGACAAGACACGCTGCGCGTCGGGAATACGCACCAGATCCAGCATCCGGCGCGCCTCGGCCAGTGCCCCGGCGTGACTCAGCCCCTGATGCAGCCGGATCGATTCGGCGATCTGCTCGCCCACAGAGAAGACCGGATTCAGCGAGGTCATCGGTTCCTGAAAGATCATCGCCATGTCTGCGCCGCGTACCCGCCGCATCTGAGCGCTGGAGGCCCGCATCAGATCCAGCACCTCGCCGTTACGACGCCGCAACTGTACCTCACCGCTGACGCTTCCACCCGCCTGCTCAATCAGCCGCATCAGCGCCAGCGACGTAACCGATTTGCCGGAACCGGACTCCCCGACCAGCGCCAGGGTTTCACCGCGAAACAGATCGAGTGACAGATGACGCACCGCGTCCGTCACGGTGTCTTCGTGCCGGAAACGCACACTGAGATCGCGCACCGCCAGCACCTGATTCGGGGCCAGCGGCGGTAACGTTTGCCTGTCGCTCATCTCAGCTCCTTAATTTTCGCGATAGATAGCGACGTCCGCCGCTTCACCGACCCGCGCCACGGCCCGGTACATGCCTTCGCTGTTGAACGGCAGCGCCACATTGCCTGCGCGGTCCACGGCGATCAGTCCGCCGCTGCCGCCCAGTTCCAGCACGCTGTCATGAATGACATTGACGCTGGCCTGCTGCAGCGAGCGCCCGGCGTAGCGCATCTGTGCGGCGACATCGTAGGCCGCCAGCGTCCGCATAAAGACTTCGCCCGTGCCGGTGCAGGAGACAGCCACGCTGTCGTTGCTGGCATAGCAGCCCGCCCCCGGCAGCGGCGAGTCGCCGACCCGTCCGGCCTGCTTATTGGTCATCCCGCCCGTCGAGGTGGCTGCGGCAAGATTGCCTGCCTGGTCCAGCGCCACCGCGCCGACCGTGCCAAACTTGCGGTCCGGATCGAGCGGGTCATCACTGTGCGCAGCGCCATCATGGTCCAGCACTGCGGCATCGCTGTTCAGAGCGCGCTGCAGCTGCTCCCACCGCACCGGCGTCGAGAAAAAGTCAGCCGCCACCGGCTCCAGCCCCTGCGCCAGGGCAAACTGCTCAGCGCCTTCGCCGATAAACAGCACATGCTCGCTGTGTTCCAGCACCGCGCGCGCCGCCAGCACCGGGTTACGCACCCGCGTGACGCCCGCGACCGCGCCCGCGTTCTGCGTCCGGCCATCCATCACACAGGCATCCAGTTCATGCGTGCCCTGATGCGTGAACACCGCGCCTTTTCCGGCGTTGAACAGCGGGCACTCTTCGAGCAGACGCACCGCCTCCGTCACCGCATCCAGGGCGCTGCCACCCTGCGCCAGAATCTGCTGACCCTGCGTGACGATATCGTGTAACGCCTGGCGAAATGCCTGCTCCTTTTCGGCGCTCATCGCTGAGCGCGTGATGGCACCTGCGCCCCCATGAATGGCGATCACTGCATTGACCATAAGGCTCTGTCCTGTGGTTGCATCCGGACGAAAAACACTGATTTAAAATGAGTTTCATCTTTTTTGGGTGGATTTTGACTATAGGAAGCCTGCTAAGTGTTGTAAAGCGGAAACTGTTCCTGTGGTTATAACCTTTTCTTAGTACCCCGATTACTTTTGCCATAACAACAGCGGCATCGGGCCGACACCGATGTGACTCAGCGGCCAATTCCCACCATAATAGGCAGCATCTGAAACCACCAGGCTGGACTGTTCATGGAAAGTTTTACCGCAGGTTTAATCTCCCTTGAGGAAGCGCAACAAAAAATGCTGTCACAGCTGACGCCCATCACCGACTCGCTCAGCGTGACGCTGGCCGAGGCGGCTGGCCGTATTACTGCCCGCGCCGTGACCTCCCCGATCGCTGTGCCGCCCTTTGATAACTCCGCGATGGATGGCTACGCCGTCCGGCTGGCCGACGCCAGCCGCGGGCAGCCGCTGCCCGTGGCGGGAAAAGCTTTTGCCGGTGCCCCCTTCCGCGGTGAATGGCCAGCGGGCAGCGTGATCCGCATCATGACCGGCGCGCCGGTTCCCGCAGGCTGTGAAGCGGTGGTGATGCAGGAGCAGACCGAAACCCAGGGTGACGCGATTGTGATTACCGCCCCGGTGCGTCCAGGGCAGAATATCCGCCTGACGGGCGACGATATTCAGCCCGGCAACGTGGTGCTGGCCGCGGGAACGCGCCTGGGTGCGGCAGAGCTGCCGCTGCTCGCCTCGCTCGGCATCGCGCAGGTCAGCGTGCTGCGAAAACTGCGGGTCGCCATTTTCTCCACCGGTGATGAACTCCGGCCAGTCGGCGAGCCGCTGGCGGAAGGCGAGATCTACGACACCAATCGTTTTGCGGTGTCGCTGATGCTGCAGAAGCTGGGCTGCGAAGTGATCGACATGGGCATCATCAAAGACGATCCCGCCGCGCTGCGTGCCGCGTTCAGTGAGGCGGATCGGCAGGCGGATGTGGTGATCAGCACCGGCGGCGTCTCCGTCGGCGAAGCGGATTTCACCAAAAGTATGCTGGAAGAGCTGGGCGCGATCAGCTTCTGGAAGCTGGCGATCAAACCCGGCAAGCCTTTTGCCTTTGGCCGTCTCAGCAGTAGCTGGTTCTGCGGTCTTCCGGGCAATCCGGTCTCTGCCGCCGTCACCTTCTATCAGCTGGTGCAGCCGCTGCTTGCCACCCTCACCGGCCAGCAGAAACCGGCTCTGCCGCCGCGTCAGAAAGTGCGCTGTGCCTCGCGCCTGAAAAAGTCACCGGGCCGGCTCGACTTCCAGCGCGGTATCCTGCGGCAGAACGCCCAGGGTGAACTGGAGGTGGAAACTACCGGAATGCAGGGCTCCCACGTCTTCAGCTCTTTCGCTCAGGCTAACTGCTTTATTGTGCTGGAACGGGATCGCGGCAACGTGGAACCGGGCGAGTGGGTGGAAGTAGAACCCTTTAACACCCTGCTGGAGGCGTAAATGCTGCCCGAACTCAGCGATGAGGAGATGCTGCGCTACAACCGGCAGATTGTCCTGCGCGGCTTCGATTTTGACGGACAGGAGCGGCTGAAGGCGAGTCAGGCGCTCGTCGTCGGGCTGGGCGGACTGGGCTGCGCCGCTGCGCCCTACCTGGCGGCGGCCGGTGTCGGCAGCCTGACGCTGCTCGACTTTGACACCGTTTCGCACTCTAACCTGCAGCGACAGATCCTGCATTATGATGCAGATATTGGCCGTGACAAAGTGGCGTCAGCCGCGCAGAGTCTGGCCGCCATTAACCCCCACTGCCAGCTCCATCCGGTCAACGGGCAGCTGGACGATGCGGCCCTGCTGGCGTTGATTGCGCGGCAGCAGGTGGTGCTGGACTGCACCGATAACGTTGCGGTGCGCGAGCAGCTAAACCGGCTCTGTCGCCAGCAGCGGGTCCCGCTGGTCTCCGGTGCGGCGATACGGATGGAAGGCCAGATCAGCGTATTCAACTGGCAACCCGGCACGCCCTGCTATCGCTGCATCAGTCGCCTGTTCGGCGAGCAGACCCTGAGCTGCGTGGAAGCGGGCGTCATGGCTCCGCTGGTTGGCGTGATCGGCGCGATGCAGGCGATGGAGGCGATTAAAGTGCTGACCGCCTTTGGCTCGCCTGCCACCAGCCGGTTGCTGATGTACGATGCCATGAGCGCGGAGTTCCGCAGCATGAAGGTGGCGCAGGACCCGCACTGTGAAGTGTGTGGCGATGGGGCTGAACATCAGCGCTGACCACGCGGTTCAAAGCGATGAGCGAAGCTAAAAAGCCTCGCAGGCCAGGGATGGCCCGCGCTGAGCCTGCCCGGGATGACGTTCCTGCGTCTTTGCGGAAGGCGTATGCTTCCTGAAGCCAGTGCTGTACCCACAGACCTGATCCAACCCAGCAGCCTGTTAAAGCGCAGCCCGCACGCCCTCTTTCCGTCATTTCATCCAGCCAGCTCAATGTCCAGAGCAGAGGAAGCATACGCCTGGAGCAAAGCATCGCGGGCCAGGGATGGCCCGCGCTGAGCCTGCCAGGGATGGCGTTCCTGCGTCTTTGCGGAAGGCGTATGCTTCCTGAAGCCTGTGCTGCACCCACAGACCTGATCCAACCCAGCAGCCTGTTAAAGCGCAGCCCGCTCGCCCTCTTTCCGTCAGTTCATCCAGCCAGCTCAATCTCCAGAGCGAAGGAAGCATACGCCTGGAGCAAAGCCTCGCGGGCCAGGGATGGGGTTCCTGCGTCTTTGCGGAAGGCGTAAGCTTCCTGAAGCCTGCACAGAATATTCAGGCCCGGCCAGACTACCTGTCCTGAACCGCAGCCCGCTCGCCCTCTTTCCGTCAGTTCATCCAGCCAGCTCAATGTCCAGAGCGTAGGGAGCTTACGCCTGGAGCAAAGCCTCGCAGGCCAGGGATGGCCCGCGCTGAGCCCGCCAGGGATGGCGTCCCTGCGTCTTTGCGGAAGGCGTATGCTTCCTGAAGCCTGCACAGAATATTCAGGCCCGGCCAGACTACCTGTCCTGAACCGCAGCCCGCACCGCCCTCTTTCCGTCAGTTCATCCAGCCAGCTCAATGTCCAGAGCGAAGGGAGCATACGCCTGGAGCAAAGCATCGCGGGCCAGGGATGGCCCGCGCTGAGCCTGCCAGGGATGGCGCCCCTGCGTCTTTGCGGAAGGCGTATGCTTCCTGAAGCCAGTGCTGTACCCACAGACCTGATCCAACCCAGCAGCCTGTTAAAGCGCAGCCCGCACGCCCTCTTTCCGTCATTTCATCCAGCCAGCTCAATGTCCAGAGCAGAGGAAGCATACGCCTGGAGCAAAGCATCGCGGGCCAGGGATGGCGCCCCTGCGTCTTTGCGGAAGGCGTATGCTTCCTGAAGCCTGCACAGAATATTCAGGCCAGGCCAGACTACCTGTCCTGAACCGCAGGCCGCACCGCCCTCTTTCCGTCAGTTCTCCCAGCCAGATCAATGTCCAGAGCGAAGGGAGCATACGCCTGGAGCAAAGCCTCGCGGGCCAGGGATGGCCCGCGCTGAGCCTGCCAGGGATGGCGTCCCTGCGTCTTTGCAGAAGGCGTATGCTTCCTGAAGCCTGAGCCTGAAACTTCAACTGCCTATCCTCTCTCAGCGAATCCGCGAAAAGCCTGCAGCCCGCGCATCAGGCCAAAAAAAAGGGTGGCTTTCGCCACCCCGTTTTCATCAGACGATGCCCTGACTCCGCAGGTAATCCTCATAATTACCGGTGAAATCAATCACGCGGTCCTCTTTCAGCTCAATCACGCGGGTTGCCAGCGAGCTGACAAACTCACGGTCGTGTGAAACAAAGATCAGCGTGCCTTCATACATCTCCAGCGCCATATTGAGCGATTCAATCGACTCCATATCGAGGTGGTTGGTCGGCTCATCCATAATCAAGATGTTCGGTTTTTCCATCATCAGCTTACCGAACAGCATACGACCCTTTTCACCACCCGACAGCACTTTCGCTGGCTTCTTAATATCGTCCTGCGAAAACAGCAGACGCCCCAGAATACCGCGAATAGTCTGCTCATCGTCGCCGGGCTGCTTCCACTGACTCATCCAGTCAAATACCGTCAGATCATTGGCAAAATCATCAGCGTGATCCTGTGCGTAATAACCAATCCGCGCATTCTCTGACCATTTCACGCTGCCATTCTCTGGCGTAAGCTGACCCACCAGCGTTTTCAGCAGCGTCGATTTACCGATACCGTTGGCACCGATGACCGCCAGCTTTTCGCCCACTTCCAGCAGCAATTTTAAATTCTTAAACAGCGGACCGTTATCAAACCCTTTCGTTAATCCTTCCACTTCCAGCGCATTACGGAACAATTTCTTGTCCTGCTCAAAACGGATAAACGGGTTCTGACGACTGGAGGCCTTAACTTCATCCAGCTTAATTTTATCCATCTGTTTAGCGCGTGATGTCGCCTGACGCGATTTAGAGGCGTTGGCGCTAAAGCGACTGACAAACGATTGCAGATCGGCAATCTGCGCTTTTTTCTTGGCGTTATCGGCTAACAGACGTTCGCGCGCCTGGGTCGCCGCGGTCATATATTCGTCATAATTACCGGAATAGACGCGCAGCTCGCCATAATCTAAATCGGCCATGTGCGTGCAGACCATATTAAGGAAGTGACGGTCGTGCGAAATGATAATCATGGTGCTGTCACGCTCGTTCAGCACCTGCTCCAGCCAGCGGATGGTATCGATATCCAGGTTGTTCGTCGGTTCGTCGAGTAACAGAATATCGGGATTTGAAAACAGCGCCTGCGCCAGAAGCACACGTAATTTAAAGCCCGGCGCAATTTCACTCATCGGGCCATAATGCTGCTCGACCGGAATGCCCACGCCGAGTAATAACTCACCAGCGCGCGACTCGGCACTGTAGCCATCCATCTCACCGTAAAGCGCCTCAAGATCGCCGACCTTATATCCCTCTTCTTCGCTCATCTCCGGCAAAGAATAGATGCGGTCGCGCTCCTGCTTCACTTCCCATAATTCATGGTGCCCCATGATCACGGTGTCGAGGACGCTGAATTCTTCGAAGGCGAACTGATCCTGACGCAGCTTACCGATGCGCTCATTGGGATCGTAAGAGACGTTGCCGCCTGTCGGCACCAGATCGCCACCCAAAATCTTCATGAAGGTGGATTTTCCGCTGCCGTTCGCACCGATTAAACCGTAACGATTACCGCCGCCAAATTTAACGGAGATATTTTCGAACAGTGGCTTACTGCCAAACTGCATGGTGATATTGCTGCTAACTAACACGGCATTGACCTTTGTGAAGAAATGGATGAAAAAACGGCGGCTATTATGCCAGATGTGACGCAGCGCACGCCAGCGTCAGGCATGGATTCCTCGCGGGGCGATTGATATCCCGGCAGAAATAAAAAAGCCGGGAGGCCATCATGGCCCCCCGGCTCCCACTTACAAGGATTGTGTCGATCAATCGATCAGGAAACTTTCCAGGGTTTTACCGGAATCCAGCGCTTTCTTAATCGCTGCCGGGGTACGGCCCTGGCCAGTCCAGGATTTCTGCTCACCGTTTTCGTCGGTGTAAGAATATTTAGCCGGACGCGGCGCACGCTTGGTACGTTTTTTTCCGCTTTCCAGCGCGCCTAATAATTCATTAGGATCGATGCCGTCAGCCAGCAGCATTTCGCGATATTTTGACAGCTTCTCTTCTTTTTCGCGATTCTGCGTCTCTTCCGCTTCCGCTTCTTCACGGCGTTCAGTAACAACGACGGTTAATTTTTCCAGGATCTCTTCAAGATCGGTAAGTGGAAGTTCACGAGCCTGGGCACGTAATGTGCGAATATTGTTCAGAACCTTAAATGCGTCACTCATCACAATGTCCTTGATTAAGGGGGGTTAATAAAACTGTAGCGCCAAGACTACCTAATTCAAATAAAAAAATAAATTATTTTTACGCTACAGATAATTCTTAAGTATTAATTGAGCTGTAACAGGGCTATTAAAATCGTACCGGGCTGACGTTTTATTAACGGCTAATTAACAACAAACCGCGTCCCGGCTCGCGGATTGAAAACGATTTCAGCCACTTTATCCCGGCTATGGGCTATAAAACCGCGCGGCAAAAAGTGGCTGTGCAGCCGCATTATTCCGCGCAACAGGCCCGGCAGGCACCGATTAAAAAAATGACCCGAAAGCGATCTCAGTCACAATACTTTACAGATTATGCTTAAAAAACCGCCCCAGCGCCGGTAAATAGCGCAAAAAAATTAACGCGACGCGGTTTTTTTAATTAACCCGCTTACCGCCTGTTAACTTTTTTTTGCCGCTGCGGTTGCCGGCAGGGTCAGATAATTCGCAGTTTGCTTAGCGGGGCAATAAGCGCCCCGCCAGGTGGCGATGAAGGAATAGCGGCAGGTGAACCCTTAACAGAGTCTTAAGTCACCCTGCACGAATCCCCCGGTAAATAAAATCAGATTAGTGACAGGGTTCAGGCTCCGGATTCTGCACAACCTCATACGGTAAAAAATAAACATGGACTGAGATCGGCGGATAATAAACAGACGGGCTATATGCCGTTATTTCCCGCCGCGCTTCCGGAACGTTACGCTGAGATAGCCAATTATTCAACAGGTTAGATCACTAGCCGCGCCGGCCTGCTCCTGCGCATTAACCAGAAAGATGAGGAAATGTGAAGAGACGAAGAGCGGGCGGTCACGACCTGACAGCCGCGACCGCCGGAGGATTAATCCGCCTGCGTGGCCGGACCAAAGACCGGGAACTGTGGCATATCAACGTTCTGATAAGTTTCCCAGCCGCCGCCCAGTGCTTTATAAAGCGCCACCAGGTCGAGTGCGCTCTGCATTCGCGCCTGTGTAGCCTGCTCCTGCGCCTGGGCAAGCTGCCTCTGCGCATCCAGCACCTCCAGGAAGGTAGAAAGCCCCTGGCGGTAACTGTCGCTGGCGAGATCGAAGGTGCGCTGCAGGGCGCCGGTGGTCTCATCCAGCGCGGTGACACGCTGCTGATCGGCGCGGTAGCTGACCAGCGCATTCTCCACATCCTGCAACGCCGTCAGCACCGTCTGGCGATAATCCAGCGCGGCGCTGGCCTGCTGCGCCCGTGCCAGCTTCACGCTCGACACCAGTTGTCCCCCCTGGAAGATTGGTATCGACAGCGACGGGCCGTAACTGTAGAAGTGGCTGCTCCAGTTATCCAGATAGCTGACGTCGGTATTGCGTACCCCAAGCTGCCCGGTCAGCGACAGGCTCGGGAAGAGCTGCGCCACAGAAACGCCGATCTCTGCGGTCTGTGCATGCAACGTCGCTTCAGCCTGACGAATATCAGGCCGGCGACGTGCCAGCGTAGCGGGGATCCCCACCGGCACAAACTGCGGCAGCGTCGGCAGGGCTTTCGGGGTCGCGAGTTCAGCATCCAGCGCGCCCGGCGTCTTGCCGAGCAGTACCGCCAGTCCATTCATCGCCTGCCGCGCCTGCGACTGATACTGCGGCAACTGCGCCTGCAGTGAACTGAGCTGGGCGCGCGCATTCTCCACATCCGTCAGGGGAGCCAGGCCATTCTGCTGCTGGCTTCGGGTCAGCTCGGTCGTCTGCTGCGCCACATCAATCTGCTGCTGCAGCGTCTGAATGGTGCTCTGCGCGCCACGCAATTGCAGCCAGGCACGCGCCACTTCGGCCTCCAGTGACACCAGCGCATCGTTGCGCTGCTCAATCGCCGCCTGCTGCTGCGCGTTGGCAGCCTCAACCTGACGGCGGACTTTGCCCCAGAGATCAAGCTCCCAGCTGGCATCAAAACTGCCCTGATAGAGGTTCACAGGCTGAGTTAATCCGCTGAGCTGGCTGGCCACACTGCTGTCGAGCTGGTCGGTTGCGCCATTGGCCTCCAGTAACCCTTTCAGACCAAGCTGCTGACGCGTCACCTTCGCTGAGCCGCCCAGGCTGGGGAACAGGCTGCCCTGCGCCTGCGTCAGCTGTTCACGCGCGCCGGCAATCCGCAGCACCGTCTGCTGCAGACTCAGGTTGCCCGCGATCGCCCGATCGATCAGGCTGTCGAGCTGCGGATCGTTGAAGCTGCGCCACCAGCGGGCGTTGATCGCGCTGGTCTGCGGCTTCGATCCCTCCTGCGAATCCAGGCCGTGATAGCTTCCCGGCACCACGGGTTTCGGTGCCTGATAGTCCGGCCCGACGGCGCACCCGGCCAGCCCCAGGGCCAGCAGGATGCTCAGAGGTTTCAGGCGATGAGAGTAAAAAACCTTCATGTTAGTGTGCTCCTGCACTGCCTTCGCTCTTAATCGGCGACAGCAGCCAACAAAATGGAATCAAAATCAGGGCGACAATACTCAGGCCTGAGAAAACATCGATATAAGCGAGAATGCGCGACTGAACGATCATCTCCTTGTAGAGCTGACCGGTGGCCAGGGTAAGCGGATCGCCCACCGCCGAGGTAAAGTCGCGGATCGCCTGTGCCCAGTGCTGCAGCGTAATGTTGAACGGCTCGTTCAGCGGCGTCATGTTGTGCACCATGTGGGCCGACCGCACCTGTTCGCGCTCGGTAATCGCCGCCGTTGAAAGCGAGATGCCGATCGAACCTGCCACGTTACGGAACATGGTGAACAACGCCGAGGCGTCAGCATTGAGCCGCTGCGGGATGGTGATAAAGGCGATGGTCGTCAGCGGCACAAACAGGAAACCCAGTCCGATAGACTGCGCGCTGCGCATCATCACCAGCGTTTTAAAATCGACATCCGGCGTCAGGGTCGAAGAGTAGAAGAACGCCATCGCCAGACAGCTGAAGCCAAAGGCAATGATGTAGCGCGTCTGCACGATTGGCATCAGTTTCAGGACCAGCGGGATGGTCAGGACGATCAGCACCGCGCCCGGCGAGAGCACCAGACCGGACCAGGTGGCGGTGTAACCCAGATCCTGCTGCGCCAGCTGCGGCAGCACCACGGAGCTGCCATAGAGAATCATCGCCATGCCCGCCATCAGCAGCCCGGCGACCCAGAAGTTACGGTCTTTCATCACCAGAATATCGACCACCGGTTTGCGGGCGTACATCAGCCAGTAGACCGCGCCGACGATACCGACCAGCGCCAGCACCGCGAACAGGACGATAAAGTGAGAGGCGAACCAGTCCTCATCCTCGCCGCGATCCAGCATCACCTGCAGACAGCCCAGCCCCAGGGTAATCAGGCCGATACCGATGTAATCAATATTCAGTTTGCCTTTGGCCCATTTGCGCTCCCACGGCGGATCTTCCAGCAGCTGGTAGATCGCCAGCACCGTCAGCACGCCCACCGGAATATTGATAAAGAACACCCAGCGCCAGCTGTAGTTGTCGGTGATCCAGCCGCCTAACGTCGGGCCGATAACCGGCGCAACGATAATGGCGATAGAGGAGAGACCAAAGGCCTTGCCACGATCCTCCGCCTTGAAGTAGTCCAGCAGCACGGACTGCTGAACCGGCTGCAGACCGCCGCCGAAGAAGCCCTGCAGCACGCGGAACAGAATGATCTGCCACAGTTCGGTGGCGATACCGCACAGGAAAGAGCAGATGGTGAACATCACGATGCAGATCAGGAAAAACTGTTTGCGGCCAAACAGCCGGCTGAAGAACGCAGAGATAGGCAGGACGATACCGTTCGCCACCAGATAGGAGGTCAGCACCCAGGTTGACTCGTCGTAACTGGAGGAGAGCGAACCGGCGATGTGCGGCAGCGCCACGTTGACGATGGTGGTGTCGAGGATCTCCATAAACACCGCCAGCGTCACCGTGATCGCCACCAGCCACGGATTGCTGGCCGGTTTCCAGCTCTGCGCCGTACTCATTCCACAGTGACCTTAGGTTCGACGGAGAGGCCCAGCGGCAACGGATGGTTCGGGTCCAGACCTTTGTCGATGACGATCTTCACCGGTACGCGCTGCACGATCTTCACGTAGTTGCCGGTGGCGTTTTCAGACGGGAAAGTGGAGAAACGTGAACCGGAGCCCATCTGGATGCTGTCCACATGCCCTTCCAGCTTCATGTCCGGCCAGGCATCCACGCTGATTTCCACTTTGTCGCCCGGATTCATGCGTTCCAGCTGCGACTCTTTGAAATTCGCGGTGATCCAGATATCGGGGGAAACCAGTGAGAACAGCGAGGAGCCGGCCTGCACCAGCGTGCCCAGCTGGACGTTACGTTTGGTGATAAACCCGTCATAGGGCGCACGCACCTGGGTATAGGAGAGATTCAGATCGGCGGTGCTCAGCTGGGCTTTCGCCTGCTCAACCTGCTGCTGACGCGCTTCTACATTGGTCTCCTGCTGACGGATCTGCAGGGCAACCTGAGAGGCGACTTCAACCTGCGCTTTGGCGCTCTGAAGCTGCGCCTGCGCCGAACGTAACTGCGCAGAGGCGCTGTCGATATTGCGCTGGCTTGTGGCGCGCGGGTCGACACCGCGCTGACGACGGTAATCCGCCTGCGCATTGAGCAGGTTAGCCTCGGCTTTCGCCTGGTCAGCCAGCGCCTGATCGCGCTGCGCCGGATATTGAACCCGCGACAGGGCCAGTTGCGCCTGCGCCTGATGCAGCTGCGCCACGGCCAGGCCAAGCTGCGCCTGCGCCTGTTCACGCTGGGCGCGGTTGTCGCTGGGGTCGATCTCCACCAGCAGATCGCCCTTCTTCACCCGCTGGTTATCATTCACCAGTAACTTCACGACGTAGCCAGACGCTTTGGGCGCGATGGTCACCGCATCGCCCTCGGTGAACGCGTCGTCGGTGGTTTCCAGATTCCGGTTAGCAAACCAGAACCAGAGGCCGACAATCAGCATAATCACCACCACCACCGCCAGAATAATCAGCGGCTTTTTACCGGGGCGTTTACGCTCTGGCTGCTGGTCGTTGTCCTGATTATCGCCTGACTGAGAGTTGTTCTCCGTCTCGTTATCTGCGTCCTGCTGGTGTGGATCGCGTTGCTTGTTCTCGCTCATAGTTTCCATCACTGGCTAAGGCCCTGATTCCGGGCATAAAGGTCCTGTTAACCTTATATCGGAAACTGACAAAATCCAGCGCAACTTTACGAAACTTGAGAAATGGCGCACATCCTGCCACCTCTGCGAGGTGGCAGGCGAGATCGACGCTAACTGAGCAACCGCAACAGCAGCCAGCCGCTGGCCATCGACCAGGCCAGCAGAGGAAGGGAAAAGAGGTGGAAACGCCACCAGACGGCCCGATCTTTCGCCATTCGCAGGGCAATCAGATTCGCGAGCGATCCCGGCAGCAGACCAAACCCACCGATGTTGACCGCCCAGGCGAGCACATCCGTTGGCGGCACTTTTTGCAGCAGCAGAATGGTCGCGGGCACGTTACTGATCACCTGCGACAGGCCAATCGCCAGCAGGTAGAGCTGCCCCTGACCAAAGTGTGACACCGCATCGAAATGTGCCTGCATCACCGGCAGGCGCGTCAGCAGGAAGACGTCAATGAACATGGCGATAAACACCGCCAGCAGACTCCAGTCGATGCGCATCAGCACCGGACGGGCCATCGCCAGGAAGGTCGCCAGTATCAGCAGCAGGATCCAGCCTGTGATCTCCAGTTCCAGTCCGGCGATAAACAGCAGATAGAGCACCACGCTGACGATAAACAGCGGTTTCTGCCACTGGGGCTGTTCCGGGTTGTCATGTTTATCAATCGAACGCTTAGAAAAACTGAACCAGGTCAACACCATCAGGCTCAGCAGCAGCCAGACGGCCAGCGGCAGCATCTGCACGATAAACGCGATGACGCTGAGCTTGCCGTGACTCCATAACAGGATGTTCTGCGGGTTGCCGACCGGGGTCAGCAGCGAGCCGGCATTCACCGCCAGCGCTTCGAAGATGATCAGTCGCGAAATCGGCAGATGCGAAAACTTTCTCAGCGTCAGCGTCAACGGCACCAGAATAAACAGCGCCACGTCGTTGGTCAGGAAGGTGGAGAGCAGCGCCGCCGCCAGCACCATAAACAGTGCCAGCGCCCGTTCGTGGCGGAACCGTGCAATCAGTCGGCTCCCGAGCACATCAAAGTAGCCGCTGGTTTCCAGCCCTTTGGTCAGGATCAACAGGCCGGTGAGCGTGATAATGGTGTGCCAGTCCACGGCGCCCGGCAGATCGGCCCAGCGAAAATCCGCCAGACATGCCAGAACAACACCAATCACGATTAATAAATGCAAAATTGAGTCATGCAAAAAAGATCGAAGCAGTTGAGGCATGATGAGGGTACGCCTTAGCGTTAGCGGGTTTCGGAGAACTTCTTAAATACAGCCAGAGTTTCATCACTGACGTGATGTTCAATACCTTCTGAGTCGCGTCGGGCCGTTTCGGGACTGATGCCCAGCGCCAGCAGAAAACTTTCCACAATATGATGACGGGCGCGGCTCTCTTCCGCCAGCTTCTCACCTTCACTGGTCAGAAAGACGCCGCGATACGGCACCTGCTCAACCAGCCCGGCGCTGCCGAGCCGTTTCAGCATTTTCGCCACGGTCGGCTGCGAAACGCCCAGACGGGCCGCCATATCGACCTGACGCGCTTCGCCAAATTCGCCAATTAAATCAGAGATTAACTCAACGTAGTCATCAATTAACTCGCGACGATGCGCTTCGCGCACCTGCCGAAAACCTTCGACATGCTCTTCAATATCTTTCAGTGGCCCTTTCGGCGCAGAAACCACGCTTTTAGCACGACGACTCATTAAGTTTCCTCATTATTATTTTCCGTACGACTACAGCTGTACGGATTTAGCTGCGCTTATTGTAAACCAGCCGCAAAGAAGCTCAAATTTTTCGTCATTAGCCTTGGCTAAGGGATATAGCCAGTGCTATATTTGATGATAATGTAAGCAGCAAAACGACGATCCTGCGGGATCCCCGGTAACAACGGTGTTGAGCGCGTCTCTCACCCCGGCTGCTGACGACCGCGTCGACAATGATTGGGAGGTGATTCTATGAGCACCCTGAAATGTTGCTTAGACTGCAGCAAATGCTTTCAGCTGGAGAAGAAAACAACCACGGAGATGAAATCCTGGCTGTGCCTGCTGACGCGTTCCCCGTTCACACTGCGTCTGATGTTGATTGAAAAACTGCTGGGCCATAAGCCTGCCGACCGTCGCTGTCAGAATCTGATCTGGCGCGGCTAATCCCGATTCAGCGCCTTTCAGCCCGTGGCTGAGAGGCCCCTCCTCTTTTCCCTTCGCTGTTCTCTTTCACCGGCATAAGACGTCACACGTTAACCGGCGGTACAGTCACGTCGGCAGCATGCGTTCGGGCGGCACAGGGGAAAGATGAGGCGCGACAGAGGCGGAGATAAATGGCGGGCAATAAAAAACGGCCCACAAGGGGCCGTTTTCTGACAGGTCAGCTAAGCTTAGAAGCTGTAACCTACGCCAGCAATCCAGGTACCCACATCGACGCTGCGGATACGGCTCTGCTCGTAGCCCACATCCAGTGCAACGTTTTCGATTGGGTTGAACTGCAGGCCTGCGCCGTAAGAGAAGCCTACGTCGCTTGAATCAGTTTTAGCGCGTGATGCAGTATCGTTCTGCTGGAATTTACCGTAGCCGATACCGACAACACCGTAGATGCTTGCCCAGTCGTTCAGACGGTAAGCAGGACCACCCGTCACACCGTAGTACTGGCCTTTGTTGTACACGCCAGCTTCAGTGCGATCTTTTTCGGTGTAGGTGAATGAACCGATCCAGCCCAGTGGGTTAGAACCGTCTTCGTAGCGGTATTTCAGGTTGAAGCCGTTAGCTTTGTTAGCCACGCCCTGATAGTCGCTCTGAGCATAGCCACCAGTTACGGTGCTCTGTGCCATTGCTGAACCTGCAGATACTGCCAGTACACAGGCTAATGCTGAAAGACATGCAATTTTTTTCATAACCACCTCAAATGTGAAAATACTTCTCTCCTGACAACGCTAAAAATATAACAAAAAATAGCGAGAAACTCTGCCCGGATTTTGTTGTCTAACAGAATGTTTGGTGTAACAGGAAGTTAATGCGACATCCTATGTCATTCATTTTTCTTATAAAATCCGTCATCTTCCTGCAACAATCATTTTGTGCTCATTTCGTGCTTTAAGTAAATTCCTAAAAAATCCTGACAATTCTTTACCTAAATGGCCCTGATTCTGGCTAAAAAATGCGCAGCTAACGCAAATTTAAAACGCGAAACTGTGATTTTTTGCCCGCACTTTCCTTTACACTGGCTCTCTCACGACGACGATGACCAGGAAAAGTACACAGGATGTCTGCCTCTCCCGCTTCTAAAAACCTTACCCCGATAGTGATGCCGGTTGCCGTCCTGCTGATCGCGATGCTGTCGCTTCAGGGTGGCGCTTCGCTGGCAAAAAGTTTGTTTCCCTCCGTCGGCGCCACCGGCATTACCGCGTTGCGTCTGACCTTTGGCACTCTGATTCTCTGCGTCATCTTCAAACCCTGGCGTCTGCACTTCCGGCGGGAGCAGCGTCTGCCGCTGCTGATGTACGGGCTGGCATTAGGGGGCATGAACTTTATGTTCTATCTGGCGATCCGCACCGTGCCGCTGGGCGTGGCCGTCGGGCTGGAATTTACCGGGCCGCTGGCGCTGGCGCTGTTTGGCTCGCGCCGTCCTCTGGATTTCATCTGGGTGCTGCTCGCCGTGGCGGGTTTGTGGTTTCTGCTGCCGTTTGGCTCTGAGATGACCGCCATCGATCCGCTGGGCGCGGCGCTGGCCGTCGGGGCAGGTGCCTGCTGGGCAGTATATATTCTGGCGGGTCAACGGGCGGGCGCTGAGCACGGCCCGGCGACGGTCGCCATCGGTTCACTGATCGCTTCGGTGATTTTTGTGCCGCTGGGCGTGACTTTCGCAGAGAGTGGCCTCTGGCAGTGGGAAGTGATGCCACTCGCCCTGCTGATTGCCCTGCTCTCCAGCGCCATCCCCTACTCGCTGGAGATGATTGCGCTGACCCGCTTACCGGCGCGTATCTTTGGCACGCTGATGAGCCTGGAGCCTGCAATGGCCGCCTTCTCTGGCATGCTCTTTCTGGGGGAGACCCTCACCGCGCTGCAGTGGCTGGCGCTGCTGGCCATCATCGCCGCGTCGGCTGGCTCAACCCTGACGATGCGGCCTAAAAAGAGCCAGTTAACCAGCGTTGAATTAGCTGACGATAAGTCCGAATAAGCCCTTTCAGCCCATCCAGCCGATGGGCTAAATAACAATCATGCTCATCATGAGAATTATTCCCGCCCGCACGCCCTCAACAAATTTTTCTATTTGAAACAGACATTTACTCTGAAATAACAAATAAACCTAACGCCTTGATTTAACTGATAAAACCTCAGGGTTATATTTTAACAAAATATTAACCCTCCGGATTCCACCGCATTTTAATAAAGAAATGCGCTATTTCATTCATCGTTAAAGTCGTTCCTGCAAAGCTGAAAAGCGCTGCTATACTTATCCGGTACTTGATTAGGACAACCATCAAAGAGAGGACTGAAACGATGAGTACCGCTAAATTGGTTAAAACTAAATCTTCCGACCTGATTTACACCCGCAACGACGTGAGCGATGAAGAAAAGAAAGCCACGATTGCGGTGCTGAACCGTCTGGTTGTCGAATTTATCGATCTGTCATTGATCACTAAGCAGGCGCACTGGAACATGCGCGGTGCCAACTTTATCGGTGTGCATGAGATGCTGGATGGTTTCCGCACCACCATCACCGATCACCAGGATACCATCGCAGAACGTGTTGTTCAGCTGGGCGGCGTGGCACTGGGTACGACTCAGGTGGTTAACGACCAGACCCCGCTGAAAAGCTATCCGCTGAATATTCACAGCGTTCAGGATCACCTGAAAGCGCTGGCCGACCGCTACAGCGTCGTGGCTAACGACACCCGCAAAGCGATCGACGAAGTCAAAGATGAAGATACCGCTGACATCTTCACCGCGGCATCGCGTGACCTGGATAAATTCCTGTGGTTCATCGAAGCCAACATTGAATAAGCGTAGGCAGAAGCTATCAGGCGGGGAAACCCGCCTTTTTTACGTCTGCGTTACCGCATTTTATGACCCTGTTAACAGTTCTCCCCTCCTCCGCTTCACAGCCTTAACATCTCAGGCAAACTACCGCTTGCACCAAAACAGCCACCTGCACCAAAATTGATCACCATAATGGTGCAAAGGCAGAATTAACTGCAAAATCGTGTCAGCTGTGTTATTTAACTCTCTGATTTCGCGGATTTTGCAAAGTTGGCATAATTCTTTCATATGACAAGCCGCAAACGCAGGCCCTGCCGCCTGACCCTAATAAGGAATAAATGATGAAGTCACTGTTAAAAGTTTCTGTGGCCGCGCTGGCGCTGGCCTTCTCCCTCTCTTCCACTGCAGCAGAAAAGAAGCTGGTTGTGGCAACAGATACCGCCTTTGTGCCGTTTGAATTCAAACAGGGTGACAAATATGTCGGTTTCGATGTGGATCTGTGGGACGCCATTGCGAAAGAGCTGAAGCTCGATTACACCCTGAAGCCGATGGATTTCAGCGGCATCATCCCTGCACTGCAGACGCGCAATGTCGATCTGGCGCTGGCGGGCATCACCATCACCGAAGAGCGTAAAAAAGCAATCGCGTTCTCTGACGGCTACTACAAAAGTGGTCTGCAGGTGATGGTGCGTAACAACGAAAACGACATCAAAGGCATCAGCGATCTCAACGGCAAAGTGGTGGCAGTGAAAAGCGGCACCGGCTCGGTGGAATACGCGAAAGCCAACATCAAATCTAAAGATCTGCGTCAGTTCCCGAACATCGACAGCGCCTACATGGAGCTGGGTACAAACCGTGCCGACGCCGTGCTGCACGACACGCCAAACATCCTTTACTTCATCCACACCGCCGGTAAAGGTCGCTTTAAAGCGGTAGGCGACTCGATCGAAGCACAGCAGTATGGCATCGCCTTCCCGAAAGGCAGCGACGATTTACGTGAGAAGGTCAACGGCGCGCTGAAGACCCTGAAAGAGAACGGCACCTACAACACGCTTTATAAAAAATGGTTCGGCACCGAACCTAAATAATAAATTTCTGTATCCGGCTTTCGGCAGGGAAACTTTTTCCCTGCTTTTTTCCATTGCAACCTATCTGGAGTGACACCATGGAGTTTGACTGGAGCGTCATCTGGCCCGCCATGCCAGCGCTGCTTGAAGGCGCCAAACTGACCTTAATTATCTCAATCATTGGCCTGATTGGTGGACTGATCATCGGACTGATCGCCGGTTTTGCCCGCGCTTATGGTGGCTGGATTGCCAATAATATCGCCCTGGTCTTTATCGAAATTATCCGCGGTACCCCTATCGTGGTGCAGGTGATGTTCATCTACTTTGCGCTGCCGATGGCGTTCCCCGACCTGCGTATCGACCCGTTCACCGCGGCCGTGGTGACCATCATGATTAACTCCGGCGCCTATATTGCCGAAATTACCCGTGGTGCGGTGCTGTCGATCAATAAGGGCTTCCGTGAGGCCGGACTGGCGCTGGGCCTGTCGGGCCGCGAAACGCTGCGCTACGTGATTATGCCGCTGGCGCTGCGCCGTATGCTGCCGCCGCTGGGCAACCAGTGGATTGTCAGCATCAAAGATACGTCGCTGTTTATCGTTATCGGTGTGGCTGAACTGACGCGTCAGGGTCAGGAGATCATTGCCGGCAACTTCCGCGCGCTGGAAATCTGGAGCGCCGTGGCGATTATCTATCTGGTGATTACGCTGGTGCTGAGCTTTGTGCTGCGCCGCATTGAGAAAAGGGTGAAAATCCTGTGATTGAATTTAAAAACGTTTCCAAGCACTTTGGCCAGACCCAGGTGCTGCACAATATCGATCTGAAGATTAACCAGGGCGAAGTGGTGGTGATTATCGGCCCATCCGGTTCCGGTAAATCGACCCTGCTGCGCTGCATCAACAAGCTGGAAGAGATCACCAGCGGCGACCTGATTGTTGATGACCTGCACGTTAACGATCCGAAAGTGGACGATCGCCTGATCCGTCAGGAAGCGGGCATGGTATTCCAGCAGTTTCACCTGTTCCCTCAGATGAGCGCCCTGGATAACGTCGCGTTTGGTCCGATTCGGGTGCGCGGCGCCAGCAAAGAGGCGGCACGCCAGCTGGCCCGTGAGCTGCTGGGCAAAGTCGGCCTGGCCGAGCGGGCGCATCACTTCCCGTCTGAACTCTCTGGCGGCCAGCAGCAGCGTGTGGCGATCGCCCGCGCGCTGGCGGTGAAGCCGAAGATGATGCTGTTCGATGAGCCAACCTCTGCGCTGGACCCGGAACTGCGTCATGAAGTGCTGAAGGTGATGCAGGATCTGGCGGAAGAAGGCATGACGATGGTGATTGTGACGCACGAAGTGGGCTTTGCACAGAAAGTGGCCTCGCGTCTGATCTTCATCGACAAAGGACGGATTGCGGAAGATGGCGATCCTGACAGCCTGATCAGTCACCCGCCCAGCGAGCGTCTGCGCGAATTTCTGCAGCACGTCTCCTGATCAAAAACGGGCCGCTAAGCGGCCCGTTTTGTTGAGTGGCGACATTTGCCTGACGCGGCGGTTAGACCCTGCCTGCTCCAGGCTGCACCGGGTTTCCCGTGCGACTCAGCAGTTTGCTGCGCGCGGCAGCGGGCATAAAACTCCACGCCAGGAAGCGGCTCTGCTTCTGCCCCTGCGCCATGTTCACCACCCGCACGTCAGCGACATCAAGCGCCTGCAGCTGTTTTTCCAGCGCCGGTAAGTTCTCTTTGCGCGACACCAGCGAGGTAAACCAGCCGATCTGGCGACCCAGCGCGACGCTTTCGGCAATCATCTTACCGATAAACGCCTTTTCGCCACCGGGATACCACAGCTCATTATGCTGACCACCAAAGTTCAGCGGCGCGCTCTTATCCAGACCGAGATTGCGCACCTTACGCTGTGTACCCATCGCCGCCTCCTCGGCCGACGCATGGAACGGCGGGTTAGACATCACCGCGCTGAAAAACTCATTCTTGCTGACCACGCCGGCCAGAATGGCGTCGCTGTTTTTCTGCCGGCGCAAGCGGATCTGACGCGTCAGACGCGGATTGGCCGCCACAATGCGGTTTGCGGCTTTGATGGCGGCCTCATCAATATCAGTGCCGGTGAAGCGCCAGCCATATTCCGCCGCGCCAATCAGCGGATAGATGCAGTTGGCCCCGCAGCCGATATCCAGTACGTCTGCCGCCGGGATCGTCCCGTTGTTATCCAGCGCCAGCAGATCGGCGAGATAGTGCAGATAGTCGGCACGTCCCGGCACCGGTGGACAGAGCGAACCGGGCGCGAGCTGCCAGTCGATGTCGTAAAACAGCTTAATCAGTGCCTGGTTCAGCAGCATCACCGCGTCCGGATCCGCAAAATCCACGGACTGCACGCCGTAACCGTTGGGCCGCACTTTCGCCGCCAGCGGCGGATGAACAGCGGTTAACGCGGCAAAATCGTATTCGCCCTGATGGCGATTGCGGGCGTGGAAAGGCGACGTGCTGGCTGACTTTTTCATACGTTCTCTCAGTTATTCAGGCGCGCGTACAATACGCTGTAGGCGGCGGAAAATAAACCCGCACCATCCGCTAACCGCTTTCTGTTTTCGTAGGCGATGCTGTCGGGCTAAGATAAATAAAATCATCTGCCGGAGACGTTATGACCACCAAGCGCTATTCCTATCAACCCCGTGCCGGTCACGGTCTGCCGCACGATCCCCTGAACGCGATCATCGGCCCACGGCCCATAGGCTGGATCAGTTCGGTCAGCGCCAGCGGCCAGCGCAATCTGGCCCCTTACAGCTTCTTCAACTGCTTTAATTATCAGCCGCCGATCATCGGCTTCGCCAGCAGCGGCTGGAAAGATAGCGTCCGTAATATCGCAGAGACGAAAGAGTTCGTCTGGAATCTGGCGACCCGCTCGCTGGCCGCGGCGATGAATGAAACTTCAGCGTCGCTGCCTGCCGATCAGGATGAGTTTGCCTTTGCCGGTTTGACGCCGCTGGCGGCTTCTCAGGTCGCTGCCAGCCTGGTGGCGGAAAGCCCGGTTAACTTCGAGTGCCGCCTGACACAGCTGATTCAGCTACAGGATGCCAGCGGCAACCCGATCGACAGCTGGCTGGTGCTGGGTGAAGCGGTAGCGATCCACATCGATGAGTCGCTGCTGGAAGCGGGGATCTATCAGACGGCCAGAGCCGAGCCGGTTCTGCGCGCGGGCGGCCCCAGCGCCTATTACGGCATCAGCGAGGCGCAGCGCTTTGATCTGGTCCGTCCGGACGCACGCCCTAAGTAATCCTTACCCCACAAGCGCATCGGCCCGGTGCGCTTTTATCTGCGCCACGGCACGGGCGATATCAGGCGCCAGCCAGCGATCCTGCTGCCAGGGTTCGACCACCTGCCGAATCAGCTGCCAGGCGCGCCGCGTGCCGGTCGCCAGCTGTGATTCACCATGGAACTCCAGCGCCTGCGCCGCCAGCAGGTACTCAATCGCGATGATGTGATCGACATTGCCGACCAGCTTCAGCAGTTTCAGCGCGGCCCCGGTGCCCAGGCTCAGATGATCCTCCTGCAATCCTGACGTGACATAGTTATCGAGCACGGCAGGCTGCGCGAGCTGACGGTTTTCTGCACAGAGCGCAGCGGCCACGTACTGCGCAATCATCATGCCGGAGTTCACGCCCGGCTCGGCCACCAGAAAGGGGGGCAGACCACTGACCAGCGGATTGACCAGCCGATCCAGCCGCCGCTCGGCAATACTCCCCAGCTCCGCCAGCGCTATCGCCAGCAGGTCGCAGGCCATCGCCACCGATTCGCCATGCGGATGTGACTGCGACACCACCCGCCAGGCCGCTGTGGTGCCCAGAATCAGCGGATTATCGGTGCAGGCGTTCAGTTCGGTTTCCACCTGACGGGCGGCGTGATCAAACTGATCGCGGCAGGCACCGTGAACCTGCGGCATTGACCGCAGACTCATCGCATCCTGCGTCCGGATGCCGACGCTGGCCTCCAGCAGCGGGCTGTCACTGAGTAACTGACGCAGGCGCTCGCCGCTGCGCTGAATCCCCGGGCTGGCCTTGAGCGCCAGCACCTCCGGGTCAAACGCCACCCGCTGCCCCCGCAGCGCTTCGAAACTCATGGCGCCGGTCACATCCGCCCAGTCCAGCAGCCGTCCGGCATCGTCCAGCGCCAGGCAGGCCAGGCCGGTCATGCAGGGTGTGCCGTTGACCAGGCTCAGCCCCTCTTTAGCCCCCGGTCGATAAGGGGTTAATCCCGCCTGGGCCAGCGCCTGCTCCGCCGGCATGATTTCACCCTGCCACTCCACCTCGCCGACGCCGATCAGCGCCAGGCCGATATGGGCCATATGAGTCAGATAGCCTACCGATCCCTGCGACGGTACCTGAGGGGTAATGTGCAGATTCAGCAGTGCCAGCAACTGCTCTACCAGGGCGACGGATACACCCGATCTGCCGTGACTGTAGTTGGCAATGGCGGCGCAGAGAATCGCACGCACCTCCGCTTTCTTCAGCACCGGCCCGACCCCGCAGGCATGACTCAGCAGGGTATTGCGCGACAGCTGGCTCAGTTCATCTTCAGAGAGAGTGATGTTACACAACGCCCCTAACCCGGTATTGATGCCGTAGGCCACCTGCCCTGCCGCCACGATATTGCCGACGATTTCGCGGCTCTGCGCGATGCGCTGCCAGGCGCTGTCGCTCAGCATCAGGGGCGCATCGTGGCGGGCGACCTGCACCAGGGCCCGCCACGTCAGCGGGCCATCGCCCCAGACCGTCATCTGTCTCATCACGTCGCTCATACCACCGGCTCCACCTGATGATGACTGGAGATAAACTGCTTAAAGCGCGCCGAACCCGCCTCGCCGAACATGGCCTCTGGCGTGCCCTGACAGTCAATGGTGCCCTGATGCATAAAGACCACCCGGTTAGAAACGTTGCGGGCAAACCCCATCTCATGGGTCACCACCAGCATGGTGCGTCCCTCTTCCGCCAGGCTGCGCATCACCTTCAGCACCTCACCCACCAGCTCCGGGTCCAGTGCCGATGTCGGTTCGTCAAACAGCATTACCTCCGGGTCCATCGCCAGCGCGCGGGCGATCGCCACCCGCTGCTGCTGACCGCCCGAGAGCTGAGCAGGATAAAAGTCTTTGCGGCTGAGCAGGCCAACCCGATCCAGCAACTGTTCCGCCTGGGCGATGCAGGTTTTTTTATCGCGCTTCAGCACGTAATGCGGTCCCTCTATCACGTTTTGCAGCACGGTCAGATGCGACCAGAGATTAAAGCTCTGAAACACCATCCCGAGCCGCGAACGCAGCCGCTCGATCTGACGCGGGTTTGCCGCCAGCTGATGCCCGCGCGCATGACGCTTCATCTCTATGGTTTCACCACCCACGCTGACGACGCCGGAATCGGGCGTCTCCAGCAGGTTAATACAGCGCAGCAGCGTACTTTTACCCGAGCCGCTGGCACCGAGAATTGAGATGACATCGCCCCGGTGCGCCTGGAGCGAGATGCCCTTCAGCACCTCCAGCGCGCCAAAGGATTTATGGATATCGCGAGCCGACAGCGTGACGGGTTGCAGTTCAGACATTTTTCTCTCCTCCGGTAATCGGCTTAGCGGTCAGTAACGGCTTTTTTTCCGGTTTGTGCACCGGCGTCAGACGCCGCTCCAGCAGGGCGTAGAGTTGAACAATGATGAAGTTGAGGATCAGGTAGATCGCCGCCGCACAGAGAAACACCTCCATGGTGCGGTAAGTCCGCTGAATAATCTGCTGCGCCACGCCAGTGACATCCCACACCGTGACCAGGCTGGCCAGCGCGGTCGATTTCACCAGCAGAATCGCCTCGGTGGAGTACGCGGGCAGCGCATAGCGCAGCATTACCGGCGCGATGATCCGTCTCAGCAACAAGCCGCGCGACATCCCGCACGCCATGCCCGCCTCCACCTGACCGGGCGGCACCGCCAGCAGTGCGCCACGCAGGATCTCCGCCGTGTAGGCGGCAGTACAGAGCGACAGCGCCAGCACCGCGCAGATAAAAGGCTCACGCAGAAACGGCCAGAAAAGACTGTGACGGATGACGCCAAACTGCCCCAGACCGTAGTAGATCAGAAACAGCTGAATCATCAGCGGCGAGCCACGAAACACCAGAATGTAGCCGCGGGCAAACGCACTCAACAGCCGCCAGCGGCTCATGCGCAGCGCCAGGATCCCCACCGCCAGCACGCCCCCGCAGAGAAAGGCGCTGATGAACAGACCGAGCGTGACCGGCAGCGCCGCGCTGAGTTTAAGGAAGGTATCAGTGAGGAACGCGAAATCGATCATAAGTCTCCTTAATGCTGTGCGGCAGTGCGGCTTTGCCAGGCCCGTCCCAGACGGGATTCGGCCCGCAGGAAGGCGCGGTTCGACAGCAGCGTCAGCAGCAGATAACAGGCACCGCCCACAAGGTAAAAAGAGAAGTAATCGCGGGTTGAACCGGCTGCAATCTGGCTGGCCCGCATCAGTTCGACAATGCCGGTGACGGACACCAGCGCCGAATCTTTCAGGCTCATCTGCCAGACGTTCGACAGGCCCGGCAGGGCATAGCGCGCCACCTGCGGCAGCAGGATGCGTTGCCGGATGCGCCAGCGCGGCATACCGATCGCCACAGCGGCTTCGATCTCCCCTTTCGCCAGCGCCAGCCGGGCGGCGCGATAGACTTCCGCCTGATAAGAGCCGGAGATCAGTCCGATCGCCAGCGCGCCGATCAGAAACGGCGGCGCTTCGATAAAGCCGTCCGCGCCAAACAGCTGTCCGATCTGCGTGATCACTCCCGATCCGCCGAAGTAGAACAGATAGATCACCAGCAGTTCAGGAATGCCACGAAAGATGACCGAGTAGCTTTCCCCCAGCCAGCGCACCGCGCGATGCGGCGATAACCTGGCGGCGGCCACGCCCGATCCCACTACCGCGCCGACCAGCAGGGCGGTAAACGACAGCAGCAACGTGGTCAGCGTGGCACTCAGAATCAACCGTCCCCAGCCCTCCGGGCCAAAACTCAGCAGGCTTATCATCAGTTACCTCACTCAGGGTGTGACGTCAGTTTTGAACCACTTCTCACTCAGCTTTTTCACGGTGCCGTCGGCCAGTGCCGCTTTGATGGCCTGATCCAGCCGGGCTTTCAGATCGTTGTCTGCCATGCGTACCCCCATCGCCTCACCCTCACCCCAGACCGGTCCGCCCAGCTGTGGACCACTGAAACTGAGGTTACGGTTATCCGGTCGCGCCAGCATCGACTGCGCGAAGGTGACATCGTCGAAGACCGCATCGATACGTCCCGCCTGCAGATCGAGGATCGCATCCGCTGAGCTGGTGTATTCACGCACATCCGCCACCTCTTTGAAGTACCTGTCGATAAACGGCGTGTAGACCGTGCCAGAGGCGATTCCGATGGTTTTCCCCTTCAGCGCCGCCTTCAGCGGGGCGATGGCAGGCTCTATGGTTTTTTCATCGTCGGTAAGTTTGATGATCTGGCTGTCCGCGGGCAGCAGTGACCCTTTGACCGTAATAAAAGTGGCGGGCGTGGAGGCGTAAGGCACGGTGAAATTCACCACTTTTTTGCGATCGGGGGTGATGACGATCGCATCCATAATCACATCATATTTTCCGGCATTCAGTCCGGCGATCATGCCATCCCAGTTCTGCACCACCAGCTTGCACTGTATCGCCATGCGCTGGCAGAGATCCGCCATCAGCTCTGGTTCGAAACCGCCCAGCTTGCCGCCCGGCAGAGTGAGGTTCCAGGGTTCATAACTGCCTTCAGTGGCAATGGTGATCGACTTCCACTCTTTAGCGTGGGCGCCGACGCCGCAGAGCAGCAGAGTGGAAACCAGCGTAGTGAGACAAAAACGACGAAGAGTCAGCGGGTGCATCATGGGGTTCTCCTGAAGTAGCGGCCTGGTGATCGCCCTGTCGATATTTAACATAAATTTCACAGGATGATATGTCATGTATATACAAGCTAATGACGCGCACTTCATCGCCGGCATTATCGTTTTGTGAGCCAGACGGGATTTATGATTCGGGTAAAGGCGCTGATTAACTTGTACATACAACCAAGCAAAGGTTGTGCCAGCTCTGATAAGGCACCGAAAGCGGGAGGAAGGCCGGGTGCAGACAGGTGATAAGCCCCTGTCTGCACCCGGTCAGGGCAGCGCTGCACCGGGGTGGCGCAACGCCGGTTTACTGTGGTTTTGCCTGTGCCAGCATGGCGTGGATCAGCGCCTTCAGCACTTTCTGCAGTTCGCCAGCCCGTGCCTGCTGCCAGGCGTAAGGCGGCGTCTCATCCATGTAGTTAAGCTGTGCCAGTTCCAGCTGCACGGCGTCGACCTGCTGCTGCGGCTGACCGTAAGCGCGGGTGATATACCCGCCTTTAAAGCGTCCGTTGATTACCCAGCTGTAGGCCTGCTGACCTGCGCACACCGCCTCAATGGCGGCGCTCATGGCGGGCGTGCAGCTGGCACCGTCGTTGGTGCCGATGTTGAGGTCGGGCAGCCGGCCCTCAAACAGGCGCGGAATTTCGCTGGCGATGGAGTGCGCGTCAAACAGCAGCGCATAGCCGTGCTGCGCCTTTAGCCGCGCCAGCTCCTGCTGAATCTGCTGATGGTAAGGCTGCCAGATCCCGTCGATGTAGCCCTGCCGCGTGGTGGCATCCGGCGTTTTGCCTGGCGCAAAGGTCGGCGTGCCGTCGAACAGCGTCTCCGGAAACAGGCCGGTGGTGGCGCTGCTGTAGAGCGGCTGGTTGTCGGGTGGCCGGTTGAGATCGACCACAAAACGGGAGTAATGACCGATTAACACGCTGGCTCCCAGATCGCGGACAAAATCATAGAGCAGCGGAATATGCCAGTCGGTATCGGGTAAGCCGCGTGCGGCCTCACTTAATCCGGCCTCCACCTCTGGCGTCAGACGGGTTCCGGCATGCGGGATACTGACCAGCAGCGGCAGCGTGCCCTGGGTAAAATCAAAGGGGTTCATTGCGGTTCTCCACGATAGATAACGGTACAGGGCAGTTCACCGCCCAGCCAGTAAACCAGCTCCGCCGGACGGGCCAGCGGCCAGTGAACAAAGTTCGCCACTTTGCCCGTCTCCAGCGAGCCGTGACTGTCAGCCAGCCCCAGCGCCTTTGCGCCCCACAGGGTCACGCCCGCCAGCGCCTCCTCCGGCGTCATGCCAAACAGGGTGCAGCCCATGTTCAGCATCAGGCGCAGCGACAGCGCAGGTGAGGTGCCGGGGTTGGCATCGCTGGCCAGCGCCATCGGCACGCCGTGGCGCCGGAAGAGATCGACCGGCGGACGCTGCGTCTCGCGCAGCAGATAAAAGGCACCGGGCAGCAGTACCGCGACTGTGCCATGCTGCGCCATCGCCCGGGCATCCTCTTCGGTGGCATATTCAAGATGGTCCGCCGAGAGCGCGCCATAGCGGGCCGCCAGCGCCGCCCCGCCCAGCGCCGAGAGCTGTTCAGCATGAAGCTTCACCGGCATCCCCAGCGCCACTGCCCGATCAAACACCCGCGCCACCTGCTGCGGCGAAAAAGCGAGGTGCTCGCAGAACGCATCTACCGCGTCCGCCAGCCCCAGCGCCTGGACGCGCGGCAGCAGCCTCTCACAGATAATATCGACCCAGCCCTCCGGATCCTCTCTGAACTCCGGCGGAAAGGCGTGGGCCGCCAGACAGGTGGCCCGGACATCGGCGGGCACGCGCTCCCCGAGCTGGCGAATTGCCCGCAGCATCCGCAGTTCGCTCTCCTCATCCAGCCCATAACCGGACTTGATCTCCACGGTGGTGACCCCTTCCGCCAGCAGGCGATCGAGCCGCCAGCGGGCCGATGCCACCAGCGCCTCTTCGGTGGCGGCGCGGGTGGCGCGCACGGTCGAGAGGATGCCGCCGCCCTGCGCGGCGATCTCCGCATAGCTGACGCCATTCAGGCGCTGCTCAAACTCCTGGCTGCGGTCACCGCCAAAGACCAGGTGAGTGTGGCAATCCACCAGCCCCGGCGTCACGATGCCGCCCGGCAGACGATGGTGCCGCTCGGCGACGAAGGCGGGCATCTCCGCCTCCGGCCCGACCCACACCAGCCTGCCCGCCCGCACCGCCAGCGCCCCCGCCGGTATCAGATGGTACTTCCCGTCACGCATGGTAACCAGGTCGGCCCCGGTCCACACCGTCTCTACGTGCATCTCATTTCCCATCGCGCTCTCCCGCCTCCGCCGTTTACAGGCTGCCTCAAAGTATGTATATGTATATACAACCACATCCAGTGAGGATCAACCATGGCGACTTTTTTTGCTCCCCGCGCTCTGCTGGCGACGGGATGGCAGCAGCAGGTGCGGATCACGGTCAGCGAGACCGGTTTTATCGACGCGATTACGCCGGACAGCCACGCGGATCAGGCGGTCCGGCTCGACGGCGAGGTGATCCCGGCGATCGCCAACCTGCACTCTCACGCCTTCCAGCGCGCCATGGCGGGCCTCGCGGAAGTCGCGGGCGATCCGCAGGACAGTTTCTGGACCTGGCGGGATCGGATGTACCGCATGGTAGAGCGCCTGACGCCAGCGCAGGTGGGGGACATCGCCGCCCTGCTCTACATCGAGATGCTGAAAGGCGGTTACACCCAGGTGGCCGAGTTTCACTATCTGCATCACGACCCTGAGGGTGCGCCTTACAGCGACGACAGGATGCTGCAACAGCTGATCGACGCAGCAGCGATCGCCGGAATCGGCCAGACGCTGCTGCCGGTGCTCTACAGCTACAGCGGTTTTGGCAGCCAGCCCGCCACGGCCGGCCAGAAACGCTTTATTCAGCAGACCGACCGCTATCTGGAACAGCAGGCGCGGCTGGAGAGATGGCAGCAGCAGCGGCCGCTGCTGAATCGCGGCCTCTGTTTCCATTCGCTGCGGGCGGTGAGCGAAAGCCAGATGCGGGAAGTGCTGGCGGCCAGCGACCCGACGCTGCCGGTGCATATACATGTGGCCGAGCAGCAGAAAGAGGTCAACGATTCGCTGGCGTGGAGCGGCGAGCGTCCGGTCGCCTGGCTGCTGAACCGCTTTGCGGTGGATGCGCGCTGGTGCCTGATCCACGCCACCCATCTGGATGAGGATGAACGCACCCGCCTCGCCCGCAGCGGCGCGGTGGCGGGTCTCTGTCCGACCACCGAAGCCAACCTCGGTGACGGCATCTTTCCGGCGGTGGAGTATATCGCGCAGGGCGGACGCTGGGGCATCGGCTCCGACAGCCACGTCTCGCTGAGTGCGCAGGAGGAGCTGCGCTGGCTGGAGTATGCTCAGCGGCTGCGCGACCAGCGCCGTAACCGGATTACCCTGCCCGACCAGCCATCGGTAGGTGATCTGCTGTGGCAGCAGGCGGCCGCAGGCGGTGCGCAGGCGTGCGGGATCCGGCAGGGCACGCTGGCGGTGGGACAGCGCGCCGACTGGCTGGTGCTGCGGGATGAGGCCTGGCTCGGCAGCGTGGATTCCCCGGTGCTGCTGAACCGCTGGCTCTTCGCCGGGCAGCGCGACCAGATTCGGGATGTCTATGTCGCGGGCAAGGCGGTGATCAAAGAGGGGGTTCATCCGCAGCAGGCGGCATGTGCGGCGCGCTTTGCTCAGGCAATGGCGGTGCTGCGATGATCGCCCGCTTCGCCTATCCGGCGCTGAAGGTCAGCCGCTGGCGTAACGGCGGCGGCGAGACCCGCGAAATCGTTACTTTTCCGCCAGGTGAGGAACGCTTCGGCTGGCGCGCCAGCATCGCCACCCTCGCGCAGGATGGCCCCTTCTCCGCCTTTCCGGGCATCGATCGGGTCATTACCCTGCTGCACGGCGACCCGGTGTTACTGACCGCACCCGATGTGCAGCAGCTGCTGCTCCCTCACCAGCCCTGGGCGTTTGCCGGTGAACTGGCTTTAACGGCTCAGCTGCAGGGCGGCGTCAGCGAAGATTTTAATATCATGACGCGGCGGGATGCGTGGCAGGCCAGCGTGGAGGTGGTCACCACCTCCGTACACAGTCTCCACGGGGTCGCCTGGGTGCTGGCTGGCAGATGGCAGACGGCGGACGGGGAAAAACTGTCTGCGCAGCAGGGCGTGTGGTGGGTGGATGAAGAGACCCGCCTCAGCCCGTGCGAAGCGGATGCCAGACTGCTGTTTACCCGCCTCAGCCGTGTCCTCTGAAGCGCCCCAGCAGCTTATAGCGTGAGCCGGGATAAAGCAGCCGCGCGTAGGTCACGATGCGGGTGTCGCTCCAGGTCTGACGCCGGATCAGCAGGCAGGGTTCGTGCTCATCCAGCGACAGATGTTTACGCTGACGCGCATCGGGCAGCACGGCTTCAACAATGTGCTCACCCGCGGTCAGCGGTGCAACCCGCATCAGATAGGTATAAGGGGTCATCTGCTGATAATCCTGCGTCAGGTAGTCGGGCGCGACGAGTGGATTGACCAGCCGATCCTCCAGCTGCACCGGCAGCTCGTTTTCATAGTGCACAATCAGCGAGTGATAGAGCATCTGCCCGGTGGTCATGCCCAGCACGGCGGCCTGCTCAGGATCGGCTTTGGTCTGGCCGATAGCGAGAATTTTACAGCTGTGCTGGTGACCACGCTGGGCGATCTCATCGGCGATATTGTGCACCTCCAGCATCGCGGTATACCCCTTCATCTCCGCCACAAAGGTTCCCACGCCCTGCATCCGCACCAGAAAGCCTTCGCTGGTGAGTTCCCGCAGCGCCCGGTTAATGGTCATCCGGCTGACGCCCAGCTCATTGACCAGTTCGCTCTCTGACGGCACGCGCTGATTCGCCTTCCATAATCCTTCGCGGATCTGACTGATAATCGCCTGCTTGACCCGCTGATAGATCGGCGCGGGTTCGTCGCTCATCGCCGCCGCCAGTTGTGCCAGTGCCGTGTGCTCAACCATGTGCTGTTCCTTATGCTGATAATACGGTCAGTTTACTGTCTCATAGCATGAATGTATATACATCCAGTAGCGGGCGCTGTGCCTTTTCAGGGCAGCCTCTGCATCCTTATCGTGCAGCGCCAGCAAGGCGATCCTCCCTTTCCCCGCCGCTGCCGGGCGATCCATTTTTGTGATCGGTCTGGCATGCCTCTTGCTTCATCCGTTTAATTGTATAGACAAGCATAGACAGGAATGACGGCTTATGATTCACTCGCATTATCCCGCTGGTCAGGGCAAGGAGAGCAGCTCAGCCACGCCAGCACACACGTACAGACAGGAGCAGACTATGTCAGGTTCGTTTCAGGCATTACGCCTGGTGCCAGGCGAGGTGGATCTCGCCACATTACGCGCTATCTATCAGGGTCAGGTCACGCTGACACTCGATGAGGGCGCGCGTCAGGCGATTGCCGCAGCCCAGCAGACCGTAGATACGATTGTTGCCTCCGGCAACGTGGTGTATGGCATCAACACGGGGTTTGGCAAACTGGCACAGACGCAGATCCCGGCCAGCCGGCTGGCGGATCTGCAGCGTAATCTGGTGCTGTCACACAGCGTCGGCTTGGGCGACCTGCTGCCCGACAATGTCACCCGACTGGTGGTGGCGACCAAAATTATCAGCCTGGCGCGCGGCCACTCTGGCGTGCGCATCGACCTGGTCGAGGCGCTGCTGGCGCTGTTTAACGCGGGTGTGATGCCCTGCATCCCGGAGAAGGGATCGGTGGGCGCGTCCGGCGATCTGGCACCGCTGGCGCACATGTCGCTGATGCTGCTGGGGGAAGGTCAGGTCCGCCACAATGGCGAACTGATCCCGGCAACCCAGGGGCTGGCCAGCGTCGGGCTGTCGCCGTTTGTGCTCGGTCCGAAAGAGGGACTGGCCCTGCTCAACGGCACCCAGGTCTCGACCGCGCTGGCGCTGCGCGGCCTGTTTGAGGGCGAGAATCTGTTTGCCGCCGGTCTGATGGCCGGTGCCCTGTCGCTGGAAGCGATTAAAGGTTCGCTGAAACCGTTCGACGCCCGCATCCATCAGGCGCGCGGTCAGCAGGGGCAGATTGCCGTGGCGGCGGCGGTCAGCGCCCTGATCGAAGGCAGCGAGATCCTCTCTTCACATACCCATTGCGGCCGGGTTCAGGATCCCTACTCCATCCGCTGCGTGCCGCAGGTGATGGGTGCCTGCCTGGACAATATATGCCACGCGGCGCGGATCCTGGAAATTGAGGCCAACGCCGCCTCTGACAATCCCCTGGTCTTCAGCGACAGCGGCGATGTGATCTCCGGCGGCAACTTCCATGCCGAGCCGGTGGCCTTTGCCGCGGATATCCTGGCGCTGGCAATTGCTGAAGTAGGCGCCATCTCTGAGCGGCGACTGGCGCTGCTGCTGGACAGCGGCCTGTCAGGCCTGCCGCCCTTCCTGGTGCGGGATGGCGGCGTCAACTCCGGCTTTATGATCGCGCAGGTGACCGCCGCCGCGCTGGCCTCGGAAAACAAATCGCTGGCGCATCCCGGCAGCGTCGACAGCCTGCCCACCTCCGCGAACCAGGAGGACCACGTTTCGATGGCCACCTACGCCGCGCGCCGTCTCGGCAGCATGTGCTTCAACAGTGCGGCGGTTGTCGGCATCGAGGCGATGGCCGCCGCACAGGGCATTGAATTTAACCGGCCGCTGCAAAGCTCCTCGCTGATCGAGCAGGCGCTGGCCACCCTCCGCGAGCAGGTCGCCTTTCTGGAGGCGGACCGCCTGATGGCACCTGATATTGAGGCCATGCGTCAGTGGGCAAGCCGCGCTGACTGGCCTCAGGCACTGACCGCGCTGCTGCCGAGCATGCGCACGACTTCTTAATTAAAGGAATCTTTCATGAGCGAAACCCTTTCTCAGGCTGTAGCGCGCGAGATTCGTGCGCCGCACGGCACCACGCTGCACTGCGCCAACTGGCTGATCGAAGCGGCTTACCGCATGATTCAGAACAACCTCGATCCCGACGTCGCCGAGCGGCCGGAAGATCTGGTGGTTTATGGCGGCATCGGTAAGGCCGCGCGTAACCAGGCCTGTTTCGAACAGATCCTGCGCTCGCTGCAGGTTCTGCAGCCCGATGAGACGCTGCTGATCCAGAGCGGCAAGCCGGTCGGCATCTTCCGCACCCATGCGGATGCCCCGCGCGTGCTGCTGGCCAACTCTAACCTGGTGCCCCACTGGGCAACCTGGGATCACTTCCACGAACTCGATAAAGCGGGCCTGATGATGTATGGCCAGATGACGGCCGGCTCCTGGATCTACATTGGCGCGCAGGGCATCGTGCAGGGCACCTATGAAACCTTCGTCGAGGCGGGACGTCAGCACTACAACAACGACCTCAGCGGACGCTGGATCCTCACCGCCGGACTGGGCGGCATGGGTGGCGCGCAGCCGCTGGCGGGCGTGCTGGCCGGGGCCTGTGTGCTGGCGATCGAATGTCAGGAGTCGCGCATCGATTTCCGCCTGCGAACCCGCTATGTCGACTACAAGGCCACGACGCTGGACGAGGCGCTGGCGATGATCGGCGAGGCGACCGCGGCGAAGAAAGCCATCTCGGTCGGCCTGCTGGGGAACGCGGCGGAGATCCTGCCGGAGCTGGTAAAACGCGCGCAGGCGGGCGGGCCGAAGCCGGACATCGTGACCGACCAGACCTCGGCGCACGACCCGATCAACGGCTATCTGCCGATTGGCTGGGATCTGGCGCGCTGGCAGCAGGAGCGCGTTTCTCAGCCGAAAGCGGTTGAGAAGGCGGCGCGCGCCTCAATGGCGGTCCACGTTCAGGCGATGCTCGACTTCTGTCATATGGGCATCCCGACCGTGGATTACGGCAACAACATCCGTCAGGTGGCGCTGGATGAGGGTGTCAGCAACGCCTTCGATTTCCCGGGCTTCGTTCCGGCCTATATCCGTCCGCTGTTCTGTGAAGGCAAAGGTCCTTTCCGCTGGGTGGCGCTGTCGGGCGACCCGGAAGATATCTATAAGACCGATGCGAAACTCAAAGAGCTGTTCCCGCACCATAAAACGCTGCATCGCTGGCTCGATATGGCGCAGGAGCGCATCGCATTCCAGGGGCTGCCTGCCCGTATCTGCTGGCTGGGGCTGGGCGAGCGGCATCTGGCCGGTCTGGCCTTCAACAAAATGGTGCGCAACGGCGAACTTAAAGCGCCGGTGGTGATTGGCCGCGATCATCTCGACTGTGGTTCCGTCGCCTCACCGAACCGCGAAACCGAGGCGATGAAAGATGGCTCGGATGCGGTCTCTGACTGGCCGCTGCTGAATGCGCTGCTGAACACCGCTGGCGGCGCGACCTGGGTCAGCCTGCATCATGGCGGCGGGGTTGGCATGGGCTTCTCGCAGCATTCCGGCGTGGTCATCGTCTGTGACGGCAGCAAAGAGGCGGATGCGCGTCTGGGCCGCGTGCTGTGGAACGACCCGGCTACCGGGGTGATGCGTCACGCCGATGCCGGCTATGAGCTGGCGCAGCAGTGCGCGTCAGAGCATGGCCTGAACCTGCCGATGCTGAAATAGCTGTTTACGGGGTAAGCAGCCGCTTACCCCGCTTCTGATCCCCGTCGCCGTTTCGCCCGCCTCTGACATCGCTTTCTTATTACTTATTCCATTTTGGTTTAGCCTATAGCCCGATTTCATCCCGACGGCGATAGACGCCGCGCCACCCGATCTCTAAAGTGAAATCTTCTCATTCTGTATGGAGCGCGACTCTGCATGACCCTTTCCCCTGCCCTGCTTGAAGATGCCCTGCGCTGGCGCCGTGATTTTCATCGCCAGCCTGAACTCGGTTACCAGGAACATGGCACCAGCCAGTTTATTGCAGAAGAGCTGGCGCGGGCCGGATTGCAGGTGTTTCGTGGGCTGGCGGGCACCGGGGTGATCGGCACGCTGGAAAACGGCCCCGGCCCGGTGATCGGGCTGCGTGCGGATATGGATGCGCTGCCGATTACGGAAAAAGGGGACGCCGAATGGCGCTCCGCGACGCCGGGCGTGATGCACGCCTGCGGACACGACGGCCACAGCGCGATTCTGCTGGCCGCCGCCCGGCAGCTGGCCGCCACGCGCCGCTTCAGCGGCACGGTGCATTTCATCTTTCAGCCCGCCGAAGAGAATCTGGGCGGCGCACGCAAAATGGTGGAAGAGGGTTTGTTTCAGCACTTCCCGATGGATGCCATCTATGCGATGCACAACTGGCCGGGGCTGCCGCTGGGGTCGCTGGCGGTTAATCCTGGTGCGATGATGGCGTCGCTGGATTCCTTTGAGATTACCCTGCACGGCAAAAGCTGCCACGCGGCGATGCCGGAGAGCGGAGCCGATCCGATGGTGGTGGCGGCGGAACTGATTCTGGCATTGCAGACCATCCCGTCGCGCCGCCTGTCGCCGCTCGCCTCGGCGGTGGTCAGCGTGACGCAGATCCACGGTGGCGAAGCGATTAACGTGATCCCGGAACAGATTGTGCTGCGCGGCACGGTGCGCTGTCTGCAGACCAGCGTACGGGAAAAGGTGCGCGGGCTGATTGATGAGTTCGTGGGGACCCTGCCGCGCCCGTTTGGCGTCAGTGGTGACATTCACTGGCTGCCGGGCTACCCGGTTACCGCCAACCATGTCGCCCCGGCTGAACAGGTGCGCGACGTGGCGCTGGCGACGCTGGGCGCGGAGCAGGTTCACTGGCAGGTGAATCCGTCGATGGCGTCCGAAGATTTCGCCTGCATGATGGAAGCCTGTCCCGGTGCCTACTTCTGGCTGGGTGCGGATGGTGACACGCCCTCCGCACCGCTGCACAACGCCCGCTATGACTTCAACGATGCGCTGCTGCCGATCGGCATCCGCTTCTGGCAGAACCTGGTCGAGCAGGCGCTGCCTGTCGCCTGATTCAGTAACCGGCGGCGCGAATCCGCTGCTCTGCCGCGTCCAGCGAGTCACACTCACCGCTGGCGCGCAGACAGCAGGCAAGCTGCAGTCTCAGCGACGCAGGCACCGGACGCTGCTGGTTCAGCACCTCTTCGATCCAGCGCGCGGTCACCGCCGCCGATTTATCGGCCGGCAGCTCCACGGCCACCTCCGGCTGACGCTCCACCCACACTTCCGCTTCCGCGCCTGCGCCCTGGATCATGCTGATGGCCGGGCAGCGCAGCGGATTAGCATAGACTTCCCCTTCGGTGCCGTTAAGTAACAGCGCGGGGGCATCAATGTCGCTGAAGAATTTCGCCACGCGCGGCACATATTCCGGATGCGAGACGCTCGACAGACGCAGCGCCGCACGCTCCGCAAACGGGGTCGCCAGTTTTGCCAGCGTATGCGCACTGTTGCGCACCCCCATCCGCCAGCGCAGCGAGAGCTGTTTCGCCATCGGCGGGCAGAGGTGATCGATGGTGATAAAGGCCAGCCCCTGCTCCAGTTTTGCCTGCGCCGCCTCCGCCGTCGTCACCGGGGCGATCCCCAGCGCCGCAAATACCGCTTCGCTGGTGATGCGCGTCGCGTCGTCGCTGACGCCGTGCACCAGCACCGGGAACCCGAGTTTCGCCAGCAGCAGCGCCAGCAGCGGCGTCAGGTTGCCCTGCCGGCGCGCGCCGTTGTAGCTGGGAATGACAATCGGCATCGGCCGGTTTTCCGGCGCCCGCAGCGACATCATCTTCGCCTGCATCGCCTGGTAAAAGCCGCGCATCTCCGCTTCGCCCTCACCTTTGATGCGCAGCGCAATCAGGATAGCGCCCAGCTCCAGGTCCGGCACCTCGCCCGCCAGCATCGCGCTGTAGAGCGCCACAGCGGTATCAGCGTCGATATCGCGGGCATGATTTTTGCCGCGACCTACCTCTTTAATGATTTTATTCAGTTCCATCTTTCGCTTCCGGTTAAGTGCGCTCAGCGCCGCGTGGGACGTCGTTTACGCACGGTATTTTTTGGCACCACGCTGGCCGGTATGGCTGCCGGCTCCGGGGTGGCGGGCTGCTCAATCGGAAAGACCGGCAGCGCGGCTAACAACCGGCTGCCGTAGGGTTTGCTCAGCAACCGGCGGTCATAAATCACGATCTCGCCGTAGCATTGATGGCTGCGGATCAGGCGTCCGACCTGCTGGATCAGGGTAAATGAGGCGCTGGGTAAGCTCTGCACCTCAAACGGATAGCGCTTCAGGCTCTTCAGCCACTCACCTTCGGTCAAAATTACCGGACTGTCTACCGGCGGAAAAGCGATTTTATGGATGTGCACCTGACTCAGCAGATCCCCTTTCAGATCGAGCCCTTCCGCAAAGGACTGCAGGCCAATCAGGATGCTGGTTTCCCCCCTGGTGACGCGCTGACGGTGCAGATCCACCAGGCGGCTGCGCGGCTGATCGCCCTGCACCAGCATCGAGAGCCGCAGATCGGTCAGACAGGCGACAAACTGCTGCATTGCCCGGTTGCTGGCAAACAGCACCAGCACCCCTTTGTGCTTTTTCTCAGCCATCTGCTGGCGGAAGAAGGCGGCCATCTCGGCGATATGCTCGGCTTCATGGCTCATCAGCGGCTCATAGCGCATCTGCGGGATCACCAGCTTGCCCTGCCCGACGTGATTAAACGGGGAGTCCAGCGCCACAAAGCGGTCGCCCGCCTTTTCGCTGAGGCCCGACATCTCCTGCAACCGATTAAAACTGTTGAGTGATCGCAGTGTGGCGGACGTCACCACAACGTGTGCGATTTTGCGCCACAGCATCTTCTCCAGCTGGTCGCTGACGCGGATACCGGCGCAGTGAAACAGCAGATGCGCCTGACCTTCGCGCAGTTCGCGGGTGATCCATTTCGACACCGGTGCACCGGAGGCTTTCTCCATCGACGCCAGCCGCCAGAGCTTGCTGACGGATTCGAACCAGCCAAACTGACGGTTGAGCTGCAGCAGATTGCGATGCAGCCGCACCACATCCACCTTGCCCGTCTGTTCGCTCAGTGCGTTGATCAGCCCTTCGCTCAGACCACGCAGTGCGTCGCTGAGTTTGAACAGCCGGGCACAGAGATCGAGCAGCTCCTGCGGCAGCGCGCCCAGCACGAAGCGGAACTCCCCCGGCTGGTTATGCGGCGGCAGTAGCGGGTTCAGCGCCTGAGCGGTGATCGTCATCAGTTCGCGCAGCTCGTCGCAGTGGGCTTTCAGCCGCTCCGGGTTAGCCAGCGGCGGAGGGGATTTAGGCCGCATCTGGGTCATGATGCTCTCCACCAGCTTCACAAAGAGGTCGAGCTGCAGGCTGCTCCAGCCGGGGGTGATATCGGCGCTCATCTCCAGCGCATCGCGGGCCACTTCGGGCAGATGGTGCCCTTCATCCAGCACCAGCATCAGATTTTTAGCGGGCGGCAGCACCGACTCATTTTCCATCGCCGCCATCACCAGCGCATGGTTCGCCACCACCACATCCACCTGCTCGATCTCACGGCGCGCCACGAAAAACGGGCATTCGCGATACCAGCGGCAGTGGGCACCGAGGCAGCTCGCTTTGTCGGTCGAGAGCCGCTGCCACAGGCTGTCGCTGACGTTTTCGTCGCTGTGGTCGCGCAGGCCATCCCACTGATAGCGATCCAGCGCTTTCTGCAGCCGGCCGCACTGGGTCTGCTCCTCTTTGGTGCTGCTGACGGCGTCATCGTCCAGCCAGAGCAGCAGATCGCCCTGCTGGTCCTCATCCGCCGCCAGCGCGGCCAGATTGCGCGGACAAACGTAGCGCCGGCGACCAAAGGCAGCGGTAAAGGTCAGGTCGGGAATGATTTTTTTCAGCAGCGGCAGATCTTTGGTGAAGATCTGATCCTGCAGCGCCACGTTGGCGGTGCTGATGACCAGCTGCTTCTCCTGAGCGCGGCTGGCCGCAATGCCGGGAATCAGATAAGAGAGGGTTTTTCCCACGCCGGTCGGCGCTTCAACCGCCAGATGGCGCGCGTCGTCGCCTGACAGACATTTTGCCACTTCGGCGATCATCTGCCGCTGCGGCGCGCGCGGAATGAAGTCAGGCACCTGCTGCTGAAGCGCTTTATACCACTCCGCTATCTGGCTTTTTATTGCGGCTGTCAGGGCCATGATTAGCGTTACCACACCGGAAAAAATGGCCTGTATTTTTACACAGTATCCCGGCGGCGTCAGCTTTCGCGCCGAATTTTTCGTGCGCCGTCGGAAATTTCCGCGGAGATTCCCGGCGCGCGTCAGGTCAGCACTTTGTACATCAGGGTGGTGGCGTCCAGCACGCCCGCGATCGATTCCGCATAAAAGGGAATCTCCCCCGCCACCTGCCAGCCCAGCGAACGGTAGAGGTCGCTGGCGACGTCGCCGCTGCGGGTATCGAGCACCAGCAGCGTTTTGCCCTCTGCGCGCGCCTGCTGTTCGGCATGCTGCATCAGCGTCCGGGCAATGCCCTGACGGCGCGCCTGCGGGTGCACCAGCAGTTTGCCGATCTCCGCCCGGTGACGCCCATTCGGCATGGCACTGAAATTTATCATCACCGTGCCCAGGAGGGTCTCCTGCTGACGGGCGACGAATAGCTGACTCTCTCCGGCGGCCAGGGCGGGAATGCGCTGCTGCCAGAAGTGCCGGATCGCCTGCTGGTCAGCGGCATCCGTGAAACCGACGCTGGCGCCATCTGCTACGCAGGCCTGCAGGAGCGCACTGAGTGACGCCTGATGCTGCTGCGCCTGCAGGGCGCTGAAGCGGGTGTAATCGATCATGGTCTGGCCACTACCAGCAGATAGCGGGCGCCGTCGGTGAGGTGCGCCTCAAAGGCGGATTTTCCGGTCAGATGAAATCGCAGGCAGTCGCCGGGGTGCAGCGTCCACTGCTGGACCCCCATGGTGATGGTCAGACCGCCCTCGCGCAGCCAGATATGCTGCTCCAGTCCCTGAATGGGAGGCGTGTCATAATCGATACGCGCGCCGGGCCGTAACTTGCCCTCTACCAGTTCGCATCTAAAATAGAGGGCAGGCGGTGAAACATTGCGGCGGACAAATCCGCTGGCTGCATCCTGCCACACCGGCTGCTGTTCCGCTCTGACCAGCAGAGTGGACTCCTCCTCGACTTCACTCAGCAGACGCGACATCGTGAGTCCATAGGCCGCACACAAACGATTAAGCAGTGCCGCCGTGGGGCTGGTCTCGCTTCGCTCAATGCGCGATAATGACGCGCGGCTGATGCCCGTGGCCACAGAAAGTTCATCTAACGACCAGCCGCGTTGCAGTCGTAATTCTGACAGCCTCACCGCCAGTCGCTGCTCAGTATTCAGCTCCGACATGGGTCATTCTCACATATGGGAAGTTTTCTCATATTCGAGATATAGCCTGGAAACGCCGTATCAGTCAAGTTGTACATAGCGAAATGTATTGTACAACTTAAATTGCTTCGTTATGGTAATCGCACTCAGACCAATCGAAAGAGGATTTTATGACCTTATACAGTATCGGTGACGTCGCCGAGCGCTGTGGCATAAACCCAGTCACCTTACGCGCCTGGCAGCGTCGTTATGGCTTACTGAAGCCGCAACGCACCGAAGGCGGACATCGTCAGTTTGATGAAGAAGATGTTCAGCGCATTGAAGAGATCATGCGCTGGATAGAAAGCGGCGTGCCGGTCGGAAAGGTCAAGGCACTGCTGGAAGGCGGCGATGTGGATGCGCATGATGGCTGGACGACACTACAGGATGAGCTGATCAGCGTCCTGCGTCACGTCAGGCCCGCTAAACTTCGCAACAAAATTGCCGCCATTGGCCGCGAACATCCGATTGATGCGCTGATCGACCACGTTTTTATGCCGGTGCGCCAGAAGCTGAGTCTGGACCAGAACACCGCCCGCACCATGTGCAGCCTGCTGGATGGGTTGCTGATTGACTATGTGGCCTTCTGCCTGACCGGCAGCCGCAAAAAGTCTGGCAAAGACGCGCTGATTATCGGCTGGGGTATCGATGATCGCACCCGTATCTGGCTGGAAGGATGGCGTCTCTCTCAGCACGGCTGGCGGATCGATGTGCTTGCTGAACCGCTGGATGTGCCGCGCCCCGAACTCTTTCCCGGCATGAACATGTTTGTCTTTACCGGTAAAAAACTGACCCGCCGCCAGCAGGAACAGCTGACACACTGGCAGGAACAGGGCTATGCCGTCCGCCTGCACGAACCCGCCTGATAACAAAAACGCACGCCGGGCGCTTTGCCTGCTGCCTTGCGCGCGCTATTATCCCCGCCTCACTGTTCACAAGCTCAGGTTTTCTCCATGAATGTCAAAAAAGCCTTTTTCGCCACGCTGTTTTTTATCATGGCCGTCGGCGGCACCAGCGGTCTGATGCTGGTGGGATACTCCCTTATCGTTCATTCACGCTAAGCCAGCGTTGCAGGCGTTCAAACAGACGATCGCTGACGATAGCCAGCAGCGCCACCAGCAGCGCCCCCTGAATCACGTAGGCCGTGTTAAACCCGCTTAACCCGATAATCACCGGTGAGCCGAGACTTTTGGCCCCCACCGTCGAGGCGATGGCCGCGGTTCCGATGTTAATGATCACCGACGTGCGTATTCCGGCGATGATCACCGGCGCAGCCAGCGCCAGCTCCACCTGCCACAGCCGCTGCCAGGCACTCATCCCGACCCCGGTGGCGATCTCCCGGCTGCTCTCCGGCACACTGTCGATGCCCGCCAGCGTGCCCTGTAAAATCGGCAGCAGGCCATAGAGCAGCAGTGCCACCACCGCAGGCCACGCGCCAAAGCCCATCACCGGTACCGCAATCGCCAGCACCGCCACCGGCGGAATCGTCTGTCCGGCGGCCACAATCGTCTCTGTCAGCGGCCGGAAGGCGCGCCCTGCCCGTCGCGTCACCAGTACGCCGCTGCCGACGCCAGTCACGATCGCCAGCAGGCTGGCGGCGATCACCAGAAACAGATGCGCCAGGGTGAGCTGCCAGAAGCTCTCCTGCTGATAGAGCGGCCGCGCCAGATCGGGAAACCAGCGGTGAAACAGCGGCCCGCTCCAGGGCATCAGGCTCAGCAGCGCGACATAGAGCAGCACCAGCCACAGCAGCGGATCCCTTAACCTGCGCATGGGGCTGCCCCGTGCCGTTGCAGCAGATCGCTGAAGTGGAGGACGCCCAGCGGTTGCTGCTGCGCGTCGACCACCGGCAGCTGGTCGGTTCGCCGGGCGATAAACTGTGAAAGGGCCTCCCGCAGCGTCAGCCCGGCCGCAATCGGTTCGCCCGCCAGCCACTCCCCGTGACGCACGGCCTGGCTGACCTGCTCCAGCGACAGCAGCCGCACCCCGATTTCGCTGCGGCCAAAGAAGTCACGCACAAACGCATTTACGGGCTGCGTCAGCAGCTCCACCGGCCTGCCCTGCTGAACGATCTCGCCGTTATCCATCAGCACCAGGCGATCAGCCAGCGTCAGCGCTTCGTCGATATCATGAGTCACCAGCACAATCGTGCGGCCCGAAAGCCGGTGAATGCGCAGCATCTCCTGTTGCAGCATGCCGCGCGTGACCGGGTCGAGCGCCCCGAACGGCTCATCCATCAGCAGGACTTCCGGGTCCGCCGCCAGCGCGCGCGCGACCCCGACCCGCTGCTGCTGGCCGCCGGAGAGCTGATGCGGATAGCGGTCGAGCAGTTGTGCGTCCAGGTTCAGCAGCGCCAGCAGCGCCGCGATGCGCTCATCGACGCGGGCAGCCGGCCAGCCCAGCAGAACCGGCACCGTGGCGATATTCTTCCGCACCGTCCAGTGCGGAAACAGGCCGGTCGACTGGATGGCGTAGCCCATGCGGCGACGCAGCGCGCGGGCATCCAGCTGGCGAATCGACTCACCGGCAAAGCGGATATCTCCGCTGTCAAACTCCACCAGCCGGTTAATCATCTTCAGGGTGGTCGATTTGCCGGAGCCGGAGGTGCCGAGCAGTACGCAGAACTCACCGGCGGCCACCTGCAATGTCAGATCTTTCACCGCCGCTTTGCCGTTAAACGCGCGTGATACGCCCCTGAATTCAATCATCTTTTCTCTCCAGCAGTGAGATCAGCAGGCGGAACAGCGCATCGACTGTCACCGCCAGCGCAATCACCGGGACCACACCCAGCAGCACCAGATCCAGTGCACTGCTTAGCAGCCCCTGAAAAATAATCGCACCGAAGCCGCCTGCGCCAATCAGCGCCGCCACCACGGCCATCCCCAGCGTCTGCACTACCACTACCCGCAGCCCCGCCAGCCAGACCGGCAGCGCCAGCGGCACATCGACCGCACGGAACTGCTGCCAGCCGCTCATCCCCATGCCACGCGCGCTCTCGCGCACCTGTTGCGGCACCTGCTGCAGGCCGACCACCACGCTGCGCACCAGCGGCAACAGCGCGTAGAGTACCAGCGCGATCAGCGCCGGAGCCATGCCGATGCCGCTGATCCCCCACGCGCCCAGCCAGGGAAAGTGCTGAGCCAGTCCGGCCAGTGGCGCAATCAGCAGGCCAAACAGCGCGACGGAGGGCACCGTCTGAATCACATTCAGGACGCCGAACACGCTGCCCTGCCAGCCCGGACGCCGGAACAGCGCCACGCCCAGCGGCAGCGCGATCAGCAGCGCAGGCAGCACCGTGCCGGCCAGCAGAATGAGATGGCGACTGAGTGCCGCATCAAACACGGCCTGACGGTTGGCATACTCTTTCAGCAGGGAGAGATCGGCCAGCTGACCGCTGAACAGCAGCAGCAGCGGCAGCAGCCAGACCTGCAGATTGAGCAGCAGCTGAACCAGCCGGTGACGGGTCAGTTGCCGCACCAGGTCGGTGATCAGCAGAACTATAAGGGCGGCACTGCACCACAGGCCGCTGGCGAAGCTGGTGCGCGCCAGACGGCTGCCCTGCTGGCTGAGCAGCGTGGCCTGATGACCGCCCAGCCAGATGATGAGCGCCAGCATCAGCTCCGCCGCCAGCAGCGACAGCATCAGCGTGCTGCGGCCAGGCCGACGCCACAGCAGCAGCCAGAGCGCCGCCAGCGGTAACAGCAGCAGCCCGAAGCGGCTGATCTGCCAGAGCCTCAGCGGTTCGCCCGCCACCAGCCGGTTCGGGGCAACGTTCAGAAACGGCAGCGCCATCAGTGCCAGACTCAGCAGGCTCAGCAGTAGCCAGGCCACCGGCTGCGGTACCGGACGGCGTATCGCTTCCCGCGATATCAGCATCGGTTACAGGAGCTTCTGCTGCTGCAGCCACTCGGTCGCGACGCTGCTGGCATCCTGGCCGTCGACCGCGATTTTCGCGTTGAGCTGTTGCAGCGTCTTCTCATCCAGCGCACTGAACACCGGCTTCAGCCACGCCTCAATGCCGGGGTAGGCTTTCAGGACCGATTCACGGATAACCGGCGTCGGTGCATAGATCGGCTGAACGCCTTTGGGATCGCTGAGCGTCTGCAGGCCCAGCGCCGCCACCGGGCCATCCGTCCCGTAAGCCATCGCCGCATTGACGCCGGATGTCTGCTGCGCCGCCGCGCTGATGGTGACCGCGGTGTCACCGCCCGCCAGCGACAGCAGCTGATCCTGCTTCAGGTTAAAGCCGTACGCTTTTTCAAAGGCGGGTAAAGCATCGCTGCGTTCAATAAATTCTGCCGACGCCGCCAGCTTGAAGGTGCCCCCTTTTTTCAGCCAGGCGCTGAGATCGGCCAGCGAGGTGAGCTGATTTTTTTCCGCCAGCTCTTTGCGCACGGCGATGGTCCAGGTGTTATTAGCCGGTGCCGGGGTCAGCCACACCAGGTGGTTCTTCTCTGCATCGAGCGTCTTCACCTTCTCGTAGCCCGCGGAGGCACTCTTCCAGGCGCTGTCTTTCTCGTCATTGAAGAAAAAGGCGCCGTTGCCGGTGTATTCCGGATAGATATCGAGTTCGCCCGCCGTGATGGCGCCGCGCACCACCTGCGTCGTCCCCAGCTGGATTTTATTGACGGTTTTGACCCCATGCTTTTCCAGCACCTGCAGGATCACATTGCCCAGCAGCGACCCTTCGGTATCAATTTTTGAGCCGACCCGCACAGGATCTGCCGCCTGTGCCATTCCCATACTGAGCAGCAAAGCGCTGACGCCGATCCAGCCCCGAGTTTTGATCATGACCTTTTCCTTATCGCGTGTTCGCGTGTTGTTTTTGCGCCTCGCCGGGCGTGATGCGTACAGGCTGCTGGTCTGCCGCGCAGCAGCAGGCTGACAGACCGGGCAGCGGAGAGGCACTGCCTTAAAAGCGTAGCCTGTCCCGGCGCGGCTGCCGCTGACTTTCTCCCCGCAGAATAGCAATCTGAGATGAGAATCTTATTTCATATAGCGGAAATGAATTTACGGCCGGACGTCTGAACGGCTATCCTTCCAGACCTGGTATAAATAATCAAAGATGCAGAACATCATGTCCGACCTGACCTCTTCCGCCCATGTGGCAACAGCAGGCCGTGCGCCTGCGGGTGAAACGCAGTGGATCCGCAATGCAGCAGATGTCTCCCGTTTAGTGAACAGCGGCGACAGCGCCCGTAATAACGCCCGCATCGTGATTGCGATTGCGCTAGGGGGCGTCTTTCTCGATGCCTACGATCTGGGCGCGCTGGCCTTTGGCATGAAAGACATTACGCGCGAATTTAATCTCACCCCCTCCGGCACCGGCATGGTCGCCTCGGCCATTACCTTCGGTGCCATTATCGGCGCGCTGATCGGCGGCTATCTCACAGATAAGATCGGCCGCTATCGGGTGTTTATGGCCGATATGTTCTTTTTTGTGGTGGCGGCTCTCGCCTGTGCGTTCGCGCCCAATGAGTATGTGCTGGCGGGGGCGCGTTTTGTCATGGGGCTGGGTGTCGGCATCGATCTGCCGGTGGCGATGGCTTTTCTGGCGGAGTTTTCACGCCTGCGCGGCAAGGGGAATAAAGCGGCCAGCGTGGCGATGTGGTGTCCGACCTGGTATGCGGCGATCAGCATCTCCTACCTGCTGGTGCTGCTGCTCTATGCCGTGCTGCCGGAAAGCCACACTGACTGGCTCTGGCGGCTGATCCTGGGGTTTGGTGCCGTACCGGCGATTATCATCATCGCCATCCGCAGCCGTTACATGAGCGAATCCCCGGTCTGGGCCGCGAATCAGGGCGACCTGAACGGCGCCGCAGCGATTCTGCGCAGTGCCTGGAACATCAACGCGCAGGTGGCCTCTGATGCCGGACTGACGCCCGCCACGCCGGTGCGTAAGGCGGGCTGGCGCAACTATGGCGCGCTTCTGAAGGGGGTTTATCGCCGCCGGACGCTGCTGGCGACCATCACCGCCGTCGCCTCCTCGTTTGCCTATAACGCCGTCGCCTTTGGCCTGCCGGTGATTATCTCCAGCTTCCTTGCGCAGTCGATGCTGACCACGATTCTGGTCTCGCTGGCGCTGAACCTGCTGTTTGCCTTTGTCGGCGGCATTCTGGCCGTGCGTCTGGTGCCGCGTCTGGGGGCGTGGAAAATGTCGGTGGCGGGTTACGGCTGTCAGTGTGTGGCGCTGCTCGGGCTGGCGCTGATTGGCCGCCCGGAAGGGGGACAGGAGGCGGCGCTGGCTATCGCGATGCTGGCGCTGTTCCTGTTTGGTCAGGGATTCGGACCAGGATCGCACACCATGACCTTTGCTTCACTGAGCTACCCGACCTCGCTGCGCGGCGTGGGGGTGGGCTTTAATCAGACGCTGATGCGCGGCAGTTCGACCGTTTCACTGTTTCTGTTCCCCGTGCTGGTCGCGGCGCTCGGCACCGGTGTCTTCTGGATGATCTTCCTGGCACCGCTGGCCGGTCTGCTGGCCCTGCTGGCCATCCGCTGGGAACCCTCGGGCTACGATGTGGATGCGGAAGATTTCAGGCCGTTGTGATGGTCAGGGCTGATAGGCAGTCATGACACTAAGCGGATCTAACGTGACGGGCACCCTGGTCCGTTGTAAAGCGTCACAGGCCAGGGATGGCAGCGTGGCGGAGAAAGCAGGATCCCGATGCACGCAGACAGAGAAACCGCACCGCAGTGCGGTTTTTTTTATGCCGTCAGGGCCGGAAAAGGAAACTGCGCCAGATAGTCCGGGATGCGCGGAAACGTATGGATAAACCACGGCGTGAACTGCTGCGGCTGCTGCTGCATCTGCTGCTCTATCAGCGCCATCGGGCGATACTCATAGGCATCCGCTTCCTGCGGATTCAGCTCTGGCAGGCTGTCGCAGATGGCAAAAAAGACGTGACCATATTCGTGCTCGGTCAGGCCATTGCTCAGCTTCAGGTTGTAGCTCAGTTCAAATACCGGCGTCAGCGTCAGCGCCATCCCCATCTCTTCCCGCAGTCGGCGCTCGGCAGCGTCACGGGTTGATTCATGCGGATAGGGATGGCCACAGCAGGTATTACTCCACAGGCCACCACAGTGATATTTATCGCTGGCGCGCCGCTGCAGTAAGAGCTCCTGCCGGGAATTGAAGACGTAGACCGTCACCGCACGGTGCAGTAATCCTTTTTCATGCACTTCCAGCTTTTCCATTTTGCCGGTGGGACGATCGAGGTGGTCAACGAGGATAACTTCAATAGCAGACATGGCGTTTCCTTGAGATTATTCCCATCTATTCTGGCACAAGATTAAACGTTTGGGCGCGCTGCGAAGGAATTTTTGCCTGGATCGGGCGAAGGTAAGCGGATGAAGCAGAGAGGAAATCAGGCCAGCGAGGCTGGCCTGAAAAGAGATTACAACCGGAAGCTCTGAACGACCCGCTCCAGCTGGGTGCTCTGTACTTCCATCGCCTGCGCGGCGGCGGAAACCTGCTCCACCAGTACGGCGTTCTGCTGAGTGGTGCCGTCAAGCTGCGTGATCGCCACGTTAACCTGTTCGATGCCCATGCTCTGCTCGCGGCTGGCGGACATGATTTCGCTCATCAGGGTCGTGACGCTGCTTACGCCCTGCATCAGCTCATCCATGGTCTGCCCCGCCTGCTCAACCAGCGCGCTGCCGGTGTCGATGTTGGCCACAGACTCCTCAATTAACTTCTTAATCTCCCGCGCCGAATTGGCTGAGCGCTGCGCCAGGTTGCGCACTTCCGATGCCACGACGGCAAAACCGCGTCCCTGTTCGCCAGCCCGGGCGGCTTCGACCGCGGCGTTCAGCGCCAGGATATTGGTCTGGAACGCGATGCTGTCGATAACGCTGATGATATCGACCACTTTGCGTGACGAGTGATGGATTTCGCCCATCGTACTGACGACCTGACGCACCACCTCGGTGCCGCGCGCCGCCACCTGCGAGGCATCGCCTGCCAGCTGGTTCGCATGCGTGGCGTTGTCGGCGTTCTGACGCACGGTGCCGGTGAGCTGCTCCATTGAGGCGGCCGTTTCCACAATCGAACTGGCCTGATCTTCCGTCCGGGAGGAGAGATTAGCGTTGCCGCTGGCAATCTCACGCGAGGCGGCGGTGATCGCCAGCGCGCTGTCACCCACCTGCTGAATCAGCCCCTGCAGATAGCTGATGAACTGGTTAAAGCTCTGCGCTACAGCGTTGAATTCCGGACTGTTACTGGCGGGCAGACGCTGGGTCAGATCGGCCCCGCCGGTCGACAGCGCTTCAATGTTGCGGTTCAGCACGCCCAGACGTTTCATCATTGCACGGACAAAGCCCAGCGACACCAGCAGCAGGATCACGGCCAGCGGGATCTGCACCAGACCCAGGCGGGTCAGCATGTTGTGCGACTGCGCTTTCAGCAGGCTGGTCGGCAGGCTACTGGCGAGATACCACGGGCTGCCAGGAATAGCCTGTACAAACAGCGTCTGCTCGCCTTCGCTGCTGTCGAAGGTGGTTTCCAGCGGCTGGCTGCCAACGCCATTCAGCAGGGTTTTCAGCGGCGCCGCCATCGGCATCTGCACGTCGGCCAGATTCTCCAGCTTCGGTGCGGCATTCACCAGCGCGCCGTTCCCTACCACCTTGCCATCGGCTTCCACGATCAGCACGTTGCCATGAATCGTTTCGCCCATCTGTTTCGCCAGCTGGTTGAAGAAGCCCAGCGTCACGTCGATGGTCGCAACCCCCCAGGCCGTCCCGTTGCGGTAGATGGCCATGGCGCAGTTGGTGCGGGGCTGCGGGCTGGCGGCATCCTGATAGGCTTTTGCCCAGGCGCACTGCCCTTTGGCCGCGGCCAGACCATCTTTATACCAGGGCTGTTCCCAGTATTTGTCGGCGGCGTCGGAGTTCCAGTAGGTATTGACCTGCAGTTCATTGCTGGCATTACGGGCAAAGAAGCTGCTGTCTTTCTCTTTGGCCGGATCGCGACGGTTCGGCAGTGGCCAGATACCGCCACCAAACACATTGCTGTCCTGATACTGGTTTACCAGCGTCGGTAAGAGGGTATCGATAGTGGCACTGTCCATGACCGATGCGGCTTCGGTGATCGCCCGCTGCTGCGCCTGCACGCGGTTCATCTGTTCAACAATGCCGGACGCGAGGGAATCAACCTGATAGCGAACCAGACGGCTTTCGCTGTCGACCAGCTGCGGCGCGACGAACTGGTTGATGACCCAAACTGTAACGAGTAAAAGTGCAACAAAGAATGCGATCATTGTTGCGGTGAAGCGGGATTGTGTTGTTTTAAACATCTATGTTCCCCTGAACCCTGATGTGGCGCGATTGCCTGATCCGGGTTAACGGCTTGTTAATGAGGAACTTGAGATGCGCGGGATCACAGATTTAAGAAATGTCTGATTTCTGTAAAGATTTAGTTTCTCTGCGCGACTATCACCGACATGGCGGCCACCAGACATCGGTGAAATGTCGCGCAGTAACGGACCTACTCTTCCGGATTAACCACCTGATGGCGCGGGCGGAAAACGTGATGACAGCCCTCTGCGGTTAACCGTTCCCGTAACTTCTGGCCGCCATGTTCATCGGCCTGGGCAAACTGTCGTTCCGCTTCGGTAATCGGCGTGGTCCAGAGTAAGGAGGGCCGATCGCCATCGCGCTTGGGCAGGGCAAACTGCGCCTGTTCGCTGGCCAGTTCATTCGCCAGCAGGAAGCTTTCGAAACCCACAGGTGCCACTTCCGAGGCCAGCGTGTGGCCCTCGCCAAGCCATGTCAGCCGCGCCCACGGCAGATGCACAAACTCCGCCAGCGCACTCGCCATCTGCACCGCGTTGCTTTCGGTCATAACCTCGCCGTCCACCGCCATGCCCAGTTCGATACGGCGATACTGCGGGGCCAGCTCATCAAACAGGTAGTCCACCTGCGGCATAGGCCGGATGCTCATACCGATCGTCAGGAAATACCAGACGCCCTGATGCCAGTGCTGGGAGATCGCCATCGGTGGCCAGCTCCCCTGGTCGATCGCGTAATACTTCACCGACTCGCCAAAGCGGGCCTGATAGCAGGCCATCAGATCCTGCTGAACCCTGTCCCACTCGCTGCCGTCATGCCATTCGCGCCAGAACTGGCGCTGATGCTCCGCACGGGCGTAGTAATCATTAGTGGAGGCCGACCCCAGCGGCGCCGTGAGGCGGTTCTTTTTAATGCAGCCTGCGGAGAAGCTCACCTGCTTCTCCTGATAGAGGCTCCAGCCTGGAATTACCGCCAGTAGCTGGCCGTAATACCACAGCGCCGCGCCATCATCGCTGGGCTCCCACAGCACCTGCAGACCGGCCGGATCCAGCTCGGGTTCTGCTTCCAGATTACGGCAATACTCGGCGCTGAGCAGCGGCGCAATGCCCTGCTCCATCGCCTCACGATCCTCCTGCGCCGGAGCCGGCAGCAGATTACGCAGCCAGCAGCCGCGCACCGCATACTGGCTGCGGAACAGGTCGGTTGGCCAGATATAAAAATAGGCCGTGCGCGCATCCTGCTCAACGATAGCGGTCAGGGTGCGCTGCTGATTGTGGACTTCAGCAATCAGGGATTTGTACGTCATAGTGCCTCGACAAAGCCTGGAGGAATCCATTTTCCCCGAGATTAGAGCAGGATCCGGACTGGCGCTATCTGAGACAAGGGTAAAAATCTCAAAGTGTGGGCGGTGAGGGGTAACCCACGGGGATCGGCCCGGCCAAAGTCGCGTTCTCCGATGTTCTGCCCCTGCGCGACGAAACGGCAACCCTCTGTGATTGAAAATCATCAGTACATCCTCAACCCCTATCCAGACGACGATCAAAAGCAGAGCAGCATTTATTGATCGCCGCGGGTGTGAATGACGCAGGAAACGGATGCTGACATCATCAGAAAAAGAATGAGGATCAAGAGGCGGGTCTGGCTATCCCTGACCTCGCGCCTTTATTTATCGGGATCACGCGAGCTGCTTTTTAAAAACGGAAATATTCACAAAAATTCAGACGTGCGTTTTTTATCACCTGCGTCCAAACACAGACAATTACCAGGAGACTTCAGAAAGCAGGTTTCTATAATGGCCCCACCCATTAAATAAAAAGGAACCGCCATGCTTTTATTATTCATTCTGACATTGATCGTCGTGATTTTATTTTCGTTAAAAAAGCACGCAGCCTTTAAGAAAAGCAGAGCACTACCCCGAAGAGATAAACGTTAACCGGGATGGCAGAGGCCACGGCCCCCAGCGGAGCCACATCAATATAAAAACAACAAAATCAGAGATTTAAAAACCAATCAGGTTTTATTTTCAACCATCACAGACGCCCAGCCCGACGGTGAGAAAGAAAAATTTATCGGAAAATTTTATTTAAGAAAATTAAATAAAAAGTAATGGCGCTTTTATTTACAACCAGAATCGATGAACCTATGGTGGATACTGACAGGAAGGCCTGTTTAATTTAATCACTCGCCCGCTGGCATGGAGCCTTACATGACAATTCACGCTTACCCGCCTGAAAACAGTTTTCTCGAAGAGGGCATCCGCTCTTACCTGAATAGCCTTCCCGTCCGGAAAAACCGGTTAGAGGAGTCTCTTTTTTTATTGCTGAATAAAAACAGCATCAGTGAAATCATCATCAACAGAGTGATTGAAAACACCCCTTACTACAGAGTGTTTATCCTGACCTGCGAAAAATTTATGCCGCTGGCGCTCTATTATCTGAATGCCCATCCCGGCAAGGTTTCGATTTTAAGCCGGGATGAGAACCAGTCAGAGGAGCGCGCTTCGGCCGGCTTTACAACCTCTATCACTCATCTGAAAGAGGTCACCTCCATTACACCGGGCGAATATCGCGCGCTGACGCTGACGCTGAGCGAAAAAAGCCTGTGCAGACAGACGGAAAGAACGCGAAAAAAGGTGTTTTATTACCACCGTTCAAGTGCCCTGCAAAAAATGGGATTGAAAAGAATCAACGCGCTTTTTATCTGAGAGGCGGAAGACTGAATAAATGAATGAACTCTATCCCGGCAGTGCGAAAGCGTTAGCCTGCGATTATATCCTCTCTGTTAAAAAGATTGCCCTGGCCCATCAGCAGGGTGCTGATGTCAGTGCCGGAAAGAAAGAGATCGATCTGCTGCTGAAAAAACTCCGGAAAACGATAAATATCTCTTCCCCTCTCAGCCTTTATATCTGGACAAAGATGGAGGCTGAACTCAGGAAGCTGATTGTGATCACCTGCGATCCCGGTTATCTGTCGATCATACGTCACGCGAGATACCGCTCGAGGATATACAGAGATTATGCGTTAAGAAAAGTTCAGGGCGCGCTCTGAGTGTGTCTGCTAATTCCCCGGCCTGCCGGATAACTTTCTGAAAAGATTCCGCGGCTGTTCAGCGCGCGTCGGCCCTACTCTCCAGCTCAAGGTTTTTGAATTCTCCGGCATCTTTTTTGTCGGCCGGTCGCGCATCCTCCCTGGGGTAAACCTGAAATCTGCGGCCTCTGACGTACGGCCGGATAAGCTGACACGTATGCCAGCCTAGAAATAATCAACTGATTAAAAGCGTGTATTTATTGATCCTGCTGATAGCCGTTGAATTTCCTCAGCAAAAAAATCCGTTCAATAAAATTTAAGTTAATTAATCCTTCCTCACCCGAATAAACAGAATTCACGCATTTTATCTGCGATAAAATTTAATTTAACTTAATAATAACCCGCTCGATTTCAGGGATTCTCCGTTTTAGCGTTGAAAACAGCGTCAATGCCGGCGCGATAAGGAGAAACCTATGAAGAACGTCAATCCGTTAAAAAAAAATCATGCTGATTTGCGATGACATCTATTTTACTTCGGGTTTTACTGCACTCGCAGAACGGGAAGGGATAGCGTGTCAGCAGGTGACCACTGAACAGTATGCCGCGGGCCTGGTTTTTACAGGCACCGTGCTAATCGACCTTGTTTCATGGTGCAGGTCCGGCCGTGTTGAATCATCCTCGCTGGCCTGGCCCGGTAACTATCCTCCCGATGCCGGATTTATCATCTCCTGTCCGGGACAGAAAAACATCATGGATTTAATCTGCGGCGGCTGTTTTAAACTGGAGAGGAAAAGCACGCCGGGCGAGATCAGCCGATTATTTGCCGCAGATTCGCTGCCTCAGCCACTCTGTGCCTGTAAACCGCTGACCTCACGGGAGAGTGAAATCCTGACCCTGCGGCTGTCCGGGATGAGCACCCGGAAAATCGCCCTGACGCTCCGAATACATGTGAAGACGGTCTATGCGCATCTCTACAATATTCTGATGAAGTCCGGCTGTAAGAGCCTGATCGGTTTTTATGCGCTCGCCCTGCCGCTCAGCGAAATGCTCTGTCGGCTAAGCGCCGGGCAGAACGGGGAAGAAACGGCCATGGAAACACGCCGCTAAAGTCTGCCTGACGGGATTACACTATGGCCTGATCGCCCTGCGCAGCACTGGCAGGGCGATACGTCCCCGCCATGTCGCCGCTCACGCGCCGATCCGCAACGGCGCGGGGTGACGCGGCCATGTATCGCACGCCGGAGAGAGGCCGTCATCTGACACGCCGGATGCCCGGCTCGGCTATGCAGGGTTGCGCCCCATCCTCACCATCGCGCGATACCAGGCCCCGCGCTGAATCGACCAGCGCAATCCCACCGCGATCGCATTAATCTTCTGATCGATGAGCGTCTGCTGCAGACGACCGATCTCGCGTCCGGACATCGCCTGCGCCCAGGCGGGCATCAGCCCGAACCCCGACTTCAGCATGATTTTCATCACCGGTTTCGCCTGCCAGCTCGGCGCTGGGGCATTCATCAGTAGCCGCGTGACCTCTGCGGTACGCTCGTCAAAACGCAGCTCAGGCCGCATCTGTTGCAGATAGTCCGCCACATCGGCCACGCTTTTGGGCACCCGCTCCGCTCCCAGCGCTTCGGCGATCAGCGCCGCTTCCTGATAATAGCGATCCTGCTCAGCGTGGGTGAGATGCGGATTTTTATAGCGCAGATGGGCCGCCAGAAAACGGCTGGTCTCCGCGACATGCACCCAGGTCAGCAGAGGGGGATCGCTGGCTGCATAGGGTTTGCCCTGGCTGTCCACGCCGCTGACTTTGAGATGGATGCGTTTTACCCGCTCGATCAGCGTCTGCGCATCCTGCTGGTTTCCATAGGTCGTCACCGCAATAAACTGACTGGTGCGCCGCAGGCGGCCCATCATATCTTCGCGGAAGTTAGAGTGATCCCAGACGCCCGCCAGCGCGGCCGGATGCAGCATCTGCAGCAGCAGCGCGCTGATCCCGCCACACATCATGGCGGTGAAATCGCCGTGGACGCGCCAGATCACGCTGTCCGGGCCAAACAGGCCGGGATCGCCAGGCGGCTGAGAAAGGTCAAATTCATTCATCGACAGGCCGTTAAGGCGGAAGACCTGCTGCTGAATGCGGTCACGCAGATTCATGATGGCGGCTCTGATAGTGGATATGATGCGGCGCGCGCAAGCAGGACGCTGACGACACGCCGCACCACCTTCTCCCGGCGTCAGGAGAAGGGCTGACGGTTAAAGATAGTTAAACTGCGCATTCTCGGTGCGAACGGAATCGAGCCCAATCATTACGTTAAACTTGCCGGGTTCTGCGACGTGCTGCATCTGCTGATTCCAGAACTTCAGCGCATCGACATCGATCTTAAAGGTCACGGTCTGTGATTCACCCGCTTTCAGCATGATGCGCTTAAAGCCACGCAGCTCCTGCACCGGACGGCTGATCGAGGCGACCGGATCGTTTAGGTACATCTGCACCACCGTCGCTCCGTCGCGCTGACCGCTGTTGGTCACCGTCACGCTGGCCTCGACAGTGCCGTCGCGCGCCATTGTCGGAGAGGACATTTTAACCGGCGACACGGTGAAAGTGGTGTAGCTCAGGCCGTAACCAAACGGATAGAGCGGGCCGTTGACCGCATCATAGTAGTGCGACGTATATTTATTCGGTTTCGCAAAGTTATACGGGCGGCCGGTTGGCAGATGGTTGTAGTAGATCGGGATCTGACCCACCGAACGCGGGAAGGAGACCGGCAGTTTGCCCGACGGGTTGTAGTCGCCGAACAGTACATCCGCGATGGCGTTGCCGCCTTCGGTGCCGCTGAACCAGGTTTCCAGCACGGCATCGGCCATCCGATCCTCATTGACTATCGACAGCGGACGTCCGTTCATCAGCACAATCACCAGCGGTTTACCGGTGGCTTTCAGCGCGGCTAACAGCCGCTGCTGATTCGGCGGAATGATCAGATCGCTGCGGCTGGAGGCTTCATGCGCCATACCCTGCGCTTCGCCCACGGCAGCCACGACAACGTCGGCCTGCTTCGCTTTGGCCACCGCGTCATCGATCATCTGCTGCGGTGAACGGGTGTCGATCGACACCGCCGGTTCATACAGGTTCAGGAAGTCCTGAATCCCCTTATTGTCAGAGACGTTAGCCCCTTTCTCATAGAGCAGCGTCGCTTTGCCTTCGGTGGCGTTGCGCATCCCCTGCAGCAGCGAAACGGACTGCTTCGCCACGCCCGCGGCGGACCAGCTGCCCATGATGTCACGCTGGCTGTCTGCCAGTGGGCCGATCAGCGCAATGGTGCCCGATTTTTTCAGCGGCAGCGTCTCCAGCCGGTTTTTCAGCAGCACGATGCTCTTACGCGCCACGTCGCGCGCTTCAGCCCGGTGCAGGCGGCTTTCCGCGTTGGTGTCCTGCGGGTCGCTCTCTTTCGGCCCTAAGTGGCTGTAAGGATCGTTGAACAGGCCCATGTCATATTTGACGTTAAGCACATGGCGCGCCGCGTCATCGATTTCCGCCATGCTGACGTCGCCGCGCTTCACCAGATCCGGCAGATATTTACTGTAATATTCGTCGCTCATGCTCATATCGACGCCCGACTTCAGGGCGATACGCACTGCTTCCTGCGGATCGCTGGCGACGCCGTGCTTGATCAGCTCTTTGATCGCGCCGTGATCGCTGATGGTAATGCCCTTGAACTTCCACTTATCGCGCAGCAGATCTTTCAGCAGCCAGCTGTCCGCGGTGGCCGGAACCCCGTTGATGGAGTTCAGCGCCACCATCACCCCGCCGCTGCCCGCATCCAGCGAGGCTTTGTAAGGCGGCAGGTAGTCCTGGAACATGCGCTGCGGACTCATATCCACGGTGTTGTAGTCGCGTCCCCCTTCAACCGCACCATAGAGGGCAAAGTGCTTCACGCTGGTCATCACGCTGTAGCGGTCGGCGGCGCTCTTACCCTGCATCGCCTGCACCATGCTGCGCCCCATTTCGCTGGTGAGCCAGGTATCCTCACCGAAGCCTTCGGAGCCACGACCCCAGCGCGGTTCACGGCTGACATCCACCATCGGCGCCCAGGTCATGTTGAGGCCATCGTCGGCCGCCTCGTAGGCAGACACGCGCCCTACCTCTTTCACCGCGTCCAGATCCCAGCTGGAAGCCAGGGCTAACGGGATCGGGAAAATGGTGCGCTGACCGTGAATAACATCGAAGGCGAAGAACAGCGGGATCTTCAGGCGGCTGAGCTGCATCGCCTGATCCTGCATGGCGCGGATATCCTGGCGGGTCACGGTATTAAAGATCGCGCCAACCTGACTCTTCTGAATCATGTCGCGAATCGCTTCTTTCGGATTATCAGGTCCGACGCTGATTAAACGCAGCTGGCCGATTTTCTCGTCCAGCGTCATCTTCTTAAGCAGCTGGTTGACGAAGGCATCCCGCGCCTGTTCGGTCATCGGGTGATTGCCTGGCAACGTCTCAGCCAGTGCGGGTTGCATCGCGAGGGAGACAGCGAGACTAACAGAGTAAATCCATTTCATCAGGTTGGGTTCTCTTAAGTAACTGCGCAATATCGAATAAACAGGCGGCAGTGTGCCACAAGATGAGAATAGCAGGTAGCCGCCGCTGTCACACTGCGTTCAGGTCAGTTGCCGTGCTACAGTTAAGGCGCACTGATAAGACAAGGGAATTGCTCATGATACCAACCTCTGCCCTGCTTTCTGACCTGCGCCGCCTCGTGGGCCCGGCCCATCTGCTGACTGAACCTGAACAGACCGCCCGCTATCGCAAAGGCTTTCGCTCCGGCGACGGCGACGCGCTGGCCGTGGTGTTTCCCGGCACCCTGCTGGAGCTCTGGCGGGTGCTGCAGGCGCTGGTGAAAGCCGATGTTATCATCCTGATGCAGGCGGCGAACACCGGCCTGACCGAAGGGTCCACGCCGCACGGCAACGACTACGATCGCCCGCTGGTGATTATCAGCACCCTGCGGCTCGATAAACTGCAGCTAATCGACAACGGCCAGCAGGTGCTGGCGTTCCCCGGCAGCACGCTCTATCAGCTGGAAAAAGCGCTGAAGCCGCTGGGACGCGAACCGCACTCGGTCATTGGCTCCTCCTGCATCGGCGCCTCGGTGCTGGGCGGCATCTGTAATAACTCCGGCGGCTCGCTGATCAAGCGCGGCCCGGCCTACAGCGAAATGGCGCTGTTTGCGCAGATCGACGCCAGTGGAAAACTGAAGCTGGTAAACCATCTCGGTATCGATCTGGGCAGCTCGCCGGAGGAGATTCTGGGGCGGCTGGATGACGACCGCTGGCAGCCGGGCGACGTGCAGCACGATGGCCGTCATGCCTCCGATCACGACTACGCCGATCGGGTACGGGAGGTGGATGCCGATACGCCCGCCCGCTACAACGCGGATGCGCGGCGTCTGTTCGAGGCGTCCGGCTGCGCCGGAAAGCTGGCGGTCTTTGCCGTGCGACTCGATACCTTTGCCAGCGAGCCGCAGCAGCAGGTCTTTTACATCGGCACCAATGACCCCGGCGTTCTCACCGATCTTCGCCGTCATATGCTGGCCCATTTTACCCATCTGCCCGTGGCCGGTGAGTATATGCATCGGGACATCTACGACATCGCGGAGGTCTACGGCAAAGATACCTTCCTGATGATCGACAAGCTGGGCACCGACAAAATGCCGCTGTTTTTCACGCTGAAGGGGCGGGTCGATGCCTGGCTGAGTAAATTCTCTTTCATCAGGCCCCACTTCACCGACCGGCTGCTGCAGCGGCTGAGCCGGGCGTTCCCGGTGCATCTGCCCAAGCGCATGAAGCAGTATCGCGACAGATATGAACACCATCTGATGCTGAAGATGTCCGGTGAGGGGGTGGCGGAAGCGCGAAACTATCTGCGCGACTACTTCCGCGAGGGCGGCGGCGAGTTCTTTGAGTGTGAAGGCAAAGAGGGCGCGCACGCCTTTCTGCATCGCTTCGCGGCGGCGGGCGCGGCCGTGCGCTACCACGCGGTGCATGCCGATGAGGTGGAGGATATTCTGGCGCTGGATATCGCCCTGCGCCGGAACGACGCTGACTGGTTTGAAAACCTGCCTGACGAGATCCGCGCATCCCTCAGCCATCGCCTCTACTACGGTCACTTCTTCTGTCACGTCTTCCATCAGGATTACATCGTCAAAAAAGGGGTCGATGTGCCTGCGCTGAAAGCCCAGATGCTGGCGATTCTGCAGGCGCGCGGCGCGGAATACCCCGCCGAGCACAACGTCGGTCATCTCTATCAGGCAAAACCGCAGCTGGCAGCCTTCTATCGTCAGCTCGATCCGACCAACAGCTTCAATCCCGGCATCGGCAAAACCAGCAAACAGAAAGGCTGGGCGGTGAAACAGGGATAATGCACGGCCGACAGCGGTGCCCTGCCCGGCGTGACGCTGGCGTCCGGCCTGCAGAGCGGCGCGATCGGGCAGCGGCATGAGGTCCGAGGCAGGTCAGCGGAGCTGTATGACGCTGTTGGGTGAGAAGCGATGGGCAGCGTAGCCGTCGTGGAAAGCAGCGCTGAAGGCGCGGGGCTGTGGATTAGAAAGCTTTTGCCCTGAATAACAAGGCCGACAGTCGTCGGCCTTGTTTTTGTTAAACCAGCTTCTCTTCGGGTTCCGCACTCGGCATCTGACGGCGCTCAATAATCATCGTCTGCGGCGTGGAGAGCAGGATGCCCTCTTTGCGCAGCCGCGTCAGAATATCGAACAGCAGGTCACTCTTGGCCCCGGAGATCTGCCGCTGGCCCGCCACGTTCCCGGTGACGCTCAGCACGATCCCCTGCTGGGTCAGATCTTTAAACGATACGGAGGGTTCAGGCGTCTCCAGAATGCGTTCGTTTTCGTTATAGACCTCCAGCAGAATATCGCGCACCTTGCCCGGATCGGTGTTAAGCGGGAAGGTCAGCGTAATCGTCACCACGCCCTGCGCGTTACCCATCGTCGCGTTGCGCACGTTCTGCGAGATAAACTGCGAGTTCGGCACAATCACCGTGGATTTATCGCCCAGCTGGATCTCCGTGGCGCGGACGTTAATCCGACGAATATCCCCTTCGATACCGCTGATGCTGACCAGATCGCCCACCTTGACCGGCCGCTCGGTTAACAGGATCAGCCCCGAGATAAAGTTCTTCACGATCTCCTGCAAGCCGAAACCGATACCGACCGATAATGCACTGACGATCCAGGCCAGCTTGTTCCACTGCAGCCCCATAATCGACAGGGTCAGCAGGATGATCAGCACGTAGCCGATGTTGCTGAACAGCGTTACCAGCGACACCCGCATTCCCACATCCATCGTGGTTTTCGGCAGGAAATCGGTGTCGAGCCAGCGGCGCACCGAACGCAGCACGTAGATGCCGACGATCAGGCAGATCAGCGCATTGACCATGTGTGCCGGAACGATATTCATCGACTCCAGGCCTTTACCGCCCCAGAACTCAATCACCTTCTGCAGCAGTTCGATCGGCGTTGAGGAAGCAAAGGTGCCGTTGAGCAGCGCCAGCGCCACCACCAGCACCAGGAACGTTTTCCCGATGGCCGTCAGCAGCGTCGCCGCCTGCTGCAGGTGACGTTCGTTGATGTTCAGCGAGTTCTGGATGCGACGCCCGGTGGCATTGCTGGTCGAGAAGAAGCTCTCACAGCCATCATTCAGCAGGTGGCTGAGGAAGTAGAATGAGCCAAACAGCAGGCCGCACCAGATCACCTCATAACTCAGGAAGCGCGCCAGGGTCACGTAGCCGATCAGCAGCGATACCACAATGGCCATCGCCGTCAGCGTCAGGCCCATCTGAATCAGCCCGACCAGCGTGGAGCGCGCCTCCGGCGGCGTACCCGCCAGCGTCATACGACGCCGCACGCGATTAATCCGCACGCTGATCGCCAGCGCGGTGGTGCCGATCAGCAGTGCGGTCAGGCCGTTGGCAAAGATCGTGGTGTTCAGGCTGGTGCCAACGCTGTAGTTAAAGGCTTCCACCGTCTGGAAGATAAAGACCAGCACAGCCGTGATCGGCGGGAAAGGCTTTAACGCCATCGCCACCTCGTTGGAGATGGTCGGCAACCGCCAGCTGGGGCGACGGGTGGAGAGCAAAGCACGGCCCAGACCGGCGATCAGGCCGCAGAAGACGCTGAGCTGCACCAGCCGATCAACAAAGTCCTGCACGTTCTCCGAGACCTCATCGCGGCGCGTAAAGGCCAGCGCGATAAAGTTAAAGGTCAGCACCACCGCCGCCAGCGTGGTCAGGGCTATCGCGGCCGCCAGGAAGCTGCGGCGCAGTTTTCCCTCCGGCAGTTTGTGAATGCTGACCCAGGCGAGGAACTCCTCCCCGTAGCGGCGACCCACCGTCATCACCAGCAGCGCCGCCAGCAGCCACATTATGCTGCCCACGCGCCAGCCCGGCTCCCAGGAGAGCGCGGCGGTATCCTGCAGCTCCTGCAGGAATTCACCGATTTTTTCGCCGTCGAGATCCTGACTGTTGAGCAGCGGTGACCAGAAGCGCGCGCCCAGGATCGTACCGGAGTTCAGCGCCAGCTGGCTTTTCAGCTGGTCACGACGCAGGTTCACGATCTGTGAAGAGAGCGTCAGGGCGCCATTTTTGATGCCTTCGGCCTGCTTGATCTGGTCGTCGAGCTTACTTTTCTGACTCTCCAGCGCATTACGCTTGCGCGTGACTTCCGGCGTCTCTTTGACGCCGCTGTCGGCTTTAGGCGCGGGGCCCAGCACCTGCAACTGTGCGTCCACCTGCTGGCGGTCCGGCACCAGCGCCTGACCCAGCGTATCGGCGTTACCCGACAGCTCCAGCGCCATTTCATTGAGCTGAGTCAGCTTGTTTTCACCGGCATCGCCCGACACCTGGCTTTTAATTTTATCGAGGATTTTCTGCATCTTCGGCAGTTCTACGGCGGCATTCAGCTTCGGCGCAGCATCCTGTTCCTGAGCGGCAGTGGCCGTATCATCCGCGGCCAGCGTCAGCGCGGGGGTGAACGCCACCAGCGCCAGCATTAACAATGCAAAAAAGGATCGTAGCTTAAACATATGAGTAAGATTCCGGCAGCTTAAATCAGGCGATCGTCCCTCGCCATTCGCGCGTAGTGTAGGGCTTAACAAGGGTTGGCAATATAGGAATAACGGGTAATTTTCAGGCTAATTCCGGGCGGACAGCGGACTGAAACGCGTGACTGGCCCTGCCCGTCCGGTTCTCCGGCGGCTGGCCTGATCAGCCAGCCCAGCGGCGCGCGTGGCGCCGCCGACCGGGGGTTATTCGACGTCGGTCGTGCCACCACCGTTGCTGGCCACCTGGCCCGACTTCTGTTTTTTATACGCCAGCGCGGCGGCAGGCACCGGGGCCGCTTTGCCTGTTTCCAGCCAGCTGCGCAGACGGCTGGCGTCGGCGAAGTGGGTATATTTGCCAAACGCGTCCAGCACCACCAGCGCCACGGGACGATTGTTGATCATCGTGCGCATGACCAGGCAGTGACCCGCCTGATCGGTGTAGCCGGTCTTGGTCAGCTGAATGTGCCAGTCATTTTTATAGACCAGATGGTTGGTATTGCGGAACGGCAGCGCATAGTTCGGATGGGCGAATACCGCCGTCTCCTCTTTGGTGGTGCTGAGCGCGCCGAGCAGCGGATACTCCCGCGTTGCCTTGAGCAGTTTAACCAGATCCTGAGCGCTGGAGACGTTCTGCGTCGACAGGCCGGTGGGTTCAACATAGTGAGTCTGATTCATGCCCAGCGCGCGCGCCCTGGCGTTCATCGCCCGGATAAAAGCATTGTAGCCGCCCGGATAGGCGTGCGCCAGGCTGGCGGCGGCGCGGTTTTCAGAGGACATCAGCGCCAGCAGCAGCATGTTGCGGCGGCTGATCTGGCTGTTGAGTTTCACGCGCGAAAAAATGCCCCGCATTTCCGGCGTCTGGCTGATATCAACGGTTAACATCTCATTCATTGGCAAATGCGCATCCAGTACCACCATCGCCGTCATCAGTTTGGTGATCGACGCAATGGGCCTGACCCGATCCGGGTGGCTGGAAAAGAGCACTTTATTGGTGGTGAGGTCGACAATCATCGCACTGCCAGAAGCGATCTGCGGCTGAGCAATAGGCGCAAGTTGCGACAGCGACGTGGTCGCCTGCGCCGGAAGTGACACAATCTGCCCTGAAGCGAGCAGCGCCAGCGAAAGCAGGGTGGAACGAATTTTTGCAGGCATCGTAGAAAAAAACCCGGTTATGATTATGTACTGTGTCAGGCCGACACAGGCCGCCCGCTCCCGTCACGTCAGTGCGCGGGCTGGCTGCGGTATCATACGCTTAAGGTTAAGAAATTTCCTGGCGAGATTGTTTCCGGGCGTAAAAAGCGCACTGCCGCCCGAAGGCGGCAGCGGCCGGTCAGAACAGATGCGGTCCATAGCCCCACAGCACCACGGTCAGTGCCAGCAGAACCTCAAACACCAGCACGCCGATAGCCAGCGTGGAGCCGGAAAAACGCAGGCTCTCTTCGCGATCGATATTGAGGAACAGCGGGATGCCAATATAGAGCAGATAGCCGGTGTAAAGCAGCGCCAGCGCGCCCACCAGCACGCAGAGCCAGACCAGCGGATAGAGCGCCACCAGCCCGCTGAGAAACAGCGGTGTCGCGACATAGCCTGCAAACACCGTGCAGCGCGGAATGCCCGGACGCTGCGGATAGTCGCGCGCCATCCAGTGGATCACCCGCCCCATCACGGCGACGCCGCCGAGAATAATCAGATAAAAGAGGATACCCAGCCCGATCCCGGTGGCCAGATTCAGTTGCACATACTGGCCATCACCCAGATTCCAGCCCAGCTGCGTGGTTCCGATAAAGGCGCAGATCACCGGGATCGCCGCCATCAGCAGGACATGGTGGGTGTAGTGGTGTGAAACGCTTTCGTTCTCTTGCTTGATATGACGCATTTCCAGGTTCGGATGCGCCATAAGTCCCCAGACATGGTTCATACAGTCACTCCTCTGATGCAGTGGGCCGCCCGATGAAGCCTGCGTCTTAGGGGCAGCGTCTTCTCAAGTATAATCGGCAGTAAAATTTTCGTGGCGACCGGACAAAAAAACAGCAGAAATAAACGCAGCCGCGGGTGCGGGCGGAAGTGAAACGAAATCGCGTATAGAATTGAACAAACAGCCACTGAACAGGGAGTGTCATTTTGCATCTGGACATCAACGCATTAATTACGCAGTACGGTTATCTGGCGCTTTTGATTGGCTGTATCGCCGAGGGAGAGACATTCACCCTGCTGGGCGGCGTTGCCGCACACGAGGGATTACTGCACTACACGGGCGTCGTGCTGGCGGCGATGGGCGGCGGGATCATCGGCGATCAGCTGCTCTACTGGATTGGCCGTCGCTGGGGCACCCGGATCCTGCGCCGGTTTAAAAAGCATCAGGATAAAGTGGTAAAGGCTAACCGCCTGATAAAACGCCGCCCCAGCCTGTTTGTGATTGGTGTGCGCTTTATGTATGGCTTCCGGCTGATCGGGCCGGTCATCATCGGTGCCAGCCGCCTCAACCCGATGAAGTTTTTTATTCTTAACGTCATCGGCGCGGCAATCTGGGCGCTGATCTTCGTGACGCTGGGCTATTTCGCGGGCGGCATTATCGCGCCGTGGCTGCACAAGCTCGACCAGCACTTCAAGCATCTGCTCTGGCTGGTTGCAGCAGTGGTGTTTGCCTTTGTGCTGCGCTGGGTGATCCGCCGCTGGCACACCCGTCGCGCCGACCAGTAAAGCGACTGCGGCCTACCCGCCGCCTCTCACCGCATCCGGTGCGGGGCCCGGCGCTTCAGGCGTCCGCCCTGCCCTCTCTCCTCGCGTTCTGCCGCCTGTGCGGTTAACCATCTGTGCCCGAACGCAGCCGCATCAGCCGTCTCGGCTATAGTTAAAAGGACACTGACAGGGAGATAAGGATGAGTAAGGTAAAACGTAAGATTGAAGAGCACGGCGTGATCGGCGATTTGCGTACCTGTGCGCTGGTCGCCAATGACGGCACCATTGACTACCTCTGCTGGCCTGAACTGGACAGTCCCTCGGTCTTCGCTGCCCTGCTCGACGGCGATGATGCCGGACTTTTCTCACTGGCGCCCGACTGGCCCGATGCGCGACGTCAGCAACTCTACCTGCCCGATACCAATATTCTGCAGACCCGCTGGCTTGATGAGAAAGGCGTGGCCGAGATCACCGACTACATGCCCATCTGCGACGATAAAAGCAAGCTGCCGCGCCTGATCCGCCGGGTCAAGATGGTGCGCGGCAGTGCGACATTCAACCTGCGCTGTTCTCCCCGCCACGACTATGCCCGCGCAGAGACCCAGGCGGAAGCGCACAACGGCTGTATCGATTTTCACGCCGAAGGTCAGCCGTCGCTGCGGCTGGCGGGCAGCGTGGTCATGACGCTGGAGCAGGACGGCGCATCGGCAGCGTTCACGCTGCAGGCGGGCGAACATGCGCAGTTTGAATTTGGCAGCGTAGACGATGCGCATATCGAAGCGCTGGCTACCGAACACTGCTTTGAAGAGACGCTCAGATACTGGCGACACTGGAGCGGACAGAGTACTTATCAGGGCCGCTGGCGCGAGATGGTGCAGCGTTCGGCGCTGGTGCTGAAACTCCTGACCTCACATCAGCATGGCTCTATTGCAGCCGCGGCGACCTTTGGCCTGCCGGAGGAGCTGGGCGGTGAGCGCAACTGGGACTATCGCGCCTCCTGGATCCGTGACGCCTCCTTCAGCATGTATGCCCTGATGCGTCTGGGCTACGTCGATGAAGCCAAACATTTTACCGAATGGGTGGGCCGCTGCGTCGCTAACAGCCATCATGATGAGATGCGTCTGCAGGTGATGTACCGGCTGGACAGCGGCACGGAGCTGCATGAGATGGAGCTGCTCAATCTCTCTGGCTATGCCGACTCACGGCCGGTGCGCATCGGCAATGATGCCTGGCAGCAGACCCAGCTGGATATCTATGGCGAGCTGATGGATGCGGTCTATCTGGCGAACAAATATGGCGAGGCGATCTCCCAGCGCGGCTGGGAGTATGTCGTCAGCATGATCGACTGGCTGAGCGAAAACTGGGATCAGCCCGATGCCGGGATCTGGGAGATGCGCGGCGAGCCGCAGCATTTCCTTCATTCACGCCTGATGTGCTGGGTGGCGATGGACCGCGCGCTGCGCCTGGGCATGAAGCGATCGCTGCCGATGCCTTATGAGCGCTGGGATCGTGCCCGCCGGGCGATCCGGGAAGATATCTGGGCGAACTTCTGGAACGCCGAACGCGGCCACTTCGTTTCGACCCGGCACGGGGACTACCTCGACGCCTCGATGCTGCTGATGCCGCTGGTGCGCTTCGTCGGCGCCACCGATCCGGACTGGATTGCTACCCTGGATGCGATCAAAACCCAGCTGGTCAGCGACGGCATGGTGCGACGCTACAATATCCATGAGACGCCCGCCGATGGCCTGAATGGCACCGAAGGCTCCTTTGGTGCCTGCTCCTTCTGGTATGTCGAGTGCCTGGCGCGTGCGGGCCGGGTGCAGGAGGCGCATTTCGAATTTGAGAAGCTGCTGAGTTACGCCAATCCGCTGGGCCTTTACGCAGAGGAGTTCGACAGTCACGGTCATGCGCTGGGAAATACCCCGCAGGCGCTGACCCATCTGGCGCTGATCAGTGCCGCCTTTTTCCTGAACCGGAAACTCAGCGGTGAACAGACGCAGTGGCAACCTTAGCCCCCGGCCACGCCGGAAAGCCTCATTTTATGCGTCCGGTTTTTCGGAAATGGGCTAACATCCGCGGTGAATTTACGTAAAGTATTGCAGGCAGGTTAAAATCCCGATTCACAACGTCAGATTAATGAACATATAATGCGCAGCAGGTCACATTGGCCGGCATAGATTCGACACACTGAACAGCCTGAAATATGGCGATAAAGAATTGTAAAATATGAAAATCATTCGCGCTTTCGCTTCAATCGCACTGGCTCTGGCGGCGTTCAGCCAGTCCGCCTTTGCTGTGGTTTACCCGTTACCGCCGGCCAACAGCCGTCTGATCGGGGAAAATATTGAAATTACTGTCCCTGAAGACAGCAAGCTGCCGCTGGAAGCTTTTGCGGCGCAATACCAGATGGGCCTCAGCAACATGCTGGAAGCCAATCCGGGCGTTGACGTTTATCTGCCTAAGGCTGGCAGCAAAATGATCATCCCACAGCAGCTGATCCTGCCTGACGCTCCGCGTGAAGGCATCGTGATTAACAGCGCGGAGATGCGTCTTTATTACTATCCGAAAGGCAGCAAAACCGTGGTGGTTCTGCCGATTGGTATCGGTGAGCTGGGTAAAGATACCCCGATCAACTGGACCACTACCGTAGAACGCAAGAAAGATGGCCCGACCTGGACGCCAACCAAAGGCATGCATGCGGACTACGCGGCACGCGGTGAAACGCTGCCAGCGGTCTTCCCGGCTGGCCCGGATAACCCGATGGGCCTCTACGCCCTCTACATCGGCCGCCTTTATGCGATTCACGGCACCAACGCCAACTTCGGTATCGGCCTGCGCGTCAGCCACGGCTGTGTGCGTCTGCGCGCCGACGACATCAAATGGCTGTTCCAGAACGTGCCGGTCGGTACGCGCGTTCAGTTCGTCGACCAGCCGGTGAAAGCGACGGTAGAGCCAGACGGTTCGCGTTATGTCGAAGTGCACAACCCGCTCTCGACCACCGAAGAGCAGTTTAACTCCCGTGAACTGGTGCCGATTACACTGACCCAGGCCGTGAGCAAAGTGCTGGTTGATGCCAGCGTCAATCAGGATCAGGTCAACGGCGCGATTCAGAGCCGTACCGGTATGCCTGTGAAAGTGAACGGTGTGGAAAACAACATCCAGACCGCGCCGGTTCAGGTCCCGGAAAACTCACAGGCTCAGCCACAGGAAGAGCCAATGACCCCGGTGACGCCGCAGGGCGCGGACAGCGATGCGGCCCAGCCGCAGCAGCCAGCCGACACCGCGGCACCGGCGGCCCCGGTCACCCAGGCCGCACCGGCAACCCCGGCGAACAGCAACTCGTAATCGCCTCTCTGCCTCCGGAAGCCAGCGCCCGTCGCTGGCTTTTTTTTGCCTGAATTAAGGCAATTTCTGCGTATTTTCTCCGCCCGCCCATCATTTTTCTGTCATATAAAGCGCGTATCACACTGCTTTGACCTGGTGCAATCGGCATCCGGCATCAGTGACCTGAGGTACACCATGAGCGAAAACAGTCTCTCCTCCTCATCCACCCGCGGCCGCCCCGACTTCAGCGGCAAAAACAGCCGCTTCAGCAAACCGCTGTTTTTCCTTCTGCTGATCGCCGGACTGGCCTTTGCCGGACTGAACCTGGTCAATGACGTGGAAGAGACCAATATGCCGGTGACCAGCTACCTGCCCTTTTTTCTGCTGGGGCTGGCGCTGCTGATTGCGCTCGGTTTTGAGTTCGTCAACGGTTTTCACGACACCGCTAACGCGGTCGCCACGGTGATCTATACCCATTCGCTGACGCCGGGCGCGGCGGTGATCTGGTCCGGTTTCTGTAACTTTATGGGGGTGCTGCTCTCGAGCGGCGTGGTGGCGTTCGGCATTATCTCGCTGCTGCCGGTTGAGCTGATCCTGCAGGCCAGCAGCGGCAACGGCTTCGCGATGGTCTATGCCTTGCTCTTTTCCGCCATTATCTGGAACCTTGGCACCTGGTATTTCGGCCTGCCCTCCTCCTCCTCCCATACCCTGATTGGCTCGATTATCGGCGTCGGCGTCGCCAATGCGATGCTGCACGGGCGCAGCGGACTGAGCGGCGTAGACTGGGATCAGGCGCTCAAGGTCGGCTACGCCCTGCTACTGTCGCCGGTGGTCGGTTTTGTCTGCGCCGGGCTGCTGCTCTGGGTCATGAAGCTCTTTATCCGCAATCGCCAGCTCTATCAGGCACCGGAGAGCGATCAGCCACCGCCGGTCTGGATCCGCGGGCTGCTGATCCTGACCTGTACCGGAGTATCATTCGCGCACGGCTCCAACGACGGGCAGAAAGGGATGGGGCTGATTATGCTGATCCTGGTCGGCACCATGCCGATCGCCTACGCCCTTAACCGATCGCTGCCCGCCGATCAGATCCCGCGCGTGGCCGCGCTGACGGAGGTAACGGCCCATCAGCTGCTGCTGCTGCAACCGGCTGCCACGCCGTCGCCGGTGGCCCGCGACGTGCTGACCGGTTTTGTCGGCAGTAACCGGATGAATGCCAGCGTGCTACCGGCGCTGGCGGAGACGCTCAGCGAAGTGGGCGATCAGATCCGTCGCTACGGCTCCATGGATAACATTCCGGCGCAGGCGGTGACCAACACCCGCAACCAGATGTATCTCGCCTCGGAGTCGATCAAACATCTGCAGACGGCGAAGGTGGCCCTGCCGCCGGAGACGGCGCGGAACCTCAAAGCGGTCAAAACGGAACTCGACAGCGCCACCCGCTTTATCCCGATGTGGGTAAAAGTGGTGGTGGCGATTGCGCTGGGACTGGGCACGATGGTGGGCTGGCGCCGGATTGTGGTCACGGTGGGCGAACGGATCGGGAAAACCCATCTGAGCTATGCCCAGGGCGCCAGCGCCGAGCTGGTGGCGATGGCCACCATCGGGGCAGCCGATGGCTTAGGCCTGCCGGTCTCCACCACCCATGTGCTGTCATCCGGCGTGGCGGGAACGATGGCGGCGAACCGCTCCGGCCTGCAGTTCTCAACGCTGCGCAATCTGGCCGTCGCCTGGGTCTTAACGCTGCCGGTATCTGTGCTGCTCTCCGCCCTGCTCTACTGGCTCTTTACCCATTTCTGACCCGCCACAGGCTCGCCGATTAGCCGGTGGCGAGCCGCTGCTGCTGCCAGAGCCGCAGCGTGATCAGCAGCGCGCCCAGCACCATCATGGCGGCGGCCAGATAGACCGACTGCATCCCCCAGTGCCCGATCAGCAGGCCCGCCACCGGGCCGGTTAATCCCAGACCCAGATCGAGAAAGGCGGAATAGGTGCCCAGCGCCGAGCCCTGATCCTGCCGTTCGACCCGCTTAACCGCCTCCACGCCCAGCGCAGGAAAGACCAGCGAAAACCCGCTGCCGGTGAGAAACGCGCCTGCGCCCACCAGCCAGGCGCTGTCCGCCTGCCAGATCATCATCAGCCCCAGCGCCTCCAGCAGGAAAGAGCAGAGCGAGACGCGCAGGCCGCCAAAGCGGGTAATAAAGCGACCAAACCCCAGCCGCACCAGCACAAAGCCCAGACTGAAGAGCGTCAGCGCATAGGCGGCGCCCTGCCAGCCACGGCTGGCGAAATAGAGCGTGATAAAGGTCGCGATCACGCCAAAGCCGATCGTGCCAAACCCCAGCGCCAGGCCATAAAGCCAGACGCGGGAGAAGACGCGATGAAACGGAATGCGCTCGCCGACGCTGACCGTGACCGCCGGTTTGCGGCTGGCCATCAGATAGCCACCTATGCCCATCAGCGCAATCAGTCCGGCAAATCCGCTCATGCCCGCGACGCTGTTCAGCAGCACGCCCAGCGGCGCACCCACGGCCATCGCCAGATAGGTTGCCACGCCATTCCAGGAGATGACGCGCGCCGTCTGCAGCGGCCCGACGATATTCATGCCCCACAGCGTGGAGCCGGTGCTGCTGAAGCTCTCACCCACCCCGAGAAACAGCCGGCCGGTGGCCAGCAGCGCCAGACTCAGCCACGGCCAGCCGCTCATCAGCGCGGCCAGGAGGGTCAGCACGCCGCTCATGCCGCAGCAGAGCAGCCCCAGCATCACCACCCGCTTTGGCCCCAGGCGATCGGCCAGGCGTCCCGACTGCGGGCGGCTGAGCAGCGTGGCAAAATACTGAATGCTGATAATCAGTCCGGCGGTAAAGGAGCTGAAGCCCAGGTGATTTTTGACGAAGCCCGGCAGCACCGCCAGCGGCAGTCCGACAGAGAGATAGCAGAAGAAGGTGAAGATAATGACAGAAAGGATGCGTTTGTTGAGCTGGCTGTTGCTCAGCCCGGCGATGTCAGACATAGCAGGTTTGGCGGGTCAGGAAGTTTGGCCCACTATACCGTCAGGCGATCCGCGGGTCGCCTGATTTTTTATCACAAACCGTTAACGCTCGCGTGACGATCGATCGCCTGCGCGATGTCGCCCGAGTTTTTTAACGCCCGGATTTCACTGAACAAACCGTCGGCGTCGCTGTAGGCTTTGCGCAGATAGCCGAGCCATTGCTTGATGCGGGCCACATGGTAGAGGCCGGTGTCGCCCTGCTTCTCCAGGCGGCTGTATTTCTGCAGCAGCCGCACCACGTCAGGCCAGGCCATCGGCGGCTCGTTATATTTGACCACCCGGCTCAGGTTCGGGATGTTCAGGGCGCCACGGCCAATCATCACCGCATCGCAGCCGGTCACCGCCATACAGTTTTGCGCGCTTTGCCAGTCCCATATCTCGCCGTTGGCAATCACCGGAATACGCAGCCGCTGACGAATCTCGCCAATCGCCTGCCAGTTGATCGCCTCTGCGCGATAGCCCTCTTCTTTGGTTCGCCCGTGCACCGTCAGTTCGCTGGCACCGGCCTGCTGAACCGCATCGGCAATCTCCAGGCTGCGAGCGCTGGAGTCCCAGCCGAGCCGCACTTTCACCGTCACCGGCAAATCCGCAGGCACCGCTTCGCGCATCGCTTTCGCGCCGCGATAAATCAGATCGGGATCTTTCAGCAGCGTTGCGCCGCCTCCGCTGCCGTTGACCAGCTTAGAGGGACAGCCGCAGTTGAGATCGACACCCCAGGAGCCCAGCGCCACCGCGCGTGCGGCGTTCTCGGCCAGCCAGTCGGGATGCTGCCCCAGCAGCTGCATACGCACCCGCGTGCCGGAGGGCGTGCGGCTGGCGTGATGCAGTTCGGGGCAGAGGCGATAAAAGGATTTTACCGGCAGCAGCTGGTCGACCACGCGCAGAAACTCTGTGATACAGAGGTCGTAGTCGTTCACTTCTGACAACAGCTGGCGCACCAGTGAATCCAGTACGCCCTCCATCGGAGCCAGTAAAACCCGCATTATCAGACGTTTCCGGTGCGCTTCGGAGCAGGACGACGCGGACGGGACGCGGGCTTATCGCCCTGCGGAGCAGGCTGGCCCTGACGACGCGCCTGAGGGCGGCGTTCGCCGGATGAGCGTGGTGCGCCTGCACCCTGCCCGCCCTGGCCGCGACCCCGGCCACCGCCTGCACCACCGCGTGACTGCTGCTGACGACCGTTGATGATCGGTTCCGCTTTGATGCTCGGATCCGGCTCATAACCGGCAATCGCCAGGCGCGGGATCTCGCGCTTCAGCAGACGCTCGATATCACGCAGCAGTTTGTGCTCATCCACGCAGACCAGCGACAGGGCGGAACCGGTGGCCGCCGCACGGCCGGTACGACCAATACGGTGAACGTAATCTTCGGCGACGTTCGGCAGCTCGTAGTTCACGACGTGCGGCAGCTCTTCGATATCCAGGCCGCGCGCGGCGATATCGGTCGCGACCAGGACACGGATCGCGCCTGACTTAAAGTCGGCCAGCGCACGGGTACGGGCACCCTGGCTCTTGTTGCCGTGGATAGCGGCGGCGGTAATGCCATCTTTGCCCAGCTGCTCGGCAAGGTGGTTCGCGCCATGTTTGGTACGGGTAAAGACCAGCACCTGCTGCCAGTTGCCTTCGCCGATCAGCTGAGACAGCAGTTCCCGCTTACGCTTCTTATCCACGAAGTGCACCTGCTGGGCCACCTGCTCAGAGGCGGTGTTGCGACGAGCAACTTCCACCATCTCCGGGTTAGTCAGCAGTTTTTCCGCCAGGCCTTTGATCTCGTCAGAGAAGGTGGCGGAGAACAGCAGGTTCTGACGTTTGGCCGGCAGGCGCGCCAGCACGCGACGGATGTCGTGGATGAAGCCCATATCGAGCATCCGGTCCGCTTCATCCAGCACCAGCACTTCGACCTGCGACAGGTCAACCGCATTCTGGTGCGCCAGATCCAGCAGACGGCCAGGGGTCGCGACCAGTACATCAACGCCGCCGCGCAGTTTTACCATCTGCGGGTTGATGCTGACGCCACCAAACACCACCATCGAGCGCAGGGTCAGGTATTTGCTGTAGTCGCTGACGTTTTCGCCAACCTGCGCGGCCAGTTCACGAGTCGGGGTCAGGATCAGGGCGCGCACCGGGCGACGGCCACGCACGGGTTTCGCACTGTCAGAGAGTTTCTGTAATAACGGTAAGGTAAAACCGGCTGTTTTGCCGGTGCCGGTCTGGGCACTCGCCAGCAGATCGCGGCCGGCCAGCACCACAGGAATCGCCTGGCGCTGGATAGGTGTAGGTTCGCTGTAGCCTTGTTCGGCAACCGCGCGCAAAATATCGGCACTCAGGCCGAGAGAGTCAAAAGACATTACGTGATTTACTCCGGTCCGCTCTGACCGTGATTCACGGTGTAGTTTTCAGAGGGATAATGACGGCAGCTGGGGCTGACGCGTGAAAAGGGCACAAACTACGATGCGTAAGCGGCCGAGTGTAGCAGCTTTAAATGAAGTGTGCGAGATAGCTCACATTTACTGACAACTTAAGGCGCTGAAAACAGGAAGGCCACCTCGCGGTGGCCTTCAGCTTAGCTACGTTTGTTTTCGATTCGCCGCGCCGGCTCTTTCGCCAGCAGCGAGACCAGCGCCGGGCCCAGCAACATCACTACGCCGAGAGACGCCAGCAGCAGGTTGTTGTGGTAGATCCGCGACACCAGAAACAGTGTCATCATGGCGGCGCCAAAGTAGTAAGTGGTGGTCGCTTCTTCAAAATAATCACCCAGCGTCCGTAAACGTGCGATGCGCTGTGTTACCAGCATGGCAACAAACACCACTGCATACATCGCCACCAGCACACTGCAGACATCCACCAGCGCTTTATGCTTCCAGCCCCAGATGAGTGCCGCGATGACCAGCAGATGCATCACGATATGCATCAGCGTCTGACCCGTAATGATTTGAATACGATTAGACCATTTCATTCATTTCTCCTGGCAGACCCAACAGGTCGCCCAAGTGCTACCGGCACAAGCCGGAAACGGTTTCCTCAATGTAAAACAATTTTCGGATAACGCCCTAAATATCGCGCGCCTTCCCCCTCCATTTGTGACAAAGACTACACTTTGATTCTGTTGATGATGAAAAGGAGCGCGTCGCGAGTATGCCACAAAACCAGCAAGGATTTTCAATAAAAGTCCTGACGATCAATACACACAAGGGTTTCGCCCCTTTTAATCGCCGCTTCATCCTGCCGGAATTACGCGAAGCCGTTCGCGCCACGGCGGCGGATGTGGTCTTTCTGCAGGAGGTGATGGGCACCCACGCTATTCATTCGCTTAACCATGAAGCGTGGCCCGCCTCCTCCCATTACGAGTTTCTGGCTGACACCATGTGGAACGACTATGCCTACGGGCGCAATGCTGTCTATCCCGAGGGCCATCACGGCAATGCGGTGCTGTCGCGCTTCCCGATTACTGAGTATGAGAACCGCGATATTTCGGTCGCGGGCAGCGAGAATCGCGGCATGCTGCACTGTCAGATCGCCCTGCCCGAGCCGCACGGCACGCTGCACGTTATCTGCGTGCATCTGGGTCTGAAGGAGGCCCATCGTCACGCGCAGATGAAAAAAATCTGTGAAATGGTGACCTCTCTGCCGCCCGATGCTCCGGTCGTTGTGGCGGGCGATTTCAACGACTGGCAGCGACGCGCCAACGCCATTTTAAAACAGGGCGCAGGCCTGAAAGAGGTATTCAGCATGAAGACCGGACGCCCGGCGCGCACCTTCCCGGCACGCTTCCCTATCCTGCGGCTCGACCGCATCTATGTCCGCAACGCCACCGTCAGTCATCCGTGGGCGCTGCCGCGTAAACCCTGGTCACACCTTTCCGATCACGCGCCGCTGGCGGTGGAGATTCACCTATGAATTTTAACTGGCAGGACGGCAACCGGCTGCTGTTGCTGGAGAATGGCGAAGCGTTTTTCCCACGGGTCTTTGGCGCGATCCAGCGGGCGGAGCGTACGGTGCTCATCGAAACCTTTATCCTGTTCGAGGATGAGGTGGGCAACGCCCTGCACCGTGAACTGCTGGCGGCGGCCCAGCGGGGTGTCCGGGTCGAGGTAATGGTCGACGGTTACGGCTCCGCCGAGCTCTCCGATCAGTTCGTGAACAGCCTGACCAGCGCGGGCGTGCGCTTTATCTATTACGATCCACGTCCGCTGGTGATGGGGATGCGCACCAACGTGTTTCGCCGTCTGCACCGCAAAACCGTGGTGGTGGATGACGTGGTGGCCTTTGTCGGCGGCATCAACTTCTCCGCCGAGCACAATACCGATTATGGCCCGGAGGCGAAGCAGGATTACGCGGTGCAGGTCAAAGGACCGGTGGTGGGCGATATCGCCCGCTATCTGCAGCAGGCGATCGGCAGCGAACAGCCTACCCGCCGCTGGTGGGGTGGGCGCTCTCATCGTCCGGCGGTGAACACCACACCGGGCGATGCGCAGGTGCTCTACATCTATCGCGACAACGACGAGCATCGCGATGACATCGAAAAGCATTACATGGAGATGCTGCGCAAGGCGAAACGGGAGGTGATTATCGCTAACGCCTACTTTTTCCCCGGCTACCGGCTGCTGCGTGAGATGCGCAATGCCGCGCAGCGCGGCGTCCGCGTGAAGCTGATCGTTCAGGGCGAGCCGGATATGCCGATTGTGAAGGTGGGCGCAGAACTGCTCTACAACTATCTGGTGGATGGCGGCGTGGAGGTCTATGAATATATCCGTCGCCCGCTGCACGGCAAAGTGGCGGTCTGCGACGATCACTGGGCCACCGTTGGCTCCAGCAACCTCGATCCGCTCAGCCTGTCGCTGAACCTGGAGGCTAACCTGATCATCCACGATCGCCCCTTTAACCAGACGCTGCGTGACAATCTGGATGCGCTGATAACCCACGACTGTCAGCGTGTGCAGGAAGATCGCCTGCCGCCACGTAACTGGTGGCAACTGAGTAAAAGCGTGGTGGTGTTCCACTTTCTGCGTCATTTCCCGGCCATCGCGGGCTGGCTGCCCGCGCATACCCCGCGTCTGGCGCAGGTCGCCGCGCCGGTTCAGCCTGAAATTGAAACTCAGGATCGCATTGAAGCTGACAACCCTGGAGCGAAATCCTGATGGCAAAAAAACATCCACGCTGGCAACTCGCCAAAAAAATCCTCACCGTGCTGTTCTTCATCGCGGTCGTGGTGCTGCTGGTGGTCTACGCCCGCAAAGTAAACTGGGAAGATGTTTATGACGTCATCGTCAACTACAACCGCTTTGTGGTGCTGACAGCCGCCGGCCTGGTGGTGCTGAGTTACCTGGTTTATGGCTGCTATGACCTGATTGGCCGCGCCTACTGCGGCCACAAGCTGGCAAAGCGGCAGGTGATGCTGGTGTCGTTTATCTGTTACGCCTTTAACCTGACGCTGAGCACCTGGGTGGGCGGCGTCGCCATGCGCTACCGGCTCTATTCCCGGCTGGGGCTCGACAGCGGCACCATCACCCGCATCTTCTCCCTGAGTATCGCCACCAACTGGCTGGGCTATATCCTGCTGGCGGGCGTGGTGTTCAGTGCGGGTATGGTGTCGATCCCCGGCGGCTGGTTTATCGGCGAGACCACGCTGCGGCTGACTGGCGTCGTCCTGCTGGTGCTGGTGGCGGTCTATCTCTGGGCCTGCGCCTTCTCGAAACAGCGCCGCTGGACGGTCAAAGGCCAGACGCTGCAGCTGCCCTCACTGCGTATGGCGCTGCTGCAGTTCGCCGTCTCCTGCGCCAACTGGATGGTGATGGGTGCGATTATCTGGCTGCTGCTGGGGCGTGACGTCGGTTATCCGATGGTGCTGGGCGTGCTGCTGATCAGCAGTATCGCGGGCGTGATCATTCATATCCCGGCCGGTATCGGCGTTCTGGAAGCGGTCTTCCTTGCCCTGCTCAGCGGTCAGCACGCCTCGCACGGCACCATTATTGCGGCGCTGCTGGCCTATCGCGTGCTCTACTTTATTCTGCCGCTGCTGCTGGCGCTGGTGCTCTATCTGGGGCTGGAGAGTCGGGCAAAGCATCTGCGTCAGAAGAACGAACAGAAGCTGCAGAAGTCGTAATAAAAAAGGGAGGCGCAGCCGCTGCGCCTCCCTCCGTGTATTCTCAGCTTAGCGGCGGTTGCCGAAGATCCGCAGCAGCATCAGGAACAGGTTGATGAAGTCGAGGTAGAGCGTCAGCGCGCCCATAATCGAGTAGCGGCGCAGGTTTTCCGTGTCGCGGGCATCGATCTGCTCACCGATGTTTTTCAGCTTCTGCGTGTCATAGGCGGTCAGGCCCACAAACACCACCACCCCGATATAGGTAATCGCCCACATCAGCGCCGGGCTTTTCAGCCAGAAGTTCACCAGCGACGCCAGCAGGATACCAATCAGCGCCATAAACAGCAGGCTGCCCAGACGGGTCAGGTCGCGTTTAGTGGTGTAACCGTAGAAGGTCATCGCACCAAACATCCCCGCCGTGACGAAGAAGGTGCTGGCGATAGAGGAGTAGGTGTAAACCAGGAAGATGCTCGCCATCGTCAGGCCGGTCAGCGCTGAATAGAGCATAAACAGCCCGGTTGCCACCGCCCCGCTCAGACGATGAACCATACCGGAAAGAACAAAGACCAGCGCCAGCTGCGCGATTATCAGCCCGAAGAAGGTGATGCGGTTAGCAAACACCAGCTCCATCACTGCTGGCGTACGGGCCGCAAACCAGGAGACAAACGCCGTCAGTAACAGGCCGCATGTCATCCAGCCATAGACCTGAGCCATATAGGCCTGCAGCCCGCGCGAGGCGGGTTGAACGATAGAATCATTTCGTGGATATCGGTCCATGATGCACCTCTTGTTAAAATGGGAACGCGCTTCCCGCAGGAAGCCGGTTTAATGCGGGGCCGCCAGGGTCAGCCTCCACGGTCTGTACGACCGGAAGCGGCTGAGCGCGGAACAGAACGGCGGCCATCTGCCGCGCCTGCCGGCACCGTCTCTAAGTGTGGCACAGCTCAGCTCAACTGCGCCACAACCTGCCGCTTAGCGCCGCGACAGACACTGCTGATAACGACTGTCGACGCGCTGCGCAAACCACGCCGTGGTGAGGTTACGGGTGATTTTCGGGCTTTCGAGCTTAATGCCCGGCAGCATTTCGCGCGGTAACCGGCGGCCGGCCATCTTATCCGCCAGGGTAAAGACCTGTTTCCAGAGCGTACTGTCGCTGAAACTTTCCTTATCCCCCTTTTCCAGATCGCGACGAATCGCGCTGTTGCTCATATCAATCTGCTTCGACAGCGTCCGCACCGCCAGCTCCGTGCTGCCTGCCGCATCCGATCCATAGAGGATCAGATCGCCATCCAGCGCCAGCTTCATCCCGGTCGCGCGCGCCACCGCCGCCTGGAACGCCGCGTTGCGGCTCGCATACCAGCCCGCATTGAAATCGGCGAAGCGATAGAGCGGCTGGGTATAGTCCGCCGGGTAACCGAGCAGATGCATCGTACCGAAGTAGATCCCGCCGTGACGGGTAAAGACTTCGCGCCGGATGGTGCCATCGACGGGCCACGGATAGCCTTTGGCATGCGCTTCGGCAAAGGCAATGCTGACCTGCATCGGTCCGCCGGTGTGAATCGGGTTGAGATGACCAAACAGCGTCTGGCCCATCGGCACCATATCGATCAGGTCGTCAAAAATCGCGCTCAGCTCTTTTTCACTGCGCACTTTATCCAGCCGGGCGGCGTAGCTCTCGCCGGTCGGCGATTTAATCTGCAGCGCGGTGCGCACCAGGAAGGCGGGGACGTGTACTTTTGCCGCCCGGCGGTCGATCTCACCCCAGGCGATCTTTGACAGGCCCGGCACGGCGGCTTCGGCGCTGAAGTTGCTCTCCTGATCCGCGACGGCGATCACCGCACAGAGATTGCTGACGCTGGGATCGATCTGCTGCGTGCGGAAGGTGGTGTAGATGTCGTCGCGCCACGCCGCTTTATTGCTGACGTGCGGTGGCAGCAGCCGCTGGATCTGCGCTTTGACATCGTCGGGCTGCCGGACCGGGGCCTCAGGCGTTTTTTTGCTACTACAGCCTGCCAGCACCAGTGCGGCGACCAGCGTCAGACGTTGCAGAATCGGAGTAAATGACATACCTGTCCTCAGAATTGACGAAAGCCCTACTCTATCATCGCCCGCGCTGCGCAGGCAGGAGAGAACTGAACTAAGGTTAGCTTTTTTAACGGTAAAGGAACTGACGATGTTTAAACTCTGGCCAGCGGCGGCGTTCAGCCTGTTATTAACCGGCTGTGGCGCCAATAATACGCCCGCGCAGGTGCACTCACCGGGTGCACCCACCTCCTCCTCGCTGAAGGTGCTGGAGAGCGGCGCCAGCGTGCTGCAGTCGCGCCCGCCGATTGCCGCCATTAACACCTACCTCGACGGTTTCCATTTTTACAACGGCGATAAAAACGGTCAGATGGAGGCGCACCACTATGTCACCGTGCTGAACGATGACGTGATGCAGGCGGTGATTTACGACGGCAACACACGCGACGCGCGGCTGATGGGGGTCGAATACATCATCAGCGAGCGGCTGTTTAACACGCTGCCGCCCGACGAGAAGAAGCTGTGGCACAGCCACCAGTATGAGGTGAAGTCAGGCACGCTGATTGCGCCCGGCCTGCCGCAGGCCGCCGACCACGCCCTGATGACGCGCATCGTCAACACCTACGGCAAAACCTGGCACACCTGGCACACCGATCGCGACAAAACGCTGCCGATCGGCATTCCGGCGCTGATGATGGGCTTTACCGCGGATGGGCAGATGGATTCGCGACTGCTGGCCGATCGCGATCGCCGGTTTGATGTTGATACCAACGCGATCCGGGCCGGACGGGCGGATATCGTCGCGCATCCGGCGGCGGCGGGCGCCAACGCGTGGCAGCAGGGTCAGGTGATTCAGCTGAAGCGAACGGCGGGTGGCGGTGAGCACAGCCACGGTAAAACGGAATTTGGTCCGGCGGAGCAGCTGAAACAGCCATAAAGAAGGCCTGACAGGCTGGCGGGATCGCGCAGCGGGCAGCTCGCGCGTCCCGCTGAACCGGCAGGCCTACTCCCAGCGCTGCGCGGCCTGATGGTCGCTGTCGCGGGCATCCACCCAGCGGTCGCCCTGCTCTGTGGCTTCGCGCTTCCAGAACGGTGCGCGGGTCTTCAGGTAATCCATGATGAACTCTGCGGCAGAAAAGGCGCTGCCGCGATGGGCGCTGGTGACGCCCACCAGCACGATCTCATCGCCGGGAAACAGCTCACCGACACGGTGGATCACCGTGACGCGCTGCAGCGGCCAGCGTTCACGCGCCGCGTCGACGATCTCCTGCAGCGCTTTCTCGGTCATGCCGGGATAGTGCTCCAGGGTCAGCGCGGCGACGTCATCGCCCAGATTATGATTGCGGACTTTGCCGGTAAAGGTCACGACCGCCCCATCCTCATCACAGGCCGCCAGCCAGCGATAAGCTTCTGCCATATCGAAAGGCGCGGGGCCAACCCGAATCTGCGTCTCCATCTCAGCCTCCGGTCACGGGCGGGAAAAAGGCGACTTCATCCCCGTCATGCAGCGGATGGGTCATCGGCACCAGCGTCTGATTCACGGCAGCCAGCAGTTTGCCCGACTCCAGTGCCAGCGCCCAGCGGTCGTCCCGATCGGCCAGTGCCGCGCGCAGCGTGGCCACATCCGGATAGTCCGCAGCCACCTCAAGCGACGCGGTGCCGGTCAGCTCACGCACCTGGGCAAAAAACAGCACGTTAATCATGCGTCACCGCCTGAAAATCGCCGCTTTTGCCGCCGCTTTTGCTGATTAAACGCAGCTGGTCGATAACGATGTCCTTCTGCACCGCTTTGCACATGTCGTAGATGGTCAGCGCGGCCACCGAGGCGGCCGTCAGCGCTTCCATCTCTACGCCGGTCTTGCCGGTCAGACGGCAGAGCGAGGTGATGCGCACCCGGCTGTGCTCCGGTTCCGCTTCCAGATTAACTTCCACCTTGCTCAGCATCAGCGGATGGCAGAGCGGGATCAGCTCCCAGGTGCGCTTCGCGGCCTGGATCCCGGCGATGCGCGCGGTGGCGAAAACATCCCCTTTGTGGTGACGGCCTTCGATGATCATCTGCAGCGTGTCCGGCTGCATCAGCACCCGCACTTCGGCCCGCGCTTCGCGCACGGTGTCGGCTTTGGCGGAGACATCCACCATGTGTGCTTCGCCCGCCGCGTTAATGTGTGTGAGTTGAGACATACGTACCGTTCTTACCGTTTCTTCAGATGTGAGACAAAATTGCAGGGTGCAGTCCGCGCGTCGAGCTGATCCACGATAATGCGCTCCCAGGCCGTGCGGCAGGCGCTGGTGGAGCCCGGCACGGCCAGAATCAGCGTCCCGTTAGCCAGACCGGCAACGGCGCGCGACTGCAGCGTCGAGCCGCCAATCTCTTCATAGGAGATCATCCGGAACAGTTCGCCAAACCCGTCAATTTCGCGATCAAACAGCGGCAGCAGCGCTTCCGGCGTGCTGTTTTTCAGGTTAAAGCCGGTTCCGCCATTGATGATCACCACCTGCACATCGTCACTGGCAATCCAGCGCGACACCGTGGCGCGAATACGATAGAGATTTTCCGGCACGATGGCGTGATCGACCACCGCATGGCCCGCTTCCGCGGCGGCGGCGCGCAGATAGTCGCCGGACGTATCGTTGCTGGCATCGCGACGATCGGAGACCGTCATCACCGCAATCTGTACGGCCTGAAATTCGCTGGCGGATTTACCCATACTTCCTCCTGAAATTAGCCACCAATGTAAGAGAGATTCTGTGTGATGCCGGTGTTGCCCTGATGCAGGAAGTGCGTCTGCTTTTTCTGCCCCAGGCTGCTGGCAATCCGCGCCTGCAGTTCGGCCTGCTGATCGTCGGACGCCAGCAGATCGCGCAGCGGCACGCCGCCATCGCCAAACAGACAGAGGTGCAGATTGCCCTGCGCCGACACGCGCAGGCGATTGCAGCTGGCACAGAAATCTTTGGCGTAAGGCATGATCAGGCCGATTTCACCGACATAGTCGGGATGATAAAAGACCTGCGCCGGGCCGTCACTGCGCCCGCTTTCGCGACGCTGCCAGCCCTGGGCGATCAGCTGATCGCGGATCACGGTGCCGGAAACGTGCTGATCGCGGAACAGCGTACCGCCGTCGCCGGTTTCCATCAGTTCGATAAAGCGCAGCTGGATCGGCCGGGTGCGGATCCAGTCCAGGAAGGTGGCGAGATTACGGCTGTTGAGGTCGCGCATCAGCACGCTGTTGACTTTCACCTGGCGGAAGCCAGCGTCCAGCGCCGCGTCGATGCCGCTCATCACCTGATGAAACTTATCCTGGCCAGTGATGGCGTGAAACTGGCGCGCATCCAGGCTGTCGACGCTGACGTTGAGCGCGGTCAGCCCCGCCTCGCGCCACTGCTTCACATCGCGCGCCAGCCGGTAGCCGTTGGTGGTCACCGCAATCTGACGAATCGCGGCGTTTTCACGTACGGCGGCGATGATGTCGGTGAAGTCGCGGCGCAGCGACGGCTCGCCACCGGTCAGCCGCACTTTTTCCGTCCCGGCGGCGGCAAAGGCGCGCGTGACGCGACGGATTTCATCCAGTGAGAGAAAGCTTTTGTTACGAATTCCCTGCGGTTTATAGCCGTCAGGAAGACAGTAGGTACAGCGGAAATTACAGACATCCGTGACCGACAGGCGCAGGTAATAGAACTTACGCGCGTATGCATCAGTAAATTGTGACACCAGAACACCTTTCCAGATTGGGAGATGCAGTCATTTCTTCCTGCACCCTGGCAGCTCAGAGGCTACGGCCTGAACCCCCTATCCGCAGACGTAGGCATTCAGGCTTGAGTGTACGCTGACCCGTTGATCAGCGCGGTAACCATGATGGTAGCGTGATTTACGCCACTCTTCCATGTGCTGTTTTCGCTATATAATCTTATACATATCGAATTTTCACCGCATTTTCACGACAGGATACGTTAAAATACCCGCCAGATTTTGACGCAAGTCATCCGCGCGGGCTTAGCGATTAGAGCCTCGCCACGCGAACGGATTTTAAGGAGAAGTATGAATCGCACACTGGCCGATCTTGATCGCGTTGTGGCACTGGGTGGCGGACACGGTTTAGGCCGCGTCATGTCTGCCCTCTCCCCGCTGGGCTCGCGTCTGACCGGGATCGTCACCACCACCGATAACGGCGGGTCAACCGGCCGTATCCGGCGTTCCGAGGGCGGCATCGCCTGGGGCGACATGCGCAACTGCCTTAATCAGCTGATTGCGGAACCCAGCGTTGCGTCGGCGATGTTCGAGTATCGCTTTTCCGGCAACGGCGAGCTGGCCGGACATAACCTCGGCAACCTGATGCTGCGGGCGCTGGATCAGCTGAGCGTGCGTCCACTGGAGGCGATTAACATCATCCGCAACCTGCTGAAGGTGGATGCCTTTCTAATCCCGATGTCGGAGCAGCCGGTGGACCTGGTGGCGATGGATGCCGAAGGCAATATGGTGTATGGCGAGACCGCGATTGACGAGATGAAGCAGCCGCCGCAGGAGCTGATGCTGCATCCCAACGTGCAGCCCACGCGGGAGGCGCTGCAGGCCATCGCGGAGGCGGATCTGATCCTGATCGGGCCTGGCAGCTTTTACACCAGCCTGATGCCGATCCTGCTGATGGAGGAGATGGCGCAGGCGCTGCGCCGCACGCCCGCCACCATGGTCTTCATCGGCAATCTGGGCCGCGAACTGAGCCCGGCCGCCGCCAGCCTGACGGTCGCCGACAAGCTGCAGATGATGGAGCGTTATATCGGCAAGCGGGTGATCGATGCTGTGGTCGTCGGTCCTGCGGTGGCGACCGACGGCATCGGGAATCGCCTGATTGTCCGTGAACCGCTGGAGGCCGCCGACATCCGCTATCGTCACGACCGCCAGCTGTTGCGGGTGGCGCTGGAACACGCCATTCAGGGCGTTTAACGGCCCTACGAGGCCGCAATAAACAGCGTGCGCAGCTCATGCAGCTGATCGCGCACGCTGGCCGCCTGCTCGAACTCCAGGTTCTGTGCATGCTGCTGCATCTGCCCTTCCAGTTCGTGGATCTTCTTCTGCAACGCCTGCGGCGTTAACGTCATCAGATCGGCCTGCGCCTGAGCTTCGCCCGGGCGGGCCGGCTTCGCTTTGCCGCGTGTTTTCACCACGTTGTTGCCGAGTTCCAGAATATCGGTGATCTTCTTATTCAGGCCCTGCGGCACGATGCCATTCTTCTCGTTGTGCAGCTGCTGCTTCTCACGGCGGCGCTCGGTCTCTTCGATAGCACGCGCCATCGACGGCGTGATTTTATCGCCGTAGAGGATCGCCTTGCCGTTGATGTTACGCGCCGCACGACCGATGGTCTGGATCAGCGAGCGCTCAGAGCGCAGGAAGCCCTCTTTGTCCGCGTCCAGAATCGCCACCAGCGACACTTCCGGCATATCCAGCCCCTCACGCAGTAAGTTGATGCCGACCAGCACATCAAACTCTCCCAGACGCAGGTCGCGGATAATCTCCATACGCTCGACGGTGTCGATATCCGAGTGCAGATAGCGCACCTTCTCGCCATGTTCGGTCAGATACTCGGTAAGATCTTCCGCCATACGCTTGGTCAGCACCGTCACCAGGATACGTTCGTTGATCGCCACGCGCTGGCGGATCTCCGACAGCAGATCGTCGACCTGGGTGCCCACGGGCCGCACTTCGATGATCGGATCCAGCAGGCCGGTCGGACGCACCACCTGATCCACCACCTCGTTGCCCGATTTCTCCAGCTCATATTTGCCCGGCGTCGCCGAGACGTAGATGGTCTGCGGGGCCAGCGCCTCAAACTCTTCAAACTTCATCGGACGGTTATCGAGCGCCGACGGCAGGCGGAAACCATACTCCACCAGCGTCTCTTTACGCGCCCGGTCGCCTTTGTACATGCCGCCAATCTGCGGGATGGTAACGTGGGACTCATCCACCACCAGCAGGCCATCGGCGGGCAGGTAGTCAAACAGCGTCGGCGGCGCTTCGCCCGGTCCGCGCGCAGAGAGGTAGCGCGAATAGTTTTCGATGCCCGAGCAGTACCCCAGCTCGCTCATCATCTCCAGGTCAAACTGGGTTCGCTGAGTGATGCGCTGCTCTTCCAGCAGTTTGTTGTTCTCCAGCAGCACCCGGCGGCGATCCGCCAGCTCCACTTTGATCTCCTCCATCGCCTGCAGGATGCGTTCGCGCGGCGTCACGTAGTGCGTTTTGGGGTAGATCGTGAAGCGCGGCACCACCGAATCAACCTGGCCGGTCAGCGGGTCAAACAGCGACAGCCGCTCCACCTCTTCGTCGAACAGCTCAACCCGCAGGGCGATATCGTCCGATTCCGCCGGGAAGATGTCGATCACCTCGCCGCGCACCCGGAAAGTACCACGCTGGAACGCCTGGTCGTTGCGGGTGTACTGCAGCTCGGAGAGGCGACGCAGGATGCTGCGCTGATCGATGATCATGCCACGGGTCAGGTGCAGCATCATTTTCAGATAGAGATCGGGATCGCCCAGACCATAAATCGCCGAAACCGAGGCCACCACGATGACATCGCGCCGCTCCAGCAGCGCCTTGGTTGCCGAGAGACGCATCTGCTCGATGTGCTCGTTCACCGACGCATCTTTTTCGATGAAGGTGTCGGAGCTGGGCACGTAGGCTTCCGGCTGATAGTAGTCGTAGTAAGAAACGAAAAACTCCACGGCGTTATCCGGGAAAAACTCTTTCATCTCGCCGTAGAGCTGGGCCGCCAGCGTCTTGTTCGGTGCCAGTACCATGGTCGGACGATTAAGGTCGGCAATCACGTTGGCGACGGTAAAGGTCTTGCCGGAACCGGTCACCCCCAACAGCGTCTGATGGGCCAGTCCATCCTCCAGCCCCTCTTCCAGGCGACGGATCGCCTCAGGCTGGTCGCCCGAAGGTTTAAAGGCGGAGTTCAATTTAAAGGCTTTACTCATGAATGCAGTTCCTGCTGGAGAAGTCGGCGGGCAGGCACTTATTTTACTCTGCTATGGTGATTTTGCCAGAAAAAAATACTGGATATAAAAACAGTAATGGTGCAATGTGGAGGCGAGAGGCGCGATCATTGCCGCCTCGGCAATGACGCTGACCCGGTGCAAAGTTTGTTGCGCAAGGTTATCCCCAGGAGAGGATCGGATTTAACATTTGTCAATAGAACGTCATAAAATTACAGTTCGGTTACCTGACAGAGAATTTGCAGGCTTGTTTTTTGATAACCAACTGATTTTATTAGCGTAAGGCTATAAGGCCAGATTCTCATCATTATGTTACCAGGCCCCGTATTTCCTCGCTTCCAACTGGTTTTCATGACCTAATGCACAAGGTTATCCACAGGAATGGTGGATAAGTGACGGCAGCCCCGCCGCCATCAGCTGTGTATAATTTTTCCCTGCCCGCCCGCGGCCCCGAAAATAATTTTTTTTGCGTTAAATTTCGCGCGGGTCAGTGACGGATAATTCTGCAATTTTGCGCTGTCGCCTGGCCCGTCACGCAAAATTTCACCAATCCACTAAGATTCTTAATCAGATGTCCTGCTTCTTCACCGCCCGCCTGCACCAGAAACAGTGCTTCGCAGCACTGCAAAAGTGCAGGCGCGTGGTTGCCGTGGGAAATTGATAAGTTTTTCTCACCTTTCTTTCCGGAAGCAGGCCGCCGCCGCCGCAAAACAGGGCCATTTTCAGATCTGGCCTGGTAATTGCAGCATCTCATCGCGCCACCGGAATCTGTGCGCGCGAAGCGGCAATGGCAAGACGACCGTTGCTGATGACTGGGTTGCCAGACGACAGAGAGCGGAAGCAATCAGGCTAATGATCGGGAAGGAGAGTGTCAGATGCTGAGTTTACGTTCGGTCAATCAATTTTACGGTCAGAACCATATTCTGTGGGATGTGGACCTGGACCTGTCGCCTGGCACCTGCACCGGCATTCTGGGTCGGCCCGGCATGGGGAAAACCACGCTGGTGAACTGCATTATGGGCAGGCTGCCGATTAACAGCGGCTCCATCTCCTGGAAAGAGGATGGCTCCCCGCCGGAAGATCTGCTGCTGCAACCGGCTGAACAGCGGGCGCAGATGGGCATTGGCTATGTTCCGCAGGGGCGTCATATTTTTACCCAGATGAGCGTGGAGGATAATCTGCTGATTGCGCTGCTGGCCGGTGCCAGCCAGCAGGATCGCCACCGCGCCATTCCCGAAATGGTCTTCGATCTCTTTCCCGCGCTCTACTCACTGCGCCAGCAGCGCAGCGGCGATCTGCCCATCGATCAGCAGCAGCAGCTGGCCCTGGCGCGCGCGCTGGTGCTGCAGCCCAAGCTGCTGATTCTGGATGAGCCGACCGACGGCATGTCACCGTGGCTGGAAGAGGAGATGGGTAACCTGATCCGCCGGCTTAACCTGGACTACGGGCTGACTATCCTGCTGCTGGAGCAGCGTCTGTCGCTGATCCGCCGGGTGGCCGACTATTTTCTGCTGCTGCACCGTGGCCGTAACGTGGCGCAGGGCAGCATGGCGCAGCTGGACGACCACACCGTCGATAAATGGCTGACCGTGGCCTGACAGGCCGGCGCAGGAGCGCACAGCACAGCCTGGCGGACAGGGTGTGCTGCGCACGCCGGAGAACGATGAAAGGCTGACCCGGCGCTTACTCCGGCAGTGTCAGATAGTGACCGCAGTCGGCCTGCTGCGCCGCCTCGGTGAACCAGGGCAGCGTGCCCAGACAGGGGGCCGGCAGGCGGTTTTTCAGGCTGGTGAGATACTCCGCATAGCGCCTGCCCGGTGGCTCGACGGTGTTGGCGATCCAGCCCAGCAGCGGCAGGCCGCGCGCCCGTATCGCCTCTGCGGTCAGCAGGGCGTGGTTGATGCAGCCCAGCTTAATCCCCACCACCAGAATCACCGGCAGTTGTTCGCTGACCACCCAGTCCGCATAGGTATGCGTTTCAGACAGCGGCGTGTACCAGCCGCCCGCGCCCTCCACCAGAATCCAGTCTGCCAGCGGCTCCAGCGCCGCCAGCCCGGCCGACAGGGCCAGATGGGTGATCGGCCTGCCCTCTTCGGCGCTGACGATGTGCGGTGAGGTCGGCTCCATAAACGCCATCGGATTGACCTGCTGATAGGTCAGCGGCACGTTGCTGTAGCGCTGCAGCGCCAGGGCATCGCTGTTGCGGATGCCGTCCGGCGTCAGCTCACAACCGGAGGCCACCGGCTTGTAGCCCGCGCAGCGATAGCCTGCGGCGGCGGCGGCCTGCAGCAGCGCGCCGCTGGCGACCGTTTTACCGACTTCGGTGTCAGTTCCGGTAATAAACAGGCGTTTCATGATGCGGTTACTCCATAGATTAAATGGTAACTCAGACGATAGCCGTGCCGATCGCGCGGCCAGTGCGCCTCCAGCTGGCTGAGACGTTGTCGGGTTAAGATCTGGCCGTCGCGCCCCTGATGCAGATGGGTTGCCCCGATCCCCTTCAGGGATCGCATCGCGCTGAGTGCGTCGGGAAAGTGCAGCGTCACCCGCTCCGAGGTGCAGCAGAGTTGCTGAGCGTGGCAGGCTGCGGCAATCTGCGGCTCGCTGAGAAAGCGGTTGGCGTGCGGCATGGCATCCAGATGTGACCAGGCCTCATGCACCTCCTGCAGCGACCCGTCGCCCAGCGTGGAGAACAGCAGCACGCCGCCGGGCCGGAGTACCCGCCGGAACTGGCCCAGCGCGCCGGGCAGATCGTCACTCCACTGCACCGCCAGATTGCTCCACACCACGTCCGTCGAGTTCTCCGCCAGCGGCAGCGCATCGATGTCCCCGATCAGATAGTGCTGCGCGGCATCGTTGTCCCGCGCCTGTTGCAGCATCTGTACAGAGAGATCCAGCGCCGTGACCTGTTTGCCGCGTTCACGCCACAGACGGCTGTACCAGCCCGTGCCGCAGCCGGCATCCAGCAGCTGCAGGCCGCTCTGTGCGGGCGCACGCGCCAGCAGCGCATCCCCGCTGAGGCGCTGCAGCGCGGCGTGCGCATCGTATCCGCCCGCCGCCCGGCCAAAGGCGCGCGCCACCGCCTGTTTATCAACCCGCAGCGTCATGCAGCGCCTCCAGTAAGCGATCGATATCGTCCGGGCGATGCGCCGCCGTCAGAGTGATGCGCAGCCGCGCCGTGCCCGGCGGCACGGTAGGTGGCCGGATCGCACTGACCCAGCAGCCCGCCTCCGCCAGCCGCCGGGAGAGCGCCAGCGCCGCCCTGTTTTCGCCCACCTGCAGCGGCTGAATCGCGCTGGCTGATGGCATCAGTTGCCACGGCAGCGACGCCGCCCCGCGCCGGAAATGCGCAATGTTCTGCTGCAGCTGCTGACGCAGCGCGTCGCCCTGCTGAATTTCGCGCAGCGCCGCCTGCAGCGCGACCGCCTGGGCTGCGGGCATCGCCGTTGAGTAGATAAGATGGCGGCTGAACTGTAAAAAGTAGTCGGCGGTGTCGGCATCGCAGAGCAGCGCGGCTCCGCTGACGCCAAACGCCTTGCCAAAGGTGACCACCAGCAGCGCCGGTTTAACGCCCTGCTGCCAGCAGCTGCCGCGCCCCTGCTCGCCCACCACGCCGATGCCGTGCGCATCATCCACCAGCAGCCAGCCTTCGGCCTGCCGTGTCTGCTGCGCCAGGGCGGCCAGCGGCGCGCTGTCGCCATCCATGCTGAAGATGCCTTCCGTCACCACCAGCGTCTCGCCAGCACAGGGGGCGGCGAGCCGTGCCGCCAGGCTCTCCGGCGCGTTATGGGTGAAACGTCGCAGCTGAGCCGGGCTGTGGCTGGCGGCGTCGAGCAGCGACGCGTGGCTGAGCCTGTCCGCCAGGATGCGGTCGTCCTTCTCGGCCAGCAGATGAATCACCGCCTGATTCGCCGCAAAACCGGAGATAAACAGCAGCGCCCGGTCGTAGCCGAGCCACGCCGCCAGCTCCGCCTCCAGATCGGCGTGCTGGCGGTGATAACCGGTGACATGCCCCGAGGCGCCTGCGCCCGCGCCCGCCAGCGCCGCGCCCTGCTGCCAGGCGGCGATCACCGCCGGATGCCGGGTTAGGCCAAGGTAGTCATTGCTGGAGAAGTGAAGATAGTCGCGGCCACCGCTCCGCAGCGTGCGGGTCGACTGCTGCTCGATGACCCGACGCTGCCGCCAGCCGTCCGCCGCACGGCGCTGCTCCAGCGCCTGCCGGAGTCGTTGCTGCCAGCTCATTACAGCGCCGCGTTGTAGAACTGTTCAGTGTCGGCATGGAAGAGCTGCTCGCTGAGCGCCTGTGCCTGCTGCTGATCGCCGTGATGGGTGTGGGTATGCTCCGGGTTCAGCCCCAGTTTGCGGAACAGCACGCGGTCTTTGTCCTCTTCCGGATTTGGCGTGGTCAGCAGTTTGCAGCCGTAGAAAATCGAGTTGGCCCCGGCCATAAAGCACATCGCCTGGGTCTGCTCGCTCATCTGCTCACGGCCCGCCGACAGACGGACGTGGGAGGTCGGCATCATGATACGCGCCACCGCGATGGTGCGGATAAAATCGAACGGCTCCACATCCTCGTTATCGGCCAGCGGCGTGCCTTTGACCTTGACCAGCATGTTGATCGGCACGCTCTCCGGCGGCGTCGGCAGATTGGCTAACTGCACCAGCAGCCCGGCGCGGTCGTTTACGGTTTCGCCCAGGCCGACGATGCCGCCTGAACAGACCTTAATTCCGGCGTCGCGCACTTTACCCAGCGTATCCAGACGCTCCTGATAGCTGCGGGTGGTGATGATGGAGCCATAGAATTCCGGCGAGGTGTCGAGGTTATGGTTGTAGAAATCCAGGCCCGCGCCCGCCAGGCGCTGCGCCTGCTGCTCGCTGAGGGTACCCAGCGTCATGCAGGTCTCCATCCCCATCGCTTTCACGCCTTCCACCATCTTTTCCAGATAGGGCATGTCGCGCTCATGCGGGTTTTTCCACGCCGCGCCCATGCAGAAACGGGTCGAACCGGCGGCTTTGGCCTGACGCGCAGAGGTCAGGACCTCCTCGACTTCCATCAGCCGTTCCGACTCCAGGCCGGTCTTGTAACGCGCGCTCTGCGGGCAATATTTGCAGTCTTCCGGACAGGCGCCGGTTTTGATCGACAGCAGGGTGCTGACCTGCACCTGGCGCGGATCGAAGTGCTCACGATGCACCTGCTGTGCTTTAAACATCAGTTCAAGAAAAGGTGCATCAAACAGGGCTTGCGCCTGTGCAATTGTCCAGCGTTGAGCCATTACTTACTCCAGAAAAGGGTGTCATCCCGACGAAAAGCAGGGTTATACTTGTAAACTATATTTTTTTATTTTGGTTTACAACTCCGATGACTACCCCCGTTTTTTCCGCAGACGATGCCCGCTTTGATCGCCAGCATATCTGGCATCCCTACACTTCGATGCAGGATCCGCTGCCCTGCTATCCGGTGGTCGCCGCGCACGGTTTCCAGCTGCAGCTGGCCGACGGGCGCGAACTGGTGGACGGCATGTCCTCGTGGTGGGCGGCGATCCACGGCTACAACCATCCGCGTCTGAACCGGGCGCTGACGGAGCAGGCTTCGCAGATGTCGCACGTCATGTTTGGCGGCATTACCCATCCGGCGGCGGTGGCGCTCTGCCGTCAGCTGGTGGCGATGACGCCCGATCCGCTGGAATGTGTCTTCCTGGCCGATTCCGGTTCGGTGGCGGTGGAAGTCTCGATGAAGATGGCGCTGCAGTACTGGCTCGGACGGGGCGAGACCCGCCAGCAGTTCCTGACGCTGAAACGCGGCTATCACGGCGATACTTTTGCCGCGATGTCGGTGTGCGATCCCGAAAACTCAATGCACAGTCTGTGGCGCGGATATCTGCCCGAACATCACTTTGCCGCCGCCCCGGCCTGCGGCTTTGATGAGGCGTGGAACCCGGCTGATTTCGACGACTTCGCCCGGCTTATCGAAACGCATCACCGGCAGCTGGCGGCGGTGATCCTGGAGCCGATCGTGCAGGGCGCAGGCGGCATGCGTCTCTATCATCCGCGCTACCTGCAGCAGGTGCGGGAGGCGTGCGACCGCTATGGTGTGCTGCTGATTGCCGATGAGATCGCCACCGGTTTCGGCCGCACCGGCAAACTGTTCGCCTGTGAACATGCGGGCATCACGCCGGATATCCTCTGCGTCGGTAAAGCGCTGACCGGCGGCATGATGACGCTCTCCGCTACCCTGACCACCCGCGAGGTGGCCGACACCATCAGCCGCAGCGCGGCCGGGTGCTTTATGCATGGCCCGACCTTTATGGGCAATCCGCTGGCCTGCGCGGTGGCGGCAGAGAGCCTGACCATGCTGGCCGAGGGGCACTGGCAGCAGCAGGTGGCGCGTATTGAACAGCAGCTGCGGGCCGAGCTGCTGCCGCTGCGCCACGCACCGCAGGTGGCGGATGTGCGCGTGCTGGGCGCGATTGGCGTGGTAGAGACACATCAGCCGGTCAATATGGCGGCGCTGCAGCAGTTCTTTGTGGAACAGGGTGTCTGGATCCGGCCGTTTGGCCGGCTCATCTACCTGATGCCGCCCTATATCATTACGCCACAGGCGCTGAGTCAGCTGGTGCAGGCGATCGGCGGCGCGCTGGCGCATCCGCAACATTTTAGCGGCTGAGGCGGGTGGCCCCCTGGCACAGATGGCGCTTTTGGTTATGATGAAAGACTATTCATCGACAATCGAGGAGATGTGATGCGCATTGTGAGTCAGGATTTTAATGACGGCGAGAAGATGCCTGAAAAGCATGTTTTCAACGGCATGGGGTATCAGGGCGAGAATATCTCTCCCCATCTGGCCTGGGAAGCGGCCCCCGAAGGCACCAAAAGTTTTGTGGTGACCTGCTACGATCCTGATGCGCCGACCGGTTCCGGCTGGTGGCACTGGGTAGTAGCGAACATTCCGGCCAGCACCACGTCGCTGCCGCAGGGCGCCGGTTCCGGCAAGGCCTCACTGCCTGCTGGCGCGATCCAGACCCGTACCGATTTCGGTCAGGCGGGCTACGGTGGCGCCGCGCCGCCACAGGGCGAAACTCATCGCTACATCTTCACCGTGCATGCGCTGGATGTGGAGACGATTGAGGTGGATGAGGGTGCCAGCGGCGCAATGGTCGGCTTTAACGTGCATTTCCACGCGCTGGCGAGCGCCTCGCTGACCGTGAACTATCAGTAATTCAGCCGGGAACAGGGCTGGAGGAGGCAGGCACCGCGAGCCAGAAAGGGCGATTTGGGCGTCTGAATCTGACGTTGTTTGCGGTGTCTGCAGCAGACCTTCACGCCACTCCCGGCCGGGAGTGGCGTTTTTCGTAACGGGTTACGCCTGCAGCGCGTGGATCACCACCCACATCGGCCCCTGCCCTACCGCATAACGGCCCAGCGGCTGCAACAGCCCTTTGGGTTCGCTAATCGCATAGACTTCGATGTGATGAGATTTCTGCCCGGCGGCCACCAGGAAACGTCCGCTGTGATCGATATTAAAGCCGCGCGGCTGGGTTTCGGTCGGCTGAAACCCTTCCAGGGTCAGCTCATCGCCCGCTTCGCTGACGCTGAAGATCGCCAGCGTGCTGCTGGTGCGATCGCAGGCATAGAGGAAGCGGCCATCGGGCGTCAGATGAATATCGGCGGCCCAGCGCGTGCCGCTAAAGTCCGGCGGCATCATATCCAGCGTCTGCACGCTTTCGGCTTCGCCTTCGCCGTTATTCAATGCCCAGACCTCAACCGTGCTGTCCAGCTCGTTGACGCAGTAGGCGTAGTGGCCGCCCGGATGGAACTGCATATGGCGCGGACCGGCGCCTTCCACCGTCGTCACCTGCGCCTGCGGGCGCGGCGTCAGCTGACCCGCGTCATTCAGCGCAAACAGGCAGATGCGATCCTGCTTCAGTGCCGGAACGTAGAGCGTCGTATTGTCGTTATCAATATTGGCGGAGTGACAGCCGTCCAGGCCGTTGATGACCTGCAGCGGAGCCTGCGGAATGCCCTCTTCATCGATCGGGCTGACGCTGACGCAGGCATCGTTGTAAGAGCCGCAGAACAGGAACCGGCCCTGATGGTCGGTGGAGATATGGGTCGGGCTGCCGGGCAGCGGCGCCTGGCCCGCTTCGGTCAGCGTGCCATCGGCGGCGATACGGAACGCCAGTACGCGGAAATTGGGACGCACACCGACATAGAGAAAATCGCGTTTCGGACTCACCACCATCGGCTGAACCTGGCCGGCGACATCCGTCACCTGAAGCAACGTCAGCCCGCCCTCATCATTCATCTGCCAGACGTGAATCTGCTGGCTCTCGGGACTGGCGGTGTAGACAACCTGTTTCATGCATTCTCCTTTTTTGCTGCCTGATCATGATCTGTGAATCACTGTAGCGTGTTTTACTGCCCGACGCTGAAATCATTTGTGTCCGGTTTTTTGTCTCCGGGCCGTGGTCAGGTGTAGACTTTACCCCCTGCAAACCCGGAAAAATGGAAGGATTAATGCGCTACCGTGTCATTGCCCTCGACCTCGACGGCACGCTGCTGACCCCAGCTAAAACGATTCTGCCGCAGTCTGTTGACGCCCTGAACCAGGCACGTCAGGCGGGCGTGCATGTCGCTATCGTTACCGGACGCCATCACTGCGCCATTCACCCTTTTTACCAGGCATTACAACTGGATACACCCGCAATCTGCTGTAACGGCACCTACCTGTATGATTACCAGGCGAAAAAGGTGCTGGCCGCCGATCCGCTGGAACCGGCGCGGGCTTTACAGGTGATTGAGATGCTGGATCGTCAGCAGATTCACGGGCTGCTCTATGTGGATGACGCGATGCTCTATCAGACCCCGACCGGTCATGTGACGCGCACCCTGAAATGGGCCGAATCCCTGCCGCCCCACCAGCGCCCGCTGTTCCGTCAGGTGCCCGACCTGGCGCAGGCTGCGCGTGACGCCGGTGCGATCTGGAAGTTTGCCCTGTCGCACGAAAACATCCCCGAATTGCAGCAGTTCGCCCGCACGGTTGAAGCGGAGCTGGGCCTGGCGTGTGAGTGGTCCTGGCACGATCAGGTGGATATCGCAAAAGGGGGCAACAGCAAAGGCAGACGGCTGGCGCAGTGGGTCGAATCACTGGGCCTTACCATGGATGATGTGATTGCGTTCGGTGATAACTATAACGATCTCAGCATGCTGGAAACGGCCGGGCTCGGCGTGGCGATGGGCAATGCCGATGAGGCAATCCGGGCGCGGGCGAAAGTGGTGATCGGCACCAACCTGGAACCCGGTATTGCCGATACCCTCTATCGGTACGTGCTGTAATCAGGGCGTCACCGAGACGCTCTTTATCTGGGCATACAGCCACTGATCGGGCCGGATGCCCAGCTCATCACGCGCCCACGGCGTGATGCGCGCCCAGAGTTCACTGATGCCGATGCGCAGCTTCACCTCGACCTGATCCCCGACCTCCAGCAGCTCCACCACCTGCGCCGGTAAGATGTTACGGATAGAGCTGTGCTGCGGCGGTTGCAGCGCCAGCGAAACGTCGGCTGACGCGATGCGGATACGCAGCGGCGTTTTGACCGGCTGATTCACCCGGCTGACCCAGATATGCTGATCGCCCAGCGACAGCGCGGTCATCGGATAGTCAGGATGCTGTTCCAGCACCTGCACCCGCAGCACGCTGGTCAGCTCGCTCACCGGCAGCCACGGCCGCATCGCGCTGCTGCTCCAGACCCGCTCCAGCGGACCAAAGGCTTTGACTTTGCCCGCATCCAGCACCAGCACGTTATCGGCCAGTTGCAGGATCTCCTCCAGGCTGTGCGAGACGTAGAGCATGGGGATATCGACCTGCTTCGCCAGCTTCTGCAGATAGGGCATCAGCTCCCGCTTACGCGGCAGATCCAGCGACGCCAGCGGCTCATCCAGCAGCAGCATATCCGGGGCGGTCAGCAGCGCACGACCTATCGCCACCCGCTGTTTTTCCCCGCCCGACAGCGACCGGGGAAAGCGTGGCAGCAGCGCCTCCAGGCCCAGCAGCGACACCAGATTATCGAACTGCGCTTTCATCCCCGGCGCCATGCCATATTGCAGGTTGCCCCGCACCCGATAGTGCGGAAACAGCCGCGCATCCTGGAACACATAGCCGATGCGCCGCTTCTCCGGCGGCAGCGAGATCTGCTGCTCCGCGTCGAACAGCAGACGATCTTTCAGCTGGATGCGTCCGTGCTGCGGCTGCGTCAGGCCGCTGATGGCGTTGATCAGCGAGGTTTTCCCGGCGCCGGAGACACCAAAGATGGCGGTGATCCCCCTGGCCGGGATCTGCAGGTCTACCGCCAGCTGGTGGTCGCCCTGCTGCTGAGTAAAGTTAAGTGATAGCATCAGTTCCCCATCCGCTTGCGGCTCTGCCGTGCCAGCCATTCCGACGCCAGCAGCGAGGCGAGCGCCAGCACGATAGCGATAACGCAGAGCCGCGCCGCCGCCCCTTCCGCGCCGGGCGTTTCGATCAGGGTATACATCGCCAGCGGCAGCGTGCGCGTCTCGCCGGGAATATTCGAGACAAAGGTGATGGTGGCGCCGAACTCGCCCAGCGATCGGGCAAAAGCCAGCACCGTGCCGGCGATCACGCCTGGCAGGGTCAGCGGCAGCGTGATGGTCAAAAAGACCCGCCAGCGGCCGGCGCCCAGCGTGCGTGCCGCCTGCTCCAGCCGGCTATCCACCGCCTCCAGCGCCAGACGGATGGCGCGCACCATTAACGGAAGCGCAATCACGGCCGACGCCAGTGCGGCTCCGCGCCAGCTGAACGCGAAGCTGAACCCGAACCAGTCGTAGAGCTTTTCTCCGATGATGCCGCGGCGGCCCAGGGTAATCAGCAGCAGATAGCCCACCACCACCGGCGGCAGCACCAGCGGCAGGTGGATCAGGCTGTCGAGCAGCGCCTTGCCGGGAAAACGGCAGCGCACCAGAATCCACGCCATCAGGATGCCAAACGGCAGACTGCCCAGCACGGCTATGCCAGAGACTTTAAGGCTAAGCACTACCGCCTGCCATTCGGGATCGCTGAGTATCATTTCGTCGGTGTAAATCCGTAATGGTTGAAGATCGCCGCGGCCTGCGGCCCTTTCAGGTAATCATAAAACGCTTTTACGCTGGCCGTGTCGCGATCGTTCACAATCGCCAGCGGATATTCCACGGGCTTGTGGCTGGAGGCCGGAAAACGCCCCACCACCGCAACCTTATCACTGGCGACCGCGTCGGAACCGTAGACGATGCCGTAAGGCGTTTCGTTACGCTCGACCAGCGCCAGCGCTGCCCGCACATTGTTTGCGGGCGCTAACAGAGGCGCCACCACCGGCCAGGCCCCCAGCGTCTGCAGCGCCTCTTTCGCATAGATCCCCGCCGGAACGTGGTCCGGATCGCCGACCGCCAGTCGTTCGCCGTGCAGCAGGCTTTTCCAGTCAGTCTGTGCATCCAGCGTGACCGCGCTGGCTGCGGCACGCCGGGGCGCAACCAGCACCAGATCGTTGCCCAGCAGGGTAACGCGGCTGCGGGTGATGACGCTTTTTTTCGCCACCGCATCATCCATCCACTGCTGATCGGCAGAGATAAAGAGATCGGCCGGCGCGCCCTGCTCAATCTGCCGCGCCAGCGTTGACGAGGAGGCAAAAGAGGCAACGACCTTCACCCCTTTTTCCTGCTGATACTGCGTCGCAATGTCCTGAACGGCATTGGTCAGGGAAGCGGCCGCAAACAGGGTGATGTTATCGGCCGCCACGGCCTGCCCGGCCAGCGAAACGCTCACCAGCGCCGCCAGGCCCCAGCGATGAACAGATAATGACATGATGCTCTCCGGCTATTCGTTGTGTAGCGGATGATACAACGCCGGTTCGGGCAGCGTCATGAAATTATCGGCAGAAGAGAGAGAAGATTGAGCAGAAGCGAGGGGGAGAAACGACCACGCCCGCACAGACGGCGGGCGTGGCAGCGTTTAATTGTGCGAACGGGCGGAGGATTTTTCGCGATGACCCACTTTCGAGAAGATGTTGAACACTTCACCCAGGCCATAAATCATACCCAGCATCAGCGCCATTACCACAGGGACCATCAGGATCGCCACGGCGAGGCTTTTCAGTAATTCCAGCATGGAGAGTCTCACTCTGCGAACAAAGAAGTGATTGTAACGGGTCAGTAAAATTTTGCGCAGCCCTTTTCGTGCTTTTACTTTGGTCACAAAACGCCGCTATCATCGGCCTTCGCCTTAACCCTTTGCCGGAGCCGTCATGGAAGCCGAACTGTCCCTTCATATCCGTTTACACCAGAAACTGTTTGCCGATCCGCGACGTATCGAGCTGCTGAAACGGATTCAGCAGACCGGATCGATCAGTCAGGGCGCGAAGCTGGCCGGCATCAGCTACAAAAGCGCCTGGGATGCGATCAATGAGATGAACCAGATGGCGGATGAGACGCTGGTTGAGCGGGCCACCGGCGGCAAAGGCGGCGGCGGTGCCACGCTGACCCGCTACGGGGAGCGCCTGATCCAGCTTTTTCAGCTGATGGAGCAGATTCAGCAGAAAGCTTTCGATGCGCTGCAGCAGGATACGCTGCCGCTCGACAGTCTGCTGGCCGCCATCGCCCGTTTCTCGCTGCAGACCAGCGCCCGCAATCAGCTCTTTGGCACCGTGATCAGCAACGATGCCCGCCAGGTGGTGCAGCATCTGATCATTCAGCTGGCCGATGGCGTGACGCAGCTCAGCGTGGCGCTGACTCAGCGCAGTGCCGATCGCCTGCAGCTGGCCGCAGGTAAAGAGGTGCTGGTGCTGATCAAGGCGCCGTGGATCCGCGTCAGCCGCGACACCACAGAGCAGGACAATCATCTGGCGGCCACCCTGACCGCCATTGAGCCGGGTGAGCAGAGAAGCGAACTGCTGATGCAGCTCGCCAGCGGCGAAACCCTGTGCGCGACCCTGAGCAACGACCGGCTTCATCAGCTGGCGCTGCAGCCCGGTGACGCCGTGTTCGCCAGTTTCAATGCAGAGGAGGCGATCGTCGCTACCCTGCTCTAGCGCCTGATTTGACTTCACCCCGGGCAATGGTTACAACTCACTCATACGATGCAAAAAATGGAACAGATCATGGCTTCATTGCACATTTCGCAAGGCACGTTTCGTCTGAGTGATACCCGGGTGCTGCGTCTCGATACGCTGGATCTGCAGCGCGGCGAGAGCTGGGCGTTTGTGGGCGCCAACGGCAGCGGCAAGTCGTCGCTGGCGCGCGCCCTGTCCGGTGAGCTTCCGCCGCTGAGCGGTACTGTTCGCAGTGCCTTCGTCCGGCCGGTCCGGCTGTCGCTGGAGCAGTTGCAGACGCTGGTGGCGCAGGAGTGGCAGCGCAACAACACCGACATGCTCAGCGAAGGAGAAGAGGATACCGGACTGACGGTGGCAGAGGTGATCCAGGCGGAGGTCAGCGACCCCGGCCGGTGCGAACAGCTTGCCCGCCAGTTTGGCATCGGACCGCTGCTGTCGCGTCGCTTTAAATATCTCTCAACCGGCGAAACCCGCAAGACCCTGCTCTGTCAGGCGCTGATGAAGCAGCCCGATCTGCTGATCCTCGATGAGCCGTTCGACGGTCTGGACGTGGCGTCGCGCGCCAGCCTGACCGGGACGCTGCGCAGCCTGCAACAGCCGGACTTTACCCTGGTGCTGGTGCTCAATCGTTTCGATGACATTCCCGATTTCATTCAGCAGGTGGGCGTACTGGCGGAGTGTACGCTGACCCACAGCGGGCCGCGCCAGGCCATTCTCACCGAGGCGCTGGTGGCGCAGCTGGCACACAGTGAACAACTGATGGGAATGGCGTTGCCGGAGGCGGACGCGCCGGACCAGCTGCCCCGGCTGGCCGATGAGGCGCCGCGGGTGATCCTGCGCGACGGCACCGTCTCCTATCACGACACGCCCGTCATCAGCGGGCTGAACTGGCAGGTCAGCGCAGGCGAACACTGGCAGATCGTCGGGCCGAACGGCGCCGGAAAATCGACCCTGTTAAGCCTGGTGACCGGCGATCATCCGCAGGGCTACAGCAACGATCTCACCCTGTTTGGCCGCCGTCGCGGCAGCGGCGAAACCATCTGGGAGATCAAGCAGCATATTGGCTATGTCAGCAGCAGCCTGCATCTCGATTACCGCGTCAGTACCAACGTGCGGACCGTGATTCTGTCCGGCTTTTTTGATTCGATCGGCCTCTATCAGGCCGCCTCTGACCGGCAGAAAGCGCTGGCGCAGCAGTGGCTGACGCTGCTGGGGATGGATGACCGGCTGGGCGATGCGCCCTTCCATTCGCTGTCGTGGGGCCAGCAGCGGCTGGTGCTGATCGCCCGTGCGCTGGTGAAACATCCGACGCTGCTGATTCTGGATGAACCGCTGCAGGGGCTGGATCCGATTAATCGCCAGCTGGTGCGGCGCTTTGTCGATGTGCTGATTGGCGAGGGACGCACACAGCTGCTGTTTGTTTCCCATCATGCCGAGGATGCGCCCGGCTGCATTACCCATCGCCTGAGTTTCATGCCGCACGAAGCGGGCTATCACTACCGGCAGGAGACGCTGCGCTAAGGCCCTGCGCTGCAGACGCCGCCGCGGCGGCGTTCTGCTGCGCCAGAATGTAAGCGTTACCATCCAGCCTCTCTTTTATCCTGCTTTCATCGCACACAATGCCACAAAATAAGAATAATCAGCTTGTGTAAACGATACCATTTATCCAGACTTGATCACGCTTTCGGGCGCGCTGATATGTTATTTTTCACGGATGCCTTTTTGGCTTTTGACGCTTACCAGGATCTCACATGGACAAATTCAACCCGGTCGATCATCCGCATCGCCGTTACAATCCACTGATTGATCAATGGATTTTAGTCTCACCGCATCGGGCCAAACGTCCGTGGCAGGGCGCGCAGGAAACCCCGGCGGTGAATACGTTACCGAGCCACGATCCCGACTGCTTCCTGTGTGCCGGCAACACCCGTATCACCGGCGACAAAAACCCGGACTATCCCGGCACCTACGTCTTCACCAATGACTTTGCGGCGCTGATGACCGACACACCCGACGCGCCAGAGAGCGACGATCTGCTGATGCGTTGTGAAAGCGCCCGCGGCACCAGCCGGGTTATCTGCTTCTCGCCCGATCACAGCAAAACGCTGCCGGAGATGTCACTGAGCGCGCTGGAAGAGGTGGTGCGCACCTGGCAGGCGCAGACCGCCGAGCTGGGTCAGCACTATCCCTGGGTGCAGGTGTTCGAGAACAAAGGCGCGGCGATGGGCTGCTCCAACCCGCATCCGCACGGTCAGGTCTGGGCTAACAGCTTCCTGCCGAACGAAGCGCAGCGCGAAGATGACCACCAGCGCGACTACTTCACTAACAAAGGCACACCGATGCTGGTCGATTACCTCGCGCGCGAGCAGCAGGATGGCAGCCGCACCGTGGTGGAAACCGCTCACTGGCTGGCCGTGGTGCCGTGGTGGGCCGCCTGGCCGTTCGAGACCCTGCTGCTGCCTAAAGCGCACGTCAGACGTCTGACCGACCTCAATGAGGCGCAGCGCACCGACCTGGCTTTAGCGATTAAGAAGCTGACCAGCCGCTATGACAACCTGTTCCAGTGCTCCTTCCCCTACTCCATGGGCTGGCACGGTGCGCCGTTCAACGGCGAAGCCAACGATCACTGGCAGCTGCATGCGCACTTCTATCCGCCCCTGCTGCGCTCAGCAACGGTGCGTAAATTTATGGTCGGCTATGAGATGCTGGCCGAGACCCAACGCGATTTAACGGCGGAACAGGCGGCGGAACGTCTGCGTTCTGTCAGCGATGTTCACTTCCGTGAGGCACAACAATGAGCTTAAAAACCATCACGCAGCAGCTTTTCTCTGACACCTTCGGTTACGCCGCTACGCACACCATTCAGGCGCCGGGCCGCGTCAACCTGATCGGCGAACATACCGACTACAACGATGGCTTTGTACTGCCGTGCGCTATTGATTATCAGACCGTGATCGCCTGCGCCCGCCGTGACGACCGCCAGATCCGCGTCGTCGCCGCAGACTATGAGAATGCGCAGGACACCTTCTCGCTGGATGAGGCGATCGTCAGCGTGCAGGCGCCGATGTGGGCCAACTATGTGCGCGGCGTGGTGAAGCATCTGCAGCAGCGTCACGCCGATTTTGGCGGCATCGATATGGTGATCAGCGGCAACGTGCCGCAGGGCGCGGGCCTCAGCTCCTCCGCCTCGCTGGAAGTGGCGGTCGGCACCGTGGTGCAGCAGCTCTACAACCTGCCGCTGGATGGCGCGGCCATTGCGGTCAATGGCCAGGAAGCGGAGAACCAGTTCGTGGGCTGTAACTGCGGCATCATGGATCAGCTGATCTCGGCGCTGGGCCAGAAAGATCATGCGATGCTGCTGGACTGCCGCACGCTGGGCACCCGTCCGGTCTCGATGCCTGACGATGTCGCCGTGGTGATCATCAACTCCAACTTCCGCCGTACCCTGGTCGGCAGCGAATACAACACCCGCCGTGAGCAGTGCGAAGCGGGCGCGCGTTTCTTCAGTAAAAAAGCGCTGCGTGACGTTGAGCTGGCCGAGTTCGAGGCGGCCGAATCGCAGCTCGACCCGCAGGTGGCAAAACGGGTGCGTCACGTTCTGACCGAAAACGCCCGCACGCTGGAAGCGGCCGATGCGCTGACCCGGGGCGACCTGACGCGCATGGGCGAGCTGATGGCCGAATCGCACGCCTCAATGCGTGACGATTTCGAGATCACCGTGCCGCCGATCGATACCCTGGTGGCGATCGTCAAGGCGCAGATCGGCGAGCATGGCGGTGTGCGCATGACCGGCGGCGGCTTCGGCGGCTGTATCGTCGCGCTGATGCCGCAGGATCGCGTTGAGCAGGTGAAAGCGGCCGTGGCAGAGCAGTATGAAGCCGCGACCGGCATCAAAGAGACCTTCTACGTCTGCAAAGCCTCTGAAGGAGCCGGCACATGCTGAATGATGTCAACTCCCATGCGCCTGACGGTCAGCCGTGGCGCATCACGGTACTGCGCAATGCCAGCGGTATGCTGGTGACCTTTATGGACTGGGGCGCGACCTGGCTCTCCGCCCGTGTGCCGATGCAGGATGGCACGGTGCGTGAAGCGCTGCTCGGCTGCGCCACGCCCTCTGACTATCTGCATCAGGATGCCTATCTGGGCGCGACGGTGGGCCGTTACGCCAACCGTATCGCCGGGGCAACGCTGAATAAACTGAATCGCCCGCTGGTGCCGAACCAGGGCGCCCATCAGCTGCATGGCGGACCGGAAGGCTTTGATAAGCGCCGCTGGCAGATCGTCAGCCAGAGCGACAGCGAGGTGCACTACCGCATCGATTCGCCGGATGGCGATCAGGGCTTTCCCGGCAACCTGATTGCCGATCTGCGCTATCAGCTGGATGACCAGAACTGCGTAAGCATCCATTTTGAGGCGCGCTGCGATCAGCCCTGCCCGGTGAACCTCACCAACCACGCCTACTTTAACCTTGATGCGCATCATGGCGATGCCCGCCAGCATCGCTTACAACTGCACGCCGACCACTATCTGCCGGTCGACAGCGAGGGCATTCCGAATGCGCCGCTGAAAGCCGTGGCGGGCAGCAGCTTCGATTTCCGTCAGGCCAAAGTCGTGGCGCAGGATTTCCTGGCGGATGAGGATCAGCGTGCGGTGAAGGGCTATGACCACGCGTTCCTGCTTAACAGCGCAGGCGACGACAGCCAGCCCACGGCGGAACTCTGGTCAGAGGATGGCAGATTACAGCTCAGCGTGACCACCTCGGCCCCGGCGCTGCAATTCTATTCCGGCAACTATCTGGCCGGCACCCGTGCCCGCGAACAGGGAAGCTATACTGCCTTTCAGGGCATTGCGCTGGAGAGCGAATTTTTACCGGATTCGCCCAATCACGCTGAGTGGCCTCAGCCCGATTGCTGGCTGCAGCCGGGAGACCGCTGGGAATCCGTGACGCGTTATCGCTTCACGCCACGCTGAGCGGCCGGCTGAAAAACGCGCAGTGCGTCACACACAGGCTTACGCGCTGCCCGCTTTTCCGTTATGGTATGGCGCTATCAGCTCGTGTGTCAGGCGGGCAGCAGCAGGTTTCCAATCTCACAGAAACATCACAGTATTAAGGAGTTAAGCTATGGCTGTAACTAAGCTGGTTCTGGTGCGACACGGCGAAAGCCAGTGGAACAACGAAAACCGCTTTACCGGTTGGTATGATGTTGACCTTTCTGAGAAGGGTCGTGGCGAAGCCAAATCAGCGGGACAGCTGCTGAAGAAAGAGGGCTTTGTCTTTGATTTCGCTTACACCTCGGTACTGAAGCGTGCGATTCATACGCTGTGGAACGTGCTGGATGAGCTGGATCAGGCCTGGCTGCCGGTTGAGAAAACCTGGCGTCTGAACGAGCGTCACTACGGTGCGCTGCAGGGTCTGGACAAAGCGGAAACCGCCGCGAAATATGGCGACGAGCAGGTTAAGCAGTGGCGTCGCGGCTTTGCGGTCACCCCGCCAGAGCTGGATCGTGCCGATGAGCGTTTCCCTGGCCACGACCCGCGTTACGCGTCACTGACGCCGGAGCAGCTGCCTACCACCGAGAGCCTGGCGCTGACCATCGACCGCGTTATCCCTTACTGGAACGACACTATTCTGCCGCGCATCAAAAGCGGTGAGAAAGTGATCATCGCGGCACACGGTAACTCCCTGCGCGCGCTGGTAAAATATCTGGATAACCTGAGCGAAGATGAGATCCTCGAACTGAACATCCCGACCGGCGTGCCGCTGGTGTATGAGTTCGACGAAAACTTCAAACCACTGAAACGCTACTACCTGGGCGACCAGGATGAGATTGCCGCGAAAGCCGCAGCCGTTGCGAATCAGGGTAAAGCGAAGTAATCCCGCGCTGAAAGGCAAAAAGGCCAGACTACCGTCTGGCCTTTTTTTAATGGGTGCTTCTCCGCCTCTGCCGATCAGCCGCGACGCTGTTTCACCGCGGCCGCCAGCTGGCGCAGCACTTTGTCCGTATCTTCCCAGCCGATGCAGGCGTCGGTGACGCTTTTGCCATAGACCAGCGGCTCCCCGCTCTCCAGGCTCTGGTTGCCTTCGACCAGATGGCTCTCGATCATCACGCCGACAATCGCCTGTTCTCCGCCGCTCAGCTGCTGCGCGACGTCATCCGCCACCACCATCTGACGCTGGAACTGCTTGCTGCTGTTGGCGTGGCTGAAGTCGATCATTACCTGCTGAGGCAGACCCGCTTTCGCCAGTCCCTCTTTCACCGCGGCCACATGCTGCGCGCTGTAGTTCGGCTCTTTGCCGCCGCGCAGGATGATGTGGCAGTCGCCGTTACCGCTGGTTTCGACAATCGCGGAGTGACCGTACTTGGTTACCGAAAGGAAACAGTGCGGTGAACCCGCCGCGTTGATTGCATCGATTGCGACCTTGATGGTGCCGTCGGTGCCGTTTTTGAAGCCGACCGGGCAGGAGAGCCCCGAAGCCAGCTCGCGGTGAACCTGAGATTCGGTGGTCCGCGCGCCAATCGCGCCCCAGCTCATCAGGTCAGCCACATACTGCGGGGTGATCATATCCAGGAACTCACCCGCCGCCGGTAAGCCGCTGTCGTTGATGTCCAGCAGCAGTTTACGCGCCAGACGCAGGCCGTCGTTAAGCTGGTAGCTGTTGTCCATGTAGGGATCGTTGATCAGCCCTTTCCAGCCCACCGTGGTGCGCGGCTTCTCGAAATAGACGCGCATCACCACTTCCAGTTCGCCCTTCAGCTCATCGCGCAGCGCCAGCAGGCGACCAGCATACTCTTTCGCCGCCTCGGGATCATGAATGGAGCAGGGGCCAATCACCACCAGCAGGCGGTCGTCCTGGCCCTGCAGGATCTGATGAATCGCCTGACGAGCCTGTGAAACGGTCTGTGCAGCACGATCGGTCGCCGGGAATTTTTCGAGCAGCGCAACCGGAGGTAACAGCTCTTTAATCTCTTTGATGCGTAAGTCATCGTTCTGGTAATTCATACTGATTCCATATTATTTCTGGCCCGGCGCCCGCCGGACACAACCCGCCCAATGTAGCCCGAAGCGCCAGGGGTGTAAATTCCCGCAGCGGGACAGTTGTGCGGGTGATATTTGCAATAATCAGGTTACCGACTAGACTTTTTAAAGGTAAGCACTGAAGAACGTCCCGCTTACACAATTTAATCATCCTGTTTAAGCAAACTGGCGGATATTATTTCGTCAGGGATTTTCTTACCCGAAATTGCACCTCTGGGCTTAAAGCCTCTTCATTTATTAACGGGAGCATAATGATGAAAAAGTTTGCCTTACTCTTTTTGACAGCAGCAATGACACTGAGCAGCGGCGCGGTCCTGGCTGAGGGCAGCAATAACGGCACAGCGAACCAGGCGGCCAGCGCAGGTGCAGCAGCGGGCGGCGCAAAAGAAAATCTGCCACCCAATAATGTGGATAACAGCAAAATTAATAACACCGGCCATGATATGAACCCGGCCACCTCCGGCAGCACCACCAGCGCCGGCAAGATGTCCGCTGATGAGATCGATCAGAACAGCCAGTGTAAAGATGGTAAATGTCCGAACATCAACCGTAAGGTTGAAACCAAAGTGGGCGGCGGTGACGTTAATACCAAAACCGACGGCACCACTCAGTAATACAGTTTTAACCAGGAGCGCGCACGCTCTCCTGGTTTCTCTCCCTTCCGCCCCACTCTTCCGCTATGCTAATCCTGTTAAATTGACAGGGAATCCTTCATGGCCGTTTTGCTTTTGATTGACGATCACCCGCTGGTCGAAGTGGCACTTGACGCCGCACTGAGCCAGTCTCCCATTCCGGTTAAGCTCCTTTCCGCCAGCAGTGAAAAAGCTGCCCGTTCCCTGCTTCAGCAGCCACTGGATATTATTGTGCTGGATATCGGCCTGCCGGATGGCGACGGGCTGGAGATCCTGCGCCGCCTGAAGATCCATCGCCCCGACTGCCCGGTTCTGATCTACTCTGCCCAGCAGACACGGCACTACGTGCGCCGTGCGCAGGCGCTGGGCGCGGCGGGTTATGTGGTGAAAAGTCAGCGCATGGCACAGCTGCTCAGTGCCATCCTGGCGGTGCTGGGCGGGCAGACGGCCTTTCCGCCGATGGAGGAGGATGAGCCTGAACTGCCGCTGACGCAGAAGGAGCGACAGATTCTGGCGCTGCTGGCCAGCGGCCTCTCTAATCTGCAGATCGCCGACCAGCTGCACATCAGCAACAAAACCGTCAGCACCCATAAAAAGAACATCCTGGAAAAAACCGGTGCCCGTTCGGTGGTGGAGCTGGCTGACCTGTGGAAGGCGCAGCAGTGAGAACACTCCTGCTGATCCTGCTGCTGCTGTGCGGTCCGGCGCTGGCGGAGGTACGGCCGGTGAGCAGCGTGAATCTGCCGATGATGCTGCCGGTCACCCAGGCCGACACCATGCAGGGCAAAGTTCTGCGCGTCGGCCTGCTGGAAGAGAACCACGCGCCCTGGACGATGCGCGTCGGCAACGATCTCTACGGCATCGACGCCGACTATCTCTCTGCGCTGCGACAGCTGACCGGCGCGCAGTTCCGGCTCAGCCTCTACCGCGATCAGCAACAGCTGCTGACGGCGCTGAACAGCGGCCAGCTCGATTTTGCGCTGGGCATGTGGGTTTCGCCGCTGCCCGACGCCATCCTGAGCAGCGACAACTGGTACAGCAGCCCGCTGCGGGTCTACCGCAATCAGCAGAACCAGCGTGCCGTGATGTTCAACAGTCACAACGCCTCGCTGGCGATCAGCGACAGCACCCTGGCGCAGCTCCCGCCCGCGCTGGCGGCCCGCCACAGCTGGCGTCGCTACAGCAGCGATCTCCAGGCGATCTATACCCTGATAAATCAGCAGAATGATTATGTGGTGGCGGATGAGACCAGCGCCGGTTTCCTGCTGAGCCAGCTGCAGCAGGGGCAGATCTACCAGATTGCCTCCCACATCGACGCCGGGCAGCTCAATCTGCGGGCGATTGCGCGCGATCCCGGGCTGATTGCCTGGATCAATCAGAGCCTGCGTCAGCTGCCTGCGGAACTGATGAACACGCTGCAGGCGCGCTGGAGCAGCAGCCTGCCGCGCTATCAGGATACGCAGACCCTGATGCTCAGCCCGGCGGAACGCGCCTGGATAGCCGATCATCCGCGCATCACCTACGCCGCCGAACCGGACAACTATCCCTGGAGTTACCGTGACGCCAGTGGCATCGCCCGGGGCTACAGCGTCGATTTGCTGAAGGCGATTGCCCAGAGCACCGGCCTGGCGTTTGAACCGGTCTGGGTCAGCAATCCCCGTCAGGCCGGTACGCTGATGGCGCAGCACCAGGCGATGCTGCAACTGATGCAGCCCGTGAACGGCGAGGCGATGCAGAGCACCTCGCTGCCGGTGTGGCGCGCGCTGTGGGGGATCTACAGCATCCGCCCCGATACGCCCGCGCACTGGCGCGATCTGCACGGCAAGCGGATTGGCGTATTGCAGGGGGATCTGGCCCTGCGGCTGCTGCCTGCGGATCTGCCGTCACAGCCGTTTGCCGACCGCAACAGCCTCTATGATGCGCTGGCGAAGGGCGAGATCGATGCGCTGGTCGATAACGTGCTCTCCGCCCGCTGGCGCATCGCCAGCCGCGACGACGCACGTATTCATCTCGCCTTTGCCGCCAGCGACATCGCCTGGCCTGTCGCGCTGGGCGTGACACCTGACCAGCCGGTGCTGCGAACCCTGCTCGATCGCGCCTTACAGCAGATCCCGGCCGACACCCAGAGCCGGATGCGTGACAGCTGGTCCACCCCGCCGCAGCCCGGCAGCGTGAGGGTAATGCGTTCGCTGCCGATGATGGTGCTGGCGGTGGCCGGAGCGGCAATTGTGCTGCTGTTACTGCTGCTGGCCCGGCGCTACTGGCAGCAGCGCCGGGAACGACAGCAGCGCGAACAGGCCGAACACGCCAACGCGATGAAGAGCCAGTTTCTGGCGACCGTCAGCCATGAGCTGCGCACGCCGATGCAGGCGATTCTTGGACTGCTGGAGCTGGAGAAGCAGCAGCGCAGCAGCCAGAACCTGACGCTGCTGCACAGCAGCGCACAGTCGTTACTGACCCTGCTGAATGATCTGCAGGATCACGCCCGTATCGAGAGCAACAGTTTTACTCTGGCGCCACGTCCGCTGGCGCTGGCGCAGTGGCTCAATCAGCAGCAGCACTTCTATCATCCGTTGATGCGCGCAGAGGGGCCACGTCTGATCGTCGAGGCCCTGACGCCGCTGCCTGACCTGATCATGATCGATGCCGATCGCCTGCAGCAGGTGGTCAACAATCTGATGACCAACGCGCTGAAGTTTACCCGTCACGGCACGATCCGCCTGACGCTGGCCGCCGGGCAGGCGCTGACCCTGACGGTCAGCGACAGCGGCAGCGGGATTCCGCCGGATGAGCAGCAGAAGCTGTTCGATCCCTGGTATCAGGCGCCCTCCGGCAAATCAGTTTCGGTGCAGGGCAGCGGACTGGGGCTGTTTATCTGCCGCGAGATGGTGCTGCGGATGGGGGGCGATATCCGGCTCGTGTCGGCTCCCGGTCAGGGCACCCAGGTCACCGTCACGCTACCGCTGGAGCCTGCCACCTCGCCCGGTCATGAAGAGGAGATCACCCAGCCCGCCTTTCCTGCGCTGCGGGTGGCGATTGTGGATGACCACCCGACCAACCTGCTGGTGATGCAGCAGCAGCTGGCGCGCTTCGCGATTCAGGCCGATATTTTCGAAGAGGGGCGTGCGCTTTTGCGGGCCGATGCTCAGCAGCCCTATGATCTGCTGTTTATCGACCAGATGATGCCCCGGCCCGACGGCACGCTGCTGCTGCGCCTGTTGCGGCGGCGTGATCGCCAGCGGGGCCGGCAGGCGATGCGGGTGCTCTGCTCGGCGGATGCGCAGCTGCTGACGCGCAGTCTGGCGGCGCGGGAGCAGGTGCTGATTAAACCGGTCCAGTCGGCCGATCTCCGCACGCTGCTGATGGCGTTTCAGCACGATCCGCTGGCGGCGCTGGATGACAATCTGTGGCAGCTGGCACAGCAGAATGAGACCTTTCTCACTCGCCTGAGCCGGACGCTCCATAGCACACTGTCGCAGGATCTGGCGGCCATGCATGAGACGTACGCCAGGACAGACTGGCCCGCGTTCGCCGCAGCGGCGCACCGGATGAAAGGAAGCTGGCTGCTGGCGGGGCTGGATCAGGGCGCGCAGCTCAGCCAGCAACTGGTGGAACAGGCAGGCGCGCATCAGGATCCTGCTGAGACGTGGCAATCACTGATATTATTAACAGACAGGTTACTCAAAAAACTGGAATCTTATGGCACACACCCACACTCATAGCGGGCAGGACAGTAATCGCACGCGTCTGGCGGCCGCCTTCGGGGTGACCGTTCTCTTTATGGTTGCCGAAGTGATTGGCGGCTGGATCTCCGGTTCGCTGGCGCTGCTGGCCGATGCCGGGCATATGCTGACCGACGCCGCCGCGCTGCTGATGGCGCTGCTGGCCGTGCAATTTGCCCGGCGCAAACCCAACGCCCGCCACACATTCGGTCTGCTGCGGCTGACCACCCTGGCCGCCTTCGTGAACGCCATCGCGCTGCTGGGCATCACCGCGCTCATCGTCTGGGAGGCGGTGCGCCGCTTTGCCGATCCGCAGCCGGTGACAGGAGGCCTGATGCTGGGGATCGCGATTGGCGGGCTGCTGGCCAATATCCTGTCGTTCTGGCTGCTGCATCACGGCAGCGAAGAGAAAAACCTCAACGTGCGCGCCGCCGCGCTGCATGTGATGGGGGACCTGCTGGGTTCGGTGGGGGCAATCGTTGCGGCGGTGGTCATTCTGCTGACCGGCTGGATGCCTATCGACCCGATTCTGTCGCTGCTGGTTTCGCTGCTGGTGCTGCGCAGCGCCTGGTCGCTGCTGCGGGAGAGTCTGCAGGAGTTACTGGAAGGGGCACCGCACTCGCTGGATGTGAACCGGATGATGCGCGATCTCACGCGGAACATCGCGGAGGTGCGCAATGTTCACCATGTGCATCTGTGGCAGGTGGGTGAAAAGCCGCTGCTGACGCTGCATGCGCAGGTGATCCCGCCTTACGATCACGATGCGCTGCTGCACCGTATTCACGACTATCTGCGGCAGCACTACCAGATTGAACATGCAACGGTGCAGATGGAGTATCAGCCCTGCACCGGTGCCGAATGTGAACTGGGCTTAAGCCGTGCAGCAGCCAGCGGGCATCACCACAGCCATTCGGCGGGTCACGACCACGATAATGATCATGACCACAAGCCTGACCCGGCGCACGCCAGCGGCAAGGCGCACACTCACTGAGCCGACAGCGCGCGGGAACCCTGTTGCCGCGCGCTGCGGATCCAGATACGTGAACCATTCAGCGCGATCAGCGTCAGAATCACATACTCCAGCGACATCGCATACACGCCCTGACGGGCGAATATCATCACGCTGATCACATTGATGATCACCCATAGCAGCCAGTTCTCGACATATTTGCGCGTCATCAGCACCATCGCCGCTATCGACAGCACCATCATGCAGGCATCCCAGAACGGGAAGGCGTCCGGCTGCAGTTCAGGCATCGCTACCGCCAGGCCGAGCGCGTTCATCAGCGTAACGGCTGCGCGGGTCAGCAGCGCAAACACCGGGTCGATATAACGGGTCATCAGCGCAATCGCGATCACACAGCCCGCGCCCCAGGCCAGCGCTTTGGGCAGCGGCAGCCAGCGGATTTTCAGCGCCGCCTCGTTATCGGCCGTCTGACGACTCCAGGCGTACCAGCCGTAGAGGTTGGCGGCAAAGAAGAAGAGCTGAAGCAGCAGGCTGGCGTAGAGCTGGATCTGGAAGAAAATCACCGCAAACAGCGTGACGTTAATCAGGCCGAAAGGATAGTTGATGATTTTTTCCAGGCTGGCAAACCAGATGCAGAGTAAGCCCGCCAGGGTAACGATAGCCTCAATCCATGAGAGATCGTAGCCGCCCGCCCCAAGAGGAATATGAACCAGAATGTTGTGTGTGCTGAAGAAGTCCATGCAGAGCACCTGTCCGGAAAACGCTTACGCGTTGCCCTTCACGTTGAGTTTAAGGTCTGCTGCAAAGGATAGCATGCGATTAAGCGGCAGTAACGCCGCCTCACGCAGCGTCTCATCCACCTGAATCTCATGTTCCACCCCGCCCGACTCCAGCGCCTCTGCGATGGCTTTCAGGCCGTTCATCGCCATCCACGGACAGTGTGCACAGCTGCGGCAGGTCGCCCCCTCACCCGCCGTCGGCGCTTCCAGCAGCTCCTTATCCGGCACGGCCTGCTGCATTTTGTAGAAGATGCCGCGATCGGTGGCCACAATCATCTGCGGATGCGGCAGCGACTTCGCGGCCTGGATCAGCTGGCTGGTGGAACCGACCGCGTCCGCCAGATCGACAATCGCCTGCGGCGATTCCGGATGCACCAGCACCGCCGCGTCGGGATAGAGCGCCTTCATCCGCTGCAGGGCCTGGGTTTTGAATTCGTCATGTACGATACAGGCCCCCTGCCAGCAGAGCACGTCCGCGCCCGATTTTTGGGTGACGTAATGGCCAAGATGGCGATCCGGTGCCCAGATGATTTTTTCGCCCAGGCTGTCGAGGTGTTCAATCAGCTCGACCGCAATGCTGGAAGTCACGACCCAGTCAGCCCGCGCTTTCACGGCGGCGGAGGTGTTGGCATAGACCACCACGGTACGATCGGGATGGGCATCGCAGAACGCACTGAACTCCTCAATCGGGCAGCCGAGATCCAGTGAGCACTCCGCCTGCAGGGTAGGCATCAGCACGGTTTTTTCCGGGCTGAGGATTTTGGCGGTTTCCCCCATAAAGCGCACGCCCGCCACCAGCAGCGTGGTCGCGGCGTGATTACTGCCAAAGCGCGCCATCTCCAGGGAGTCGGAGACGCAGCCGCCCGTCTCCTCTGCCAGCGCCTGAATCTCCGGATCGGTGTAGTAATGCGCCACCATCACCGCGTTGCGCGCTTTCAGCAGCGCTTTGATTTTCTCACGATAGAACGCCTTCTCATCATCGCTCAGGCGGGCAGGTTTCGGCGGAAAGGGGTAAACGGCGCTTTCAGGATCGAACATCACACTCATGACACAGCTCTCGTTTTATCTAATTAACGAAAATCGCCTTATCAGGCAACTTATGACGTTGATCACGCCATCGTGTTTTATATGCTAAACACGATAGCGGAAAAAACCGGCCCTGTCGTGAGCTTTTTATTCCGGCCTGGTCAAACCGCCTGCCCCGCCCGCGGCGTCTCCTCGCTCAGCGCCAGCGATGGCTGCGGTCTTTCCAGCGACAGCAAAAAGGCTTTGATATCCAGCCCGCCCGCAAAGCCGGTGAGCTTGCCGTTGGACCCGATGACCCGATGGCACGGCGCAACAATCGAGAGTGGATTACGCCCGTTGGCCGCGCCGACCGCACGCACGGCCAGCGGATGGCCAATCTCCCGCGCAATCTGGCTGTAGCTGCGCGTTTCGCCAAACGGGATCGCCACCAGCGCCTGCCAGACCTTTTTCTGGAAATCGGTGCCGACAAAATCGAGCGGCAGGTCGAAGACGCGCCGCGCGCCGGCGAAGTACTCGTTAAGCTGGCGCTCGGTTTCACGCAGAACAGGATGGTCGTCATCCTGCACCTGTGGCAAAAACCGGGTGCGTTTCGGATCGTCATTTTCCCACAGAATGCCCGCCAGGCCGCTGTCGCTGGCGACCAGTTTAAGCTCACCCACCGGGGTGGCGATTGGTCTGAAGTAGTACATGGTGATTCTCCCGTCACGGTTCCATCGCCCATTATCGCACTTTTCCCGGCCCTGACTGGCTGTTTCCGGTCATGACGCTAAACTATTGTGCTGTCCGAAAACAGCCAGTCTGACGGCGTTTGCCGGTATAGACTGCGGCTCTTTACCGGAGAAATGCCATGCTCAGTCCCGAAATTGCCTACCAGGCGCTGACCTCCCGTGATACCCGCTTCGACGGCGTTTTCTTTGTGGGCGTCACCTCCACCGGCATCTACTGCCGTCCGGTCTGCCCGGTGAAAGCGCCGATGCTTAAAAACTGTCTGTTCTTCAGCAGCGCCGAGGCGGCGGAGAAAGCCCGCTTCCGCCCCTGCCTGCGCTGTCGCCCTGAACTGGCGCCGGGAAATGCGCCGGTCGATCAGCCTCATCGCGTCGCGGAGCGGCTGGTTCAGCGTATTGAGGAGGGCATGCTGGAGGAGCGCGAGGGGCTGGAGGCGATTGCGGCAGAGTTCGGGCTCAGTCTGCGCCAGCTGCGGCGCATCGTGCAGCAGGAGCTGGGGGTGTCGCCGCTGGAGCTGAAACAGACGCGCCGTATGCTGCTGGCCAAACAGCTGCTGACGGAGACCCGGCTGCCGGTCACGGAGGTCGCCTACGCCAGCGGCTTTCGCAGCCTGCGGCGTTTCAACGATGTGTTTCAGGCGCGCTACCGGATGACGCCCAGCGCGCTGCGCCGGGATGAGCCCGCGGTTCAGGCCACGCAGCCGGGCGACCGCATTACGCTGCGGCTGGCTTATCGCCCGCCCTATGACTGGGCGGCGATGCTCTGGTTTCTGCAGACGCACCTGATGAAAGAGGTCGAGGCGGTGGAGGATGGCAGCTGGCGACGCACCGTGGCGCTGGGCCGCTGTCGGGGCTGGGTCAGCGTGTCACATCTGCCGCAGAAAAATGCGCTGCAGGTGACGCTCTCTGCTTCGCTGACGCCGGTGCTGCCGCTGCTGTTGCGCCGACTGCGCGATCTGTTCGATCTGGATGCGCAGCCGCAGCGTATCGCGGCCTGCCTGTCGCAGGACCCGCTGCTGGCTCCCAGCCTGCTCGCGCACCCTGGGCTGCGCGTGCCTGGCGCGTTCGACGCCTTTGAGCTGGGCGTGCGTGCCATTATCGGCCAGCAGGTGACAGTGAAAGCAGCGACCACCGTCAGCAGCCGTTTTGCCGCCGCGTTTGGCGAGCCCTGCGAGACGCCTTTTCCCGATCTGACCCGCTACACCGCGCTGCCTGAACGCATCGCTGCGTCGTCGGTGGATGATGTGGCGCCGCTCGGCATCGTCAGCGCCGCGCGCTCCCGCGCCATCATCGCTTTCGCCACTGCCTGCGCCAGCGGCGATCTGCGGCTCAGTGCCGCTCAGTCGCCGGACGAGGTGATAAAGAAGCTGGTCAGCCTGCCGGGCATTGGTCCGTGGACCGCGCACTATATCGCGATGCGCGCCCTGCGCTGGCCGGATGCCTTTCCCAAAGAGGATATCGCCATCCGCAATAATCTGGGCGGCATGACGGCCTCGCAGGCCGAGGCGCGCTCACTCGCCTGGCGTCCCTGGCGCAGCTATGCCGTGATGCATATCTGGGAGAGTCTGGCGGTGGCGAAAGTGAAGAAAAAACCGTGACGGTGGCGGTGAGGCGGCAGGCTGACGCATCAGTCTGAATCGCAGGCGATTCAGTCGAACCTGCAGCAGGTTCTCATCCTGCACGCCAGACGCCGTGCCCTGAAAACGAAAAAAGCGCCCGAGGCGCTTTTTTCTTAATTGGTGGGTCGTGCAGGATTCGAACCTGCGACCAATTGATTAAAAGTCAACTGCTCTACCAACTGAGCTAACGACCCGCTGGGGGGCTTACAATCGTTCAGCACGCCGGGCGGCTGAGATAAGATGGTGGGTCGTGCAGGATTCGAACCTGCGACCAATTGATTAAAAGTCAACTGCTCTACCAACTGAGCTAACGACCCATCTTATGACTGTGAAGCGATGCTGAAGGCTTCTTCGGAATACGACGCGATTAACGCGCGTCTGAAGAAGATGGTGGGTCGTGCAGGATTCGAACCTGCGACCAATTGATTAAAAGTCAACTGCTCTACCAACTGAGCTAACGACCCATCTTCAGGCTTACCAGACACATCTGCAATGTGTCCCGGCAACGGCGGCATATATTACTGATTTAGCGAGGTAGCGCAACTCTTATTTCTGCCAGAAGCGCCAACTGCTTACCTTTCATACGGCAAGACCAGAAATCACACGATATCTGGCCATCACCGGTCAAATTACAGGCTTGCCAGACGTTTCTGAGCCTGTTTTGCAGAATCGGTATCCGGATAAAGTTTGATCACCTGCTGGAAGACCGCTTTGGCTTTTGCCGTGTCTTTTTTCTCCTGCATGATGACGCCCACTTTAAACAGCGCTTCTGCGGCTTTCGGCGACTTCGGATAGTTTTTCACTACCGTGGCGTAATAGTAAGCCGCGTCGTCCTTTTTACCTTTGTTGTAGTTCAGCTGACCGAGCCAGTAATTCGCATTCGGCTGGTAGGTCGAATCCGGATAACGTTTTACCCACGCCTGAAGCGCGCTGATCGCCTGGTCATACTGTTTCTTTTCCAGAATCAGCGCCACAGCCGCATTGTAATCGCTGTTCGCGTCACCGGTCTGCGCCGGAGCACTCTGCGCCGATGCGGCCGCGCCTGCGGTGGCGGCTGCGCCGGTATCTGCTGCGGCATCGCCGCCAGCCGCCTGCTGCCCGCCGCTGCTGCTGGCGCTGCTCAGGCTGTCGATCTGCTGGTAAAGCTGCTTCTGCCGCTCAACCACCTGATTCAGCTGATACGTATTTTGCTGGATTTGCCCACGCAGCGCGTCGATATCACGCTGGTTATCGCTCATCTGCTGCTGCAATTGTTGCATCAGCTGTGCCTGGGCATTTGAGATTCGTTCAAGAGTGGTGACACGGTCTTCGACCGAGCCGGAGCCAACGCTACTGATTGACGCTTGGGCATTAGCGGCCCAGGGGGCCGCTACGCCAATCAGTAACGACAGACTCAACAGATGACGTCTGAAGTTACTAACCATGTGATTCTCTTAGTAGACCAGTACGGCACGACGGTTTTTAGAGTACGCTGCTTCGTCATGACCCAGAACGGCTGGCTTCTCTTTACCGTAAGAAACGATAGACATCTGATCAGCCGACACGCCTTTACCCTGCAGGTACATTTTCACAGCGTTAGCACGACGTTCGCCCAGGGCGATGTTGTATTCCGGCGTACCGCGCTCATCCGCGTGACCTTCGATGGTCACTTTGTAAGACGGGTTGCTGCGCAGGAAGCTTGCGTGCTGATCCAGCATCTGTGCGTAGTCAGACTGAACGTCATATTTGTCCAGACCGAAGTACACGATGTTGTTCTGCTGCAGCTGCTGCATCTGCAGACGAGCCTGCTCGTCAGAAGACATGTTGCCGCCGTTACCGTTCATGCCAGAGTTTGCACCGTAAGCGCCATCAGCGCCCATGCCAGTCTGGTCATTGTTGTTGTTTTTGTGTGAGCTACAAGCCGCTACTGCCAGAACCGGCAGAGCCAGCATCAAACCCTTCAGCACTTTGTTCAGTTGCATTTCAAAAATCCCATTATTGTTTATTGTTTGCGATGTCTGACAGATCAGACATTACAGATACGGCGACCAGGCAGGAAATTTTACCTGTCCATCAGTTGCCGGAAGACGCGCTTTGAAACGGCCGTCGGTTGAAACCAGATGCAGCACGGAACCCATACCCTGAGTAGAGCTGTAGATTACCATTGTGCCGTTTGGTGCCAGGCTCGGCGTTTCATCCAGGAACGTGTCCGTTAACGTTTGAACGGCTCCCGTTTCCAGATCCTGTTTGGCGACGTGTTGCGCACCACCGCTGGTGCTGATCATCACCATTGATTTACCGTCTGTAGCGACATCCGCGTCCTGGTTCTGACCGCCTTCCCAGGTAATACGCTGTGGCGTGCCGCCATTAACGCCAATTTTATAGATCTGAGGCGCACCGGCCTGGTCGGAGGTATACGCCAGAGTCTGGCTGTCCGGGAACCAGGTCGGTTCAGTGCTGTTATAGCGACCATCGGTCACCTGACGAGTCTGACCCGAGGCCAGATCCATCACATAGAGGTTCAGGCTGCCGGTTTTAGAGAGCGCGAACGCCAGCTTAGAACCGTCCGGTGAGAACGCCGGCGCACCGTTATGGCGTGGATACGAAGCAACCTGACGGATTGCACCGTTAGAGAGCGTCTGAACGACCAGCGCAGACTTGCCACTTTCAAAGGTTACGTAGGCGACTTTGCTGCCGTCCGGAGACCAGGCCGGTGACATCAGCGGCTGGGGTGAACGGTGCACGACAAACTGGTTGTAACCATCGTAATCGGCCACGCGCAGCTCATACGGGAACTGGCCGCCGTTAGTCTGTACGACATAGGCGATGCGGGTGCGGAAAGCGCCCTTGATGCCGGTCAGCTTCTGGAAAGTTTCATCGCTGGCAGTGTGCGCAGCATAACGCAGCCACTGCTTCGTCACTTTGTAAGAGTTCTGAGCCAGTACGGTACCTGGCGCGCCGCCGGTATCCACCAGCTGGTAAGAGACCTGATAGCTGCCATCGGGGTTAGCGGCGACCTGACCTACCACGACCGCATCAATGCCGAGCGCGCTCCAGGCGGCAGGCTGCACTTCCTGCGCGCTGGTTGGCTGCTGTGGCAGACGTGAGCGATCCAGCGGATTGAATTTGCCACTGTTGCGCAGGTCAGCGGCCACGATGCCGCCGACATCTTCCGGCGCGGCGCCAGCGCCGGCCCATTTAAACGGCACCACACCAATCGGACGGGCGGTGTTCACACCCTGGGTGATCTCAATCCGGACCTCTGCATGCAGCACGGCTGCCCACAGCAGGATAAAAAAGCCTAACGTAACGCGAAGAGCTTGCTTCATTTTATCTCCCTTATCTGAACCTCAGTCCACGATAATTGGCACTGTTCCTGGAAACCACGAGTAAGACTTAGTACGGCAAGCTAAACATAGATCAACTTGCCGCCCGTTACTGCATTATTGCGGTTTAAAACGCATCGGGGCGTTTTTAAACACTTCGTAGACCGCCTGCGTAGGCGGCTTCGGAATTCGTGCCTGTCTGGCGGCTGCAATCGCGGCCTGGCAGAGCGCAGGATCGCCCCCCTCTGCCTTAACATCAATCAACAATCCATCAGGCGCAAGTTTAATCCGCAAATCACAGGTTTTTCCGCGATAGAGATCCGCATCATAGAACCGGCTCTGAATCGCACTGACCACCTGTCCCATGTAGGAGTTGATTTCCGCGCCTGTTGCACCGGCTTTCTTCTGGTTTCCCTGCCCTGCTGCGCCACCGGAGGCACCGCTTTTCGGTGCATTTTTACCTGACGTCAGGCCACCCAGTAAATCATCGACGTCGCTGTCATTGGCCGCATCGGCGGCCGCTTTCGCTTTCGCGTCAGCTTTGGCTTTCGCCGCGGCATCGGCTTTGGCTTTCGCGGCAGCATCCGCTTTCGCTTTGGCTGCGGCCTCTGCTTTAGCCTTCGCGGCGGCTTCGGCCTTCTCTTTCGCGGCCTCTTTCGCGGCCTCTTTCGCCGCTTCGGCTTTGGCTTTGGCTGCCTCGGCGGCTTTCTCTTTCGCCTCTTCCGCGGCTTTGGCTTTCGCTTCAGCGGCTTTCTCTTTGGCCTCTTCCGCCGCTTTCGCTTTCGCGTCGGCAGCAGCTTTTGCTTTGGCTTCAGCGGCCGCTTTCGCATCCGCTTCCGATTTAGCCTTCGCTTCGGCTACGGCTTTCTCTTTGGCCGCCGCCGCTGCGGCAGCTTTGGCCTGCTGATCAGCCTGCTTTTTTGCCTCGGCTGCCGCCTGCTTCGCCTCTTCGGCAGCGGCTTTGGCCTGCGCATCCGCCTGCGCTTTTGCCTCGGCTTTGGCTTTCGCCGCCGCGGCTTCAGCCGTTTTCTGCTGCTCCTGCGCCTGCTTCGCCGCCTCTTCTGCCGCTTTCTGCTGAGCCGCCTGCTGCTTAGCCTCTTCTTTCGCTGTTTCCTGCGCCGCTAAACGCTCTTTTTCCAGCGCTTTCAGACGCTGCTGCTCAGCCGCCTGTTTCTGCTGCAGCTCTTCAGCCTGCTGCTGCGCCTGCTTTTTGCGCTGCTGCTCAGCACGCTGACTGTCGCTCTGCTGGTTCTGCTGACGATTGTATTGACTGACAACGGCTCCGGGATCGACCATGACCGCATCAATATCACCGCCGCCGCCCCCCGCACTGCTGGGGTCAATGTGCTCATTAAACGAGCTCCATATCAGCAGCGCGATCAGCACGATATGCAGAATCACCGAAATGATTATCGCGCGCTTTAACTTCTCGTTTTGCTCGGTTGCCTTCGACACACTCGGTTCCCAAAAAACGGTTCGATTTTAAATCGGCTGCGTCATCAAACCGACAGATTTAACACCCGCCTGGTGCAGCAGGTTCAGCGCTTTAATAATTTCATCGTAAGGCACCTCTTTCGCGCCCCCGATTAAAAAGACCGTCTTAGGATTCGCTTCCAGCCGACGCTGCGCTTCGCTGATCACCTGCTCTGGCGGAAGTTGATCCATGCGGTCGTGATCCACGACCAGGCTGTATTGCCCCACCCCCGCGACTTCAACAATCACCGGCGGATTATCATCGCTGGAAACGGTTTTTGAGTCGGTGGCATCGGGCAGATCCACTTCCACGCTCTGGGTAATAATGGGCGCCGTTGCCATGAAGATCAGCAGCAGCACCAACAGGACGTCCAGGAGCGGAACGATGTTGATTTCCGACTTCAGGTCGCGGCTTTTGCGACCACGTACTCTGGCCATCATTAACCTCTATTTACTTAGCGCTATCGCTGGAGAAAGCCTGGCGATGCAGGATGGCAGTGAACTCTTCCATGAAGTTGTCGTAGCCCTGCTCCAGTTTATTGACGCGCTGGTTCAGACGGTTGTACGCCATGACCGCCGGAATCGCGGCAAACAGACCGATTGCGGTCGCAATCAGCGCTTCGGCGATACCCGGTGCCACCATCTGCAGCGTCGCCTGCTTCACCGCGCCCAGCGCGATAAAGGCGTGCATGATCCCCCAGACCGTACCGAACAGCCCGATGTAAGGACTGATAGAGCCCACGGTGCCGAGGAACGGAATGTGGTTTTCCAGCGCTTCCAGCTCACGGTTCATGGAGATCCGCATCGCACGGCTGGCCCCTTCGATGACCGCTTCCGGCGCATGATTGTTGGCGCGATGCAGACGGGCGAACTCTTTAAAGCCGGAGTAGAAGATCTGCTCCGAACCCGCCAGCTCGTCACGCCGTTCCTGGCTCTCATGATAAAGACGGGAAAGCTCGATGCCGGACCAGAACTTGTCTTCAAACGCCTCCGCTTCTCTGCCCGCGGCATTCAGAATACGTGTGCGCTGAATAATGATGGCCCAGGAGGCAATAGAAAAGCCGATCAAAATCAACATGATAAGTTTGACCAGAAGGCTCGCCTTCAGGAACAAATCAAGAATGTTCATGTCAGTCACTGCTTGAACTCCGCGACAATAGACTTGGGAAGCGCAATCGGCTTCATCAGATGTGGGTTAATGCAGGCAATCAGGACTTCTGCCTCATTGAGCACTTTGCCTTCAGTATTCACGATACGTTGCGTGAACGTCATGGTAGCCCGTGTCATTGATGTCACTTCACTCTGGATCTCCAGAAGGTCATCAAGACGCGCCGCCGCCAGATAGTCCACCGTTATACGCCGCACCACAAAAGCGACCTGCTGCTCTAACAGCGTCTGCTGACTGAAATGGTGCTGGCGCAACATTTCGGTACGTGCTCGTTCATAAAAAGCGATATAGCTGGCGTGATAAACCACACCACCGGCATCAGTATCTTCGTAATAGACCCGAACCGGCCAGCGAAACAGCGTTGTACTCACTCTACATCCCGGCCTCGTTTTAAACGTTGCTACTATACGCAAGAGAATTGGGGTTGGGAATGGGTCGCCAGAGCCAGACGAAAATAATTATCGCTCCGTAACAAACGGAACGATTTCAGGGAGATTTATTGACCAGACGCTGACAAAAATTCACTGTCAGCGCCGGTGAGACGGGGATCAGAGGTAAAAACGGTAAAGCGCCAGACCTGATACCAGCATGGCGGGTAACGGCGTGAAGAGCGCCTGCCATCGGCTTTTCTGTGGCCGAAAACCCACGCCGTGGATCACGCCGGTGCAGACCGCCCAGATCAGCACCAGTCCCTGCAGCCCGGGTAACGGGCCGGCCTGACTGCTAAAACGCGTCGGGTCCCACAACACTGCCCCGGCCGTGACCAGCGCCAGCAGCAGTGAAAGGGCCCGCAGCGGGCCCCTGTCCATCAGATCGTAGAGCATCCGGATGGCCTTACGCATCAGCGCGGCTCATCCTGTGCATCAGCCTGCTCAATCGCCAGCGCGGTCACGATACCGAAAGCGCAGGCCAGCAGGGTGCCGAGAATCCAGGCAAAATACCACATGCGACGTCTCCTTAATTAATAGAGTGAGTGACTGTTGCTTTCAATGTGCTCTTTGGTGATACGGCCAAACATCTTCCAGTAACACCAGGTGGTATAAGCCAGAATGATCGGCACGAAGATCACGGCAGCCACGGTCATGGTCTGCAGCGTCAGCAGGCTCGAGGTGGCATCCCACATTGTCAGACTGACGCCCGGCACGGTGCTGGAGGGCATGATGAACGGAAACATTGCAATGCCCGCGGTCATGATGACGCAGGCCAGCGTCAGCGAGGAGAACAGGAACGCCCAGGCGCCCTTCTCTATCCGGGAGCAGAGGATGGTGAGCAGCGGCAGCACCACACCCAGCAGCGGGAAGAGCCACAGCACAGGATGCTGGCGGAAGTTGACCATCCAGGCCCCCGCTTCGCGCACGACGGTTTTACCCAGCGGGTTCGAGGCCGCGAAGTGATCCATCGTGCTGGTGACGACATAGCCCGGAATACCGTAGTTGACCCAGACACCCGCCAGGATAAAGCAGACCATCATCACCAGCGCGGCAAGCTGCGCGGCGGTGCGTGAGCGCAGATGCAGCTCACCCGTGGTGCGCATCTGCAGATAGGTCGCGCCCTGCGCCAGGATCATCGCCACGCTCACCACACCCGCCAGCAGGCCGAACGGATTCAGCAGCTGGAAGAAGTTGCCGGTGTAAAACAGACGCAGATACTCATCGGCATGGAACGGCACCCCCTGCAGCAGGTTGCCAAACGCCACGCCGATCACCAGCGGCGGCACGAAGCTGCCAATGAAGATGCCCCAGTCCCAGGCACCGCGCCAGCGGGTATCTTCGATCTTGGAACGGTAGTCGAAGCCAACCGGACGGAAGAACAGCGACGCCAGCACCAGAATCATCGCCACGTAGAAGCCGGAGAAGGCCGCCGCGTAGACCATAGGCCAGGCCGCAAACAGCGCCCCGCCCGCGGTGATCAGCCACACCTGGTTACCGTCCCAGTGAGGGGCGATGCTGTTAATCATGACGCGACGTTCGGTATCGGTACGTCCCAGGATGCGCGTCAGCATACCGACGCCCATATCAAAACCATCGGCGACGGCGAAACCGATCAGCAGCACGCCAATCAACAGCCACCAGACAAAGCGCAGAACTTCATAATCAAACATGGTCGCTCTCCTTATCCCTGCACCGGCCGAGGGGTTGCCGTGATCTGCTCATGGTGATAACGCCCGGTTTTCAGGCTGCTCGGCCCCAGACGGGCGAATTTAAACATCAGGTACATTTCAGCCACCAGGAACAGCGTGTAGAGACCGCAAATCAGGATCATCGAGAACAGCAGATCGCCGGTGGTCAGCGAGGAGTTAGCCACCGCAGTCGGCAGGATCTCACCGATCGCCCAGGGTTGACGGCCATACTCCGCCACGAACCAGCCCGACTCGACGGCAATCCAGGGAAGCGGGATCCCGAACAGCGCCGCTTTCAGTAACAGGCGGTTTTTACCTACGCGATTACGTATTACGCTCCAGAATGAGAGGGTGATGATGCCCAGCAGCAGCACGCCACACAGCACCATGATGCGGAAGGCGAAGTAGAGCGGCGCCACGCGCGGGATAGAGTCCTGCGTCGCCTGTTTGATCTGTGCTTCCGTCGCATCCGCCACGTTGTCGGTATAGCGTTTCAGCAGCAGACCGTAACCGAGATCCTGCTTGTGCTGATTAAAGGCATCACGCACCGCCGGATCCTGGCTGCCACTGCGCAGTTCATTCAGCAGGGTGTACGCTTTCATGCCGTTACGGATGCGGACTTCATGCTGCGCCATCAGATCTTTCAGGCCAGTAACCGGCTTGTCGACGGAGCGGGTAGCGATCAGGCCCAGCAGCCACGGGATCTGCACGGCATAGCGGTTCTCCTGCTTCGCCTGATCGGGCACGCCAAACAGGGTGAATGAGGCGGGTGCCTGCTGGGTGTCCCACTCCGCTTCGATCGCGGCCAGCTTGGTTTTCTGCACATCCCCCATCTCATAGCCCGACTCGTCGCCCAGCAGAATCACGGAGAGCACCGCCGCCATGCCAAAGCTGGCCGCGATAGCGAAGGAGCGTTTCGCGAAGGCCAGGTCACGACCTTTCAGCATGTACCAGGCGCTGATGCCGAGAATAAACATCGCCCCGGTGGTGTAACCCGCAGCCACGGTGTGAACGAATTTCACCTGCGCCACCGGATTCAGCACCAGCTGGGAGAAGCTCACCATCTCCATACGCATGGTTTCGAAATTGAACTCCGAAGCGACAGGGTTCTGCATCCAGCCGTTGGCGACCAGAATCCACAGCGCAGACATGTTTGAGCCCAGCGCCACCAGCCAGGTGACCGCCATGTGCTGCACTTTGCCCAGCCGATCCCAGCCAAAGAAGAACAGGCCGACAAAGGTGGACTCCAGGAAGAACGCCATCAGCCCTTCGATAGCGAGCGGCGCGCCAAAGATATCGCCGACGTAGTGAGAGTAATAGGACCAGTTTGTTCCGAACTGAAATTCCATGGTCAGTCCGGTGGCCACACCCAGCGCAAAGTTAATCCCAAATAACTTGCCCCAGAACTTGGTCATATCTTTATAAATCTGTTTACCGCTCAGGACGTAAACCGTTTCCATGATCGCCAGCAGAAACGCCATACCCAGCGTTAAAGGGACAAACAGAAAATGGTACATCGCCGTTAAGGCAAACTGTAACCGCGACAGCTCGACGATATCTAACATAAGGACTCCTTGCTCCTCGCTTTGTCTCCGTCACGGTACGAATAATCCGGCCGCGATCAGAGTCAGGAACGACTGTTTATTAATTCCAGTTTTTAATACCCGCAGAACAGGGCTGTGAGCTGCCCGACCAGGCGAGTCGCGAAGGAAGCAGCTCTGAGAATTGTCAATCCGCGCTTTCGTTAACGCGTGCTTAAACAGGAGAAAGCGGGTGTTATCCCGGGATGAGCAGACGTTTGAAAATTTGTGTAAAAGGCTGGATTGATGCAGCGCAATTTACGCCCTTAACGCTGCGCTTTGCCAGAGAAATAGTTGGATATAAATCGCAATTAATTGATCTGGATTAACGCAATAAGTTTCCAGATGGAGTCAGGTAGGTTTCTTGTTAATAAGATGTCATTAATGAAATCAGGAGTGAGAAAATAGTTTACTATTGCCACTATCCATTAACGAAATAAATAACTTGATGGTCATCTGAGACACCCCTGCTCGCGCTGATGGCGGCAGGAAAACGGCCCGTTTCGCCCATAAAAAAAGCCACCCGAAGGTGGCTTCTTTATCGCTGCCGATCAGACTCAGCGGGCAGGTAAAACGGCTTTCACCGCGTCACCGATGTCCGCCAGGCTGCGAACGGTTTTCACGCCTGCGGCTTCCAGCGCGGCAAACTTCTCATCTGCCGTGCCTTTACCCCCGGCGATGATCGCACCAGCGTGACCCATACGCTTGCCTTTCGGCGCCGTCACACCCGCGATGTAGCCAACAACCGGCTTGGTCACGTGCTCTTTGATGAAGGCCGCCGCTTCTTCTTCTGCGCTGCCGCCGATCTCACCGATCATCACGATCGCTTCCGTCTGTGGATCGTCCTGGAACATTTTCAGGATGTCGATGAAGTTAGAGCCTGGGATCGGGTCACCACCGATACCGACGCAGGTAGACTGGCCGTAGCCGATATCCGTCGTCTGCTTAACCGCTTCATAAGTCAGAGTACCGGAACGGGAAACGATACCCACGCGGCCCGGCTGGTGAATGTGGCCCGGCATGATGCCGATCTTACATTCGCCAGGGGTGATGACGCCCGGACAGTTTGGACCGATCATCCGCACGCCCGCTTCATCCAGCTTCATTTTCACGGTCAGCATATCCAGCGTCGGGATGCCTTCGGTGATGGTGATGATCAGTTTGATGCCCGCTTCGATCGCTTCCAGGATGCCATCTTTGCAGAAAGGCGCCGGCACGTAGATCACGGTGGCAGTGGCACCGGTCGCTTCGACCGCCTCGCGCACGGTGTTGAACACCGGCAGGCCGAGATGGGTGGTGCCGCCTTTGCCTGGGGTCACGCCGCCAACCAGCTGCGTACCATAGGCCAGCGCCTGCTCAGAGTGGAAAGTCCCCTGGCCGCCAGTGAAACCCTGGCAGATGACTTTGGTGTTTTTGTCGATCAGAATGGACATTATTTACCCTCCGCGGCAGCAACAACACGCTGTGCGGCGTCTGTCAGGCTGGTTGCTGCAATGATGTTCAGACCGCTGTCCGCCAGTTTCTGGGCGCCCAGCTCGGCGTTGTTACCTTCCAGACGTACCACAACCGGCACGTTCACACCCACTTCAGCGACGGCGCCGATGATGCCGTCGGCAATCAGGTCGCAGCGTACGATGCCGCCGAAAATGTTGACGAAGACAGCTTTCACCGCATCGTCAGACAGGATGATTTTGAAGGCTTCGGTTACGCGCTCTTTAGTTGCGCCGCCGCCGACATCCAGGAAGTTGGCTGGCTGACCGCCGTGGTGCTTAACGATGTCCATGGTACCCATCGCCAGGCCTGCGCCGTTAACCATACAACCGATGTTGCCTTCCAGCGCAACATAGTTCAGTTCCCACTGTGTTGCATGGGCTTCACGCGGATCTTCCTGGCTTGGATCGCGCATTTCGCGCAGCTCTGGCTGACGGAACAGGGCATTGCCATCGGCACCCAGTTTGCCATCCAGGCAGATCAGATCGCCCTGTTTGGTGATCACCAGCGGGTTGATCTCAACCATCGCCAGATCGCGCTCCAGGAACAGTGTCGCCAGACCCATGAAGATCTTGGTGAACTGACCTACCAGCTTACCGGTCAGGCCCAGTTTGAAGGCCAGCTCGCGGCCCTGATAAGGCTGCGGACCGGTCAGCGGATCCAGCGCCATTTTGTGGATCAGGTGCGGGGTCTCTTCCGCTACTTTCTCGATTTCCACGCCGCCTTCGGTAGAGGCCATGAAAATTACGCGACGCGTTGCGCGATCGACCACGGCACCCAGGTAGAGCTCCTGATCGATATCTGTCGCCGCTTCAACCAGAATCTGGTTAACCGGCTGACCGTTTGCGTCTGTCTGGTAGGTCACCAGGCGTTTGCCCAGCCAGTTCTCAGCAAAAGCACGGATCTCTTCTTTGCTGTTAACCACTTTCACACCGCCCGCTTTACCGCGGCCACCGGCATGAACCTGACATTTAACTACCCACGGGCCTGCGCCAATTTTAGAGGCTGCTTCTTCCGCTTCACGTGGTGTAGTACAGGCGTAACCCGTTGGTGCCGGCATGCCATACCGTGCAAACAGCTGTTTCGCCTGGTATTCGTGTAAGTTCATGATGTTCTATCCATTCAGGTCTGAAAAGAGTAATGAGGTTGGGCGCGCGGGGCGCGCCCGGTGAAAATCAGACATCCAGCAGCAGACGCGCCGGATCTTCCAGCATCTCTTTCACTGCAACCAGATAACCCACTGATTCGCGGCCATCGATCAGACGGTGGTCGTAAGAGAGTGCCAGGTACATCATTGGCAGCACGACAACCTGACCATTGACCGCCATCGGGCGATCCTTGATAGCGTGCATGCCCAGGATGGCGCTCTGCGGTGGGTTGATGATCGGGGTGGACATCAGGGAACCAAAGACGCCGCCGTTGGTGATGGTGAAGTTACCGCCGGTCAGATCGTCCACGGTCAGCTTGCCATCACGGCCTTTCACAGCCAGCTCTTTAATTTTCTTCTCGATGTCCGCCATGCTCAGCGCATCCACATCGCGCAGAACCGGTGTCACCAGGCCACGCGGCGTGGAGACGGCGATGCTGACGTCGAAGTAGTTGTGGTAAACCACATCTTCGCCATCAATGGAGGCGTTCACTTCCGGATAGCGTTTCAGCGCTTCAACAACCGCTTTCAGGTAGAAAGACATAAAGCCCAGACGTACGCCGTGACGCTTCTCGAACGCCTCACCATACTGCTTACGCAGGTCCATGATCGGCTTCATGTTGATTTCGTTGAAGGTCGTCAGCATCGCGGTGCTGTTTTTCGCTTCCAGCAGACGCTCAGCCACGCGCTTGCGCAGGCGGGTCATCGGCACGCGTTTTTCGCTGCGACTGGCAACAGGCTGCTGAACGGCGGCGGTATCCGCGGCCGGTGCGGCGCTGCTGGCCTTCGGCGCGTTCGCCAGATGTTTCTCAACATCTTCACGGGTCAGACGTCCGCCCACACCGCTGCCTTTGATCTGCGAGGCATCCAGGTTGTGCTCAGCAATCAGGCGGCGAATCGCCGGGCTGAGTGCATCGTTGCTCTCTTCTTCCAGAGACGCGGTCTGACGCTGAGCCGGGGTAGACTCTTTGCTTTCAGATTTCGCGCTGGTCTCTTTACCGGCACTGTTGCCCTCTTTCAGGCGGCCCAGGATCTGGCGGGAAGTGACGGTGGCGCCCTCTTCTTCCAGAACGGCTTCCAGGATACCGTCCGCAGCGGCGGGAACTTCCAGCACGACTTTATCGGTTTCGATTTCAACCAGCACTTCATCGCGAGTGACGGCATCGCCTGGTTTTTTGTGCCAGGTTGCCACTGAGGCATCGGCAACCGATTCAGGCAGGTCGGGAACGAGAATATCTACGCTACTCATTATCTTTCCTTTTAATTAATTAACGTTCAGCGCGTCATTAACCAGGTCTTGCTGCTGTTGTTGGTGTACGGACATGTAACCCACGGCCGGTGAAGCCGAGGCCGGGCGGCCGGCATAACGTAAAGTGGCACCAAACGGCACGACTTCACGGAAGTGATGCTGACTGCAATACCAGGCGCCCTGATTCAGCGGCTCTTCCTGGCACCAGACAAAGTCCTGTACGTGAGAATACGCTTTTAATGCTTCCTGCACCGCCTGGTGCGGGAACGGATAAAGCTGCTCGATGCGGACGATAGCCACATCGGTCTGCTCGTTTTTACGACGCTGCTCCAGCAGGTCGTAATAAACTTTACCGGAACAGAGCACAACACGTTTCACGCGCTGCGGATCCAGATCGTCAATCTCACCAATGGCTGGCTGGAAGCTGCCATTCGCCAGCTCATCCAGCGTAGAGATCGCCAGCGGATGACGCAGCAGCGATTTCGGTGACATCACGATCAGCGGACGACGCATACCGCGCAGCGCCTGACGACGCAGCATGTGGTAAACCTGCGCCGGCGTGGACGGCACGCAGACCTGCATGTTCTGCTCAGCGCAGAGCTGCAGATAGCGTTCCAGACGCGCCGAGGAGTGCTCCGGACCCTGACCTTCATAGCCGTGCGGCAGCAGCATGACCAGGCCACACATCCGGCCCCACTTCTGCTCGCCGGAGCTGATGAACTGGTCGATAACAACCTGAGCACCGTTGGCGAAGTCACCAAACTGCGCTTCCCAGATGGTCAGGATGCGCGGCTCTGCGGTGGCGTAGCCATATTCGAATGCCAGCACCGCCTCTTCGGAGAGCACGGAGTCCCAGACTTTGAACTGACCCTGGCCGCTGTGCACATGGTGCAGAGGGGTGTAGGTCGAACCGTTAGACTGGTTGTGCACCACCGCGTGGCGATGGAAGAAGGTGCCGCGACCGCTATCTTCGCCCGACAGGCGCACCGGAATGCCCTCATCCACCAGCGTGGCGTAGGCCAGGTTCTCCGCGCCGCCCCAGTCAAAGGCTTTCTCGCCTTCGGCCATCAGACGACGGTCGTTGTAGATTTTGGCAACGCGCGACTGCACTTCCACCTCTTCAGGCACCTGGCTGATACGCAGCGCCAGCTCCTTCAGACGTTTCATCTCAACCTGGGCCGGATAAGGCTCGTCCCACTCATGGTTCAGGTAAGGCGACCAGGTAAAGGAGTGCAGGCTCATCGGACGCCATTCCGGCACCACACATTCGCCCGCATCCAGCGCGTCGCGATAAAGATTGACCATCTCGGTCGCATCTTCCTGCGTGGCGATGGCTTCGCTTTCCAGACGGTCAGCGTAGATTTTACGCGGCGTCGGGTGTTTTTTGATTTTCTGGTACATCAGCGGCTGCGTCGCACTTGGCTCATCCGCCTCGTTGTGACCATGACGGCGATAGCAGACCAGATCGATAAACACATCACGCTTAAAGGTGTTGCGGTAGTCGAGCGCCAGACGGGTCACAAACGCGACGGCTTCCGGATCGTCCGCGTTGACGTGGAAGATCGGGGCCAGCACCATTTTACCGATGTCGGTGCAGTAAGGGGTTGAACGCGCATCTTTCGGGTTGGAGGTGGTGAAGCCAACCTGGTTGTTGATGACGATGCGAACGGTGCCGCCCACTTCATAACCGCGCGCCTGAGACATGTTCAGGGTTTCCTGCACCACGCCCTGGCCGATAACGGCCGCATCACCGTGGATGGTGATCGGTAACACTTTATTGCTGGCGGGTTCATCCAGACGGTCCAGACGGGCGCGCACAGATCCCATCACAACCGGGCTGACGATCTCCAGGTGCGACGGGTTAAACGCCAGCGCCAGGTGAACCAGGCCGCCTTCGGTTTCCACGTCTGAGGAGAAGCCCATGTGGTACTTCACGTCACCGGTGCCAAGATGCTCTTTGTGCTTACCGGCGAACTCGTCGAACAGATCCTGAGGCTTTTTGCCCAGCACGTTGATCAGCACGTTGAGACGGCCACGGTGCGCCATTCCCAGTACGACTTCACGGGTGCCGCTTTTACCGGCGTGACGGATCATCTCGCGCAGCATTGGCACCAGCGCATCGCCGCCTTCCAGCGAGAAGCGTTTGGCTCCCGGGAATTTCGCGCCCAGGTATTTTTCCAGCCCTTCTGCCGCGGTCAGCTCTTTCAGGAAACCTTTCTTCTCTTCGTTGCTGAACGCTGCACGGCCCGCGACGGATTCAAGACGCTGCTGGATCCAGCGTTTCTCGTCCGTGTTGTTGATGTGCATATACTCTGCACCGATTGAGCCGCAGTAAGTCTGGGTCAGCGCCTCGAAGAGATCGGCCAGCTTCATGGTCTCTTTGCCGATGGCGAAAGAGCCGACGTTAAAGCTTTCCTGAAAATCGGCCTCAGTCAGATCGTGAAAAGCGGGATCGAGATCGGCGACCCGATCCTGTTTCCACAGGCCGAGCGGATCGAGATTGGCATGCTGATGGCCGCGGAAACGAAACGCGTTGATCAGCTGCAGCACTTTCACTTGCTTGGAGTTGGTTTCCGGATCGGAGAGAGATGAGGTGTAACGAGATGCGTCTTTCGCCAGGCGACGGAAGTACTCACGTGTGGTGGAGTGAAACTGCTCAGGTTTCATTCCGGTGCCCGGTAACTGTTGGAACATCGAGCGCCACACTGCATCGACAGAGTCAGGATCGGTCAGGAAATCCTCATAGAGCTGCTCTATGTAAGACTGATTCGCGCCGGCCAGCCAGGAAGAGTCCAGCCAGGGCTTCATCGCGCTGTTCTGCATTGTGATCCCTTAAGCATTGCTATGCTTTTTTGAGGTTTCATTTGTTGCCGCTTTCGCGGTTTGCCGTAGTGAGTTCAGCGATACGAGCACTCTGCGCAGCGCGCGTGGCCCGTAAGGGAACCTTTGTAAACGTGGTCATCACCGCGCTTACAGAGGCTTCCGTAAAACACCGGGAACCTGAGGTTCCCGGCAGTGAAACACTATGCGCCGCGCTGCAGCAGCATCGACTTGATATGGCCGATGGCGCGCGTCGGGTTCAGCCCTTTCGGGCAGACGCTCACACAGTTCATGATGCTGTGGCAGCGGAATACGCTGAACGCATCATTCAGATTGTCGAGGCGCGACTCGGTTTCGGTGTCGCGGCTGTCAATCAGGAAGCGGTACGCGGCCAGCAGACCGGCAGGACCAATGAACTTCTCCGGGTTCCACCAGAATGACGGGCATGAGGTAGAGCAGCAGGCACAGAGAATACATTCATACAGGCCATCCAGGTGCTCGCGCTCATCCGGTGACTGCAGATGCTCGCGTGCTGGCGGATTTTCCCCATTATTCAACAGGAAAGGCTTAATTTTCTCATATTGAGCATAAAACTGGCTCATGTCCACGACCAGGTCGCGCACCACCGGCAGACCGGGTAACGGACGGATAACAATTTTCTGTTTGCCGTTGCCCAGGGCTGAAACCGGCGTAATGCAGGCCAGGCCGTTCTTGCCGTTCATGTTGAGGCCATCGGAGCCGCAGACGCCTTCGCGGCAGGAGCGACGAAACGCCAGCGTCGGATCTTTCTCTTTCAGGCGAATCAGCGCGTCCAGCAGCATCATGTCGCGGCCATCTTCCGATTCCAGGGTGTAATCCTGCATCCGTGGCTTGTCGTCAACGTCCGGATTGTAGCGATAAATGGAAAACTCGAGTCTCATGATCGTCTCCGAAATTAGTAGGTACGCACTTTCGGCGGGAAGGCCGCGCGCAGTTTCGGCTGCATGTTCACCTCACGGCGCGTCATGCTTTCGGTTTCCGGGACATAAAGACTGTGGCACAGCCAGTTTTCATCATCACGATCCGGGAAGTCGAAGCGACTGTGGGCACCGCGGCTCTCGGTGCGATAGTTCGCCGCCACCGCCGTGGCATACGCCGTCTCCATCAGGTTATCCAGCTCCAGACACTCAATACGCTGCGTGTTGAAATCCGGTGAGCGGTCATCCAGACGGGCTGACTTCAGGCGCTGACGAATCTCTTTCAGCTCTTCCAGTCCCTGCGCCATCGCTTCGCCTTCGCGGAACACAGAGAAGTTGTTCTGCATGCAGCGCTGCAGCGCTTTGCGAATCTCAACCGGGTCTTCACCGGTGGTGTTGTTTTCCCAGCGGTTGAAGCGAGCCATCGCCACGTCAATTTCATCTTCGGTGGCATCGCGCAGTTCGCCCTGCTCCTGGATACTCTCCAGCAGATGCAGACCGGCTGCACGACCAAAGACCACCAGGTCGAGCAGTGAGTTACCGCCCAGACGGTTAGCGCCGTGCACCGAGACGCAGGCGATTTCACCCACGGCGAACAGGCCCGGGATCACCACATCTTCGCCCTGCTCATTCACGCGCAGCGCCTGGCCAGTCACTTTGGTCGGAATACCGCCCATCATGTAGTGACAGGTCGGGATCACCGGAATCGGTTCTTTAATCGGGTCGGCGTGCGCAAAGGTGCGCGACAGCTCAAGGATGCCCGGCAGACGGGATTCCAGCACCTCTTTACCCAGGTGGTCGAGTTTCAGTTTAATGTGCGGGCCCCACGGACCGTCACAGCCGCGACCTTCACGGATTTCGATCATCATTGAGCGCGCAACCACATCGCGGCCCGCCAGGTCTTTGGCGTTCGGCGCATAACGCTCCATGAAGCGTTCGCCATGTTTGTTCAGCAGATAGCCACCTTCACCACGGCAGCCTTCGGTCACCAGGACGCCCGCGCCTGCAATACCGGTCGGGTGGAACTGCCACATCTCCATATCCTGCACCGGCACGCCAGCGCGCAGTGCCATACCGACGCCGTCACCGGTGTTGATATGAGCATTGGTGGTGGACTGATAGATACGGCCCGCGCCGCCGGTCGCCAGAATGGTCGCTTTCGCTTTGAAGTAGACCGTTTCGCCGGTTTCGATGCAGATAGCCGTACAGCCGACCACCGCACCATCGGCGTTTTTCACCAGATCCAGCGCATACCATTCCGAGAAGATAGTGGTTTTGTTCTTCAGGTTCTGCTGATAAAGGGTGTGCAGCAGGGCGTGACCGGTACGGTCAGCGGCGGCCGCCGTACGTGCCGCCTGCTCGCCACCGAAATTCTTCGACTGGCCGCCAAACGGACGCTGATAGACGCGACCATCTTCCAGACGGGAAAACGGCAGGCCCATGTGCTCCAGCTCCAGAATCGCTTCCGGGCCGGTTTTACACATATATTCGATCGCGTCCTGGTCACCGATATAGTCGGAACCTTTGACGGTGTCGTACATGTGCCATTCCCAGTTATCTTCATGGGTGTTACCCAGCGCAACGGTAATACCGCCCTGCGCAGATACGGTGTGGGAACGGGTCGGGAAAACTTTAGACAGCAGCGCACAGCTCTGGCCACCCTGGGAGATTTGCAGAGCGGCACGCATACCTGCGCCACCTGCGCCGATCACCACGGCATCAAACTCTCTGATTGGCAAACTCATTTACACACCCCACACCACAACAAAGCCATAAATCGCATACCACAACAGCGCCACGACAATCACAAACTGCAACAACAGACGGGTTGGCAGCGATTTAACGTAGTCTGTTAACACCTGCCACATCCCAATCCAGCCGTGGATCAGAATAGAGAACAGCGTCAGCAGCGTGAACACTTTGGTGAAGGCGGAGGCAAAGAAGCCACGCCACAGATCATAGGTCAGCGTGTCTGTCATCACCACGAAACCGAGGATGTAGACGATGTAGAGCGTAATAAGAATTGCAGTTGCCCGCAGCAGCAGCCAGTCCTGAATGCCGTTGCGACCCAACGCGGATGCATTGCTTACCATACGAGGACTCCCGCCAGAATTGCCAGCACGACAGTGATCACAAAAGTTACATGCGCTGAACGCTTACCCACCTGCAGCGTTTCAGCCAGATAACCAAAATCCATCAACATATGACGAATCCCGCTCACCGCGTGATAGGCCAGCGCAGTCAGGATGCCCCACATGATGAACTTCGCGAAGAAGCCATCCATAATGGACGCAGCATGCTGGAAACCTTCAGGAGAGGAGAGAGAGAGACCGAGCAACCACAGCAGGATGCCAATGGCAACCAGGGTGATGACGCCGGAGACGCGGTGAAGAATGGACGATATTGCAGTAACGGGAAACCGGATCGTCGAGAGATCCAAGTTGACAGGTCTTTGTTTTTTCACGGTTTTGCCCACACAGCCTTTTTTATTTTGCTTCCTCCGGACCTGAGGCGGAGTCTAATCACAACGCGTGGCAGACTTTAACCGTCACCAAAAAAGCAACATCCAGTGTTAAGTGACGCGGTAATAAACGCTGGGTGGCTCCTGGTGTCAGGGTGTTCCGGAGACCTGGCGGAAGTATAGGAGGATCACATTCTGATTACAATTCCCCTACAAACTCTTTGGTATATTTTGGGTGGAACAGTGATCCGACTCACGATTTTCACAATTGATACAATTTTAATTATCTGATTTGACAATAGTTCAACAATTCAGTTACAAACTAAGCCTGTAAATTCCTATGATGCACAAAAGTTATGGGGATACACTTTCCCCTAAGCGCAAGTTATGTAACATTGCGATAATGAGCATTAAAAAGCATCAGGTTATTGGTTACCAAGAAGTTATATCCTGACCGGATCTTTAACAACCGCGATATGCAGCATGTCCATGGCTCACCGGTTCCTCCCGTGGAACGCGCCGCTCACTCTGTACCCTGCACCCGCTTCACCCCCGCAGAGTGATACTGTGTAGTTTTGCCAACCGCAACATGAACGCGTTTCAGGTGTCTAAAGATCCTTACCTACATAAGGCGCTATGGAGACGAAAATGACAGATAAAAAAGTAACGCTAACCCTGCAAGATGGAACATCTGTGGAGCTGGACGTGCTGAAGGGCACGCTGGGCCAGGATGTGGTTGATGTCCGCGCTCTGGGTTCAAGTGGCCTGTTCACCTTCGATCCCGGTTTCACTTCTACAGCGTCCTGCGAATCTAAAATCACTTTCATCGATGGTGATGAAGGCATCCTGCTGCACCGGGGTTTCCCGATTTCTGAGCTGGCCACCCACTCTAACTATCTGGAAGTCTGTTACATCCTGCTGAATGGCGAAGCGCCAAATCAGAAGCAGTTCGACGAGTTCCGTACCACCGTTACCCGCCACACCATGATTCATGAGCAGATTACCCGTCTGTTCCACGGCTTCCGCCGTGACTCCCACCCGATGGCAGTAATGTGCGGTGTCACCGGTGCACTGGCAGCGTTTTACCACGATTCACTGGATGTAAACATTGAGCGCCACCGCGAAATCGCGGCATTCCGTCTGCTGTCGAAAATGCCGACCATGGCGGCGATGTGTTACAAATATTCTATCGGCCAGCCTTTTGTCTATCCGCGCAACGACCTCTCCTATGCCGGTAATTTCCTGCATATGATGTTCGCCACGCCGTGCGAAGAGTACAAGGTGAACCCGGTGCTGGAACGCGCAATGGACCGTATCCTGATCCTGCATGCGGACCATGAGCAGAACGCCTCCACCTCTACCGTCCGTACCGCCGGCTCAAGCGGCGCGAATCCGTTTGCCTGTATCGCGGCAGGTATCGCCTCCCTGTGGGGACCGGCACACGGCGGAGCCAACGAAGCGACGCTGCGTATGCTGGAAGAGATCAGCACCGTTGAGCACATTCCGGAGTTTGTGAAACGCGCCAAAGACAAGAATGACTCTTTCCGTCTGATGGGCTTTGGTCACCGCGTTTACAAAAACTACGATCCCCGCGCAACCGTGATGCGCGATACCTGCCATGAAGTGCTGAATGAGCTGGGTATGAAGGATGACCTGCTGGAAGTGGCGATGGAGCTGGAACACATTGCGCTGAACGACCCCTACTTCATCGAGCGTAAACTCTATCCAAACGTGGACTTCTACTCCGGTATTATCCTGAAAGCGATGGGGATTCCTTCCTCCATGTTTACGGTGATCTTCGCGATGGCCCGTACCGTTGGCTGGATTGCACACTGGAAAGAGATGCACGACGAAGGCATGAAGATTGCCCGTCCGCGCCAGCTCTACACCGGCTATACCGAGCGCGCGTTTACTTCACAGCTGAAGAAGTAAGATCCGGGGCGGAGCGCAATCTCCGCCCGATGGCTTTGTCATGCCCGGACGCTTCGCGGTACGCCTGCGTTGAGAACGGAAAGTTCGGAATGGGGTGAAAGCCCTTATCCCGGACACGCCCGTTCCGCAGGGCTACGCACCGCCCGGAGGGGCGTCCGTTGCGTGACCTGAAAACGCGCCCGGCGTGTTATTCCGGGCGCGGGACGGCTTTCTCGGCGGCCCCCCGTCCCTGCGCGGCAGACTTCGCCCGTTTTGCCGCCGTCTGATCCTGCGCGTCTCGCTTTATTCCTCTTCTTATCGCTGACAGCCCGGACACCAGTAGAATGGCCGTGACGACAGCGTGCCCTTTTCAACCACCGTGCCACAGCGCCGACATTTTTTGCCCTGGCGATGAAACACTTCAAACTGAAACGCCGCTTCCTCATGATATTTCTTCATGGTGCCGCGCATCCGGTAGGCGTGACGCGGCACCGACAGCAGCGCCTCGCTGAATGCAGTCAGCTGGTCCTCACTGAGATCCTGCGCCCGATGGTGCGGCAGCAGCTGCGCCAGCCAGAGAATTTCGGCGCGCAGGTAGTTACCCAGCCCGGCCAGAAACGCCTGATCCAGCAGCAGGCCGCTGAACTGCCGACGGCGGAAACGGGGCGACAGCAGCCGCTCACGCACCTCTTCCACGGTCAGGTCACGGCTCAGCACATCCGGCCCGATACGGTTCAGGAACGGATGCGCCGCCAGGGTATCGGCGTTAAGCAGTTCAATATCGGAAGCGCTGTAAAGCAGAATTGCTTTGCCCGCCGTCGCCAGCCGCACCCGCAGCTGACGGGTGGTATTGAGCTCAGTATCGGGTTTCACAATCCGCCAGATACCGTAGAGCTGGTTATGGCTGTAGAGCGTCAGGCCGTTGCTGAAATGTGTCAGCAGCGCCTTGCCCCGCGTTTCAATGGCCTGCACCTGCTCACCAATCAACGCCGGTTCATAAGTCTTAAGTTGCGGAAACGCGAACCACGCTTCCGTTAACGGCTGCCCCACAATAGCGGCTTCGAGCTTATCCGCCACGCGGCGGATTTCCGGTCCTTCAGGCATCGTTCATCCTCTTAGTGGGTGGCACCGCCAGCCTCTTTAATGTCGTCGCCGGTCTCCAGCGTGACCCGAACGGCAATCTCCAGCGCCTGAATAATGGTCGCCAGCGCCATGCTCGGTGCGCCGGGGTGCTTCGCCGCCTGTTCAGGCAGATACGGGATATGGATAAAGCCGCCCCGCGCCGGGCTCTCCTGCTGCTGAAGCCAGTGCAGCAGGCCATACATCACCCGGTTACAGGTAAAGGTGCCCGCCGTCTGCGACACCGACGCCGGAATGCCCGCCTCCCGCACGGCGGAGACGATCGCCTTAATAGGCAACCGCGAAAAATAGGCGGCCGGCCCGCCAGCCACCACGGGTTCATCGACGGGCTGATGCCCGCGGTTATCCGGAATGCGGGCGTCATCGACATTAATGCCGATACGCTCGACGGTGATGTCGCTGCGACCGCCCGCCTGTCCCACCGACAGCACCACATCCGGTCTGATTTCCGCCAGCGCCTGGTTCAGCACGCCGAGGACCTCACGGAAGACCACGGGCAACTGGCGGATGACGATCTTCGCCCCGCCGATCGCTTTGCCCTCCAGCGTCCGCACCGCTTCCCACGAAGGATTAATCGTTTCACCGCCAAAAGGTTCAAAGGCTGTTATCAGGACCGTTTTCATGCTGCCTCACAGAAACATCAGGAAATAGAGCAGAAAAATGTTAACAATTAACAGTAGCACACCGGTCGGAATCTGAGCCCTGATCACCGCGTTTCGGTTGGGCAGTTCCAGCAGCGCCGCCGGGACAATATTGAAGTTGGCCGCCATCGGCGTCATCAGCGTGCCACAGTAGCCGGAGAACATGCCAATCGCCGCCATCACCGCCGGGTTGCCGCCGTGCTGTAGTACCAGAATCGGGATGCCGACGCCTGCGGTGATAATCGGAAAGGCGGCGAAGGCGTTGCCCATGATCATGGTTAACAGCGCCATGCCCACGGCATAGACGATGACCGCAATCAGGCGATTGTCCACCGCCAGCCAGGTCTGGGTCAGATGGGAAATCGCGCTGCCGACACCGGCGCTGGTAAACAGCAGCCCCAGCGTGGCGAGGATCTGCGGCAGGATAAAGGCCCAGCCTATCGAGTCCAGCAGGCGGCGGGTCTCCTGCATCGACTGCACCGGTTTTTCGTGGGTCAGTTTCAGGGCCACCAGCCAGCCCGCCACACAGCCGACCATCATTGAAAAGAGCGTCACCAGCGTCGCGTGATTGCCGGGTCCGAACACCGAATCCTGCAAGCCGGGAATATGGTTAAACGCCAGCACGCCGACCACGGTAACCACCGGAATCGCCAGCGCGGGCAGGAAGAGCTTATTGCGCAGACGCTGCGCGCTGGCCTGCTTCTCCTCTTCGCTGCGCTGATGATAGCGTCCCAGCCGGACGCCGCCCAGGCCCGCAATCAGCGCCATGATCACCACCACAACCCCGACCGCAATGTGCAGCGTGCGGGTGCCCGCCGCCAATCCCAGGCCGTGGCTCAGCAGATCCGCCGTCCAGTCACCGATCAGAAAGATCAGGCCATAGAGCGCCCAGAACAGGCCGGTCGTCAGGCGACGCGGATTCGCGCGGTCACGCCAGGAGAGGATCGCCACCACCAGCAGCATGATGCCTGCCAGCCACATCAGATACTGTTGCTGAAACATTATGCACCTCCTTTGGCTTTCAGCGCCTGACCGTTCAGCCGCTGCAGCTCACGCGCCAGCTGGCGGTCCAGCCGCACCAGGCGGGCCGAGTGGATCAGGAACGCGGCCACTGCGGTCGGGATGCCCCACAGCGCGATATGCAGCGGTTCGGTCTGGATCCCGGCGGACTCCTGCATGAAGTTATGCATAAAGATAATCGCGCCAAAGGCGACAAAGATATCCTCGCCAAAGAACAGGCCCACGTTGTCGGTCGCCGCCGACATCGCGCGCAGCCGGTGGCGCAGCTCGGGCGTAATCTCGCCGTAGCGGTTTTCTGTCGCCCCTTCCGCCATCGGCGCCAGCAGCGGCCGCACCATCTGCGGATGGCCGCCGAGGCTGGTCAGCCCCAGCGCGGCGGTGATTTCGCGCACAAACAGATAGACGATTAGCAGACGGCCCGCGGTGGCCGTTTTAATCTGCGCAATCCACGCCTGAGCCCGCTCTTTCAGCCCGTGACGCTCCAGCAGGCCAATGACCGCCAGCGGCAGCAGCAGGATCAATGGCAGGTTGCGGGTGTTGAGAAAGCCCGCGCCCAGCTTTTCCAGAATGTCGGCCAGCGGCATCATCGCGGCCAGCCCGGTCACGAACCCGGCGATGATCACCACCAGCACCGGATTGAAACGCAGTACGAAGCCGATCACGATGGCGGCGATGCCCAGTAACGGCCAGAGATTTACAGCACTCTCCATGATTTTTTTCCCTCAGAGTGAAAAACCCGGCACAGGCCGGGTTAAAAGTGGTAATTCAGTCACTGGTGACGCGAATCTGCTGACGGGCAAACGCCTCGCATAACCGCTGCGCGAACTGCAGGGCATGTGCACCGTCACCGTGCAGGCAGACGGTCTGCGCCTTCACCGCTACCCATTCTCCCGTAATACTTTTTACCCTGCCCTGCTGCACCATCGTCAGCGTCTGATCGATCGCCTGCTGCTCATCTTCAATCAGCGCGCCGGGTTCGCTGCGCGGCACCAGCGCACCCGAGCAGAGATAGCCCCGGTCGGCAAAGACCTCTTCCCGCGTGCGTAAGCCGTAGTGCGCCCCGGCCCGGATTGACTCGCTGCTGGCCAGCCCCACCAGGATCAGCTGGCTGTCGACCGCGTGGATGGCGCGGGCGATAGCGTCAGCCAGCACCGGATCGGCCGCGGCCTGGTTGTACAGCATCCCGTGCGGCTTAACATGAACCAGCCGCGCGCCTTCGCTTTCCGCCAGCGCTTTCAGCGCCCCGATCTGGTAGATCATCTGGGCGTAGACCGTGTCCTGCGGGAGCTGCATGGCGCGGCGGCCAAAGTTCTCCCGATCGGGAAAGGCGGGGTGCGCGCCAATCGCGACACCGGCAGCCTGTGCCCAGCGCACCGACTGCAGCATGGTCTGCGCATCACCGGCGTGAAAGCCGCAGGCGATATTGGCCGAACTGACCCGCTGCAGCAGCGCCTGATCGCTGGCGCAGCCCTCGCCCAGGTCGGCATTTAAATCAATCTTCATTGAGTCCCCACATCATCTGATCGAGTGCGCGCTGCTGATGCTGACGGGCCAGCATCGCTTCCGGCAGGGTGCAGTGAATAAAGTGAATCGGCTCACCCAGCCGGATCTGCGCCAGGTGATAGAGATCGGCTTCGATGACCGAGGCGATGCGCGGATAGCCGCCGGTGGTCTGCGCATCGGCCATCAGTACGATGGGCTGCCCGTTGGGCGGCACCTGAATCACGCCCGGCATCACACCGTGCGACAGCAGCTCACGCGGGCTTTCGCGATTCAGTTTGCGGCCCTCCAGCCGGTAGCCCATGCGATTACTCTGCGGACTGAGCTTCCAGCCGGTGCGCCAGAACGCCTGCTGCGCCTCACGGCTGAATTCGTGATACTCCGGGCCAGGCAGTGCGCGGATGCGGTTGCCCCACAGCAGTTGCCGCACGCCAGCCTGACGGTCGAACTGGCGCGTCGGTTTCCCCAGCGGGAGGCGATCGCCATCCCGCAGAGTCCGTCCGTGAAACCCGCCAAACTGCGCTTTCAGGTCGGTGCTGGCCGACCCCAGCATCGCCGGGATAGCAAAACCACCGTGCACCGCCAGATAGCTGCGCATCCCGCGCAGCGGCATCGCCAGCGACAGCACCTGGCCCCGTTTCACCGGGGTACGCCAGCCCGTCCAGACCGGCTTATCGTCCAGCTGTGCCTGGCATCCTGCGCCCGTCAGCGCAAACCAGCCGTCGCGGGTAAACTCCGCTTTGAACTGGCCGAGCACGATCTCCAGCACGGCGCTGTCCGGCGCATTGCCTACCAGCATGTTGGCGGTCAGCATCGCGGGCTGATCCAGAACGCCGCCCGGACTGATCCCGAACTGACGCCAGCCGTATCGTCCTGCATCCTGAAGAGTGGCGGCCAGACCGGCTCGCAGAATGTTTAACATACGCCCTCCTGCTGTGGCACAAAGCGGACCCGGTCGCCGGGACGGAGCAGAACGGGCGGTTGCCGTTGCGGATCAAACAGCGCCGTGCGCGTCTGGCCAATCAGCTGCCAGCCGCCCGGCGAGGCGAGCGGATAGACGCCGGTCTGGCTGCCGCCGATGCCCACCGATCCGGCGGGCACACTGACTCTGGGTTCCGCCCGGCGCGGCGTGTGAAGACGCGGATCCAGCCCGCCAAGATAGGGAAATCCGGGCTGGAAGCCGATAAAGAAGACGACATACTCGCTGTTGCTGTGCAGCTCAACGACCTGACGGGGCGTCAGTCCGGCCTGGTCCGCCACGACCGCGAGATCGGGCCCCGCCTCGCCACCGTAGATCACCGGGATTGCGACCTGGCGTGACGCGGGCAGCTGCGCCTCGCTCTCTTCCCACCAGCGCTGCAGCCGCTCGATGGCGTCCAGCGCATTCTGCTGGGGGTCGCGCAGGATCAGGGTGATGTTGTTCATGCCGGGGATCACCTCCAGCACGCTGTCATAAGATTGCAGCCGCTGGTTCAGTCCCCAGATACGCTGCTGGCTCTCCAGCGAGACCGGCGGTTCCAGCTCCAGCACGACAGCGCGTTCACCCAATAAATAACATCGTGCTCGTTGCAACAGCTACCTCCCGCCTGGTTGAAATCGCGCCAGGCCGATCGGAGACTCAGCCCGGATCGGCCCCTTGCTTATCCACTTAAAGCAAATAGTTATGCGAAAGTGACAGAGATGTGTCAACCAATTTCAGTCCTGCGCAGGCGCGCAGGACCGGGAGGCGGGTCAGGCAGGATTGGGGATATCGATGAAGGTGACGTCCAGATCGTGATGCTGCGCCAGCCACTCGCCCAGCGCTTTTACGCCGCCCCGTTCGGTGGCGTGGTGACCCGCAGCAAAGAAATGCACACCCTGCTCGCGCGCGCTGTGGATGGTCTGCTCAGAGACTTCGCCGGTGATATAGGCATCGACGCCCGCTGCGGCGGCCTGGTCGATAAAGCCCTGTCCGCCACCGCTGCACCAGGCAATACGGCGGATCAGCGCAGGGGCGTTGTCACCACAGTGCAGAGGTTCGCGGCCGAGCCGCTCAGCGATGCGGCGGGCCAGTTGCTCGCCAGAAATCGGTTCAGCCAGCTCGCCGTGGAACACCAGCGGCATTACTTCCCCCCGAACGTCAATGTCCAGCAGCTTCGCCATCTGAGCGTTGTTACCCAGTTCAGGATGCGCGTCGAGCGGCAGATGCCAGCCGTAGAGGTTGATGTCGTTAGCCAGCAGCGTCTGCAGGCGACGGCGCTTCATGCCTTTGATCACCGCAGGCTCGCTCTTCCAGAAATAGCCGTGGTGCACGATGATCGCATCGGCCTGACGGGCCACCGCCTCATCCAGCAGCGCCTGACAGGCGGTCACGCCGGTGATAACGGTTTTGATCTCACGCCGTCCCTCGACCTGCAGCCCGTTGGGGGCATAATCGCTGAAGCTGTGGCTGTCGAGATGCTGATTGATCAGCGTCTCCAGTTCGTAATGGTTCATTCAGGCTCCTTCGAAGCCTCAGGCAGCGCTTTTTGCGCGCTCAAAGGCGTCTAATGTCTTTTTACGGGCGGCCTTATGATCCACGATTGGTGCCGGATAATCGAGTTTCTTCTTGTGCTTCTCCGCCCACTGATGCGGCTGGTGAATATCGCTGTCGGGAACGTCGGCCAGTTCCGGCAGGTAGTGACGGATAAACTCCCCCTGCGGATCGAAACGTTCGCCCTGAGTGGTCGGGTTGAAGATCCGGAAATAGGGTGCCGCGTCCGTGCCGGTTGAGGCGGCCCACTGCCAGCCACCGTTGTTTGCAGCCAGATCCCCATCGATCAGCTGCTGCATGAAGTAGCGTTCGCCTTCGCGCCAGTCGATCAGCAGATCTTTCACCAGGAAACTGGCCGTGATCATCCGCAGACGATTGTGCATCCAGCCCAGCTGGTTCATCTGACGCATGGCAGCGTCCACAATCGGGAAACCGGTCTTACCCGCCTTCCAGGCCTCAAAGTGGGCCTTGTTTTTCTGCCACTCGACGTTGCGCGTCCAGTCAACAAACGGCTGATGGCGGCACAGCGCCGGATAGGCCACCAGCAGATGACGGTAGAATTCACGCCAGATGAGCTCATTCAGCCAGGTAAACGCCCGACCGTTCTCCAGCGCATCAGGATGTTCGTGCAGAATACGGTGCAGACACTGGCGGGGCGACAACACGCCGGTCGACAGATAGACCGACAGACGGCTGGTCGCGTCCAGCGCCGGCAGATCGCGCTGCGCCGGATAGTCGACCACCGGTTTACCCGCAAAGTGGCGCAGCCGTTTCAGCGCGGCCTCTTCGCCGGCCGGAAACAGCGTTTCATCGAACGCTTCACTGGGGCAGTCAAAGGCCGGGATACGGGTGGTTTTCAGCGGCGCCCCTTCGCGCGCTTTTGGCGCAGGCACGCACTCCGGCAATCCCTGCTGCAGACGGCGGACGAAGGCTTTGCTGAACGGCGTAAAAACCTTGTACATCGAGCGATCGCCGCTCTGTACGCTGCCCGGTGGCAGCAGCAGGCTGTCGTCGAAGCCCTGGCAGGTGACACCGGCGTCGTTGAGCCGCTTTTCGGCGTTCGCGTCGCGCTCACGCTCATTCACTTCATACTGGTAGTTGTAGAAAAGCTGATCGACCTTGTGCTGGTCGCAGAACGCCACCAGCGCATCAACGCTGTCGTCAAAGGCTTTGCACGCCTTGTAGTGGAGTTTGATGCCGCGTTCGGCCAGTGCGCCCTGCACCGCCGTCAGGCTGGCGTGAATAAAGGCCGTCTGTTTTGGTGAGATGTCATGCTGCTGCCACTGCTCAGGCGTGGCCAGGAAAAGCGCAATCACCTCTGCCTTGCTGTCCCGGCAGGCGGCATGCAGCGCAAGATTATCGTTGATGCGTAAATCGTTACGCAGCCAGACCAGATGGGTGGTCATATGCCTCCTTAATTACTGTCCGTAGCGTAAGCACAAGGCTTCGGGATAAGGGTCGAAATAGCGTTGCTGGGCCAGCCAGGGGTGCGGATACTCCGCCATGTAGTGCTTGAGAATCGTGATCGGCACCAGCAGCGGCTGCGTTCCCTGACGATAGCGGTCAATCAGCGTCGCCAGCTCCTGACGCTGCGGTGAGCTGAGCTGACGGCGGAAATAGCCTTGCACATGCATCAGCACGTTCGTGTGGTTGCGACGTGAAGCCGGACGGGACATCAGCGCCATCATGCGGTTACGGTACTCAAAGGCGAAGGCGTCCAGCGACGTCCACTGGCTCATCGACGCGACAAAAGGCCCGAGCTCGCGATATTTTTCCTGCGAGTGCGCCAGCATCATCAGCTTATAGCGGCTGTGGAAGGCGATCAGTCCGTGACGGGTCAGGCCGTTTTCCCACATCTCGTTGAACTCATGCAGCGCGCAGATGCGGCCGATAAAATTCTCACGCAGGGCAGGATCGTGCAGGCGACCATCCTCTTCCAGCGGCAGCCAGGGCATCTCACGCTGCAGGAACTCCGCAAAAATGCCGGTGCCGACTTTGCGGTTGTTATTGTTGTCAGGCTCGTAAACCCGCACCCGCTCCATGCCGCAGCTGGGGGATTTCGCGCACAGGATATAGCCAGAGAGATGATGCAGCGATTTCACCCGTTCGGCGGACCAGGCACGCATCTCTTTTGTCACCTCTTCACCGCCATCTTTGCTGAAACAGAGATGCAGTTCGTCATCATCCTGTTTTACCAGCCGTAATGCCGGGCGCGGTGTAGGCAGACCGATCGCCATTTCCGGGCAGATCGGTTCAAAGCGGACAAATGGGGTAAGATCCTGAGTCGCAAAAGTAAGACGTTTATGGCCACCATCAAACCTGACGCTGTCGCCGAGCAGGCATGCACTGATTCCAACGGGGATTTTTTTGCCCATACTTGTACAACCTCCAAAATCTTGTAGAGGTTTAAGTGTAGCGCAAAAGTGACAGGAATAAAGCCCGATTACACCATTCCGTATCGCTTATTCTCAGAAAAAACGCAAAAAAAAGCCTGGTCAACAGACCAGGCCTCTCCGGCGGACGGGCAGATTACCAGAACGCCCCGCCACCGGCTTCAGACTGCGCCAGCCAGACCGGTTTGGCGCTGGTTTTGCACCAGACGCGATGCAGATAGCTGTAGAAGCGCGCCCTGTCCTGGCGGAACAGCATAACAGGCAGGGCCAGCACGCCGAGAAGAACCACCAGCGTGCGTCGTGCGATAATTTTGTAACGTGGATAAGCCTGATACATGGTTTCTCCTCCCGGCAATGATAAGTCTGTGAATGTGATCTGTGTCTGACTTTACGCCAGGTTGTGTAATTTTACTACTCATCTGACCACTTATTTGCTGCGCTTTTTACTGTTTAAGATTCAGTCTGTCATTAAGTTACAAATACGTTATCACCCGGTTACAGTGGGGTTTAAAACCGTCTCCGGTTACGCACGCGGACGACGGCCTGAATTATTGATAAAGTAACGCTTCGGCCCTCACCTAAGGCAGGTAATGCGTGACCACGGTTTTAATCGTTGAAGATGAGAAAGAGATCCGCCGCTTTGTCCGGCTGGCGCTGGAAAATGAAGATCTTAAAGTGGTGGATGCCGACACGCTGCAGCGCGGGCTGATCGAAGCGGCGACCCGTAAGCCTGACCTGGTGATCCTGGATCTTGGCCTGCCGGACGGGGATGGCACCGATTTTATTCGTGACCTGCGCCAGTGGAGCGCCATACCGGTCATCGTGCTGTCGGCGCGCAGCGATGAGCAGGATAAAATCGCCGCGCTGGATGCGGGCGCGGACGACTACCTGACCAAGCCCTTTGGCATTGGTGAACTGCTGGCGCGCGTCCGGGTCGCGCTGCGCCGGCACAGCCGCCCGCAGCCGGATGCCCGCATCCATTTTGCCGACGTCAGCGTCGACCTTGCGGCACGGCGGGTACAGCGCGGCGACAGCGAGATCCACCTCACCCCGATCGAGTTTCGTCTGCTGAGTATTCTGCTTAACAACGCCGGAAAGGTGCTGACGCAGCGGCAGCTGCTGAGCCAGGTCTGGGGGCCGAATGCGGTGGAGCACAGTCACTATCTGCGGATCTATATGGGGCATCTGCGGCAGAAGCTGGAAGCGAATCCGACCCAGCCCGCTCATCTGCTGACCGAAACCGGCGTCGGCTATCGCTTTATGCCATAAAAAAAGGCGCCAGAGGCGCCTCTTTTTTCGGCCCGACTTATCAGGCGTTTTTCAGCACTTCGCTGACGATCTCTACGGCTTCTTTCTCGATCTGCGCGCGATGCTCGGCGCCCAGGAAGCTTTCGCAGTAGATCTTGTAGGCGTCTTCGGTGCCTGACGGACGCGCTGCAAACCAGCCATTCTCCGTCATTACCTTCAGGCCACCGATCGAAGCCCCGTTACCCGGTGCCGCGGTCAGACGTGCAGTGATAGGATCGCCCGCCAGGGTATCCGCGCTCACCATCTCCGGTGACAGCTTCGACAGCGCGGCTTTCTGCGCAGAGGTCGCAGACGCCTGCAGACGGTTGTAGCTCGGTGCGCCAAAGCGCGCGGCCAGCTCGTCATAGTGCTCCTGCGGATTCTTACCGGTCACGGCCGTGATTTCCGCTGCCAGCAGACACATGATGATGCCATCTTTGTCGGTTGACCACGGCGTGCCGTCGAAACGCAGGAAGGAGGCACCTGCGCTCTCTTCGCCGCCGAAACCAAAGCTGCCGTCATAGAGGCCATCAACGAACCACTTGAAGCCAACCGGGACTTCCACCAGCTTACGGCCGATGTCGTTGACCACGCGGTCAATCATGGCGCTGGACACCAGCGTTTTGCCAACGGCAACGTCCTGGCCCCACTGTGGACGGTGCTGGAACAGGTAGTTGATCGCCACGGCCAGATAGTGGTTTGGATTCATCAGACCCGCCGGGGTCACAATGCCGTGACGGTCATAATCGGGATCGTTACCGAACGCCAGATCGAATTTGTCGCGGTACGCCAGCAGACCGGCCATGGCGCTCTCGGAGGAGCAGTCCATGCGCACGACGCCATCTTTATCCAGATGCATAAAGCGGAAGGTCTGATCGACCGCGTCGTTTACCAGCGTCAGATCCAGCTTGTAGTGCTCGGCGATGCGCTGCCAGTAGGCAATACCGGAACCGCCAAGCGGATCAACGCCCAGCTTCAGACCGGCTTTCTGAATCGCCGGGAAGTCGATGATCTCCGCCAGGCCTTCAACGTAAGGCTGGATCAGATCTTTTTCGACCACATGACCGCTGGCCAGCGCCTGCTCCAGAGGCAGACGTTTTACCTCCTGCAGTCCCGCTTTCATCAGCTGATTCGCGCGATCTTCCACGACTTTCGTGACGTTAGTGTCAGCCGGGCCGCCATTCGGTGGGTTGTACTTGATGCCGCCATCTTCCGGTGGGTTGTGTGACGGCGTGATCACGATGCCGTCGGCCAGCGCGCCACCCGCTTTATTGTGCTCAAGGATGGCGTTCGAGATCGCAGGGGTCGGCGTGTAGCCGTTGTCCTGCTGTACAATCACATCAACGCCGTTGGCCGCCAGCACTTCCAGCACCGACAGCATCGCCGGTTCGGACAGCGCATGGGTGTCTTTACCGACGTAGCAGGGTCCGGTGATGCCGTTCTTCTTGCGCTCTTCGGCAATGGCCTGGGCGATTGCCAGAATGTGCATCTCGTTGAAGCTCTGACGCCCTGCGCTGCCGCGATGGCCAGAGGTACCAAACTTCACCGCATGTTCCGGGTTCGCCACATCGGGCTTCAGGACATAATATTGTGACGTTAACTGTGCAACATTAATCAAATCGCTCTGCTGGGCGGGTTGCCCGGCACGTGGGTGATTGGCCATTGGCGCTGCTCCCTGACGCTTAAGTTTTTAGATGGTGCCGCAAACTTTCTCGGTCAGTTCCGCAGGGAACTGCATCGAGAGCATGATGTGTTCGACCATGCTGCATTTACGACCCGTGTTGGTATTGGTGATGACCCAGTACGGTGTGCCGGGCACATGCTTCGGCTTAGTATGGGTGCCATTCTGTAACAGCGTATGCTCGTCACCTGCAAAGTAGACGCGGGTGCGGCCCTGCAGAGAAGCAGTGGCTTCAGCAAAGGCTGTGGTATCAAGACGATAGAGCGTTGACAGGATAAGCATAAAGCGATTTACCGCCCGCTTCTGTTCCGCATATTCATCGGACAGCAGCAGCTCACGCACCGCGCGAACGCGATCCTGAGGACGTGATTCCACGGACACAGGCTGAGACGCTTTCGCTGCTTCTTTTGACGCGGGCTGCGCAGGCGAAGCGGGCGCCGTCTGACCGGCGGTGAACTTCAGCATGCGGCGCAGAATGTCGGATGCGCTTTCGCCAATATGTTGCGTGTGGCTGGCAATATAACGGTAGAGCTCTTCGTCAACTTCGATCGTTTTCATCTTATTCCGTACGGTTCTTTCTCATGGCAGAACCACCTGTTTCCTGAAAAGCCCTGAGTATAGCCAGGCAATTCAACGGGTGTGTGGGTTCTAACATCAGGATTATAAAGTTAAATTCAGGCGGGTTGTTAGTAATCAAACGGTTTACGGGCAAAAGTCAGAATATATCCTAATGCCGCCGGAACCGGCGCGCCTGAAAAGGTGAAACCATGATAACCTAAGCTCAGGTCTCAAACTTAAGAACTTTGCTATGATTTTGAACGCCCGTCTGCAAACTGAACAATCTTCTGCTGATTCCCTGCCCATCCTGCTTATTCACGGTCTGTTTGGCAGTCTGGATAACCTTGGCGTGCTGGCGCGCGGGCTGAAAGATGCCGGTCCGCTGCTGCAGGTGGACGTCCGTAACCACGGACTGTCCCCCCGTTCCAGCGAGATGAACTACGCTGTAATGGCGCAGGATATGGTTGATACGCTGGATGCTCAGGGCATCGACCGCGTCGCGGTGATCGGTCACTCGTTGGGCGGCAAAATCGCCATGACGATGAGCGCGCTTATCCCGGACCGCATTGCGCGACTGGTGATGATCGACATCGCGCCGGTGGACTATCAGACCCGTCGCCACGACGACATCTTTGCCGCTATCCGTGCCGTGACGGCGTCGGGCGTGACTCTGCGCAGCGAGGCGGCGCGGGTTATGCGTACGCTGATCGTCGAAGAGGGCGTCATCCAGTTCCTGCTGAAGTCGTTTCAGGAGGGCGAATGGCGCTTCAACGTGCCGGTGCTGTGGGACAACTACACAACGATTTCTGGCTGGGTGCCGGTGCCCGCCTGGCCCCATCCGGCGCTGTTTATTCGCGGCGGGGAGTCCAGCTATCTGGACAATGGCTATCGCGATGCCCTGCTCCAGCAGTTTCCGGCCGCGCAGGCGCACGTCATTGGCGGCGCAGGACACTGGGTTCACGCGGAAAAACCCGATGCCGTTTTGCGCGCGGTTCGCCGATTTTTTGCGCTTTAAAAGCAAATAGATGGCGGTAAAGGTTTAGGATTGGCGTCGGGCGTAAGCGTGAAGTATGATGTCGCGCTAAAATTTTGCCGCGGGTCAGTTTTGCTGCGGCAGCGGCCAATAATTTATAATCTGCGCGGTGAGTGTCTGACACCCGCACCCATTCAGTTTTACTAAGCCATGGCAAAAGAACAGACTGACCGCACGACGCTCGATCTCTTTGCTGATGAGCGCCGCCCCGGTCGACCCAAAACCAGTCCGCTTTCGCGTGATGAACAGCTGCGCATCAACAAGCGCAATCAACTGAAACGCGACAAAGGGCGCGGACTTCGTCGTGTCGAGCTGAAAATGAACAGTGAAGCCGTCGATGCACTCAATACGCTGGCAGAACAGCGCAATCTCAGCCGCAGCGAACTGATTGAACAGATGCTGCTGGCACAGCTCAAACTGGATTAACGCGGGCAAACCGCACGCAGGAGCAAATGTCGAGGCTTTAACCGTTCCGCGGGTTTGCCTCGTCTGCTATTATTCGCTGAATTGTGCTGCGGCACACATCTCATCATCAGGATTTAAGAGGTTATTTTACTCATGGCACTCGTAGGCATCTTCTTTGGCAGCGATACCGGCAACACCGAAAACATTGCAAAAATGATCCAGAAGCAGCTGGGTAAAGACGTTGCAGAAGTGCATGACATCGCGAAAAGCACAAAAGAAGATCTGGAAGCGTTTGATATCCTGCTGCTGGGCATTCCGACCTGGTACTACGGTGAAGCGCAGTGCGACTGGGATGACTTCTTCCCGACGCTGGAAGAGATCGATTTCAACGGCAAACTGGTTGCGCTGTTTGGCTGCGGCGACCAGGAAGATTACGCAGAGTACTTCTGTGACGCGATGGGTACCATTCGCGACATCATCGAGCCACACGGCGCGGTCATCGTCGGCCACTGGCCAACCGAAGGCTACCATTTTGAGGCTTCAAAAGGTCTGGCCGATGACAAACACTTCCTGGGTCTGGCCATTGACGAAGATCGTCAGCCTGAACTGACCAGCCAGCGTGTTGAGCAGTGGGTTAAGCAGATCTTCGATGAGCTGCAGCTGAAAGAGATTCTGGAAGCCTGATCCTGCATGCCTCAATGTGAGCGCCAGCTCACATTGAGGCAATGGAAATTCCTATAGAAATAATAGCCACATTTTTTTAACTTTCTCCGTTTAATCTGTAGAATACCCGCATCGATCTTCCGCGTATTTTCTCAGTCGGTAAGTCGAAGTGATGGTCAGACAGACTCTGCCAGAATCCTCCCCGGCCCGGTGACGAATCCCCTCTCGCCCAGGATGATTCAGGCACGCCCTCTGGTTTTCATTTCATCGCTTCAGCTTTATAATGAGACGCAAATGAGAATAAGCGCAGATCGACATTCAGGGCGACAAGCCACAAAAGTGATATTAGTAACAGGACAAAATCCGCATGACTGACAACAACACCGCATTAAAGAAGGCTGGCCTGAAAGTAACGCTGCCCAGACTGAAAATTCTGGAAGTGCTTCAGGAACCTGAGTGCCATCACGTCAGTGCGGAAGATTTGTACAAACGCCTGATCGATATCGGCGAAGAGATTGGCCTGGCTACCGTTTACCGTGTTCTGAACCAGTTCGACGATGCGGGCATTGTCACGCGTCACAACTTTGAAGGCGGCAAATCTGTCTTCGAACTGACTCAGCAGCACCACCACGATCACCTGATCTGCCTGGATTGCGGCAAGGTTATCGAGTTCAGCGATGAATCTATCGAAACGCGTCAGCGCGAAATCGCGACCCGTCATGGCATCAAGCTGACCAACCACAGCCTCTATCTCTACGGCCACTGCACCGTGGGCGACTGCCGGGAAAACGAAAACCTGCACGACCAGTAATTCTGGCACGGCGGGATACAAAAAAACCGGTGAATGCACCGGTTTTTTTTCGTCCATCGTATGGCCAGGTCAGGCGACCAGCGTCTCCTGCAGATAACGCCAGCGCGGAATAGTGCTGCTGCAATCCAGAATCGCCAGAGAGATACGGCTCTGATTATTACCGTTCATCATCTGCATTTCGCGATACTGCACGGTGATCTCTTTTTCATGATGCGACAGGACCACATGTTCACAGGTGGCGATACGCATCCCCTCCCGCTGCCCCTGCAGCTGCCGGAAAAGATCCTCGACGCCGTTAAGGTTGTACTCTTTGCCCTTCGGCGTCACCATGCGAAATTCGGGATGAAAATAGGACATCAGCAACTCAAAACTGTCATCAGAACCGGCCGCCTGATTAAAAATACGTTCAATGAGCTGATGTAAAACGACGACACTGTGTCTGGCTTCCTGAGCGAGAGCATTCATTTTTTTTCCTTCTGTAACCCGCTTTGCGACCTCTGAGAGCGCATAGCCTACCTGAAAGCGGCTAATTCACACCCTGAAATTGATTAATTTTTTTAAACTCAGATTACTCTCACGGGGGGTGCGGATGCGGTTGCGGTTAGTACAGAATAAACGTCGGTGATGATGAAAATCGGGGCAATAAAAAAGGGCGATAAATCGCCCTTTTGCCATTTTATGGGGTCAGCCCCGGATGCTATTATTCGCCGGTTTTCGCCCAAGTATCGCGAAGACCGACGGTGCGGTTAAACACCAGCTGCGACGGCTTCGAGTAAACGCTGTCGGCGCAGAAATAGCCTTCGCGTTCGAACTGGAACGGTACACCCGGTTCCGCATCGCGCAGGCCCGGCTCGACGAAGCCATTTTTGATGGTCAGCGACGCCGGGTTGATCACCGCCAGGAAGTCCTCGGCCGCGCCCGGGTTTGGCACACTGAACAGACGATCATACAGGCGGAACTCAGCAGGCTGCGCATGATCCGCCGAAACCCAGTGAATCACCCCTTTGACCTTGCGGCCATCGGCCGGATCTTTGCTCAGCGTATCGACATCGCTGGTGCAGTAGATGCAGGTGATGTTACCCGCTTCATCTTTGGCGACGCGCTCGGCACGAATCACATAGGCGTTGCGCAGGCGAACCTCTTTGCCCAGCACCAGACGCTTATACTGCTTGTTCGCCTCTTCGCGGAAGTCCGCGCGATCGATCCAGATTTCGCGGCTGAACGGCACGTCACGCGTGCCCATCTCCGGTTTGCCCGGATGATTTGGCATGGTGATAACTTCGTTGTGGCCCGCTGGCAGGTTCTCGATCACGATTTTAAGCGGATCCAGCACGGCCATGGCGCGTGGCGCATTCTCGTTGAGATCGTCACGGATGCACGATTCCAGCGACGCCATCTCCACGATGTTGTCCTGCTTGGTGACGCCAATGCGACGGCAGAACTCACGGATAGAGGCGGCGGTATAGCCACGACGACGCAGGCCCGACACGGTCAGCATACGCGGATCATCCCAGCCTTCGACATGCTTCTCGGTCACCAGCTGGGTGAGTTTGCGTTTTGACATCACCGCATACTCCAGGTTCAGACGCGAGAACTCATACTGACGCGGATGCGCCGGAATGGTGATGTTATCCAGCACCCAGTCGTAGAGACGGCGGTTGTCCTGGAACTCCAGCGTACAGAGCGAGTGCGTAATGCCTTCCAGCGCATCGGAGATACAGTGGGTGAAGTCATACATCGGGTAGATGCACCACTTGTTGCCCGTCTGGTGATGCTCCGCGAACTTGATACGGTAGAGCACCGGATCGCGCATCACGATGAAGTTTGAAGCCATGTCGATTTTAGCGCGCAGGCAGGCGGTGCCTTCGGCGAACTCACCGTCACGCATTTTCCCGAACAGCGCCAGGTTCTCTTCCACGCTGCGGTCGCGATAGGGGCTGTTTTTACCCGCCTCTTTCAGGGTGCCGCGATATTCACGGATCTGATCCGGGCTCAGCTCATCGACGTAGGCCAGTCCTTTAGAGATCAGCTCAACGGCGAAGTGATAGAGCTGATCAAAATAGTCTGATGAGTAACGGACGTCACCGCTCCACTCAAAACCCAGCCACTGGACGTCACGCTTGATGGATTCAACGAACTCGATATCCTCTTTGACCGGATTGGTGTCGTCAAAACGCAGGTTGCATTGACCCTGATAATCCTGGGCGATGCCAAAATTCAGACAGATCGATTTCGCATGACCAATATGCAGATAGCCATTGGGCTCTGGCGGAAAACGGGTATGCACGCTGCTGTGCTTGCCGCTCGCCAAATCTTCGTCGATGATCTGACGAATAAAGTTAGTTGGGCGGGCTTCAGCCTCACTCATCTCAAAAATCCTCAATACGAATAACGGGTGATTTGTACCACGAAGTAACGGAGTATGATCCACAAAGCGTCTGAGGGAAACAACCGTTTGTTAAGCCTTTAAAACAAAAAAGGCAGGAATCGCTTCCTGCCTGTGGGGTTCTGTTGCGGGGATTAGCCTTTCACTTCGTACAGCGGGGTTTCGCCTGCCACGACCTGCCCCTGGGCCAGCAGCGTCAGACCGGCGAAATCATCGCTGTTGCTGACCACGACCGGACTCACCATGGAGCGCGCGTTGGCGTTGAGGAAATCCAGGTCCATCTCCAGCACAGGCTGACCGGCGACCACGCTGGCCCCCTCCTCCACCAGACGGGTAAAGCCTTTGCCGTCCAGCGCCACGGTATCCAGCCCCATGTGCACCACAATCTCCACGCCGTTGTCCGTTTCCAGGCAGAAGGCGTGATTGGTGTTGAAGATTTTCACCACGGTGCCCGCAATCGGCGCCACGACACGCTTGTCGCTGGGTTTGATCGCCAGACCGTCGCCTACCGCTTTGCTGGCAAAGGCTTCATCCGGAACCGCTTCCAGCGCCACAACTTCACCGGAAACCGGTGCCAGCAGGGTCGCGATAACCCGCTTCTCACTGTTCAGCACCGCCTGCGGTTTGACTTCCGGCTCGGCTGGCGCGCTGCCGGTCGCGGCGGCCGCAACCGGCCCCTTGGTCAGCACTTTTTTCATGGCGGACGCGATGCTTTCAGCCTGGGTGCCGACGATAATCTGCACGCTCTGTTTGTTAAGGCGAATCACGCCGGAGGCACCGAGGCGTTTCGCCACGCCCTCATTTACCTGGGCGGAGTCGTTCACGTTGAGGCGCAGACGGGTAATACAGGCGTCGATGCCGGTCAGGTTGGTCGAGCCCCCTACCGCACCAATGTAGCGGCGCGCCAGAGATTCGGTCGCCGTCTCATCGCTACCGGTTTTGTCTACGTTGACGTCATAGCCATCACTTTCATCACCCGCTACCGCCAGCTCACGGCCTGGCGTCATCAGGTTGAATTTTTTGATGGTGAAGCGGAAGACCACATAGTAGATGGCGAAGAAGACCAGCCCCTGCGGGATCAGCATATACCAGTGTGTGGCCAGCGGGTTGCGGGTTGAGAGCACCATATCCACCAGCCCGGCGCTGAAGCCAAATCCCGCGATCCAGTGCATGCTGGCGGCGATAAAGACGGAGAGCCCGGTCAGCACCGCATGGATCAGATAGAGCACCGGCGCGACGAACATGAAGGAGAACTCCAGCGGTTCGGTGATGCCGGTAAAGAAAGCAGCAAACGCCGCGGCCAGCATGATACTGCCCACTTTGACGCGGTTCTCAGGACGTGCGCAGTGGTAAATCGCCAGCGCGGCACCCGGCAGACCAAACATCATAATCGGGAAGAAGCCCGCCTGATAACGACCGGTGATCCCCACGGTAGCCGTGCCGTCCGCCAGTGACTGCGCGCCGCCGAGGAACTTCGGAATGTCGTTAATACCGGCCACATCAAACCAGAACACGGAGTTCAGAGCGTGATGCAGACCAACCGGGATCAGCAGACGGTTAAAGAAGGCGTAGATACCGGCGCCGACAGAGCCGAGTTTCTGGATATGTTCCCCGAAGCCGACCAGACCGTTGAAGATCACCGGCCAGATATACATCAGGATAAACGCCACCAGAATCATCAGGAACGAAACCAGGATCGGCACCAGCCGGCGTCCGCTGAAGAAGGAGAGCGCTTTGGGCAGTTCGACGTGGCTGAAGCGGTTATAGACCTCAGCCGAGAGGATCCCGACCAGAATACCGACAAACTGGTTGTTGATCTTGCCAAAGGCCACGGGCACCTGATCGACCGGCATCTTCTGTATCATCGCCACCGCAGCGGGTGAGCAGAGCGTGGTGACCACCAGGAAGCCGACAAAACCGGTCAGCGCGGCTGCACCATCTTTATCTTTTGACATGCCGTAGGCGACACCAATCGCAAACAGCACTGACATGTTTTCGATAATGGCGGCACCCGATTTGATCAGCAGTGCGGCCAGCGCATTGCCCGCCCCCCAGCTGTTCGGATCAATCCAGTAACCGACCCCCATCAGGATGGCTGCTGCTGGCAGGGTTGCCACCGGCACCATCAGTGCGCGCCCCACCTTCTGTAAGTAACCTAACATACCCCTTCCCCCTATGAACCTGACTTGTCGCTTTGCGCCGCTTAATGTTGTTATGTCAGCTGCAAAGATCGTTAATACACTTCATATCACGCAGCGAAGTGTAATGATAAATTAATTCGCCTCGCAAATTAAAACCCTGGTAAATGTGATTTTTATCACTAAAAAACATCGTATCACACGGCAACATCTGGCTATGGCCGCAAACTTATTTTATGATTCGAAATATTGAATTCTGCGCGGGCCGTCGCGAGAATAAGCCTCAGGTTCAGGCTGATGAGTAACGCAACGGCTTAGCACTCCCCCTTTCTGTTTTCAATGAGGTGAAACATGAGACTGATTCCTTTAGCGACCCCGACTCAGGTAGGCAAATGGGCTGCCCGACACATTGTTAACCGCATCAACGCGTTTAACCCGACGGCGGACAGGCCGTTCGTCCTGGGGCTGCCGACCGGCGGAACTCCCCTGGAGGCGTACAAGCACCTTATCGAGATGCACAAAGCGGGCCAGGTCAGTTTTAAACACGTCGTCACCTTCAATATGGATGAATATGTTGGCCTGCCAAAAGAGCACCCGGAGAGCTATCACAGCTTCATGTACCGTAATTTCTTCGATCATGTTGATATTCAACCGGAAAATATCAACCTGCTGAATGGTAATGCACCGGATATTGACGCAGAATGTCGCCAGTACGAAGAGAAAATTCGCGCGCTGGGTAAAATACACCTGTTTATGGGCGGTGTCGGCAATGATGGCCATATCGCCTTTAACGAACCGGCTTCGTCGCTGGCTTCCCGTACCCGCATTAAAACGCTGACCCATGACACCCGTGTGGCGAACTCTCGCTTCTTCAACGGCGATGTTGATCAGGTGCCTAAATATGCGCTGACGGTCGGCGTCGGCACGCTGCTGGATGCCGAAGAAGTGATGATTCTGGTGACCGGCCATGTGAAAGCGCAGGCCCTGCAGGCGGCCGTCGAAGGCAACGTCAACCACATGTGGACCATCAGCTGTCTGCAGCTGCACGCAAAATCGGTGGTGGTGTGTGATGAACCCGCCACCATGGAACTGAAAGTGAAAACCGTGAAATATTTCCGCGAAATGGAAGCGGAAAATATGAAAGGCGTGTAACAGAACATTGCCATGCCCTGCTGTTACCCTGTGTGGCAGCAGGCCTGGACGGGAGAAAAAAGATGTACGCATTAGTAAACGGCCGAATCTACAGTGGCCACGAGGTTCTGGATAATCACGCGGTCGTGATTGCTGACGGACGGATTGCGCGCGTCTGCCCGCGCGAGGCGCTCCCGGCCACGGTTGCGCAGCGGGATATGGCGGGCGCGCTGATTGCGCCCGGCTTTATCGACCTTCAGCTCAACGGCTGCGGCGGCGTGCAGTTCAATGACAGCCTTGAGGCGCTCAGCGTGGAAACACTGGAAACGATGCAGCGCGCGAATGAGAAGTCCGGCTGCACCAGCTTCTTACCGACACTCATCACCAGCAGCGACGCCCTGATGAAACGGGCGATTGAGACCATGCGCGCCTATCTGCAGAAGCATCAGCATCAGGCGCTGGGCCTGCATCTGGAAGGTCCCTGGCTGAGCAAGGCGAAAAAAGGCACCCACGATCCGGCGCTGATCCGCCTGCCCGATGCAGAGATGGTGGCCTATCTCTGCGCCAATGCGGATGTCATTACCAAAGTGACCCTGGCTCCCGAAAATGCCGGCAGCGACGTGATTCGTCAGCTGACCGACGCCGGAATCATCGTCTCAGCCGGTCACTCTAATGCGACTTATGAAGAGGCGAAAGCGGGCTTTTCTGCAGGGATCCGGTTCGCCACCCATCTCTACAATGCGATGCCCGCCTTTGCCGGACGTGAACCGGGCCTTATCGGTGCGCTGTTTGATGCGCCTGATGTATACTGCGGCATCATTGCAGATGGTTTACATGTACATTACGCTAACGTGCGCAATGCAAAACGTATTAAAGGTGACAAACTGGTGCTGGTAACCGATGCCACCGCACCGGCAGGCGCCGACATCAGCGAGTTTATTTTTGCAGGTAAAACAATCTACTATCGTGACGGGCTCTGTGTTGACGAAAACGGCACACTGAGCGGTTCTGCCCTGACGATGATTGAAGCGGTGCAGAACAGCGTTGAGCATGTGGGTATCGCACTGGATGAAGCGTTACGCATGGCAACCCTCTACCCGGCACGGGCGATGGGCGTGGAAAGGCAGTTAGGCTCGATCGAAGCAGGAAAAATCGCGAACCTGACTGTGTTTACGCGCGACTTTAAAATCATTAAGACGTTTGTCAACGGAGACGACGTCCTGAGCGAGTAAGCACTGAATGACCACTGGCGGCCAGTCACAAATAGGAAATGTCGATCTTGTTAAGCAACTTAATAGCGCAGCGGTTTATCGGCTGATTGACCAGCAGGGGCCGATATCGCGCATTCAGATTGCCGAACTCAGCCAGCTCGCGCCCGCCAGCGTCACCAAAATTACCCGCCAGTTGATCGAGCGCGGCCTGATAAAAGAGGTAGACCAGCAGGCGTCTACCGGCGGACGCCGCGCTATCTCCATCATCACTGAAACCCGCAATTTCCACACCATCGGCGTCCGGCTCGGACGCCACGACGCCACCCTGACCCTGTTCGATCTCAGCGGCAAATCGCTGGCCCAGGAAGATTATGCGCTGCCGGAACGTACGCAGGAGACGCTGGAACATGCGCTGTTCAACGCCATCGCCAGCTTTACTGAGCAGCACCAGCGGAAGATCCGTGAACTGATCGCGATTTCGGTGATCCTGCCGGGGCTGGTCGATCCGGTGAATGGCGTGATCCGCTATATGCCCCATATCGCTGTCAGCCACTGGCCGCTGGTCGCCAGCCTGCAGACGCGGTTTAACGTCACCAGTTTTGTCGGCCACGATATCCGCAGCCTGGCGCTGGCTGAGCACTACTTCGGTGCAAGTCGCGACTGTGCGGACTCGATTCTGGTGCGCTTACACCGCGGCACCGGCGCGGGCATTATCGCCAATGGCCATATTTTTCTTGGCAGCAACGGTAACGTGGGCGAGATCGGCCATATCCAGGTCGATCCCCTCGGCGAGCGCTGTCACTGTGGCAACTTTGGCTGTCTTGAAACGATTGCGGCCAATGGAGCCATCGAAAATCGGGTACGGCATCTGCTGAATCAGGGCTACCCCAGCGTGCTGACGCTGGAGGCGTGCCAGATGGCTCATATCTGCAAAGCAGCCAATCAGGGCGATGCGCTGGCCTGCGAAGTAGTGGAGCACGTTGGCCGCTATCTGGGCAAAGCGATTGCAATCGCCATCAACCTGTTTAATCCGCAAAAAGTGGTGCTGGCAGGCGAAATCACCGAGGCTGAGAAAGTGCTGCTACCGGCCATTGAGGGCTGCATCAATACTCAGGCCCTGGCGGCGTTCCGTAAGAATCTGCCCGTCGTGCGCTCTGCCCTGGATCATCGCTCGGCGATTGGCGCGTTTGCGCTGGCTAAACGTGCCATGCTTAACGGCATTCTGCTGCAACATCTTCTGGAAGACTAAGCTAACCCGCTGCTGTGGCGGGCCACATCGGATCTGACTATGACCATTAAAAGCGTAATTTGTGATATCGATGGCGTGCTGATGCACGACAACACGGCCGTTCCCGGCGCACAGGAATTTTTACAGCGTATTCTGGCCAAAGAGATGCCGCTGGTGGTGCTGACGAACTACCCCTCGCAAACCGAGCAGGATCTAGCCAACCGCTTTGCCTCGGCGGGCGTCGAGGTGCCGGAATCCGTTTTCTACACTTCCGCCATGGCCACCGCCGACTTCCTGCGTCGTCAGGAGGGCAAAAAGGCGTATGTGATTGGTGAAGGCGCGCTGATTCATGAACTCTACAAAGCGGGCTTTACCATTACCGATGTGAACCCCGACTTTGTGATTGTTGGTGAAACACGCTCGTTCAACTGGGACATGATGCATAAAGCGGCCTTTTTCGTGGCCAGCGGCGCACGCTTTATCGCTACCAACCCGGACACCCACGCCCGCGGATTTATCCCCGCCTGTGGCGCACTCTGTGCCGGTATCGAAAAGATCTCGGGTCGCAGCCCGTTTGTGGTTGGCAAACCCAGCCCCTACATCATGCGCGCCGCCCTGAACAAAATGCAGGCCCACTCTGAAGAGACGGTGATCGTCGGGGATAATCTGCGCACCGATATTCTGGCCGGATTCCAGGCGGGTCTGGAGACGGTGCTGGTGCTGTCGGGTGTTTCAACGCTCAGCGATATTGATGCCATGCCGTTCCGTCCGGACTGGATCTACCCTTCCGTGGCCGATATTGACCTGTTCTGATTGCTTTTGCTTATGACGCATCCGGCTGCACTGTGATGCGTCTCCCCTTTTCCGCCCTCTCCCGCCCCATTCAGCCGCCTGTTTTTTGCGCAAAAAAGCCAGTTCATTGCCGATCCAACAATAAAAAAACGTTTTAATTATCGTTTATTCAATTTTATCGCCATGTGAACAATATTTTTATCAGTAAAACACGATTCCTCTTGCATTGATCACACCAAATAGCGCATTTTCTTATGTATCACGCAGCGTCAGGCTGCCGGACAACGGTAAAAGATAACATCGCCGTAAGGTGAGATCAGGAGTCAGTTATGTGTTCAATCTTTGGTGTGCTGGATCTGAAAAGCGATCCTGTTGAGCTGCGCAAGAAAGCGCTGGAATGTTCACGCTTAATGCGTCATCGCGGCCCGGACTGGTCAGGCGTCTATGCCGATGACCACGCTATTCTGGCGCATGAACGTCTCTCCATTGTTGACGTTAACAACGGCGCACAGCCGCTTTATAACGCCGACCACACCCACGTCCTGGCGGTTAACGGTGAGATCTACAACCATCAGGCGCTGCGCGCAGAACTCAGCGATCGCTACGCGTTCCAGACCGGTTCTGACTGTGAAGTGATCCTGGCGCTTTATCAGGAAAAAGGCGTCGATTTCCTCGACGAGCTGGAAGGCATGTTCGCCTTTATCCTTTATGACAGCGTGAAACAGACCTATCTGATCGGTCGTGATCATATCGGCATCATCCCGCTCTATATGGGCAACGATGAGCACGGCAACCTCTATGTCGCGTCAGAGATGAAAGCGCTGGTGCCGGTCTGCCGTTCCATCAAAGAGTTCCCGCCGGGAAGCTACCTCTCCAGCACCGATGGCGAGATTCGTCGTTACTGGCAGCGTGACTGGATGGAATACAAAAACGTTGAGCACAACACCACCGACGCCGCCGGTCTGAAACACGCGCTGGAAGAGTCAGTGAAGAGCCACCTGATGTCCGACGTGCCTTACGGCGTGCTGCTGTCGGGCGGGCTGGACTCGTCAATCATCTCCGCCGTGACCAAGCGTTTTGCCGCTAAGCGTGTGGAAGATCAGGATAAAAGCGATGCGTGGTGGCCTCAGCTGCACTCCTTCGCGGTCGGTCTGGAAGGTTCACCCGATCTGAAGGCGGCGAAATCGGTGGCGGAGCATCTGGGCACCGTTCACCATGAGATCCACTTCACCGTTCAGGAAGGTCTGGATGCGATTCGTGATGTGATCTATCACATCGAGACCTATGACGTTACCACTATCCGTGCCTCGACGCCGATGTACCTGATGTCACGTAAGATCAAGGCGATGGGCATCAAGATGGTGCTGTCGGGCGAAGGCGCAGACGAAGTGTTTGGCGGCTACCTCTACTTCCATAAAGCCCCTGACGCCAAAGAGTTCCACGACGAAAACGTGCGCAAACTGCAGGCGCTGCATATGTTTGACTGCGCCCGTGCCAACAAGGCGATGTCCGCCTGGGGCGTGGAAGCGCGTGTGCCGTTCCTGGATAAAAAATTCCTGGATGTGGCGATGCGTATCAACCCGGCCGATAAGATGTGTGGCAGCAACGGTAAAATGGAGAAGCACATCCTGCGTGAATGTTTCTCCTCTTACCTGCCAGAGAGCGTGGCGTGGCGTCAGAAAGAGCAGTTCTCAGACGGTGTGGGCTACAGCTGGATCGACTCACTGAAAGAAGTGGCCGCGAAGCAAATCAGCGACCAGCAGCTGGCGACCGCCCATTTCCGTTTCCCGTTCAACACGCCGGGGTCGAAAGAAGCGTATCTCTACCGTGAGATTTTCGAAGAGCTGTTCCCGTTAGCCAGCGCGGCAGAGTGTGTGCCGGGTGGTCCATCGGTGGCCTGTTCGTCTGCCAAAGCGATTGAGTGGGATGAAGCATTTAAAAAGATGGATGACCCCTCTGGCCGTGCGGTCGGTGTGCATCAGTCCGCCTATAAATAAGCAAACAGAACGACAGCAGAATGGGCCCGCTGTGGCCCATTTTTTTGACGATCGGCGTTGTATTCACTGAAAAATTGCCGAATAAACACCCAGGCTGGTTATAAGCCAGTCAAACAGCGATTATCTGGCAAAAATCGGTAAAAAAATTGTTGACGCTGTCAGGTCAACTCCGCATAATGCGCCCCGCAACGCCGATGAAGGTAACGCGAAAAAAAGATGGCTACGTAGCTCAGCTGGTTAGAGCACAGCACTCATAATGCTGGGGTCACAGGTTCGATTCCCGTCGTAGCCACCATCTTTTTTTGCGGGAGTGGCGAAATTGGTAGACGCACCAGATTTAGGTTCTGGCGCCGCAAGGTGTGCGAGTTCAAGTCTCGCCTCCCGCACCATTTCATTATTCGGCAGCGTGGATGGGATATCGCCAAGCGGTAAGGCACCGGTTTTTGATACCGGCATTCCCTGGTTCGAATCCAGGTATCCCAGCCAATTTTGATGATTCTCGATGCTGAGAACGGACGAATGGGATATCGCCAAGCGGTAAGGCACCGGTTTTTGATACCGGCATTCCCTGGTTCGAATCCAGGTATCCCAGCCATCATCGAAATGCAGTACAATTTGGCTACGTAGCTCAGCTGGTTAGAGCACAGCACTCATAATGCTGGGGTCACAGGTTCGATTCCCGTCGTAGCCACCATATAATTGGGGTGTCGCCAAGCGGTAAGGCACTGGTTTCTGATACCAGCATTCCGGGGTTCGAATCCCTGCACCCCAGCCATACAAAGACAATTTGATTAACACCTATTGGGGTGTCGCCAAGCGGTAAGGCACTGGTTTCTGATACCAGCATTCCGGGGTTCGAATCCCTGCACCCCAGCCAAATTGCACAACATAGCCCGCTTTTGCGGGCTTTGTTGTTTTTGTCCCATGCGGATTCGCATGCCCGATTCAGGCCCGCCCTGCGGCGAGCCTGAGACCCCGCCTATAACCCCAGCGCGTAACGCAATACCTGCCGTTTCAGTACGCCGGAATGTTCTGCCGCGATCAGGCCAAGGTTCCGTGCGAACCGCAGCGGCGCAAGCTGGTTGCTGAAGGCGAAGTAGAACAGATCCATCCCTCCCTGCATCAGCATATTGTCTTTACGCCGCTGGCGATGATAGCGCTGCAGTACCCGCTCGGCTGCCCAGTCCTCCGCCGCACCGCGCGCGCTGACCAGCACATCAATCAGGGCATCAACGTCGCGATAGCCCAGATTCACGCCCTGCCCGGCCAGCGGGTTGATGGTATGGGCGGCATCCCCGACCAGCGCCAGCCCCGGCAGGACATACTGCGAAGCATGACGCCGCACCAGCGGGAAACCGCCCGCCGCATGTGCTTTGAAGCGTCCCAGCCGCGCCGGGAAGTGACTGGCAATCTCTTTTTCCAGCTGGGCCAGCGGCATCGCCTGCAACTGGCGGACCCGGGCGGGCGCGTCATACCAGACCAGCGAGGCCCGGTTGCCATACAGCGGCAAAAAGGCGCGCGGTCCCTGAGGCGTAAAGTGCTGCCAGGTGGCGTCGCCCGCCGGGTGTTCGCAGGTGACGCTAATCAGTAAACAGGACTGCGCATAGCTCCAGCCATGAATACCGATACCAGCCATCTGGCGCACCTGCGAGTTTGCTCCGTCCGCTCCCACCACCAGCCGGGTATGCAGAACCACGTTGTCGCTGAGATCCACCCGCCAGCCGCCATTTTCGGGCTGCAGGTTCTCCAGCGTGGTCGGGCAGTAGCAGGTTACGCCCAGCGACTGCATCTCCTCCCACAGCGCCCGCTGCAGCACGCTGTTCTCGACCATAAAGCCCAGCTCCGGCAGCCCCAGCGAGGCCGCATCAAAGCTCACCTGCGCCGTCTGCCACTCCCAGGTTTCCAGTTTACGATAGGGCGCACTGCGCATCGCCTCAACCCGTGACCAGACGTTGAGCTGCTTCAGTAGCCCCACCGACGCGGACCCAATCGCCGAAATCCGCAGATCGGGATCGCTGTCGGGATCGAAAGGCGCAGGTTCGGCGCGTTCAATCACCGCTACGCGAAAATGGTGCTGTGTCAGTCCACAGGCCAGCGCGGCACCGACCATGCCACCGCCGACAATCACTACATCAAACTGATTATCCTGCATTGCTTATGTCCCTCTCTTAAGCCCGACTGCCAGCGCAAACCGGGTCTGAATAGAGCAAAGTGTACCGGAAAACCCGATTGCTGGCAGAAAAGCCCTCAGGCTGGTCACCACAGCATCAAAGCATTACAATATGCGCCCCGCACTTCACTGCACTGAATCAATGGCTAGCGCGATGACAAAAAAACTGCATATCAAAACCTGGGGATGTCAGATGAATGAATATGATTCATCAAAGATGTCTGATCTGCTGAACAGTACGCACGGCTATACGCTGACCGAGGTCCCTGAAGAGGCGGATATTCTGCTGCTCAACACCTGCTCTATTCGTGAGAAAGCGCAGGAGAAGGTGTTTCATCTGCTAGGGCGCTGGAGAAAGCTCAAAGAGCGTAACCCGGATGTGATTATCGGCGTGGGCGGCTGCGTCGCATCACAGGAAGGCGACCATATTCGTCAGCGCGCGCCCTGCGTGGATATCGTGTTTGGTCCGCAGACCCTCCATCGCCTGCCGGAGATGATCAATACCGTGCGCGGCAGCAAAAGCCCGGTGGTGGATATCAGCTTCCCGGAGATCGAAAAATTTGACCGTCTGCCGGAGCCTCGGGCAGAAGGCCCGACCGCCTTTGTCTCGATCATGGAAGGCTGCAACAAATATTGTACGTTCTGCGTGGTGCCTTACACCCGCGGCGAAGAGGTGAGCCGTCCCAGCGACGACATTCTGCTGGAGATCGCGCAGCTCGCGGCGCAGGGTGTACGGGAAGTCAACCTGCTGGGTCAGAACGTCAACGCCTATCGCGGCGCCACCTTCGACGGTGAGATCTGCACCTTCGCTGAGCTGCTGCGCCTGGTTGCCGCCATCGACGGTATCGACCGTATCCGTTTCACCACCAGCCACCCGATTGAGTTCACCGATGACATTATCGATGTTTATCGCGATACCCCGGAACTGGTGAGCTTCCTGCATCTGCCGGTACAGAGTGGTTCAGACCGCATTCTGACCCTGATGAAGCGTGCGCACACCGCGCTGGAGTACAAGGCGATTATCCGCAAGCTGCGCGCGGCGCGTCCGGATATTGAGATCAGCTCCGACTTCATCATCGGTTTCCCTGGTGAGACTCAGCAGGATTTCGAGCAGACCATGAAGCTTATTGGCGAGATTAATTTCGACGTCAGCTTCAGCTTTGTTTACTCGGCCCGTCCCGGCACGCCCGCCGCAGATCTGCCGGATGATGTCAGCGAAGAAGAGAAGAAGCAGCGTCTGTGGATCCTGCAGGAGCGGATCAACCAGCAGGCGCAGGCCATCAGTCGCCGTATGCTCGGCACCGTGCAGCGCATTCTGGTGGAAGGCATCTCCCGCAAGAATGTCATGGAAGTCTCCGGCCGCACCGAAAACAACCGCGTGGTCAACTTCGAAGGCTCACCAGAGATGATCGGCCGCTTCGTGGATGTTGAAATCGTCGATGTCTACACCAACTCGCTGCGCGGCAGACTGGTCAGAACCGAAGAGGAGATGGGACTGCGCATGGCACAGAGCCCGGCCTCGGTGATTGCCCGTACCCGCAAAGAAAACGACATCGGCGTCGCCCTCTTCCAGCCATGATACCCGCTTTACTGTGCGGCAGCGCGCATCGCGTTGCCGCCAATTTCACGCTGCACCACTTGGTTTCCGGACGGGTTGCCCAAATATCTCTCCTTAAGCTTGCGCCCCGGCGTTACGGCATAAATAATTTCGTTATGGTGCATCCGGTTAAGGCCTGCGATGCGTCAGACACATCCCCTAACTGGCCCTGAGGGACCCAAAGGATTCGTTTGAATATCGAAACTCGTGAAATCGCCCTTGAACCGGCTGATAACCGTCGTCTGATGAGCCTGTGCGGGCCGTTTGACGATAATGTGAAACAGCTTGAGCGTCGTCTGGGTATTGAGATCAATCGTCGCGACAACGTCTTTAAGCTGACAGGACGTGCGCTCAGCGTTAATGCCGCAGCCGATATTCTGAAAACCCTGTATGTCGACACCGCCCCTGTGCGGGGTGAGATCCCGGATATTGAGCCTGACCAGATCCATCTGGCAATCAAAGAGAGCCGGGTGCTGGAGCAGACCGCCGAGAGCGTGCCGGAGTACGGCAAAGCGGTCAACATCAAGACCAAGCGCGGGGTCATTAAGCCCCGTACGCCGAATCAGGCGCAGTACATCGCGAATGTGCTCGACCACGACATCACCTTCGGCGTCGGCCCGGCGGGCACCGGTAAAACCTATCTGGCCGTTGCGGCGGCCGTGGATGCGCTGGAACGCCAGGAGATCCGCCGTATTCTGCTGACCCGTCCTGCGGTAGAAGCGGGCGAAAAGCTCGGCTTCCTGCCGGGCGATCTGAGTCAGAAGGTCGATCCCTATCTGCGTCCGCTCTACGATGCGCTGTTCGAGATGCTGGGCTTTGAGCGGGTCGAAAAGCTGATGGAGCGTAACGTCATCGAAGTGGCACCGCTGGCCTATATGCGTGGCCGTACGCTGAACGATGCGTTCATCATCCTGGATGAGAGCCAGAACACCACCATCGAGCAGATGAAGATGTTCCTGACGCGTATCGGCTTTAACTCCAAAGCGGTTATCACCGGCGACGTCACCCAGATTGACCTGCCGCGTCACGTTAAATCGGGGCTGCGTCACGCCATTGAGGTGCTGGCGGACGTGGAAGAGATCAGCTTCAACTTCTTCCACAGCGAAGACGTGGTGCGTCACCCGGTAGTAGCCCGTATTGTCACCGCCTATGAAGCCTGGGAAGCGGCCGATCAGACCCGCCGTGACCAGCAGGCAGAAGAGCGTAAACGCGACGCGCTGGCTGCACAGAGCGCCCCGCAGGAGAGCAAATGAGCGAGGTCATTCTCGACCTGCAGGTCGCCTGTGAAAACAGCGCTGGCCTGCCAGATGAAAGCCAGTTTCACCGCTGGCTGACCGCGGCTGTCACCCCCTTTCAGCCCGACAGTGAAGTGACCGTGCGTCTGGTCGATGAAGCGGAGAGTCATGAACTGAACCTGACTTACCGCGGCAAAGATAAACCGACCAACGTGCTCTCTTTCCCGTTTGAGGCTCCGCCTGGCATTGAACTGCCCCTGCTGGGCGACCTGATCATCTGCCGCCAGGTGGTGGAGCAGGAAGCCGCTGAACAGGGTAAGCCTGTCGACGCCCACTGGGCGCATATGGTGGTGCACGGCACCCTGCATCTGCTGGGTTACGACCACATTGACGACGACGAAGCCGACGAGATGGAAGGGCTGGAGACCGAGATAATGCTTGCTCTCGGTTATCCTGATCCGTACATTTCGGAGAAAGACGACGCCTGAGTGCTGAACGCAGGCTATCCGGCTGTCGGTCCCGGTGACTGACAGCCCCCCTTTCCTCACCAGAGAGATCTTTAAAAACCGCCATGAGCGACGACCATTCTCAAAACAGCGATGCACCCAGTAGTAAAAAGGGATTTTTTTCCCTGTTAATCAACCAGCTTTTTCACGGTGAACCGAAGAACCGTGACGAGCTACTGGAGCTGATCCGCGACTCCAATCACAAAGAGCTGATTGACCAGGACACCCGCGACATGCTCGAAGGGGTACTGGATATTGCGGAGCAGCGTGTGCGTGACATCATGATCCCGCGCTCGCAGATGATCACCCTGAAACGCAATCAGAACCTCGAAGAGTGCCTGGACGTCATCATCGACTCCGCCCACTCCCGCTTCCCGGTGATCAGCGAAGACAAAGATCATGTGGAAGGCATTCTGATGGCGAAAGATCTGCTGCCGTTTATGAGCAGCGAGTCTGAGCCTTTCAGCATCGAAAAAGTGCTGCGTCCCGCCGTCGTGGTGCCGGAAAGTAAGCGTGTCGATCGGATGCTGAAAGAGTTTCGTTCGCAGCGCTACCATATGGCGATCGTGATTGATGAGTTTGGCGGCGTCTCCGGTCTGGTGACGATTGAAGATATCCTGGAGCTGATCGTCGGCGAGATCGAAGATGAGTATGACGATGAAGAAGATCGCGATATCCGTCAGCTCAACCGCCACACCTTCACGGTACGTGCCCTGACCGCCATTGAAGATTTCAATGAGGTGTTCGGCACCCAGTTCAGTGATGATGAGGTCGACACCATTGGTGGTCTGGTCATGCAGGGCTTCGGCCATCTGCCCGCCCGCGGTGAAAGCATCGAGATCGAGGGTTACCAGTTCAAGGTGGCGATGGCGGACAGCCGTCGTATCATCCAGGTTCACGTGACTATTCCGGAAAATTCGCCACAACCTCAACTGGAAGACGAATAAGTCTATGGCTTTAGCCTCACTCTACCCGCGTCAGCGGGTTCGCCTGCTGCTGGCTTTATTAACGGGTGCCGCAGGCACCCTTGCCTTCTCCCCCTACGATTTCTGGCCCGCCGCCCTGCTTTCGCTGTGCGGTTTACAATTGCTTACCCTGAACCGCTCCAGCCCGCAGGCCAGCGCCATCGGCTTTTTCTGGGGCGTGGGACTGTTCGGCAGCGGCATCAACTGGGTCTACGTCAGTGTCGCCACCTTCGGCGGCATGCCCGGACCGGTTAACGTCTTTATCGTGGCGCTGCTGGCGGCTTATCTGGCGGTCTATCCGGCGCTGTTTGCCGGCATCCTGAACCGTCTGTGGCCGCGCACGACGCTGTGGCGTCTGGCGCTGGCGGCACCGGCGCTGTGGCAGATCACTGAGTTTCTGCGCGGCTGGGTGCTGACCGGCTTTCCGTGGCTGCAGTTTGGTTACAGCCAGATCGATGGCCCGCTGAAAGGCCTTGCGCCGCTGGCGGGTGTAGAGACCCTGACGTTTCTGCTGATGGTGGTTGCGGGCCTGCTGGCGTATGCCCTGCAGCAGCGCAACGTCAGAAGTCTGGTTGCCGCCCTGCTGCTGCTGGCGCTGCCGTGGCCGTTACGCTACATCCAGTGGGTTCAGCCGATCCCCGGCCGTACCGTCGAGGTGGCGCTGGTCCAGGGCAATATCCCGCAGTCGATGAAGTGGGACCCGCAGCAGCTGCTCAATACCCTGCGGATCTACACCGGTCTGAGCCAGCCGCTGATCGGTAAAGCGCCGATGATCATCTGGCCGGAATCGGCGATTACCGATCTGGAGAGCAATCAGCAGCCGTTTCTGCGTTCGCTGGATGATGAACTGCGCGCGGGCGGCAGTTCGCTGGTCACGGGTATCGTTGATTCCCGGCTGGAGCAGAACCGCTACCACGATTACAACACCGTTATCGTGCTGGGCGGCAAGACGCCTTACAACTACTTCAGCGATAACCGTTACCAGAAGAACCATCTGGTGCCGTTTGGCGAATTTGTGCCGCTGGCCGACCTGCTGCGGCCGCTGGCCCCGTTCTTTGATCTGCCGATGTCAGCCTTCAGCCGGGGTAACTACCTCCAGCCGCAGCTTCGCGTCGCGGGTTATAACCTGACCAGCGCCATCTGTTATGAGATCGTGCTGGGTGAGCAGGTCCGGGCCAACTTCCGGCCCGACACCAGTTTCCTGCTGACCGTCTCAAACGATGCCTGGTTTGGCCACTCGATCGGCCCCTGGCAGCACTATCAGATGGCGAGAATGCGGGCGCTGGAACTGGGTCGTCCGCTGTTGCGCAGCACCAACAATGGCGTGACGGCGGTGGTGAATGCCCAGGGCGACACCGAGGCGATGCTGCCCCAGTTCACCCGCGACGTGCTGACCAGTAAAGTTACGCCAACCGAGGGGATTACCCCTTATGCGCGCGCGGGCCTCTGGCCGGTGTGGTCACTGACGCTGCTGGCGGCGCTGGTTGCCCTGCTGCGCCGGCGGCGCTAACCGCTCATCCGCGGGGCCGGCTGTGCGATGCAGCCGGCGCTTTACACTCAGACACTGCTTTTTGCATTCCGCGCCTGCTGTGGCGCGGAATGGCTTCTCTTCTGCCCGCACGTCTGACAGCCCTGTTACTGCCCGATGCGTGCCGCGCTTACCGACCCGCCACTTTTCCTGATTTCCCGATATTTCCTTCTCCTCCGGCCGCAGACGCTGCTGCCTTTCACCGGCTGCACCGCTTTCTGGCACGATGATTGCTAAATATTTCACTGTTATTTGCTAACGGGCGGATTGCTGGCGCTGACGCCTGAGCGGTTGCACCAAAACAGTCACTTCTGCTGCACCGTTTGCGCGCAGCGTGAAAAAACTGCCTTTTTTTGGTGCGTATCACCTCGCAAAAAAGAAACTTTTTTGTTTCATTGCGTTAACAATCCGTTATGTTAATCACTCATCTGCGGCGACGAAAACCGCAGTATGAGCAGAAGCGCAGCAAAACAGACACAACATCATAATCAGCGCAGGTTATAACCTGTGCCTTTTCCATACTAAGGAGTTGGAACATGCAACTACGCAAAGTGGCATTATCTCTTCTGCTGATCGGCGCAGCGGCGGGAGCGGCCCAGGCGGAAGATCTCAGCGGCACTCTGAAGAAGATCAATGACAATGGCGTCATTGTGGTCGGGCATCGCGAATCATCAGTTCCCTTCTCTTATTATGACAACCAGCAAAAAGTCGTGGGTTATTCGCAGGCTTACTCCAACGCTATCGTGGACGCGATCAAAGCGAAGCTGAACAAGCCTGACCTGCAGGTCAAAATGATCCCGATCACCTCACAAAACCGTATCCCGCTGCTGCAAAACGGCACCTACGATTATGAGTGTGGATCGACCACGAATAACCTTGAGCGCCAGAAACAGGCCGCGTTCTCAGACACCATCTTCGTCATCGGCACCCGTCTGCTGGTTAAGAAAGGTGGCCCGATCAAGGATTTCGCCGACCTGAAAGGCAAGACCGTGGTCGTGACGTCCGGCACCACCTCTGAAGTGCTGCTGCACAAACTGAACGACGAGCAGAAAATGGATATGCGCATTATCAGCGCAAAAGATCACGGTGACTCTTTCCGTACGCTGGAAACCGGTCGTGCCGTGGCCTTTATGATGGATGATGCCCTGCTGGCTGGCGAACGCGCCAAAGCCAAAAAACCGGACAACTGGGAGATCTTAGGCACGCCACAGTCGAAAGAAGCTTACGGCTGTATGCTGCGCAAAGACGATCCGCAGTTCAAAGCCCTGGTGGATGAAACCATCGCGAAAGCCCAGACCTCCGGTCAGGCTGAAAAATGGTTCGATACCTGGTTCAAGCAGCCGATTCCACCGAAAAACCTGAACATGAACTTTGAACTGTCTGACGACATGAAAGCCCTGTTCAAAACGCCGAACGACAAGGCACTGAATTAACAAAAAAAATACCCAATGAATTTCAGATTGCCTTAAGGCAGGCGCATCACTCCCGTCGCGTGACCCAGGTCAGGGCGGCGGATACGTGCACCGGGCCAGACGCAGCCTGAAAGACAACGGGTATAACAAGGGCGGCCTGGCTGCCCTCTCGATTGCTGAAACCGCGGCATGGACAGACAGACTGATTCGGGTCGTTCCCCTGAATCAGGCAATAAAACGCCGTTCATCAATCTTCAGGGTAGCTTAGCTACCCTTTTTTTCCGGAGCTCGTTATGGGTATCGATTGGAACTGGGGCATTTTCCTCGAACAGGCCCCGTTCGGTAATACGACCTACCTTGGCTGGCTGTGGTCCGGTTTTCAGGTGACTATTGCGGTCTCCTGCTGTGCCTGGATTATCGCCTTCTGCGTAGGTTCATTTTTCGGCATTCTGCGCACGGTGCCGAATCGCCTGCTTTCCACCCTTGGCACCTGCTATGTGGAACTGTTTCGTAACATCCCGCTGATCGTCCAGTTCTTCTTCTGGTATCTGGTCGCACCCGAACTGGTGGGCGAAAAGCTGGGCATGTGGTTTAAGTCTGAGCTGGACCCGAATATTCAGTTCTTCCTCTCCTCGATGATCTGTCTGGGTCTGTTTACCGCCGCCCGCGTCTGCGAGCAGGTACGCGCCGCCATTCAGTCACTGCCGACGGGACAGAAGAATGCGGGGCTGGCGATGGGCTTAACCCTGCCACAGACCTATCGCTATGTGCTGCTGCCGAATGCCTATCGCGTGATTGTGCCGCCGATGACATCGGAGATGCTCAACCTGGTGAAAAACTCCGCGATCGCCTCCACCATCGGTCTGGTCGATATGGCGGCGCAGGCGGGCAAACTGCTCGACTACTCTGCGCACGCCTATGAATCCTTTACTGCCATTACGCTGGCCTATATCGCCATCAACCTGGTGATTATGTTCTTGATGAGTCTGGTCGAACGCAAAGTCCGGCTGCCAGGCAATGCGGGAGGCAAGTAATGTACGAGTTTGACTGGAGTTCCATTGTACCCAGCATGCCCTATCTGCTTAACGGCCTGGTGATCACCTTTAAGATCACCCTGACCGCCGTGGTGTTCGGCATTCTGTGGGGCACCCTGCTGGCGGTGATGCGTCTGTCGAGCATTAAGCCCGTCAGCTGGTTCGCTAAAATTTATGTCAACCTGTTCCGCTCGGTGCCGCTGGTCATGGTGCTGCTGTGGTTCTATCTGGTGGTGCCGAGCTTCCTGCAGCAGGTGCTGGGGCTGTCGCCAAAGACCGATATCCGCCTGATTTCCGCCATGGTCGCCTTCTCGCTGTTTGAAGCGGCCTACTACTCGGAGATTATCCGTGCGGGCATCATCAGTATCTCGCGCGGTCAGGGCAACGCGGCGCTGGCGCTGGGCATGACCCCCTGGCAGTCGATGCGGCTGATCATTCTGCCGCAGGCGTTCCGCGCCATGGTTCCGCTGTTACTGACTCAGGGTATCGTGCTGTTCCAGGATACCTCGCTGGTCTATGTCTTAAGCCTGGCGGACTTCTTCCGCACCGCGTCCACCATCGGTGAGCGCGACGGAACCCAGGTTGAAATGGTTCTGTTTGCAGGTCTGGTCTACTTCGTTATCAGCCTGAGCGCCTCGTTGCTGGTCAGCTATCTCAAAAGAAAAAGGACGGTTTAAATGATTAGCCTGAAAAACGTTTCTAAGTGGTATGGTCACTTTCAGGTGCTGACCGACTGCTCAACCGATGTCAAAACCGGTGAAGTGGTGGTGGTGTGCGGACCGTCCGGTTCCGGTAAATCGACGCTGATTAAAACGGTGAACGGCCTTGAGCCGATTCAGCAGGGTGTGATCGCCGTCAACGGCACCGAGGTGAACAACAAAAAAACCAATCTGGCGCAGCTTCGCAGCCAGGTTGGCATGGTTTTCCAGCACTTCGAGCTGTTCCCGCATCTGAGCATCATCAATAACCTGGTGCTGGCGCAGGTAAAAGTGCTGAAGCGCGACAAGGCGGCGGCCCGCGAAAAAGGGCTGAAACTGCTGAAGCGCGTGGGTCTGGCGGCGCATGCGGAGAAGTTCCCCGGCCAGCTTTCCGGTGGTCAGCAGCAGCGCGTGGCGATTGCGCGGGCGCTCTGCATGGATCCCATCGCGATGCTGTTTGATGAGCCGACTTCGGCGCTGGACCCGGAGATGATCAACGAAGTGCTGGATGTCATGGTTGAGCTGGCCCAGGAGGGCATGACGATGATGGTGGTAACGCATGAGATGGGCTTTGCCCGCAAAGTGGCTAACCGCGTCATTTTCATGGATGAGGGGAAAATTATCGAAGACACCAACAAGGATGACTTCTTTAATAACCCGCAGTCTGACCGCGCGAAAGAGTTCCTCGCTAAAATCCTGCACTAATCTGCGTAACCGGCGGGTCACACAGCGTGACCCGCTTCCTTTCATTCACGCAATCCTGTCAGGGCTCAAATGGCTGACGCTGGAACTGATCGTGGCCGCACTCCGGGCAGCGCGACAGGGTTTCAGGCGTGTAAATAGCGCGGGTAAACTGACACTTTTCACACACCAGATTGCCCAGCCCTACCACTTCTCCGCTCTGATACACCCCGTGGTGATGCAGATCCTGAAAGACCTCGCGCCACTCCAGCTGACTTTTATCGGTGATATCCGCCAGCTCTTTCCAGACACTCTCGCGGATAATGCGCATAAACAGCGAATCCGCCAGCGGCTCTTCGACATCGGTATAACTGCGTGCAAACTCCCCCAGATCGCGGCGTACGGAACTCAGCGCCTGATCAATCTCCGCTTCCGTTAACGTTTCGCGCGCCATCAGCTGCTGTCGCCGTCCGGCAATCAGTTCATCAAGGTTACGATCGCCCTGACGAAGACGCTCGGTCAACACGGCTAACGACTCGCGATATTCCTGAGCCACTTTATTCATTTTATTCTCCTTTATGCAGACCCTCGCTGAAGTAAGTTTAGTCGCAATGTGGCTGTTGCCGTGTCGTCTGTACAGTGAATTACAAAAGAGTGAGAGCGCTGACGCTTTCCGCAGAAATCGTCGCCGCCAAAGTGGGAAGTGTTGTTGAGATGCGGCCTTATGGGTATGCTATGCGGATCTTAGAGCCAGAAAAATGTTATTCACAAAGGACCACAGGCAGCCATGCAAGAGCAATACCGCCCGGAAGAGATTGAATCCCGTGTGCAGCAGCACTGGGATGAAAACGAAACGTTTAAAGTGACTGAGCAGGAAGGGAAAGAGAAGTACTACTGCCTCTCCATGCTGCCCTATCCTTCTGGCCGCCTGCACATGGGCCACGTTCGTAACTACACCATCGGCGACGTAATCGCGCGTTATCAGCGCATGCTCGGCAAAAACGTCCTCCAGCCTATCGGCTGGGATGCTTTCGGCCTGCCTGCAGAGGGCGCGGCGGTTAAAAATAACACTGCTCCGGCTCCGTGGACCTACGACAACATCGCCTATATGAAGAACCAGCTCAAGCTGCTGGGCTTTGGCTATGACTGGAATCGTGAACTCGCGACCTGCCAGCCAGAATACTATCGCTGGGAACAGTGGTTCTTTGCCAGACTGTATGAAAAAGGCCTGGTTTATAAAAAGACCTCCGCCGTGAACTGGTGCCCGAACGATCAGACGGTGCTGGCGAACGAGCAGGTCATCGATGGCTGCTGCTGGCGCTGCGACAGCAAAGTTGAGCGCAAAGAGATCCCGCAGTGGTTTATCAAAATCACCGATTACGCGGAAGAGCTGCTGAACGATCTGGATACGCTGGAAGAGTGGCCTGAACAGGTCAAAACCATGCAGCGTAACTGGATCGGCCGCTCCGAAGGCGTTGAGATCACCTTCGACGTCACCAACAGCGAAGAGCAGGTCACCGTCTACACCACCCGTCCGGACACCTTTATCGGTGCGACCTATGTGGCCGTGGCTGCCGGTCATCCGCTGGCTACCCAGGCGTCGGTGAACAACCCTGCGCTGGCTGACTTTATCGCTGAATGCCGCAATACCAAAGTGGCCGAAGCCGATATGGCCACCATGGAGAAGAAAGGCATGGCGACCGGTCTGGCGGTGACGCATCCGCTGACCGGCGAACAGCTCCCGGTCTGGGTGGCTAACTTTGTGCTGATGGAATATGGCACCGGCGCCGTGATGGCCGTTCCGGCGCACGACCAGCGCGACTGGGAGTTCGCCACCAAATATGATCTGCCGATTAAGCCGGTCGTCCTCAATCTGGATGGCTCTATCCCTGACGTCAGCGCCGCGGCGATGACCGACAAAGGTGCGCTGTTCAACTCCGGTGAATTCAACGGACTGGATCACGCGGCAGGTTTCAACGCCATTGCGGACTCGCTGGCCGCCAAAGGCGTGGGCGTACGCAAAGTTAACTATCGCCTGCGCGACTGGGGTGTCTCCCGTCAGCGCTACTGGGGTGCTCCTATCCCGATGGTGACGCTGGAAGATGGCACCGTGATGCCAGCACCGGACGATCAGCTGCCGGTGATCCTGCCGGAAGATGTGGTGATGGACGGCATTACCAGCCCGATCAAAGCCGATCCGGAGTGGGCGAAGACCACGGTCAACGGTCAGCCTGCGCTGCGCGAAACTGACACCTTCGACACCTTTATGGAGTCCTCCTGGTACTACGCGCGTTATACCTGCGCCAGTTACAAAGAGGGCATGCTGGATCCGGCTGCGGCCAACTACTGGCTGCCGGTCGATCAGTATGTCGGCGGGATCGAACACGCCATCATGCACCTGATGTACTTCCGCTTCTTCCACAAGCTGCTGCGTGACGCGGGCCTGGTGAACTCTGATGAGCCGGCTAAACGTCTGCTGTGTCAGGGCATGGTGCTGGCTGATGCCTTCTACTACTCTGGCGCCAACGGCGAACGCAACTGGGTATCACCGGTTGACGTAGAGGTTGAGCGCGACGAGAAAGGCCGCATTGTCAAAGCGACCGACAAACAGGGCCGCGAAGTGGTGTATGCGGGCATGAGCAAAATGTCGAAGTCGAAAAACAACGGCATCGACCCGCAGCTGATGGTTGAGCGTTACGGCGCGGACACCGTGCGTCTGTTCATGATGTTCGCATCACCGGCGGATATGACGCTGGAGTGGCAGGAATCAGGCGTTGAAGGGGCGAACCGCTTCCTGAAACGTGTCTGGAAACTGATCTACGAACACACCCAGCAGGGTGCGACCGTGGCGCTGGATGTGAACAGCCTGAACGACGAGCAGAAATCGCTGCGTCGCGATCTGCACAAAACCATCGCCAAGGTGGCGGATGACATTGGTCGTCGTCAGACCTTCAACACCGCGATTGCGGCGATCATGGAGCTGATGAACAAACTGACCCGCGCGCCGCAGGAGAGCGAACAGGATCGCGCCCTGATGCAGGAAGCGCTGCTGGCGGTCGTGCGTCTGCTCTATCCGTTTACCCCACACGCCTGCTATGTTCTGTGGCAGACGCTGGGCGGTGAAGGCACCATCGACGACGCGAGCTGGCCGGTTGCGGATGAAGCCGCTATGGTTGAAGATTCACTGCTGGTCGTGGTGCAGGTGAACGGCAAAGTGCGCGGCAAGATTACCGTACCAGCCGATGCCACGCAGGAACAGGTTCAGGCACGCGCTGCCCAGGAGCATCTGGTGGCGAAGTATCTGGACGGCGTGACTATCCGTAAAGTCATTTATGTACCGGGCAAACTGCTTAACCTGGTCGTAGGTTAAGTTCAGGAGGAACTGTGCGACATCCGATTATCAGGCTGTTTGTCATGCTGGCGGTGGTGATCACCGCCGGCTGTGGTTTTCATCCGCGCGGCACCACGCAGGTGCCCAGCGAACTGAAGACGCTGATTGTTTCATCCGGCGATCCCTATGGTCCGCTGGCGCGCACGGTACGTCAGCAGCTGCGTATCAACAATGTCACCATTGTTGAGGACAGCAAGCAGAATCGCACCGATATTCCGACGCTGCGTCTGGGCCCTGAGGCGCAGGGACGAAACACCGCCTCGGTCTTTATCAGCGGCACCTCTGCGGAGTACCAGATGGTCATGACCCTGACGGCGCAGGTTCTGCTGCCGGGCAAAGGCCTCTACCCTATCAGCACCACGGTTTATCGCTCGTTCTTCGATAACCCGAACGCGGCGCTGGCGAAAGATGCCGAGCAGGATCTGATCGCGCAGGAGATGCGTCAGCGTGCTGCCGAACAGCTGGTCCGTAAGCTGCTGACGGTGCATGCCGCGCAGATGAACAGCAAAGAGACCTTACCGGCTTCCGTGATTCCGGTGCCGGGTCAGCGTTCGCAGGAAGCGCCGTCGTCCTCGGCTACCAGCCTGCAATGATCAGGATTTATCCTGAGCAACTCAGCGCGCAGCTCCGTGAGGGGCTGCGCGCCTGTTATTTGTTAGCGGGCAATGAACCGCTGCTGTTGCAGGAAAGTTCAGATGCGATCCGCAGCGCTGCCACCGCGCAGGGCTTCGAAGAGCATTTCAGTTTTACACTGGACGCCCAGACCGACTGGGAGAGCCTGTTCGTCAGCTGCCAGTCCCTGAGCCTGTTTGCCCAGCGTCAGACCATGACGCTACAGTTCCCCGATAATGGCCCCAACGCCGCGATGGCCGAGCAGCTGGTAAAGCTCGCTCAGCTGCTGCACGCCGATATTCTGCTGATCTGCCGGATGCCAAAGCTCACCAAAGCGCAGGAGAACAGCGCCTGGTTCAAAGCGTTGTCCGCCTCCGCGGTGCTGGTGCCCTGCCAGACGCCGGACCAGGCGCAACTGCCGCGCTGGGTCGCTAATCGCGCTAAGGCTCAGAAACTGTCGGTGGATGATGCGGCTATCCAGCTGCTGTGTTACTGCTATGAAGGCAATCTGCTGGCACTGGCGCAGGCGCTGGAGCGGCTTTCACTGCAGTGGCCCGACGGCAAACTGACCCTGCCCCGGGTGGAAGAGGCGGTCAGCGATGCGGCGCACTTCACGCCGTTCCACTGGGTCGATGCCCTTCTGGCGGGCAAGAGCCGTCGCGCCCTGCATATCCTGCATCAGCTGGAAAAAGAGGAGAGCGAAGTCGTGATTCTGCTGCGCACGCTGCAGCGCGATCTGCTGACGCTGCTGCATCTGCAGCGCCATCAGCATGAACAGCCGCTGCGCACGCTGATGGATCAGCAGCGTATCTGGCAGAACCGCCGTACGCTGTTTACCGATGCCCTGCAGCGACTGGAGGGGACGCGCCTGCAACGGGCTATCCATCTGCTGAGTCAGATTGAGATCACCCTGAAGCAGGATTATGGCCAGTCGGTCTGGCCGCAGTTACAGACCCTGACGCTGCTGCTCAGCAGCCGTGCTTTCCCGACGAGCTTCGCCCATGTCTGAGCTACACGCGCTGTTTGGCGGCACCTTCGATCCCATCCATTTTGGTCATCTGCGTCCGGTCGAGGCGCTGGCTCAGCAGACCGGTCTGCAGCGCGTGACGCTGCTGCCCAACAATGTGCCGCCGCACCGGCCACAGCCGGAAGCGACGGCGGCGCAGCGGGTGGCGATGCTGCGCTGCGCAATCCGCGACCTGCCCCTGTTTGACGTCGACACCCGCGAGCTGCAGCGCGACACCCCCTCCTGGACGGTAACGACGCTGGAGAGCTGGCGCGCGGAGCGCGGTGCCACACAGCCCCTGGGATTTATCATCGGTCAGGATTCGCTGCTGAGCCTGGCAAAATGGCATCGCTGGCAGGATCTGCTGTCACTCTGCCATCTGCTGGTCTGCCAGCGTCCCGGCTACGCGACCCGGTTCGACACGCCAGCGATGCAGCACTGGCTCGATCGCCATGTCACCCGCGATATCCGGCAGCTGCATGAACAACCCGCAGGCCATATCTGGCTGGCGGACACCCCACTCTATGATATTTCGGCGACCGAAATTCGCCGCCGTCGCCATCAGAACCAGCCCTGCGGCGATCTGCTGCCGGCGTCGGTTATCGATTATATCGACCGCGAAGGCTTATATCGCGACTGATCCAGGCATGCTATACTGCGCCGCTTAATTTTTTGGCTGCACTCTCCGGGCTTACAGCCGGCTCGTTACTACCAGATTTCAAGGGGAACCTTTTGCAAGGTAAAGCACTCCAAGAGTTCGTTATTGATAAGATTGATGATCTCAAAGGCCAGGACATTGTCACCATCGACGTTCAGGGCAAATCCAGCATCACCGACTTCATGATCATCTGCACCGGGACCTCGACGCGTCATGTGACCTCTATCGCAGAACACGTTGAGCAGGAATCCCGTTTAGCGGGCCTGATGCCACTGGGTATCGAAGGCAAAAGCGCGGCAGACTGGGTGGTGGTCGATCTCGGTGATGTGATCGTGCATGTGATGCAGGAAGAGAGTCGCCAGCTGTATGAGCTGGAAAAACTCTGGAGCTAATCGGTGAAACTGCAACTTGTTGCCGTCGGCACAAAAATGCCCGACTGGGTGCAGACCGGTTTCATGGAGTATCTGCGCCGCTTCCCGAAAGATATGCCGCTTGAGCTGACCGAAGTGACCGCGGGAAAACGCGGTAAAAATGCCGACATCAGACGCATTCTTGAAAAAGAGGGCGAAGCGATGCTGGCGGCGGTCGGCAAAGGTAATCGCATCGTGACGCTGGATATTCCCGGACATCCGTGGGAAACCCCGCAGCTGGCGCAGCAGCTCGAGCGCTGGAAGCTGGATGGTCGCGATGTCAGCCTGCTGATTGGCGGGCCTGAAGGCCTGGCCCCTGCCTGCAAAGCCGCGGCAGAGCAGAGCTGGTCGCTGTCAGCATTGACGTTGCCCCATCCGCTGGTGCGCGTGCTGGTAGCGGAAAGTCTCTATCGCGCCTGGAGTGTGACGACAAATCATCCTTATCATCGTGAATGACCGATCAGCCCACTTCAGACATGACAAGTAGCGGATGAAATTACAAAGCAACGCCTTTCGCGATTACAGCGCCGAACAGAAACTCTTTGTCCGTCGGGCGTTTATCGCCTTCGTCGGCATCTTACTGCTCTCTTCAATCCTGGTGGTTAACCTTTACCATCTGCAGATCCTTCGCTTTGATGATTACAGCACCCGCTCCAACCAGAACCGCATCAAACTGGTGCCTGTCGCGCCCAGTCGCGGCATTATCTACGATCGTACCGGCACGCCGCTGGCGCTGAACCGTACCATCTATCGGGCCGAGCTGGTTCCGCAAAAAGTCGATAACCTGCAGGAGACGCTGGAAAATCTGCGGCCGATTCTCGAGCTGACGGATGATGACCTCGAGAATTTCCAGAAAGAGCGCAAACGTGCGCCGCGCTTTACCTCGATCCCGATCAAGACGGGTCTGAATGAGGTTCAGGTGGCGCGCTTTGCGGTGAATCAGTACCGCTTTCCCGGCGTGGAAGTCAGAGGCTATCAGCGCCGCTACTACCCTTATGGCGCTACGCTGACCCACGTTGTCGGCTACGTCTCCAAGATTAACGACCGCGACGTGGCCCGCCTCGACAAAGAGGGCAAGATGGCCAACTATGCCGATACCCACGATATCGGCAAGCTCGGGATCGAAGCCTATTATGAGGATTTACTGCACGGCAAAACCGGCTTTGAAGAGGTAGAGGTCAACAACCGGGGTCGGGTGATCCGTCAGCTGCACGAGGAGTCGCCGCAGGCTGGCCGCGACATCTATCTGACTATCGACCTGAAACTGCAGCAGTATATCGAGACGCTGCTGGCGGGCAGTCGCGCGGCGGTGGTCGTCAGCGATCCGCGCACCGGTGAAATCCTCGCGATGGTTTCCACGCCCAGCTACGATGCCAACTTATTTGTTGATGGCATCTCCAGTAAGGATTACCGCGGCCTGCTGGAAGATGAAAACCGTCCGCTCTATAACCGTGCGATTCAGGCCGCCTACCCGCCCGCCTCGACGGTGAAACCTTATGTGGCCGTCTCCGCCATGAGTGCAGGCGTCATTAACCGCAATACCAGCCTGTTCGATCCCGGCTGGTGGCAGTTACCCGGCTCCGAAAAACGGTTCCGCGACTGGAAGAAATGGGGCCACGGCCGTCTGAACGTCACCAAGGCGCTCGAAGAGTCCGCCGATACCTTCTTCTATCAGGTCGCCTATGACATGGGTATCGACCGCCTGTCGGAGTGGATGAATAAATTTGGCTACGGCAGCCGCACCGGCATCGACCTGCCGCAGGAGAGTGCCGGTAACATGCCGACACGCGACTGGAAGATGAGACGCTTTAAAAAGCCGTGGTATCAGGGTGATACCATTCCGGTGGGGATCGGCCAGGGTTACTGGACAGCCACCCCGCTGCAGATGAACAAAGCGATGATGATTCTGATCAACGACGGCGTGGTCAAAGTGCCGCACATGCTGCGGGCGACCCGCGAAGGCCGCACCCTGGTGCCCTATCGCCAGCCGCCTGAAGCGCCGATCGGCGATATCCACTCTGGCTTCTGGGAAATCGCCAAAGATGGCATGTATGGCGTGGCGAACCGGCCCAACGGTACTGCGCACAAGAGTTTTGCTGATGCGCCCTATAAAATTGCCGCCAAGTCCGGTACGGCGCAGGTCTTTGGCCTGAAAGAGAACGAAACCTATAACGCGCACAGGATTGCTGAACGATTACGCGACCATAAACTGATGACCGCGTTTGCCCCCTTTGATAAGCCTCGGGTCGCCGTGACCATTATCCTGGAAAACGGTGGCGCCGGTCCGGCTGTCGGCACCGTGATGCGCCAGATTCTGGATCACATCATGCTGGGTGATAACAATACAGTCCTGCCGGACGCAGCACCTGTGCCGCCCGGTTATGAAGGTGAATAAACATGTCGATGCAAGATAGTCCGCAGAAACGATCGATCTGGATGCGCATCCACATCGATCCGCTCTTTATGCTGATCATTCTCGGCCTGCTGACCTACAGCGCCGTGGTGATCTGGAGTGCCAGTGGTCAGGACCCTGGCATGATGGAGCGTAAGCTGGGCCAGATCGCGATGGGTCTGGTGATCATGATTGTGCTGGCGCAGGTGCCACCGCGCGTATACGAAGGCTGGGCGCCCTATCTCTATATCGTCTGCGTCATCCTGCTGGTGGCGGTCGATGCCTTCGGGCAGATCAGTAAAGGTGCGCAGCGCTGGCTGGATCTCGGCTTTGTCCGTTTCCAGCCCTCGGAAATCGCCAAGATTGCGGTGCCGCTGATGGTGGCACGCTTTATTAACCGTGACGTCTGCCCGCCGACGCTGAAAAACACCGGCATTGCGCTGCTGCTGATCTTTGTCCCTACCCTGCTGGTCGCCGCTCAGCCCGATCTCGGCACCTCGATTCTGGTGGCCGCCTCCGGTCTGTTTGTGCTCTTCCTCTCCGGCATGAGCTGGAAACTGATCGGCGTAGCGGTGCTGCTGGTTGCGGCCTTTATCCCGATCCTGTGGTTCTTCCTGATGCACGATTATCAGCGCGACCGCGTGATGATGCTGCTCGATCCGGAAACCGACCCGCTGGGCGCCGGGTATCACATCATCCAGTCGAAAATCGCCATCGGCTCGGGCGGACTGCGCGGCAAAGGCTGGCTGCAGGGCACCCAGTCCCAGCTGGAGTTTTTACCGGAACGTCACACCGACTTTATCTTCGCGGTTCTGGCCGAAGAGTTAGGTCTGGTGGGGGTCCTGCTGCTGCTGCTGCTTTATCTGCTGCTGATTATGCGCGGACTGGTGGTGGCGGCCCGCGCGCAGACCACCTTTGGCCGGGTCATGGCCGGGGGTTTGATGCTGATTTTATTCGTTTATGTTTTCGTTAACATTGGCATGGTTAGTGGTATCTTACCGGTGGTTGGCGTACCGCTGCCGCTGGTCAGTTATGGCGGCTCCGCACTGATCGTGCTTATGGCGGGATTTGGCATTGTGATGTCGATCCACACTCACCGAAAAATGTTATCTAAAAGTGTCTAAGAGGCTGCAGATGCGTAAGGAATGGCTTGGCGTTGCACTGGCATCACTGGTTCTGGCGGCCTGTACCACGCCGGAACCCCAAAATACGGCGCCGCCGCAACCGGCTTACAATGGACCGATCGTGGAGATCCCAGGCGTTGAGCCACGTTATGAGCCGGTCAATCCGGGCACCAGCCAGGATTACAGCGTAAACGGCAAAAATTACCGCATCATCAAGGATCCGTCGAACTACAGCGAAATCGGCATCGCCGCCTGGTACGGTGAAGAGGCGCAGGGCAACCGCACCGCCACCGGCGAAGCCTACGATCCCGATGCGCTGACCGCCGCTCACCCTACTCTGCCGCTGCCGAGTTATGTGCGGGTCACGAACATGGCGAACGGTCGTCAGATTGTGGTGCGCGTCAACGATCGCGGCCCCTATACGCCGGGCCGCATTATCGACCTGTCGCGGGCAGCGGGTGACCGTCTGAACATTTCCAACAATTCGCGCGTGCGGGTCGACTACATCAGCGTCGCGCCGGACGGCACGCTCTCTGGCCCCGGCACCATCGGCACCGTGGTCGCCAAACAGAGCTACTCGCTGCCGGCACGTCCGGACCTGAGCGGTGGTAACGTGATGAACGGCGGCAGCGCGGCTAACGCTGAGCCACCGGCGCAGAATGTCGATGCCATCAGCAACAGCACGCTGCAGAGCAGTGACAACATGGGTGCCCCGGTTCAGAGCAGCGGCTTCCTTGGCGCGCCTCAGCCCTTAGCGAATGGCGTGCTGGAAGGCAGTGAACCGCCTGCTGCGGCCCCTGCCGCCGTAGCCGCACCGGCGGCGGCCTCTGCCGCCAGCAGTGCGCCCGCCGCCAGCAGCGGTGAAGCCGCAGGCTATGTGGTTCAGGTGGGTGCGCTGAACGATCCGGCCCGCGCGCGTCAGATGATGAAAAGCCTGAGCCAGCGTTATGGCGTGCCCGGCAAGGTCGAAGAGGCAGGCAACAATGTCTATCGCGTCCAGCTCGGCGGCTATGCTTCCCGCGCCGAAGCGGCAGCCCTGCAACAGCGCCTGAGCAGTGAGGGGCAGACCGCCTCATTTATTACTAATACGCGTCGCTGAATCGTTAATCAGACCGCTGCACGTTACGTCTGCTAACAACCCAATCATCACGCCCGGTGCCAGATGAACTGGCATTGGGTATGATGAGTGACATTTTTTAACCTTAAACTCACGGATGTTGTAGTCCTACACATGAACACGCTGAAATCATCTCGTTTGCTGAAACGCCTGACAGTGGGATCACTGATCGCCTTCTCTCTCAGCCATGCTGCTATTGCTGATGACGTCAATCTCAAGACCATGATTCCGGGCGTACCGGACATTGATGCCGAAGCGTATGTCCTTATCGACTACAACTCGGGCAAAGTGCTGGCTGAGAAAAATGCCGATGCGCGCCGCGATCCTGCCAGTCTGACCAAGATGATGACCAGCTATGTCATTGGCCAGGCCGTAAAAGCGGGCAAAATTCATCAGGACGATATGGTCACCGTCGGCCCGGATGCCTGGGCGACCGGTAACCCGGTGTTCAAGGGCTCCTCCCTGATGTTCCTGAAGCCAGGCGACCGCGTACCGGTTTCTCAGCTGACCCGTGGGATCGTGCTGCAGTCCGGTAACGACGCCTGTGTTGCCATGGCGGACTACGTTGCCGGCAGCCAGGATGCGTTCGTTAACCTGATGAACAACTACGTGAAAGCGATCGGCCTGCAGAACACCCACTTCGGCACCGTACACGGTCTGGACGCCGAAGGGCAGTACAGCTCCGCGCGCGACATGGCGCTGATCGGTCAGGCGCTGATCCGTGACGTGCCGGATGAGTACGCCATCTACAAAGAGAAGGAATTTACCTTCAACAATATCCGTCAGATGAACCGTAATGGTCTGCTGTGGGATACCAACCTGAACGTAGACGGCATCAAAACCGGTCACACCAACTCCGCAGGGTATAACCTGGTGGCGTCGGCGACCGAAGGCCAGATGCGCCTGATTTCTGCCGTAATGGGCGGCCATACTTTCAAAGGTCGTGAAACCGAGAGCAAGAAACTGCTTACCTGGGGCTTCCGTTTCTTCGAAACCGTTGCGCCACTGAAAGCGGGCAAAGAGTTTGCCTCTGAGCCGGTCTGGTTCGGCGATAACGACCGTGTGCAGCTGGGTGTGGAGAAAGATGCTTACCTGACCATCCCGCGTGGCCGGATGAAAGATCTGAAAGCCAGCTATGTGCTGACCAACACGGAGCTGCATGCGCCGCTGAAGAAAAATCAGGTCGTCGGCAGCATCAACTTCCAGCTGGATGGCAAGACTATCGAACAGCGTCCGCTGGTGGTGCTGAACGAAGTGTCGGAAGGCGGCTTCTTTGGCCGTATCGTGGATTACATCAAGCTGATGTTCCACCACTGGTTCGGTTAAGCCTGGCGGGTGATTGAAAAATCACCCCTTCGCCCCCATTACCAGATATTATGATGCTCCCGCCCAGGCGGGAGCCTGTTTTTTATGCACCGGAGAAAATATGAAAACCAAACTGAATGAACTGCTCGAATTTCCTACCCCCTTTACCTATAAAGTGATGGGTCTGGCGCAACCGGAGCTGGTTGATCAAGTGGTTGAAGTGGTGCAACGTCATGCGCCCGGCGACTACAGCCCTGAAGTCAAGCCGAGCAGCAAAGGCAACTATCACTCCGTCAATATCACTATCACCGCCACCCATATCGAACAGGTTGAACGCCTGTATGAAGAGCTGGGTAAAATCGACATTGTGCGGATGGTTCTGTAATTGACGGGTCGGCAAGACGCCTCTGCCTGACGCATTGCCGACATTCTCCTCAGCGTATCGCCTTTAACGGACTCTCGTTTTGTCATCTGAAACTCTTCTCGTCCGCCAGTCAGGTCTGTGCGACTGGCAAAGCGCCTCCGACGCCATGCATGCCTACACGGACCAGCGCGACGAACACAGTCGCGATGAAATCTGGCTGGTCGAACACCCTCCAGTCTTCACCCAGGGCCAGGCGGGGAAAGCAGAGCACTTGCTGATGCCGGGTGACATTCCGGTGGTGCAGAGTGACCGTGGCGGCCAGGTCACCTATCACGGCCCTGGCCAGCAGGTGATGTACGTCCTGATCGACGTGAAACGCCGGAAGCTCGGCGTGCGTCAGCTGGTGACCATTCTGGAAGAGACGGTCATCGCCACCCTGGCCGATTTCGGTGTCAGCGCCCGGGCGCGGGCCGATGCGCCCGGCGTCTATGTCGGCGATGAGAAGATCTGCTCCCTGGGCTTGCGTATCCGCAAAGGCTGCTCGTTTCACGGTCTGGCGCTGAATGTGGCGATGGATCTGGCGCCCTTCCTGCGCATTAATCCCTGTGGCTATGCCGGAATGAGCATGACCCAGCTAAACCATTTTCAGCCTGACGTCACCCCAGCCCAGGTTCAGGCGCCGCTGGTCAGCGCCTTCGCGCGGCTGGCAGGTTATGAAAATGTTGAATGGGTAGCCGGCGATTTGCCTGTTAAGCCTTAACGCAGCGTGCGGATTTACAAATATGTAACTTATCTGCGCTGACGGTGGCTGCTTCGCAGGCGATGAGATGATATAATTTTTGCACTTTTTTCAAATAAAGTTGAAAGCCCCCTTCCCGGTTTGAGTGGGAAAGCTTTCAAATCGCAATCCGACCGGAACCTGCTGATTTATGAGTAAACCAATTCAGATGGAACGCGGCGTCAAATATCGTGACGCAGACAAAATGGCGCTGATCCCGGTGAAAACCGTGGCTGTTGAACGGCAGGAGATGTTGCGTAAGCCGGAATGGATGAAAATCAAGCTGCCGGCCGACTCCAGTCGCATTCAGGGCATCAAAGCCGCAATGCGTAAAAACGGGCTGCACTCGGTCTGTGAAGAGGCCTCCTGCCCGAACCTCGCAGAATGCTTCAACCACGGCACCGCGACGTTTATGATCCTCGGCGCCATCTGTACCCGCCGCTGCCCGTTCTGCGACGTGGCCCATGGTCGCCCTAACGCGCCGGATGCCAATGAACCTGCGAAGCTGGCACAGACCATTGCCGATATGGGTCTGCGTTATGTAGTGATCACCTCGGTTGACCGCGACGATCTGCGAGACGGCGGTGCGCAGCACTTTGCCGACTGTATCAGTGCCATCCGCGAAAAAAATCCCACCATTAAAATCGAAACGCTGGTGCCGGACTTCCGTGGCCGTATGGATCGCGCGCTGGAAATCCTTACCGCGACGCCACCGGATGTGTTCAACCACAACCTGGAAAACGTGCCACGCGTTTACCGCCAGGTGCGTCCGGGCGCGAACTACGAGTGGTCACTGAAGCTACTTGAGCGTTTCAAAGAAGCGCATCCGGATGTCCCGACTAAATCGGGTCTGATGGTGGGGCTGGGCGAGACCAACGCCGAAATCATCGAAGTCATGCGCGATCTGCGTCGTCATGGCGTCACCATGCTGACGCTGGGACAGTATCTGCAGCCCAGCCGTCACCACCTGCCGGTTCAGCGCTACGTCAGCCCGGCTGAGTTCGATGAGATGAAAGAAGAGGCGATGGCGATGGGCTTTACCCATGCCGCCTGCGGTCCGTTTGTCCGCTCCTCTTATCACGCCGACATGCAGGCGAAAGGCGAAGAAGTGAAATAAGCGCCTTTACAGTGCCAGAAAACAAAAAACCAGACTTCGCGGTCTGGTTTTTTTATGTGCCCGAAATAAAAAGTAACAGTTATTTGCAGCCAATAACCGATTAATCTTTATGAACGACGCGTTCAGCTGGCACGTCTTCAGCTGTTGTCCGGGATGCGCTGGTATCTTCATCCTTCATGGCTTTCTTGAAGCCTTTGATGGCAGAGCCCAGATCGCCGCCCAGTGAGCGCAGCTTGTTGGTACCGAAAAGCAGTACGATAAGCGCACCGATAATCAGCAGCTTGGCAATACTGATACCTTCCATATTTAACCTTTCAACTTTATCGAATCACGGTGACAGTTATTTACGCGCAGTTTGCCGGTGGCGACAACTGCAATCTGTAACAGAGTAAGATCGCCCGCGCCACGTCGACACAGGCAACGCTCTCACGCATTTCCTGGCGATCCTGTCGCTGGCTTCAGGCGCGAAGAGTGTATCACCTGTTTCTGCGCCTGACAGGCTTTATCACGACTCCCCGAGCTCAGGGCGCACAAAGCGCCGGTTTTCCAGCACCGGTAACATCCGGCGCGCATAGGCAACGCGTTCCGGATCGATGTCGGCAAACAAAAGTGTCGGCGATTCTGCCGCATTCGCCACCGCCACGCCCAGCGGATCGACGACCAGGCTGTTGCCGATATTGCGCGGGCCACATTCACCTACCGCCACCATATAGCAGGTGTTCTCCAGCGCCCGGGCGCGGGTCAGCAGCGCCCAGTGCATCTCTTTCAGCGGGCCTTTAACCCAGGCGGCGGGCAGCACCAGCACGGTTGCGCCATCCAGTGCCAGCCGCCGCGCCAGCTCCGGAAAACGCACGTCATAGCAGGTCATCAGGCCGACTTTCATTCCCGCTACCTCGATCAGCGGCGGCACGGCATGGCCCGGATTGACGCGCTGAGACTCCTGCATTGAAAAGGCATCGTAGAGATGGAGCTTTTCATAGGCGGCGATGATTTTTCCGCTGCGAATCGCCACCAGCACGTTAAGCGCTTTCTGCTGAACGGAGGGAACATGCACACTCATGATGGTAGTCAGCGCGGTGTGCAGACTGGCGTCGAGCAACCGGCTCAGAAAAGGGCCATCCAGCGGCTGCGCCGCCTGAATCACAAAATCGGGATCGCTGTTATCCCGCGCCAGCACCGCCTCAGGCAGCACCAGCAGGTCAGCATCGGCTTCCGCCGCGCGCTGCATCAAATCCAGACAGGTCGCGGCGTTCTCCTGCCACTCGCGGCTCACCGCAAACTGCCCCAGTGCGACTTTCATTATTCGCTTCTCCCGTTGCGCCGGATTCGTGAAAGGGTGTGGCTGATCGCTGCCAGCCGCCCGCCTGTACCCCGCTGTCTCTGACTAAGGCAGCAGCGCGCTAGTGGCCGCGCGGCTGCCGCTACGGCCTGTAGCGGGGCCAGGGCCCCGGTGGCAGCCCATACAGCGCCCGGGGAAAATACAGGCCGCAGAGCGCCGCAGAGGGTTTCTGCTGGCTGAGCGCCACCCGGAGAGCATAAATGGCTGAGCGGCGGCAGCACTGGCCTGTCAGGGCAGAGAGAAAAAACCGGGGCCACGCTTCTGCCCCCTCCCCGCTTACAGCGCTTTGATCAGATAACAGGGAGATTCACTGTAGCCTTCGCGGGCGTAAAACTGATTGGCCTTAATACGCGACTGATGACAGTGAACTTCCATGCGATCGCAGCCGCGCTGCGCCGCCAGCGTTTCGGCATGCTGTATCAGCTGCTGTCCGACACCTTTACTGCGTTCCCCCTCGGCAATGCAGAAATAGCTGATGCGGGCGAAATCACCGGCCAGAGCCAGCTGAGGAATAAAATGCAGAGAGAGGAAGCCGAGCACCTGGCTGCCATGCTCCGCCACCAGCAGCGCTTCACTGGGGTCGCTGCATAACTGCGCCAGACGCTGTTCGATGAAGCTCTCGGTTCCGCCGTAGCCTAACTCGCTCAGCAAGGCGCTCAGCGCAAAACTGTCTGTCAACTCTGCCTGTCGTATCTTCATCCTGCCTCCTCACACCGGGTTCTGTCGCACAGTTATATAGCGTTACCCGCCAAAAAGCTGCATTTCAGGTTGTTATAAATATGTTACGAGGATTTATTGTGAGGCGTCGCGCAGTTTGTGCGGCGTTATGGCGATACCGCGGCGGAGGTGAAGAGGAAAAGCGCGGATTACAGCCATAAAAAAACCCGCCATCAGGCGGGTTTTTAGAATTCTGACTGTTAACTTACAGACTGATAACGTTAGCAGCAGATGGGCCTTTCGCGCCGTCGGTGATTTCAAACTCAACGCGCTGACCTTCAGCCAGAGTTTTGAAGCCGTTGCTCTGGATTGCAGAGAAGTGTACGAATACATCTTTGCTGCCATCTTCAGGAGTAATGAAACCGAATCCTTTAGATTCATTAAACCACTTAACGTTACCTTTGATCTTAGACATCTATATTACCTTTACATGAAAAATGGACACTAAACTGTGTCGGGCTCTAGTACAGCAATTGCGGAGGGATTTGTCCAGTCCGATTTGATGAAAAAGTGATAAATATCGACTTTCTGTGCACGCATCACACTTTCCTGCTTTTTGACTTGCATAACCGTCCAGAAGAGTAAGGTGAGATGTTAACCGCCCTGCTGGCTAACCTGCTGGAAAGGCAACGCTTTTCTGTTTTCAAGGTAGCAGGGAATGCGTGTTAAAAAGAAAACGCCTGTTCAGAGGAATTTTTGTGGTTAGCGGCACTGATGAACTTCAGCAGGATGAATTTGAGTGTTTCTCAGCGCCTCGTTTTCCGCAGTGAAGCCCCTTTTTTCCGCCTTCGGCCTGCGTCATGGCACAAAAGATCAAAAAACAGCCTTCCCCCTCCGATTTATCTCAGCGCAAATCCACTCCTGTCCGGCCAGAAATGAACCAGTTGTGTCATTTACACCAGTGCTGGCGCGCTATTCGCGGATATTTTATCCATCAATGAGCAAGCGTTGATCAATATCAAAGAAATGTCTTTTAGAGATCAAATTCGCATTTGACAACAAACATTGCAGCCCGGAAAAAATTACGTTTCTCATCGCAGTACGAAATAATATTGCCCGGTAATAGATAACGTCCGCTTAACCGGTCAGGGAGGGGCATCACGATATGCTCAGTAAAAAGGAGGGTGAGAAACAGGATGGTGATGAAGATACGCTGCACGCAGTGTGGAAGCGCCCGGTTTGTTTTCACGGATTTTAACGAGGATCAGCGCAACTTCCATGGCGCCTGTTGCGCATGTTGTCAGAAGCCGCTGGGTCTGCAGGATCTGCTGCCCAATACGCCGATGGACCCGATCAGCCAGTGTCTGTTAGCCAGCCAGAAAACATTGCGGGCACCTGAATAGGTGCCCGCTGCTGCTGATGCTGTTCCGGCCATCTGCTATCAGAAAATCAGTTTGAATACCCCAGTCAGGGTCAGTAAGCCCACGATAAAGATGATTGCGATAATCCACAGAATAATTTTCATTTCCTTTGCCCCTCATCGGTTAAACACTTTTCCTGTAAGCAGTATAGACAGAAAAATGGGTTATGCCGCTGCACGTCTGACCTGACTGTTCATAAGTTCAGCAACTTTCGCTTTTATTCCAGTTCTGAGATTAGGATCGCAACCTCGCTTATCCGTGGCGCACTTTCTTCGTTAATCAGGCTACTCCTGGCTAAAATTTAGGCGGCAAGGCAGCCCTCAGTAGTGATGAGATTGAAATGAGTTGCGAGGAGATCTTATGAGCACGATTAATACCAGCATGGGCCGCTACAGCCTTAAGGCCAAAAACAGCGGTAATCACATCAAAGGTTCTTTCGCCATCAACGATGAAGGCGGCACTCAGCTCACGATGCAGGAGTTTGACGAGCATTACCTTGATGATGTGGTAAACAACGTTATCTATCCGGTCACCGGTGGCAACCGCGAGATTGCGCGTGCGCTGCGGGAAGAGATGGTGAAAGCCGGTTTCGGGCCGTCTCACTGAGACATCTGAGGCAGGCTGATGAGGATGCCGGGCCGCACATTGCGGCCCGTTTTATATGAATGCCCTGTCAACGTTATCGGCGCATCCCTGCCCCGACCGGAAGCGCCTCTTTTGCCTCCTCGCGTACGGACAGGCCGCGATTAGATCATCCAGGAGAGCAGCAGGCAGCCTATCAGTCCGCATACCGAGATAATGGTTTCCAGCGCCGACCAGGAGCGGATGGTCTCACCAATCGTCAGGTTGAAATACTCCTTGAACAGCCAGAAGCCCGGGTCATTGACGTGAGAGAAGATCACGCTGCCGGAACCCACCGCGATGACCATCAGTTCCGGGCTGGCACCACTGGTGACAATCAGCGGTGCCACAATCCCGCCTGCGGTGATCGCCGCAACCGTCGCCGAACCGAGCGCAATACGCAGCACCGCAGCAATAGACCAGGCCATGAAGATCGGTGAAAGCTGGGTCGAGTGCATCATGCTGGCGATATACTTATCCACGCCGCTGTCGACCAGAACCTGTTTAAAGGCTCCGCCACCGCCGATAATCAACAGCATCATGGCGATAATTTTGATGGAGTCGGTCAGGGTATCCATAACCTGTTCCATCGTGCGGCCGCGGTTGAGGCCGAAAGTGAAGATCGCAATCAGCACGGCAATCAGCGTAGCCATCACCGGGTCACCAAAGAACTCCGCGTACGGCAGCAGCGCATGGCCTTTGGGTAACAGCATCTCCGCCACCGCACGCAGCGCCATCAGCACCACCGGAACCAGCGCCGTCCAGACGCTGACACCAAAGCTGGGCATTTCCGCTTCGGTAAAGGTTTTCGGGTTATAGAGGCCCTGAGGAATCGGCTTGTCGATGTTTTTCAGGAAACGGGCGTAGACCGGTCCGGCCAGAATCACCGTCGGGATGCCGAGCAGCGTGCCGAACAGCAGCGTTTTACCCATGTCGGCGTTAAACAGCGTCGCAATCGCGGTCGGACCCGGATGCGGCGGCAGGAAGCCGTGCGTCACGGAGAGAGCCGCTGCCATCGGCACCCCGACGTAGAGCAGCGGCACGCGCGCCGAGGCCGCCACGCTGAACACCAGCGGCAGCATCAGCACAAAGCCCACTTCATAGAACAGCGCGAACCCGACGATAAAGCCGGTCAGCACCAGCGCCCACTGGATGTGCTTCGTGCCGAATTTTTCAATCAGGGTGGTCGCAATACGCTGCGCACCGCCGCAGTCGGCCAGCAGCTTACCGAGCATGGCGCCGAAGCCCATGATCAGCGCCAGGCTACCCAGCGTGCCGCCGACGCCCGCTTTAATCGAGGTAATAACTTTGTTTACCGGCATGCCCTGCATCACACCGACCGCCAGCGCCACCAGAATCAGCGCGATAAATCCATTGAGCTTAAAGCGAATCATCAGCAGCAGCAGTAACGCGACGCCGATCGCCACATAGAGTAATGGCATAGCTTTTCTCCACCTTGCGCACCGAACAGCATTCGGTGTCGTTTATTATCATGAGCCCCGGAAGGCGACAAAACAGGGTGTCTGTAAAATGTTTACACATCCCGACAAACGCTGTTACCGATAACATGTTAAGGGTAACATCTGTCTGAAAGCACCACTCCGCCGGGGTGAATTTCTGTTTTGCGAAGGTGATCAACTTTTTGCCGGTGCGTTATCAGAAAGTTTGCCGATGCCAGCCCGGCGCTTTTCGTTACACTCAGATTTTAGCGAAACAGACAAAGGATGCGCTGGTGAGTGAGAACCTGAGTGAGCTGTACAGTAATCAACGAACCCTCTTTGGCCGCGGGAGCCTGGATAAACTGGTGCCGCTGCTGGCCGCCCGTCCGCAGCCTACGCTGCTGTTTTGCGGGCACTCTTTTCTGCAGGGCCCGGCCTACGCGCGGCTGAAAGCCGGACTCAACGACCACATCATCGGGTATGAGATCGTCAGTCATGAAGCCTCCCCCGCCGAGATCGATGGCTGGGTGGCGCGCTGGCGCGGTCATGTGGATCGGGTGGTGGCGATTGGCGGAGGGAGCGTGCTGGATGCGGCGAAAGCCTTCAGCGCGATGGTGCAGCATCCGTTGCCTGTCGCCCGCTATCTGGAAAAAGTGGGTGATACGGCGGTTCAGCCCATCACGTTGCCGCTGATAGCCATCCCGACCACCGCCGGAACCGGCAGTGAAGTCACCCAGAATGCGGTAGTCACCGATCAGCACGAGATTCAGATCAAGGCATCACTGCGCCATCCGGTCTTTGTGCCGGCGGTCGCCATCCTCGACGCTGACCTGCTGAAGGGCGCGCCGGATCGGGTACTGGCGACCTGCGGTATCGATGCCTTTACCCACCTGTTTGAAGCGTATCTCTCCAGCAAGGGGAATCTCCTGACTCGCCAGCTGGCGCTGACCGGCCTGCGTCAGTTTATTCAGGCCTGGCCGGGGCTGAACCGGGAGGATGATGCAGGCGATCGGGCACGGGACGCGATGATGATGGCCTCCTGGCTGGGCGGCGTCAGCCTCAGCAGCGCCGGACTGGGGGTGATCCACGGTATTGCCGGTGAGCTGGGGGCGATTAAACCCTTCCATCATGGTGAAGTGTGCGGCCGTCTGCTGTTCCCGTTCCTGGATCTGCTGGCCGATAGCGGCCATCCGCTACAGCGCCAGCTGATGGACGAGCTGCATGCGCAGCTCTTTAACGAAACCACAGATTCTCCGGCCCGGTTCCTTAAGCAGTGGCTGCAGCAGCAGGCGATCGTGCCTTTCTGGCAGGATGGGCCGTCGCTGAGCCATGCGGAAACAGAGTGGATCCTGGCACGGGCCAACAGCAAAAATTCGCTGGTCGATTACAGCCGCGAACAGATGCAGAAAATGATCGCCCAGGCCTGGTCTGTGACAGCTTAGCCCGCGCGGCCTCGTCCGGCCGCCTCGATCCCCTGCTGAGCGTGGCAGTTTGCCGTGCCGCTAAGCCGGCGCGGTGCTGAACGGCCCGCTGCCTGCCAGCATCTGCTCAATCACCTGCAGCACGCCCTGATCGTTGTTGGCGGGCGCCGCATAGTGTGCCGCCTGCTTCACCCGCGCCGGCGCATTAGCCATGGCAAAACTGAAGCCGGACTGTCTGAGCATCTCCAGGTCGTTGCCACCGTCGCCAAACGCCAGCACCTGATCGTGCGAAATCCCCCAGCGCCGGGCCAGCAGGTCCAGACCATGGGCTTTATGGTTTCCGGGCACGATCAGATCCACCGACCCGTGACCGCTGGAGGTCGCCGCTACGCGCCCCTGATGCAGCCGCTCAATATCCGCCATTAAGGGCTCGATATAGTCATCCGAGAGGTTCAGCGCGAACTTGAACAGGCGGTCATCCTGTACATCCTCCAGCCGGTTAATCGGCTTCAGCCGGTGGCAGTAATGCCGCATCTTCTGCAGCCACGTCTCGTCTATGCCCTCGAAGTAGTACGCGCTTTCCCGGCCGCACAGCAGGTAGCGCAGGCCCGGATAGTCCCCGTTTTGCAGGGTGGCGATCACGGCCTCCACATCGCGGCGTTCAAAGGCACCGCAAAACAGCTCCTCATCGCGATCGATGATCCAGGCGCCGTTCTCTGCGACAAAGGCGATCTCGCCGGCGATCTCCGGGAAGAATGATTTAAGCTGGTAATACTGATTGCCGCTGGCCACCACAAATCTGATGTCACGGGCGATGAGTTGCTGATAGCAGGCGAGAAAGCGGGATCGGTTGTACTGCTTGCTATCGTCCAGAAAGGTGCCGTCCATATCTACCGCCACCATCTTAACCGTCGTCATCATGACTCCTTACACAGGGAATGTTCAGCATGGAGTCTCAGAATAGACGCTGGGGCCGCAAAACGGAAAGAAAGCGGGATGGCCGAGGCCATCCCGGAAGGATCAGTGCATGGCGCTGTTCAGCACCAGGGCGGTAATGACACCGGTTGCGGCGGCAATTAAGACATAGTTGCCGTCGATGTTTGCCCAGTGATAACCGCGCGGCGGTTCACGCAGACCGCGTTCATGCCAGTTGTCTACCCGGTAATGGTCGCCGCGATATTCCGGCGGGATGGGATGGCCGCGACGGAAGTCGTGGCCCTGCCAGGCGAAATGGTCGCGTGCATCGTCTCTGTCGTGACGGCTGCGATCGTCATGGCGATCCCGGCCCTGATCATGCGGGTTTCTGTCACCCTGACCCGGATTATCGCGGCCACGATTCGGCGTGTGATCGCGATTGTCCGGCCCGCGGTCACTGCTCTGATGCGGAACCGGCATCCGGTGCCCGTCATCGTGATCATCCGCCCGTACGGCCTGTGAGAAGAGTGTGCTGCATGTCAGAAGTGAAGCGATCAGTGTTAGCGTTGTTTTTTTCATGGTCTTGCCTCCGAAATCACGGCGATTCAGGCACCGTTAAGCGGCATCATGGCAATCCATGACGCGGGAAACATCAGCAATAGTCTTAAAAACCATTAACTTACACAGAATTACGCTTACTTAGCGCTTTCTTAACACAGCCAGGCCGCTCAGGGCCGGCCGGACAGCGTGGCCGCCGTCCGGCCGGGGACGCTGAGACTCATCAGCCCCCGGTGCGCGGCACTCAGGGAGTGCTGAGGATCACCGGCGCATCCGGTAATCCCGTAAAGCGTGTCACGATGTGATGGTAATCGGCGGTAGGATCGAGATCCCGGAAGTGCGCCGGATAGAGATCTTTGGCCAGAATTTCCATGCCGATGATGTTGTAAGGGTGATTGTAGAAATGGTGGTAGACGCCATAGACCCGTTTCTGTTTCACCGGTTCGATCTGCGCCACCCCGGTGCGGCTCTGCAGGCGGTTAAAGGTGGCGGTCACCTCGCTCTGACTCGCGCCATAACCAAACGGCAGCACGTTGCTGTTGGGGCGCTTAGAACCGGTCATGATGTAGACGTCCGGTTTCATGGCGATAATCTTCTCCAGCGACACAAAGCCTGAGCTGCCGGGCAGCAGCGAAGAGCCGATATTTTTTCCGCCGACCGCTTCCACCAGCGCGCCCCAGCCATTATGACCGTGGGTAAAGCAGCAGTTATCGCTGTTACCGGCAATCGGTTCGATAAAGACCGTCGGCTTGTTCTGCACCTGAGCAATCCTCTGTTGAAGCATCTCCCAGCGCTGCTGGTAGAAATCGGCGTACGCTTTCGCCTCCGCTTCGCGGTTCAGCACGGTGCCCAGCACCTTCACACTCTTCAGCGTGTTCTCTTTCGGGTGAAGCTCGTCATCCAGGAACAGCACCGGGATGTGCAGATTTTTCAGGGTAGCCAGCACGCCTGACTGCGCCAGCGCCGGTTTCGCGCGCAGCTGCGCGATCATCAGATCGGGCTGCTTCGCCAGCACGCTCTCCAGGTTAACCTGGCCCTGATCGTTAAAGCCCATATCCACAATTGATGTCGCCTGCGGCCAGCGCTGCTTCAGCAGATCCCAGGTCTGGGTATCCTGCTTTTTCGGCAGGTTGTTCCAGGCCACGACCCGCTGAAACGGATTCTGCCGATCCAGCAACGCCAGCGCCATCACGTCACGGCCATCCTGTAAAATCACATGCTGCGGCTCTTTCTGCAGCGTAATTTTCTGACCGTCCATGTCGGTCACCGTAACCGGATAGGTAGTCGCGGCACAGGCGGTAGAGAGTAAAAGTGTGGTGGCAGCAGCAATCCCGAGTTTCATGTTTCTCCTGTCCTTCAAAGAAATAATAATTATTCGCGTTTACTTTACCATGTGAACCGGTAACAGATGTAACGATTGCTAACCAGATGCGTCTGAAAGGCGTGCCCTGGCTGACCTGCGGCCGGTCAGCCGGGGTAAATGAGAAGTCAGGGAAAAGGCGGCAGGCACATCCCGGCGTGATGAGAGGTGCCTGCTGGCGGGTTACTTCACCAGTGAATAGAAGATGGCGGAGATTGCGATCAGCCCAATCAGTACCACAAACAGGTTGCTGATTTTACCGCTGTATTGCCGCATTGCCGGGACTTTCTGAATGGCGTACATCGGCATCAGGAACAGGATCATGGCGATGACCGGGCCGCCAAGTGTCTCAATCATGCCGAGAATATTCGGGTCCAGCGTCGCCACCAGCCAGGTGGTCAGCAGCATAAACAGGGAGGTCAGGCGATTCAGCCGGGCGGGCGCAAGGCTTTTGCCCCGGCTGCGCAGCGCCTTATTCACCAGGCCGTTAAACCCTTCCCGCGCGCCCAGATAGTGGCCCAGGAATGATTTGGTGATCGCCACGATAGCAATCAGCGGCCCGAGCCAGGCGATCATCGGCACCTGAAAATGGTTTGCCAGATAGGAGAGGATGGTGATGTTCTGCGCCTTGGCGGCATGCAGATCTGCCGGTGACAGGCTCAGCACGCAGCTGAATACAAAGAACATCACCGTGACCACCATCATCAGGTGCGAGCAGGCCAGAATGCGCGAACATTTTTTCTCTGCGGCGTCGCCATACTCTTCGCGCTTTGCCAGCGCAAAGGAGGAGATGATCGGCGAATGGTTAAATGAAAAGACCATCACCGGGATCGCCAGCCACAGCGTCATCCACAGGCTGCTGCCCGCGGGCTGAACGTTAAGCGTGGAGAATGCCGCGCCGTGCCAGTGCGGAATCAGGTAGCAGGCCATCAGCATCAGCACCGCCACAAAGGGATAAACCAGCACGCTCATCGCTTTGACGATCATCTTTTCGCCGAACCGCACGATGGTCATCAGTCCGACAATCAGCAGCAGCGACAGCAGCGCGCGGGGCGGCGGCACCAGGCCGAGCTGATTGACCATCAGGCTCTCCACCGTGTTGGTGATCGCCACGCTGTACATCAGCAGGATCGGATAGATAGCGAAGAAGTAGAGCAGCGTAATGATTTTGCCCGCGCCAGCGCCAAAGTGCTCCTCGACCACCTCCGTGATATCGCCCGCGGGATTTTTACCGGAGAGAACAAACCGTGTCAGGGCGCGATGCGCGTAAAAGGTCAGCGGGAATGCCAGTATCGCCATGATAATCAACGGGACCAGACCGCCGACACCGGCATTGATGGGCAGGAACAGTACCCCCGCGCCTATCGCGGTGCCATAGAGGCCCAGCATCCACATGGTGTCGGTTTTACGCCATCCCGTATCGACGTCCCTCTCAAGCGCGCCCAGCGTGCCAGTTTGCGTGGTTTTCATCAGATATTCCGTGTTAAAAGCCGCCAGTAACCTGAGCCGCCGGGCCGGTCCTCTCCCCCGCCCTGCGCCTCAGCTGCCGCCGGAGGGATCAGACGTTATGCCGACCTGCTCCGTGCATAGGTAATCGATTGCGTGCGCCACTTTTTACACTACCTGACGATAAAAGTTCAAGCCATGCTGATAAACACGCATGGATTGCTGAAAAAACCGTCAGGTTGTGCAACGCCATCGCGCGGGGATCATGCCATCTTTGCCGGGGAATTACCGCCCTGAAAAGGTGATCCCTGTAACGGATTAGCGCAACGGGCTACGCTTTAAAGGACGGTTTCGCGCTTACGCATACCGGTACTCAGGAGAAGAGAATGAAAATTGCCTGCCTTGGATGGGGATCGTTAATCTGGAAAACCGGCGCCCTGCCGGTCGCCAGCCAGTGGCACCATGATGGTCCTGCTGTACCGATTGAATTTGTGCGTATCGCAGACGGCGGCGAACTGTCGACGGCCATCTGCCTCAATGCCCGTCCGGTGCCAGTGCTCTGGGCGTGGCTGAATACCGCTTCGCTGGAGAGCGCCTGTCGCGCCCTGCGCATTCGCGAGGCGATTCCGGACAGCCGCGCCGACGGCATTGGCATGATGACCGTGACCGATAACGCCGCCGGGCCACTGGCGACGTGGGCGCAGGCGAAGGGGATTGAAGGTCTGATCTGGACCGGCCTGCCCGCGCGTATGGCGGGCGTTGAAGGCCAGATCCCGACGCTGGAGGATGCCCGTCATTATCTGCAGCAGCTCACGGGAGAAACGCGGACGCACGCGTTCCACTATATCGAACAGGTTCCGGCTCAGATCGACACGGACTACCGCCGGGCGCTGGCCGACCTGACGCGCTGGCAGCCCGACGCCCCTGCCGTGACGGCGACCTCCACCCGGCTGCATCCGCCCTGCCAGCCCGGCTGAAACCGACCGGACTTCTGTACCGCTCTGCTTACTCCTCAAAGGGTTACTACACTTCAGGCAGGTTTCGATTTCAGGTTACCTGACTCTTTCCCGCCGGTCGTCAGCCATCCGGTCTGACCGCCGTTCCCCTATCAGCAGGAGATGAACAGATGAAAGCATTAACCTATCACGGCCCCCATAAAGTCAGCGTGGACAATGTGCCGGACCCGGGGCTGGAAGCCGCAGATGACATTATTCTGCGCGTGACCGCCACCGCGATCTGCGGCTCCGATCTGCACCTCTACCGGGGCAAGATCCCTGGTACCGGACATGGCGATATCTTTGGTCATGAGTTTATGGGTGAAGTGGTCGAGGCCGGCAGCGCCGTGACCGCCGTCGCCAAAGGCGATCGGGTGGTGATCCCGTTCGTTATCGCCTGTGGCGACTGCTTTTTCTGTCTGCTGAGCCAGTACGCTGCCTGTGAAAATACCAACAGCGGCCGGGGCGCGATCCTGAACCGTAAAAACATCACGCCTCCCGCGGCGCTGTTTGGCTTCAGTAAGCTTTATGGCGGCGTGCCCGGCGGCCAGGCGGAGTATGTACGGGTGCCGAAGGCCAATACCGGCCCGTTTAAGGTGCCGTCAGTGCTGTCAGATGAGAAGGTACTGTTCCTGTCAGACATTCTGCCTACGGCCTGGCAGGCAGTGAAGAATGCCGAAGTGAAACCGGGCTCGAGCCTGGCGATCTTCGGGGCCGGGCCGGTGGGCCTGCTGAGCGCCGCCTGCGCCCGTCAGCAGGGGGCCGAACAGATCTTTATGATTGACCACAATAACTACCGCCTGAACTTTGCCCGCGAACGCTACGGCGTCATCCCGATTAACTTCGACGACATCGACGATCCGGCTGGCTGGATCATCGAACACAGCACCGGCAACCGGGGCGTAGATGCGGTGATCGACGCCGTCGGCTTCGAGGCGAAAGGCAGCCTGACTGAGACGGTACTTACCAACCTCAAGCTGGAGGGCAGCAGTGGCAAGGCGCTGCGTCAGTGTATTGCCGCGGTGCGTCGTGGCGGTATTGTCAGCGTGCCGGGCGTTTACGCCGGATTTATCCACGGTTTCCTGTTTGGGGATGCTTTCGACAAAGGGCTGACCTTTAAGATGGGGCAGACGCACGTTCACGCCTATCTGCCTGATCTGCTGAAGCTGATCGAGCAGGGACATCTGACGCCAGAAGAGATTGTCACTCACCATCTGCCGCTGGAAGATGCCGCCCGCGGCTACGATATTTTCGCCAGACGCGAAGAGGAGTGCCGCAAGATCATTCTGGTTCCTGGCATGGCCGCCACCCAGGCGACGATATAATGTCACCGCTGCCGGCGCGCTGACGCCGCCCCGGCGTGCCCGGCAGACTCTTCTGCCGGGCAGCGGGTTCAGGACGGCCTGCGTTGCAGGCTGCTTCGCCACTCCTGTCTTTCCAGCAGATGTTCATCCGGCGAATCTGCCGTATCCACCTGACTCCCCTGCTCCAGCCATCGCGCACTGCGCGAATGTGGGTGACTCTCATCGATCACCTGTTGGGCAAACGCGCCACAGGAAAGGAATAAAAACAGCAATGCACTGGCCAGCCTGGCTTTCATAAGCACACCTCAGCAGAAACGGTGCGGTTATGCTGCCCGAAAGGTTTTCGTTTTCTGTCAGTAACAGGCAAAGTTATGTGGGGAGCAGCAACAGACTGCGACGGGTTTAACGGCGGTTCAGGATAGTCCGTCCCCTCACTCTCGGAAGCTTCACGACTTACTGTCCGCTTTCTTTAAGGAGGTGCTATTGAACATCAATCAATTTGATCAGCGGGTAGGTGAAGAGCTGCCCGACTGGAAGCCGGTCGCCAGACCATCCTGCGCATTACTCATCGGCCAGCACTGCCTTCTCATGCCGCTAAGCGTTGATCATGCAGAAGCGCTATTGCAGGCATTTATGCTGGCACCCGACGAACGCGACTGGACCTGGCTGAGTGCAGAGCGGCCTACCACGCTGGCGCAGATGCAGAGCTGGATAGCAGAAAAAGTGATGAATGCGGCCCTGGTATCCTTTGCCGTCTGCACTCTGTCGAAGCAGCCCTGTGGCGTGGTCTGCTTCGCCACGATTGAGCCAGAACATGGCACTCTTGAAATCGGTCACGTTACCTGGTCGCCGCTTATGCAGCGCAGTGCTATGGGCAGTGAGGCCATTTTTCTCCTATTGCAACAGGCGTTTGCACTCGGCTATCGCCGGGTAGCCTGGCGATGTGATGCCACTAATGTCGCATCGCGAGCAGCGGCAGAACGCCTGGGCTTTCGTTTTGAAGGTCGTTTCCGTCAGGTGATGATACGGAAAAATCGAAATCGCGATAGCGACTGGCTGTCCATTATCGATCGTGAATGGCCAGATATTCAGCGCGCCCTGAGCAACTGGCTGAGCACAGACAATTTTACCGGGTCAGGTCAGCAAAAACGCCCTCTCAGCGCCTGCTTTGCGGATATTGATGAGGACGATTCAAGATTTTAACGCTGAATTGAAGCCTGCCTCAATGCAGACGGCGCGCGCTCAGTGCCGCAGACCAGCGCTGTCGCTGACAGCGCGAACAGACGGCCTGCTGCTGCGCCTCAATCATCCGGGTCTGGCCGCAATGGGTGCAGGCGTAGCGTGCGCTGACCGGCACGCGGCTGTAATCCTGCCGGTGCGCGGGGGGCAGCACACTTAACCCGGCGCGCATCTCATCGTCATCGTAGAAATAGAGGCTGAGCTGACCATCGACCTCCACCAGCGCCAGCCGGACCTGGCCCAGATGCTCAACGCCGCTCTGACGCAGTTCCATATAAAACTCATCTTCGGAGATATTGAGCCGATCCAGACTCGCCAGCACATAGACGCCCTCCTGAATCAGGGTAATGACATCGCCCTGAATGAGCCGGGAAAAGCGCGAGCTGTGTGCCGTCAGCCAGGTGGTCAGCCGGTACAGCGCCAGCAGCACCACAAACACCATGATGACCGGCAGCACCGGCACATCGTCATAAAAGGTAACGTCACCGGATGCTGAACCCAGCGTCAGAATCACGACCAGTTCAAACAGCGACAGCTGACGCACGCCGCGCCGGCCAGACACTTTCAGAAAGGTAAAGACCACCAGGTAAGCGATCAGCACCCGCGCCATCACCTCCAATAAAAAGGTGGCCGGTTGGTCATTCAGTAAAAATCGATGCCAGTCGAATGAGAACATAGTCTGCTAAACATCCTGTCGTAAGCGCCTCTTCGCAGGCTTGCTGATAATCCGGCGATTCAGGCCAGTGATAAATCAATTCTGGCGTCAGCCGGACAAAAGGCAAGCGAAGCAGCAGAGCGAAAGCCGGTGAGTCTGACCTGGCCGCATGTGGAGGAAAAGGTTAATAAAGCTGAAAAAAGGTTCCGGCCGGTTCACGCTGCGCTTATTTCGCTTTTTGGGAAAGCAGTCGCCGGATGCGCCTGTTTCTGGCTGGATTATTTTTACCGCTTCGTTTTTTTTCTTTTCTCTTCAATATCTTGCCATACAACCACCTCAGTCTATACTTTCCGGTAAGGCTTCCGGAAAACCGGTTAACAGCCCGGAAAATCAGCCTTTTCCTGCCGATAGCGCGCCCGATTACTGCCCGCTGTCTCACGCGTGCATATTCCACAGAACAGACTGTGGTTTATGGCAAGGATCGCCCGTCCGTTCAGAGCGGCCCGTCTGCTTTGCATACTCAACTCCCTGACCCGTTCTGCAACGGCTCGTCAGCGGGGATCGTGTTGGCTTTTTTCGGGAGATGCCATGACGCCCTTTTCCAGTTTCTGGCAGGCCGGTTACGAAGGCGCGGATCACATCAATCCGGCGGGAGTGCCGCTGTCGATGAACGATCTGAACCAGCACCAGGCGCGTGCAGCAGAGGATTATGCCGCGCTCGCCCCCTTCTCTCTTCGCACCGTGCGCGAAAGCGTGGGCTGGCGGTTGTGTGAGCGCGACGGCCACTACGATTTCTCCTCTGTCGCCGCCCGGATGCAGGCAGCCGAACAGCAGGGCATCCAGCTAAGCTGGACGATCTGCCACTACGGCTGGCCGGCGGGCCTCAGCCTGTTTGATCACGATTTTGTCAGCCGTTTCGCCGCTTTCTGCGGTGCACTGGCCTGCTTTCTGGCCCCCTTATACCGGCAGCCACCGGTCTATTCGCCGATGAATGAGATCTCGTTTGTCAGCTGGGGCATTTCGGTCGGGCTGTTCGCCTGTGACGCCGTTCCGGGGCCGGATCCGGCGGATGCGGCCAAACAGCAGCTGGTACGCGCGACCCTGGCCGCCTGTGATGCGATCTGGCTGGCCGATCCGCGCGCGCGGCTGCTGCACTGCGATCCGCTAATCCACATCGTGTCCGATCCCGCCGATCCCGCTGGCGCAGAGGCGGCGCGCGCGATGTGCGATACCCAGTATCAGGCGTGGGACATGCTGAGCGGCCGGCGCAATCCGGAACTCGGCGGGGCCGCCCACTATCTGGATCTGGTGGGCGTCAATTATTACCACGACAACCAGTGGGAGCACGGCTCAGGCCAGCGGCTCGACTGGCATCTGGGGGATGATCGTCGTCAGCCGTTGCATCGGATGTTGCAGCAGCTCTGGCAGCGTTACCAGCGCCCGCTGCTGCTGGCAGAAACCAGCCACGTCGGCAGCGGACGCGGCGCCTGGATCCATGAGATCGCCACGCAGGTGGCGCAGGCCCAGCTGGCAGGCGTCGAGCTACTCGGCATCTGCCTCTATCCGATCCTCGATCGCCCCCTGTGGGAGGAGACCACCTTCTGGACCCGCAGCGGATTATGGGACCTCGATCGGCTAGGGCCCGATCCTTACGCCCGCCAGTTGCAGCAGCCCTATGCCCAGGCGCTCCGCCAGTCGCAGCGCTTTTTGCAGCACATTCACGCCCAACGACATCAACGCCAGGAGCACACCATGAAGCCACCTGTTCTGCTTGTATTCAGCCACCTGCGCTGGGGATTTGTTTTCCAGCGTCCGCAGCAGCTACTGACACGCCTGGCGCAGCACTATCGCGTGTTGTTTGTCGAAGAGCCGGTCTGGCAGGCGGGACCGCCGGGCCTGCATCAGAGTTCGCCTGCCGCTAATATCACGGTGATCCAGCCGCATACGGACAGCGACGCGCCAGGTTTTCACGACAGCCAGCTCGCCCCGCTGCTGCTGCTCCTGACCCCGCTGCTGGAAGAGGATGAGCAGCCGCTGATCTGGTTCTATACGCCAATGGCGCTGCCGCTGCTGACGCCGTTCGATCCGGCACTGGTGATTTATGACTGCATGGATGAACTTTCCGCCTTCTGGAATGCGCCGCGCCAGCTCCAGCAACGCGAATCGGCGCTGATGACCCGCGCCGATCTGGTCTTCACCGGCGGCACCAGCCTCTATGAAGCCAGGCGCGATAAACATCCCCAGGTCTACTGCTTCCCCAGCAGCGTCGATGCGGTCCATTTTGAGCAGGCGCGCGATCGCAGCAATCATCATCCGCTGCAGGATGCGATCCCGCCGCGGCGTCTGGGCTATTACGGCGTGCTGGATGAGCGCATCGACCTGCCGCTGATCGCGGCGCTGGCGGACCGTCATCCGGACTGGCAGATTGTGATGGTCGGGCCGGTGGTGAAAATCGATGCCGCCAGCCTGCCGCAGCGTGCCAACATCCACTGGATGGGGCAGCAGCCCTATCAGGCGCTGCCCCAGTTTCTGGCGGGCTGGGATGTCTGCCTGATGCCGTTTGCGATCAATGCCTCAACCCGCTACATCTCGCCCACCAAGGTGCTGGAGTATATGGCGGCGCAACTGCCGATTGTCAGTACCGCCATCGTCGATGTGGCCCGCCACTACGCAAAGGAGGTGGCGGTGGCGGAGACTCACGCTGACTTTATTACCGCCTGCGAAGAGGCGATGACGATGAGTTCCGCAGACCGGCTGGCCCTGGCGGGACGGATGCAGGATAAAGTGGATGCCACCTCGTGGGATCGCACGGCGGAGCAGATCCATACGCTGATCCAGCAGACGCTGACGCAGCGTCAGCCCGCCACAGAGACGCCGGACCGGCTCAGCGCTCAGGCGAACGTCACGCCCTTAACGCCCGCGATGCTGGAAAGTGAAGCGGTGCCCTGTCTGATTATCGGCGCAGGCCCCACCGGGCTGAGTGCCGGTTATCACTATGGCGAAGGCGCGGTGCTGCTGGAGAAAAATGGCACGCCCGGTGGCTGGTGCCGCTCCATCGACGATCGGGGCTTTACCTTCGACTATGCCGGTCACATCATGTTCTCGCAGGACCCCTATGTCTTAGCGCTCTATGAGATGCTGCTCGGCGACAATCTGCACTGGCAGGCCCGTGAAGCCTGGGTCTACAGCGACGGCGTTTACACGCGGTATCCGTTCCAGTCTGCTCTGCACGGCCTGCCGGTCGGGGTCGTTAAAGAGTGCGTGCTGGGGGCTATCGAGGCGCGTTATGGCGAAACCCCCGCCGTCGCTACGCCGCTGGATCGGGCGAGGACGCGGCGGGACTGCTGTGCGGATGGGGCGATCCCTGATGAGGGCAGCAGCACTGGCGAGGTGGCTGGCGATGAGGATTTCCACCACTTTATTATGCGCACCTGGGGCAAAGGCATCGCGCGTCACTTTGCCCTACCCTACAACCAGAAACTGTGGAAAGTGCCGCTGACCGACATGGAGACGTCATGGCTGGGCGGTCGGGTTCCCCTGCCGGACCTGGCGCAAATCATCGACGGGGCGCTGCAACCGCTGGCGAAACCCGTCGGCCCGAACGCGCGCTTTGGCTATCCACTGCGCGGTGGCTTCCAGGCGCTGATGTCCGGCTTTTTGCCGCATCTGAAATGTACGCTGGAAACGGATACCACCCTGGCCCGTCTCTATCCTCAGGCGCACGTCGCGCTGCTGGCGGATGGCCGCCACTACCGTTATGAGCAGTTGATCAGCACCATGCCGCTGCCGGAGCTGATTAAGCTGATGGGTGATGAGGTGCCGGAGAATGTGCAGCGGGCAGCCCAGCAGCTTCAGTTTGTCTCTGTGCGCTGCGTGAACCTGGGGATAGGCCGTGCCAATCTGACGGAAAAGCACTGGATTTACTATCCCGGCGATACGCTGTTTCATCGCATTTTTGTACAGGGCAATGCCAGTCCGCACTGCAACCCACCGGGCGGTTTCGGCTTAACCTGCGAAATCACCTATAACGCCGCTCATCCGCTGCCACTGACTGGCGATGCCCTGATCGAGCGCTGCCGTCAGGATTGCATCCGGGTGGGCATGATTACCGCTGAGGATCCACTGCTCTGCGCCTCAGAGGTTGATATGCCCTACGCTTACGTGGTCTACGACCATGCGCGCAGCGATAACGTCGCGCTGATTCGTCAGTGGCTCCTGACGCAGGATATACATCTGTCGGGCCGCTACAGTGAGTGGGAATATTACAATTCGGATCACGCATTCCTGGCCGGTAAACGCGCGGCGGAGAACGTCCGGCAGCAGCATCTCAGCCAGCAGATGCCTGGCTGACCTGGCGCAGTCTGCTATGAAAGCCGCTGGCTGCATTTTGCGGCTTTCAGCGACTGCAGCTGGTTCAGCCGCCGTTCCGCCTTCTGGCTGGCACTGTATTTCGCGATACCGTTGCCCAGCCCGAAATCACCGACAAAACCGAGTACGGTCAGCGCATCAAACTGGCCGGTCTGCGCAATATCACTCTGCACGCTGTGCGCTTTCACCAGCTCCTGATCCAGCGCGCTGCAGGTCAGCATCGCTGACTCTTCCGGCGTAACCGCCGCCGCCTGGGGATAGTGTTTGGTGGCGCAGCCGGTGACGACCAGCGCCAGCAGCAGGATGACCCGTTGTGTGTTCATGTTTCACTGCCTGTTTTTTGTCCGATTAACCGGGTTATCGGCAGCACCCGCAGAGAACATGAGGCGATGAACTACCAATAATGGTCGAAACCGCTACGCTAATGTAGGATCCAGCGCGCGGCAGCCTGCCGCAGCCTGTTACCCGCCGAGAGTCACGCAGCGAACGCGCACGCCCCGTTCACTTTTTCTGCCTGATCTTTCAACCTGTTAGTCAGCACGGCGCTGCAACCGGCAGCGTTTTTAGCGCTAAGCCTGAGCGACAATCGATAAAAGGACGGCGACGTCAGCCCGGCCCGATAATGATCAGTCGTACATCAGGTTTATCAGAGCATGTTCCAGATGAGGTTTTTCAATGCGTTTTAAAGGACTGAACATCGGGTTTTTCCTTTTGATTCTGGCGATCGCCACCGTCGCTTTTTTTGATGTGCTTTCGCCCTATTTCTCGCCGATCCTGTGGGCGGCGATTCTGGCGGTCATCTTCCACCCGCTGAAAACGTATCTGCGTACCCGCATGGGCGATCGCAACGGCCTGGCCGCGCTGATCACCCTGCTTTGTATCTGCCTGATCGTCTTTACACCGCTGGCGATTATCGCCTCTTCGCTGGTGGTGGAAACCAACGCGGTCTATCACAAGCTGCAGACCAACTCGGCGCAGTTCCCGGCGGTCTTCGCTGATCTGTTGCAGCATCTGCCGCGCTGGGCGAAACATTATCTGGCCGATAACAACCTGGATAGCGCCGGTGAGATTCAGCAGAAGCTCTCCTCGTTTGCCCTGAAGGGCGGTCAGTATGTGGCGGGCAGCGCCTTTGTCATCGGTAAAGGCACTTTCAGCTTCACCATCGGCTTTGGCGTGATGCTCTATCTGCTGTTCTTCCTGCTGAAAGATGGCTCCTATCTGGTGCATCTGATCCTGGAAGCCCTGCCGCTTTCGACCTACGTGAAGCATCACCTGCTGGTGAAATTTGCGGCGGTGGCGCGTGCGACGGTAAAAGGCACGGTCGTGGTCGGTATCGTTCAGGGTATTCTCGGCGGGCTGGCCTTCTGGTTTACCGGCATCGACGGCAGTCTGCTGTGGGGTGCGCTGATGGCGTTCCTCTCCCTGATTCCGGCGGTCGGGTCTGCCATCATCTGGGTGCCTGCGGCGATCTTCTTCTTCGCCACCGGCGCGCTCTGGAAAGGGCTGTTCCTGGTCGGTTTCTTCGTGGTGATTGTGGGGCTGGTCGACAACATTCTGCGTCCGCTGCTGGTCGGCAAAGACACCAAGATGCCTGACTATATGATCCTGATCGCCACCCTGGGCGGCATGGAGATCTATGGCATCAATGGTTTTGTGATTGGTCCGGTCATTGCGGCCCTGTTCATCGCCTGCTGGAATCTGCTTTCCGGTCGCGATAACCGCGAAAACATTGAAGTCATCGACGAAGAAGTGATCGAAGAAGGCAAGAAGCAGTCTGAAACGGCCGCAGAGGCGGCGGCTGAAGCGGCGTCCGCTGCGGCAGAAGCCGCCGCTGAGGCAGAAATCAAAGTCTCTGCGCTCGCGGCAGCCGAAAGAGAAGCGGCGGAGAGAAAGGCGGCGGAAAACAAAGCCTGATCCGCCCCGGCCATAAAAAAACCCACCATACGGTGGGTTTTTTTTACCTGAAACGGTCGCGAATCAGTTGGTCGCTTTGTTTTTCAGATCTTCAGCACCCTGCTTGGTTTTATCCCAGCCTTTCTCGGTGCCTTCTTTGGTTTTGTTCCAGCCTTTCTGAGCACCTTCGGTGATTTTGCTTCCGGTGGTGTGGCTTTTGCCTTCGGCAGCGTGCTCAGATTTCAGCTTCATCTCTTCGCCTTCATGCTGCGCCTTGTGCAGTTTTTCTTTTGCGGTGTCTGCGCCTTTATGCGCTTCCGCAACGGTGTTGTCTGTGGTGGTAGCAGCAAAAACCGGCGAGGCCAGCAAAATAGCAGACAGTGCAATAATTGATTTCTTCATAATTCCCTCTGTATTCATCGTTGCCGTGTAGGTTTTAATCCTGGCATAGCGTTTCCAGGAAAGATTTAAGAATAAACCAGGAATGAAAAAGGGCCAGTTTTCACCAGAAAAAGCCGCTGGCTGTAGATTTTTTGTCCATTACCACAGGGTGAGCTGCGGATCGTCATCCGGTTTCGGCCGGCTGCGGCTGGCACGGGCGGGGGGTGCCGGCCGCTGCAACTGCTGATGAATCCACTGCAGCAACACCGCGACCACATAGGCCTGCTGCTCCGCGCTGAGCGGCTGATGCTGATCGATATGGTGCCATTTGCTCAGGCAGCCGCGACAGCAGGTCGCCGTGGCGTGCTGCGCGATAAACACCGGATGGCCACGCATCGGCGTCTGCCTGCCCTCGTTTTCCGGTTCAGCGGGGGCCAGCCGCCGGGCCACAAAGTCCGCGGCGTGCTGGTGTAAAACCGCTTCGCCTTTGCCGGACGCATAATCATATTCGGTGCGTCCCAGTCGAAAGCGCTGGCGAAACGGCGATCGCGCCAGCCGGGTAAAAAGGTCGTCGAACGTTGTCATGCTGAAAGCCAGTTACTCATACTTACGTCCTGCCAGATAGCGCACACCCTGCGGTCCGAACGCCTCGCGGTGCAGCTCGTTTGGCTGCAGGTGAAAGGTCTCGCCGGTGCGATAGGTTGTCTCACCCTGTTCGGTGCTGATGGTGATATCGCCACTCAGAATCAGTGCCAGCGCTTCAAAAGGATGAACGTGATTGTCCAGCTCGGTTGCGGCTGCACGCTCCACCAGCAGCGGCTGGTTAAAACCCTGCTCAGCTAACAATTTTCTGAATTCGTATTCTGTCATCGCATCTCCTTAACGTGGATTGCTCTTTTAGCAGTGTAGACGATCGGGTGGGCGGTTCAGGATACCGCAGGAGGGGTGACCTCCCGCATCGGGCACCCTGCCCCATCGGCTAACCGATTTGACAGCAGAATGGCGCAAAAATTTGCGGCGTCCGCTGAGAATGGCGCGGCTCCCCATCAGCAGGCGTCGGGCAGCCCCCCGTCTGCAGCATCGGCAGAGCGGTAAGGGGCGATCACCCGAACCGGTCACGGTGGCCCGATCGGCGAGGCGGTGCCGGATGGTGAGCAGGAACGTCAGACGCCAGTCAGCCATCGGGCGCCACACCGTTACTGCTTCGTGACGTTGCCGGTTTCCTGTTCCGCCCGGGCGATCTGTTCGGAGAGGTGATTCACCAGCACTCTGGCCATCTCAAGGGTCAGGCCAAAAAAACGCGACTCCTGCAGCGCCTGCTCATCCGGCGCGTCCGGATCGACATAGCCAAACTGCAGAACCAGCGCCTGATGGTCGCTGAGCGGCCCGATGTGCCAGCCGGTGACGGGATAGAAGGTAAAACGATTAAATTCATTCACAGAAACCTGACTATGAAGCATAACGCTGATTGAGTGTCAGGCCAGCTCAGATAATGATGCGTGGGTGGTGTTTTAAGTCTGGCGCAAATCGGCAGAATCACAAGGATAATGAGGACGGCCGCCAGGCGAAAGCCGGTAACGACAACCTGACGGGGGCGGTGACGGGCGGCTACGCGTCCGGACGGGGAATGATCGAGATATGACCGTTGACCTCCAGCACCGCATATTTAATCTGGTCGAACCGCTCCAGCCCTGGCCCCGAGCGCGCCGCTTCCAGCACATCGTCCGCACTGATACCGGTCATCTTCATACGGTCGGTCAGGAGAGTGCCATGATCGACCAGAATCACCGGGCCGCCATCGAGCATCTGCTCTACCACCGGGAAACGGTTTTTTACCTTGCCGAGTACAATATCGATTGTCACCAGCGTGATGATCGTCAGTGTCGCGCCGGTTACCGAAAAATCGTCGCCCAGCAGCGCCTGCTGGGTCGCTTCGCTGATGATGAGCAGCAGGATCAGATCAAACGAGGTCATCTGCAGCAGCGTCCGTCTGCCGGCAATTTTAAACACCACCATCAGTACCAGATAGATGGCTGCCGCCCGTAATACCGTTTCCATATCGCGCCTCTGTCAGGGATAGATCCATTGGGTAAACCGAACCGGGGCTGCGCCGCCGCCGTGGATCGCCACATGAATGCGGCCTGCATGCCGTGGCTGCAACCCGATCCAGACCGCATGATCCGGCCCGGTGCCGGTAGCAGAAAACGTCAGCCGCAGATCGCTGCCGATCGTCTCTGCCACCTGCGGCTGAGGCTGCAGCGTCTGGATCTCCAGATTCTCCAGCGCCTCGCCGCCAATCGTGACGGTAAAACGGTCGTTCGCGGGGGCATGATAGCGGATGCGCATATCCATGCTGGTTTCGGCCCGGCCAAACCGCTCATAGTCCACCTGAACGAGGCCATCCGGTGAACGGGCGCGACTGTCGCTCAGCACTCCTTTGGAGAAGAGCCCGCACGCTCCCAGCAGCACCAGCACGATTAACAGGTACTCCCCTGCCCGCTGGATCGCGTATTCCCGGCGTACCCACAGCAGGTTTTCTTTTATCGGGACGTCCCGGCTCACTGTGCGATCTTTTTTCACGTTGTGATGATCTCCGGTCTGACAGGCTCGCGCCTGATGCCTCCCGCTTTTCGGCATCCCGATGATGTTGTCCGCGGCCACGCGATGAATAAGGCGCTCTGTTTAGCGTAGTGAACAACGCTGCGCCCGGCCAGCGAGACGCGACGTGGAATGATATTCAGGCCGGACGATGCGTTGATAAAGCGGGCATGACGTGTGCGGGAAATCATTATGGTCGCTGACCATAGCCGCCGCGGTTAAACAGGGCTTCAGCGAGGCGGGAAATTCACGCGCTCGCGATGCGGGGCTGTGGGGCTTACAGCCAGCCGGAGCGACGCAGCCTGGCCCAGAGTCCGCCACAGGCCACCAGCGTCAGTCCCACCGCCAGCGGATAGCCATACAGCGACTTCAGCTCCGGCATGTGCTCGAAGTTCATGCCGTACATGCTGAAGACCACCGTCGGGATCACCAGGATGGCGCCCCAGCCCGCCAGCTTTTTCACCACCTCATTCTGCTGCACCGTGACCAGTGCCAGATTGACCTGCATGGCGCTGGTCAGCATTTCACGCATATCCTCGGCATCCGTGACCACATGCCGGGCGTGATCCTGCACGTCGCGGATATAGGCGCGCAGCGGACGCGGGATCAGATCTTCATGCAGGTGGATCAGCTGATTACAGATCTCCTCCAGCGGCAGCGCGGCATTGCGCAGCGTCAGCAGATGGCGCCGCATGGTGTAGACCTGCTGCACCGACTGGCGGTCAAATTCGCTGGTAAAGAGTTCATTCTCCATCTGTCCGACCCGCTCATTCAGCGAGGTGGACAGTTCGGCATAGCGATCAACAATAAAATCGAGCAGACAGTAAAGCGGATAGGCCGGGCCATATTTCAGCAGCGCCGGATTTTCAGATGCCTGCTTTCGCACCGGCGTATAGCTTTCAGAGGCACCGTGACGGATGCTGATCAGAAAGTTTTTTCCGACAAAGAAATGGGTTTCGCCCATTTCACAGTTGTTATCCTTAACACATACGGTCTTGACCACGATAAACAGCGACTCGCCATAATGTTCGATTTTCGGTCGCTGGTGGGCATTCAGCGCGTCTTCAACCGCCAGTTCGTGCAGGCCGAACTCCTCTTTAATCTTCGCCATAAACTCCGCGTCGGGCTGCCACAGTCCGAGCCAGATAAACGCCTCCGGCTCTTTGATCACTTCGCTGATATCGTCGACCCCGACCTCTTCGCCCGCGCATCCCGGACGATACACCCTGCTGCTTACGATCATCATCTGCCTTCCCGTTTTATGACTACATGGAGCTTAGCCAATAGCGGGCCGGTAACCGCAGAAAAACCGTAAGGATTTGCTGCCGCGCTGTGCGATCAGCGGGTTACCACTTCAGCCCCAGGCCGGTGGAGAAGATGCCCTCGTTCAGGGTGTCCGGTATGCCGCTGACCAGATTGCGGTGATAGCCCAGATGCAGGGTAGACCAGGAGGTGAGGCTGTAGCGCAGGCCGACTTCCGCATCCAGCATAAAGACGCCATCGTCATCCAGCGAATGTCCTGCGTCGCCGTTGCTGTAGAGCGTGACCGACTTGCCCAGCAGATAGCGCTGGTAGTTCCAGCGCAGTGAACCACCGAAGTGCCGCTCATCCCTGTCTTCGCTGTAGCCATATTCAAACGCACCGGCCAGCACGGAGAGCGAGAACGCACTAAGTTCGGTATCCCACAGCTGATAACCCGGCCCGGTGCCGATTAACGCCTGGCGTGAGAGATTTTCTACCCAGTCGCGCTTGTAGGTCGCGCGGGCCTGCCAGAAAAACTGCTCCCTGAAGAGATAGTCAACGGCGTAGCGCAGGCTGTAGTTGTCCGTGTTGACGCTCTCATTTTCCTGCTCCCGATTGTAGGTCGCGCCGATATCCTGCCGCCATTTTCCCTGATTCAGTTTGGTGTTAAGCGCAAAACTGTAGTCGTCGGTTTTGGTCGAGGCTTTTTTGACTTTCACACCAGCATCCACGTTGCCGCTCCAGGCGAGCCGATCGCTGCGCACTTTGGCCTTCATAAACTCATCAATACGCTTGATCGAAACCTGCTGCTCCTGCTCATTACGCTCCACCCAGACATAGCCGGGGTCAGATGAAGAGAGGCGGACCTGATAGTGCTCGCCGGTCTGTTTGTTTTCGACATTCACCGGATTATCGCTGGCGAGTGTACTGACCGCTTTCCAGTCGAGGGTGACCGTGCCCGCATAGGCGGTCTCTATCGCCAGCCTGCCATCACTGAGGTAACGGATAGTGCCCGACAGCCGATCGCCATTATTCAGCCAGACGGTATCGGCGGCGGCCTGCTGCGCTCCTCCGGCAAAGCAGCCGACCACCAGCAGCGAGGTAAACGAGATAACACAACGCATAGCTTTCCCTGTAAAAGCGCCCCCCGGTGCGGGCAACGCGGCACGGCAGATTCGAAGCTGACAATTAAGCGGATTACGGGAGGATATGCAATCTGTCCGATGCTATGAGAGGTCGTGCAGCGCTTTGCCCAGCGGCGGGCCCAGCTGGAAGTCGCTGAAGCGGATCGCCAGTCCCTCGCGTTCTGGCGAACAGCCCATGACGCCGACAAAACGTCGCGCCTGGCCCGGCCATGAACAGAGTCGCAACAGCGGCCAGGTCACGCCATCGCTGGAGTACTGGATCCTCAAGGCCGAATTGACCAGCGTCGCGCGCAGCCAGAACTGGCGCGCATCGCCGGGAAACACCCCGGTGGACCAGTCGGAAAACGCACGCGTAACGACGCAGCCGATGGCCGGTTGCGCATCGTTAAACTCAATGCCCGCTTTGACCCATTGCGTTTCGTTATCCTGAATAAACAGACCCGCCTGATCGTAGAGCTGGCTGAAGTCCGCCCTCACCTGCACCTGCACGGTAAAATCACCGTCGACATGAAAGCCAAAGGCGTGGCCGCTGTGCCGTTCGAAACCGTACCAGGTACGCTGCCAGAAATCGCTGTTCAGTGCCGTTTCAAACCGCAGGACATCGCCATCCAGACTGTGAACGGGCGGCTGATTAATCCAGACACCGCCTTCAGACATGATTGAACTGACCATCATCAACACTCCTTTAAGTGAGCCAGGCGCTGCGCGTTCAGCCAGATCTGCCGCGACGCGACTGACCTGACGATCATAGCGTTGATTGTACAAAAGGCGTGAGATAAGCGCTGACTCGGGTGAGCCGCATAGCGCAGCCGGAATAACAGGGGAAGTTAACCGCTGTTCAGGCATTGCTGACGTTGCGTTGATCTTTCCCTCAGAAATAACCCAATGCCAATCAGATCCGACACACCCAAATATTTCATTTTGTTAATCGTCTGGCGGAAACCCCATTTAGCAACCAGGCTTGTTCTGTCTGAGAAATACAGCACTCATTAAATATAAGGATTAAGCCACCATGGTAGATAAATCAGAGATTTTAGATCACGCACAGGTTGTTGATGTGAATGGCGAACATGTCGGAATTGTTGACCATTTTGAAGGCGACGACAAAATTAAGCTGGCGAAAAGCGATCCTGAAGCGGGCGGTAAACACCACATTATTCCATTCAGCTGGGTCAAAGAAGTGGACGACAATAAAGTCATCCTTTCTAAAGCGAAAGCGGATGTTGAAAGCGAGTGGCAGTCTGCCTGATGTGAAAGCCGTGGCGCCTGCCACGGCTTATTTTTATCTGAAATCCCTTTCCCGCATTAATCTGTCTGAGTTCACTGACGTTATTTTAAATAGCGCCCGCTCAACGTATCCCGGCGTCCATTCATTGCAATTGGTCCTTTTCAGGCGCCGATATTTTCCGCCTGTGCAGAAGAATAGCAGTCAAAAACACCGTCAATCACTGGATAGTGTTCTGCGCCGGGCAGTTCAAAATGCCACCATTCGGTTGAGATGCTGGTAAAGCCGCCCCCCAGCATAATGGCATTCAGCATCAGCCGGTTGCGCTGAGCTTTGAGGGCCACAGCAGGATGATAAGGATGAGAGTGCTCACTCATCTCATCGAAGCCGGTGCCCATATCCACAATCGCGCCATGCTCGTCGATCAGCGTAACGTCGATCGCCGTGCCACGGCTGTGATTTGATCCGCGCGACAGCGGTACAACATAGTCCGGGTTCGGGCAGGCCTCCCAGAGAACGGCCTGGGCGGATGGCGGACGATACGCGTCCAGGACCAGTAATGTATAGCCAGCTACCCTGGCAATGCTGATACTTTTCGCCAGCGCATCAGCCGCTTCAGTGTGCAACAGACAACGCGCGTCGCGGTAGATCGGCCGGCCCGCAATGTTGTCGGCGGTGGCATATTTCAGATCGATGACCAGCTGCGGAAAGGCTTCCGCAATATCAACCAGATGTTTACTTTCCATGCGTCATGACGTCCTGTTTATAAGCTCCGGGGCGGGTTGGCCGGAGCGCGATGATGACAGAACCGCTATCATGGCATTGCGGCGAGCGGAAAAAAAGGTGTGACGATTTTCTGAGCCGGGAGGGTGTGGAATTTTATTTATCCGGAATGATTGATCACAATATTTATGCCTTCAGGGAGTGTGTGTCTGCGGTTAAGTGGCGCAGAGGAGAAAGGATGTCGCTTCTGAAGGGGGGAGCGGCAGATTAGATGATTTGATGTTGCGGGTACCGGTGAACGGTGACTGCAGGATACTGGGTATGGCAATATAAACGCAGCCAGACCGCTTTTCGAATCAGGGGTCGCAAGGGACATTTAAGCCGCCCGCCAGAAACAGCATAAATTGGCTGAGAATTGACAACGGGAGCATTTACAATGCAAATATGCATGATGGATTATGGCCGACTTTCCAGTGATGGAAAACGTGTAAAGCTAAACTGCTATGGTGTGGGCTCGTTCGATGTTTTGTCTGGCATTGAAAGATATATCAATAATCCAGATTGTTCGGACATTGAGAAGGCCGCAATTCCGCCAGGAACATACTGGATTGTAGACAGACCAGAAGGGAGCCTGCTGAACCGCGCCCGGGCAGAGTTGATAGATATGGCTCATATGTACCGAAATCATCACTCAGAGTGGTTTGGTTTATACAGTGCTAAAACCATGAGTGATTACGTTTTTGTTAATGGTGTAAAGCGCGGCAGCTTCAGGCTTCACCCACTTAATACCGACGGTTCTGGCGTATCATGGGGTTGCATCACTTTTTATCGCTCATCTGAATTCCAGACTTTACGCAATTCATTATTGCGGCGGAAAAAAGTCGTCGTACCGGGTAGTCATGGTTTATTAGCATATGGCCGCATTGATGTTCGTGGCATTCCTGATTTCACAAAGTGTGATGCACGATGAAAATACTGATATTTATTATAATTCTATCCGCTTCCTGGATTTTTATTCCTGAAGGATTCATCAAATCGCTGGTCGAAGGCCATATCAGTGGTGATGGAGAAAGCGCTATGGATAGTTTCGAATTGACCGTGATTCTCCTTAAGGCAGTTTTTTCTCTACTGCTGGCCTTTATTGGTGTCTGGCTTTATCGCAAAGCTGATCAGAGATAACTAAGAGACATTAAAGCAGCTCATCACCGACAGGCATTCAGAGGTACCTTCCGGGTCTGAACCCGCGGTGCCCTATGGTGCCGGTTGTCGCTAACTATAAGGTATTGGTGTTGGTCATTGAGCAGAAGACTCGTCTGGCTTGTGCTTTTCAAATGAGTGATAAGCAAGCCACAACGGCAAGCGTCGTCGATCTTAATACCGCGTGGTGCGCAGCACTAAAACGGCCAGGCATAGCGGATTTACGTTCTATCACTGTCGGCACATCTGGACGCTCTGGTTAGTTCAGATGTGCCATTCCACTGTGAGCGCTGCAGGAGACGGGCGTTCTCCTTCTGCCGCTTTATCTCAGAGAGTTCCACGCCGCCAGACTTCTTGCGCCCGGTGTAGAAAGTAACGGCTGAAATACCATGCTTACGGCAGAATTACCGGGCAGAAACCCCGACTGCGGCCACCCAGGAATCGCTTACTTAACTCATTCACAAGTTGCTGAAGTGTCTCTTTCTGATATTTATCCTTCTGCACAATGCTTTTTAGCTTGCGTATATCTTTCTGAGAAAAACCGCTGGCCAGAAGCTTTTCCTCAAAATCTGTCATCAGAGCATCCATCCATTAACATCAAAGCGCTCACCTGATAACGACATAATATCTTCAGTTAACAGGAAAAACGCAAAACCGATGATCACGCATAATTCCGCGGATGGATAACCTGGCTAATGTAAAACCAGATGAACTCGTAACAGGGAGAGATAATAATTAATGAAATTTTTAATATTATCAGCACCCACTTTCCCGTGTAAATCTGAAGGCTTTCCAGGCAAGATTCATGGGTATCACGAAATAGACGATAACAGCGCCCATTATCAGGACAATAGCATAGGATATCAGGCTTTCAGTATGTCCCTTCGCCAGACCATAAATGAAAACAGCGCTTAAAATTATCAGGCAAATGATGCCCGCCCAGAAACGTTTACTGAGTTCCTGAACAAGAGATTGCAGAGTATCGGATTGATTTTCATCTCTGGTAAGAATCGCTTTTAATTTCCCCACGTCTTTAGCTGAGAAACCATTCCTGAGAAGCCTTTGCTCATAATCGTTCATCTGATTCATCCTGAATGACGTTGCGACACGAGCGGAATATAGCACAGTGTAAGAGTCCCGTGCTAACCCGTCGCCGGACAGGCTAAAACGGATATAAATGGCCATTTTACAGCAGATAATTCATCTCAACAGCAAACCAGAATTTTACAGCGGGCGTCATCCCTCGCCTGATATGAACACCCGGATGTCGGTTAATCAGACGTTAATCTGACCGGGCTTCAGAAAAGTGTCTGAATAGCCGGATGATTGAGTTGACACATTATCTGGCCGCGAAAATTCGTTGACACGTTCAGCAGAGAGGTCAGTCAGATCGTAATATGAGAGAAAGTGAAAATTCAGGGATGGAGAACAGAGAGAAGAGAATCTGGCACGCCCTACAGGATTCGAACCTGTGACCTACGGCTTAGAAGGCCGGTGCTCTATCCAGCTGAGCTAAGGGCGCATGGAGATGGAACGGATTATACGTCCGGAAGCGGGTACGTCAACGTTTTTGCCGTTTCTGCGCAGCGAAGTGCTGCGGGATTAACCAATTCGCATCAATGACGCCTGCGCCATTCGCTGAGCGACACGACCTGACGGGTAGTGGCAGATTCTCCTTCCAGCTCAATCCCTTGCGGGGTGAAACGCGCATTGTACTGTTCGCGAAGGGCGTGCAGCTCCTGGCTGTCCGGCTCCAGCTGGCGCAGAAAGCCCAGCGCGAGCAGCAGTTGCTGGCGGCTGATAAGCGGCGAAAAACCGGCGCGACTGAGAATTCCATGCCAGCGCTGGCTGTTCTCCTCGCTGCCGTCCACAATCAGCACCTGCCAGATCAGCAGCACCGCCGCACCATTATGCAGATGCGTTTCATTATCGTGGCTGAGATAGTCGGTAAACTCTTTCGCCGCCTCTTTGCCCATCATCGCGGTCATCGACTCCACCTGAACCGGTGGCAGCTGCAGCCGTTTGCTGAGCCGCTGCACGGCGTGACGAGAGCCCGCGGTGAGCAGCTGAAATCCGGCGACAAACACTACCGCCAGCGTGGCAAACATTATCCAGATCATTACATCGTCCCCTGATAGTCCTGCCGATATCATACGCATGCAGGCAGCCACTCGTCGCGATGAAAAGTCGGAAAGCACATACGTGGCTGAAACTGTGACTGACAGCAGCCCCCGCTTCTGACAAAATAGCCCCCTTCCCCGATTCAACACAACACAGTGGATTTCCTCTCTGATGGCAGCAAAAATTATTGACGGTAAAACGATTGCGCAGCAGGTGCGCGTTGAGGTTGCGGAAAAAGTGAAGCAGCGTCTGGCGGCCGGAAAACGTGCACCGGGTCTGGCTGTGGTGCTGGTGGGTGAAAACCCGGCCTCGCAAATCTACGTGGCCAGCAAACGCCGCGCCTGTGAAGAGGTGGGTTTCCATTCCCGCTCTTACGATCTGCCCGCCGCAACCCGCGAAGCTGAGCTGCTGGATCTGATTGATACACTCAATCAGGACGATGAGATCGATGGCATCCTGGTTCAGCTCCCGCTGCCCGCCGGTATCGATAACGTCAAAGTGCTGGAACGCATCACGCCAGATAAAGATGTCGACGGATTCCATCCCTACAACGTCGGCCGTCTGTGTCAGCGTGCGCCGACCCTGCGTCCCTGCACGCCGCGCGGGATCGTCACGCTGCTGGAGCGCTACAACATCGACACCTATGGCCTGAACGCTGTGGTGGTCGGGGCATCTAATATCGTGGGTCGTCCGATGAGCATGGAGCTGCTGCTGGCAGGCTGCACCACCACCGTGACGCACCGCTTTACCAAAGATCTGCGCCATCACGTTGAGCATGCCGACCTGCTGGTGGTCGCGGTCGGTAAACCGGGCTTTATTCCGGGTGAGTGGATCAAACCCGGCGCTATCGTTATCGACGTCGGCATTAACCGGCTGGAGAGCGGCAAGGTCGTGGGCGATGTCGAATTCAACAGTGCATCTGAGCGCGCATCCTATATTACCCCGGTGCCGGGCGGCGTTGGCCCGATGACGGTGGCTACCCTGATCCAGAACACGCTGCAGGCGTGTGAAGAGTTTCACGATAAAGAGGTTGTTTAAATGGCAAGTTTTTCACTGGGAAAATTCCCGCATGTCGATCTGTGTGACCTGCTGAAGCTGGAAGGCTGGGTTCAGAGCGGTGCACAGGCTAAGATCGTGATTGCCGAGGGCGAAGTGAAGGTCGATGGTGCGGTCGAAACCCGCAAGCGCTGCAAAATCGTGGCCGGCCAGACCGTCGAGTTCTCCGGTTTCCGCACCACAGTCGTTGAGTGATGCGCGGGCGTTCCTGCGGGAACGCCGTTGCGTCAGCCCGGCGCGTTTGCGCGGTATCAGCCCGCCAGCACGTTACGAGAACAGAGGCGACCTGCCCGTTGGTCGCAAAAAAAGGGCGATGGCTCGCCCTTTCTGCTTTATTTCCGACGCCAGCTCGAGCCCTGTGGCCCATCCTCGACAATCACGCCCAGCGCGTTGAGCTTGTCGCGGGCGATATCTGCATCCGCCCAGTTTTTGGCGGCACGGGCATCGGCACGGGCCTTCACCCAATGCTCAATCTCGGCAACCTCTTCGTCATTCACCTGCGCGCCACTCTGCAGGAACAGCTCAGGATCCTGCTGCAGAATGCCCAGCACGTTGGCCATCTCGCGCAGCTTCGACGCCAGCGCATCGGCCGATGCACCCTCTTCGCTTTTCAGGCGGTTAACCTCACGCGCCATGTCGAACAGCACCGAGTAGGCTTCCGGGGTATTGAAATCGTCATCCATCGCCGCGCGGAATCGCGCTTCAAACGCTTCACCCCCGCTGGCCGGGACGCTGCTGTCCGTATGACGCAACGCCGTGTAGAGACGCTCCAGCGCCGCACGCGCCTGATTCAGGTTATCTTCGCCATAGTTGAGCTGGCTGCGATAGTGACCGGACATCAGGAAGTAACGCACCGTCTCCGCATCATAATGCTGCAGCACGTCACGTACGGTGAAGAAGTTGCCGAGCGATTTGGACATCTTCTCGCGATCGACCATCACCATTCCGGAGTGCATCCAGTAATTGACGTAAGGACCATCATGCGCGCAGCTCGACTGGGCGATTTCGTTTTCATGATGCGGGAACATCAGATCGGAGCCGCCGCCGTGAATATCGAAATGGCTGCCCAGCTGTTTGCAGTTCATCGCCGAGCACTCGATGTGCCAGCCCGGACGCCCATTGCCCCACGGTGAGGGCCAGGCCGGCTCATCCGCTTTGGACATTTTCCACAGCACGAAATCCATCGGATTCCGCTTCACATCGGCCACTTCGACCCGTGCGCCCGCCTGCAGCTGTTCCAGATCCTGACGCGACAGCGCGCCGTAGTCGGTGTCGCTGAGGACATCAAACATTACGTCGCCATTTTCCGCGACATAGGCGTGTCCGCGTGCGATCAGCGTTTCGACCAGCGCAATGATCTCCGCGATATGGCGGGTCGCGCGTGGCTCCTGATCGGGTGGCAGGATCCCCAGGGCGGCAAAATCGTTATGCATTTCGCCAATCATACGATTGGTCAGGGTTTCGATGCTTTCGCCATTTTCATTGGCACGTTTGATGATCTTGTCATCAATGTCCGTAATATTACGCACATAGCTAAGCTCATACCCGAGGTAGCGCAGATAGCGCGACACCACATCAAACGCCACGAACGTCCGCCCATGACCAATGTGACAGAGGTCATACACCGTGATGCCGCAAACATACATCCCGATTTTACCGGCATGAATGGGTTTGAATTCCTCTTTCTGTCGACTCAGGGTGTTATAAATCTTAAGCATTGAACGGTTCCGTTTTCGCGTGTGGTTGACACTTTTAAGTATCCAGACATTGTGCCGTATTTTTATCGCTCGCGCGACGCAAAGCAAGCCAACTGCGCCGCGCTGCTGACGCGTCATCGGAAATTATGATATAAGAACCGTCGACTAAAAGGGGTACGCCAGATAACAGAGCGACCTCAGCTACTGATCACAACCTTTACAGGACAACAAAAATGGTAACTTTCCAGACGAACCATGGCGATATCGTAATCAAAACTTTCGATGATAAAGCGCCGGCCACCGTACAGAACTTCCTGGATTACTGCCGTGAAGGTTTTTACGACAACACTATTTTCCACCGTGTCATCAACGGCTTTATGATCCAGGGCGGCGGTTTCGAACCCGGCATGAAGCAGAAAGAAACCAAAGCTGAAATCAAAAACGAAGCGAACAACGGCCTGAAAAACACCAAAGGTACGCTGGCTATGGCGCGTACCTCTGCGCCGCACTCTGCGACCGCACAGTTCTTCATCAACGTCGCTGACAACGACTTCCTGAACTTCCGTGATGAAAGCGTTCAGGGCTGGGGCTACTGCGTGTTTGCAGAAGTGGTTGAAGGCATGGATGTGGTAGAGAAGATCAAAGCCGTCTCTACCGGCCGCAGCGGTATGCACCAGGATGTGCCAAAAGATGACGTCGTTATCCAGAAAGTGACCGTCAGCGAGTAATGTCGCGCACGCTGTTTATCGCAGATCTCCATCTGTGTCAGGAAGAACCGGCGATTACCGCCGGTTTTCTGCATTTTTTAGCGCGCGAAGCTCCTCACTGCGACGCGCTCTATATTCTCGGCGATCTGTTTGAAGCCTGGATAGGCGATGACGATCCCAATCCGCTGCATCAGCAGGTTGCCGATGCCCTGCGCGCCCTGCCGGTGCCGGTTTACTTTATTCATGGCAACCGCGATTTCCTGCTGGGCCGCCGCTTTGCACGGGCCAGCAACATGACGCTGCTGCCGGAAGAGCAGGTCTTGACGCTCTACGGTCAGCGCGTACTGATCATGCACGGTGATACGCTCTGCACGGACGACGCGGGGTATCTGCGCTTTCGCGCCAAAGTACATAATCCCTGGATCCAGCGGCTCTTTCTGGCGCTGCCTCTGCGGATCCGCAAGCGGATTGCCGCGCGGATGCGGGCCGACAGCAAACAGGCTAACCAGCACAAATCTCAGAGCATCATGGATGTGAACCCGGATGCGGTCGTCGCAACCCTGCAGCGCCACCAGGTGCCGCTGCTGATCCATGGCCACACTCACCGCCCGGCAATTCATACGCTGGAAGTGCAGGGCGAAACGGCACAGCGCGCGGTACTGGGTGCCTGGCACGAACGGGGTTCCATGATTCAGCTCGACGCCAGTGGCATTCAGCTCACTGAATTTGACTTCTGATCGGCCGTCAAACCGACGGCATTAAGCGTGACGCAACCGTTTTCCTTCCGCGTCTGTCATGCTATTCTCGGTGCCCTTCAAAACCTGTCCGCCCGGCCAGGTCTGTTTGTTCATCCACAGGAGTTGACCGCATGTCATCCAACGCCCCGGCTCGCATCGCCATTGTTATGGGTTCCAGAAGTGACTGGGCCACCATGCAGTTCGCCGCTGACATTCTTACCAGCCTGGACGTCCCTTTTCATGTTGAAGTGGTCTCTGCGCACCGCACCCCGGATAAACTGTTCAGCTTCGCCGAAACCGCGGCGGACAACGGTTTTCAGGTGATTATCGCGGGTGCAGGTGGCGCAGCCCATCTGCCGGGGATGCTGGCAGCCAAAACCCTGGTGCCGGTGCTGGGTGTACCGGTGCAGAGCGCGGCGCTGAGCGGCGTCGATAGTCTCTACTCGATCGTGCAGATGCCGCGCGGTATTCCGGTTGGCACGCTGGCGATCGGTAAAGCCGGTGCCGCCAATGCCGCCCTGCTGGCGGCGCAGATTCTGGCGCTGCATGACAGCGCGCTGGCCTCACGTCTCGACACCTGGCGTCAGAGCCAGACCGATGAGGTGCTTAACCACCCCGATCCGCGGGAGGAAGCATGAAGCCGGTTTGCGTACTGGGCAACGGCCAGTTAGGTCGTATGTTGCGCCAGGCGGGTGAACCTCTGGGCATCGCCGTTTATCCGGTAGGTCTGGACGCCGATCCTGCCGCCCTGCCGATCGCCGACAGCGTGATCACCGCCGAGATCGAACGCTGGCCGGAGACCGCGCTGACGCGCGAGCTGGCCAGCCATCCGGCCTTTGTTAACCGCGATATTTTTCCACGTCTGGCCGATCGTCTGACGCAGAAGCAGCTGCTGGACGAGCTTGGCCTGGCCACTGCGCCCTGGCAGTTGCTGTCGGACAAAAGCGAATGGCCGGCGGTGTTTGACACCCTGGGCGAGCTGGCGATTGTGAAAAGCCGCACTGGCGGCTACGACGGACGCGGTCAGTGGCGTCTGCGCGCCGGTGATACGGATCAGTTGCCGGATGCCTGCTATGGCGAATGCATCGTTGAACAGGGCATCAACTTTTCCGGTGAAGTCTCGCTGGTGGGTGCGCGCGGTCACGATGGCAACGTCGTGTTCTATCCGCTGACGCATAACCTGCATCAGGAGGGCATTCTGCGTACCAGCGTCGCCCTGCCTCAGGCCGATCGGGCACAGCAGCAGCAGGCTGAAGCGATGCTGAGTGCGATTATGCATGCGCTGAACTATGTTGGCGTTATGGCGATGGAGTGCTTTATCACGCCTGACGGACTGCTGATCAATGAGCTGGCACCGCGTGTCCATAACAGTGGCCACTGGACGCAGAATGGCGCCTCGATCAGCCAGTTTGAGCTGCATCTGCGCGCCATTCTCAGTCTGCCGCTGCCGCAGCCGGTGGTCTTTGCGCCGTCGGTGATGGTCAACCTGATTGGTACCGATGTGAATCTCAGCTGGCTCCAGCAGCCGCTGGTGCATCTGCACTGGTATGACAAAGAGGTACGTCCGGGCCGTAAAGTGGGTCATCTCAATCTGACCGACGGCGACACAGAACGGCTTAAGGCGGCGCTGAACGCGCTGGTGCCGCAGCTGCCCGCTGAGTACGCCAGCGGTATTGCGTGGGCAGTTAAGACGCTCTGATCGCCCCGATCCGCCTCACAGGGCGGCCTGACCGGGCCGCTCAGCGTGATGGCAACGTTCTCTGTCAGTCAGGAGAACATCGCAAAGACGGCACCCTGCCGGCCACCGGTGATAACGCACCTCCTTCCTGAGGTGCGTCCCTTTCCGGAGTAATGCGCTGCGTTCCATCCTTCCCGCAGGACGCCTGCATCCGGTTTCACCCTGCTAATCGCCAGAGCGGTAACGAGCGGGCTGTCTCGCCCTGAACCCGGCCGCTACGCCGCATCAAACTTCCTGAACAGAGCTTTTCCTTTCAGTAACCGGATTCCCAGCCAGCCGCCGCAGAGGGATAACAGCAGCGCGCCGCACAACGGCAGCGCCAGCCAGAGCGTCCAGTCGGGCTGCCACGGGAAGTCAAAGATTCGGGTCTGTAATCCCCACAGCGCCGCTTCTGCTCCCATCGCCGCCGCAACGCCGGAGACCACGCCGAGCAGAGCAAACTCGTACCACAGCGTCGTGCGCAGCAGGCGTTTACCGGCCCCCAGCGTGCGATAGACGACCAGCTCCTGCCGACGCTGACGCATCCCGACCTGAATCTGCGCCAGCAGCAGCAGCAGACCGCAGGCGGTGACCAGCACCACCATGATCTCCAGTGCCTGGCTGACCTGCGTCAGCACCTGACCGATCTGCCGCATAATGCTGCCGATATCCAGCAGACTCAGCGTCGGAAAGGCGCGGTTCAGCTGGGCCAGCAGCGCCGGATCGGCTGCCATCCGGAAGCTGGTGAGCCAGGTCTGCGGCTGGCTGTCCAGCGCCCCCGGCGGGAAAATAAAGAAGAAGTTCGGCTTCAGGCTCTCCCAGTCCACTTTACGCAGGCTGGAGATGCGGGCAGTAAAGGTCTGCGTATCGCCTTCGAACGTCAGGGTATCACCGAGCTTCACACCCAGCCGCTCTGCCAGTTCCACCTCCATCGACACCTCTCCCGCCCCCGGTGGCCAGTGACCGGCCACCAGCGGATTGTGATCCGGACGCTCGGCCAGCGCCGTCAGGTTAAGTTCGCGGTTCAGCGCACTATCCCGCTCAGGATCGGCCGGTTTACCGTTAAGCTCACTGAGCCGCACCCGTGCAATCGGATAGAAGGTTTCGGGCTTAATCTGGTGCGCCTGCAGGAAATCCCGCACCTGCGGCACCTGATCCGCACTGATGTTCAGCAGGAAGAAGTTCGGGCTGTCTGCCGGTAACTGCTGCTGCCAGCGATCCAGCAGATCGCCCCGCATCACCAGCAGCAGGGCCAGCAGCATAAACGAGAGCGAAAAGGCCGCGAGCTGGCTTAGCGTCATGCCGGGCTGGCGCAGCAGCCGGTTGATCGCCAGCCGCAGGGCCAGCCTGCGCACCACCAGCCGCCGAAGCAGCAGCAGCGTGCCCCAGCCAGTGATAGCCAGTAAGCCCGCCAGCACCACCACACCTGCCAGCAGCGCCCAGAGCATCTTACTGCCGCCCACCAGCAGCGCTAACAGCGTGATGACAACGGCGGCCATCACCGGAATGTAGAACTTCAGCGGCCAGAGGCTGGCTACCGCATCGCGCCGCAGCACCCGCAGCGGCTGCGTCGCCAGCAGCAGACGATAGGGACGCAGCCCCACCAGCAGCGAAATCACAAACAGCGAGCCTACGGCCCAGACCCACGGCCAGAGGCTGGCCGCCGGTAAGCGGGCGGGCAGCACCGGTTTCAGCATCGTCATCAGAATCGCTTCCACGCCCTGCCCGACCAGGCCACCGGCTATTGCCGCCAGCAGCAGCACCGCCAGCCACTGGCCGATAATCAGACGCTGCAAGGCGCCATGCGTCGCGCCCAAAGTTTTCAGCACCGCCACCAGATCGTAGCGGCTGCGACAGTAGTGACTCATGGCGACCGCCACGGCCGCAATCGCCAGCATCAGGGTCAGCAAGGCCGACAGCAGCAGGAACTGCTGCGCACGCTGCATCGAACGTCCCAGCGCATCCTCTGAGTTCCCGACGCTGATCCAGCGTTGATCGGCCGTGATCTGCGGTTCAATCCAGCGATCATAGCGGGCCAGCTGATCGGGATTGCCGGCGAATTTGTAGCGCCAGGTGATTCGACTGCCAGGCTGAATCGCGCCGGTTTTCGCGACATCCGCCTGGTTGATCAGCAGACGCGGCGCCATCTCAAACGGGTTAAAGCCGCCATCCGGCTCCTGGATCACCACGCCGCTGATGCGCAGCTGAGTGTCGCCGACTTCCAGCCTGTCGCCCACTTTCAGATTCAGCAGCGCCATCAGGCGCGGCGCGGCCAGGGCGGTGCCCGCCTGTGGCCTCAGACCCGGTGGCTCAGTCTGCAGCGTGCCGAACATCGGGTAAGCGTCATCGACCGCCTTAACGGAGGCGAGCTGCGGCGACTGGCCGGCAAAGGTCATGGTCATAAAGGTCAATTGACGGCTGACGGTCAGGCCGGTTTCACGCGCTTTCGCCAGCCAGGCTTCCGGTGCCGCCGCGCTACTGCGCAGCGTGCGGTCGCCCGCCATAAAATCACGGCTCTGCTGATTCAGCCCCTTTTCCATGCGATCGCTGATCGATCCCAGCGCCAGTACGCAGGCGACCGCCAGCGTCAGGGCCAGCCAGACAATCAGCAGCGAGGGCGATCGCCACTCCCGCCAGAACCAGCGCCAGATCATTGCTCCTCCCACAGTTTGCCATCACGCAGCCGCAGGCGACGGTCGCAGCGCGCCGCCAGCTGCTCGTCGTGCGTCACCAGAATCAGGGTCGTGGCGAAGTCACGGTTCAGGGAAAACAGCAGATCGGCGATGCGGTCACCGGTTTTACGATCGAGGTTGCCGGTCGGTTCGTCGGCAAACAGCAGACCCGGACGGCCACTGAAGGCGCGGGCCAGTGCGACCCGCTGCTGCTCCCCGCCTGAAAGCTGGGCGGGCAGGTGGTGCAGGCGTTCCCCCAGCCCGAGCAGCGTCAGCAACTCACGCGCCTGTTCCCGGCTCTGACGATCGCTGTCACCGCGCAGCAGCGAAGGCAGCTGCACGTTCTCCTGCGCATTCAGGGTCGGCACCAGCATAAAAGACTGAAACACAAAGCCGACCTGTTTTGCGCGCAGGGCCGCGCGCTGCTCCTCATTCATCCGGTGCAGCGGCTGCCCGAGCAGATGGACTTCCCCGCTGCTGCCGTCGTCCAGCCCGGCCAGAATCCCCAGCAGGGTAGACTTGCCGGAACCCGATTCGCCAATCAACGCAATGGTCTCGGCTGGTTTGACAACCAACTCAACTCCGGTAAGGATGGTTAACTGATGCTCTCCCTGACCGACGGACTTAGTAAGATGATGAACTTCAACAATGTTTTCCGCTGGCATTATCCCTTCCTGTTATTGATTCTTCTGCTGGTGTCGCGTCTGGCGGCTGCCGATACGCTGATGGTGCTGGGCGACAGCCTGAGCGCGGGCTATCGCATGTCTGCCACTGCAGCCTGGCCCAGCCTGCTTGATAAACAGTGGCAGCAGAAACCGAAAGTGGTCAACGCCAGCATCAGCGGTGACACGGCCGCACAGGGGCTGGCCCGTCTGCCTGCGCTATTAAAACAGCATCAGCCCCAGTGGGTGTTAATCGAACTGGGCGGTAATGATGGTCTGCGCGGCTTTCCGCCTGATACCATTGCGCAGACGCTGAGCAAGGCCATTGACGCTATCAAGGCCGCCAACGCGAAGCCGCTGCTGATGCAGATCCGCCTGCCTGCAAACTATGGCCGCCGCTATACCGAGGCGTTCAGCGGCATCTATCCCGGCTTAGCGCAGCAGCATAACATTCCTCTGGTGCCCTTCTTCATGGAGCAGGTCTACCTGAAACCCGAATGGATGCAGCAGGATGGCATTCATCCCAATCCCGATGCCCAGCCGTTTATCGCCGGGTTGATGGCCAGAGAACTGGCTCCCTTAGTTAAGCAGCCGTAGCGCGCCTGGATGCGCAAAAAGGGTAAAGAAATGCAAAAAACCATTCTGATTACAGGTTGTTCCAGCGGTATTGGCCTGGTTGCCGCGCAGGATTTGCTGGCACGGGGTTACCGGGTCATCGCCGCCTGCCGCAAAGCGGACGATGTCCTGCGCATGAACACGCTGGGGTTTACGGGCTTACAGCTGGATCTCGACGACCCGCAGAGTGTGGATCAGGCGGCGGATACCGTGCTCGCGCTCTGTGACAACCGTCTGGCGGCGCTGTTTAACAACGCCGGTTTTGGTCTCTATGGCCCGCTGCGGACGCTTTCCCGTCAGCAGCTGGAACAGCAGTTTTCCAGCAACTTCTTTGGCGTTCATCAGCTGACCCTGCGCCTCCTGCCGGCCCTGCAGGCCAGCGGCGATGGCCGCATTGTTAACACCAGTTCGGTGCTGGGACTGATCTCGACGCCTGGCCGTGGCGCCTATGCCGCCAGTAAGTATGCGCTGGAGGCCTGGAGCGATGCGCTGCGGCTTGAGGTGCGCAGCAGCGGGATTCGGGTCAGCCTGATTGAACCCGGTCCGATTGAGACCCGCTTTACTGACAACGTGACCCAGGGCGAACAGCATAATCCGGTGCGCAATCCCGGCATCGCAGCGCGCTTTACCCTGCCACCGGAGGCTATTCTGCCTAAACTGCGTCACGCACTCGAGAGCCCTCATCCGCGTTTACGCTATCCGGTGACAGTGGTCGCACATGTCATGAGCCTGCTGAAACGGTTACTGCCTGGCTGGATGCTGGATCGCATTTTGCGCAGCCACTGATTCACCGGGCGCAATTACGCTTGAAGCCGGGCCAGTTGGCCCCATATCCTTAGAACACTTTTTGCAAAGAGACTTATTCATGTCACCACAAGCTTCGATCGTCGACATCAACGAATCTAACCTGCAGCAGACCCTTGAGCAGTCGATGCAGCTGCCGGTGCTGTTCTACTTCTGGTCTGAGCGCAGCCAGCACTGTCTGGAGCTGACGCCGGTGCTGGAGCGCCTGGCGCAGGAGTACGCGGGACAGTTTATTCTTGCAAAACTGGATTGTGACAGAGAGCAACGGGTAGCGGCGCAGTTTGGTCTGCGATCCATCCCGACCGTCTATCTGTTCCAGGATGGTCAGCCGGTTGACGGCTTCCAGGGGCCGCAGCCGGAAGAGGCGATCCGCGCCCTGCTGGAAAAAGTCCTGCCGCGTGAAGAGGAGCTGAAGGCGCAGCAGGCGATGCTGCTGATGCAGGAAGGTAAACCGCTGGAGGCGCTGCCGCTGCTGAAAGAGGCGTGGCAGCTGAGCAATCAGGCCAGCGAGATCGGTTTCCTGCTGGCCGAGGTGCTGATTACGCTGAGCCGCAGCGATGAAGCGGAAGCGGTGCTGAAGGCAGTACCGCTTCAGGATCAGGACACCCGCTATCAGAGCCTGATGGCGCAGATCGATCTGCTGAAGCAGGCCGCAGACACGCCAGAGATTCAGCAACTGCAATCGGAGCTGGATGCGGATCCGACTAACGCCGGGCTGGCTGCTAAACTCTCGTTACAGCTGCATCAGGTTGGCCGGAACGAAGAAGCCCTGGAACTGCTGTTCAGCTTCCTGAAATCCGATCTCAATGCCGCTGATGGCCAGGCGCGTAAAATGCTGCAGGAGATTCTGGCGGCGCTGGGAACCGGCGATGCACTTGCCGCCCGTTATCGCCGTCAGCTCTACTCCCTGCTCTACTAACCGGCATCACCGCGGGCCGAAGCGACTCGGCCCGTCAATCTGACAATGTGGAGGTTATATGATTACAGTCATTCCCGCCCTGATTATTCTGGCGCTGGTGGCGGTCTGGGCGACCGTTAAAATTGTGCCGCAGGGCTTTCAGTGGACGGTTGAGCGTTTTGGCCGTTACACCCGCACCCTGACGCCAGGACTGAGCCTGGTGATCCCGTTCATGGATCGTGTCGGTCGTAAGATCAATATGATGGAACAGGTGCTGGATATCCCCTCTCAGGAGATTATCTCCAAAGATAACGCCAATGTGACCATCGATGCCGTCTGCTTCATCCAGGTGGTTGACCCGGCGCGCGCCGCCTATGAGGTCAGCAATCTTGAACAGGCGATCCTGAATCTCACCATGACCAATATGCGTACCGTGCTGGGCAGCATGGAGCTGGACGAGATGCTCTCTCAGCGTGACAGCATCAATACCCGGCTGCTGCATATTGTGGATGAGGCGACCAACCCGTGGGGCGTTAAGATCACCCGCATCGAAATCCGCGACGTGCGTCCGCCGCAGGAGCTGGTGGGAGCGATGAATGCACAGATGAAAGCGGAGCGAACCAAGCGCGCCGATATTCTGACGGCCGAAGGTGTGCGCCAGGCGGCGATCCTGCGGGCCGAAGGGGATAAGCAGTCGCAGATCCTCAAGGCCGAAGGTGAACGTACCTCGGCGTTCCTGCAGGCAGAAGCGCGTGAACGTCAGGCTGAGGCTGAAGCGAATGCCACGAAGATGGTTTCGGAAGCGATCGCGGCCGGCGATATTCAGGCCATCAACTACTTCGTGGCGCAGAAATACACCGATGCGCTGCAGAAAATCGGCGAGGCCAACAACAGTAAAGTGGTGATGATGCCGCTGGAGGCAAGCAGTCTGCTCGGTTCGATTGCGGGCATTGGTGAACTGCTGAAGGAATCACGCACTGAGTCGACACGCTGATGCTGGTCGGGATCATTGCGCATCCACACTGGTTCTGGCTGACGCTGGGCGGATTACTGCTGGCGGCGGAGATGCTGGGCACCAGCGGTTACCTCCTGTGGAGCGGGCTGGCCGCGCTGATCGTCGGCATCATTGAGTGGATCGTCCCGCTCAGCTGGACCACCCAGGGCTCGCTGTTTGCCGTACTGACGCTGGTCTGCGTTTTCCTGTGGTATCGCTGGATGCGCCAGCGTGAAACGCATCAGCCGTCCACAACCCTGAACGCGCGCGGCAGGCAGATGATCGGTCTGCAGCTCACCCTGGAGAGCGCGCTGCATAACCGCACCGGCCATGTGCGCGTCGGAGACAGCAGCTGGCGGGTGGAGGCGGAGCAGGATCTGCCCGCGGGTACGCCGGTCGTGGTGGTGTGCATAGAGGGGATCACCCTGCGTATTCAGCCCCGCTGATGCGCGCATCCGGCCAGACTGTTGATGATGGGGCACTCCGCTCCCTCATCGCCCGGACAGGCCTCCGCCAGCGCCAGCAGTCGCGCCCGCATCACATGCAGCTCTTCAATATGCGCCGCGATCTCATCCGCTTTCTGTAGCGTGCGGGCTTTCACATCCGCGCTGTGACGTGACGGATTGTTAAACAGCGCCACCAGCTCACGGCACTCATCCAGCGTAAAGCCGACCTGCCGCGCCTGGCGCAGCAGGTTCAGCTCATCAAGATGATGCGCGTTGTAGCTGCGGTAGCCATTTTCACTGCGTAACGGCGGGGTGACGACCCCCTTCTCTTCGTAAAAACGGATCGCCTTGCTGGTCAGTCCGGTCTTCTTCGCCACATCGCTGATGTTCATTCTGGTCCCCTTGACCTTCCCCTTGATGGAAGGTTTATGCTTAAGCATGAATCGAAACTGGCCTGCGGGTCAAATCTGCTAACCAGGGAGTTGATGATGTCACATACCCTTTCTCTGGCACTTGATGGCCTCTCCTGTGGTCACTGTGTCAAACGCGTTAAAGAGGCACTGGAACAGCGCGACGATGTTGATCACGCCGATGTCACCCAGCAGGAGGCGCATGTTTCCGGTCAGGCGGACGCCGCTGCGCTGATCGCCACCATCGAGCAGGCGGGATATCACGCCACGCTGAAACCGGCGGCTTCCCCAAAGCCTGAACCGTTGACAGCATCGGAGCCGCCGCCGGAGGCGCTGACAACGGAGTCCGCTTCTCATCCGGCAGACAACACACAGTCCACCCATATGCTGCTGATTGAGGGCATGAGCTGCGCCAGCTGCGTCAGTCGGGTGGAAAAGGCGCTGCAGCAGGTTACAGGCGTCAGCCAGGCGCGGGTCAACCTCGGCGAACGCAGCGCGCTGGTGCTGGGTCACGCCGACCCGCAGCAGCTGGTGGCCGCCGTCGATGCCGCGGGCTATGGTGCAGAGGTGGTGGATAACGAACAGGATCGCCGCGAAAAGCAGCAGCACAGCGCCCGCAGCGCGATGCGCCGGTTCAGCTGGCAGGCTGGGGTCGCGCTGGCGTTCGGCGTGCCGCTGATGATCTGGGGCATGGTGGGCGATAACATGATGCTCACCGACAGCAATCAGGGCCTCTGGCGCGGACTGGGAATGCTGACCCTGCTGATCATGGTGCTCACCGGCAGCCACTTCTATCGCAGCGCCTGGCGCAGTCTGCGCAATGGCAGCGCCACCATGGATACGCTGGTGGCGCTGGGTACAGGCGCCGCCTGGATCTACTCATTCAGCGTGGTGCTGTGGCCCGACTTTTTCCCGCCTCAGGCGCGCCATCTCTACTTCGAAGCCAGCGTGATGATTCTGGGTCTGATCAATCTGGGGCACGCCCTTGAGCAGCGCGCACGTCAGCGATCGTCTGAGGCGCTGGAGCGGCTGCTGGACCTGACGCCCGCCCAGGCGCGCCTGGTTGATCCCGGGGGTGACCGGATGATCCCGGTCAGCGCCGTAACGTCCGGCATGACGCTGCGCCTGGTCACCGGCGATCGGGTACCGGTTGATGGTGAAATCAGCACCGGTGAAGCCTGGTTTGATGAGGCGATGCTGACCGGCGAAGCGGTGCCGCAGACCAAAGGTTCGGGTGCGGCGATCTTTGCCGGTACCCTGGTGCAGGATGGATCGGTCACCTTCGTCGCCCGGGCGACCGGCAACGATACCACCCTCTCGCGCATTATCCGGCTGGTACGTCAGGCGCAAAGCAGCAAACCGGATGTGGGGCGGCTGGCCGACCGCATCTCTGCCGTATTCGTGCCCGTTGTGGTGCTGATCGCCCTGCTGAGCGGCGCGGTCTGGTATCTGTTCGGGCCGCAGCCGCAGATCGCCTACATGCTGGTGATTGCCACAACCGTACTGATTATCGCCTGCCCCTGCGCGCTGGGCCTGGCGACTCCCATGTCAATTATTGCCGGTGTAGGCCGCGCGGCCGAGCTGGGCGTGCTGGTGCGCGATGCAGACGCCCTGCAGCGTGCCAGCGAGATCGACACCCTGGTCTTTGATAAAACCGGCACGCTGACGGCAGGCACACCGCAGGTCAGTGAGGTGCTGACCTGGGGCGGAGCCCGCCGCGAAGACGTGCTGAACACGGCGGCGGCGCTGGAACTGACCTCGGGTCATCCGCTGGCGAAAGCCATCGTGGAGGCCGCAAAACAGCCCCACGCTCCCGGATTAACGCAATTTCGTACAATACGTGGCAAAGGGGTCAGCGGTACGCTGGATGGCAGAACGCTGCTGCTGGGCAACGTCGCGCTGCTGCAGGACAACGGCGTGGACTGCTGGGCGGCAGAAGCAGAGATAGCGCGCCTGACGCAACAGGGTGCCACGCCAGTCTTACTGGCCGAACAGGGTCAGCTCACTGGCCTGATGGCATTGCGCGATGCGCTGCGGCCAGAGAGCGGTGCGGCGCTGAAACGCCTGCATCAGCAGGGCTATCGCCTGATTATGCTGACCGGCGATCATGAGAAGACCGCGCGTGCTATTGCTGACGAAGCCGGAATCGATGAGGTGATTGCGGGGGTGCTGCCGGAAGGCAAAGCCAGGGCCATCGCGCAGTTACAGCAGCAGGGTCGTCGCGTCGCGATGGTGGGCGACGGCATCAACGATGCGCCAGCGCTGGCGCAGGCCGATGTGGGGATAGCGATGGGCGGCGGCAGTGATGTGGCGGTCGAAACCGCAGGCATTACGCTGATGCGCGCCGATCTTAACGGCGTGGCGGATGCGTTAGCCCTCTCTTCTGCCACGCTGCGCAATATCCGGCAGAACCTGTTTGGCGCATTTATCTATAACAGCATCGGTATTCCGGTGGCGGCCGGGGTGCTTTATCCGCTGACCGGTACCCTGCTCAGCCCGATTGTGGCGGGTGCCGCGATGGCGCTCTCCTCCATCACCGTGGTCAGCAATGCCAACCGGCTGCTGCGTTACCGGCCGCCGCGTCCGTAATCCCGTTTCAGCGCTGTTTTTCACGCGCTGAAGTCGCTAGCATGGGGTTTTGAATCGCTAAGGAACGGGAATGTCAGGCAACGTTTGGCGCTCACTGCGCGGCTTTTTCAGCCAACTTTTTCCCGCCAGTTATCGCTGGCCTGCGATGGATGTCCGGCTTGGCGATCGTCATCTGCATCTGGTTGGCAGCATCCATATGGGCACGCGCGATATGCAGCCGCTGCCCGCCCGCCTGCTGCGTCAGCTACAGCAGGCGGATGCACTGATTGTGGAAGCCGATATTACCCAGGGAGGCTCCCCCTTTGATCATCGCGGCGATCGTCCGGCGCTCTCTGCCCGTCTGGACAGCCATGCGATGCAGAGCCTGACCGCGCTGTGTCAGGAGATGAGTCTGGATCTGAGCCTGTTGGATCATCTGCCGGCCTGGCAGGTCGCGCTGATGCTGCAGGCTCAGCAGGCCCAGCGGCTGGGATTGCGTCCGGACTACGGCATCGATTATCAGCTTTTACAGGCGGCTAAGGGACTTAACAAGCCGGTGATTGAACTGGAAGGGGCCGATGCGCAGATCGCCCTGCTGACCGCGCTGCCGGATGATGGCATGGCGCTGTTGCAGGACACGCTGCAACACTGGCACACCAACGCGCGACTGCTGCAGATGATGGTGAGCTGGTGGCTGGATACGCCACCACGTCAGCCCGAAATCACCCTGCCTGCTACCTTCAGCCAGGCGCTGAACGAGACGCTGATCGGGCAGCGTAATGCGCAGTGGTGTCACCGGCTGCGGGCGCTGGCGGCGGGAAACTATGTGGTGGCGGTCGGTGCCCTGCACCTCTATGGTGAAGACAATCTGCCGGCGATGCTGAAGCGGCCCTGAAAAAAAGAGAGCCGATAACATTATCGGCCCGTCAAAGAGGAATTTGTTTATGATTCTGGTTATCGCTCAGCAATCGGATTGCTGGCGCGCGGCCAATTTTCACTCAAAGCACAAACTTTCGCCACCTTTTTCCCTGTTTAAGCGTAATAAGATTTTTCTGAGTAAGGAACCTGTATGACGCCCGCCGTAAAATTGCTGGAAAAACAGAAGGTCAGCTTCACGCTTCACCCTTATGAACATGACAGCAGCGAAACCCATTTTGGTGATGAAGCGGTCCGGAAACTGAATCTGGACGCGCGTCAGGTGTTTAAAACGCTGCTGGTGGCGCTGAATGGTGAGGCGAAACAGCTGGCCGTCGCGGTCACGCCGGTACCCACCCAGCTGGATCTGAAAAAGGTGGCGAAGGCGCTGGGCGCAAAAAAGGCTGAGATGGCCGATCCGCAACTGGCACAGCGGGTAACGGGCTATCTGGTGGGGGGGATCAGCCCGCTCGGCCAGAAAAAACGGCTGCCGACAGTGATCGATCACTCCGCCCGCGCATTCAACGCCATGTTTATCTCCGGCGGCAAACGCGGGCTGGATATCGAACTGGCACCTGAAGATCTGGCCCGCCTGCTGGATGCCCCCTTTGCCGATATCGCCCGCCACGACTAAACCCGGGGCTGAGCGCAGAGCTGGTCGATCATCCAGCGCCCCGCCGGGCCGGGTGGGGTGCGTCGTGACCAGACCACCTCCACCGCGATATGCTGCGGCCAGCCTGGCATCGACAGCTCCTTCAGGACGCCATGCCCGAACTGTTTCACCAGCCAGCGCGGCAGAATCGTCCAGCCAAACCCCTGCTCCGCCATCTCCAGCAGCAGCAGATAGGTTGGCGCTGACCAGATACGCCCGGTCGGCGCGGGTTCAGCGGCCTCCACCCAGGTGTTTAACCGCAGGTGCCGCACCCCTTCCAGTTCGCTTTCGCTGAGGGTGGTATGCCGCGCCAGTGGATGGTCGCGATGTAAAAAGACCGCCATCTGCGCCTCAACCTGCAGGCGTGCCACCGCGATATCCACCGGCAGAACAGGCTGCGCCCGCACCACGCCCAGATGGACCCGCCCGGCCTGCAGCAGATCCAGTACGTCGCCATCTTCAGCAATCATCACCTCCAGCTCAATCTCCGGATAGCGGGCATCAAACTGCCTGAGCAGCTGTTCGTGGTGATCGGTCTGCCAGAAATCGGACATGGCAAAACTGAGGCGCGGCTCGACGCCCTGCGACAGCCGTATGGCCAGCGCATCCAGCCGTTCACTCGCCGACAGGATCTGCTGGATCTGCGGGACGACGCGGCGCCCCTGCTCGGTGAGTATCGGCTGACGCCCCGCGCGATCAAACAGCGCAAAGCCGAGATCGTCTTCCAGACTGGCGACCGCCGCGCTGATGGTGGACTGGCTTTTACCCAGCGCGCGTGCCGCAGCGGAGAAGGATCCGCTCGCCACGGTCTGCATAAACGCCTCAAGGGATTCCGGGGAGTAACGCATTTAATCCATCGCTTTTTCCGATAGGTAGTCATTTTATCTTACCATTCCGGCGTGTAAGAATGCGCCGCATTATGGAAGGAGAATGAATCATGCGTACCCGCTCACTGAAAGAACGTATCCTGCACGCTGTCTGTTTTGAAACCCTGGCAATTCTGACCGTGTCGCCGCTGGCGGCCTGGATGATGGATAAGCCCCTGTTTCAGATGGGATCGCTGGCGATCATACTCTCGACTGTCGCGATGCTCTGGAACATGATCTACAACAGCGGGTTTGATCGTCTCTATGCGCCAGGCCAGAAACGCGGAACGGGCGTGCGCATACTCCATGCGCTGGGATTTGAAGGCGGGTTTATCCTGATTGGCCTGCCGATTGCGGCCGCGATGCTGCATATCTCTCTGTGGCAGGCGCTGCTGGTGGAAATCGTCTTTTTCCTCTTCTTCCTGCCCTACACGATGCTCTACAACTGGGCCTGGGACAAACTGCGCGAGCGCTGGATCAGACGTCACCCCTGCCGGACGTCATAAAAACGGGAGGCGCAGGCGCCTCCCGGTGCGTTCAATGCGAGGCGGCCGTTTCATGTCCCCACGGCCAGATCCACGCCAGAATCATTTTTGGATAGTTACGTTTACGCGCTTTTTCCGCCGCTTCATCCCTGGCCCGGATCTGCTCCCCGGTCAGGTGCACGATCTGTCCCTTCGGCTGATAGTCGCTGGCTTTCACCGGCGAATGCGTCCTGATCCAGTCACGCAGGACCTGCGCATCGACGGCGCCGGTGTTGAGATAACCGGCATGATTGTCCAGTCGCGGATAGCCATCGCCGCCCGCCGCATTGAAGCTGTTTGTCGCCATGCGATAGTGCTGCGCGTCGTCGATCGGCTTACCGTTAATCGTGACGTTAGTGACCCCTTTTCCATCGGCAGTCAGACCGATGCCGGCAAACTGCGCATACCCACCGGAATCAGGCTGAATATTCGCGACCACCGCCAGATAGCGTTTAATTTCCGCACCGGTCAGGCTGACCGACACCACCTGATTACCAAACGGCTGAACCTGCAGCAGATCGCGCCAGTTCAGCTTGCCCGATTTCAGCGAGGTGCGGATGCCTCCGCCGCTCATCACCCCGAAATCGGCTTTGGTGTGCGCCATCTGCGCCCGCAGGATCAGCTGACCCAGACTGGTCTGCTGAAAGCGGACCTGCTCTTTCTCGCCGCTGAAGCTGCCATCGGCGCTGCCTACACTTTCGGTTAACTTCGCTTCGGCCCGTTTCTGGAACGGCATCAGCAGCTTCATCATGGCGGTATTCTTCGGGATCTCCTCCTGCCAGTTGAGCCAGGTTTCGCTGCCATCCGCATTCTTCACCGGATGCTTAAGGTTGACCGGCACCAGCTGATATGCCTCCAGCGACACCTCACCGTTGCGGAACGTGAAGTCGCCCCGCCCGACATATTTGCCCCACTTGTCGGCCTGCATGATCCAGATCCCGTTCTGCTTATCGGGCTGACACGGCTGGCCGGGCTGGTAATTTTTTACGCTGACGTTCTCTTTTTCCATGCAGACCGCGTCATGTGAATGCCCGCCGACGATCAGATTGATCGTGCCGGCCGGCAGGCTGCGCGCCAGGGTGACGTCATCGATGCCGTTGCTGCCGTGCTGGCCATCGTCATAGTGACCAAGATGGGTCAGTGCGACAATGACGTCCGGCTTCTCCGTCGCACGCAGTTCCTTCACCGCCTTCACCGCTTCGGCGACAGGATCGCGAAACTCCGTATCTTTGAGGCCTGCGGGATTGGCGAGTTTTGCCGTGTCCGGCGTGATCAGCCCGACGACCGCAATCTTCAGCCCGAGACGGTTGAAGACGGCCCACGGCTTAAACAGACGCTGGCCGCTGCTTTTCTGATAAACGTTGGCGGCCAGCAGCGGGAAGCGCGCCCACTTCTCCTGCTTGCGCAGAACCGCAATCGGCTTGTCGAACTCATGATTGCCCAGCGTCATGGCATCGTAGCCAATCAGGTTCATCGCGCGGAAATCGGGTTCGGCATCCAGTTCGTCCGATTCCGGTACGCCCGTATTCACATCACCGGCAGAGAGGATCAGGGCGCCCCCGCCTCTGGCCTGCACATCGTAGCGCATCGTATCCATCAGGGTTTTCTGCGCCGCCAGGCCATATTCGCCCTGCTCGTTGAACCAGAAATGTCCGTGCTCATCATTGGTGTGCAGCAGGCTGAAGCGATAGGTGCGATCGGCCTCGGCGGCCTGTGATAACAGCGGCATCAGGGCCATCAGTAACGCCGCGCCCGCCCCTGTCCATTTTGAAAACAACACTGTGATTCTCCTTAATAACCGTCTGGCCCGATTTTCTGCCTCTTTGCCCCACTGTGTCGCACATTCCCCCGGCGAACTCAAGGCCAACTCGCGTTTGCGCTGCTGGAGAGAGGCGGCTTTTCATCGCTGATCCGGTTTTTCTGCCTATCAGGGCGCCCGTCAGGCCCCGTTTCCGAACGCCGGTTTCTGTCGAGGTGGCAGCGGCGGAGTGATACGAATGATGCTAATCGGTTGTTTACACCAGCAAAACGGCGGCTGACAGACTTTATCCTCGCGGCAGACGCATTTTCCGCGTAAACCGATCCGCTGCCGGGTCTTTAACGGGGGTAAGTTTTGTTTATCCGGCCCGGTTTAAACCGTCAAATCGGCCAATATTGTGGATAATGCGCTAAAACGCCCTTCCGATTGCACATCTCCCTTTTTTTACGATTTTTTGCAGCTATTCCCGCAAATTACACAGCGAAAGAATAGATTTTGCATTAAACTCGTTTGTTACAAGCGGATACATTTGCATACAAGGAGACAGGCATGCATCACACCACACCGTTGATCACCACCATTGTCGGAGCTTTGGTTCTGGCATTTCTCCTTGGGATGCTGGCAAATCGCCTGCGCATTTCGCCTCTGGTCGGCTACCTGATCGCGGGCGTGCTGGCCGGCCCGTTTACCCCCGGCTTTGTCGCCGATACCAATCTGGCCCCTGAACTGGCCGAGCTGGGCGTTATTCTGCTGATGTTCGGCGTCGGTCTGCACTTCTCGATGAAAGATCTGATGTCGGTAAAGTCGATCGCCATTCCCGGTGCCATCGCACAGATTGCGGTCGCGACGCTGCTGGGAATGGGGCTGTCATGGACGCTGGGCTGGTCATGGATGACCGGGCTGGTGTTTGGTCTCTGTCTCTCCACCGCCAGTACCGTGGTGTTGCTGCGCGCGTTAGAGGAGCGGCAGCTGATCGATAGCCAGCGCGGGCAGATTGCGATTGGCTGGCTGATTGTTGAAGATCTGGTGATGGTGCTGACGCTGGTGCTGCTGCCGGCGATTGCCGGCATGCTGGAACAGGGCAACGCCAGCGCCGGCCTGCTGGCCTGGGACCTGCTGTGGACCATCGGGAAAGTCGCGGCCTTTATGGTGCTGATGATGGTGGTAGGACGCCGCGCCGTACCCTGGATCCTGGCCCGCAGCGCCGCCACCGGTTCGCGTGAGCTGTTTACGCTGGCGGTGTTAGCGCTGGCGCTGGGTATCGCCTTTGGCGCGGTCGAGTTCTTCGATGTCTCATTCGCGCTGGGCGCGTTCTTCGCCGGTATGGTGCTGAACGAGTCAGAGCTGAGCCAGCGCGCCGCGCGCGATACCCTGCCCCTGCGCGACGCCTTTGCCGTGCTCTTCTTCGTTTCGGTCGGCATGCTGTTCGACCCGGCGATCCTGGTGACGCAGCCGCTGGCCGTGCTGGGCGCGCTGGTGATTATCGTGGTCGGTAAGTCGGTCGCCGCCTGGCTGCTGGTGTCGCTGCTCGGCCACTCACGCCGTACCGCCCTGACTATCTCGGTCAGCCTGGCGCAGATTGGTGAGTTCGCCTTTATCCTGGCCGGTCTGGGTATCTCACTGGGCCTGCTGAGTGATGAGGGGCGCAACCTGGTGCTGGCCGCCGCCATCCTGTCGATCATGCTGAACCCGATCCTGTTTAGCCTGCTGGAGCGTTTCCTGACAAAAACCGAGAGCATGGAAGAGCAGACGCTGGAAGAGGCGATCGAAGAGGAGAAGCAGATCCCGGTCGATTTCTGCAATCATGCGGTGATCGTAGGCTATGGCCGGGTGGGCAGCCTGATTGGTCAGAAACTGCTGGAGGCGAATGTCCCGCTGGTGGTGGTGGAAAACTCCCGTACCCGGGTTGAAGCGCTGCGCGAACGGGGCATCCGGGCGGTGCTGGGTAATGCCGCCCGCGCGGAGACCATGGAGCTGGCACGGCTCGACTGCGCACGCTGGCTGCTGCTGACGATCCCGAATGGCTACGAAGCGGGTGAAGTGGTCACCGCCGCGCGGGAAAAACATCCTGATATCGAGATTATCGCCCGGGCTCATTATGATGACGAAGTGGAGTACATCATGGAACGCGGCGCGACCCGCGTCGTGATGGGCGAGCGTGAGATTGCCAGCAGTATGCTGCAGATCCTGCAGGATGAGATGACGCAGGGCGAGGATTTACAGCCCTGCGAGGTGGTGCGCTGATCCCTGTTCAGCAGAGCCTGGCTGGCTGCTGATGGTTTCCTGTGAGGCCCTTCTGCTGAGAAGGGCCTTTTTTATCGCCTTAAGGCCAGGCGCTACCGATCCCAGTAAGACTCTTCGAGGCTGTCTTCCCGCTCCGGCAGGCCGCGGGTTAAACGCGGCGAGTGCTGGTTCAGCACCTGATAGCTGACACGGTTAGCATACTTACAGACCTGCGCCAGCGACGAGTAGGTCAGGTAAGGCCGCGCATGTTTGCTGGAGTTAGGCACGTTGAGGCTATGATAGTTATTGGCGGTAATGTCATGCAGCAACGCTGCCAGCGCGCCATCGCCGGCGCCGTTGGTGTTCATGATCTTTTCCGGCCCGCCCATGTAAGGCGCGATATGCGAGAAGACGCGCAGCGGCTGCTGGCAATCCTGCTGGCGCATTACCCGGCTGAACTCATACTGGTTAAATTCCGCAATCGCACCCGGCAGCAGCGGATGATTGGTTTTGCGTTTGAACTCGTCTTCGGTGTAGCCCGCCATATAAAGACCGATTGGGCCTGCGGTGCAGAGCACCAGATCGACCCAGTCCAGCGCCATGTTGGACGCGAGCAGCGGATCGGCCTCGCCGGTCAGCGCCAGCGCCTCCTCTTCGTTCATCGCCACGATGCTGACGTGTTCACGCAGGAAGTCGCGCCAGAACTGAGGATTGTCAGCGATGACGTGCTTGGTGCCCAGCGTCAGGACGACCGGCACGTTGTGACGTTTGGCATACTCAATTGCCTTCAGCGTCGCCTGCGGCATCGGCTCCCCTTCGGCACAGCGCACCAGGTAAGAGGTCAGCACCAGCGCAGAGGCACCGGCAATCACCGCTTCCGGCACGTTATCCGGATGCAGCTGATTCATCTGGCCGGGACTGATCGCAAAGGTTCGCTCGCCATGTTCGCCAATCAGCGTAAAGCAGCGGCCAATCGCGCCGTCAACGCCCTGCAGATGGTTAAGATCGACCCGGCTGGAGGTGTTGCAGAGGTAGCGATAGGCGTAACCGCCGATCTGAATGTTGTTGCACATTACGCCCAGCAGCACCGAACGGTCATCGGCCAGCACTGAGAAGTTGTGCAGCGTGTTACCGATGGTGCCACCGGCAAACTGGTGCGTGATCAGCGCGTCGCGCATCAGCTCACTGTACAACGCTTCCGCGACATCATTTTCGATAACCAGCGAGTGCCCGGCGCTCAGGCCATAGCGGGCGAGAAAAGCGTCATCGACTCTGGCTTCAATATCGACCAGCGTCTGATCGATACCCACCACCCAGCTGCCTGCGTCAACGTCGTGCTGAATAGGCTGTAACAGGGGGTCGCGGGCGCTGACGGGAAAGTAATGTTTGGATTTGCGTTTGCCGGGAAATTTCATCGGGAGGTGCCGTCTGGATAACAGGCGGAGAATGATACCACACTCTCCGCCCTGGCTTTAACGGCGCGCGTTAACCAGTTGCACCATCATATCGATATGCGCCTCATCGGCGTTCAGCGCGGGGATATACTCAAATTTTTCGCCGCCAGCGTGCATAAAGATTTCACAGTTTTCACCGCTGATCTCTTCCAGCGTCTCCAGACAGTCTGAGGAGAAGCCCGGACTCATCACCTGCACATGCTTTATCCCTTTGCCCGGCAGACTCTCCATGGTTTTGTCGGTATAGGGCATCAGCCACGGCTCACGGCCAAAGCGCGACTGGAAAGTCATCATGTACTGATCGTCGCGCAGACCCAGGGCTTTGACCAGGGCCGCCGTCGTGTCGGCGCAGCGCTGCGGATAGTCGTCGCCTTCGTTGGCAAAGCGCTGTGGAATGCCGTGGAACGACAGAACCAGCAGGTCGGGCTGACCATGCTTTTCAAAAGATCGCTCTACCGTCGCTTTCAGCGCGGCGATATAGGCCGGATGTTCGGCGTAGTCACGAATGAACTGCACGTCGGGCAGCGAACGGTAACCTCTGAAGACGGTTGTCAGCCCATCCCATACGGCCGCCACGGTGGAGCAGGAGAACTGCGGATAGAGCGGCAGCACAATCAGGCGGGTGACGCCCTGCGCCATCAGCTTATCGACCGCGCTTTTCAGGCTCGGGTTGCCGTAGCTCATGCCCAGTTCGACGGGCATATCGACGCGCGCCGCCAGAGCATCGCGCTGACGCTGGCTGTAAACCAGCAGCGGTGAGCCGCCTTCCATCCAGACCGAGGCGTAGAGCTTCGAGACGCGCGGCGAGCGAAACGGCAGAATCACCGCATTGAGCACCGGCCACCAGAGCCAGCGCGGCGCATCGACCACGCGCGGATCGCTTAAAAACTGTTTGAGATAGCGTTTAACTGCAGGTGTGGTTGGGGCGTCTGGCGTACCTAAATTAACCAGTAACACGCCGGGCTTATCTTGCCTCATTTGAGTTCCTTGATGACTACGGAGATGCGTGAAAACAGGGAAATTGTAGCGGAATTAGTGGGAGGTAAAAGCAATTACTGCAAAAGGGGCCGGTAATCCCGGCCCCATCGCGCTTAGCCGAGGATCTTAGCCAGCTCGGCACTCACTTCGGTCACCTTACGGGTGCCGTCGATTTTGTGATAGGCGGTGTTGCCCGCTTCCGCTTCTTTGCTGTAGTAAGCAATCAGCGGCGCGGTCATCTGATGGTACTCCACCAGACGCTTGCGCACGGTCTCTTCCTGATCGTCTTTACGGGTGGTCAGCTCTTCGCCGGTCACGTCATCTTTGCCTTCCACTTTCGGTGGATTAAAGGTGACGTGATAGACGCGGCCGGATGGCGTGTGAACGCGACGGCCCACGATACGCTCAACGATCAGTTCATCCGGAACAGCGAATTCCAGCACGTGATCAACGGAGATCCCGGCTTCTTTCATTGCATCCGCCTGAGGAATGGTGCGTGGGAAACCGTCCAGCAGGAAACCATTTTTGCAGTCTTCCTGAGTGATACGCTCTTTGACCAGCGCAATCACCAGCTCATCGGTCACCAGTTTGCCAGCATCCATGATGGCTTTCGCCTGGTTGCCCAGCTCGCTGCCTGCTTTTACCGCTGCACGCAACATGTCGCCGGTGGAGATTTGCGGAATGCCATACTTCTCCATGATGAATTGGGCCTGAGTCCCCTTACCTGCGCCCGGAGCTCCGAGCAGAATAATACGCATTGCGTAAATCCCCTTGCGAATCGCATTGATCTATCTTCGAAGCGGAAGAACATACCATTATGACCCGCGCATCACAAGGAAGCGCGCGGATTGGGCCGGGCAATCTGGCGGGATTCAGCGTCCTGAACCGGGTCCGCCGGGTCTGCCCGCCGCTTTTTCAGATTTACCGCCTGCGCCGAGCAGGAACTGCAGCCGCCGGCTCAGCTGATGCGTCATATTCACACTTTTTTTGCCGCTGCCGCGCACGTTCGCATTGAGTTGCAGCCGGGAGTGCTGCGGCCATTTCACCACATCGTCAGCATCTGACAGCGTCGAAATCAGGGCGGCCGGTACGTTAAAGCTGGCAAACGGCAGGCCGGGCTGATGCGAGGAGCTGAGCGGCAGCGGGCCGGAGAGCGAGAGCGCATCGACGGTTGCGGCGTTGTAAGGCCGCCACTGCGGATCGCGGATGCGCTGCAGCGCCTGCCGGATTGCCGTCAGCGTCAGCCCCTGCTCAAACAGCCGCAGTTCGCTGCGCACCAGGGTGCTGAAGTCATAGGTGCGTAACGCCACCAGCACCAGATCGCTGCAGATCTCCGCGTGGCGATCCAGCCGGGTCACAAACAGATGCGCTTCCTCGATCAGCCTCTGATGCAGCACGCTGGCAAAGCTCTCGCTGGCCTCCGTCACACCCTGGTTCTGGCAGTCGCGCAGCGGACGCACCCGCCCGTTCGGCAGTTCGACGTGCGGCACCAGCATGATGCTGCCCGCAATCAGCGGCACCGCTGGCAGGGTAGTCAGTTCAGTTATCGGAAAACGCGAGGCGTAACGCTGCTGGTTGCGCGCCTGCTCCTGCCGCAGAAACAGCTGAGAAAGCAGAACTTTCGCCACATGCAGCGAAGGCGCAAAGAAGAGGTCAAACGGCTCCAGATTGTAGAAGCGGGAAAGCGCCAGCCGTAACCGATGGCGCGCCTCTGCTGACGTTTCAGAGGATAGAGGATCGTGTGCCATGGCTGTCTCGCTTTGGTAAGGGTGCGGCATGAGCGCTGGTTAAGCGAGGCGGAATATCCATGAAAAATCACAGATATAAGGCTGAGTCAACCCGCCAGAATTTGCCCTGTAGAGTAGGTCAATGCGGCTGGACTTTAAAATGATATAAACTGACAATCCCTGTTAGTTTTTTGCACAGGGGATCAGGATGAACGGTTTGCCGCCACTGAGGGCACTGCACTATTTTCACCAGGCGGCCTTACACTGCAGTTTTAGCGTGGCGGCTGTCCATCTGCATGTCACACACAGCGCCATCAGTCATCAGATCCGTCAGCTCGAGAGCTGGATGGGCAAACCGCTCTTTGTGCGCAGCAATGGCCGCGTCAGACTCACCGCCCACGGCGATCGGCTGCTGCTGAGCTGTCAGCAGGCCTTCAGCGAATTGCGCAGCAGCTGCGAACAGATCCGGACCGGGCTGCTTGAGCAGATTCGCATCTCCTGTCCCCCCAGCTTTTTATCGCAATGGCTGATCCCGCGTATCGCCACCTTTTATCAGCGCTATCCGGAGATCGACGTTCACTTTCAGCCGCTGGCAGAGGTGGCGCAGCTGCACAGCGAACATGTGGATGTGCTGATCCTGAGCCAGCGTGAGCCACCCGATGCCGACATTGACGCGACCCTGGTCAGCGAAGAGGAGATTGGCCCGCTCTGCGCCCCGCACTTTGCCTCGCAGCTGCGCGCGGGCAGCGATCTGGGGCGAATGCCCCTGCTGCATGCAGATACCCGGCGGCACGCCTGGTCGGAGTGGGCAGAAAGAACGGGAAGCCGTGGTCAGTTTGACGGCGGACAGCATTTTGAGACGCTGACGCTGGGTATTCAGGCTGCGCGAAGTGGTCTTGGGATCCTGATGGCACCGCGTCTGCTGGTACGCCGGGAGCTGGAGGAGGGAACGCTGCTGGCCCCGTTAGGGTTTGTGCGTGTGGAGCGCGCCACCTGGATGATGACAAAGCAGAACCGCCGTCACGACAGGGAGATCAGCCTGTTTCGCGCCTGGCTGCTGGATGCCGCGCAGCCATAAAAAAAGCCGGTGAATCTCACCGGCTTTTTCGCATCAGGCCGTCAGCAGCTGGTTCATGCGACGGATAAACTGGTTAGGATCGTCCAGGGTGCCGCGCTCAGCCAGCAGCGCCTGATCCAGCAGCAGCTCGATCCACTCGCCGAAGCGTGCTTCATCCTGCGTATCCGCTACGCGTTTCACCAGCGGGTGATCCGGGTTGATTTCAAACAGATACTTCACTTCCGGCACTTCCTGTCCGGCCGCCGCAAACAGCTTCGCCATCTGGGTGGTCATCTCGTTGGCATCGGTGGTGACGATGGCAGGCGTGTCGGTCAGACGATGCGTCAGACGCACCTCTTTCACGCGCTCGCCCAGCAGGTTTTTCACCCGCTCAACAAACGGCTCCAGCGCCTTTTCTGCCTCTTTCTGCTCCTCAGTCTCTTCGTCCGCCAGCTTGCTCAGCGATTCATCCGCCTTGCTGACCGACTGGAACGCTTTGCCGTCGAACTCGGTGAGGTAGCTCATCATCCATTCGTCGATGCGATCGGAGAGCAGCAGAACTTCAATGCCTTTTTTGCGGAACAGCTCCAGGTGCGGGCTGCTCTTCGCAGCGGCATAGCTGTCCGCGGTGATGTAGTAAATCTTCTCCTGACCTTCCACCATGCGGCTGACGTAATCTTCCAGCGAAATGGTCTGCGCCGCGCCCTCGCTCTGGGTGGTCGCGAAACGCAGCAGCTTCGCGATCGCTTCCTGGTTGGCGTGATCTTCTGCCGGGCCCTCTTTCAGCACCAGACCAAACTCTTTCCAGAAGGTCTGGTATTTTTCGCTGTCATCTTTCGCCAGTTTTTCCAGCATCTGCAGGGTGCGCTTAGTCAGCGCGCCGCGCAGACTCTGGGTCACCCGGCTGTCCTGCAGGATTTCACGGGAGACGTTCAGCGGCAGATCGTTGGAGTCAATCAGGCCACGCACGAAGCGCAGGTAGTTCGGCATAAACTGCTCGGCGTCATCCATGATAAAGACGCGCTGAACATAGAGTTTCAGGCCATGTTTATGATCGCGGTTCCACATATCGAACGGGGCGCGCGCCGGAATGTAGAGCAGGCTGGTGTACTCCTGCTTGCCTTCCACGCGGTTGTGGCTCCAGGCGACCGGGTCGCTGAAGTCGTGCGCGATATGCTTGTAGAACTCGTTGTACTCTTCATCACTGATGTCAGATTTGTTGCGGGTCCACAGCGCCTGAGCTTTGTTGATTTTCTCCCAGTGCGTGCCCTCGCCCTCTTCATCTTTGGCTTCGATCTCTACCGGCAGCGCGATGTGATCGGAGTATTTGCTGATGATGTTGCGGACGCGCCAGGCATCCAGGAACTCATCTTCGCCTTCGCGCAGATGCAGGGTGATTTCGGTGCCGCGATCGGCCTTCTCGATCTCAGCCAGGGTATATTCGCCCTCGCCCGCCGACTCCCAGAACACCCCTTCATCGGCGGCTGCGCCTGCGGCACGGGTGCGCACGGTAACTTTGTCCGCCACGATAAAGGCGGAGTAGAAACCCACACCGAACTGGCCGATCAGCTGGCTGTCTTTAGCCTGATCGGAGCCCAGGGATTCCAGGAAGGATTTGGTGCCCGATTTGGCGATAGTGCCGAGGTTCTCGATGACCTCGTCGCGACGCATACCGATACCGTTGTCGCTGAGCGTCAGGGTACGGTTGTCCTTATCAACAGAGAGACGCACGCGCAGCTCGCCGTCACCTTCATAGAGGCTGGCATCGGACAGTGCGCGGAAGCGCAGCTTGTCTGCCGCATCCGAGGCGTTGGAGATCAGCTCACGCAGGAAAATCTCTTTGTTTGAATAGAGAGAATGGATCATCAGGTGCAGAAGTTGTTTTACTTCCGACTGAAAGCCACGGGTCTCTTGTCCTTTCATGGTCATTGCTACCTCAACAAAACAGGTTGAACAAACGTTGAGGTTGATGTGGGGATGACGGAGAGATTTTCAAGCCGGTGTCTGTCACAACACCGGCAAGTGCTTAAAATTTAAACTTCTGGCGGCCCGCCAGTGAGTGGGACAGCGTGGTGCCATCGACCATCTCCAGCTCACCGCCCACCGGCACGCCGTGCGCGATACGGCTGGCATCGACGCCATACTGGCCGCAAAGCTCCGCAATGTAGTTGGCGGTCGCCTCACCTTCCACCGTCGGGTTGGTGGCAAGGATCACCTCCTGCAGCGGTTCGCTCTCCAGACGCTGCTCCAGACGATCCAGGCCGATATCGGCCGGACCAATCCCGTCGAGCGGCGAGAGGTGGCCCATCAGCACAAAGTAGCGTCCGCCGAACTGGCCGGTCTGCTCAATGGCGTGAATGTCCGCCGGGCTTTCCACCACGCAGATCTGACCATTCTGCTGACGCCGGGGATTAGCGCAGATGGTGCAGATTTCCTGCTCGGTAAAGGTCCGGCAATCGGCGCAGTGACCAATCTCCGACATCGCCCGGGTCAGCGCCTGGGCCAGCCGCATGCCTCCGCTGCGGTCACGCTGCAGCAGCTGAAAAGCCATGCGCTGTGCCGACTTCGGCCCCACGCCGGGCAGGCAGCGCAGCGACTCCATCAATGCTTCAAGCAGTGGGCTGGTTTGCATCAGAACGGCATCTTAAAGCCTGGTGGCAGCTGCATGCCTGAGGAGACAGACGCCATTTTCTCTTTCTGGGTTTCATCAATGCGACGTGCCGCATCGTTGAACGCCGCTGCGATCAGATCTTCCAGCATATCTTTGTCATCTTCCAGCAGGCTCGGATCGACTTCCACGCGACGGCAGTTGTGCGCGCCGTTAATGGTCACCTTAACCAGGCCCGCACCGGATTCGCCGGTGACTTCGATTGCGGCGATCTCTTCCTGAGCCTTGGCCATTTTTTCCTGCATCTGCTGGGCCTGTTTCATCAGGTTGCCCAATCCGCCTTTACCACCAAACATAGTCTTCTCTCTCAGCTGAGGCTGCAGCGCTACCGTTGAGATAGCCGCAGCGTGTCTAAACAGGTCGGATACTCTCCTCATCCAGGTCAGCATCAAAAAAGCGCTGTAACGTCTGAATGTGGGTATCACAGGTGATCGACTGACGCGCCTGCGCCAGCTTCTCTTCGTAAATGGCCTGACGCCACTCCAGTGGCGTCAACACCGATGAATTATCGTCTTCAACTACCGAGAGTTCAACTCTCTGCCCGGCACGCTGACTCAGCGCCTCGCTTAAGACCTGCTGCGCCGAAGGGGAGTTGAGGTGACGCTGACTGCTGCGCAGGTGCAGGCAGACGCCGGTTTCGGTCACCTCTTTCCAGGCATTCAGCGCCAGCTGCTGCACCAGTTTCGGCAGCGGCAGCGTGGGGATCTCTGCGGCCCACGGGTCACGTGCCTGCGCTTCTTCTGCCAGTCGCGCCGCCAGCTCAGGGGTTTTCTCATGCTCCAGCGCAGAACGCAAGGCCTTTGGCGTCGCCACCGGCTCTGCCACGTCCACCGGCTGATTCACCGCTTTCCAGCGATAGGCCTCCTCTTTTACCGGGGCGGCTGGTTCGCGATCGCGGATACGCTGCTGGCTGCGCTCGGTAACCGAGGCCAGCCGCTCCAGCGCGGAGTTGGCCGGCCGCGCACCTGGCGCCGCCGGCTCACTCTTTTTTGGTTTGTTCGCTCCCTGACGCAGCAACTGCGTGCGCGCCTGCAGGAGCTGACTGGTGGAACTGGAAAGTGCCGAATCAGAGGCTGCCTCTGGCGGCGGCGCATCCGGTGGTGGCGCGTTGTGCGGCGCCGGATCGGGCGCGGCCATCTGCGGCTGAGCGGCCACCTGGCGCGGCGCGGGCTGCCGGGTCGTCGGTGAAGCGGCCTGCGATGACGGCGTTGCGGCGCGCGCAGCCGGCGTCGATGTCACCGGGGAAGAGGCGGTTTCAGCCGCCGCGCCAGGCGCAACGGGTGACATCTGCTGGGTCAGCGCAGGACGCGCGATGGGCTCCGCCACCGCCGCTTTGGGATGAAACGCCAGCGCCCGCAGCAGTGTCATCTCGACACCCATGCGGCGATCGGGCGCAATCGGCAGATCCTTGCGGCCCATCAGCAGGGTCTGGTAGTAGAGCTGCAGATCGGCAGGCGGCACGATCCGCGCCAGCTCACGCAGGCGGATCGCATTGCTCTCATCGTCGTCGTTGAGCGAGGTCGGTAACAGTTGCACCATCGCAATCTGGTGCAGCAGGCGCAGCATCTCAACCAGCAGCGCTTCCCACTCCACGCCGCGAGACGCGGCCTGACTCAGCAGAGTCATCACCTGCTGACCGTCGCCGTCGACCAGCGCCTCCAGCAGCCCCAGCGGCTGTTCATCGTCCAGGGTGCCGAGCATGACGCTGACGGTGCTGCTGGTCACTGCGCCCTGCCCCATGGCAATCGCCTGGTCTGTCAGGCTCAGCGCATCACGCATACTGCCATCTGCCGCGCGGGCCAGCTGCTGCAGCGCCCGCGTTTCGCTTTCGATCGCTTCCTGCTTCAGGACATGCTCAAGCTGCTGACGGATCTGGTCAACATCGAGGGCTTTAAGGTGGAACTGCAGGCAGCGCGAAAGGATAGTTACCGGCAGCTTCTGCGGATCGGTGGTCGCCAGCAGAAATTTAACGTGGGCAGGCGGCTCTTCCAGCGTCTTTAACAGCGCATTGAAGCTGTGACGCGAGAGCATGTGCACTTCATCGATCAGATAGACTTTGAAGCGGCCGCGGGCCGGGGCGTACTGCACGTTGTCGAGCAGATCGCGGGTATCTTCAACTTTGGTGCGCGATGCGGCATCGATTTCGATCAGATCGACAAAGCGGCCCTGCTCAATTTCCCGGCAGTTATCACACACGCCGCAGGGCGTGGCGGTAATGCCCGTTTCGCAGTTAAGGCCTTTGGCGAGCAGACGCGCAATGGTGGTCTTCCCGACGCCACGGGTGCCGGAGAAGAGATAAGCATGATGGATGCGTCCCAGAGACAATCCATTCGCCAGCGCCGTCAGAACATGTTCCTGACCGACAACATCAGCAAAAGCCTGGGGACGCCATTTTCGCGCAAGTACCTGATAGCTCATGTGGATTCGACGAAGTTGGATGGAAAGATGAGCGCAGACGCTCTGCAACCCCTGTATAAGATTGCAGTAGTCTATCAGCTACGCTTTTGGCTGGCACTCGTTATCTTGACGCCGGGGCGTGACGGCCTCGCCGGGTCGCAAGGCCGAAAGAGTGGCTTAGTGGCCGGGGAATTTGACCAGGCTGTAGCTCTCGACGCCCAGGGCCTCAAGGCGGGATTCACCGGTCAGGTCGAACAGGTTAATGATGAAAGCCGCATCCTTGACTTCACCGCCTGCGCGACGAATCAGCTTAACGGTCGCTTCGATCGTTCCGCCGGTCGCCAGCAGATCATCCACCACCAGCACCAGGTCGCCAGGCTGGATCGCATCTTTGTGCAGTTCCAGCGTGTCGGTGCCATATTCCAGCTCATAAGATTCGCTGTAGACCGCACGGGGCAGTTTACCCGGCTTACGCACCGGCACAAAACCTACACCGAGACCTAAGGCCACCGGCGCACCAAACAGGAAACCGCGCGCTTCGGTTCCCACGACTTTGGTGATGCCCTTGTTACGGTAGCGCTCAACCAGCAGCGAAATCGACGCGGCATAGGCGCGGGGATCTTCCAGCAGGCTGGTGACATCGCGGAACAGGATGCCTGGCTTAGGATAATCGGGGATACTTTTGATGCTGTTTTCAATCAATTCAAGCTGCTGCGCAGTGTCGGTCATAATGATACGCCTGGTAAAAAATTCTGTTTCGCGCAGCTTCAAAAGCGCTAATACCTGATAAAAGGTTCAGCGGAAGTTGATTCACAAAGGGAAGCCACGCATGAAGACGCCCAAATCTAAGCAAATGACCGGCTAATTGCAACTTTATCGCGGCGGTTGCGGTGCGTCCGCTGCTTCTGCCACCACCGGAATACGCCACATAAACAGCAGCAGCGCCGCCAGCATGATCAGCAGCATAATGCGCACCCAGAACTGATGAACCAGAAACAGGGAGAGGCTGAAGGTCGCGACGATCAGGCAGACCGCGCGCACTTTGGCACCCGGCGGCATCGCGCGATGCTGCTGCCAGTGACGCAGATAGCGGCCAAAGGGGGATGTCCACAGCAGCCAGTGGTGAAAACGCGGCGATGACCGGGCAAAACACCAGGCGGCCAGCAGCATGAATGGCGTGGTCGGTAATAAAGGTAATACAATGCCCAGCGTTCCCAGCACAATTGCCAGCCAGCCGAGGGTCAATAACAGAATGCGTTGCATGAATGCTGCCCAGCTCACCTCTCATCTGCTTACGTTAACACAACAGAGCGTCACGCCATGAGTGCGATTGTCACCCAGGCGCGCCTGGAGCAGCTTCTGGCCGCCCTGCGTCAGGAGATCGCCCGCCATCCCGATGGCGCCTGCCGTCAGCCGCGCTTTGACACCCAACTATTCCGCACCCGGGGCACGCGGCTGGCGGACTACCTGCAGGAGGTGGAGGAGAATGTCGCCCGGCTGCGCGACAGCAGCCACGATCTGGCCCGCAGCGCCTGGCTGGCGGAACGGCTGGTCGATCAGATTGCCGCCCTGCAGCGTGAGGCGACAACCCAGCAGTTGCGCCTCCGACGCGAACAGCCGCTGCGTGAACCACGCACCTCGAAATATCAGGAGTACCGCGAATTCGAGCGTCGTCTGCTGGCGATGATCGCCCAGCGGGAGGCGCGACTGGCGCAGGCAGAAACGCTGGCGATTCAGCAGCAGCTGAAGCAGGATCTGGAGACGCTGGAGGGCCGGCTGGCCCGCTGCCGCCAGGCAATTCGGGCCGTTGAGTGGGCCGCCTCGCTGCGCGGCAGCGATCGGGACGAATAAAGCGCAGCGTGACAAAAGCGCTTCTATACTGGGTGTAATTCTGCGTGGAGAAGAACGATGGGTTTAGTGACCTGGCTGATAGCGGGGCTGCTGCTGGGCTGGCTGAAACGGCTGCTGATGCCGGGACGCCCCGGCGGACTGGTGGCGACCCTGACGCTGTCGATGATCGGCGCGCTGCTGGGCGGTTATATCGCCACCTATTTTGACCTGGGCAGCCTGGCAACGCTGCACGCGGGCGCACTGGGCATGGCGATCCTGGGTGCCCTGCTGATGCTGCTGGTGGTTGCCCGATTACGTATATAGGAGAAGCGATGTCCCTGGAAAATGCCCCTGATGACGTCAAACTGGCGGTCGATCTGATTCAGCTTCTGGAAGAGCATCAGCTGCCGGTGGAGACGGTGCTCTCCGCGCTGGCGATGGTCCAGCGCGATTTCGAGAACAAGCGCGATAGCCAGTCGGCTTAGTGGCGGGCGGTCAGCGTCGGGCTGAGACGCAGCATATCGATAAAGGCGTTGACCAGCGTGGGCGCGTCCGCCGACAGATCAAAGCTCTCTGGCGCAAACAGCCAGCTCTCCATCATGCCGTTAACGTAACCGCGAAGGATTAGCGCGGCCTGACGCGTACTGAGAGTGCCCGGCAATTGTCCTGCTTCAATACACTGGCGCAGGACATCTTCGATTTTGTCGTAGCACTCCAGCAGTAAACTTTGTTGCATACTTTTCAGCGTTGACATTTCACCCACAAATTCGCATTTATGGAAAATGATCTCCATCAAAGCACGACGCTGCGGATCCTTTGCTGTCGCATCAAAGATATAGACCAGCATTGCGCGCAACACGGAGAGTGGATCCCCCGGGTATTTTGTCTGATACTCAAGTTCCACATCGTCCAGACCAGCATCACAACGAAGCCATATTTCGTGTAATACATCGGCTTTATTTTTAAAGTGCCAGTAGATTGCGCCTCGCGTGACGCTGGCTGCGGTTGCAATGTCTGCCAGAGAAGTGGCTGACACGCCCTGCTGTGAAAACAGAACGATGGCGGCATCGAGAATTTGATGCCGCGTTTCAAGTGCTTGCGCTTTGGTTTTTCGTGCCATAGGGGGCTTTTTTTACAAACAGGTAAGTTTACATACATTTGTGAATGTATGTACCATAGCATGACCTGCGACTTGACACAGCAATGGGTTTTCAGTTTGTGATCCATTGACCAATTGATACCGGACACTAGAGGTTTATTATGAATAAAATCAGAGGATTATCGCCTCTGGCGGCCGCCCTGATGCTATCAGGCAGCTTTTTGTTAACAGGATGTGACAACAATAAATCCGAACAAGCCGCCCAGCAGCAACCGCCAGCCGTCGGTGTTGTGACACTGAAAACTGAACCCCTTAAGATTTCAACTGAATTACCCGGCCGTACCTCGGCCTATCGTGTGGCTGAAGTCCGTCCGCAGGTGTCCGGTATCATTCTGAAGCGTAATTTCGTTGAAGGCAGCGATATCAAAGCTGGTCAGTCTCTCTATCAGATCGATCCTGCGACCTACCAGGCCGCTTACGACAGCGCCAAAGGCGACTTAACGCAGGCGCAGGCGAATGCCCGTATCGCGCAGCTGACCGTTAAGCGTTACAAACCGCTGCTCGGCACGAAATATATCAGTCAGCAGGATTACGACACCGCCGTGGCGACCGCCGCGCAAAACGATGCGGCCGTTCAGGTTGCTAAAGCCAATGTGGAAACCGCTCGTATTAATCTGGCGTACACCCGCGTGACCTCCCCGATCAGTGGCCGCATCGGCAAATCCTCCGTGACCGAAGGTGCCCTGGTGCAGAGCGCACAGACCACCGCGCTGGCGACGGTTCAGCAGCTGGATCCGATGTATGTTGACGTTACGCAGTCGAGCGAAGACTTTATGCGCCTGCGTTCAGAGCTGGAGTCAGGTCAGCTGAAGCAGAACGACGGTAAAGCCAACGTTACTCTGCTGATGCAGGATGGCAGCAGCTACGCGCAGACGGGTACGCTGGAGTTTTCTGACGTCACCGTCGATGAAACCACCGGTTCCATCACGCTGCGCGCCATTGTGCCGAACCCGAACCACACCCTGTTACCGGGGATGTTTGTACGTGCACGTCTGGATGAAGGCACCAACCCGAATGCGCTGCTGGTGCCTCAGCAGGCGGTTACCCGTACCCCAACCGGCCAGGCAACGGTAATGGTCGTGGGCGCGGATAACAAAGTGGAATCACGTCCGGTCACCACCTCGCAGGCGATTGGCGACAAGTGGTTAGTCACCGGCGGGGTCAAAGCGGGCGAGCGGGTGATCAGCACCGGTCTCCAGCGTGCCAAACCTGGCGCACAGGTTACTCCACAAGAAGTCTCAGACGATGCGAAAGCGGCACCCGATGCAAAGCCGCAGTCTGACAAGTCATCGTCATAACAGGAGCCGTTGATTCATGGCTAAGTTCTTTATCGATCGCCCCATCTTTGCGTGGGTGCTCGCCATCATCATCATGCTGGTCGGTGCGCTATCGATTCTCAAACTTCCGATCGAGCAATATCCCAATGTTGCGCCGCCGGCGATTGAGATTCAGGCCTCTTACCCGGGTGCGGATGCGAAAACGCTGCAGGACTCGGTGACCCAGGTCATCGAGCAGAACATGAACGGTATCGACGGACTGATGTATATGTCCTCGAGCAGCGACTCCTCCGGTACGCTGACCCTGACGCTCTCGTTTGAGTCAGGCACCGATGCGGACATCGCGCAGGTTCAGGTGCAGAACAAACTGCAGCTGGCGACGCCGCTGCTGCCGCAGGAAGTTCAGCAACAGGGGATTCAGGTTAAAAAATCCTCCAGCAGCTTCCTGATGGTGGCCGGTTTCATCAGCGACGACGACAATATGACCCAGAATGACATTTCTGATTATATTTCGTCGACCATCAAGGATCCGCTGAGCCGTACCAAGGGCGTGGGTGACACCCAGGTCTTCGGTGCGCAATACGCTATGCGTATCTGGATGGATCCGCACAAGCTGAACAACTACAACCTGACGCCGGTTGATGTGATCAGCGCGCTGAACACCCAGAACACCCAGGTCGCTGCCGGTCAGTTAGGCGGTACGCCACCGGTTCCGGGTCAGCAGCTTAACGCGTCGATCATTGCGCAAACCCGTCTGACCTCAACCGATGAGTTCGGCAAAATCCTGCTCAAGGTCAATGAGGATGGTTCTCAGGTTCGCCTGCGCGACGTGGCCAGGATCGAACTGGGTGCGGAAAACTACGAGATCATCGCCCGCTACAACGGCAAGCCTGCTTCCGGTATCGGTATCAAGCTGGCGACCGGTGCGAATGCGCTGGATACCGCCAATGCGGTGAAAGCTGAACTGGCCAAAATGCAGTCGACCTTCCCGGCCGGGATGAAAGTGGTCTATCCGTATGACACCACGCCCTTCGTAAAAATCTCGATTTTCGAAGTCGTGAAAACGCTGATTGAAGCGATCGTGCTGGTGTTCCTGGTGATGTACCTCTTCCTGCAGAACTTCCGCGCGACGCTGATCCCGACTATCGCCGTGCCGGTGGTGCTGCTGGGTACGTTCGCCGTAATCAGTGCTTTCGGTTACTCGATAAACACCCTGACGATGTTCGGGATGGTGCTGGCGATCGGCCTGCTGGTGGATGACGCCATCGTTGTGGTCGAGAACGTCGAGCGCGTTATGGCCGAAGAGGGCCTGCCGCCCAAAGAGGCGACCAAACGTTCCATGGAGCAGATCCAGGGCGCGCTGGTGGGTATCGCGCTGGTGCTGGCCGCCGTCTTCATTCCGATGGCGTTCTTTGGCGGATCGACCGGCGTTATTTATCGCCAGTTCTCCATCACCATCGTTTCCGCCATGGCCCTGTCGGTACTGGTCGCCTTTATTCTGACGCCGGCACTCTGTGCCACCATGCTGAAGCCGGTTGAAAAAGGCGAGCACGGCAAAACCACCGGATTCTTCGGCTGGTTTAACCGCATGTTCGACAAGAGCACCAACCACTATGTGGACAGCGTGGGCCACATGATCCGCAGTACCGGTCGCTATATGCTGATCTATCTGCTGATCGTGGTGGGTATGGCGTTCCTGTTTATGCGACTGCCCTCCTCCTTCTTACCGGAAGAGGATCAGGGTCTGCTGCTGGCGCAGGCGCAGCTGCCGGCCGGTGCAACCCAGGAGCGTACCCAGAAGGTGCTGGATCAGGTCACCGACTACTTCCTGACTCAGGAGAAGGATTCGGTTAAATCCGTGTTCACCGTTAACGGCTTCGGCTTTGCCGGTCGCGGACAGAACACCGGTATCGCCTTCGTCAGTCTTAAACCCTGGGATGAGCGTACCAGCAGCGACATGAAAGTGCCGGCGATTGCGGGCCGTGCCATGCAGGCGCTGGGCGCGATCAAAGATGCGATGGTGATTCCGTTCAACCTGCCTGCGATTATCGAGCTGGGTAACGCCACCGGCTTCGACTTCGAGCTGATCGATCAGAACAACCTCGGTCACGAGAAGCTGACGGAAGCGCGTAATCAGCTGTTCGGCATGATTGCCCAGCATCCTGATACCCTGGTGGGTGTGCGTCCGAACGGGCTGGAAGATACCCCGCAGTACAAGCTGACGATCGATCAGGAGAAAGCGCAGGCGCTGGGCGTATCACTGAGTGATATCAACACCACGCTGGCAGCCTCCTGGGGCGGCTCCTACGTCAACGACTTCATCGACCGTGGTCGCGTGAAGAAAGTGTACGTTATGGGCAAAGCGGACTCGCGTATGTTGCCGGACGACATCGGTAAGTGGTACGTGCGGAACAGCAGCGGAACCATGGTGCCGTTCTCGGCCTTCTCAACCGCGAAATGGCAGTACGGTTCACCGCGCCTTGAGCGTTACAACGGCCTGCCGGCGATGGAGATCCTGGGACAGGCTGCGCCGGGCAAGAGTTCGGGTGCCGCGATGGATCTGATGGAAGAACTGGCGGCGAAGCTGCCTGCGGGGATTGGCTATGACTGGACCGGTATGTCCTATCAGGAACGCCTGTCAGGCAACCAGGCCCCTGCCCTCTACGCTATCTCGCTGATCGTGGTCTTCCTCTGTCTCGCCGCGCTGTATGAGAGCTGGTCGATTCCGTTCTCGGTCATGCTGGTGGTGCCACTCGGGGTAATCGGTGCGCTGATCTTTACCACGCTGCGTGGCTTAAGCAATGACGTCTACTTCGTGGTGGGATTACTGACAACCATCGGCCTCTCGACCAAGAACGCCATCCTTATCGTCGAATTTGCGAAAGATTTGATGGATAAAGAGGGCAAAGGGCTGATTGAAGCGGCGCTGGAGGCGTGTCGTATGCGTCTGCGTCCTATCCTGATGACGTCACTGGCGTTTATTCTCGGGGTACTGCCGCTGGCAATCAGTACCGGCGCCGGTTCCGGTTCGCAGAACGCAGTAGGTACCGGCGTTATCGGGGGCATGGTCACCGCAACGCTGTTAGCGATCTTCTTCGTGCCGGTGTTCTTCGTGGTGGTCCGCCGCCGCTTCGGCAAGAAAAAAGATAACGCAGCAAAAGGTCATCCGGTCACCTCTGACCAGACACACTAAGCTGTCATCCGTTAAAGGGCCGCGCAAGCGGCCTTTTTTTTGCCTGCAAGTCTCTTTTCAGCTGCGGCCCTCTGCAGGTCGCGGCTTTGTCCTTCGCCCCGAGCTTCCCGCTTTACGCCTTTCGGACACGACGATCGTTGCAATCCTGGACGGTCTGCCGCATAATATTGTTATAGTATAACATTACAATTGAGAGCATTATGAAAGCGAATATTCATCCTCACTATCGTCCGGTGGTCTTCCACGACACGTCGGCTGACGTCTGGTTCAAAATCGGATCGACCATCAAAACCGACCGTACCGTGGAGTTTGAAGGCGAAACCCTGCCCTACGTCACCCTGGATGTGTCATCGGCTTCGCACGTTTTCTACACCGGTAAACAGAAAGATTTCGCCAAAGAGGGCAGCACCGCACGCTTTAACCAGCGTTTCGGGCGCTTTCTTGGCCGCAAATAGGAGGTGAGTCATGCAGGTCGTCAGCTCGCTGCGCTCCGCCAAAAATCGCCATCGCGATTGCAAAGTGGTGCGCAGGAAAGGACGTGTTTACGTTATCTGTAAAACTAATCCACGTTTCAAAGCGGTGCAGGGAAGAAAAAAAAAGACGCTAGTGTGTGTCGTGATGACTGGCCGGGCTTGCCCGGCCTTTTTTATGCTTACTGCATGCTCTTCAGCATCGCATTCACGTTATGTTTAAAGGCGGCCTGATAGGTTGCCGCCGGGCCTGAGGCCGTGGAGAGGGCTTCCGGATAAAGCTCGCCTCCCGGCTCCGCGCCGGTGGCACTGGCAATCTGCCTGACCAGCCGCGGATCGGTCTGGTTCTCGATAAAGTAGCGGGTAATGTGCTGCTGCTTCAGCTGAGTGATTAACCCCCCCACGTTGCTGGCGCTCGCCTCGGCTTCGGTGGAGAAGCCCACCGGTGCCAGGAATGTCACGCCATAGCGCTGGCCGAAGTAACCAAACGCATCATGGCTGGTGAGCACTTTCCGTTTATCGACCGGCACTCGCGCAAAAGCGGTTTTCGCCCAGCGATCCAGCGCCTGAAGCTGCTCTATGTAGTCCTCTCCACGCCGACGGATGTCCGGCGCGTCTTCAGGATCGGCTTTAACCAGCGCATTCATCACGTTGGTCGCGTAGATCACGCCGTTCTGCATACTGTTCCAGGCGTGCGGATCGGTAATGGTTTTGCCCTCGTCCTCCATGCTGCGGGTGGTGACGCCCGCTGAAGCGACCACGGGCTGACCGCGATAACCGGAGGCGGTAACCAGCCGATCCATCCACCCTTCCAGGCCCAGTCCGCTGACAAACACCAGGTCGGCCTTCGCCAGCGCCTCGCTGTCCTGCGGTGTGGGTTCAAAGGTGTGGGGATCGCCGTTCGGCCCCACCAGACTTTTAACTTTCACATGGTCGCCACCGACCTGCTTAACGATATCGCCCAGCACGGTAAAACTGGCGACGACATCCACCGTTTTTGCCATCGTCACAGGCGCGGCAAACAGCGCAGCAAGCGCCAGCGTCAGGGGTAATTTTTTCATAGCGTCCTCATAGATTTAATGGCGGCGTAAAATTCCGCCGCACGGTCCTGTCAGAATGGAGAGAAAAAAGAGCATGGCGGCGCTCAGCACCACCGCGGGGCCGGCGGGCAGAGAGAAGTGCCAGGAGAGCATCAGCCCCGCCAGCGCCGACATCATGGCCATCACCATCGCGATAAGCAGCATGGCGGCCAGATGACGGCTCCAGAAACGGGCGCTGGCGGCGGGCAGCATCATCAGCCCCACCGACATCAGGGTGCCCAGCACCTGAAAACCGGCCACCAGATTCAGCACCACCAGCATTAAAAACAGACCATGAACCAGCGGGGCGCTCCACTTTCCCTGCGCCCGCAGGAAGTCACTGTCGAAAGCGTCAATCACCAGCGGCCGGTAGATGACGGCCAGCATAATCAGCGTAAAGGCCGCGATGCCGCCAACCAGCAGCAGCGCCGCGTTATCCACCGCCAGCAGCGAACCGAACAGCACATGCAGCAGATCCACGCCAGAGCCACGCAGTGACACCAGCGTCACGCCCAGTGCCAGTGAACCGAGGTAGAACCCGGCAAAGCTGGCATCCTCTTTCAGCGGTGTATAGCGGCTGACGGCGCCCGAGAGCAGCGCCACGGCTAAACCGGCGATCAGCCCTCCTACGCCCATGGCGACGAGTGACAGACCGGAGATCAGATAGCCGATGGCGGCGCCGGGCAGCACGGCGTGAGATAAGGCGTCGCCGATCAGACTCATGCGGCGCAGCGAGAGAAACACGCCGAGCGGGGTGGCACTGACAGCCAGCGCCAGGCAGGCGACCAGCGCGCGTCGCATAAAACCAAACTCGATAAAAGGCTGGATCAGGGTCACGGCGCCAGACTCCGCTGCAGGGAAAGAGGCGAGCAGCGCTCGCCGTTCTCATCTTCATCCATGGAAAGTACGCGGCTGAAATAGCGGGCCACCAGCGGGCGATCGTGCAGCACCACCAGCAGCGTGGTTCCCGCCCGCTGCTGCTGCTCCAGGATCGACATCAGCAACGTCACCGTCTGGCTGTCGATACCGTTAAACGGCTCATCCAGCAGCCAGAGTGCGCTGCGCTGCAGCATCAGCCGGGCAAACAGCACGCGCTGAAGCTGGCCACCTGACAGGGTGGCAGGCTGCGCCCCGGCAAAATCGCGCATCTGTACCGCCTCCAGCACCTGCCAGATTTCCTGTCGCAGCAGCCGGTTGATACCGCCGAACCAGCCGCAGCGAGGCCAGCAGCCCATCGAGACCAGTTCAAAGACGGTCAGGGGGAAACGGGTTTCCAGTTCGGTACGCTGCGGCAACCAGCCAATCTCCCGCCGCGCGATCTGCAATTCGCAGCGCCCGGCAATCGGGGGCAGTAAACCTGCAATGGTTTTCAGCAGCGTCGATTTGCCGCTGCCGTTGGCGCCCACCAGGGCGGTCATCGAGCCTGCGGCGAGCTGGCCGCTGAGGGCCGGGGTCACGGCCTCGCCCTGATAGCCCGCCCGAAGCGAATCAAACCGGATCATGCGCTGATCCCCCATTTCATCGCCACGGCCAGCAGCGCGATAACGAGCAGCGCGACGGCCAGCCGCCCGCCCAGTGACATAAGTATTCCGCTCTGATGCATCACTTCACCAAAATGTTATAACATAACAATTAAGATACCGGATGTTGTGCGCGGTTAAACGGGGGAATGTGTATCAAAAGATAAACAGGCTGGCGGGGTCGGGCAGACGCGAACCGGCAGAGCCGGCTCAGCAGCGCTGTCCCGCCGGGGAAACTGACGCTTTTGTGCTCAGCAGACTTGCAAACCCTTTGCAGAAAACCAATGATAGGTTATTAATGGTTTAAGGCGAGCCGGATATGCTGTCACGCATTGAATGCGATATTGCCGCAGGCGAAACAGACTGCGCAAAAATAGCTGAGATTGTTCAGCGGAATATTCTCAAAATAACCGATCTTCTGGTGGGCGATTTACGCTGGTATTCACAAAATGCCCGGTTCGTTCCCGGCAGTTTAAAAATTATTTCTGTTGAATATCGGGATCTGAATAGTTTTAAATTACTTTACGATTTTGACTGGAATTTATTTAGCCCCTGCCAGGATCTGAATGAAACTGTCACACAGTCGGAACAGGTAAACTTTCACATTAAGCCCGGTGCGCTTGAGTTTGATGTGATCGACAATGCGCAACCCTCCCCCGGCGACGAATTGTAATATTTAGTAATGGAGGTGAGCAGAACTAATGGTTTTACACTATCTTTAAGGTGTCCCGTTTAATAACAGCCCCGATAATTGCTTCCTGGCCGCGTTATCCTATCTCGCCGCCCTGCGGCAACTGTGCTAGCTATGGAGGGGAAAAAGATGGACGAATACTCACCGAAACGGCATGATATTGCCCAGCTTAAATACCTGTGTGAGAGTCTGTTTGACGACAGCATGGCATCATTAACTGACAGCCATCACGGCTGGGTAAATGATCCCACTTCCGAAAGCAATCTGCAGCTTAATGATTTGATTGAGCATATCGCCTCTTTCACCATGAATTACAAAATCAAGCACGTTGAAGATGAAGCGCTGATTTCGCAAATCGATGAATATCTTGACGATACTTTTATGCTATTCAGCAACTATGGTGTCACAAGTCCGGATCTTCAGCGGTGGCAACGTTCAGCGAAACGCTTATTTAATCTGTTCACTGAAGAGTGCGCTTTTCTCCAGCAGCCAAGCCATTCATTATAGTACTGACATGAGAACGGTTTATTTATGAACAAAACCCTGACAAAAACCGATTATTTGATGCGGCTGCGACGCTGCCGCTCGCTGGATACCCTGGAAAGGGTGATTGAAAAGAATAAGTATGAATTACCGGAAGCGGAATTAGCCATATTCTATTCGGCGGCTGACCATCGTCTGGCGGAACTGACGATGAACAAGCTCTACGATAAAGTGCCGGGTTCAGTGTGGAAATTTGTCCGTTAATCTAATCGTTTATTGCTAAGTTTTACCCTGTTCAGTACCAGACATTCCTGCCTGCCGGCAAAGGATCGGCCCGGGCGGGTTTTGCCTGTCTGCGATTCATGGGAGGTTTTCAGGGGGGAAAATGGTGGGGGCCCTGCCAGCTACATCCCGGCACACGCGTCACCTGCTGCGGCTGCTTCCTTCCGGATCTGACCGAGTTCACAAGCTAGCATTGCGGGAGAACCAACAGGGCCCCCATTGACAAGCCCTCTTTACGAGAGCGGGGGCATTATCTGGGAAGGAGGGGGCAATTGCAAGCCTCGACGGGACAACCGTTGTTTTCTTGAACAACCCTTGCCGGAACGCGTTCAGCGCTCCTTCCCCCGTGCTAATATTAAGACCCTTTTTCCTGATGAACGCAGCAGATGGATCAGCCTGACACTTTTCAGCACCGCATCTGGCAGATTGTTGCCGCAATTCCGTATGGCCGCGTTGCCACCTATGGCGATGTTGCCCTGCTGGCCGGTTCTCCGCGCGCAGCACGTCAGGTCGGCGGCGTGCTGAGCCGTCTGCCCGCAGACACCACCCTGCCCTGGCATCGCGTCGTTAACCGGCACGGCACCCTTTCACTGCAGGGGGATCGTCTGTTGCGGCAGCGGGATGCGCTGGCGGCGGAAGGTATTGAGATCGCGGATAACGGCCAGCTCGATCTGGCGGCCTGGCGCTGGCAGTTTTAGCGGAAAAGAGGGGCGACAGCGTCGCCCCGAAACAGACTTAAATGTGGGTCGGTGCCGGAACCGCAGCGGATGGCGTCACCATCGTCGGTGAGGTGGAAGGCACGGTGGTCGCCGCGCCTGGCTGGGTCGGCATCGCCATAGACGGAACCGGAACCAGCAGCAGCTCAGCTTTGGTGCCGCCCTGATTGATCACCGGCTTCACGCCTTCGGTGACAAAGGCCAGCTTGCCGTCGATGGCGATCGCCGCGCTTAACAGAATGCGGGCGTTGGGCTGAATATCGGCCGGGTTAAACGGCAGAACGAACTGGAACGGAGCCTGTTTGCCTTCGGTGCGCACGACGCGCTGTGACAGCACTTTTGACGGCGCATCGGCCATCGACGCATCAGACAGCGTTACGGTTAACACGGCATCCGGCGGCAGCGCAATGCGCTGACGGATGAAGATTGAGCCACTGACGTTCGGCTGCGCAATCGCCGTCGTCTGGCCTGCCACGGCTGACCCCAGCGTCGGCGTTGGCACAGGTTTACTTTTATCGGCGCATCCCGCAACAGCAACCGCCATAACTACTCCACTGAACACATGCCTGAGTTTCATTGATGTCGTCTCCATTTGATCAAAATGATTATCGGCAGCGAATCCTGCTTACAGCGCTTCACTCGCCGTATGTCCTTAATGTTGGCACAAAAATGAGATTTTGCCTGGCACAGGCAAAGCGGAAAGTCTGATTGACGTTAACTGGTCCGATCTTTCACACTGAGCAGGTCACTACATTGAGGAATGCGCCATGAGTCAGGCACTGCAAAATCTGCTGAATTTATTGAATCTGGAAAAACTGGAAGAGGGTTTATATCGCGGCCAGAGCGAAGATCTGGGGCTGCGCCAGGTCTTTGGCGGTCAGGTAGTGGGTCAGGCGCTGTATGCCGCAAAGCAGACCGTCGCAGAAGATCGCACCGTTCACTCTTTTCACAGCTACTTTTTGCGGCCTGGCGACAGTCAGAAAGCGATTATTTACGATGTGGAAACCCTGCGCGATGGCAAAAGCTTCAGCGCCCGGCGCGTCAGTGCCATTCAGAACGGGCAGCCGATTTTCTATATGACCGCCTCTTTCCAGTCACCGGAACAGGGATTTGAACATCAGAACCCGATGCCGCAGGTGGCCGGCCCTGAAAATCTGTTAACCGAGCAGGCGATGGCGCAAAAGATGGCCCATCTGCTGCCCGAAAAACTGCGCGAAAAGTTTATTGCCGAACGCCCGCTGGAGATCCGTCCGGTGCAGATCCACAACCCGCTGCGGGGACATGTGGATAAGCCTGAGCGTCAGGTCTGGATCCGGGCCACCGGGCCGCTGCCCGCCGACCTGCGTATCCATCAGTATCTGCTCGGCTACGCCTCAGATCTTAACTTCCTGCCGGTTGCCCTGCAGCCGCACGGCAAAGGCTTTCTGGAGCCGGATATGCAGGTTGCGACGATCGACCACTCGATGTGGTTCCATCGCCCGTTCGACTTCACCGAATGGCTGCTCTACAGCGTGGTCAGTACCTCGGCGTCTGGCGCGCGCGGCTTCGTCCGCGGTGAGTTTTATAATCAGCAGGGTGTGCTGGTGGCATCAACCGTTCAGGAAGGGGTGATGCGTCAGCGCAGCGAATAAAAAAAAGGGGGCGATTGCTCGCCCCCCGATTCTTTTTACTGCCCGACGATTACTGGTTGTAAGCGTTCTCGCCGTGGCTGTTCACATCCAGACCTTCGCGTTCATGCTCTTCCGGCACGCGCAGGCCGACAATCAGATCCGCCAGCTTGAAGCCGATGAAGGCAACGACACCCGACCAGACAATGGTGATGCCCACGCTGAAGATCTGCACCCACACCTGATGGCCCATAGTGACGCCCTGAGCATAACCCACGCCGCCCAGTGAAGAGGAAGCGAACACCCCGGTCAGGATACAGCCCACGATGCCGCACACGCCATGCACGCCGAACACATCGCAGGGATCGTCCACGCGCAGCCATTTTTTCAGGGTGGTAACACCCCACAGTCCCGCCAGACCACCGGCCAGGCCGATGATTAACGCGCCGCCGACACCCACGTAACCACAGGCTGGGGTAATCGCAACCAGTCCGGCAATAAAGCCAGAACAGGCACCCAGCAGTGAAGGTTTACCGCGCACCGCCCACTCGCCAAAGGTCCATGACAGTACAGCACCCGCGGTTGCCACAACGGTATTCAGGAAGGCCAGCGCCGCGATTTCGTTCGCTGCAGATGCGGAACCGGCGTTGAAGCCGAACCAGCCGACATAGAGAATGGCCGTGCCGGTAAAGACCATCGGCAGGTTGTGCGGTTTAAAGGCTTCTTTACCAAAACCGGCACGTTTGCCCACCAGGTAAGCCCCTACCAGGCCTGCTACCGCGGCGTTAATGTGTACGACAGTACCGCCAGCGAAGTCCAGAGCGCCATCCTGCGCCAGGAAACCGCCCGCCCAGACCATGTGTGCGATAGGCAGATAAGAGAGCGTCAGCCAGACGCCGACAAAAATCAGCACCGCAGAGAAGCGGATACGCTCGGCGATGGCACCCACAATCAGCCCCACGGTGATACAGGCAAAGGAGGCCTGGAACGCTACGTGGATATACTGATAGAAACTGCCCATCACGGCGGTGAGCTGAATGTTTTTCAGCATCGCCCAGCCAAAGCCGCCGAAAAAGGCGTTGCCTTCGCTGAAGGCCAGCGAGTAGCCGTAAACCACCCACAGCACGCAGACCAGTGAGAAGGTGACCGCAACCTGAGTCAGCATCGACAGCACGTTTTTGCCACGGATCAGGCCGCCGTAAAAGAGTGCAATTCCTGGAATTGACATAAAGAGCACCAGCGCGGTGCAAATCATCATAAATGCGTTATCAGCCTTGTCCGCAACGGCCGGCGCGGCCATCGCGAGTGAGGGTAACAGTGCCAGGCTGGTGAGGCCCAACTTCGCTAACATTTTATTCATTTTTATCCCATCCCATCACAGTACTGAGTCGTAATTACAGAGCGGCTTCGTCGGTTTCGCCGGTACGAATACGGATAACGCGCTGCAGTTCAGCCACGAAAATTTTACCGTCGCCAATTTTGCCGGTGTAAGCTGCTTTACTGATGACATCCACCACTTCGTCTAACTGATCGTCGGCAATCGCGATATCAATCTTGACCTTAGGCAGAAAGTTCACGCTGTATTCTGCGCCGCGATAAAGCTCTGCATGGCCCTTCTGACGGCCAAATCCTTTCACTTCGGAGACGGTCAGCCCCTGAATGCCGATAGAGGATAAAGCTTCACGCACATCCTCCAGCTTGAATGGCTTAATTACGACGGTAACCAGCTTCATTGGATCCCCTCCAGCGAGTAAATAGGTAACGTTTACGGACACGCAGGGATACAAGCAAAGCCTGTGCCAGAGTGTAAAACCGGCACAAATCAGTGAGTCAGACGAGACGCGGCAAGGGATGGGTTGGTGCGCCGCCTGAACAGGCACGCAGTATGACGGGGATCACAGTCGCGGAGTGCACTCCTTTGGTGCTTCAGGCGTCAAAGGAGTGCATTTGTACAGATTAGTCTGATAAAAGTGCGCAAAAAAGGTGCAACTCAGCCTTCTGCTGTTGTCGTTGCGCCCGACGCCAGTTCATCACCCGCCTGCTGAAGCTGATACATCTGCCAGTAACGGCCCTGCATCGCCAGCAGTTGCTGATGGGTGCCCTGCTCCACGACATGACCGCGATGCAGTACCAGAATCTTGTCTGCGTCGATAATCGTCGAGAGACGGTGCGCAATCACCACCAGCGTGCTGTGCTGGCGCAGCCTCGACAGCGTCTGCTGAATGGCCTGCTCCGTGCCGGAGTCGATATTGGCCGTCGCCTCATCCAGGATCAGGATCTGCGGCAGATCCACCAGCACCCGGGCCAGCGCCAGTAACTGCTTCTGGCCCACCGACAGGTTGTTGCCCTGCTCACCCAGACGGGTATGAATCCCCTCAGGCAGCGCCTGCGCCAGCGGAGCCAGCTGCACCTGCTCCAGCACCCGCCAGACCGCCTCTTCGCTGATGTCACGCCCCAGCCGCACGTTCGCCAGCAGCGTATCGGCGAGCACCACCGGGTCCTGCTGCACCATCGCGATACCGTGACGCAGCACGGCGTGGCTCAGGTCGCCGATGGGCCGGTCGTCAAGCCGGATTGCGCCCGGCGTCACCGGGTAATAACCCATCAGCAGGTTCGCCAGGGTGCTTTTGCCGCTGCCGGTGTGTCCCACCAGCGCCACAAACTCGCGCGGTGCGACCTCCAGATTGATGTCGCTCAGCACGTTGCGGTTTTCGCGGTAGGCAAAGCTCAGCTGGTTCAGCGTAATGCGACCGGATGCCAGAGGCTGCGGGTCGGCACCATACTGCTGCTGAGCTGCATCCATCAGCTCAAAGATACGTTCACCGGAGACGACCGCCTGCTGCAGCATCGACTGCTGCGTGGTCAGCTCAATCAGCGGCTCATTCAGCCGGCCCAGATAGGTAATAAAGGCGTAGAGCACCCCGACCTCAAACACGCCAGGCACGGAGAAACTGAACAGGATCAGCAGCCCGCACAGCACCATGGCGGAGAACAGGCTCAGCAGCGGACGCAGCAGAAAACCATCAAGGCGTAGCGTTTCCATGCGCGCCAGATAGTGGGACCGGCTCGCTTCGCCCATCCGCTCACCGAACCGCGCCTGCTGCCGGAACTGCTGGATGACGCTCATGCCGCTGATGACTTCGTTAAACCCGTTGTTGATGTCGGCCAGATAGCTGCGGACCCGGCGGGCAATCGGCGTGCTGTAGCGCTGATAGATAAACATCACCATCAGAACCAGCGGGAAGATCATCATCGCCACCAGCGCCATGCGCCAGTCCAGGCTGAACATCGCCACCATCATGGCGCCGACCAGTGCGGCACTGCGCAACACGGTGGCGACCACGGTGACATAGAGATCGCGGATCACTTCGGTGTCGTTGGTGACGCGCGAAATAATCTGCCCGACCGGCTGGGTATCAAAAGCGCTCAGCGGCTGACAGAGCGCGGCGTTCATCACATCGCTGCGTAACCGCTGCACCACCCCAATGGCGGCGCGGTTAAACAGCAGCGCCTGCCAGTAGTGCAGCGCGGCGGCCAGCAGCTGGAGCAGGATAAACCCCACCACCAGCCCGGCGACCAGCCCCCAGGGCATCTGATGTTTCGCTACCAGATTATCGATAAAGTAGCTGACCAGCACCGGGCCGGTCACCTCGGCTGCGGCAGCGATCCACAGCATCCCTACCGCCAGCGACAGGGATTTACGCCAGGGTTTGCCGTAGCTGAGCAAACGTTTCAGGGTCGGCCACAAGCGTCCGGACTTAGCCATGCGGCACTCCTTTTTCATTTTCATCATCATCCAGCGCGGCTTCCAGCTGCTGATAACGGTACATGTCGCGGTACCAGCCCGTCTGGCTGGTCAGTGCGTCATGGTCGCCCCGCTGCGCTACGCGGCCCTGCTGCAGCACCAGAATCTCACTGGCTTCCGTAAGGGCCGACAGGCGGTGGGCGCTGATAATCAGCGTGCGTCCCTGCCCCCAGATGCGCAGGTTATGCAGGATTTCGTGTTCGGTCCGGCCATCCACCGCCGACAGCGCGTCATCCAGAATCAGGATTTCGGCATTCAGCAGCAGTGCGCGGGCGATCGACAGGCGCTGCTTCTGTCCTCCCGACAGCATCACACCGCGCTCCCCGACTTCGGTTTCATAGCCCTGCGGCAGGCGCAGGATGTCGTCATGCACGCAGGCCAGCGTGGCGGCCCGTTCGATCTCCTCGCGGGTGGCATCCGGTTTCCCCAGCGCGATGTTGCTGGCCACGCTGTCGGAGAAGAGGAACGGCGTCTGGCTGACGACCGCCAGACGGCTGCGCCAGCTGTCCAGACGCAGCTGCGGCAGCGGGATCTGGTGATAGCGGATGTCACCCTGCTGGATATCGAAGTGGCGCTGAATCAGGCTCAGCAGGGTGCTTTTGCCACTGCCGGTGGGGCCGCACAGCCCCAGCATCTCGCCCGGTTTCAGCCGGAAGCTCACATCGCTCAGCACCGGACCGGCGCTGGCCGGATAGTTGAACGCGCGAATCGCAACCTGCAGCGTGCCGGGTTCCGCTGGCAGAGTGGTGTCGCCATCCTCCACCGCCGGTGCCTCGGCCAGCAGCGCGCCGATGCGGCTCCAGGCCGCGCTGCCGCGCTCGACAATATTAAACATCCACGCCAGCGCCAGCATCGGCCAGATCATCAGGCCCAGGTACATCACAAAGCTGGTGAGCTGGCCCAGCGTCATCTGATCGTGCCACACCAGCCAGCTGCCGCCGCCGATCGCCAGCAGGTTAGAGAAGCCGATCGCGATATAGATGGTCGGATCGAAACGGGCATCAACCCGCGCCACGCGCAGGTTCTTTTCCCCGGTATCGCGGGCGATATCAGAGAACTGCTGCGACTGATGCTGCTCAAGCCCGAAGGCTTTTATCATCCGGATACTGGTCAGGCTCTCCTGCGTCTGATCGTTAAGAGTGGAGAAAGCGGCCTGTGCCAGCTTAAAGCGGTGATGCAGCTGATTGCCGTAGCGATGAATCACGAGAGCCATGATCGGCATCGGCACCAGCGCGAGCAGCGTCAGCTGCCAGCTAATCTGCGTGCTCATCACCAGCAGCACCACGCAGCCCATCACCAGCGAGTCGACCAGCGTCAGGACGCCCTCTCCGGCGGCAAACACCACCCGATCCACATCGTTGGTGGCACGGGCGATCAGATCGCCGGTGCGGTGACGCAGATAGAAGGCCGGCTGCTGACGGCTCAGCTGGCGATAGAAATCTTCGCGCAGCTCAACCGCCAGCTGGTAGGAGGCCCCGAACAGCAGCACGCGCCAGACATAACGCAGCAGATAGACCACCACCGCCGTCGCCAGCATGATCCCAATCCACATCATGATGCGACCGGTGCTCATGTTGTCGCGCGTCACGCCATCCACCACCACGCCAACCACGTGCGGCGGCAGAAGCTGCAGGATCGCAATCACGATCAGCAGGATGACCGCGCCCAGATAGCGCCGCCACTCCCGCAGAAAATACCAACTTAATTGACTGAATAATCGCACAACGCTGTTCTCAATCTCAGGCCCTCAGGGGGCGACGGGTAAGGCCGTGGTGTATTTAATCTCTTCCATGGCAAAGCTGGAGGTGACATCAATCAGGCCAGGCACACCATTCACTAATCGTTTGTAGAAAGCATCATAGCTCTTCATATCGGCCACCTGGATCCGCAGCAGATAGTCATACTCCCCCGCCATCCGGTAAAAGGCCATCACCTCCGGCATGCCGCTCACCACCGAGACAAAAGTCTGATACCACTCGCGGCTGTGCTGCTGGGTTTTCACAAACATAAAGGCCGTCAGTGACAGTCCGATTTTATCCCCGTCCAGCAACGCCACGCGTGCGCGAATAATGCCATCATCTTCGAGCTTTTTCAGGCGCTTCCAGCAGGGAGTGGTGGTGAGGTTGACGGCCTCCGCCAGCGATTGCAGTGACAGGGTACAGTCCTGCTGCAGCAGCGCCAGTAGTTTAAGGTCAGTTTTATCTAACATTTGCGGCTCCGAGAGAATCATTTTCTCCACTGGTGCGATTTTAGCGGTAATTATGCAATCTCTTTTTCCTGCACGTGCCATAAAATAGCCACATCATATTTTACCGGACACCTGAGATGCACACCTGCTGGATTCGCCACGCTATCAACGAAATTAACGCTGACTTTCAACGTTCGGCGGAAACCCATCTGATCCGTTTCGACCTGGCGGACTTTCCCGGCATCTGGTTCTACCTGAAAGATGAGAGCACCCATCCCAGCGGCAGCCTTAAACATCGGCTGGCTCGTTCGCTGTTTCTCTACGGCCTCTCCAACGGCTGGATTAAGCAGAATACGCCGATTATTGAAGCCTCGTCAGGCAGCACTGCCGTTTCTGAGGCCTACTTCGCAAGGCTGCTGGGACTGCCCTTTATTGCGGTGATGCCTGCCAGTACCGCGAAGCGCAAAATCGAGCAGATCACCTTTTATGGCGGCCAGTGCCACTTTGTGGAGGATCCCTGCCAGCTCTATGCAGAATCTGAACGGCTGGCGCGCGAGCTGAATGGCCACTTTATGGATCAGTTCACCTACGCGGAACGCGCCACCGACTGGCGCGGCAATAACAATATTGCGGAAAGCATTTTCCGTCAGATGCAGCATGAGCCCTACCCGATTCCGCATACGGTGATCATGAGTGCGGGCACCGGCGGCACCTCGGCCACGCTGGGCCGCTACATCCGCTATCAGGGGCTGGAGACGAAACTGCTGGTGGTCGATCCGCAACACTCCGTCTTTTTCGACTACTGGCAGCAGCGTGATGCCACGCTGACCAGCACGCGCGGCAGCCTGATTGAGGGCATTGGCCGTCCCCGGGTAGAGCCATCATTTATGCCGGACGTAATCGATGAAATGGTGAAAGTACCGGATGGCGCGACGCTGGCCGCGATGCTGAAGCTGGAGAGTATTCTGGGACGCAAACCCGGCGCCTCAACCGGCACCAACTTCTGGGGCATGATGCAGGTGGCAAAACGTTTACGGGCCGCGAACCAGCGGGGATCGCTGGTCACCCTGCTGTGCGACAGCGGTGAGCGCTATCCCGACACCTACTATCAGCCTGAGTGGGTGGCAAAACATATCGGCGATATCACGCCCTGGCAGCGCGAGCTGGCGTAAAAAACCGGACATCCTGTCCGGTACACGGCAAACCTCAGCATTCGGGGGAATACGCGAGGTGGGGTGTTGCCAGCCAGTGGTTTAAATAATGAGACACCGCCTGTGTCTCGCAACGACCAATTACCGGCAGATGCGGCAGCGCGGCTTTCAGCTGCGCCATCGCATTGCCCATGATGAAACCCTGTCCGGCCTGCGCCAGCATCTCGCGATCGTTCATCGCATCGCCAAACGCCATACACTCCGCCATTGTCAGCGACAGATGATCACATAACTGACTCAGGGCGCTGCCTTTGTTGCAGCCTGCGGGCAGCACCTCCAGACAATCCACGGCGGAAAAACAGATATCGGCCTGCTCGCCCAGCGCCGCATCCAGCTCCGTTTTCAGCGCGCGCAGGCGCCGATGCTCGTCGATAAAGCAGATTTTTGTCACCTGATGCGCGGGCAGCGCCTTGAGATCGCAGAGCTGATAGCGGAATCCGCTCATCTGATGGGCATTCAGCAGTTCAGGCCGTGGGCGGTCGGTAAACCACCCTCGATCGTTGAAAACATGCAGGGAGGCGGACGTCCTCCAGTGGCCATGAATCACCGCTTCCGCCACGGCAGCGGGCAGATCCTGCGCAGCAATCAGCTGACCTGACGGGTCATGGATACGGGTGCCATTGCCGGTAATGAGCCACGCGGGCAGCGCCATTTTTTCACTTAACACCTGCATTTCCAGCAGATGACGGCCCGTCGCCAGCACCAGATGAATATTGCGCTGATGCAGCGCCTGCAGAGTGTCGAGCGTCTGCTGTCCCGGTTGATGATTTGGCAGTAACAGTGTGCCATCCATATCGAACGCCGCTAAACGCACCATGATTGATCTCCTGATGAAAGAGGAAGTCCACTATTGCCTGTTAATTGCGGAACTAATAGTGAATACTTTGAAAAAACTGTTCCGGGTTTAGAATGCGCCAGCTTAACCGTCTCAATCAGTTTCAGCGTCTGTGGCAGCAGAGTCAGGGCGCGCCACAGCAGACCTGCGTAGCGGAGATGGCCCGCCACTGCATCTGCAGCGAGCGTCATCTGCGTACTCTACTGTCACAGTGGCAGCATGCCGGCTGGCTCAGCTGGCAGGGCGAGCCCGGCCGCGGCAAGCAGGGGCAGCTGCGGTTTCTGCGCACGCCGGAACAGTTACGTCAGCAGCTCCTGCAGCGGCAGCTTGAGGCCGGTGAGGCGGCGGATGCCCTGCAACTGCTGGACCTGCCGCCGGAGAGGCTCATCAACATGCTGCGGCCCCTGATGGGCGGCCAGTGGCAGAATGATACGCCGGTCCTGCGCATCCCCTACTACCGGCCCATGGAAAGTACCGATCCGCGTCAGATTGCCGGTCGCGCTGAACAGCATCTGGTTCGTCAGATCTATTCCGGCCTGACCCGCTTTGAGCAGGATGAGCCGGTCGGCGATCTGGCACATCACTGGCAGCACGATGAAACGGCCTGCCACTGGCTATTCTGGCTGCGGCCGCAGCTGATGTGGCACAACGATGAGCCTGTCCAGGCCGGGCAACTGGTGACACAGTTCCGCCAGCTGGGGCAGGATCCGCGCGTCAGCCAGTTGCTGGCTGAGGTGGGCAGCGTCGATGCGCCCCATCCGCTTGCCGTGCGGTTTACCCTGAGGCAGCCAGATTTCTGGCTGCCGCATCGCCTCGCCCACCTGCTGTGTCTGCTGCCCCACCCCACGGAACCCGCCATCGGCAGCGGCCCCTGGAAACTGCGGCACTTCAGACCTGAGCTGGTCAGGATCGACAGCCATGCGCGCTGGCATCTGCAGCAGCCGCTGCTGCAGGCGGTGGAGTACTGGATCACGCCGCAGCTGTTTGATCCCAGCCTGGGCAGCAGCTGCCGTCATCCGGTGCAGATTGCGATAGGCGAACCCGCCGCGCTCAGGACGCTGCAGCCCGTGAGCAGCAGCATCAGTCTCGGCTTCTGTTACCTGGTCTGCCGCCCGCGGGCCGGTTTTACCGCTGACCAGGCGCGCAGACTTTTTCAGCTGATCCAGCAGAGTGGCATCGTCGGCCGGTTGCCGCTGGATGAGGGATTAATCACCCCCAGCCGGGAGCTGCTACCCGGCTGGGGCGTGCCGCAATTTGATGACGCTCCGGTTGATTTACCGGCGACCCTGACGCTGCATTATCAGTTACCGGTGGAGCTGCATGAGATGTCGCAGGCGCTGGTCACGCTGCTGGACGCGCACGGCTGCGCCCTGACAGTGGTGTTTCATCCGGTTAAAAACTGGCACACCCTGGCCCCGCCTGATGAAGCGGATATCGTGATGGGCGATCGGCTGATTGGCGATGCGCCGATCTTTACCCTGGCCAGCTGGCTGCAGATTGATCCGCTGTGGCGGCCGCTGTGGTCCACCGCGCAGGGCGAAGCGGTGGCGGCGCAGCTGGAGGCTATCCGGCAGATCGCGGATGGAGAAGCCCGCAGCCGCGCGCTGCACCAGCTTTACGATGGGCTGATGCACGGCGGTATCCTGCTGCCCCTGTTCAATTATCGCTACCAGATCCACGCGCCGCCCGGCGTGGAGGGCATTGAACTGAACACGCTGGGCTGGTTCGATTTCAGCCGTGCCTGGATCCCGCCCCCTGTCGATCCTCCTGCCGCTGTTCAGCGAGGGACTGAGGCATTACCATAGGCGCAAAATTCATTACCAGGAAAATGCCATGAAACGCGCGGTTGTTGTTTTCAGCGGTGGACAGGATTCCACCACCTGCCTGATCCAGGCTCTGCAGCTTTATGATGAAGTCCACTGCGTCACCTTCGACTATGGACAGCGCCACCGGGAAGAGATCGAGGTGGCACAGGCGCTGGCGATAACGCTGGGCGCGCGCGCGCACAAAGTGCTGGACGTCACCATGCTGAACGAACTCGCCGTCAGCAGTCTGACGCGGGATAACATTCCGGTGCCGGCTTACGATCCTGCGGCCAGCGGGTTGCCCAGCACCTTCGTCCCCGGACGCAACATTCTCTTCCTGACGCTGGCCTCGGTTTACGCCTATCAGGTTGAGGCGGAAGCGGTGATCACCGGCGTCTGCGAAACCGATTTTTCCGGCTATCCTGACTGCCGCGATGAGTTTGTCAAAGCTCTGAACCAGGCGGTTACGCTGGGCATGGCGCGCACCATCCGTTTCGAGACGCCGCTGATGTGGCTCAATAAAGCGGAAACCTGGGCGCTGGCGGACTACTGGCAGCAGCTCACCCTGGTGCGCGAGCAGACGCTGACCTGCTACAACGGCGTGAAAGGCGACGGCTGTGGTGAGTGCGCAGCCTGTCATTTACGGGCCAGAGGTTTACAGGCGTATCTCGACGACCGGCCGGGCGTGATGGCCGCCATGAAGGCAAAAAGCGGCCTGAACTGACACCGTCCGGGCACGGCGGCAGATCCTTCCTGGCTGCCGCCTTTCCGGCTCAGACCATCAGGCGCATCAGACGCTCGCGGAGTTCCCCTTCCAGCGCAACCGCCTTCTGGGTGTGCAGATCGATGCAGACAAAGGTCAGCGCAGCATCCGCCACCACGGTCTCCTGTCCTGCCAGCATCACCCGCTGCGCAATGATGCCGCTCCTGCCATTTAACTGGGTGATCTCACTCTCTATCGCCAGCACGTCGCCCAGCACGGCCGGGCGACGGTAGTTGATATTGATATTGACCACGACGAAAGCCAGCTTCTGCTCCAGCAACCAGTGAAATGCCTCGACCTCTTCCAGCCATTGCCAGCGCGCCTCCTCAAGAAACTCAAGATAGCGCGCATTGTTGACGTGCTGATAGACATCCAGATGATAGCCGCGCACTTTTATTGTGGTCTGCATGGTCATGCTCTCCTGCTCGCTTAGGTTAACTGGTTGGACCTGTTCACTTTAGCAGAGTGGTCTGGCTTCAGGAGATTAAGCATCACCGATGTGTGTTGCCTCACAGTTTCAGCCGGGCCGCATTGCGTTCGATAAGCGCATTGCCAATGCCCGGTACTTCACCGAGTTGCTGAATATCGCTGAAAGGCCCGTACTGTTCGCGATAGTTCACAATCGCCTGGGCCTTTTTCAGTCCCACGCCATTCAGGGCGGCAGAGAGCTGTTCGGCTGTCGCCTGGTTGATGCTGACCTGCTCCTGCAATAGCGGCGGGGTGATCTCCCGCGGCGAAGCCGGTGAACCACTCTGCGTAACGACGCGGGCGGCCGGTTCCGCTTCCGTGGCCACCGAGAGGCTGCTGTAGCCGAGTGCGCCGCCCAGCGCGAGGGACAGACAGAGGGTAACGAGTTGAGATTTAGCCATGCTGAGTTTCTCCTTGTGTGTAATCAGCAGCGACAGCGTGTCACCGCCCGGCACAAGGCTCAAACGCCGGATAACAGAAATGGAAAAGGCCGCGAGTGCGGCCTTTGATTGTTACAGTCGTTACGCTATTTCTGCGAGGCTTACTGCATTTGTGCGGCTGCGCCGTACTTGATTTTGGCCTCTTTACGCAGGTTCTGCAGTAAGGCTTCAAAGGTCAGCTGCGCATTGTTCTGCGTGACGCCTTTGACCATTTCGTCAATCTGCGCCTGCGGCATGCTGCCGGTTTTAACCTTATCGACCGCCACCAGCACTACGTTGCCCTGCATATCTTCGCTGACACCCCAGGACGGTTTGTTATCCGCTGGCTGAGGCAGATTGAAGGCAGCCTGAGCAACCGGATCCTGTGCATTACGATCTACGGTCTTGCTGGCGCTCAGCGTCAGGCCTGCCGCCGTCAGCGCATCCTGCTTACCGGCTTTAAGGTCGGCCAGCAGCTTATCGGCCTGAGCTTTAGCCTGCTGCGTCGCTTTGTCATGCTTCAGCGTGTCGGTGATCTGCGCCTTAACCTGATCCAGCGGTTTCACCGCTTCCGGTTTATGCTCGCTGATACGCAGCACAAAGGCACGATCGCCATCGACGGTGATGATATCGGAGTTATTGCCCGGCGCGCCGTTCTGGCCTGCCAGACCGCCATTGAAGATCGCCTGTTTCACCGCGTCGAAATTCAGCTCCGCTGGCAGCGTGTCCTGACTGAACCAGCCGGTCTCTTTGGCTTTCAGACCTGACGCCTGCTCGGCACCCGCCAGTGACTCGTTGTCATTGCTGGCCGCTTCGCTGACCTTCTGCTGCAGTTTGTAGAAGGCATCAACCCCCTTCTCCTGCTTCACTTTGGCCGCAACGGCGCTGCGGACGTCGTCCAGCGATTTAACCTGCTCTGGCTGGATATCATCCAGGCGAACCACCAGGAAGCCCACAGAGGATTTGATCACGCCTGACATCTGGCCTTTCTCTGTCAGACCCGCATTTTTCAGCTCGTCCGGCGTCGTTGACGGTTCCAGCCAGCCCATATCACCGCCTTTACGGGCAGAGATCGGGTCGATCGATTTGGCTTTCGCCACGTCAGCGAAGCTGGCGCCCGCTTTCAGCTGCGCCAGAACCGCATTGGCATCGGCTTCTGTTTTGGTCTGAATAACGCTGTAGCGGTTGCGCTGCGGCTGGGTGTAGTCCGCTTTATGCTGATCGTACCAGGCCTGAATATCCGCGTCGCTGGCCGCCTGCTGCATGCTGGCCGCATCCATCAGCAGGTAGCTGACACGGAACTGCTCCGGTGCCATGAAGCTGCTTTTGTGCTGCTGATAATACTGGCTGATTTCGTCGTCGGTGGCGGTCTGTTTGGCCGCCAGCGCGTTGACATCCAGCGTGGCCTGACGGATTTCACGCTGCTGTGACACCAGGTCTACCAGTTTGCTGGCTTCACCTTTCAGCGTGAAGTCGGTGTTCGCCACCGCATTGATCAGCTGCTGGTTAGAGAGCTGCTTGCGCAGCGCTTCCGCATACTGATCCGCGCTGAAGCCCATGTTACCGATCAGGCCCAGATATTTCGCGTTGTCGAATTTGCCGTTGGTCTGGAACGCCTGCTGATTGAAGATCGCCTGCTTAACCTGATCGTCGCTGATGCTGAGGTGAAGATCTTTGATGTAGCTGTCGAGCAGCGCCTGATCGATCAGCTGCGACAGCGCCTGCTGGCGGATCTGCTGCATGTAGCCATCGTTGCTGGCCAGCTGCGAAAACTGGTCGCCCAGCATCTGCTGCTGACGGTTGCGTTCGCTGTTAAACGCCTGCTCCAGCTGTCCCCGGCTGATCTCCTGACCGTTGACCCTGGCTGCATAGTCGTTATTGCCGCCAATCAGATAGTTGCCAACGCCCGTCAGCACAAAGGAGAGGATAATCAGCCCCAAAATAATCTTGAGCACGACATGGTTCGACGCCGCGCGTAAATTGTCCATCATGGTATGGCAACACTCCGCTGTAGTGTGAATGTAAAGCTCGGTCGTAATTCGCCACTGGCTGGCGTCTCACGTAACTGCTGGCTCCGCTGGCAGTCTCAATCCGGTCCTGGCCCATTTTACGGCCCGATTCTCACCGGTTAAAACAAAAAAGGCACATCTGATTGATGTGCCTGTATGTTACATGAGAACGCGCAAAGCGTCCTCTAATCCACTGAAGAAAATGCGTCAATGAATCTATTCGTTCTTATTAATTGACGGCGTCTTTCAATGCTTTACCAGCACGGAAACCGGGGACTTTACCGGCCGGGATGGTGATCTCTTTACCGGTTTGTGGGTTACGACCGGTACGTGCCGCACGGTCACGCACGGAGAAGGTGCCGAAACCGACCAGGGCCACTTCGTCGCCCTCTTTCAGCGCATCAGAAACGGAACCCATAAATGCATCTAAAACACGTCCCGCTGCCGCTTTAGAAATATCAGCATCCGCAGCAATTTTGTCGATCAATTGTGACTTATTCACTCTCTTCATCCCCTCTTTATTATTTCACATCGTACCGGGCTTCCGGCCGGGTACGAACGCGCAGCAAGTTATATCAAGCCTGTGGAGCCGAAACAACGGGTTTTCTCTGAGATCGTCGCGTCGGCAGCCACCTAAATTAGCGGCACAAAAAAAAGCTGGCAAGCGCCAATTGCCTTGCCAGCTCCGCTTTTTAACGGTTTTTGCCGTTAATCACTATTTTGCTGTCGCGACCTGCATGCCGTATGGCGCATTTTCCAGGGCCAGATTCAGCACCTCTTCAATGCGTTTCACCGGGTGGATCTCCAGGTCGGCAATCACGTTCTGTGGAATATCTTCCAGATCACGCTTGTTGTCGTCCGGGATCAGCACGGTTTTGATGCCACCACGGTGTGCGGCCAGCAGTTTCTCTTTCAGTCCGCCAATCGGCAGCACCTGACCGCGCAGGGTGATCTCACCGGTCATGGCCACATCCGCCCGCACCGGGTTCCCGGTCAGACAGGAGACCAGCGCCGTACACATGGCGATACCGGCACTCGGACCATCTTTCGGTGTGGCACCTTCAGGAACGTGAACGTGAATATCGCGTTTCTCGTAGAAGTCACCATTGATGCCCAGCTTCTCGGCACGGGCACGTACCACCGTCAGCGCAGCCTGAATCGACTCCTGCATCACCTCGCCCAGCGAACCGGTGTAGGTGAGCTTACCTTTGCCCGGCACGCAGGCGGTTTCGATGGTCAGCAGATCGCCGCCCACTTCCGTCCACGCCAGACCGGTGACCTGGCCCACGCGGTTTTCACTGTCGGCACGGCCATAGTCAAAGCGCTGAACGCCCAGGAAGTCCTTGAGGTTTTCGCCATTGATGGTGATGTGCTTTTTACTCTTGTCCATCAGCAGTGATTTCACCGCTTTACGGCACAGTTTCGACAGCTCACGCTCAAGGCTACGTACCCCGGCTTCGCGGGTGTAGTAACGGATGATGCCGATAATCGCGCTGTCCTCGACCGTAATCTCGCTGGCTTTCAGCGCGTTACGTTCGATCTGCTTGGTCAGCAGGTGCTGTTTGGCGATGTTCAGCTTCTCATCCTCGGTATAACCCGACAGACGGATGACTTCCATACGATCCAGCAGCGGTGCCGGAATGTTCATGGAGTTCGAGGTCGCCACGAACATCACATCTGAGAGGTCATAATCGACTTCCAGGTAATGGTCGTTGAACGCGATGTTCTGCTCAGGATCGAGCACTTCCAGCAGCGCAGACGCGGGATCGCCACGCATGTCGGAGGACATTTTGTCGATCTCATCCAGCAGGAACAGCGGGTTTTTCACCCCGACCTTGGCCATTTTCTGGATCAGTTTACCCGGCATCGAGCCGATGTATGTCCGGCGGTGACCACGGATTTCTGCTTCATCACGCACGCCGCCCAGCGCCATACGCACATATTTGCGGCCAGTCGCTTTCGCGATCGACTGGCCCAGCGAGGTTTTACCGACACCTGGCGGTCCGACCAGGCACAGAATCGGGCCTTTAATTTTGCTGACGCGACTCTGCACCGCAAGGTACTCAAGGATACGATCCTTCACGCGCTCCAGGCCGTAATGGTCGGTATCCAGAGTCTCCTGCGCCTTACGCAGATCTTTTTTCACTTTGCTGCGGGCGTTCCACGGAACCTGCACCATCCAGTCGATATAGCCGCGAACCACGGTTGCTTCCGCAGACATCGGGGACATCATTTTCAGCTTCTGCAGCTCAGCTTCCGCTTTCTCGCGCGCCTCTTCCGGCATTTTGGCCGCGTCGATTTTGCGTTTTAACGCTTCATACTCGTCAGGCGCGTCGTCCATCTCGCCCAGCTCTTTCTGAATCGCCTTCATCTGCTCATTCAGATAGTACTCGCGCTGGCTCTTCTCCATCTGCTTCTTGACGCGGTTGCGAATGCGCTTCTCAACCTGCAGCAGATCGATTTCAGATTCCATCATCGCCATCAGATATTCCAGACGCTCGTTGACGTCGGACATCTCCAGCACAGACTGTTTGTCGGCCAGCTTCAGCGGCATATGTGCCGCAACGGTGTCGGCCAGGCGCGCCGCATCGTCAATGTTGTTCAGCGAGGTCAGAACCTCAGGGGGGATCTTTTTATTGAGTTTGATATAGCCTTCAAACTGATTGATCGCCGTGCGCACCAGGACTTCCTGCTCGCGCTCTTCGATCTCTGGCGACACCAGATATTCAGCTTGTGCCACGAAATGGTCACCGTTATCGGCCAGCGTCGTAATGTGGGCGCGCTGTAAACCTTCGACCAGAACTTTGACGGTGCCATCCGGCAGTTTCAGCATTTGCAATACAGATGCAACGGTCCCTACTGAGAAGAGATCGTTAATGCCAGGTTCATCCGTTGAAGCCTCTTTCTGTGCGACCAGCATGATTTTTTTATCATGATCCATTGCGGCTTCAAGGCACCGAATTGATTTTTCCCGGCCAACAAACAACGGAATTACCATGTGCGGATAAACCACCACGTCGCGCAGCGGCAACACGGGGATTTCAATGCGTTCAGAACGCTCAGGATTCATAGAGCTCTCTCTTTGTTTAATGTCCGCCAGGTGATGGGAACCGCATCAGGCAGGTATGCAGTTAAACCCACAGGTATCTGAGTATATGGGGATGATTGTCCGACATTCAACGTCACAGAGGCGAGAAAAGCAAAAGGGGAAAGATTTTCCCCTTTTTTACGAGTACAACATGGACGATCTGTTTATTTATTCGCCAGATGCCTGGGCTTCATGCTTACCGTAGATCAACATCGGGTCAGACTGACCATCAATAACTGATTCATCAATCACGACTTTCTCTACATCGTCCATGGAAGGCAGATCATACATCGTTTCCAGCAACGCGCCTTCTACGATTGAACGCAGACCACGCGCACCGGTTTTACGTGACATCGCCTTCTTGGCGATCGCCGTTAACGCCTCGTCACGGAACTCCAGCTCAACGCCTTCCAGGTTAAACAGCGCCTGGTACTGTTTGGTCAGGGCGTTTTTCGGTTCACGCAGGATCTGAATCAGCGCTTCTTCACTGAGCTCGCTCAGGGTGGCCACCACAGGCAGACGGCCGATGAACTCCGGAATCAGACCAAATTTGATCAGATCTTCAGGTTCGCACTGTGACAGCAGCTCGCCTTCGCTGGCTTTCTGCGATTTACCTTTGACGGTTGCGCCGAAGCCGATACCGGAGCCGGTTTCAACACGCTGCGAGATCACCTTATCCAGACCGGCGAATGCGCCGCCACAGATAAACAGGATCTTAGAGGTATCGACCTGCAGGAACTCCTGCTGCGGATGTTTACGCCCGCCCTGCGGTGGAACGGCGGCCACGGTGCCTTCGATCAGTTTCAGCAGAGCCTGCTGAACACCTTCGCCTGACACGTCGCGGGTAATCGACGGGTTGTCAGACTTACGTGAAATTTTGTCGATTTCATCGATATAGACGATGCCGCGCTGCGCTTTCTGCACGTCGTAGTCGCACTTCTGCAGCAGTTTCTGGATGATGTTTTCAACGTCTTCACCCACGTAACCCGCTTCGGTCAGCGTGGTTGCATCCGCCATAGTGAAAGGCACATCGAGCAGGCGAGCCAGCGTTTCGGCCAGCAGTGTTTTACCGCTACCGGTCGGGCCGATCAGCAGGATGTTACTTTTGCCCAGTTCAATACCGTTGCTGGTATCGCCGTTACGCAGACGCTTGTAGTGGTTGTAGACCGCCACCGCCAGCACTTTCTTCGCTCTTTCCTGACCGATGACGTAATCATCGAGGTGATGGCGGATCTCATGTGGGGTAGGCAGAGCACTACGTTCGCGGTGCGGAGCGACTTCTTTAATCTCTTCGCGAATGATGTCGTTGCACAGGTCAACACACTCATCGCAGATATACACTGACGGCCCGGCAATCAGCTTTCGCACTTCATGCTGGCTTTTGCCGCAAAAAGAGCAGTACAGCAACTTTCCTGAACCGTCTTTGCGCTTATCTGTCATCAGTTAACCTCTTCCTGTTCTCAGGCCATACCCGCGTATGGCGCTGGCCGTGCAGAGACGGCCGAAATTCATTCAACCCATTACAGTACCGTTGTCCCGATAACTATAGACCAGGAACAACGGCAGGTCGGGTCTTATTGACGATGCGTCAGAATCGAATCGACTAATCCATACTCTACCGCTTCATTTGCAGAGAGGAAACGATCGCGCTCGGTATCACGCTCAATTTCTTCCAGCGTTTTACCGGTATGCTCGGCCATCAGCTCATTCATACGCTGCTTCACTTTCAGGATTTCGCGCGCATGGATTTCGATGTCGGTCGCCTGGCCCTGATAGCCGCCCAGCGGCTGGTGGATCATGACGCGTGAGTTAGGCAGGCAGAAACGCTTGCCTTTGGTGCCCGCCGTCAGCAGGAAAGCGCCCATGGAGCAGGCCTGACCCATACAGATGGTGCTGACATCCGGTTTGATAAATTTCATGGTGTCGTAGATCGACATACCGGCCGTGATCACACCGCCCGGTGAGTTGATGTAGAGATAGATATCTTTTTCCGGATTCTCAGCTTCCAGAAACAGCATCTGCGCCACAATCAGATTCGCCATGTGGTCTTCAACCTGGCCGGTCAGAAAAATGACGCGCTCTTTCAGCAGACGGGAGTAGATGTCGTAAGAACGCTCACCACGCGAAGTTTGTTCAACCACCATTGGCACCAGCGCATTGTGCGGTGCAGTATATTCACGATCGCCACTGTATGACATTACCGTCTCCTGGATAAATTTCATTGGCAACATTCTGTACCGATTCTACGTAAGACGCGCGGGAAACTCCACGCCGCATCTTTTCCGACACCTTCAGGACGGTTAATCAGCCAGCCTCACTCTCATTTCTGCATACTCCCATTATCTGGGGATGCTGCACGCATGTTTCAAGCATAACAATCTTTTGCCTGTTCGCTAACCCGGAAAAAGCGATGCGTGAATAATTTGCCGATAAATTAAACAAATAGCTGCAAAGCACCCGGCGCCGGACGCAGAAGACAAAAAAGCCCGCGACTTTTCAGTCACGGGCTCAGCACAGAAGGTTAACTGAGTGATCAGGCCTGAGCGGTCTGGTTCATCAGATCCTGGAAGTTGGTCTCTTTCTCGGTCACTTTAGCTTTCGCCAGGACCGCTTCAACCGCCTGCTCTTCCAGCGCGACGTTGCGCATGTTGTTCATCAGCTCGTTGTTCTTGCTGTAGAACTCGATCACTTCCTGCGGATCTTCATACGCAGAAGCCATCTCTTCAATCATGGTGTTCACGCGCGCGTCGTCTGCTTTCAGCTCGTGGGTACGAATCACTTCGCCCAGCAGAAGACCGACAACCACACGGCGTTTAGCCTGCTCTTCAAACAGTTCGCGTGGCAGTTCCAGCGCCTGTTTTTCGTTGCCACCAAAGCGCTGTGCAGCCTGACGACGCAGAACGTCGATTTCGCTGTCGATCAGGGCTGCAGGAACGTCGATTTCGTTCGCTGCGACCAGGCCGTCGATAGCCTGAGACTTGATACGGTTGCGGATTGCGCCTTTCAGCTCGCGATCCATGTTTTTACGCACTTCGGTACGCAGGCCAGCGACGGAACCATCTTCAACGCCGAAACGTTTGATGAACTCTTCGGTCAGCTCTGGCAGTTCGCGCGTTTCAACTTTCTTCAGCACGATCTCGAACTTCGCATCTTTCCCTTTCAGGGTTTCTGCGTGGTAGTCGTCCGGGAATTTCACGTCGATAGTGAACGTTTCGCCCGCTTTGTGACCCACAACGCCTTCTTCGAAGCCTGGGATCATGCGGCCCTGGCCCATGGCCAGAACGAAATCAGAGGCTTTGCCGCCTTCGAACTCTTCGCCATCAACAGAACCGTTGAAATCGAGCGTTGCACGATCTTCCGGGCCTGCAGCCGCGTCGCTTTCGATCCAGTTGGCCTGCTGCTTGCGCAGGGTGTCCAGCATGGTGTCAACGTCAGCGTCGGTCACTTCAACCAGCGGTTTTTCAACTTCGATGTTTTCCAGGCCTTTCAGCTCAACTTCCGGATAAACTTCGAACTCAACCGCGTAGGTGAAGTCCTGACCTTCTTTGTATTCGCCTGGCACGTAGTTTGGTGCGCCAGCCGGATTAATTTTTTCTTTGATGATGGCATCAACGAAGTTGCGCGTCATCAGCTCGCCCAGCACGTCCTGACGAACAGAAGCGCCGTAACGCTGTTCAACGATGTTCATCGGCACTTTGCCTTTACGGAAACCGTCGATGCGAACTTTCCTGGCAACGTCAACCAGTTCTTTTTTTACTGCGCTTGCGATGCTGTCAGCAGCGACAGTAATCGTAATGCGACGGCCCAGGCCCTGAGTGGTCTCTACAGAAACTTGCATCTTGTTACCTCAAAAAATCACGTGCTCGGTCAACTTCAGACACCACACATCGTGAAATGCGCCGTATCTAACAACCGGGACGGCTTCCGTGAAGAGAACCTGATCCCTGTTACCAGAAGCGTCCCGAAGACATTCCGGAAAAATAGACGCAGCATTATAGCGACATCACCGGAATGAGTCGAGGACGCTAACTCACCACTTTTCAGCAACTTTGCTGCTTTTTTGAGCCAGGGATCGCGTTTATCGCTAAATAAATGAAAAAACGGCCCGCAGGCCGTTCAGGAGAAGGGAGATCAGGCGAGCGTACCGGCCCCCCGGCAGTTGGGGGACGCGAGTACCGTATCCTGCAATCCTTCCCACTCTTTCAGCGTGTAGGTATGCAGGGCCAGGGCGTGAACGCTGCCCGCTAATTCCGCCGCCAGTTCGCCGTAGATGAGGCGATGACGCGCCAGAAAACGCTGGCCCGCAAAGCAGTCGCTGACAATCACCACTTTAAAGTGGCTTTCAGACCCGGCGGGCACGTTGTGACGGTAACTTTCGTCATGCACTTCCAGATGAGCTGGCTGAAACGCCACACGCAGCTTTTCTTCTATTTGTTCGCGGATCATGGCTATTACTCCTCAATGGCGAGCGCAGTGCCCCATCTCATTCAATCTTAGTCGCTTTTTGTGCGCTTACCCGTCAGCAGAAGGTAAATTTTGCATTTGTGATCTGCACGTAAACCGCGCGCATCATACCCCAGCTGAAACGAACCGCAACCCCGCCGCCGGAAGCGCCGTTTAAATCGATTTCAGACACAATTTCACCTGCGACAGGGCTTTTTTCACTGCCGGGCAATGCTATGATGGCCGCAGTTTTTGCAAACCAACCCCCTGACACCAACGAGAAAAAGTATGTTGAAAAAACTGTTATTCCCACTGTTGGCTGCGTTTGTTTTGGCCGGCTGTGCAACCAGCAATACTACCCTGACTATCCAGCCTAAAATTGAGCTGCCACAGCAGGATCCGGGTCTGATGGGCGTGACCGTCAGCATCAACGGCGCCGACCAGCGTAAAGATCAGGCGCTGGCAAAAGTGAACCGTGACGGTCAGTTAGTGACCTTAACCCCATCGCGCGATCTGCGTTTCCTGCTGCAGGAAGTGCTGGAGAAGCAGATGACCGCACGCGGATATATGATCGGTCCTGATGGCGCGGTCGACCTGCAGATTGTGGTCAATAACCTCTATGCCGATGTGACGCAGGGTAACGTGCGCTACAGCATCACCACCAAAGCGGACATCTCTATCATCGCTACCGCGAAAAACGGCAACAAGCAGGTTAAAAACTACCGCCAGACTTACAGCGTAGAAGGCGCGTTCAACGCCAGCAACCAGAAGATTACCAACGCCGTGAATGCCACCATGAGCGACGTGATCGCCGATATGGCGCAGGACACCAGCGTCAACGACTTCATTAAACAGAACGCCCGTTAATTTCTCCTCCCTGCCCTGCCTCGCGCAGGGCACTTTGTTATCTGCAGGATGCGCATGAATCACTATCTCCGCCTCTTCCGCCAGAAAAACGCCGCCGTCCTGTTACTCCTCGGTTTTGCTTCCGGACTGCCGCTGGCACTGACTTCCGGCACGTTGCAGGCATGGATGACGGTGGACAATGTCGATCTGAAAACCATCGGTTTCTTTTCACTGGTCGGCCAGGCCTATGTCTTTAAATTTCTCTGGTCGCCGATGATGGACCGCTACACGCCGCCGTTTCTGGGCCGGCGTCGCGGCTGGTTGCTGGTAAGCCAGCTGGCGCTGGTGGGCGGCATTCTCGCCATGGGCTTTCTGCAGCCCGGACGCGATCTGACTCTGATGGCCGCGCTGGCGGTGCTGATTGCCTTCTGTTCCGCCTCGCAGGATATCGTGTTTGACGCCTGGAAAACGGACATCCTGCCGCCGGAGGAGCGCGGCAGCGGCGCAGCGATCACCGTGCTGGGCTACCGGCTGGCGATGCTGATTTCGGGCGGGCTGGCGCTGTGGCTGGCTGATCGCTATCTGGGCTGGCAGGCCACCTACTGGCTGATGGCGCTGATGATGGTGCCGGGGATTATCGCGACGCTGATGGCCAGCGAGCCGGACACGCGCATTGCCACGCCCCACTCGCTGCGTCAGGCGGTCGTCGATCCGCTGAAGGATTTCTTCCAGCGCAACAATGCGTGGCTGCTGATTACCCTGATCATTCTTTACAAGCTGGGCGATGCCTTTGCCGCCTCGCTGACCACCACCTTTCTGATTCGCGGCGTCGGCTTCAACGCCGGTGACGTCGGCCTGGTCAACAAGACCCTGGGCCTGCTGGCGACGATTATCGGCGCCCTGTACGGCGGCGTGCTGATGCAGCGCCTGAGCCTGTTCCGCGCGCTGCTGATTTTTGGCGTGCTACAGGCGGTGTCCAACTTTGGCTACTGGCTGCTGGCGGTGACCGACAAACAACTGTGGAGTATGGCCAGCGCGGTCTTCGTTGAAAATCTCTGTGGCGGGATGGGCACCGCGGCCTTTGTCGCCCTGCTGATGACACTCTGTAACAAATCGTTTTCGGCAACCCAGTTTGCGCTGCTCTCGGCGCTCTCGGCGGTCGGCAGGGTCTATGTCGGCCCGGCAGCTGGCTGGCTGGTCGAGCTGTGGGGCTGGCCGACGTTTTATGCTTTCACAGTGGTAGCCGGTCTGCCGGGTCTGCTGCTGCTGCTGTTTTGCCGTCAGACGCTGAATCAGGTGGAGCGGAGTGGCAAATTCCTCACGCGCAGCTACTATCCTCATGGCTATCGCTGGACGAATCGTCTGTTTGCAACCGGGTGCGGTATTCTGGCGCTCTGGCTGGTGGCGCTGGCAATGGATGCGCTGGGCTGGACGGCACTTTCGTCATGGCTGACGCATCTGTTTGAGCTGGGCATGACGCTCGCCCTGCTGGCGGTGCTGGCTGGCGTGCTGCTGGACTACCGGGCGCTGAAAAAAACGCCTGTGCACCCTGCATCCGACGCTTAAGCGAAATCGATAGGTTGACGGACCGTGGCTTATTTTTTTGACAGCCGAAAAAGCCGCGGTCATTTATCATCGCGTGTTATTTTCAAAAAATAACAATATGGCCTGAGGAGACGCAGACTGAATACTAAAAACCGGTGAGCAATTACTTTAGTTAAATTTCATCACACAAATGATGCAGACTTGTTAAATATTTGGGAGTTAAAAGTAAGGGTTATTCCTTTCCCTGATTTTTTCGCGGTGGCTTCCATTGGTTTTTGTTATATTGGTGCCAACTGCTTGTCTGCGTTAATTATTTGTCACCTGGCGCAACATCTGTGACACCCCTAGCAAAAGGTGTCAACACGTATCTGACACATTCTTAAGCTGGTTTACACTGCATAAACCTTCCCGTAAAATGCGCGCACACTTAAACGACAATAGAGCCCTTTGTCATTGAGGTCGTTAAATGAGACTCAGTAAATACAATAAAAGTTTGGGGATTTTGTCATTAATTGCAGGCACTTTATTAATGAGTGGCTGCGATAGTGCATTGTTAAATCCCAAAGGACAGATTGCACTGGAGCAACGTTCGCTGATACTGACTGCCTTTGGCCTGATGTTGATCGTCGTGATTCCCGCAGTCCTGATGGCCGTGGTGTTTGCCTGGAAGTATCGGGCGTCCAACACGAATGCGAAGTACAGCCCTAACTGGTCACACTCTAACAAAGTGGAAGCCGTGGTCTGGACCATTCCGATCCTGATCATTCTCTTCCTCAGCGTGCTGACCTGGAAATCGACCCATGCACTGGAGCCCAGCAAACCGCTGCAATCCGATGTGAAGCCGGTTGAGATCGATGTGGTTGCACTGGACTGGAAATGGTTGTTCATTTACCCGGAACAGGGTATTGCGACCGTGAACCAGATTGCCTTCCCGGCAAATACTCCGGTGAACTTCAAAATCACCTCTAACTCCGTCATGAACTCTTTCTTCATCCCAACGCTCGGCAGCCAGATCTATGCGATGGCTGGTATGCAGACCAAGCTGCATCTGATTGCGAATGAGCCGGGAACTTTCGACGGTATCTCTGCGAACTTCAGTGGTCGTGGTTTCTCTGGCATGAAGTTCAAAGCCATTGCAACCAAAGACGATGCGGAATTCCAGCAGTGGGTGGCTAAAGTTAAAGCAGCCCCTAACACGCTGACTACCATGGATGATTTCGAGAAGGTGGCTGTGCCAAGCGAAAATCACCCGGTGGAATATTTCTCTTCAGCTGATCCGAAACTGTTCATGCAAGTCATCGACAAGTTCAAGATGAGCCACGGGAAAATGGACATGCCACAGCATGAAGGTATGGACATGAGTCACACCGCTTCCGCGGGAGCCGAGGAATAATACGATGTTCGGAAAATTAACACTGGATGCAGTGCCGTACCATGAGCCGATTATCATGGTCACGGTCGTCGCTATCATCTTAGGTGGTCTGGCGCTGGTCGCTGCGCTCACCTATTTTGGTAAGTGGAAATATCTGTGGTCTGAATGGCTGACGTCAGTCGACCACAAACGCCTGGGTATCATGTATGTCATCATGGCGTTCGTCATGCTGCTGCGTGGTTTCGCTGATGCCATCATGATGCGTACCCAACAGGTAATGGCTTCGGCCGGTGAAGCGGGCATTCTGCCACCGCACCACTACGACCAGATCTTTACCGCGCACGGCGTGATTATGATCTTCTTCGTGGCGATGCCTTTCGTGGTTGGCCTGATGAACATCGCCGTTCCGTTGCAGATTGGTGCACGTGACGTTGCGTTCCCGTTCCTGAACAACCTGAGCTTCTGGTTTACTGCGGTCGGTGTGATCCTGGTTAACATTTCTCTGGGTGTGGGCGAGTTCGCACAGACCGGCTGGCTGGCGTATCCGCCGCTATCCGGCGCGGAGTACAGTCCCGGCGTCGGGGTCGATTACTGGATCTGGAGCCTTCAGCTCTCAGGTATTGGTACGACCTTAACCGGTATTAACTTCTTCGTGACCATCCTGAAGATGCGTGCGCCAGGCATGAGCCTGTTCAAAATGCCGGTCTTCACCTGGACCGCACTGTGCACCAACGTCCTGATCATCGCTGCGTTCCCGGTTCTGACCGTGACCCTGGCGCTGCTGACGCTTGATCGTTATCTCGGCTTCCATTTCTTCACCAATGAAATGGGCGGGAACATGATGATGTACGTCAACCTGATCTGGGTCTGGGGCCATCCGGAAGTGTATATCCTGGTACTGCCGGTGTTTGGTGTGTTCGCAGAAATTACCGCGACCTTCTCCAAAAAACGTCTGTTCGGTTATACCTCTCTGGTCTGGGCGACCATCGCCATCACCGTTCTGTCGTTCATCGTCTGGCTGCACCACTTCTTCACCATGGGTGCGGGTGCCAACGTTAACGCCTTCTTCGGTATCATGACGATGATCATCGCGATTCCGACCGGGGTTAAAATCTTTAACTGGCTGTTCACCATGTACCAGGGCCGCATTCAGATGCACTCTGCCATGCTGTGGACCGTTGGCTTCCTGGTAACCTTCTCTGTCGGGGGTATGACCGGTGTTCTGCTGGCCGTTCCGGGTGCTGACTTTATTCTGCACAACAGCCTGTTCCTGATTGCGCACTTCCATAACGTTATTATCGGTGGTGTGGTCTTCGGTTGTATGGCGGGTGTGACCTACTGGTTCCCGAAAGCGTTCGGCTTTACCCTGAACGAAACCTGGGGCAAGCGCGCATTCTGGTTCTGGATTATCGGCTTCTTCGTTGCCTTTATGCCGCTGTACGCACTGGGCTTCATGGGTATGACCCGTCGTCTGAGCCAGAACATCGATCCACAGTTCCACCCTCTGCTGGTCGTGGCTGCGGTCGGTGCAGGTCTGATTGCACTGGGTATCCTGTGTCAGCTGACCATGTTCTATGTCTCGGTACGTGATCGTCATCAGAACCGTGACCTGACCGGTGACCCGTGGGGCGGTCGTACGCTGGAGTGGGCAACCTCTTCACCACCACCGTTCTATAACTTTGCTGTTATCCCACATGTGCATGAGCGCGACGCGTTCTGGGAAATGAAAGAGAAAGGCGAAGCGTACAAACAGCCGGCATCGTACGAAGAGATTCATATGCCGAAAAACAGCGGTGCTGCTATCGTCATCTGCGCATTCGCAACGGTAATGGGTTTCGCGCTGATCTGGCATATCTGGTGGATGGCGGGTCTTTCATTCCTCGGCATGATCGTTACCTGGATCGTGAAGAGCTTCGACGAAGACGTGGATTACTACGTTCCGGTTGCTGAAGTTCAGAAGATTGAAAACCAGCACTTTGACGAAATCAGCAAAGCAGGTCTGAAATAATGTCAACTGAAACTCTGATTAAACATCACCACGACGCCCATGCGGAGCATGGGCATCACGATGCAGGAGCCAATAAAGTCTTTGGCTTCTGGATCTACCTGATGAGTGACTGCATTATCTTCGCAACCCTGTTTGCGACCTATGCTGTCATGGTCAACAACACTGCCGGTGGCCCGGCAGGTAAAGATATCTTTGAGCTGCCATTTGTTCTGGTAGAAACCGCCCTGCTGCTGCTGAGTTCCATCACTTACGGCATGGCTGTTATCTCCATGAACAAGGAGCAAAAAGGGGCCGTTATCGGCTGGCTGGCGCTGACCTTCCTGTTCGGTCTGGGCTTCATCGGGATGGAAATCTATGAATTCCATCACCTGATTGCCGAAGGCTTTGGCCCGGATCGCAGCGGCTTCCTGTCTGGCTTCTTTACGCTGGTGGGTACCCACGGTCTGCACGTGACCTCCGGTCTGATCTGGATGCTGGTACTGATGTTCCAGATCTCCAGACGTGGCCTGAACGCGACTAACCGCACCCGTATCATGTGCCTGAGCCTGTTCTGGCACTTCCTGGACGTGGTCTGGATTTGCGTCTTCACCGTTGTTTACCTGATGGGAGCCATGTAATGAGTCATTCTGTTAACGAACATGGCGCTTCACACGGTAGCGTGAAGTCCTACATGATCGGCTTCATCCTCTCTATCATCCTGACGGCGATCCCGTTCTGGATGGTAATGGATGGCAGTGCATCTCACGGTACGATCCTTGGTGTTGTCCTGGTGTGTGCAGTGATTCAGGTGCTGGTGCACCTGGTTTACTTCCTGCACTTAGACAGCAAATCTGAGGGTGGCTGGAACATGGTAGCCATTGTCTTCTCGGCCATCATCATCCTGATTGTCGTAGTAGGCTCACTGTGGATCATGTGGAACCTCAACTACAACATGATGCCTCACTAAAGAGTCACACGTAATGTTTAAGCAATACCTGCAAGTTACAAAACCAGGAATTATTTTCGGGAATTTAATTTCTGTGATCGGCGGATTCCTGTTGGCCTCCAAAGGCAACACGGATTACGCCCTGTTTCTCATCACCCTGGTGGGCGTGTCACTGGTGGTTGCATCCGGTTGTGTTTTCAACAACGTGATCGACCGCGACATCGACATCAAGATGGAGAGAACCAGGAATCGGGTGCTGGTAAAAGGCCTTATCTCCGCGAAAGTAAGCCTGGTTTACGCCACTGTGTTGGGTATTGCTGGCTTTGCGTTGCTCTACTTCGGTGCTAATCCGCTGGCCATGTGGCTGGCGGTGATGGGCTTCGTGGTTTACGTGGGCATTTACAGCCTCTACATGAAGCGTCACTCCGTTTACGGCACGCTGATTGGCAGTCTGTCGGGCGCTGCGCCGCCGGTTATCGGCTACTGCGCTGTCTCCAACCAGTTTGATGCAGGCGCATTAATCCTGCTGGCGATCTTCAGCCTATGGCAGATGCCGCATTCGTACGCGATTGCCATCTTCCGCTTTAAAGATTACCAGGCCGCGAACATCCCGGTTCTGCCGGTGGTGAAAGGCATCTCGGTGGCTAAAAATCATATTACGCTCTATATCCTGGCGTTTATGATTGCCACGCTGATGCTGACGCTGGGCGGTTATGCGGGCTACAAATATCTGGTGGTGGCCGCTGCGGTCAGCGTCTGGTGGCTGGGCATGGCCCTGTCGGGTTATAAAACGGCAGATGACCGTGTCTGGGCGCGTAAACTGTTTGTCTTCTCTATCGTCACCATCACCGCGCTGAGCGTGATGATGTCGGTCGATTCGATGGCACCGGTGTCGAAGGACCTGCTGACTTACGTCTGGTAATCAGCACCGAAAAGGCATGAAAAGGGCGCGATTTTCGCGCCCTTTCTTTTTGTTACCACTGCTTAAAAACTATTGTTTTACCCGCCCTGCCCCGCCCCCTAGAATAAATGCAGCACATTAACAGAGGTTGGAATGAACGATAATAAAATGACTCCGGTGGAGCTGCGTGCCACATGGGGCCTCGGTACGGTCTTTTCCCTGCGAATGCTGGGAATGTTTATGGTCCTGCCGGTACTGACCACTTATGGCATGGCATTACAGGGTGCGAGTGAAGCCTTGATCGGCCTGGCAATTGGCATTTATGGCCTCGCCCAGGCGATATTTCAGATCCCTTTTGGTCTGCTTTCCGATCGCATCGGGCGTAAGCCGCTGATCGTTGGCGGGCTGTTGCTGTTTGTTCTGGGCAGCGTGATCGCTGCCAGCACCGACTCTATCTGGGGCATTATTCTGGGTCGTGCGCTCCAGGGCTCAGGCGCGATTGCTGCGGCCGTGATGGCCCTCCTCTCCGATTTAACCCGTGAGCAGAACCGCACCAAGGCGATGGCGTTTATCGGCATCAGTTTTGGCATCACCTTCGCGATCGCGATGGTCGTTGGTCCGGTGGTGACGCACGCGCTGGGTCTGCATGCGCTGTTCTGGATGATTGCGATTCTGGCCTCGCTGGGTATCGTGATCACGCTGCTGGTGGTGCCTTCCGCCTCCCACCATGTTTTGAACCGCGAGTCCGGCATGGTGAAAGGCAGCTTCCGCAAAGTGCTGGCGAATCCGCGTCTGGTGAAGCTGAACATCGGGATTTTCTGCCTGCACGTTCTGCTGATGTCGAGCTTTGTGGCCCTGCCGGGTCAGTTTGAGCAGGCGGGCTTCCCGGCGCCCGAACACTGGAAGGTCTATCTCACCACCATGCTGATCGCCTTTGCCGGCGTGGTGCCGTTCATCATCTATGCCGAAGTGAAGCGCCGCATGAAGCGGGTCTTTGTCGGCTGCGTCGGGATGATCGTCATCGCCGAAATCGTGCTCTGGGGCGCAGAAGGCCATTTCTGGACGCTGGTGCTGGGTGTTCAGCTCTTCTTCTTCGCCTTTAACCTGATGGAGGCGATTCTGCCTTCGCTGATCAGTAAAGAGTCGCCGGCGGGCTACAAAGGCACGGCGATGGGGATCTACTCCACCAGCCAGTTCCTGGGCGTCGCGGTGGGCGGCAGCATGGGCGGCTGGGTCTTCGGGCATTTCGATGCGCAGACCGTCTTCATGGTTGGCGCGATGGTGGCGGCGGCCTGGCTGTTTGTCAGCATGACGATGCAGGAGCCGCCTTATGTCAGCAGCCTGCGCATCGTGCTGAGCGACGCGGCACTGGCCGTGCCGAATCTGGAGCAGCGTCTGAAAGCGCAGCCGGGGGTGAACGCCGTGTTTATCGTGCCGGAAGAGAAAAGCGCCTACATCAAAATTGACAGCAAGGTCACCAGCCGTCCGGAGCTGGAGGCGCTGCTGGGCAGTTGCTGACTGCGGAACGGTATTGTGGCGATAGCCGCCCTTTTCGCTGAGCGGCCGGATCGGCAAGTCCCCCATCCCCAGAGACACGCCCCTGACGACAACAAAAAACCCGGCCTGCGCCGGGTTTCTTTACTGCACAGCCTGCGTAGTGATCGCGCGCAGCCTTCTCCGCTTAATCGCGGAAGTTTTTAAACTGGAACGGCTGCCCCAGATTGCTGCCGCGCACGATAGCCATCGCACTCTGCAAATCATCACGCGCTTTACCGGTCACACGCAGCGCTTCGCCCTGAATCTGCGTCTGCACTTTCAGCTTGCTGTCTTTGATCAGCTTCACCAGCTTCTTCGCGACATCGCTTTCAATGCCTTTTTTCAGTTTCGCCTCGACCGTCCAGCTCTTACCGCTGTGCTCAATCTCTTCCGGCACCTCTAAGGCACCGCCTTCAATCCCGCGCTTCAGCAGTTTCTCACGCAGAATATCGACCAGCTGCTTAACCTGAAAGTCGGACTCGCTGGTGATTTTAATGGTTTCATTCTTTTCGTTGAGCTCAAACTCGGCGCTCACGTTGCGGAAATCGAAGCGGGTCGACACTTCACGGTTGGCATTCTCCACCGCATTGCGAATTTCCTGCAGATCGACTTCTGAAACGATATCGAAAGATGGCATCTCTTCTTCTCCTGACGCTAAAGTGACATGCATAATACGCGTCTTAGGGTGCTAAATAAAATCAGGCTGCACACAACGCTATAATAAGGGTGTGACAGCAAATAACAGATGGATAGCCCGCCAGCGGGAGGCAGTATGAAAATTACCGTGTTAGGTTGCGGCGCACTGGGTCAGGTCTGGCTGACAGCGCTTGCCCGCCAGGGACATGAAGTGCAGGGATGGTTGCGGGTGCCGCAGCCCTACTGCTCGGCAAACGTGATCGATCCGCAGGGCACGATCTCAAATCGCACGTTTATCGCCAACGATCCGCTGTTTCTGGCGGAAAGCCAGCTCCTGCTGGTCACGCTTAAAGCGCCGCAGGTCTCGCCCGCCGTCAAAAACCTGGAGAGCATTCTGCCGGAGAACTGCCCGGTGCTGCTGCTGCATAACGGCATGGGCACGCTGGAGGAGCTGAAAGGGCTGACGCAGCCGCTGCTGCGCGGCGTGACGACCCATGCCGCCATGCGCGATGGCACCGTCATCAAACATATTGCCAGCGGCATCACCCACATCGGCCCCGGCAACCGCAAGAGTGCCGCCTACAGCGACCTGGCCGATATCCTGCACCCTGCCCTGCCCGACGTGGCCTGGCATGACAATATCCGGGCGGCCTGCTGGCGTAAGCTGGCCGTTAACTGCATTATCAATCCGCTGAGCGTGGAGTATGCGTGCCAGAACGGCGCCCTGCGCGCTTATCCGGCGCAGATCGCGCAACTCTGCGAAGAGATCAGCTGGGTAATGGAGCGTGAAGGCCAGAGCATCGCCAGCGAAAGTCTGCAGGACATTATCTTCGACGTGATTGAAAGCACCGCGGCCAACACCTCTTCGATGCTGCAGGACGTGCGCGCCCAGCGGCTCACTGAAATCGACTATATCAGTGGTTTTCTGCTGCGCCGCGCCCGGACGCACGGCCTGGTGCTGACGGAAAACAGCCGTCTGTATGACATGATTAAACGCAAGGAGTCTCATTATGAGCGCGAACGCATCGGTGCTGGTCTGCCTGGCACATGGCAGTGAAGAAACCGAAGCCGTCACCACCCTCGACCTGCTGGTCCGGGCCGGAATCAGGGTCGTCACCGCCAGCGTCGAAAGCGATGGCAGCCGGGAGATCGTCTGCTCGCGCGGTGTGCGTCTGCTGGCTGACGTCACGCTGGTCGAGGTCGCCGACAACGATTTCGCCGCGATTGTCCTGCCCGGCGGCCTCAAAGGTGCTGAAACCTTTCGCGACAGCCCGCTGCTGGTCGAAACGGTGCGTCAGTTTCACCTCAACGAGAAAATCGTCGCCGCGATCTGCGCCGCCGCAGGCACGGTGCTGATCCCGCACGACCTTTTCCCGATCGGCAACATGACCGGTTTTCCTGGCTTAAAAGAGACGATTCCGGCGGAAAAGTGGATGGAGCGTCGCGTCGTCTGGGATCCGCGCGTCAACCTGCTGACCAGCCAGGGGCCGGGCACGGCGATGGATTTTGCGCTGAAGCTGATCGATCTGCTGGCGGGAAAAGAGAAAGCGCGCGAGGTTGCGGCACAGCTGGTGCTGGCCCCCGGCATTTACGACTATCAGGCCTGAACCCGGCCGTTCCGGTGACGCCAGTCAGCCCTGAGCAGGCCTGACTGGCGACGCGCCGCTTACGGCCGGTAGACTTTGACGTTCTTAAAGCCCTGCTCATGCAGGTAGAGCGCCTGAAGACGGCTCATCACACCGCGATCGCAATAGAGCAGCCAGGTGCGGTTCTGATCAAGATTGCCAAACTGAGTGCTGAGTTTATAGAACGGCAGCGACTTCACTTCCGTGGCGTTCAGCTCCAGCGGATTCTCTTCCTGCTCGTCGATGGCGCGGATATCCAGCACCACATCGTTTTCACTCAGCAGGGCGACGGTTTCCACCTCTACCACTTCCTCTTCGGTCTGCTCAGCGATGGTACGGATATCGACGTTGGTCGCCTCTTCCACCACCCGATCCAGAATGGTGAAGTCGAAATTCTGCTCTTCGGCCTCAATCTTCGCCTTCACCGCTTTCACCGTCGGGCTTTTCGAGATCACGCCACAATATTCCGGCATGGTGCTGGCAAAATCTTCGGTGCCGATCTCACGGGCAATCCGGATGATGTGCTCTTTATCGTGCGAGATCAGGGGACGCAGAATCAGCGTATCGGACGCATTATCAATCAGACGCAGATTGGTCAGCGTCTGGCTCGAAACCTGACCGACCGCTTCACCGGTGACCAGCGCCTGCACGCCGTAGCGCTCTGCAATCGTCGAGGCGGCGCGCACCATCATGCGCTTCAGCACCACGCCCATCTGCCCGTCATCCACTTTTTCCAGGATCTCGCCCACTACCGGCTCGAAATTGATGGCCACGAAGCGCACGCGGTGTGAACGGCCAAAGCGATTCCACAGATAGTGTGCCACCTGACGGACGCCGATCTCATGCGCGGCACCGCCAAGGTTGAAGAAGCAGTAGTGTACGCGGCTGCCACGGCGCAGCAGCATGTAGCTGGAGACGCCGGAGTCAAACCCTCCGGAAATCAGCGACAGCACATCTTCCTGCGTCCCGATCGGGAAGCCGCCCAGGCCTTCGTAGCGCGCGGTAACCAGCGTCAGGCGGTTCTCTTCGACCTCAAGATGAACCGTGACTTCCGGGTTTTTTAGCTGCACGCGGGCGCTTTCAATGTGCTGATTCAGACCGCCGCCGACATAACGCTCCACATCCTGCGAACTGAAGCTATGCTTACCACGGCGTTTTACACGTACGCAGAAGCTCTTTCCTTCGAGACTGTCGCGATACTGCGCCAGCGTCTGTTCGAAGATGTGATGGACGTCGGTGTACTCACGATCTTCGACCGCTAAAACGTGATGGATCCCCGGAATGCGCGTCAGCTCATCGGGAATAATGTCCCGCAGCGCCGGATTTTTTGACCGCACTTCAATGTGATCCCAGAAACGCACAACGGCGATATCGTCGCTCACGGTTTTCAGGACGTTACGGATATTGCTGGCAAGAATCTTGATAAAGCGCAAACGCACCGACTGACTCTTGATGGTGATTTCAGGAAATAACTTGATGATAAACTTCATGGCGACACAGCTTCGTTGGGCAAATAAGTGCTAAAACAGGCAGCACTTAGCTGGTAAAATCACAAAATTGCGGGCTGCAAGGCGCAACCGCATCCGAGGCGCGGGAGTATATCACCTTTGTCAGGTGACTGCTTCTTCATCAGCCGCCGCATTGATTATTTTGCTAATCATAGGGTCTCAGCTACCATGACCGATTGCGAGATAATGTCCCAACCGTGAGTCGACACGAAATATGCCGAAAAAAGCCGAACAGCCAGCCAGCTTTGAAACGTCATTGCAGCAGCTGGAGCAGATTGTCAGCCGTCTGGAAAGTGGTGAACTGCCGCTGGAAGAAGCCCTGAATGAGTTTGAGCGCGGCGTTCAGCTGGCGCGCACCGGCCAGCAGACGCTGCAGCAGGCTGAACAGCGCGTCCGTATTCTGCTGAACGACGACAAAGACGCCGATCTCACTGCTTTCACGCCGGAAAACAACTAATGGATTTTGCCCGCTTACTCGACGATCGTCAGCAGCAGGTTAACGCCGCGCTGACGCGTTTTATAGAGCCACTTCCTTTTCAGAGTTCTCCTCTGGTGAATGCCATGCATTATGGGGCATTATTAGGCGGTAAACGCCTGCGTCCTTTTCTGGTCTACGCTACCGGCGAAATGCTCCACGCCGATCCGGCGAGTCTGGATGCGCCCGCTGCCGCGGTTGAATGCATTCATGCGTACTCTCTGATTCATGACGATCTCCCTGCGATGGATGATGATGCACTGCGTCGCGGGCAGCCAACCTGTCACATTAAATATGGCGAAGACACCGCGATTCTGGCGGGCGACGCCCTGCAGACGCTGGCCTTTTCTATTCTGGCCGATGAAGCGATGCCCGGTGTCAGCGTGGAATATCGTCTGAAGATGCTCTCCGAACTGGCTCAGGCCAGCGGCGTGGCCGGAATGTGTGGCGGGCAGGCACTGGATTTAGCCGCCGAAGGCAAACAGGTTGATCTCGGCCAGCTTGAGCAGATCCATCGTCACAAAACCGGCGCCCTGATCCGTTCCGCCGTGCGTCTAGGTGCCCTGGCGGCAGGCGATGCAGGCCGCGACGCACTGCCGCTGCTGGACCGCTATGCCGCAGCGATCGGTCTCGCCTTTCAGGTGCAGGACGATATTCTGGATGTGGTGGGTGACACGGCGGTGATCGGAAAACGCCAGGGTGCCGATGAGCATCTGGGAAAAAGCACCTATCCTTCATTGTTAGGCCTTGAAAATGCCCGTGCCAAAGCGCGGGATTTGTATCAGGAAGCTCTTGATGCTTTAGAAATGCTCGCTGCGCACTCTTATAACACTACAGCACTGCAGGCGCTGGCGAGCTTCATAATTGAACGCGACAAATAACTTCCATAATGAGTCTCTGATGAGTTTTGATATTGCTAAATACCCGACACTGGCACTGGCAAACACGGTTCAGGAGCTGCGCGCCCTGCCCAAAGAGAAGTTGCCTGCGCTGTGTGATGAACTGCGTCAGTATCTGTTAGACAGTGTGAGCCGCTCCAGCGGCCATTTTGCGTCGGGTCTGGGCGTAGTCGAACTGACGGTCGCGCTGCATTATGTCTACAACACGCCCTTTGACCATCTGGTCTGGGATGTGGGTCATCAGGCTTATCCCCATAAAATTCTGACGGGTCGCCGCGATCGCATCGGCACCATCCGTCAGAAAAATGGCGTACACCCATTTCCGTGGCGCGGCGAAAGTGAATATGACGTGCTGAGCGTCGGTCACTCGTCCACCTCTATCAGTGCCGGTCTGGGCATGGCGGCTGCGGCCGAACGTGAAGGTCAGGGCCGCCGCACCGCCTGCATCATTGGCGATGGCGCCATCACCGCCGGTATGGCGTTTGAGGCGATGAACCACGCCGGTGATATCAAGCCGGATATGCTGGTGATCCTCAACGACAACGAAATGTCGATCTCCGAGAACGTCGGCGCGCTGAACAACCGCCTGGCGCAGATTCTGTCCGGCAAAACCTATTCCCGCCTGCGCGAAGGCAGCAAGCGGGTGCTGACCAGCCTGCCCCCAATCAAAGAGCTGGTCAGACGCACCGAAGAGCATCTCAAGGGCATGGTCGTGCCGGGGACGCTGTTTGAAGAGCTGGGCTTCAACTACATCGGCCCGGTTGACGGTCACGATGTTCTGACGCTGGTCAATACGCTGAGCAACATGCGCAACCTGAAAGGGCCGCAGTTCCTGCATATCATGACCAAAAAAGGCAAAGGCTACGCGCCAGCCGAGGAAGATCCGATTGCCTGGCACGCGGTACCTAAATTCGACCCGGCGATTGGCGAACTGCCGAAAAGCGCAGAGGGCCTGCCGAGCTATTCGAAAATCTTCGGTAACTGGCTGTGCGAGATGGCCGCAGACGATCCGAAGCTGATGGCGATCACGCCGGCAATGCGTGAAGGCTCCGGCATGGTGGCCTTCTCACGCGAATTCCCGAACCAGTATTTCGATGTGGCAATTGCCGAACAACATGCGGTCACCTTCGCAGCCGGTATGGCGATTGGCGGCTATAAGCCGGTCGTAGCTATCTACTCCACCTTCCTGCAGCGCGCCTACGATCAGCTGATCCATGACGTCGCTATCCAGAAACTGCCGGTCCTGTTTGCTATCGATCGTGGTGGTATTGTTGGCGCGGATGGCCAGACCCACCAAGGCGCCTTTGATCTCGCCTATCTGCGCTGCGTGCCGGATATGGTGATCATGACCCCGAGCGACGAAAACGAATGCCGTCAGATGCTCTACACCGGCTATCACTATCAGGATGGCCCCAGCGCCGTGCGCTATCCGCGTGGCACCGGTGTCGGCACGCCACTGGCGCCGCTGCAGAGCCTGCCGCTGGGTAAAGCCGTGGTGAAGCGTCAGGGTGAAAAGCTGGCGATCCTGAACTTCGGCACGCTGCTGCCGGAAGCCGCGGCCACGGCGGAGGCGCTGAATGCCACCCTGGTCGATATGCGCTTTGTGAAGCCGCTGGATGAGGCGCTGATCGCCGACCTGGCCGCCACGCACGACTCGCTGATTACGCTGGAAGAAGGCGCGATCAAAGGCGGCGCCGGCAGTGGCGTCAACGAATTTATCATGGCGAAACGCCTGGCTGTGCCAGTGCTGAACATCGGGCTGCCCGATGAGTTCATCCCGCAGGGTACGCAGGATGAAATACGCCATGACTACCAGCTGGATGCGGAGGGCATTCAGCAGCAGATCGCCTGCTGGCTGGCGCAGTAACCGCTCTTCTCTGCGCTCCCCGCCGGGGAGCGCAACATCCTGCTATGCTAAAACCTTTGCACGTTCGCAGGAGCCTCCACCATGAAACTGATTCAACTGGGTACCACCGATCTGCAGGTTTCACGCCTCTGCCTGGGCTGTATGACCTACGGTGAGCCCACGCGCGGCAATCACGCCTGGACGCTGCCCGAAGCAAGCAGCCGGCCGCTGATCCAGCAGGCGCTGGACGCGGGCATCAACTTCTTCGACACCGCCAACAGCTACTCCGATGGCAGCAGCGAAGAGATCCTGGGCCGCGCGCTCAGGGATTTTGCCCGCCGTGAAGAGATCGTGGTTGCCACTAAAGTCTATTTTCCGCTGAGCAATCTCTCTCAGGGCCTGTCGCGCAAAAATATCCTGCAATCCATTGATGACAGCCTGCAGCGCCTCGGCATGGAGCATGTTGACCTGCTGCAGATCCACCGCTGGGATTACGACACGCCGCTGGAGGAGACGCTGGAAGCCCTGCATGACGTTGTACAGTCGGGCAAAGCCCGCTATATCGGCGCGTCGTCAATGCACGCCAGCCAGTTTGCCCGCGCCCTGCAGATGCAGTCGGAACAGGGCTGGCACCGCTTTGTCACTATGCAGGATCAGTACAACCTGATTCAGCGTGAAGAGGAGCGCGAAATGCATCCGCTCTGTCTGAAAGAGCAGATTGCCGTGCTGCCGTGGAGCCCGCTGGCGCGCGGTAAGCTGACCCGCCCGTGGGGTGAAAACACCGCGCGTTCCGCCTCCGATCAGGTGATGGCGAAGCTCTATGACAGTACGGAAGAGAATGATGCCGCGATCGCCGGGCAACTCGCGCAGGTTGCGGAGAGTAAAGGCGTTACCCGCGCGCAGGTGGCGCTCGCCTGGCTGCTGAGCAAACCAGCCGTCACGGCCCCGATTATCGGCGCGTCGCGTGCGGAGCAGTTTGCGGATCTGGTGAAGGCGGTCGATGTCACGCTGAGTGACGAGGAGATTACCCTGCTGGAAGAGGCTTACCAGCCGCATCAGGCGGTGGGATTCGAGTAAGACCAGACGTGACGCCCTGCCCGGGCGTCACGCCCTTCCTGCAGCGATCCGGCTTAGCGGTCAGCCCGCCAGCCAGACCCCAAAGCCGTAAAGCATCACCGCCGCGATCACGCCGGCAATGATGTCATCCACCATGATGCCCATTCCACCGTGCACGTTGCGGTCAAACCAGCGAATCGGCCACGGCTTCCACATATCAAGGATGCGGAACAGCACAAAGCCCCCCGCGACCCACTGCCAGCTGTTGACCGGAATCGCCATCAGCGTAATCCACATGCCGATAAACTCATCCCAGACAATACTGCCGTGATCGTGTACGCCCATGTCTTTAGCGGTGCGATGGCACAGATAGACGCCAACGCAGATGCCCACCAGCACCACCAGCGAATAGAGATCCTGCGGCAGAAACGTCATCAGCCACCAGAAGGGGATCGCCGCCAGCGACCCCATGGTTCCGGGCACCACCGGGCTTAATCCGCTGCCAAAGCCGGTTGCCAGCAGATGCCAGGGATTGCTCATCCGCAGGCGACTTTTCGCCACGTCGTTATTTAGTCTCAAAGTGATCGAACCCTTTATGGCGGAATGTCGCGGGCTTGCCGTTGTCCAGCAGCGTCAGGCCATCCGACTCCGGCGCTATCTGCCCGATACAGGTGTAAGGCACGCCCAGGTGACCCAGCGCCACATCGAGCGCGCCATGATTGACTTCCGGCACCGTGAAGCAGAGTTCGTAATCTTCGCCGCCACTCAGCGCCCAGCGCAGCACCTGCTCCGGGTCGAAGTGATCGCGCAGCGCCGCCGAGAGCGGCAGCGCCTCCAGATTCAGGCGTGCGCCGCAGCCGCTGGCTTTCAGCACATGGCCGAGATCGGAGATCAGGCCGTCGGAGATATCCACCGCTGAAGAGGCGAGTGAACGCAGAGCCTGCCCCTGCAGAATACGTGGCATCGGGCGCAGATGGCGTTTAATCAGCGCTTCATGCACCACCGGATCGCTGATGCGGCAGTGATGCTGCAGCAGCGCCAGCCCGGCCGCACTGTCGCCCAGCGTGCCGGTCACATAGATCCAGTCGCCGGGTTTCGCACCGGAACGTTTCAGGGCACGGCCCTGCGGCACCATACCGTGGATCGCCAGCGTCAGGCTCAGCGGTCCGCGCGTGGTGTCGCCGCCGACCAGCTGCATATCGTAATATTCCAGCAGTTCGAACAGGCTCTCGCTGAAGGCGGACAGCCAGCTCTCATCGACCTGCGGCAGCGTTAAGGCCAGCGTCAGCCACGCGGGATCGGCCCCCATGGCCGAGAGATCGCTGAGGTTGACCGCCAGCGCTTTGTAACCCAGATCGGCAGGATGGATATCCCGTAAGAAGTGTACGCCCGCGACCAGGGTATCGGTGCTGATCGCCAGCGTCTGTTTTTCCGGCACGCTAAGTAACGCACAATCGTCACCGATGCCGAGTTCGACATCACGGCGGCTGCGCGTTCTGCGGTTGAAGTAGCGTGCGATGAGTTCAAATTCACCACAAGACATAATTGCGTTCCGCTTAACCCTTCATGAAAAAAGGCCGGCAAGCCGGCCTTTTTGATTATTTGCGATGGGGTCGAATTTGTGGACCGGCTTTATCCAGCACGCCGTTGACAAATTTATGACTGTCTTCGGCACCGAAGACTTTCGCCAGCTCAATGCCTTCGTTGATGGCCACTTTATAGGGCACATCATCACGCTTGCTCAGCTCATAGAGCGAGATGCGCAGAATCGCTTTCTCTACCTGGCCCAGCTCTTCGAGCTGACGCGACAGATAAGGCTTCATCAGTCCATCCAGATACGCACTGTTGGTCGCCACACCGGACAGCAGTTCGCGGAAGTAGGTAATGTCGACATCTTTGACGTCCTGTTCCGCCAGAAACTGGTATTCCACATCGGCAATGTCGTTGTTCGACAACTGCCAGGAGTAAAGCGCCTGAACAGCGCACTCACGGGCGCGACGACGAGCAGCAGGTTTCACAAAATTCCCCTTACAAAAATCAGGCTTTAATGGCTTTCAATACGTTGATCATTTCGAGCGCGGTCAGCGCCGCTTCGGCACCTTTGTTACCCGCTTTGGTACCGGCACGTTCAATGGCCTGCTCGATGCTTTCAGTCGTCAGCACGCCGAACGCGACAGGAATATCGCTGTTCATGGCGACGCTGGCGATACCGGAGCTGGCTTCACCCGCCACATATTCGAAGTGGGCGGTGCCACCACGAATCACGGTACCGAGTGCGATAATCGCGTCGTGTTTGCCGGCGTTAGCCAGCGTGCGGGCAGCCAGAGGCAGCTCATAAGCACCCGGCACCCAGACGACGGTGATATTGTCATCTTTGACCTGGCCAATGCGTTTCAGGGCATCAACTGCGCCATCCAGCAGGCTGTCATTAATGAAGTTGTTAAAACGCGCAATGACAATGGCAACACGGGCCTCAGGCGTTGCAACAGCAGCTTCGATAACTTTCATACTTATCCTTTCAGGGGTTTGGTTAGCCCCGCGCAGGGGGGCGGATTCTATCATACTCTTGGGCGGCGTGCTCTCGCTTTTCCGACCATGCTATTGCGGTGTCAGCGTCAGGCGTAAATCGTCACCGACCTGCCGGACATCACTGAAACGGAACGCCGGGGCGTCAGCCAGCTGGCTGAGCCCTGGCAGCTGGCACAGGCCGCGCCCTTCATGACCTAACAGTTTAGGCGCGACATAGAGGATCAGCTCATCAACAACGCCCGCCTGCAACAGGGCACCAGCCAGCGCGGCCCCCGCTTCAACCCAGACGCTGTTAATCTGACGCTGCCCCAGCAGCATCATCGTCGCCACCAGATCCAGCTGCTGTTCGCGCAGCGGCACGGCGATTTGCGTCACGGCATCCGGCCAGTGCTGCTGATCCGGCTGATGGCGCATCAGCCAGGTTTCACCCGGCTGTGAGATAATCCGATGCTGCGGCGTTACGCGATTCTGGCTGTCGATGATGACCCGCACCGGCTGGCGCAGTGCCTGTTCATCCAGCAGGGCCTGGCTCTCCTCATTGAGTTCGGACCAGCGCACCGTCAGCGCGGGATCGTCGGCCAGTACTGTGGCGCTGCTGCTGAGGATCGCGGCGCTCTGCGCGCGCAGCTGCTGCACATCGCGACGGGCCGCCGCCGAGGTGATCCACTGGCTTTCGCCACTGGCCATCGCCGTCCGGCCATCCAGTGACGCGCCCAGCTTGAGCTGCACCCACGGGAAGCCGGTGCGCATCCGCTTGAGGAAGCCGCGATTCAGCGCCTCTGCTTCGGCCATCATCAGCCCGTGGCTGACGTCGATGCCCGCCTGGTGCAGGCGGTGGAGTCCACGGCCGGCGACCTGGGGATTCGGATCCTGCATCGCGGCCACAACACGCTGCACGCCGGCGGCGATCAGCGCTTCGCAGCAGGGCGGCGTGCGGCCATGATGACTGCAGGGTTCGAGCGTGACATAGGCGGTTGCGCCTCGCGCTTTTTCGCCCGCCATGCGCAGCGCATGGACTTCCGCATGAGGTTCGCCCGCACGCTGATGCCAGCCCTCCCCGACCACGTCGCCATCGCGCACGATAACGCAGCCGACGTTGGGGTTTGGCATGGTGGTAAAGCGGCCGCGTCGCGCCAGCTCCAGCGCGCGCGCCATATAGCGTTCGTCCATGGTTTAATCCTGTAGCCGGGCGATCTCTTCGCCAAAATCACGAATGTCTTCAAAGCTGCGGTACACCGAAGCGAAGCGAATGTAGGCGACTTTATCGAGCTTTTTCAGCTCATCCATCACCAGATTGCCAATCAGTTTACTGGGGATCTCACGTTCGCCGGTGGCGCGCAGCTGGGTTTTGATATGATTTACGGCGCTCTCGACCGCGTCGGCGCTGACCGGACGCTTCTCAAGCGCCTTCATCATCCCGCTGGCCATTTTGTCTTCATTGAAGGGTTCGCGTACGTCATTGCTTTTCACCACGCGGGGCATCACCAGTTCCGCCACTTCAAAAGTCGTGAAGCGTTCATGACACATCAGACACTGGCGGCGGCGACGGACCGAAGATCCTTCACTAACCAGACGAGAATCAATCACTTTGGTGTCCACAGCGGAGCAGAATGGGCAATGCATGACGTTTCCTGACGCGAGAGTGATGGGTCAGACAGTGTAACGCGAACTGCGGATCAACAAAATCTCTTCCGTGCCTTTCCTGGGATTCTCATCGCAGGATAAACGACGCTCAATTTCGTCTGCCGCAAAACGGACTACGCTTTACAGGCGACATTAAAAATTTTCCACTCACACACTGGAGGTTACATGGGGCTGTTTAACTTTGTGAAAGAGGCCGGCGAAAAATTATGGGATGCCGTGCATGGCGGCGATGACCAGGATAAAAAGCTGCAGGATCACATCAACAAGCTCGGCTTACCCGACAGTGACAAAGTTGATGTAAAGGTCAATGGCGACACCGTGACCGTGACCGGCGATGGCCTTTCGCAGGAGCTGAAAGAGAAGATCCTGATCGCGGCGGGTAATGTCGCAGGCATTACCAAAGTGGAAGACAAGGTTACCGTCACCGACGGCGCGACCGAGTCAGCGCTCTATACCGTGAAAAAAGGCGATACCCTGAGCGCAATTTCTAAAGAGGTTTATGGTAACGCCAATGAATACAACAAGATTTTCGAGGCGAATAAGCCGATGCTCTCGCATCCTGATAAAATCTATCCTGGTCAGGTTTTACGTATTCCCAAATAACGGACAAGGATAACTTATGAACAGGTTGGTTTGGGCGCCGGTGGCACTTTCGCTGGTTACGCTGAGCGGCTGCAGCACAACGGCCGGTAATCCGCAGGTCAGAGAGCTGCATCAGGAAGTCACTCAGCTGAATCAGCAGATGCAGCATCTGACCACGCAGGCCAGTGCGCTGGAGATTCAGGGACAGCTTAACAGCCACTCTGAACAGGGTGCGTGGCTGGTGCCGCAGGCGAACACGCCGGTGGCACTGCAGACCCAGCTCGGCACGCTGCGGCTGACGCTGTCGCCGGTCACCGCCGAAGCCAGCGGCTCGCGGGCGACCCTCACCGTTCGTTCAATGGACGATCGGCCTTTGCCCGCCCTGCATGCAACCGTCATCTGGGGTGAACTCGACCCGGCAACCGGTAAACCGCTCAACAGGGACAGTCTGAGCCAGACGGTTGCGCTGCCGGCTTCGCTGCTGCCACAGCACTCGGCGTCCATCCCGCTGCGGCTCAGCGGTCTGACACCCGAGCAGTTAGGTTATGTCCGGGTGCATAACGTGACCGGTGACGCCCCGGCCCCGACCACTCCTGCGGCATCCTCTACCCCTTAGGTGCGCGATGCAAAAAAAACGGGCAGCCCTGAGGCTGCCCGTTTTTTAGTGCGCGACGCGCATTACGGCAGGATTGAAGGCTGATCGGCGCCCTCTTTCTCCACCTTCTGCACCAGCATATGTTCACGCTTCATGCCCAGCTTCAGCGCCAGCGCCGAAGAGACATAAATGGATGAAATCGTACCGATCGTCACACCAATCAGCATGGTCAGTGAGAAGCCTTTCAGCAACGCGCCGCCAAAGATGAAGAGGATGAGGATCATTGCCAGCGTCGTCAGCGAGGTAATCAGCGTACGGCTTAAGGTCTGGGTCAGCGACACGTTCGTAATGTCGTAAGAGCTGCCGCGACGGATCTTGCGGAAGTTTTCACGAATACGGTCCGACACCACGATTTTATCGTTAAGCGAGTAGCCGATCACTGACATCAGCGAGGCAACAATGGTCAGGTCGATTTCAATGCGGAACAGCGCCAGCAGGCCGCAGGTGATGATCACGTCATGCGCCAGCGCCAGTACCGTACCCAGCGCCAGACGCCACTCAAAGCGAAAACCGATATAGATCAGAATCGCAATCAGTGCAGACAGCAGCGCCATCGCCCCCGCCTGCGCCAGGTCGCTGCCCACGCTCGGGCCGACGAACTCAATGCGCTTCACGGTCGCGTTCTGCTGGGTGGTCTGGTTGATCACCGACACCACTTTATTGCCTAACTCGGTTCCGGCACCGCCGGTTACCGGCGCCATACGCACCATCACGTCGCGGCTGCTGCCAAAGTTCTGCACCAGCGGCTCGTCAAAGCCCGCTTTCACCAGCTCACTGCGCAGCGCGTCGAGGTCGGCGGGTTTCTCCAGCGCGATCTCAATCACCGTACCGCCGGTGAAATCGAGACCCCAGTTGAAGCCACGCACGCTCACGATTGCAATCGCCGCGAGGATCAGCAGTCCCGAAATGATGAAGGCCAGCTTATCCCAGCGCATAAAGTCGACGACTTTACGCCCGTGGTTTAACTGCTCAATGTTATATTCCTGTGCCACAACGCACTCCTCAGATAGACAGCTTGTTGATGCGTTTGCCACCGTAAACCAGGTTAACAATGGCACGGGTACCGATAATCGCGGTGAACATTGAGGTCGCGATACCAATTGCGGTGGTAATCGCAAAACCTTTGATCGAACCGGTGCCGACCGCGTAAAGAATGATAACTTTGATCAGGGTCGTGACGTTCGCATCGACAATACTGGAGAAGGCGCCTTTGTAGCCCTCATGAATTGCCTGCTGAACCGAGCGCCCGTTGCGCAGCTCTTCTTTAATACGTTCGTTAATCAGTACGTTAGCATCCACCGCTACCGCCAGCGTTAACACGATACCGGCAATACCTGGCATGGTCAGGGTCGCCCCCGGCAACAGCGACATAATGCCGACAATCAGCACCAGGTTTACCAGCAGTGCGCTGGTCGCAATCAGACCAAACTTCTTATAGAAGATCACCATAAACAGGATCGACGCGAGCAGACCCCACAGGCAGGCTTCCAGACCCTGGGTAATGTTCTGCTGACCCATGGTCGGTCCGATAGTACGCTCTTCCACAATCTGGATTGGCGCAATCAGCGCACCGGCGCGCAGCAGCAGCGAGAGCTGACGTGCTTCGTTCGGGTTGCTGATACCGGTGATGCGGAAGCTGTTGCCCAGGCGAGACTGGATGTTGGCGACGTTAATCACCTCTTCCTGTTTCACCAGAACAGAACGACCGTTGGCATCTTTTTTACCGCTGTCTTTATACTCCACAAACAGGGTCGCCATCGGCTTGCCGATGTTGTCCTTCGTGAAGTTCGACATGATGTTACCGCCCGCGCCATCCAGTGAGATGTTCACCTGTGGCTGGTTGTACTCATCCATGCTGGAGGTCGAGTCGGTGATGTGGTCACCGGTCAGGATCACGCGCTTGTAGAGCACGACCGGCTGTCCATCGCGCATCTGCTTCACTTCCGAGTCACCCGGTACACGGCCACTGGCCGCGGCACCCGGATCCACGCTGGTGTTAACCAGACGGAATTCCAGCGTTGCGGTTGCGCCCAGAATCTCTTTGGCGCGCGCCGTATCCTGAATCCCCGGCAGCTCAACCACGATGCGGTCAGCACCCTGACGCTGCACCAGCGGTTCCGCCACGCCCAGCTGGTTCACACGGTTACGCAGAATAGTAATGTTCTGCTGAACCGCATATTCACGCGCTTCGCTCAGACGGGCATCGCTCATGGTGGCACGCAGGGCATCGCTGCCGCTGCTGTTGATCACCAGATCCTGGTGACGTGGGCTCAGCCAGGAGATCGCCGCATCGCGACTGGCAGCGTCACGGAAACGAATTTCCACGCCGTAGTTCGCGATTTTGTTGACGTTGGTGTAAGGGATGTTTTTGGCGCGGAGGTCGCTACGCAGCGTGTCAGCGTTCTGCTCCTGCAGTTTGCTGAGCGCCGTGTCCATGTCCACTTCCATCAGGAAGTGCACACCGCCCCGCAGATCGAGACCGAGTTTCATCGGTTCTGCTGACAGCAGGGTCAGCCAGCGAGGCGTCGCGGGTGCGAGGTTCAGCGCGACAACATAGTTTTCACCCAGCGCTTTCATGATCGCTTCACGGGCGCGTAACTGCACATCCGTATTCGCGAAGCGCGCGGTGATCGCCCCGTTTTCCAGCGCAACGGATTTGCTCTGGATATTATCTTGTTTTAATGCGGACTGAATTTGATCCAACGTCTGCTCACTGGCGGCGCTTCCGCGCGCACCAGTGATTTGAACGGCCGGATCCTCACCATACAGGTTGGGAAGCGCATAGAGCAGGCCGACGATAATCACGACGACCAGCATCACATACTTCCACAAAGGATAACGATTTAACACGGCAGTTCCCTTAGGGAAGAAAGAATTACAGCGCCTTGATAGTGCCTTTAGGCAGCACGGCGGCGACGAAATCACGTTTAATGACCACTTCGTTGGTGTCATTCAGCGCAATCGCTACGTAGCCCGTGTCAGAGACCTTTGTCACGCGACCTACCAGGCCACCGCTGGTCAGCACTTCATCACCCTTGGAAATAGAGTCCATCAGCTTCTTGTGCTCTTTCGCACGTTTCTGCTGTGGACGCAGGATCATGAAATAGAAAATCAGACCAAACACCACCAGCATGATCACCAGAGAATACGGACTTCCCTGAGACGGTGCGCCTGCTGCGGCCACGGCGTCAGAAATGAATAAGCTCATTAAATTTCCCTCATTGATGAATTGTCAGACGTTAATGGCGGAACTTCTTTGCCCGTCCGTTGGTAAAACTCAGTTACAAAGCGCTCTAATTTACCCTCTTCGATGGCCTGGCGTAAACCTGCCATCAGACGCTGGTAGTAGCGCAAATTGTGGATAGTATTCAGGCGCGCGCCCAGTATTTCGTTACAACGGTCGAGATGATACAAGTAGGCACGACTGTAATTGCGACAGGTGTAACAATCGCACTCGGCATCCAGCGGCGCAGTGTCATCTTTGTAGCGGGCGTTGCGGATTTTCACCACGCCTTCCGTCACAAACAGATGACCATTTCGGGCATTGCGGGTAGGCATCACACAGTCAAACATATCGACACCGCGACGGACGCCTTCCACCAGATCTTCCGGCTTACCGACACCCATCAGATAACGCGGTTTATCCTGCGGCAGCTGCGGACAGACGTGCTCAAGAATACGGTGCATGTCCTGCTTAGGCTCACCCACCGCCAGGCCGCCCACAGCGTACCCATCAAAGCCAATCTCTACCAGACCTTTCACCGAGACATCTCGTAAATCTTCGTAAACCGAGCCCTGGATAATGCCGAACAGGGCATTTTTATTGCCCAGGCTGTCGAAACGGTCACGGCTGCGTTTCGCCCAGCGCAGCGACATCTCCATCGAGCGTTTGGCGTAGTCCCAGTCCGCCGGATAAGGCGTACATTCGTCGAAGATCATCACGATATCGGAGCCGAGGTCATACTGGATCTCCATCGATTTTTCCGGATCGAGGAAGATCGGGTCGCCGTTGATCGGGTTACGGAAGTGAACGCCCGCTTCCGTGATCTTACGGATATCGCCCAGGCTGAAGACCTGGAAACCGCCGGAGTCGGTCAGGATCGGCCCTTTCCACTGCATGAAGTCATGCAGGTCGCCGTGCAGTTTCATGATCTCCTGGCCCGGACGCAGCCAGAGGTGGAAGGTGTTGCCCAGAATGATCTGTGCGCCCGTCTCCTGCACCTCTTCCGGCGTCATGCCTTTCACGGTGCCGTAGGTGCCCACGGGCATAAACGCCGGGGTTTCCACCACGCCGCGATCGAAAATCAGACGGCCACGGCGTGCGCGCCCGTCTGTGGTATCAAGTTCAAATTTCACAAAGCCTCCATCGGAGAAACAGTCCGATGCAGATAGCCTTCGTCGTGTAACAGGCGAGTCCGGCTATCGGTTAATAAATCAGTCGCCCACTTTTTCCAGCGGCGCCTGCGGATTTTTGCTGATAAACATCGCGTCTCCATAACTGAAGAAACGATACTGCTCAGCCACGGCTGCGCGGTACGCGGCCATGGTGTGCTGGTAACCGGCAAAGGCCGACACCAGCATAATCAGGGTCGATTCGGGCAGGTGGAAATTGGTGATCAGCGCATCGATCACCTGATACTCATAGCCCGGATAGATAAAAATCTGGGTATCGTCGAAGAACGGTGCAATCAGGGCATCCTGACTCGCTTTGGCGGCGCTCTCCAGCGAACGGACGGAGGTGGTGCCAACCGCCACCACCCGGTTGCCGCGCGCTTTACAGGCCAGCACCGCATCGACCACCTCCTGCGGCACTTCGGCATATTCGGCATGCATGTGATGCTCTTCGATGGTCTCAACGCGCACCGGCTGGAAGGTGCCCGCGCCGACATGCAGCGTCACAAAGGCCATTTCGACGCCCTTCTCTTTCAGCGCCTGCAAAAGCGGTTCGTCAAAGTGCAGCCCGGCGGTCGGGGCCGCCACGGCACCCGGACGGGCGCTGTAGACGGTCTGATAGAGCTCGCGGTCCGCCTCTTCATCCGGACGATCGATATAGGGCGGCAGCGGCATATGGCCGACGCTGCTAAGGATGTCGAGCACGGCGCGATCGTCATCGAACGCAATCTCAAACAGCGCATCGTGGCGTGCCACCATGGTCGCTTTCACGCTCTCATCTTCACCCAGCAGCAGCTCAGCACCCGGCTTCGGCGCTTTTGAGGCGCGCACATGGGCCAGCACGCGCTTGTCGTCCAGCATGCGCTCAACCAGCATCTCGATCTTGCCGCCGCTGGCTTTACGGCCAAAGACGCGCGCCGGAATCACCCGGGTATTGTTGAACACCAGCAGATCACCGGGATTGAGCTTATCCAGCACATCGGTGAACACACCGTGCGACAGGTTACCGCTGGGACCCTCAAGCGACAGCAGACGACAGCCGCTGCGCTGCGCCTGGGGATAGTGAGCAATCAGGGATTCGGGCAATTCAAAAGCAAAATCGGCGACACGCATTGAAATGTTCTTTCTCAGGCAAAAACAGGCGGCACAGTTTAGCGGAAAATCGACCAATTCTGAACAACTGGCTGCGCAAAGGCAGTTCAGCCTATAATGCGGCATGAACTTTCTTGCTCATCTCCATCTGGCCCGGCTGGCCGACAGCTCTTTACTCGGCAATTTAATGGCCGACTTCGTGCGGGGTAATCCGCACCAGCAGTGGTCTGCGCCCGTCGCAGACGGCATTCTTATGCACCGTCGTCTCGACGTCATGACCGATGCGCTGCCGGAGGTGCGCACCGCCCGCCAGCTGTTCCGGGCAGAAACGTACCGCGTGGCACCGATCACCCTGGATGTCATCTGGGACCACTTTCTGGCCCGCCACTGGCAGCAGTTCACGCCTGACCAGACGCTGGCGCAATTTTCCGCCGCCGCCGAGCAGGAGATCGTGCCGCAGCTGCGCGATACGCCGCCTGACTTTCAGCACCTTAACGCGGTGATGTGGCGCGAGCGCTGGTTTGAACACTATGCCCAGGCCGGACGGCTGGAGCGGGTGCTGCACGGCATGGCCAGCCGTCGTCCTCGCCTGGCGGCGCTGCGCGACTCATACCACGATTTCACCCAGCATTACGATCAGCTGGAAGCGCTGTTTTTCGATTTTTATCCGCGTTTAATGACGCTGGCGACCGATAAAACCCTGTAAAACCCGATCCTCTGCTGCCGGTCTGGCGACGGTCCGTTTTTGCCCGCTGAAAAACCGTCGCCCGCCTCTGCCCCATCTTGCCATTACACCGCATCTGCGGCTTAATGAAGCCTTTCTTAACAGTAATTAAGTTAACATCACAGCCAGACTGCCTGTTCAGGCGCGCCTTCCGTTCGATAGGGCAAAAAAATCATAAGAGGAAAAGATGTCATCCGCTTCGCATTCTGAAATTGACGCGCGTTACCGTTACGCCTGCGACATCGCCCGTGCGGCGGCCAGCCGGGCCTTATCCTGGTATCAGCAGCGTCAGACACTGGTGGTGGAACATAAGAGGGATTTGCAGGACGTGGTCAGCGAGACCGATCGCAACGTGGAGGCCTTAATCCGGACCTTAATCGCCGAACGGTTTCCGGAGGATGCCGTCTATGGTGAAGAGAGCGGCGGCGAGGTGCAGGGTGCCCCTTTTATCTGGGTCGTCGATCCGATCGATGGCACCGCCTGCTTCGTCAACGGGCTGCCAAACTGGTGCGTCTCGCTGGCGGTGGTGTGCGAGGGGGAACCGGTTATCGGCGTGGTCTGCGATCCCAATCATCATGAGCTGTTTCACGCCCGCGCCGGTCAGGGTGCCTGGGTCAATGAACGTCGCATGGCGGTGCATGGCGCGACCCAGCTGAATGAAGGGCTGCTCGGCATCAGCAATGGCAGCCGGGTGGCGGGCGACGGCGTTTCGCATCTGATTAACGGGCTGATCGCCCAGGGCGGCATGTTTATCCGCGTGGGTTCCGGCGCGCTGACCAGTGCCTGGGCGGCGGCCGGACGCCTGATTGGTTACTACGAAGCGCATATGCACGCCTGGGACGGCCTGCCGGGCATTGTTCTGATGCGCGAGGCCGGCGGTATCACCAACGATTACCTGCGTAACGAGGGGCTGAAAAACGGCAATCCGGTGCTGCTGGCTAACGCGACGCTCTATCCACAGATTAAGGCGCTGACCGGCAACAGCGCGCTGGATGAGTAGATGACGCTGCCCGCGCTGTACCGCTGCGCGCTGATCCTCACCTCTCTCTGGCTGGCAAGCCCGGCGGCGCAGGCGGCGACGTATCAGCTGGAGAAAGTGGTCGAACTGAGCCGTCACGGCGTCCGCCCGCCGACGCCGGGTAACCGCAAAGAGATTGAGGCCGCCAGCGAGCAGCCCTGGACACAGTGGAGTACGGCCGATGGTGAGCTGACCGGTCATGGCTACAGCGCGGTGGTCAATAAAGGGCGCTGGGAGGGCGATCACTATCGCCAGCTCGGCCTGCTGACACCCGGCTGTCCGGAGGCGAGCCAGGTCTACGTGCGCGCCAGTCCGCTGCAGCGCACCCGCGCCACCGGCGCGGCACTGACTGACGGGGCCTTTCCGGGCTGCGGCGTGCCGGTGCATTCCGTGGCGGGAGACGCCGATCCGCTGTTTCAGAGCGATAAACTGGCGATCACCCACGGCGACCCGGCTCTGGAGCTGGCCGCTAAACAGCAGAAAGCGGGCGATCTGGCGCGGCTCCGGCAGCAGCTGCAACCGGCGATTCAGCAGTTGAAAGCCGCCGTCTGTGCGCCCGGCCGTGCCTGCACCTTCTTCGATCAGCCCTGGTCGATCCGGCAGACCCGCAGCGGCGGCAGTTACGTCTACGGGCTGAGCGCGATGGCGAGCATGGTAGAGACGCTGCGGCTGGGTTACAGCGAAAATCTGCCGTTCGATCAGCTCGCCTGGGGGCATATCACTTCCGCCGCGCAGATTACCGCGCTGCTGCCCCTGCTGACCGCCAACTACGATCTCAGCAATGATCTCCTCTATCTGGCTCAGCGTCGCGGCTCAATCCTGCTTAACGCCCTGCTGGAGAGCATCGCCGATGACGATTCGCCCACCCGCTGGTTCATTCTGGTCGCCCACGACACCAATATCGCGATGGTGCGCACTCTGATGGGCTTTAGCTGGCAGCTTCCCGGCTATGCACGCGGCAACATCCCGCCCGGCAGCAGTCTGGTGCTGGAGCGCTGGCGTGATACCCGCAGCGGCGAACGGTTTTTGCGCCTCTATTTTCAGGCGCAGAGTCTGGATGCGATCCGTCAGCTGCAGCCGGTTGATGAACAACATCCGCTGTTACGTCAGGAGTGGCATCAGCCCGACTGCAGGGTCACAGAGGTGGGCCTGCTCTGCCCTTATCAATCCACGCTGAATCAGCTGCGCAAACACCTGGATAACCGCGCTACGCTGCCGGTTTCGGTTATATTGCCCTGAGTCTGTGGCTAATCAAATTCAGCCCCTTGCTTCGCGGCGGTCTGAATAAGGTTAACCGCCGTTAATAACGTCATTCCGACCTTTTCTTATTTAAAACGCGCTGGCTATCAGCCCTCTCTTTTTTGTTTTACGATAAGTACGTCAATCATCCCTTTATAATTATTTTTTCCTGTAATTCTTTGAATCTTTCGGCGACTGGTTTCGCCGTTTTTTATTTTCTCTGTCCACTCCACTGCTGTTCAACTCCCGCCCGCCGCGCCCTGCCGCGCGATTACGCCTGTCCGGCTATCCGGATTCTGCGTCTGTGATAATAATCAGGTAATGAAATAAACGCTTCCGCACAGCGGCGCGAAAATACCCCGCAGATCGCGAAGCGATAATATTTCTGCGGCGTGTCGTATCGGCTAAAAAATGAAAGGCTGTGCAGGGGATCACAGAAATAACAGAGGATAACGCAGAGGCGGGAAATAACCGGATCTGCTCCCCCGGTATCGGGAGAGCAGAACAGAGGATCAACGAGGCTTACGCACCAGCCTGTAGCCTGCCAGCAGCAGCACGATCCACACCATACCGACGTAGAGCGAAACGCGGGTATCAGGGAAGTAGCCAATCAGCGCGATAATAAAGCAGAGGAAAGCGACGCCAACGCCAGCCGTCCAGCTGCCGCCAGGCAGGGCAAAGTGCAGCTTGCTGGCCGCCTCTTTGCCGATTTTGCGACGAAACGCTATCTGCGACAGCAGAATCATGATCCAGACCCACACCGTTGCGAAGGTCGCCAGGGACGCAATGACCAGGAACACTTTTTCCGGCATCAGGTAGTTAAGGTAGACGGCGATCAGCATGGCGAACATCATCACCACCACCGTCACCCACGGAATGCCGCGCGAAGAGACTTTCATAAAGATCTTCGGCGCATGACCCTGCTGTGCCATCCCGTGCAGCATTCGGCCCACGCCAAACACATCGCTGTTAATGGCCGAGAGCGAGGCCGTCAGCACCACGAAATTGAGGATGGAAGCCGCTGCCGCGATCCCCAGATGCTGGAAGGTCAGAACAAACGGGCTGCCCGCAGTGCCAACCTGATTCCACGGATAGATCGACATAATCACAAACAGTGTGCCGACGTAGAACACCAGGATGCGCCAGGGTACGGAGTTAATCGCACGCGGAATAGACTTCTCCGGATCTTTCGCTTCACCGGCGGTGATACCGATAATCTCAATGCCGCCATAGGCAAACATCACCATCTGCAGCGACAGCAGCATCCCCACCACGCCGTGCGCGAAGAAGCCGCCGTTAGTCCAGAGATTGTGGATGCCGGTCGGCTGACCGCCATTGCCGATCCCCCAGATGATCATGCCAAAACCGGCCAGAATCATCACGATGATGGTGGCAACTTTGAAGAAGGAGAACCAGAACTCCACCTCGCCGAACACCTTCACGCTCATCAGGTTGACCGCGCCGATGATCAGCACCACGCTCAGCACCCAAATCCAGTGCGGCACCTCAGGGAACCAGACGCCCATATAGATGCCGAAAGCGGTAACATCCGCTATCGCCACAATCAGGATTTCGAAACAGTATGTCCAGCCGGTGATGTAGCCCGCCATCGGCCCCAGGTAGTCCTGCGCGTAGCGGGAGAAGGAGCTGGCCTGGGGGTTGTTCACTGACATCTCACCCAGTGCGCGCATGATGATGTAAGCCACTGCCCCGCCGATGATATAGGCGAGCAGCACGCTCGGTCCGGCCATTTTTATCGCATCAGCGGAACCGTAAAACAGCCCGGTGCCAATCGCCGATCCCAGTGCCATAAAGCGGATATGGCGCGTGCTCAGTCCGCGTTTGAGCTTGTTGGTTTCTTGCATAACAACCTGTACCTGTGAAATGAAAAAACCACGGGCAAGCCCGTGGTTAAAGAAGAATCAGCGCTCTCTGTTACGAGTGAACGGCAACCTGTTCAGGTCCCTTCACCCGGTCGACAACAGCGGCAATCAGCAGCATCACCAGCGACGGCGGCAGCCAGGCGAGACCCTGGTCGGCCAGCGGCAGATGCTGACTGAAAGCGGGCAGCATATCTTTAAACCCGGTGGTTTTAATCGCATCAACAATGCCAAACAGCAGGCTGACCAGCATCGCCGGTGCGATAATCCGGCTGCTTTTGTTCCACCAGTTCAGGGTGAAACTCAGCACGACCAGCACGATACAGGGCGGATAGATCGCCGTCAGTACCGGGATGGAGATCTGAATCAGGTGGCTCAGGCCGAGGTTCGACACCACCATTGAGAACAGACCCAGAATAAATACCAGCGTTTTATACGACAATGGCAGGTATTGCGCAAAAAATTCCGCACAGGCACAGGTCAGGCCCACAGCGGTCACCATACAGGCGACGAAGATCAGCGCGGCCAGGAAGAAGCTGCCCATATCACCAAAGGTGTGCTGAACATAGGCATGCAGGATCGCGGCGCCGTTGGCGTTTTGATCCACCAGCGCGCCACTGCCTGCCCCCAGTTTGAACAGGCAGAGGTAGACCAGCGTCAGGCCCAGACCGGCGATCAGGCCCGCCAGCACGGTATAGCGGGTCAGCAGCGCCGCATTTTCCACGCCACGGGAGCGGGCCGCGTTCACAATCACGATGCCGAAGACCAGGGCGCCCAGGGTATCCATGGTCAGATAACCATTAACGAAACCGCTGGAGAAGGCCGCGCGCTGATAGTCGGCGGTCGCCGTAATGGTTCCGCCTGCCGGCCAGAGCAGCGCGGCCACACCGAGCACGGTCAGGGCGATAATTTTCAGCGGTGCCAGGAAATGGCCCACGGTATCCAGCAGTTTGCCGGGATAGAGCGACACGCCAATGACCAGCACGAAGTAGATCAGGCTGTAGATAAACAGCGGCAGCGGGCCTTCACCGGTCAGCGGGGCGATCCCCATCTCAAAAGAGACCGTCGCGGTGCGCGGGGTGGCAAACAGCGGCCCAACAGCCAGATAGCAGACGGTCGCCAGCACGATGCCCGCCACTTTGCCAATCGGGGTGCTGAGCGCATCCACGCCGCCGCCCACACGGGCCAGCGCGATCACGGTCATAACGGGCAGGCCGACAGCGGTCAGCAGGAAGCCTATTGCGGCAGTCCAGACGTGTTCACCAGACTGAATACCAACCATAGGCGGGAAAATGATGTTACCCGCGCCAACGAACAGGGCAAATGTCATAAAGCCCAGCGCGAGAATGTCCTTCGAAGTTAAACGATGTGTCATACGGCCTGTCACTGATGTTGCGGTGGAAGTTGAGTTTGTGTTGTCCCCCTCGCTGCGTCTGAACCGCGACGACTGACACGGGCAGAGCACGGTGTCCGTCACGGGCTGGCGCGCAGGTGGTTTAATCTGCTGTTATTCTGGTTACAGAGGGGTGATTCGACAACGGCGCTAAGTAAAACGTTTATAGCGGTGAAAGGCAATACGGGATCGGAAAACCAGAAGGTTATCCCGCCATTTTTCCAAAAGGCAGAGGATAGCGTTAATTTTTGCAGCAGGCACACCAGATGATGTGCCTGGAAAGTCGCCAGGGCGTGAGAAATCCCCGCATAAACTCCCGTTCAGATACACAAAAGGCGCGTTTTACGCGCCTGTCTGCACAACGTTACAGCCCTACCAGACCTGTTTCGCGATATCGACTACTAAACGGATCTTCTGCCACTGCTCGGCTTCGCTCAGGCTGTTGCCCTCCTCCGTCGAGGCAAAACCGCACTGCGGGCTGAGGCAGATCTGATCCAGACTGACATACTGCGCCGCCTCCTCCAGCCGGATTTTCACCTGCGCCGGATCCTCCAGTTCACCCACCTTGGTGGTGATCAGCCCCAGTACCACCTGCTGATGGCCGGGCCTGATAAACTGCAGTGGCTCGAAGCCGCCGGAGCGGGCGTTGTCATACTCCAGGAAGAACGCATCCACGTTGACGCGGCCGAACAGGATCTCCGCCACCGGTCCGTAGCCCCCCTCTGAAATCCACGTGGAGCGGAAATTGCCGCGACAGACATGCAGGCCCACGGTCAGGTCGGCAGGCTTATCTTCCAGCGCGGTATTCAGCACCTGAGCATACGTCTGCGCCAGCTGCTCCGGATCGTCGCCGCGCGCCCGGATATCGCGCTTCTGATCCTCAGAACAGAGGTAAGCCCAGACGGTGTCGTCCAGCTGCAGATAGCGGCAGCCCGCGTCATAAAACGCTCTGATGGCCGCTTTGTAGGTCTGCGCCAGATCGCTGAAGTAGTCGGCCAGGTCCGGATAAACCTCCGCGTCGATGACTTTGCGGCCGCCACGGAAGTGCAGCACGCTGGGGCTGGGAATGGTCATCTTCGGCACCGCATCGCCGGCAATGCTCTGCAGGAAGCGGAAATGGTCGAGCATCGGGTGATCCGCCGGGAAGCCCAGCTTGCCGACCACTTTCACGCCGTGCGCTTTGGTCTGCACGCCATTAAACTGAATGCCCTGCTCCGCCTCATAACGCTCAACGCCCTGCAGGCCATAGAAGAAGTCGAAGTGCCACCAGCCGCGACGAAACTCGCCATCCGTGACCACCTTCAGGCCGTTTTCACGCTGTTTCGCGACCACATCGCGGATCGCCGCATCTTCGACCTCACGCAGCGCAGCGGCAGCGATCTCACCGGCGGCAAACTGTTCGCGCGCCTGTTTGATGGCGGCAGGTCGCAGGAAGCTGCCGACGGTGTCGGCACGGAACGGGGCGGTTTCTCTTTGCATGATCACTCCTTTCTCGCCTGCCGGTAATGACGGCAGGAAATAGTTGCATTCTGATATAAATAGCCATCTGGATGGCTAAATGTCTGCGCACAGAGTGGCACGCACGGGACGCCGCTGCAACTGAAGAAAATTCAGCGATGATGAAATTAATTCATGTTCGGGGTTATTTCAGGGAGGCCTGCGCCTGAGCGATCTGACTTTCCGACAGCGGCAGATAACCGGCCTCGCTGACGCGCCGCTGTCCCTGCACCGAGAGCACCTGCTGCAGAAAGGCCGCCACCAGCGGCGGCAGCGGTTTACCGGGCGCTTTATTGACGTAGAGGTAGAGCGGACGCGCCCAGGGGTAACGGCCGCTGCGGATGGCGTCGGCATCCGGAACGATCGCCTGTCCCTGATCGCTGCTCACCGCCAGCATTTTTACGCCGCTGAGGTGAAAGCCGAAACTGGCGTAGCCAATGCTGCGTGGATTGCCGGCGACGGCCTGCACCACCGCGGCCGAGCCAGGAAACTCCGCGACGTCGCTGCGGAAATCGCCCCGGCACAGCGCCTGCTGCTTGAAAAATCCCCAGGTGCCGGAGGCGGAGTTGCGGCCATAGCGCTGAATCGGGCGGCTGCGCCACTGCGCCCCGGTCAGGCCGAGATCGCCCCAGCGCAGCGGCACATCGCGTGCGCCGCACAGGCGGGTCACCGAGAAGATGGCGTCGAGCTGACGCGGCGCAATCTGCTGCAGCGGGTTGCGCTGATTGACCACCACCACCAGCGCATCCATCGCCACCGGTACGGCCAGCGGCGGATAGCCGTAGCGCGCCTCGAAGGCCTGGCGTTCATCGGCCTGCATCGGGCGGCTCATCGGCCCCAGCTGCGCCGCCCCCGCCGCCAGCGCGGTCGGGGCGGTCGAAGAGCCGGAGGCCTGCACCTGCACGTTAACGCCCGGCACCTGACGGCTGAAATCTTCGCTCCACAGCGTCATCAGATAGCCGAGCGTATCGGAGCCCACGCTGCTGAGGTTACCGGCGAGCGGGCCGGGCTGGGCGATCGCCAGGCCCGGCAGCAGTGTCATGAACAGTAAAAGAAGGAGGCGCATCAGCAAGATCCGGCGGCGATTAATGTACGGCATTCTCCTGCATCACGCCGCTGACAATCAACCTCGCTGGCAGCGTAAAGGTAAAACAGGTCTCGCTGTGCGGCACACTGGTGATGTCGAGCCGCGCGTTATGGTGGCTCAGCGCATGTTTCACAATCGCCAGCCCCAGCCCGCTGCCGCCGGTGGCCCGGGAGCGCGCTTTATCGACGCGATAGAAACGCTCGGTCAGGCGCGGAATATGCTCCGGCGCGATGCCCGGCCCGTTGTCGCACACCCGCAGAGTCGCCCCCTGCTTGCTGCGCAGCCAGCTGATGTCGATCCGCGTGCCCGCTGGCGTGTGATTGACGGCGTTGTAAACCAGATTGGAGATGGCGCTGCGCAACTGCTCATCGTTGCCGAACACCTTAAGATGGGGATCGGTATGGAAATGGATCTCGTGCCGCCCGCCGCTCAGCGTCGCCGCCTCATGCTGCAGCAGTTTCAGCATCACCGGCACATCCACCTTCTCTTTGAGATCGATGGCTGGCGCGGCCTCAATGCGCGACAGCGTCAGCAGCTGCTTAACCAGACTGTCCATCCGCCGCGTCTGCTCCGACATGGTGTGCAGCGCTTTGCTGCGCGAAGGTTCGCTCATCACCGAATCGTTCATCATCTCCAGATAGCCCTGCAGCACCGTGAGCGGTGTGCGCAGCTCATGGCTGACGTTGGCAAAGAAGTTGCGGCGCGCGCCCTCCAGCTGGTGCATCTGCGTGACATCGCGCGCCACCAGCAGCCACTGTCCTTCGCTGTAAGGCATCACGCGAAATTCCATGTGCAGTTTGTTGTTGAGCACCAGCGTCAGCGGCTTGTCAAAATCGCGCTGACGGAGATAGCGGGAGAACTCCGGATAGCGCAGGAGATTGAGGATATTCTGGCCATTATCTTCCGGCCAGCGCAGGCCAAGATGCTGCTGCGCCAGCCCGTTGCACCAGAAAATCGTTCCCTCTTCGGTGGTCAGGATCACCGCATCCGGCAGCGATTCGGCCCCGCTGCGGAACCGCTTGATCAGATTACCCAGTTCACGCCGCCGCCGCCGGTTTCGCAGCTGCATCTGATAGAGGCCATAAAACAGCGGTTCCCAGCTGGCGCGCCCGGTGGGTGGGGTCATGGTGCGGTCAAGCCACAGCCAGTGCGACAGCCGCATCAGATTGTGAAAGTGCCACAACAGTACCGCCAGCACGCTCAGCAACAGCCACCAGGCCAGGCCGCCGAACAGCAGGCCCAGCAGCAGCCCCGGCAGGCAGGCCAGCAGCAGTTCTGCAAGTAATCTCTTCCAGGAGAGGCGTTCCAGCACGGTGAAAACTCCGTTCAGTAGCGGGCAGAGAAACGATACCCTGTTCCACGAACGGTTTGTACCATGCGATCGTGGCCGGAGACTTCCAGCGCTTTACGTAAACGGCGAATGTGGACATCGACCGTGCGATCTTCCACATAGACATTGGTGCCCCAGACGTGGTTGAGCAGCTGTTCGCGGCTGTAAACCCGTTCCGGGTGAGTCATAAAGAAGTGCAGCAGCTTATATTCGGTAGGGCCCATCTCCAGCGGCGTGGTTTCGGACATCACGCGATGCGAGGAGGGATCCAGACTCAGCCCCTGCATCTCAATCACCTCTTCCACGGCCATCGGCGAAATACGCCGCATCACCGCCTTGATCCGCGCCATCAGCTCTTTCGGCGAAAATGGCTTGGTGATGTAATCATCGGCGCCGACTTCCAGCCCGCGAACCCGATCTTCCTCTTCACCGCGCGCGGTCAGCATCATCACCGGAATATCGCGCGTCATCGCTTCGCGTTTCAGGTGTTTGATAAACTGAATGCCGCTGCCGCCGGGTAACATCCAGTCCAGTAAAATCAGGTCGGGCCAGGGTTCAATCAGCTTGCCCACGGCGCTGTCATAATCTTCCGCCTCAATCGGCTGATAGTCGTTCTGCTCCAGAACAAAACACAACATTTCGCGGATGGGGGCTTCATCCTCCACAACCAGAATGCGCTTAGCCATTATTACTCCTGCAGATTATGACGGCTGTCACTGAGATTCGCGGCGCCATTATGCGTCAGATTTGTGACACTTTTATGAAAAACATAACCTGCCTGTAACCTCGTGGGTAATCATTTATGACAGGGCCACGACATTTTTTTGCTTTGGCCGCAGAGCCCGTATAATCGCCGGGCGAATCACAACGGCAGGGACTCATCATGCGCATTATTCATACTGGGGACTGGCATCTGGGGCAGTTCTTCTACAACAAAAGCCGGGCGGCGGAACATCAGGCGTTTCTCGACTGGCTGCTGATCCAGATTGAACAGCATCAGGTGGATGCGCTGATTATTGCGGGCGATCTCTTCGACACCGGAACGCCACCCAGCTATGCCCGCGAGATGTTCAACCGCTTTGTGGTGGCGCTGCAGCCTACGGGCTGCCAGCTGATCGTGCTGGCCGGCAACCACGACTCCGTTGCCACGCTGAACGAGTCGCGTGAACTGCTGGCCTGCCTTAATACGCGGGTGATCGCCACACCGCAGGAGAACGACGACGTGCTGCTGCTCACGACCCGCCAGGGCGAACCGGGCGCGCTGCTCTGCGCCATTCCCTACCTGCGTCCGCGCGACATCCTGCGCAGCCGGGCGGGCCAGTCGGGACGTGACAAGCAGACCTCGCTGCTGGAGGCGATCGCCGAGCACTATCAACAGCGTTTCGCCGCCGCGCAGGCGCTGGGCCATGCGCTGCCGATCATCGCGACCGGCCATCTCACCACCGTCGGCGTCAGCCAGAGCGATTCAGTGCGCGACATCTATATCGGCACGCTGGACGCCTTCCCCGCCAGCGCCTTCCCGGCGGCTGACTATATTGCGCTGGGCCATATCCATCGCGCCCAGCGCGTCGCGGGCAGCGAGCATATCCGCTACAGCGGCTCGCCGATCCCGCTGAGTTTTGATGAACTGGGCAGCGAAAAGAGCGTCTTCCTGGTGGCGCTGGCGGCCAGCGGCCTGCAATCTGTCACGCCGCTGGTGGTGCCGCAGACGCAGCCGATGCGAATGCTGAAAGGATCGCTGGCGCAGATCGCCGATCAGCTCAACGCCCTCAGTCCGGTTGCGCAGGCGAAGCCCACCTGGCTCGACATCGAGGTCACCACCCAGGAGTACCTCAGCGACCTGCAGCGGCAGGTTGAGAGCCTGACCGCCGCGCTGCCGGTGGAGGTTCTGCTGCTTCGCCGCAGCCGGGAACAGCGTCAGCAGAGCCTGGCGCGGCTCGATAATGAAACCCTGAACGAGCTGAAGGTGGAGGAGGTCTTCGCCCGCCGCCTGGCGCTGGATGAGGCGCTGGATGAGACGCAGATTGACGAGATGACCACCCTGTTCCGCCAGACGCTGGCCGCCATGGAAGAGACCCAATGAAGATCCTCACGCTCCGGTTTAAAAACCTCAATGCCCTGCGCGGTGAATGGTTCATCGACTTCCGTGCCGAACCCTTTGCCAGCAACGGCCTGTTCGCCATTACCGGTGCCACCGGGGCCGGTAAAACTACCCTGCTCGACGCCATCTGTCTGGCGCTCTATCACCAGACGCCGCGCCTGGGGGCGATATCCCAGAGCCAGAATGCGCTGATGACCCGCGACTGCGCGGAATGCCTGGCCGAAGTGGAGTTCGAAATTAAAGGCGAGGCCTGGCGCGCCTTCTGGAGCCAGAACCGCGCACGCGGCACCGCCGACGGCAAGCTGCAGGCCCCGCGCGTGGAGCTGGCGCGCTGCGCCGACAACGTGATTGTCGCCGATAAGGTTGGCGACAAGCTTAAGCTGATCGAAACCCTCTCCGGGCTCGATTTTGAGCGTTTTACCCGCTCGATGATGCTCTCTCAGGGGCAGTTCGCCGCCTTTCTCAACGCAAAGGCCAGCGAACGCGCCGAACTGCTGGAGGAGCTGACCGGCACGGAGATCTACGGCCTGATCTCCACCGCGATCTATGAGCGCCACAAAGAGGCGAAGACCCAGCTGGATCTGCTGCGCAGTCAGGCGGGCGCGATGGCCCTGCTGGATGACGAGGCGCGTGCGGCGCTGCAGCAGCAGCTCGCCGATCTGACCGACGCCGAACAGCGGCTCAGCACAGACTATCAGCAGGCGCAACAGCAGCAGCAGTGGCTGCAGCAGACGCAGCAGCTTGAGCAGGAACGTGAGCAGGCGGAGGCCGCGGTTCAGCAGGCACAGGCCGCCTCGCAGGCGGCAGAGGGTGACCGCCAGCGGCTGGCCCGCAGCGAACCGGCAGAAAAACTGCGCGGCATCCTGCAGCAGCGCGACACGCTGCACGCCGATCAGCAGCAGGCGGACAGCCGCTGTCAGCAGCTCACGGCCGCCGCCGGGCAGGCGCAGCAGCAACAGCAGCAGCATCAGCAGCACTACACCGCCATCCAGACCGCCCGTCAGCAGGCGCTGCAGGACCAGCAGCAGCAGGAGCGTCTGCTGACAGACCAGGTGCTGCCGCTGGATCAGCAGATTGCGACACGCCAGCAGCAGCTCTCAGAACAGCAGCAGGAGAACAGCCGCCAGCAGCAGCATCTGGACCAGACGCAGCTCGCCCTGACGGCGCAGACGCGCCAGGTCGCCGGGTGGCAGCAGGCGCTGGCTGAACAGCAGCAGTTACAACGGCAGCTGGCCGATCTGGCGCAGTGGGGTGCCTCCCTGCCCGTCTGGCAGGAGAACTTTGCGCTGCTGGCTCAGCGTGAGACGACGCTGGCGGGCCTGGCACAGCAGGCGGAACAGCAGCAACGGCAGATCGCCGCGCAGCAGGCGCAGCAACAGCAGCAGGCTGAGCAGGCGCTGCCGCGTCAGCAGGCGGAACAGCAGGCTCGCGCGGCGCTGTCGCAGGCGGAGCAAGTACTGACTTCGCTTCAGGAGCAGCATCCGCCGGCAGCGCTGCGCGCGGCGCTGAGCCAGCTGCAGCATAACCGTCCGGCGCATCAGCAACTGCTGCTGCTCGCCACGCAGTGGCAGCCGCTGCACCAGCAGCTCGGTCAGCGTCAGCAGCGCCTGAGCGCGCTGGAAAAAGCACATCAGCAGAGCGAGGCGGAGCTGCAGACCCTGCGCGAGACGTGGAAACGTGAAAAGCAGCAGCTGGACGATGTCGAAAAAATCTGTGCGCTGGAGCAGCAGATCGCCGACCTCAGCGATTACCGCGCCCGCCTCACCGCCGATCAGCCCTGTCCGCTCTGCGGCTCCTGTACACATCCCGCGGTGGACGCCTACCGTTCGCTGGAAGTAAGTGCTAACCAGCAGCGTCGGGCGGCGCTGCAGCAGCAGACCGAGGCGCTGCGCGAAGCGGGCACCACCAGAGGGGAGCAGCTGAAACAGTCCGCGCTGCAGCAGCAGACCCTGCGTGAAGAGATCGCGCAGACGCAGCAGCAGCTCGACCGGCTTGAGCAGCAATGGCAGGCGCTGAGCAGTGAGCTGGCACTCACCTTCCCGATTGCCGATAGCGAGGCGCTGGCCGCGTGGCAGCAGCAGCAGAGCGAACGGGAAAGCCAGCTTGAGCAGCAGCGCCAGGCGCAGGAGGCCGCAGAACAGGCGCGGCAGGCCGCGAAAGATCACTACCTGCAGCAGGCGCAGGCCTGGCAGCAGCATCAGCAGGCGGAACAGCTCGCTCAGCAGTCGCTGGCCAGCCTGCAGCAGTCGCTGGAGGCGCTGCAACAGCGGCAGCAGCAGGAGCAGCAGGCGTGGCAGGCGCTGCAGAGCCGCCTGGCGCAGCAGTTCAGCGCCCACGATCTGACCCTGCCCGCCGCCGCCGATCGTGACGCGTGGCTGGCGACGCAGCAGAGTCGCTGGCAGCGCTGGCAGGAAAGTGAGCAACTGCTCGCTAACCTGCAGCCGCAGCTGCTTAAGGGAGAAACCCAGCTCGCCGCCCTGCAGCAGCAGGCAGCGCAGGAACAGCAGCAGCTCGCCGCCCGTCTGGAACAGCAGCAGCAGAGTCAGACGCAGCTCAGCGAAATGCGGCAGCAGCGCCAGACGCTGTTTGGCGCTCGCGACGTCGCGCACGCGCGTCAGCAGATGCAGGCGCGGGTTCAGCAGTGCGATGACCAGCTGGCGCAGCAGCTGAATGCCCTGCAGCAGGCTCAGGCGGAGGTCAGTCGCCTGCAGGGTGAGTGCTCGGCGCTGGAAGCGCAGCGGCAGAGCCTCAGCCACAAACGGTCAGAGGCGGACACCGCGCTGCGTCAGGCCCTGGCGGACGCCGGTTTCGCGGATGAAGAGCACCTGCGCGCGGCGCTGCTGGATGAGCAGACGGCCCGGCAACTGCGTCAGCAGCTGCAGCAGCTCGACCAGCAATGTCAGCAGCAGCAGGCCCGCCTGGCGGATCTGGAGCAGCGGCTGGCGGCCCATCAGCAGGCCAGGCCCGCCGCGCTGCCGGCGTCGGCCGTGGGGCTGGCAGATCAGCTGGAGCAGCTGCGGCTGGCCCTGCGCGACAACGCCAGTCAGCAGGGGCAGATTCAGCAGCAGCTAAACAGCGATGCCAGCCTGCGCGCCCGACAGCAGAGCCTGATGACGCAGATCGAACAGGAGGGGGCGACGCTGGCGCAGTGGAGCCTGCTCAACGACCTGATTGGCTCCGCCAGCGGCGATAAGTTCCGGCGTTTCGCTCAGGGACTGACGCTGGATCACCTGGTGGCGCTGGCGAACCGCCAGCTCGACCGGCTGCACGGCCGCTATCTGCTGCAGCGCCGGGCTCAGGATCAGCTGGAGCTGGACGTGGTCGATACCTGGCAGGCAGATGCGGCGCGCGATACCCGCACGCTGTCGGGTGGCGAGAGTTTCCTGGTCAGCCTGGCACTGGCGCTGGCGCTGTCCGATCTGGTCAGCCATAAAACGCGCATCGAATCGCTGTTTCTTGATGAAGGGTTTGGCACGCTGGATGCCCGGACGCTGGACACCGCGCTGGATGCGCTGGATGCCCTCAACGCCAGCGGCAAAACGATCGGGGTGATCAGCCACGTCGAGGCGATGAAAGAGCGTATTCCGGTGCAGATTAAAGTCCGCAAAATGAACGGGCTGGGTTACAGCCAGCTGGAGCTGCCGCAGGGGTAACGGGCGCGGCTGCGCCCGTTGGTCATGGATCAGCGGGCGCTGACAAGCCTGTAGCGTGGGCCGGTGAGCAATCCGCCCTGCTCGTTGTGCGCCAGCAGACGATCGCTGGTCAGCCCGGCGATGGTGTGCGCCTTGTCCGTCACATTGTTGGCAATCTGCTTAATCGCCGCACTGACCAGCATCCCGACCAGACCGTTGTTGCCGTTCTGCTGATTATCGTCAGTCGCGGTGGCGGACCCCTGCCAGAGTTGTTTGCCGCTGCGCAGATCCACCAGCCGCGCGTTCGCCGACACGGTGGTCATACTGTCAATGACCCGGTAACTGCTGCCATATTCGCTGATGTCGATGTAAAGCGCGCTGTCGGCATGGAAAATCTCATTCAGACGCTTCGCGCTGACCGCCTGGGCGTCGCGGGCGCTGGTCAGGCCGTTCTGCTGAAACGTCTCTTCGACCACCGCCACCGGGAAGACGTAGTAACCGGCTTCGGCCAGCGGACGCGTGACCAGCGAGGCCAGGCTGTGTGCGGCATTAATATCCGGAGACCGGTTCTCTGCCGGCAGCACCAGAATCGAGGCGGGCTTGCTGGCGCGGAACGCACTGTAGTCATAGCTTTTTTTCGGCTGCGCACAGCCGGTCAGCAGCAGCACCATCAGCACGCCACTCAGGGCAATCAGTTTATTCACTGCACCACTCCTTGTTTTTTACTCATCAGAAAGTCCATGTAGGGGGCCGCTTCCGGAAACAGCTGCTTCTCGGTGGCGAACTGGGTGAAGGCTTTGCCGGTGTCGCCGGTTCGGGCATAGAGCAGGCCGAGCTGCGCATGCAGGCCTGGCGGCACGGGCTGGGCCGCCGCGCGCGCTTTTTCAACATCCAGATTCAGCGCATCGATCTGCTTCATCGGGTCGCCGCCCTGCTGATAAAAGTGCCAGACCTGTTCCTGATAGTCGCCCCAGTAGTAGATCGTTTTCGGCGCTTTCGGCGCACAGCCTGCCAGCAGCGTCACCGCCATCAGCGCGCCGCTCAGTGTCATCATCTTCATTGCCTGCTTCCTTATTTAACCGGGCGCCACGCGCCGCTGGTGATTCCATCCACTAAATGATCGACCGCTTCGCGAATCGCCAGATCCATCACTTTGCCGTTCAGCGTGGAGTCATAGCTGCTGGTGCCGCCGAAGCCGATCACTTCACGCGCAGAGAGCTGGTATTCGCCCGCGCCCTGGGTGCTGTAGACCACTTCGGAGGTGGTGACATCCACCACGTTCAGATTCACTTTGGCGTAGGCGATCTGGGTTTTGCCGCGGCCCAGAATGCCCCACAGCTGCTGGTCGCCCACCTCTTTGCGGCCAAACTCGGTGATATCGCCGGTAATGATGTAGTTCGCCCCCTTGATGCTCTGCTGACCGTGCTTAAAGTCAGACTCCTGCTGCAACGCCTTCAGGTTGCTGCGATCCAGCACGCTGAAGCGATGGGTCTGCTGCAGATGGGTGATCAGAATGGTTTTGGACTGATTGCCCAGGCGATCAACGCCATCCGAGAAGATACCGTTCATGTAGGAGGAGCGGTTATCAAACTGACCGACCGCAATCGGGCTGAGGACGCCCTGATAGACCGGCTGGCTGGCGGCACGCACCTGCGGCGCCTGGATAGCATGGGAGGATTCGGTAGCACAGCCGCTGGTCAGCGACGCGGTTAACAAGGAGAGTGCCGCAAAGGCATAATTTTTCTTCATTTCTAATCCATGAATTAAAGGAGACGTCATCCGCTCCGGGGCGGTAAATTCTGGTTCTGCCGACAGTCGGAGGAATGCCATAGCATTCATCAGGCCGGTCTGTAGACTGTCGGCAGCAGACCGCCGGATCTTTAAGGAAAATTGGCCAGTTAAATGAATTTAATTAATGTAACGAAGAGAATGCTGCCTGGGGTGATGGTGGCCATGACGCTCAGCGCCTGTCAGCAAGGCGCTGTCACGCAAAAGAATAGCGTGGCCAATCTTTGTGATATCGCTCAGAACCCTGACAGCAAATCCTGTCACTGGACTAATCAAATGCAGCCGATCCTGAACCGGCAGTTCAGCGATGCGGCGCGCTATGCGGGCCAGCAATGTCTGGTCCGGATGGAGTGGCAGCCGAGTGGACGGTATGCCGTAACGCAGACCGAAGGCAACGAGGCGCTTTGCCTGCGCGCCTGGCAACTGGTGGCACAGAGCCGCGACCTGCCGCCCCCGCCGGAGCCGGATCAGCCGGCGTGGTTCGGCTTTGCGCCTTAGGGTTAGCTGGCCAGCCCCTCCTGCCGCCACTGACGCGGACTGATGCCGAACCAGCGGCGAAAGGCGCGGGAAAACGCGCTGACTTCGGAGTAGCCCAGCAACAGGGCCATCTCCGAGATGGGCAGCTGTTTCTGCTGCAGGTAGTGCGTGGCCATTTCGCAGCGCACCTGATCCACCAGTGCGCTAAAGCTGCTGCCCTCTTCGCGCAGCCGCCGCTGCAGTGACCAGCTCGACAGGCCGAGTTTATCGGCCACCTCCTCCAGCACCGGCTCGCCCTGCATCAGCGATAAGTTAACCTGTGAGCGCGCCTGCTCGATCATGCTCTGCTGCGGCGTGCCCCGGTTGAGCCGCCGGATCGCATCCTGCATCACCATCAACAGGATCGGATCGCTTTCCGGCATCGCACGCAAAAGATCGCGCTTCGGGATCACCAGTGAGTTAAATGGCTGATCGAACCAGACCGGCGCATCGAACACTTTGCAGTGATCGTGCCACTGGCCGGGGCGCGGATGCTCAAAATGCACCTCACGCGGAGCCCAGTGGCGGCCCGCGACGTGGCGGATCAGGTTCATAAACATGCCCAGCGTCAGCTCGGCATCCTGACGGCGAGAGAGGATGGCGCCGTGCCGCACCTGATAGTCGAGCCGCCAGCATTCGCCCTTATCCACCAGGCGGGTCAGCGTGTCGTGCTGATGCCAGGGAAATGCGGCCACCACGTTTTGCAGCGCCTGCTCCAGGGTGCCGGAGCAGAGGCCGATATAGCCGATCAGGCCTAATGACTGCGGTTTAAACTGCCTGCCGTAGTGCAAACCGAAGTTATCAGATCCGGAGTGGCGCGCCGCCTCTTCCAGCACCCGACAGTAGTTCACCAGCCCCAGGCTCAGCGTCGGGCTGGCCAGCCGTTCCGGATCGATGCCGCTGATGCCGAAGATGCGATCGGCATCGCCGCCCTGCGTATGAATAAATTCGCCTAATCCGGTCGCCGCCGCAGCCAGCACGCCGTGATTGCCTGCCCCTGTCGCGGCAGAGCAGGCAGCAAACGCATCGGGTTTTATCAGTGTCGGATTCATGGTCGCCTCTGTCAGATTCAGGTGGATCACCTTCACCGATCTCTGAGCAAGTTCCATACTAGGTCCCCGCGGCCCTGACTGCGGCCTGCGGGCGGCCCGGTGGGAGCAGACGCCTGACATCCGGCACTGCGGCGGCGCAGGGACGCCCGCCGCTGGTGCATCAGGCGCCGACCGGCAGCGCACTGCCCGCCAGATAACGGCGGCAGAGGCGCACCGAGTGGCTGGCCCATTCCGGCCCGAGGCTACGCGCCATTTCCGTTTCCGCATGCGATCCCACCCAGGCGGTGAGCTGGATACGGCGCTGGATCAGCAGCGCGGGCAGCATCGCCATCTCTGCATCACTGATATGCGCCACCTGCTCATAACCGCGGATCCAGTGTTCGATCCACTCTGGCGCGCGCGGATGGTGCTCCACAAAACTGATCGCCGCCGCCAGATCGTGCAGATACCAGCCCAGCCCGCAGTCGTCGAAGTCGATCACCCGCGTCTCCCCTTTGTGCAGCAGCAGGTTGGTCAGCCGCAGATCCGCATGGATCAGGCCGTAGCGATCCGATCCCTTGCCAAACTGCGCCAGTGCCGATCCCACCTGCGCGATCGCCTGCTCTACCACGCCGTGATCGGCGGCAGGGAGATTGGGCGCATCCTGCCAGCGTCCCCAGTGGCTGCGATCGCTGGTCATGGTGTCGTGATCCCAGATAATGCGGCGGAAACCCGCAGGCGGCTGCCACTGTTTACTGTGCTGATGCAGGCGCGCGGTGATCTGCCCGAGCTGCTGAAAAGCGCGGGGATCGACCTCGGTCGTGGGCATCTCCCCCTCGATCCAGTGAAACAGCACGACGTAGCGCTCTCCGCCATCCGGCAGCCGCAGCGTCAGGACCTTTTCACCTGTCTTATCGGGCACCGCTTCCGGCACCATGATGCCGGTTTCGCGCAGCGCATCAAGCCACAGCAGTTCGCTGACGATGTCTGCTTTCTGATGATAATCGCCGCGGTGCAGCCTCAGCGCATAACGGCGGCCTGCGGCCTGCAGCAGAAAGGTGGCGTTCTCCGATCGGCACAGCAGGCTGAGTGTGCCCTGCAGCGCGGCGGGATAACAGGCCAGCGCCTGCCGGGCCATCAGGGTCAGTTGGGAATCAGTCAGATTGTCATATTGTTTAGCACTCATCACTCCGGCTCCTGGTCACTTGCGTGAACTCAGCATGCGTCGCCGGATGCGGCGCTGCTTGACCTCAGAAGAGACAAAGTTGACCGCAGCGTGCAGCCAGCCCGGTTGCTGCCGCTGAGTTGACCGCGGAGGACAGAAATCACTGCGCCCGCGTCAAGTCGCGCCGCGCCGGGCTTCGGCATTATCACTGCTTTAGCGTCATGGCGGTGTAACGCCGCGTGAGACCAACAACGACGGGGATAACGGTATGACAGACAGACTCAAGCCCACGCTGGGCACGCTGCATCTGTGGGGAATTGCGGTTGGCCTGGTGATCTCAGGCGAATACTTTGGCTGGAGCTATGGCTGGGCCGTGGCGGGCACGCTGGGATTTCTGGTGACCACCGCGCTGATCGCCACGCTCTATACCTGCTTTATTTTCAGCTTCACCGAACTGACCACCGCCATCCCCCATGCGGGCGGCCCCTTTGCCTACAGCCGCCGCGCCTTTGGCGAAACCGGCGGGCTGATCGCCGGTCTGGCGACGCTGATTGAGTTTGTCTTTGCGCCCCCGGCGATAGCCCTGGCGATCGGGGCCTATCTCAACGTGCAGTATCCCGCTCTTAACCCGAAAACCGCGGCCGCAGGCGCCTATCTGCTGTTTATGACGCTGAATATTCTCGGCGTGAAGCTGGCGGCGATGTTTGAGCTGGTGGTGACCGTACTGGCGGTGCTGGAACTGCTGGTGTTTATGGGCGTGGTCTCGCCCGGCTTCAGCCTGGCTAACTTTACCGCACACGGCTGGGCGGGCAGCGACAGTTTCGGTCTGCCCGCCTTCTCCGGCATCTTTGCCGCGATTCCCTTTGCCATCTGGTTTTTCCTCGCCATTGAGGGCGCGGCGATGGCGGCTGAAGAGGCGAAAGATCCCAGGCGCACCATCCCCCGCGCCTACATCAGCGGCATTCTGACCCTGGTGGTGCTGGCGATCGGCGTGATGCTGCTGGCAGGCGGCGCGGGCGACTGGCGCAGGCTCTCCGATATTAACGATCCGCTGCCGCAGGCGATGAAAATGATTGTCGGCGAACACTCGACCTGGATGCATATGCTGGTCTGGATCGGCCTGTTTGGCCTGATTGCCAGCTTCCACGGCATCATCCTCGGCTATTCCCGCCAGTTTTTCGCCCTGGCACGCGCGGGCTATCTGCCCCCTTCTCTGGCAAAACTGTCGCGTTTCCACACGCCGCATCGGGCCATTATTCTCGGCGGCGTGGTGGGTATTGCGGCGATCTACAGCGACGGCGTGATCAATCTGCAGGGAATGACGCTGACGGCGGCGATGATCACCCTGGCGGTGTTTGGCGCGATTGTGATGTATATCATGAGCATGCTGAGCCTGTTTAAACTGCGGCGCAGCGCGCCGGAGATGGCGCGCAGTTTCCGCGCGCCCGGCTATCCGGTGGTGCCGGGCATCGCCCTGCTGCTGTCGGTGCTCTGCCTGCTGGCGATGCTGTGGTTCAATCCGGTGATTGGCGGGCTGTTTGTCGCCATTATGCTGGCGGGCTGGCTCTACTTTCTGGCGACCAAAACGCAGCGCGCGCGGGCGCCGCAGGACAGTATGCTGGTGGGCGACTAGCCGCGATACGGTAGCGCAACCATGATGAACGATTCAGCGCCGGCTGCCGGGCGCTGAATCGTCTGCGGTCAGCCGGGCAGCGGCCAGAGCCACGCGGCACCGCGCACGCCGCTGGAGTCGCCATGCTGCGCCCTGCAAACCGGCGTTTCGCACTCGCCACCAAACACCCACGTCTTCATCAGCAGCGGCACGGTCTGGTAGAGACGATCCACATTGCTCATGCCGCCGCCCAGGACGATGATATCGGGATCCAGCAGGTTCACCACATGCGCCAGCGATTTCGCCAGCCGGATCTCATAGCGGCTCATCGCCAGCTCGGCGATCGGATCCTGCTGCGCCAGCAGCGAGACGATCTCCGCCCCTTTGCGATGAACCCCGCTCAGCCGCTGGTAGTCGACGCCAAAGCCGGTGCCGGACACAAAGGTCTCGATGCAGCCCTGCTGACCGCAGTAACAGGGAACGTCCTGACGATAGCGCAGTTCATCCTCATCCATCCACGGCAGCGGATTGTGGCCCCACTCACCGGCGTTGCCGTTGCCGCCGATGCGTGATTCCCCGTTGATCGCCACGCCTGCGCCCGATCCGGTGCCGATGATCACGGCGAAGACGACCGGCCGGCCGGCCCCGGCGCCGTCGATCGCTTCCGACACCGCCAGACAGTTGGCGTCGTTGGCGATGCGCACCTCCCGGTTCAGCATCCGGGCCAGATCCTTGTCCAGCGGCTGACCGTTCAGCCAGGTGGAGTTGGCATTTTTTACCCGCTTCGTGTAGGGCGACAGCGAGCCGGGGATCCCGATGCCGACCGTGCCGGTTTCGCCGGTTTTCTGCTCGGCCAGCCTCACCAGATCGACAATCGTCTGAACGGTTGCCTGATAATCATCACGCGGGGTATTCACCCGGTGTCGGAACTGCTCCTCTCCCTTATCCGATAACGCGATGACTTCTGTCTTGGTGCCGCCCAGATCGATGCCTATACGCAAGGTGAATTCCTCGTTGATGAGTCAGGTGAGAAATACAGTAAAAGGGGTCTGCCGGAAAGGCAATGAAACCACGCCCATGTTTCGTTATCATGCGCGCTGACTCTCGCAGACTTGTGCGCCCGATCGCGCTACGGTAAGGAATCCCGATGTTGTGGTTTAAAAATATGATGGTTTATCGTCTGAATCGTGACATTCCGTTGTCCGCAGATGAGATGGAAAAACAGCTCGACGCTTTCACGTTTTCACCCTGTGGCAGTCAGGATATGAGCAAGACGGGCTGGGTCCCGCCGATGGGCAACCGCAGCGACGCCCTGACCCACGAAAATAAGGGTCAGATCGTTATCTGCGCCCGCAAAGAAGAGAAAATCCTGCCTTCGCCGGTGGTGAAACAGGCGCTGGAAGCGAAAATCGACAAGCTGGAAGCGGAGCAGAGCCGTAAGCTGAAGAAGACCGAAAAAGATTCGCTGAAAGATGAAGTGCTGCACAGCCTGCTGCCGCGCGCCTTCAGCCGTTTCAGCCAGACCTTTATGTGGATCGACACGGTTAATAACCTGATTATGGTGGACTGTGCCAGCGCGAAAAAAGCGGAAGATACGCTGGCGCTGCTGCGCAAAAGCCTGGGCTCTCTGCCGGTTGTGCCCCTGACGCTGGAAAACCCGATTGAGCTGACCCTGACCGAATGGGTGCGTTCGGGCGATCTGCCCGCCGGTTTTGCACTGATGGATGAAGCGGAACTGAAGGCCCTGCTGGAAGATGGCGGCGTGATCCGCTGCAAGAAACAGGATCTGGTGTGCGATGAGATCGCCAACCACATCGAAGCGGGCAAAGTCGTGACCAAACTGGCTCTCGACTGGCAGGAGCGTATTCAGTTCGTGCTGGCCGACGACGGTTCGGTGAAGCGCCTGAAGTTCAGCGACACGCTGCGCGATCAGAACGACGATATCGACCGTGAAGATTTTGCGCAGCGCTTCGATGCGGACTTCATTCTGATGACCAGCGAACTGGCCGCCCTGACCAGCAATCTGGTGGAAGCGCTCGGCGGCGAAGCCCAGCGTTAATGCCGCAGGCTGAATCATGCAGGCCGTGGACCGGGGACGGCAGCGAAAAAAGGGTCAGACCGGCAGGCGGTAAAAAGGTAATCCGCACCGCCAGACGCTCTCCTGATCCCCGAGCCTGATGCCTGGCTATCGCTGCCTGCATTGCCTGTCGGGCTGCACCACAAACTAAAAGGGCCGCTGAGCGGCCCTTTTTTTAATCTTTCAGGTAACGGCAGAGGTAGGCGCTGGGTTCGCCGACCTGCAGATGGAATTCGCTGTGACCCGGCACGTTAAACACCGATCCCGCTTCAAACCACTTCCACTCGGTTTCACCTGGCAGCAGCACCTTAAGCGACCCGCTGACCACGGTCATCTCTTCCGGCTGGCCGGTGCCGAAGGTGTATTCACCTTCCGCCATCACGCCCACGCTGGCACGGCCCGTGCTCGCACTATCAAAACCGATAGACTTAACTTTTCCGTCAAAATACTCACTTACGTTGAGCATAATCGTTCTCCAGAGCACATGTTGTGTGTCTGGCAGTGTAGAAGGGAACCTGCTGATCTGTCACGCGAAATCATGGCCGTTTGTGATCGTCGGCATCGGGCGGCGCGCCCCTGACAACAGAGTAACTGACTGGAATAAGCGGAGAGGTGAACCTGAAACGGAGTCGGGGGGTGCTCAGAGACGCCCTGGCGGACACCTCGCGGCAGGCGAACAGGCCGGCGTCCCTGCCAGCATCAGCATTTACTCTTTCTCGACGTCTTCATAGCGCGCTTTGGCATCACGCGCTTCTTCTTCCGTCTCATGCTCACTGATTAATGAATTGGGTTTGGGATGATCGGCACGCAGTTCATAAAACGTGACTTTCTTTCCTTCAGGGCCCTTCTCAACAGGCACAATTTTCGCTTCACGCGGATAGGGTGGTCTGGTCGGCATACGGTGTCCCTCTTGTCTGAATAACATTCCACAGGACAGGCTGCTGCCTGCCATGAAATCAGTATAGACAATGGAGTGTGAAGCGGGACGGAAGCGGGAATAATCTGAGGTCAGCTGGCGCGAGCCAGGGAGAGCGAAAGCAGGATCGCCTCAACCACGCGCTCAGGCGACTGCATGGCATCCACCTGATGGTGCGCTGCGGCCTGATAGAGATGCGCGCGTTCACGCAGCACATCGCTCATCTCGTCGGCGATGGGCCGCCCGGTCAGGGTCGGACGCTGGGCCGCTTCAGGCTCGCTCTCCAGCCGCTCTGCCAGAATCTCCGGCGATGCGCTGAGCCAGATGACCTGCCCCTGCTCCTGCATAAAGCGGCAGTTCTCTTCAGCCAGAACCATCCCGCCGCCGGTGGCGATGACGGTGCGCGGCGCGGTTACGGCCCGCAGCGACTGCGTTTCACGGGCGCGAAACCCTTCCCAGCCCTCCTCTGCCACAATCTCCGCCACGCTGCGCTGCGTGCTGAGTTGCAGATGGTGATCGGTATCCGTAAAGGCATAGCCCAGCGCCTGAGACAGCGCCTCGCCGACCGTGGTTTTGCCGCAACCGCGAGCGCCAATCAAAAAGATGGGTAGTGACATCAGGGCCGTTCCTCCGCCTGACCGCGCGATGCGGCTGCATGGTGAGCTGATTAATGCGACGCATGATAACTGGAAATTATTATGGCCTCCACCCGTCAGGCACGATTTACGCATTTTCGTGACCTTAACAGCGATAATCTCCATCTTTTCAACGAGAAACCCATGCACACTTTGTGCATTAGCCGCCGGAACAGGCGGTAAAAACGGCGCAAAACCGGGGTAAAATGAGACTGGCAATATTTGCTTACCGCCCGGATTTTACTTTTCCTGCTGGCGCCCACATATACTGTTAACCATCGCCACAGGAGAGTCATCATGCAACGCGAAGAACAACAACTGATCGAAGGGCTGTTCACCCGTCTGAAACAGGCCGAAAGCCAGACCGTGGCACGGGATGCCGCGGCAGAACAACTGATAAACCAGCATCTTAAGACCCAGCCTGGCGCGCCTTACTACATGGCGCAGGCGATCCTGATTCAGGAAGCGGCGCTGAAAAAGCTGAATGAGAAAATTTCAGCGCTGGAAAGCCAGGTCACGCAGCTGCAACAGCAACAGCAACAACAACCCGCGCAGAGCAGCGGCGGCTTTCTGTCGGGCCTGTTTGGCAGCGGTTCGCGCCAGCAGCAGCCTGTTCAGCAACAGCCGCAGCAGCCGTGGAACAGTGCGCCGCAGCAACCGGCTCAGCAGCAATATGCGCCCGCGCAGGCCGCCGCCCCGCGCGGCACCGGCTTCCTGGGCGGCGCATTGCAGACGGCCGTGGGCGTTGCGGGCGGCGTGGTGATGGCGGATATGCTGACCAGCATGTTCCACCACGCGCAGCCGGAGGAGATCGTCAACATTATCAACGAGCCGCCGCTGCCTGAGATCAACGATAACCTCAACACCTTCAACGGTGGCGATGATCAGGCCGATAGCTTCAACGGCGGCAACGACAGCAGCTTCCTGGATCAGAACAGCAGCTGGGACACGGATTATGCGAATAACGGCGATCTCAACGATTTTGGCGGCAGCGACTTCGACGACGACGACAGCTTCGTTTAATTGCCCCGCTTCTGCTGGGTAAGCCAGCTATCCAGCTCATTCGCAAACTGCTGGCGGTCACGCGGACTCATGGTCGCGGGGCCGCCGGTCTGCACGCCGCTTGAGCGCAGGGTGTCCATAAAATCGCGCATGGTCAGCCGTTCACGAATCGTTGCCGGTGAGTAACGTTCGCCGCGCGGGTTAAGCGCCGCCGCCCCCTTCTCAATCACCTCCGCCGCCAGCGGAATATCAGCGGTGATCACCAGATCGCCAGGCTGCACACGTCTGACGATCTCGTTGTCCGCGACATCAAACCCGGCAGGCACCTGCAACGTGCGCAGATAAGGTGATGGCGGTACGCGCAGGAACTGATTCGCCACAAAGGTGACCGTGGTCGCGGTGCGGTCCGCCGCACGATAAAGCACCTCTTTAATCACATTCGGACAGGCATCCGCATCGACCCAGATAGACATCTTGATTCCTTACAGTCAGAGAAGGCTCAGATCTTGCCGGGTTAAGTGTAAATGGCAAATTTTATTTGCGCTGCACTGTCCGGCAGTGACGCTGACTTGTTATTCAGGCTGGCTGAAGTAAGCTGCCTGATAACAAAATGACTACTGTCCTAAGGAGATGGCGATGCTGACAAAAAAAATCGGGTTTATCGGCGGCGGAAACATGGCAAAGGCCATAATCGGCGGACTGGTGAAAAGCGGAAAAGTCACCCCGTCTGATATTTTCATTTACGATCGCAAAGCCGAAACGAATCAGGCGATGGCGGAGCAGTATGGCATCCATGCGGCGGAGAGCGCAGATGCGCTGGCGCGTGAGGTGGACATCCTGTTCGGCGCGGTGAAGCCGAATGTCATCCTGAAAGTCCTGAAGGAGCTGTCGGGCAGCCTGAAAAAAGAGGCGATGGTGGTGTCGATTGCGGCAGGGGTGACGCTTGATTCGCTCTCGTCGGTGCTGGGTTACGATCGCAAAATTGTCCGGGCGATGCCGAACACCCCTTCGCTGGTGAGCCAGGGCATGACCTCGGTAACGCCAAACGTGCTGGTCGAACAGGCGGAGATCGACGAGGTTGTGGCAATCTTTGAGAGCTTTGGCAAAGCGGCCGTGGTGGATGAGTATCTGATCCACGCTGTCGTCGGCGTCAGCGGCTCCGCACCGGCCTACGTGTTTATGTTCATCGAAGCGATGGCGGATGCGGCCGTTTCTGGCGGTATGCCTCGCGCCCAGGCCTATCAGTTTGCGGCGCAGGCGGTGAAAGGCGCGGCGGAGATGGTGCTGACCACCGGCAGACACCCCGCCGAACTCAAGGATATGGTCTGCTCGCCTGGCGGCACCACCATCGAAGCGGTCAGGGTGCTGGAGCAGAAAGGGATGCGGTCGGCGGTGATTGAGGCGATGCAGCACTGCATGGCGAAGTCAGAAGCGCTGAGCCGCAGCTGAGGTTCCAGAAAAACGCAGGACGATCCGGCTCGCGCCGTCGCCCTGCGTCCGCGTTAACCGAGGTGTGGCTGGCAGAGCGCCACCGCCTCTTCCAGCGTCATCGGCTGCTGCATCCGTTCGATCAGTTCAGCGGTCAGCGCGTAGAGGCCGCATGAGCAGATCGCGGCCAGTTTCCCCTGCTGTCCATACAACGCCACAAACTTTTTATCCTCCAGCGAGCCGAGCAGCTGGAAATTATCCCACTCTTTTGCATGGCCCAGATACTCGTAGCGGGTGCCGTACTGGGCGGTCCAGAAGAACGGCACGCGATCGTAGGTGACGGCCCGATCCAGCATGTTCCAGGCGGCGGTCTGTCCCTGCTGATGAGCGACACGGTAGTGCTCGATGCGCAGCGGGCCCTGCGCTGACGGATAGGTGGCGATATCCCCGGCCGCCCAGATTGCGTCCGCAACCCGCAACTGTTCATCCGTCTGCAGGCTGCCATCCTCAGCCAGCGGCAGATCGTGGATAAAGTCGGTGACCGGTTTAACGCCGGTAGCAAACAGCACCACGCTGGCCGCGAGCTGCTGTCCGCCTTTGAGCCGGATGCCACTGACCTGCTGCTCCCCCTCCAGCGCTTCGATCTCACCCTGCACCCACTTCACGCCATTTTGCTCATGCAGCTGATAGAAATAGCGGCCAATCTGCTCGCCGAACCGTTTCGCAAAGGGCAGCGCCTGACGGGCAACCACGGTGACATCAATATCGCGGTTACGCAGCGCCGACGCCAGTTCGGTGCCGATAAAACTGTTGCCGATAATCACGATCTGATGGGTAGCGTCCACCGCCTTCAGCAGCGCCTCCGTCTGCGCTTTACTGCGCAGCAGGTGGACGCCCTCCAGATCGCGGCCCGGAAGGTCAGGCAGCACCGGCGCGGCGCCGCTGGCGATCAGCAGTTTGTCAAAGTTCAGCGTTTCGCCATCCCCGAAGATCAGCCGTTTTTGCTGCGCATCCACCCGGCTGACGCGGGCCTGAATCCGTTCAACGTGATCCAGCACGTCGGCTTTCAGCAGCTGCGGCACCTCGTCGATCGCCATCTTGCCGGAGGGCACAAATTTGGTCAGTGCGGTGCGGTCATAGGGCGCGTCCGCTTCGCGTTCAATCAGGATAAGCCGGCCTTTAAAGCCGTCGTGACGCAGACGCCACAGCGCCGCGCTGCCTGCCGCGCCGCCGCCGAGCACCACACAGACCGGCGCAGCCGCCCCGCTGCCCATCGGTGCCGCAGGCGACATCGCTTTCGGGTTTACCAGCACCCGCCCCTCGTCGATTCGCAGCGGATACTGTTTGAGATCGGCCAGCGCCAGCGGCTCACACATTTTGCCATCGGCCAGATCGAATGCGGCTTTGTGCCACGGGCAGACCAGCCGATCGCCGCAGATCGCGCCTTCATCCAGCGGCGCGCCCGCGTGCGGGCATTTCGCCTGGAACGCGCGGACATGATCCCCGTCGCGGATCAGTAACAGCTCCACTTCGCCAAGCGTTTTTTTAACCGGCTGTCGCTGGGGAAGATCGTTCAGGTCGACGATAAATTGATAATTCACGGCATGGCTCCTTTAGCGGCTCTGATGGGGCGACGTGGCAGAACAGCGTTCTGCGTAAATCCTCACAAACAGTAAGTGTGGCAAAGGAAGCGGTAAGCCTGAGAAGGAATGTTTATCAGAAAGTTAACCTGTTGTTGCAGCAGGATATTTAATCGGGCGACGGGGCGAAAAGAAACGGCCACCGTGGTGGCCGGGGAAGCGATCAGCTTTTTTTCAGGCACTGGCTCATGAAGGTTTTACGCGCATCGCCCGTTAACTTTTTCTCGCCAGCCTCACCGTTACAGTTTTTCATCTTCATCTGCTGCGGCGACATCTGTGAGAGCTTGCTGTCTTTCTTCAGGCATTCGCTCATAAAGGTTTTGCGCGCCTCCCCTTTGAGATCCTGCGATTTAGCATGCTGGTTACAGACGGTCATCTTCTCCTGCTGCGGGGTTTTTTCTGCCGCACCGGCCACGCCACTCACCAGCAGACCGGCCATCATCATTGCCATTAAACCGACTTTCATCCTGTTATCTCCAGTGTGGATTGTTCCCTGTTATTCTGGCAGCGAATAAGTAAAGCGGAAAATGTTTCAGGTCAAAGTGATGTGAAGATCCCATTCCCGGCGGGGGCGGAAGGATCAGTGGCGGGGATGCCGCAGCAGCCTGTCGATGTGGTCGCGCAGCAGCTGCGCATCATCGTCATCATCGGCTACATGGGCCATGGCGCTATCAATGGTGGTCGTGATCTCGCGATGCTGCTGCGGATCCAGTTTGCGAATCAGTGCGGTGACGACAATTTCCAGCGCCTCGATCTGCGCCACCTGCTCTTTCACTGTCGCCTCTTTTTCAGCCAGCTTAACCAGTAACTCAGCAATCAGGTTTTTCATACTGTTGCCTCAGCGAGGATGGAACGCTGAAATTATCACCACGCTGGATAAAAAAACAGAGGGCAACAGCCTTTTTTTCAGTGAGTTAGCCCGCATCCCGGCGCTTTTCTTCGCCGGTGTCGGCTGACTCTGGCGGGCGAAACGTTTTGCGGACCGATCACACAAGCGCGCGGGTTCCGCCCGCCGCCCGGCGCTTATCGGGGATGGGTAAACCCGCGACCCGGTCCGCCGCCCGGTCCGCCCCAGCCACCCCCGCCCCCACCACCCGGCGGCGGGAAGAGGCAGCCGCTTAACGTCGTGACCAATGCCATGATGGCCGCCAGCTTAACGATTCGAATCATAGTAACCTCAGAGTGATAAAATCGGGCTGAGTGTATGAAGCCGCCCGCATGGCGACAAGTGAGATTCCTCCGCATCCGGCCGCTATTCATCTTTGCTGACCAGACTTAACGGTTTACCCGCAGTAAGCCGGCACAATCACAACAATCCGCCGGGTTTTGCGGCAACATTATTTGTCTGAATCGGGACGGCGGACTCTTTACAGCCAGCGCAATTTTGCGCATTGTGAGCGCATTACATTTACAGGATATGCACATGACACTCTCTCAGGCAGCTCTCAGCGACATTCTCTCCCGGCGCGACTGGGAAAACCCGGTGGTGACCTCACTGCAGCGGCTGGATGCCCACCCGCCGCTCGCCAGCTGGCGCGATGAGATGGCCGCCCGCGACGACCGCCCTTCCGCCTCACTGCGCAGCCTCAACGGAGAGTGGGGATTCAGCTATTTTGCGCAGCCTGAGGCGGTGCCCGCCAGCTGGCTGCTGCAGGATCTGCCGGACGCCACAACCCTGCCCGTTCCGGCTAACTGGCAGATGCACGGCTTTGATGCGCCCATCTATACCAACGTGCAGTATCCGATTCCGGTCAATCCGCCGTCTGTGCCGGCGGAGAACCCCACCGGATGTTACTCGCTCACATTTACGCCGGATGCGGCGTGGCTCGCTTCCGGCCAGACCCGCATCATCTTTGACGGGGTCAACTCCGCCTTTCACCTCTGGTGTAACGGACAGTGGATCGGCTACTCGCAGGATAGCCGTCTGCCCGCGGAATTTGACCTGAGCGGCGCGCTGCAGGCCGGCCAGAACCGGCTGGCGGTGATGGTGCTGCGCTGGAGCGACGGCAGCTATCTGGAAGACCAGGATATGTGGCGGATGAGCGGTATCTTCCGCGATGTCACCCTGCTGCATAAGCCGCAGGTACATCTGGCGGATGTGCAGCTGGAAACCCGGCTCAGCCCGGAGTTTTCCCATGCTGAACTGCGCGCCCGCGTCCGGGTTGCCCTGCCCGCAGCGGCCACTTCAGGCTGCCAGCTGCGCCTTACGCTGTGGCGCGGTGAAGAGCAGATCGCGCAGTGTCAGCAGCCGCTGGGCAGCGCCATTATCGACGAGCGGGGTCACTACCCCGAACGCGCCCTGCTCAGCCTGCCGGTGCAGCAGCCCGCGCTGTGGAGTGCCGAAACGCCTCACCTTTATCGCGCCACGCTGGCGCTGCTGGATGCAGATCAGCAGGTGGCTGAGGTGGAAGCCTATGACGTAGGCTTTCGTCAGGTCACCATTGATAACGGCCTGCTCTGCCTGAACGGCAAACCGCTGCTCATCCGTGGCACCAACCGTCACGAACATCATCCGGAGCGGGGTCAGGTGGTCACTGAAGCGGACATGCGCCGCGATATCGCCCTGATGAAACAGCACAATTTCAATGCGGTGCGCTGTTCGCACTACCCTAACCATCCCCTCTGGTACCGGCTCTGCGACCAGTACGGGCTCTATGTGGTGGATGAGGCGAATATCGAAACGCACGGGATGCAGCCGATGAACCGGCTCTCCGACGACCCGCGCTGGTTCGCCGCCTATAGCGAACGCGTGACGCGCATGGTGCAGCGCGATCGTAACCACTGCAGCATTATTATCTGGTCGCTGGGCAATGAGTCGGGTCATGGCGCCACCCACGATGCGCTGTACCGCTGGGTGAAAAGCAGCGATCCCACCCGCCCGGTGCAGTATGAAGGCGGCGGTGCGGATACCGCGGCGACCGATATTATCTGTCCGATGTACGCCAGGGTGGATGAGGATCAGCCGTTCCCGGCCGTGCCGAAATGGTCGCTGAAAAAGTGGATTGGGCTGCCGGGGGAAACCCGTCCGCTGATCCTGTGCGAATATGCGCATGCCATGGGCAACAGCTTCGGCGGTTTCGCGAAGTACTGGCAGGCGTTCCGGGCGTTTCCGCGCCTGCAGGGCGGCTTCGTCTGGGACTGGGTCGATCAGAGCCTGACCCGCTATGACGATCGCGGCAACCCGTGGCAGGCCTACGGCGGCGACTTTGGCGATAAGCCCAACGACCGCCAGTTCTGTATGAACGGGCTGGTGTTTGCCGATCGCACGCCGCATCCGGCACTCTATGAAGCGCAGCGCGCGCAGCAGTTCTATCTGTTTACCGCCGATCCGGATGATCCGCTGCGCTTCACGGTCAGCAGCGACTACCTGTTCCGATCCAGCGACAACGAGATCCTGCGCTGGCGCATCGAACAGGCCGGAAACGTGGTGGCGCAGGGCGAGGTTCCGCTGGCTATCGCCGCGCAGGGCCAGCAGCGCATCACGCTGCCAGCACCGCCCGCGCTGCAGGGAGAATGCTGGCTTAACGTCGCGGTTTATCAGATCCAGCCAACCCCCTGGAGCCCCGCCGACTGGCGCGTTGCCTGGGATCAGTGGGCGCTGCCCTCGGCAATGGCGCTGCCAACGCTGCCGGAAGCGGGTGACGCGCCGGTTCTGCACGAGGCGGCCGATGAGATCGTCGTCAGCCATCAGCAGCAGCGCTGGCACTTTTCACGCCACAGCGGGGAACTGACGCAGTGGATGGCGGATGAGCAGCCGACGCTGCTCTCTCCCCTTCAGGACTGCTTCATCCGTGCGCCGCTGGACAACGATATCGGCACCAGCGAAGCGGAGCGGGTCGATCCGCATGCCTGGGTCGAGCGCTGGAAAGCCGCAGGTTATGATCGGATGCAAAGCCGCCTGATCGCCCTGACCGCCCATGCGCTGCCACAGTCGGTGCAGATTGAGACGCAGCACGGCTGGTACGCCCAGGATCGGCTCGCCTTTATCAGCCGTAAACGTTACCTGATCAGTGACCAGGGAGCGTTACAGCTGCAGCTTGCGGTTGAACAGTCGCGCGGCTTGCCGCCGCCCGCGCGCATCGGCGTGCGCTGTCAGCTGGCGCAGATCCCGGCGCAGGTGAGCTGGCTCGGGCTGGGCCCGCATGAAAACTATCCCGATCGCCAGCTGGCCGCGCAGTTTTCCCGCTGGCAGCAGCCGCTGGATCAGCTCTTCACGCCTTACGTGTTCCCGGGCGAGAACGGACTGCGTGGCGGCACCCGTGAGCTGGACAGCGGCAGCTGGCAGGTCAGCGGCGACTTTGCGTTCTCACTGAGCCGCTTCAGCCTGGAGCAGCTGCGGGAGACCTCTCACCGCCACCTGCTGCGCCCGGAAGCGGGCTGCTGGCTGCATCTGGATGCCTGCCACATGGGTGTCGGCGGCGATGACTCCTGGAGTCCAAGCGTCAGTCCGGAGTTTTTGCTGACGCAGCAGCGCTGGCAGGCTGAGCTGACGATTCGCCTGCCGGTCGCGCGGTCACGGGACGCCGGTAGAAACGCTTCAGACACACCACATTAACCAGCACCACCAGGGCGGTGGAGAGGAAGACCCAGCGGAAACCTGCCGCCGCCGACACCGCCGCGCCCAGTAACGGCCCGGCGACGTTGCCAAGATACATAAAAGACTGGTTATAACCGAAGATCCGGCCGGTGATGGTGTCGCGCGAGTGACGCACCAGCAGGGTCTGCACCGCAGGCATCATCGCGCCATCGGCGAAGCCCAGCAGAAAACGCAGCACGCCCAGCTGCGTCGTGCTGGTCACAAAGGACATGGCGATAAACAGCAGCAGCGAAATGAGCATCGTCGCCAGCAGAATACGCTGGGTGCCGATGCGATCGCCGAGCCGCCCCAGCCGGGGCGCGGCCAGCAGCGCCGAAACGCCCGGCAGCGCAGCAATCACGCCGCTGAGAAAAGCGATATTCGCCGCGCCGGGTGAGAGTTCGCGGACAAACAGCGTCAGGATCGGGTTCACCGAGCCGTTGCACATCTGGATCACCATGGTGGTGAAAAAGAGGCAGACCATCAGTTTCGGGTTATCCAGCGAGCGGAAAACCTCGCGTCCGCTGAGCTTCTCCTTTTTACTCACCGGCGTGTAGCCCGTCTCTTTAATCAGGAACAGCGTCACCAGGAAACTGACCATCAGCAGAACGGCGGTGACGATAAACACCGTCCGCAATCCGAGCCAGTCAGCCAGCAGCCCGCCCAGCATCGGCCCCAGGATCACGCCGCCTATCTGACCGGTTGAGACACAGCTCAGCGCCCAGCCGCTGCGCTCACGCGGAACCTGAGCGGCTACCAGCGCCATGGCGTTGGGGATATAGCCGGAGGTCAGGCCCATCAGCCCACGCAGCAGCAGCAGTTGCCAGGCGTCGGTGACAAACGCCTGCAGCAGGATCACCACGGCCATGCCGGACGCGGCGCGCAGCAGCATCAGCTTACGGCCTTTGCGATCGGCCAGGCTGCCCCACAGCGGCGCGACCGCAGCCGAAATCACAAAGGTGATGCTGAACGTGAGCCCCGACCAGAGGCTCAACGATTCGCCGCCCTTAACGCCGAGCTGCTCAAGGTAGAGCGGCAGAAAGGGAATGATCTGACTGATAGCCAGACCGGTAAAAAAGCAGCCAAACCAGACCGAGATCAGGTTTATCTTCCAGGGTTCAAAAGTACGTTGCATGTGCAGCTGAGGCAGAGAGAGGGAGTGACCAGTCTACCGCGCGTTCCCCTGGCGTGACCGACAAAACATGGCACCCGGCGCAAAAAGCCGAATCGCCTTTGATGCAGCGCAATCTGCCGTGCCGCTTTCGCATCCGGCGACTGACAGCGCCTGCGCTGACGCCCGGTTTCTCAACCCCGCCTCATCAATATGGAAAAATATGTCATTCTGTTACTGACAACATTCTGTGGCGCTTCTATGTTTAAAAAACCGCCAGCCACGGCGGTGTGACGATCGCTCTGATCGGCGCGACGCCCTCCGCACAAAAACGGTACCGTCCGACGACGCTGAGGCGAATCAGCTTCAAATATTGATACCCGGATGCCCGCGTAAGCGAAAGGGCAGAGTGTTAGCGGAGGTGGGGAATGCGTACAGCACCAGACAGCGCCAGCCGTGCAATCAGAGACTATTTCAGCAGCCCGAACTGGCGCACGCCGCCCGAGTCTGACCTGCTGGCGGTCATTCTGCGTGAAATGATGGAAGCGGGAGAGCCCGCCACCAACAAAGCCATTATCGCGCGGGTGATCGACAGGCTGAAAGTCGAGGGCGATGAGATGCAGCTGCAGCGCTACGGCACCCTGCTGACGCAGCTGATCGGGACGCAGCCGGAAGGCTGACGCGGCCTCTATTTCACCCAGCGCAGGTGATCCGCTTCGCTGACGCTGGCCCGGCCGCTGCTGCGCTGAAACAGGCACAGCTCCCGTCCGCGCCGGTTCTGCATGTGACGCTGCGGATAGCGCCCCTCCAGCAGCAGGGCGCTGTAGCCGGTGGTGTCGTCATACTCGATGGCGTCGCCCAGGACCCGGACTTTGCTCAGGTGGCTGGCGTTAATACACGCCTGCGCCATGGTTTCATGACTCTTTTTCCAGGCCTCTGCGCTGGATGCCTGCGCCAGCGTGCTGCTGAGTAACAGTGCGGGTAAGAGTGCCACGATGCGTTTCATTTTCTCTGCTCCTGTTCCGGCCCGAAGGCGCTAAAAAAATTCCCGCCGGGGCGGGAATAAACAAGACGAGCACTATTTATTGTGTGACGAGGACGTCTCTTAAACGCGCTGCTATCCTCGCCTGTCGTTATGACACCTCTATGACATCGCTGTCGTTAGCCACAATAAACTGAGCTGATAGTGCCATTTTTGTCGGCCAGGAAATTCAGCCGGTTGAGGTTGAAGTCCATGGTGACGGCGGCGTTGTACGGAATAGGACGCACCTGCTGTTCGAAGTGCTGTCCCTGCAACGCCGTTAAAGGTTTGCCCACGTAGTTCTGAAACTGAGACGCGCCGCAGCGGTCTGTTTCCGGGTCCTGTGCCACGCGCGCGGTGTCGGGCTGAGAGGCAGACTGACAGGCGGTGAGTGCAAACAGGCCAGCGACCAGCAGCCCTTTTCCATAAAATTTCACGTTCATTCTCCTGTTGGACGGGTAAAACTTTCCCCTAAGCGTAGCAAAACGTGCCCGGCCGTCTGAAGCCTGGAAAGGTAAAGTTATGACAGCCCGCGTGAAACCGGCTGGCCAGCCGTGCAATTTTTTAAGATTAATCGCACGCAGAGCCTAAAAAAAGGGGCGCGATGGAGCCAGACTAATTAGGAATGTTCTTAGCCTTAAGGAGGTCATGATGGAACTGGTAATCTTTATTGTCTGCGCAATGCTGATGACCGCTGTCGCGGTCAAAGTCCGTTAAACGGTTTCAGCCTGGTTCTGCGCCGTTCTTTCCAGAAGCGTACTGAATGCCGCCAGCGGCATCGGCCGGCCGAGGAAGTAGCCCTGTCCCTCTTCGCACGAGAGCTGTTTGAGCTGATTCAGCTGCGCTTCTGTCTCAATGCCCTCGGCGGTAATCGTCAGGGCAAACGCGCGCGCCAGCGCAATAATTCCCGCCACCACCAACTGCGCCTGCTGCGACTCCGGGAAATCTTTCATCCAGGAGCGATCGATCTTCAGACCGTTAAACGGAAACGTCTTGAGATAGCCCAGCGCCGCATAGCCCGTGCCGAAATCATCGACCGTCAGCCTGACCCCCAGCGCGCGTAATCCCTGCATCACCTCCAGCGCATGCTGCGGATGCTCAAAGGTCACGTTCTCGGTGATCTCCAGCTCCAGCCGGGTTGCCGGCAGACCGCTTTTTGCCAGCGCGTTCGCGACCCGCTGCACCAGATCGCTGGTGCGGAACTCCATCGGCGAAATATTGACGGAGACGTAGCGCTCGCCGCCCCAGCCCAGCGCGTCTTCACAGGCGCGCATCAGCACCCAGTCGCTGATGCTGGCGATCAGCCCGCTCTCTTCCGCCAGCGGAATAAAGTGGTCGGGCGTGATCCAGTGATCCGGGGCTATCTGCCAGCGAATCAGCGCCTCGGCCCCCGCCAGTTGCCCGGTGAGCAGCTGGTAACGGGGCTGATAGTGCAGACGGAACTCATTGTTCTTCAGCGCCTTTTCAATCCGGCGCGCCATCTCACGCTTATCTTCCCGCTGGCTGGCCATCTCGTTGGCATACCAGACCCACTGATTGCGCCCCGCGTCGCGCGCCTCGTTCAGTGCGATGTCGGCCATGCGCAGCAGCACGTCGGCATGGCAGGCATCCTGCGGAACACAGGCGATCCCCATGCTGATGGTGAGATAGTGCACATGCTGACCCGTGCTGATCGGCTGCTGAATCTCATGCACCAGATGCGCGCACCGCTGGTCAACCCGCTCGCGGTTGGTTTCACGCAGCACCAGCACAAACTCATCGCCACTTAACCGTGCGACCAGCTCCTGCGGGCCGATACAGCGCTTGAGGCGCTGAGCGACCTGACTCAGCACCTCATCGCCCGTGGCGTGGCCCCAGGTTTCATTGATCGGCCTGAACTGATCGAGATCGAGGGTGATCAGCGTCAGCGGCACGCTGCCTTCGGGCTGCTCAAGGTGCAGCGTCAGAAACTCCTGCAGTTGAATGCGGTTCGACAGGCCGGTTAAGACATCGTGACGCGACAGAAACTGGATGCGCGCCTCCGCTTCCATGCCCTGCGTGATGTCCGAGACCGTGCCGCGAAAGCCGATGCGTTGCGCGTCGTGCCAGATCGTTTTCGCCACCAGCTGGCCGATGCGACGATGGCCCTGCGCCGACATAAACTGGCAGCGCAGCGGCATCGTCTGCCCGCCCTCCTCCTGACGCCGCAGCCAGGCGACCAGTGAATGGCTGGGGTGCGTCAGCAGCTGGTCGATGTGACGTCCCAGCCAGTGTGTGATGTCGTGGCCGGTCACGGTGTGAAAACGCGCCGAGAGATAGATCAGGCGGCCCTCTTCATCGGTTTCCCAGATCCAGTCAGATGCCGCCTCGGCGAGGTCGCGGAAGCGCGCTTCACTGTTGGCCAGCTCCTGCTGACTGATCGCCAGCAGCGCAAAGCGCCGGTCAGAGAGAATGGCATTGGAGAGCGCGTGGCGGCTGACGCGCCGGGTGATCATGCCGATAATAATCGCCATCAGCACCAGCAGCGGCAGCAGAAAACAGATCAGACCCAGGCCCGGCATTTTTGGCGTCCAGCGCAGCACAATCGAATCGCCGCCTGGCCGCGTCTGCACCATGCGGGGCTCACGCATCGCATCCTCTGCACTCACCGGCAGACGCAGGTCGCGCACATCCAGCGTCGCCCCCAGCGCCTGCAGTTTTTCCGGCGTGAACAGATTCACAAAGATCATCACGGAGGGCGGTCCGGCCATCGGCGGCACGTTGGCTATTTTGCCGCTGCCGATGGGCGCAGCCACCACGATGGCGGGCGTGTGATTGATCAGCACATCCCGTGTTATCGCCTTGTTGTTGAGCCGGCGGCTGGCCGCCACCAGCGGCTGCGCCTCTTTGCCCAGCCAGGCCTCCAGCGGCGTCTCTGAGAGCCGGCCATCAATCACGGTGTAAGTGGTACGGCCCTGCGCGTCGACCACGAACACGCCCTCGTAGTGATACTCTTCGTAGAGGCCGGGGCCAAAGTTCTCTTCGTCATACGCCCAGACTTTGTTGACCCTGACATGAAGGTTGCGCCAGGCTTCGCCCCAGAACGCATAATCCCGGATGTCGGTGACCATCGCCTCCTGCCGGTTTTTCCACGCCTGCTGCATCAGCAGCCGATCATGATCCACCGAGACACTGTTCTGCCGCTGCGCAATCGTCAGCACCATCAGCATTGAGAGCACCAGCACGCCAAACAGCAGCAGCGAAAGCGTGCGCAGGCTGCGCCGCGTAAAGCGGACAGTGCGATCTTCGGCGGCATGGCTGAATGGCGCTGACGGCGGCGCCGGAGGATTAAAAGTCATTAACAGTGCTCACTACACATTCAGGGTTTGAAACGGGCGGCCTGCAGGACAACAGGGCTGCTGAACCAATAAGTTTTCTCAGTTATCGGCTGGCCTGGTCGGGTGTTTAGTCTGCGGTTAAAATTTAGCGTTTTAAGATTGTTACTGGCTGACTCGACAGCGATCGGGGGCGTTGCTACTATGCGCTAACCTTCGCTGGCTGAGTCGCCTATGAACACCAATTCCGACAGAGTGACCCTGACGCTGTTCTACGTCGGCAGCTTTGTGGTCTATTACCTGGTTACCATGCTGATCACGCTGTTTCCCAACTACAGCGTGCTGCGTAATGACGGCCTGCTGGTGCCGGTGCTCTGCCTGTTTGAATTTGCGGTTATCTATCCGCTCTATCGCTTCTACTGCCAGCGCCGCAGCGATCTGCCGCTGGGTGAGCTCTGCACGCTGCAGACCTTACTGTTTACGGGTGCGCTGTTTGTTCTGATGGCGGCTCAGATGCAGTTCATGCAGCCGGAAGGCTGGCTGGTGATGCAGGCCCAGCAGGGGCGCAATTCGCTGCTGATCCTGCTGCTGACTGCCGTGCTGCTGGCTCCGGTGTTTGAAGAGGTGCTGTTCCGCGGCTTTCTGTTGCAGGGCTTCCTGCTGTGGGCTCCCCGCAGTCGCTTCGCCTGTATGCTGCTGACCTCGCTGCTGTTTGCGGTGATGCATACCCAGTATGTGCACTGGCAGACGCTGCTCGCCCTGACGCTCTTTTCGCTGCTGCTCTGCTATGCCCGGCTGCGGAGTAACAGCCTGGCGCTGCCTATTTTCCTGCACACGCTGAACAACCTGATCGCGCTGCTGCCCGCCTGGTATTTTGCCGGTTGACCCCCGGCCTTTTCGCCTCTGCCTTACCCTGAATATCCCCGCACGCGGCGCGCCAGGCGGGCCACCGCCCACACTGTTCATGCCGCCCCGTCACGTTTGTCTATACTGGAAGTTAAAAAGGGATGAAAAGCTCCACAGTCCGGACCACCAGACCGTGTTAAGGAGAGGAACTATGTTGATAGGATTTGTGTTGTTAGTGAGCGCGTGTGGTTACGATGCCTGTGAGGCCCTGCCCGTCTCGGAGCGCATCTATCCGACCAAAGCGGACTGCGAAACGATGGCGAACCGTATCCATAAAGTCAGACCGAATGTGGTCCTGCTCTGTGGTGAGGTCCATCGCTGATTCAGGGCCAGCGTCAATAAAGCCGGCGGCAACATTGCAAGCTGACGCGTTAGCGTACAAAATATAAGCTGTTGTGAACCACTACCGTTGTGAATCCCATGAAAACATCACGCCCCCGTCGTCCTGGTGGACGCTGGGTTTATTATCTTTTATATGATGGCATTCTGTGGCCCTGCCCCGTTCGCTGGGAGTGGGAGAGCAGCTATGGCGGCTGGTTACCCTTTTACTACACGCCAACCTTTGAATTTGTGGTGGGCGACCCGCGCAAGGCGTACCGGATTGCACGCAGCGATGTGCGCACCAGACGGCGCGAAGATGCCTGGGTGTAACCCGCTATCTCCACGGCAGCCAGGAGGCCGTAAGCAGAAAGTGGACGGTCTCCAGTACGATAATCAGCATCAGTAGCCACCCCAGCGTATGGCGGTCAATGCCCTTCATGGCATCAGACCCGGATGGTCGCCGCCCGGCACAGCCGCAGCGACGCCCTGCCGATGCCCCTTTTCCCGCACTTATCCGCCATCCGGTTTCCTCTCTGTCAGAAAGCGAAAATGCGCCCGAAGGCGCATCTGTTCCGGTCCCCGACAGGACCGGTTATCCAGCGAATCACGCCGGGCCGCCCTGAGGCGACCGCAGCACCCGTCAGTTATTCAGGGTGTAATCCAGCGTAATTTCTGCGTTCAGCAACTGAGACACCGGGCAGCCCGCTTTGGCTTTATTGATAATCTCGTCAAAGGTGGACTCATCGATGCCTGGCAGAGAGACGGTGCTGGTCAGCGCAACTTTGGTGATGGCAAAGCCCTCGCCTTTCTTGTCCAGTGACACGTCAGCCGTGGTGTCGATGCTCTGCGGCGTGTGGCCTTCGTTACCCAGCATCAGCGACAGGGCCATAGAGAAGCAGGCCGCATGGGCTGCACCAATCAGCTCTTCCGGGTTGGTGCCTTTGCCACCCTCGAAACGGGTATTGAAACCATAGGGTTGCTGGCTCAGCACACCGCTCTCGGTGCTGACCGTGCCTTTGCCTTTGATGTCGCCTTCCCAGTGCGCTGAGCCTTTCTTATGAATGGTCATGTCATTCCTCCTGTTGGTTAAGACACTAAGTATAGACAATACATTCGCTTTCGCAGGCTCAGCTCACGGCGCGCGGACGGGAGGGCGCGAGCTGCGGGCTGAGTAACGCCTCCGCCTGCACCAGCGAGTCGCGGGTGATGTCACCAATCGATTTCGCGCCGGTAAGCGTCATGGCGACGCGCATCTCCTTCTCAATCAGGTTCAGCAGGTTCTCCACGCCGCGCTGACCGTGGGTCGCCAGCGCATAGATAAAGGCCCGTCCCAGCAGCACGCTGTCTGCACCCAGCGCGATCATCCGCACCACATCAAGCCCGTTACGGATGCCGCTGTCCGCCAGAATCGTGATGTCACCTTTGACGGCGTCGGCAATCGCCGGCAGCGCACGCGCCGAAGAGAGCACCCCATCCAGCTGGCGTCCGCCGTGGTTCGAAACCACGATGCCATCGGCGCCGAACCGCACCGCATCCCGCGCATCTTCCGGGTCGAGAATGCCTTTGATCACCATCGGCCCTTCCCAGAACTCGCGGATCCACTCCAGGTCGCGCCAGGAAATAGAGGGATCGAAGTTGTTTGCCAGCCAGCCGATATAATCTTCCAGCCCGGTAGGTTTGCCGAGATAAGTGGAGATGTTCCCCAGGTCGTGAGGTCGTCCCTGCAGCCCGACATCCAGCGCCCACTGCGGATGTGTCACCGCCTGCCAGTAGCGCCGCAGCGCCGCGTGCTGGCCGCTCATGCCGGAGTGTGCATCGCGATACCGTGCGCCCGGCGTTGGCATATCGACGGTAAACACCAGCGTCGTGCACCCGGCGGCTTTGGCGCGCTCCAGCGCGTTGCGCATGAAGCCACGGTCACGCAGTACATAAAGCTGAAACCACATCGGCCGTGAAATCTGCGGCGCAACCTCTTCGATCGGGCAGACCGAAACCGTCGACAGGGTAAAGGGAATGCCTTTGCGGTCGGCCGCACGCGCCGCCTGCACCTCACCGCGCCGGGCATACATCCCGCACAGGCCGACCGGCGCCAGTGCGACCGGCATCGACAGCGTTTCATTGAAGAGTCTGGTTTCCAGACTCAGCTCCGACATGTTCTTCAGGATACGCTGGCGCAGCGCCACATCAGAGAGGTCCTCCACGTTGCGGCGCAGGGTGTGCTCGGCATAGGCGCCGCCATCCAGATAGTGAAACAGGAACGGTGGCAGGATACGTTGCGCGGCAGCGCGATAGTCACTGGCAGCGGAGATAATCATCAGTCAGATTCCTCTGGGTTACGTGTATCGGTGTCGGGCAGGCGGGTGATGCGCGCCTGGCGCGCCTCATCTTCATGCAGACTTTTCAGGGTGGTGTGCACAAACCCCAGATGCTGCATCGCCGCCTGGCGGGCCGCATCGGCATCGCCCGCCAGGATGGCATCGAGCAGCGCCTGATGCTGTTCCGTGAGGCGGGCGAAGATCGCCGGCTGGGTATACATGCGCTGGCGGCTCTGCATCACCGATGACTGCAGCAGTTCAAAAAAGCCCCGCATGGTCTGCAGCAGCACCACATTGTGCGACGCCTCGGCAATCGCCAGATGGAAGCGGACATCCGCCTGGGCGGCGAGGTCGGGGTCGTCACTCTCTTTCAGTTTCAGGGTGGCATCAAACGCGTACTGCAGCTTCTCTTTATCGGCATCGGTGGCGCGCAGTGCCGCATGCCAGGCGGTGCTGGCCTCGATGGCGTGGCGCGCCTCCAGAATGTCATAGCGGTAGTCGGGATCGTCCTGCAGCAGTTGACGAATCGGCTCGACGATGCGCTGTTCCGACCAGGGCGCCAGCTGCTGACGGATCCAGGTGCCGCCGCCGCGTCGGCTGACCAGCATCCCGCTGCTGATCAGCTGCTGTATTGCTTCCCGCAGCGAAGAGCGCGCCACCCCCAGCTCGGCAGAGAGCTGCCGCTCGGCGGGCAGGCGCATGCCCGGCTCAAGCTGATGTTCGGTAATGTAAGCGCGCAGGCGCTTTACAAGGGTGTCGGCACCGGTCATGGGATCATCCACGGGAAGACGTAGGCCTGCAGCGTGGTAATCACCCCGACCATGCAGGTGAAAATCAGGCTGTGTTTCACGGTGAAACGGAACAGATCTGACTCCTTACCCACCAGGCCAACCGCCGCACAGGCGATGGCGATGGACTGCGGCGAGATCATCTTCCCGGTCACGCCACCGGTGGTGTTGGCCGCCACCAGCAGCACATCGTGCACCCCGATCTGCTGCGCGGTGGTGGCCTGCAGCGCGGCGAACAGCGCATTTGATGAGGTGTCCGATCCGGTCAGGAAGACGCCCAGCCAGCCCAGGAACGGCGAGAAGAAGGTAAAGGCGTGGCCGGTATGTGCCAGCGCCAGTGCCAGCGTAGCCGACAGGCCGGAGTAGTTAGAGATAAACGCAAAGGCCAGCACCATGCCAATGGAGTAGATAGGCAGCGCCAGCTCTTTCAGCGTCTCCCCGAAGGTCTGCAGGGCCGTCCTGGGCTTCATGCGCAGGAAGATCATCGCCATGACCGCCGCAATCAGGATGGCAGTGCCGGTGGCGGAAACCAGATCCAGTTTATAGATCGCCGGATAGGGGGTGGCGCTGCCGACGACGGGTGGCATCCGCGCCACCAGCTCATTCAGCATCGGCACCGGCATCGCCAGCACCCAGTCATAGAGCGCGCCGCCTTTGGCAAACAGCGCCTTAAAGGGCGGAATGCTCCAGAGCGTGACGGTGGCGGTCAGAAACAGGAACGGCATCCAGGCGCGGATCACCTCTCCTGGCCGGTACTTCTTCACCGGCTGCAGGGCCGCATCCGGCTTCGCCCCGGCGTCTGCGAAGCGGAAAATGCGCACCGGCTTCCAGACCCGCAGGAACAGCGTCAGCGAAATCAGCGAGGCGAGCGACGAGATAATGTCGGGCAGTTCCGGGCCGAGGAAGTTAGAGCTGAGGAACTGGGCGATAGCGAAGGAGCCGCCAGCGACCATCACCGCAGGCCAGGTCTCTCTGACGCCGCGCCAGCCATCCATAATCGCCATAATCCAGAACAGCACAATCAGGGTCAGCAGCGGCAGCTGCCGCCCGGCCATCTGGCCGATGGCAAAACTGTCCAGCCCGGTGACCTGCCCCGCCACAATAATCGGGATACCCATCGCGCCAAAGGCGACCGGCGCGGTGTTCACAATCAGGCAGAGACCGGCGGCGTAAAGCGGATTAAATCCCAGCCCGACCAGCAGCGCGGCGGTAATCGCCACCGGCGCACCAAAGCCTGCCGCCCCTTCCAGAAAGGCACCAAACGAGAAGCCGACAATCAGCATCTGCAGACGCTGATCGGGGGTAATCGACAGGATGGAGGCGCGGATAATATCGAACTGGCCGGTTTTCACCGAGATCTTATAGACGAAGACCGCCGCGACAATTATCCAGGCAATCGGCCACAGTCCATAGAGAAAGCCATAGACCACGGCGGCCAGCGCCTGTGCCGCAGGCATCTGATAGAGGAACAGCGCCACCAGCAGCGCCAGCACCACGGTCGTGGTGGCAGCCAGGTAGCCTTTCATTTTGAGCTTAATCAGCGCAAAAAAGAAAAAGAGAATCGGGATCAGCGCGACCAGGCTTGAGAGCCAGATATTACCCAGCGGATCGTAGTTTTGTTGCCAGATCTGCATGCCATTATCTCCAGAGGAAGAGAGGTGACGTGGAACGCAGCCGCAGGCGCTGCATACCCCTGCCCCGACAGATTGGTCTGACCAAAACTGCGTTTCCGGGGCTTATGGCAACAGATAGTTAATGTATTGTTAACCCATAGCAACAGAAGTTGCGCGTATTTTCCGGTTGTGTGAACCAGGGAAAAATATCGCCGGGATTGGTCCGACCAAAATCAGCGATTCACCTCCGGAAAGGCGGACTGATAGCTGCGCGGATGGAATCGCAGATTCAGCGCAATCAGCAGCAGCGTCACCGCCGCCTGCAGCAGCCAGATGCTGGCGAAAGCTCCGGTGAGCACATGGAGCTGTCCGGCGATAAAGGGCATGCTGCCCGCGATAATAAACCCGACACCCTGCATGAATGCCACCAGCCGCGCCCCCGCCTGCGGCTGTTCCAGGTGGTCCAGTGCCAGCACAAGCGCCAGCGGAAACGCGCCGCCCAATCCGAAACCCGCTACACCCGCCCAGAGCCAGGGGGCGAGCTGCGGCGCAGACAGGAAGCCGAGCATCCCGCCGAACTGCATCGCCAGCGTCAGCAGCAGCAGCGGACGACGATCGCGCCCTTTTGCCAGCAGCGGCAGCAGCAACGCACCGCTAACCTGACAGCCGATCATCATGCCGAGCAGGGATCCGCCCGCCTGGGCGCTCCAGCCGAGCTGATGGTAAAAATCGGGCAGCCAGGCCACGCAGATGGCATAGCCGCCGTTGACCAGCCCAAAGCTCAGCGCCAGCGTCCAGGCCCGGGTTTTGCGCCACAGCGCCGGCAGTGCGACCTCTTCTGTCCGGGCGACCGGTGCAGAGGGGATAAACAGCCAGAGCAGGATCGCCAGCATCACCGGCACGGCCCAGCTGCTCAGCGCGCCCTGCCAGCCAAGCAGGCTGTTCAGCCACGGCGAAAGGGCGGCGCCTATGCCGCCGCCGCCCATCAGCGCGGCGGCCCAGAGGCCGGTGACACCGGCGCTGCGACGGCCAAAACGCTGACGAATCCATCCCGGCATCGCCATCTGCACGATGCCAATTCCCGCCCCGCCCGGCACGGTACTCAGCACCAGCCCATATCCATCGCCGATCCATCCGCGACTCATCAGCGCCAGCAGCAGCAGCCCTGACCCGACGGTCAGCAGTTTACGCACGCTGAAGCGCTGCATCAGCGGCGCACTGACCAGCGCAATCACGCCCATCATCATCATCGGCAGCGCGGGCAGCAGCGAGGCCGCCAGGGGTGACAGGCCGATGCTCTGCCGCAGCAGATCCAGCAGCGGACTGACCGAGGTCATCAGCGGGCGCATATTCAGCCCGGCCAGCACCAGCGCTGCCAGCAGCAGGTTGTTCTCTCTGTTCATCTGAGATCCACACAGTTTAAAGTTGCCAGCCTGACAGCAGTCGCTACTATCTGGAAATGAAATATCACTCTGCCAGGTAGTGGAAAAATGAATCGTCAGCCGATGTTTACGCCACAGCAGCTGCTCAGCTTTGTGGCGGTGTGTGAAACCGCCAGTTTTACCCGCGCCGCCGACCGGGTCCATCTGTCGCAGTCCACCGTCAGCCAGCAGGTGCGAAGGCTGGAGGAGATGGTCGGTAAAGCACTGCTGGTGCGCTCCTCGCATCAGGTGCAGATCACCGAAGAGGGCGAGAAGCTGCTGGGCTATGCCCGCCGGATTATTGCCCTGAACGGGGAGGCGCATGACGTGCTGAGTGACCAGTGGCGCGACGGCGTGCTGCGGCTCGGGGTGCCGGAAGATTTTGCCGCCCCCACCGCCGACCTGCTGGCGCACTTCAGTCGCGCCCATCCGCAGCTGCGGCTGGATGTGATGAGCGGAATGCAGGTGGAGCTGCGCCGCGCCTGGCAGCGGGAAGAGCTGGATATCATGCTGATCAAGCAGCCCTACGGCGAGCGGCCGCTGGCGTCGCGTCCCGAGCCGCTGCTGTGGCTCGACAGCGCAGCCTGGCCTTGCTTTGAGCAGACGCCGGTGCCGCTGGTGCTGTTTCCGCAGCAGGGACTCTATCGCGATGAGGTCTGTCAGACGCTCGACGCCCTGGGGCGCAGCTGGCGCATTGGTTACAGCAGCGCCAGCCTGGTTGCGCTGGCCGCGGCCAGTGCGCAGGGGCTGGGCCTGACCTTGCTGCCTGCCAGCTGTCGCCTGCCGCAGCATCGGGTGCTGGGCAGTGAACAGGGGCTGCCGGTGATCGATACCTTCGAACTGGCCCTCTTCTGTCGTCATCCCCGGGATCCGCTGCAGCGCGAGCTGGCGGAGTCGCTGGCAGCGTTCGGTCAGCTGCGCTGGCAGTGAGCGATCGAATAGCCGTCAGTGGAAAATAGCGCAGCAGAGTTAACCGCCGTTTGTCAGAGTAAAATCTTGTTCACTTTGCAGGAGCCTCTGATGCCGATTACCTCTTCACCCAGTCGCCGTGATTTCCTTGGACAAAGCGTTCGCTGGACCGCCGCAGGCGGCCTGCTGGCAGCCGGTCTCGGCCAGGCCAGCGCCGCGACCGCCTCCTCATCGCCCGCCGCCGGACCCGATCACCCCGCTGCCGCCCTGCCGCGTCAGGATCACTATCTGCTGCGCAACGTGCGGCTGGAGGAGGGCTTTATCCGCGAGGATGATGAGATTGTGGCGACCCGGACAGGGCTTTACGACATCAGCGTGCGCGACGGCAACATTGACCAGCTGACCGCCGCAGGCCAGGGCGATCGGTCGCTGCCCTCCTGGGATGCGCAGAATGCGCTGCTGCTGCCGGCAACCCAGGATATGCACATCCATCTGGATAAGACCTTCTATGGCGGTCCGTGGCAGGCGCCGCGTCCGCGTCAGGGCAAAACCATTATGGATATGATCGCACGCGAACAGGTGCTGATCCCGCAACTGCTGCCCCATTCTCAGGCGCGCGCCGAAGCCCTGATCGCCCTGCTGCACGCCAAGGGTACCACCCGCGCCCGCAGCCACTGCAACATCGACCCGGTCAGCGGCCTGCAGAGCCTGGAACATCTGCAGGCCGCCCTGGCCCGGCATCCCGATTTTCCCTGCGAGATCGTGGCGTTTCCGCAGCACGGCCTGCTGCACTCTCAGGTCGACGGGCTGATGCGCGAAGCGATGCAGCGGGGCGTCGGGTATGTCGGCGGGCTGGATCCGACTAACGTTGATGGCGCGATGGAGAAATCACTGGATGCGATGTTTCAGATTGCGCTCGACTATCAGCGCGGCGTCGACATCCATCTGCATGAAACCTCTCCGGCGGGCGTGGCGGCGATTCACTACATGATTGATACCGTCGCGAAGAACCCGCAGCTGAAAGGCAGAGTCACGCTCAGCCACGGTTTTGCTCTGGCGACCCTGAACGGCGCGGCGCTGGATAAGATGATTGAGGGGCTGGCGGAGCAGCAGTTCAGCGTCGCCTCGACGCTGCCCATCGGCAAACTCACGATGCCAATACCGCAGCTGCAGGCGGCCGGGGTGAAGGTGATGACCGGCACCGACAGCGTAATCGACCACTGGTCGCCTTTCGGAACCGGCAGCATGCTGGAAAAGGCAAATCTCTATGCGCAGCTCTATCGCGGATCGGATGAGTTTTCGCTGTCGCGGGCGCTGGCTATCGCGACGGATGACCGGCTGCCGCTGTCGGCGCAGGGAGAACGCCAGTGGCCCACGCCGGGTGATGAGGCGAGCATGATGCTGGTCTCTGCCAGCTGTTCAGCCGAAGCCGTGGCGCGCATTTCGCCGGTAATCGCGACCTTCTCGCGGGGTAAACCGGTATTTGCGCTGACCCCAGCCTGAGACGCCACAGTCGGCTCCCCTGCGTAAAATGAGGGGAGCCATCGGTTCCACAGCGGCAATCACACCAGACACCGTATCTGCCGCCCACGGCTCAGGTACGTAAAGCGAGGGGAGTCTGCACCTGGAGCAAAGCATCGCGGGCCAGGGAAGGCCCGCGCTGAGCCCGCCACGGATGGCGCGGTTGCGTCTTTGCGTAAGGTGCAGGCGCCCTGAGCCGCCACCGGTTCCACAGCGGCAATCCCGCCCATCGCTCCGTCCCTGCCCCTACGGCTCCGGCACCTGAAGCGAGGGGAGCCTGCACCTGGAGCAAAGCATCGCGGGCCAGGGAAGGCCCGCGCTGAGCCCGCCACGGATGGCGCGGTTGCGTCTTTGCGTAAGGTGCAGGCGCCCTGAGCCGCCACCGGTTCCGCAGCGGCAATCCCGCCCTTCGCTCCGTTTCTGCCACCCACGGCTCCGGCATCTGAAGCGAGGGGAGCCTGCACCTGAAGCAAAGCATCGCGGGCCAGGGAAGGCCCGCGCTGAGCCCGCCACGGATGGCGCGGTTGCGTCTTTGCGTAAGGTGCAGGCGCCCTGAGCCGCCACCGGTTCCGCAGCGGCAATCCCGCCCGTCGCTCCGTTTCTGCCACCCACGGCTCCGGCATCTGAAGCGAGGGGAGCCTGCACCTGGAGCAAAGCATCGAGGGCCAGGGAAGGCCCGCGCTGAGCCCGCCACGGATGGCGCAGTTGCGTCTTTGCGTAAGGTGCAGGCGCCCTGAGCCGCCATCGGTTCCACAGCGGCAATCCCGCCCGTCGCTCCGTCCCTTCCCCAACGGCCCCGGCACCTGAAGCGAGGGGAGCCTGTACCTGCCCCACAGCGGCAATCTCACACCAGACTCCGGCCCTGCCGCCAACGCAGCACAACGCTTCCCCAGCCAGAAACAGCAGAGCCTCCCTTCGGGAGGCTCTGCATTTATCTGAGCGCAGAATGCATTACGCGCTTTCGGCCCATTTACCTTTCGACATCAATTCCATTGCCAGCGCATATAAGCGACGATCTTCCTGATCACAGGGCTCATCTTCCGCATAACAGCCGATCATGGAAGCGATCTTATCCGCAGATAAGCTCTCTCCATGAACATGCAGTGTCAGTACGGCGCGGCCTACTATTTTAAGCACATTCTCATGTGGTCCCTGGATGCTATTACTCAATGAAAATACCCTCTACCGGTCGTTGTACCAGGAATATGGCGCGCTAAATATAAAGCAATTAGCTCAGGATTTTTATCGGCACCAGGCGCGATATTTTTTAATGATTAATTCTATTACTGGAGTCTCAGTTAGGGAGTTATCTGATTAACAATGAAATAAATTTTCAAAAACGGCCACTTATAAAACAAAGAATGGTCTCAAACCGGACCTCACATTCATTTCCCCCTTGCCGGTTCGCTTAATTGTTAAAAATAAACCACCTTTTCTCTGTAAAGTTCAGTCAATTCCTAAGCCCTCTGATGAGGATTGTTTCATCCCGCTTACCATCGAGGTTCCCGTTGCCGTCGGGCGTGCTTTCTGCCAGACTTGCGGCGCAATAATGCCCGACACCTTCAGCCTCAGAGGCCGCGCCCGTGACCGCTTTTTCTACCCTCAATTCGCTTCCCGACAGCCAGCTCGATAACCTGCGCGAGATGGGCTACACCAGCATGACGCCCGTGCAGGCGGCTACGCTGCCGGCCATCCTGCAGGGACGCGACGTGCGCGCGCAGGCGAAAACCGGCAGCGGTAAAACGGCTGCTTTTGGTATTGGTCTGCTGCACCATATCGACAGCACCCGCTTCCAGACCCAGGCGCTGATCCTCTGCCCGACCCGTGAACTGGCGGATCAGGTAGGCAATGTGCTGCGCCAGCTGGCGCGCTACACCCGCAATATCAAGGTGCTCACGCTCTGCGGCGGCCAGCCCATGAGCGCACAGCGGGACTCGCTGGTGCATCCGCCGCATATCGTGGTTGGCACGCCAGGCCGCATCCTCGACCACATCAGCCGCGAAAACCTTAAGCTGGACCAGCTCAACACCCTGGTGCTGGATGAGGCCGATCGTATGCTGGAGATGGGTTTCCTGAATGATATGGAAACGATCATCAAGGCGACGCCTGACTCGCGCCAGACGCTGCTCTTCTCTGCTACCTGGCCCGACGCCATCTCGGCTATCAGCACCCGCTTCCAGCGCGATGCGCTGAGCGTGGTCACGGAAGATGTCAGCGAACTGCCGCACATCGACCAGCAGTTTTTTGAAGCCAGCCACAATGAGAAACTGGGGCTGCTCATCGCGCTGCTGGGCGATCAGCAACCCGCCTCCTGCGTGGTATTCTGCAACACCAAACGTGAATGTGATGATGTCGCCGAAGCGCTTAACGCGCGCGATATCAGTGCCCTGCCGCTGCATGGCGATCTGGAGCAGCGCGATCGCGAGCGTGTCCTGATCCGCTTCGCCAACGGCAGCGGCCGCGTGCTGGTGGCGACCGATGTCGCCGCGCGCGGGCTCGACATCAAATCACTGGCGATGGTCGTCAACTATCAGCTCGCCTGGGACCCGGAAGTCCACCTGCACCGCATTGGCCGTACGGCGCGCGCGGGTGAGCATGGCGTTGCGGTCAGCCTGGTCGCCGCCGACGAAATGGCGCGCGCACACGCGCTGGAAGATTTCTTGCAGCAGAAGCTGCCGTGGGTATCGGCCAGCACGCTGAAAAAGGGCAGTAACAAGCCGCTGCCTGCCGCGATGATGACGCTCTGTATCGATGGTGGCCGCAAGGCCAAGATTCGTCCGGGGGATATTCTGGGTGCGCTGACGGGCGAAGCCGGTTTCCGCGCCGAGCAGATTGGGAAAATCGTTCTGACGCCAACCCACGCCTACGTGGCGATTGAGGCGAACCAGGCCAAAGCGGCGCTGGTGAAGCTCAAGCAGGGTAAAATCAAAGGCAAAACCTGCCGGGCAATTCTGCTGAAGGATTAAGGAAAAACGGGCGAGGATGATCCTCGCCCGTTCGATTAGGGCTCTTCGATCTTTGTCACGTGCAGCGTGGTTTTGTCACCTTTGCCCTGCACCTTGCCGCTCACGCGCACTTTGTCATCGGCGGTGTAGGTTTTCCCCACAAATGTTTTCTTCGAGGCGATGATCGGCAGCGTTCCGGTGTTGTCGCGGAACTGATAGCGTTCGCCCTGCTCTTTCTTCACGATATACCCTTCCAGCGTCACATAGCCGCCCTGACGGAAATCGCGGATCTGATTGATATGCGTCTGACCGGTATCTTCTGACCCTTTATAGCCCGCATCCTGCTTGTGCTGCGGCGGTGGCGTATCACCGGCTTTGAATCCACCCTCTTCGGCCGATACCCCTGCACTCATCATCACCAGCAATGACGCTAAAATCACTTTTTTCATTTCACACTCCTTTATTGGAAAGGTGTCCATGCTGAACCTTCAGCATTAAGCCTGGCACAATAATGGGCGTCCGTTTTATTTCACCCTTCTCTTCTCACTTTTTTCCGTTTGCTGCCGATAACCTGTTCACACCCTATTTCACCAGCTGCGTTAATGCAGAGGCAACCATGGATAATTTTCAAAAAGAGATCGATGAAAGAGCGAACCTCGCGTTATCAAACAAGTTTGAACTGCTGCTGTTTCGCTTAGGCTCCGATCAGCTCAAAGGCAAGTCGGAACTCTTTGGCATTAACGTCTTCAAGCTGCGTGAAATCGTGCCGATGCCCCCCATCACCAAAGCGGCCGGCATGCGTTCGCCGCTGCTGGGTATGGCGAGCATCCGGGGTCAGTTTATCCCGGTCATCGATCTGCCTGCCGTGGCGGGCTGTGTCCCGGAAACCGGTCTTAACCTGCTGCTGGTGACCGAATATGCGCGTAACACCCAGGCCTTTGCCGTGGAGTCGGTGGAAAACATCGTGCGTCTCGACTGGAGCCAGGTTCACACCGCGGAAGCCGGTATCGGCGGCCGCAACATCACCAGCATCGCCTGTCTGGACAGCGACAAGCAGAGCAACGAGCTGGCGATGGTGCTGGACGTTGAGCAGATTCTGTATGACATCATTCCTTCGGTGCGGGGCGTTGAGCCGGAAGCGACACTGCCGCGCACCTTCCCCTATCGCCCCGGCGCGGTCGCCATCGTGGCGGAAGATTCCAAAGTGGCGCGTCAGCTGCTGGAGCAGGGCCTGAAAAGCATGGGCATTCCGGCCCTGATGTTTAACACCGGTCTGGATGCCTGGGAAAAAATCAAACTGATGAATCAGGAAGCGCAGGCCGCGGGCGAATCGATTCGCGACAAAATTGCGCTGGTGCTGACCGATCTGGAGATGCCGGAGATGGATGGCTTTACGCTGACCCGCAACATCAAGCGCGATCCGACGCTGAAAACGCTGCCGGTGGTCATTCACTCCTCTCTCTCTGGCAGCGCCAACGAAGATCACGTCCGCAAAGTCGGTGCCGACGGCTATGTGGCGAAGTTTGAGCTGAATGAGCTGTCAGACGTCATTTTCAACGTGCTCGACGCGGCCCGCTAGGCCAGTACGGGCCACCTGACCGGCCCGTCACGCTTTTACCCTTCGCCAGCGGAAAGGCTGGCCTGACCAGGAATCCACTATGCACATCGAAACGCTCACTGATACCCCCTCCCGTCAGAACGTGCTGCGCGGCCGTTTACGCCAGCTGGCCTGGATCACCGCCGTGACCCTGAGTCTGGTTTTCTGGGTGGGGCTCTACTTCTTAATTTTCTGAATCCATTCGGGATTGTCTGGATCGGGCTGTCTGCACTGCTGCTGACAGCCCTTTTTTTTACCCTGCTGATTTGCCTTTAGAGTGTCTGTTAACCCTCTCTGATACTTCTTATCAGCAATTTATTTACGCACCGTGATTACTTAAAAATTATTAAAGGTACAACTCCGTGCTCCGATAACTGTATGCGCGAGATCACCTTTTTGCCTGCGGCGGTGACCACAGACATCAACAAGGCACTGCGCACAACAGCATGAGTTCTGATTGGTGCTAACAAATTGATTAATAATAAAGCGGGGAAGAGAACATGTTCAGTATCAAGAATATGAAGGTAGGCATGCGGCTCGCAGCAGCCTTCGGTATTATTGTGACGTTACTGATAGTGATTGGCGTGACATCCATTACCAGGATTAACAACATTAATACGGCGATCGCCTCGATCGTTGACGATCGTTATGTAAAAGTACGACTGGCATTTGATGTGCGCGATGGCGTCAACGATCAGATCAAATACCTGCGCGGCATGGTGATCGATACCACACGACCGGAAATGAACGTGAAGCGTTATGGTCAGCTGGATGAAGCCACCCAGCGAACCAATATGGCCATGAAAAAGATCGAAGACATTCAGGTCACGCCGATCGGCAAGAAAAAGATCGCCAACCTGCTGGCGTCGTCGCTGGCCTTTGAGAAAGTCAAAGCGGAGCTGATCGCGCTGGTGAAGTCGGGAGATTTCGATGCAGCCAGCGTCTATGTGCTGAAATCCATGACCGCCACCCAGAATAAGTTTCTGCAGGATGCGGTGAATTTTGCTAACTCTCAGGATTCGCAGCTGCGCAGTGAAGGTCAGGGCATTGTGGAAAATGGTCAGTCTGCCATCTTTATTACGCTGCTCTTCTCCGGCCTGGCGATTCTGGCCTCTATCCTGCTCGGCTATCTGCTGACCCGCTCGATTGTCCGTCCGCTGGTGGCAGCCGTTGACGTCGCGGAGCGCGTTGCCGCAGGCGACCTGAGCTCACAGATCAAGGCCACCTCGCGCGATGAAACCGGCGTGCTGATGCAGGCGCTGCAGCGGATGAACGACAATCTGCTGTCGATTGTGACCGAAGTGCGCACCGGTTCCGATACGATCGCCGTCGCTTCCAATCAGATCTCCAGCGGTAACCTCGATCTCTCGACCCGCACCGAACAGCAGGCCAGTTCGCTGGAAGAGACCGCGTCAGCGATGGAGCAGATGACCTCCACCGTGAAACACAACGCCGACAACGCCCGTGAAGCCAACCAGCTGGTCTCAACGACCTCGACCGTGGCGCGTGAAGGCGGCGTCGTGATGGAGCAGGTGATCGAGAAAATGGAAGCGATCGCCCTCTCCTCACGGAAAATTGTGGATATCATCAGCGTGATCGACTCCATCGCGTTCCAGACAAACATTCTCTCTCTGAACGCGGCAGTCGAAGCGGCGCGCGCGGGCGAACAGGGTCGTGGTTTTGCGGTGGTGGCCAGTGAGGTGCGTAATCTGGCGCAGCGCTCGGCCTCTGCGGCGAAAGAGATCAAGGTGCTGATTGAGGATTCTGTCGCTAAAGTCGATGAAGGCAGCAAACTGGTGACCCATGCAGGCTCAACCATCGGTGACGTGGTAAACAGCGTGCAGAGCGTGGCGAACATCATGAGCGAAATCACCATTGCCAGCAGCGAGCAGAGCAGCGGCATCAATGAAATCAATCAGGCGATTACGCAGATGGAAGCGGTGACGCAGCAGAACGCCGCGCTGGTACAGGAAGCCTCCGCAGCCTCGCAGGCGCTGCAGGATCAGGCGGAGCGGATGGCGCAGGCCATGAGCGTGTTCAATACCGGCAAGCTCTCGCTGCAACCCGTGCAGCCTTAATCTCACAACGGCCTGCTGCGGCAGGCCCGTTGCTGTGCGACGCTGCGCAGCACCTGAGCAGGTGACCGTGGACGGGCCGCTTCGCGGTGAAAGTGCAGGCAGCCAGCAGGATAAGGTCCGGCGTTTGAGGGGTTGAGGTTTGAGGTTTGAGGTTTGAGGTTTGAGGTTTGAGGTTTGAGGTTTGAGGGTTTGAGGGTTTGAGATTAGAGGTTTGAGCATGGAAACAGCAGAAACAAAAAAGGCTGCCCGAGGCAGCCTTTTATTACTGTAAATGCAACAACGCTATAAAGCTCACAAGCCTTTATCAGAGAGCACGAAGCGCGCTCTGAGTTGCAATCCTTGTTGCGTTCACCTGAACAACAACAGATTTGCAGAAAATGCATTTCGCTCCATGCGGATTGGCTCTTGTTACATCAAAATGTGATGTACGAAACTGTGAGCCATTACAGTGAGGACACTTAAAAGTAATTTTCAGTCCTTAGAGACCAACAACGTTCGCAGCAGCTGGGCCTTTGGCGCCATTTTCTACTGTGAATTCAACTTGCTGACCTTCGTCTAATGAACGGAAATCGGTGCCCTGGATTGCAGAGAAGTGTACGAATACATCTTTGCTGCCGTCCTGAGGAGAGATGAAACCGAAGCCTTTCTCTGCGTTAAACCATTTAACGGTACCGCGAATTTTGTTAGACATGCTTAAATCCTTAATTATCGAGCCTTCCGGCGTAATGGCCTGAGAACAGAGTTTAATCAGAACGTAAGAGAAGACTCAAAAAGAAGGGATGTCTCGCGACAAACTTAGAGATGAGAACTGCTTTGGTTACTTAGCTTTGATAGTGTCTGTTAATCAAACCGACGATTCATTAAGCCACACTTCTCCCGGGGACGCAACCTGCATTTGAAATTAAACGCAAATCGCCCGGCCCGAAAGACGCGCCGGCCCGGCGTCTGTCGCAGACCCCTTGTCCTGCGCGGCTCCGCAGGCAAAACAGTTACTCAGCGGCCCCGCCATTCAGCGCCCTGAACAGGACATTTCGCAGCCCGGCATCGTCCAGAGGATCGAGATTAAGCCAGGTGAGCGTCTGGCGATCGCGCGTCTGATCGTAGTCGGAGTAGAGGCCGTGGATCTCCCCTTTTTCCGGCGAATAAAGGATGGCGATAGACTGCGCCGGACAGTTGTGCGGCTTACAGCCGGAGAGCACCTGCCAGGTCACGCCCTTCAGCGTCAGGGTTTCAGCCGGTGTACTGGTGCCGCCCTGCTTCACCCAGGCAGGAAAGTTGTGCCCGGCGATCAGCCGCTGATACGCCTGGCCTGTCTGTCGGTTCTGGATAAAATCAAACAGATAAGGTGGCGTTGCCGCGCTTACGAACATCGGCACCATCGCCAGTGCGGCCGCCATTAAGCTCTTTTTCATGACATCTTCCTTATTTATCACGCCGGATCAGCTGCCTGGCGCAGGACAATACCGGCTTTTTCATCACCTGTCAGAATTAACAATAGCAGTCCGTCAGATCAAAAAAAGGGCGAGGCCAGAGCCTCGCCCAAAACATGCCGGTCATCAATCGTAGTAAGGGACCTTGCGGTCAACGCCGTTGATATTGATCAGCACAAAACCGGTCGGCGCGGTCTTATTGGTCGGTGTACCCGCTGCGGTGGCCAGCGTGACAACCCCTTTTTCATTCGCCCCGACGCCTGCCAGCCCGTTATGCATGCCGAAGCGTGCCGCGGGTTTCAGGTTACTGAGTTTGGTGATGTCCGTTACCACCGACATATCCGCCTGGAACAGCGAGCAGGAACCGGTATCGAAGCGCGTCGGACCGGTGGTTTTCAGGTTGAACATGGTTTCACCGCTGTTGGCTTTCAGCTTGACCCACACAACGGCATAGGTGGTGCCGACCCGACCGTAACGGATATCCAGCACGGAAGGCTGTCCCATGTGGTAAGCATCGGCCCAGACCGTCTCCAGTCGCTGCAGGTTGATCAGGGTCTTACCGGTGCCGGGCACATTGACCGGCGAACCGGCGGTTCCTGACGGCGTGGTGGCATCCGCTTTCCCGATCAGCTCCATCACCCACTGCTGGTTAGGCGCAGGGAAATAGAGCTGTCCCAGTCGATACCAGTTGTCCGTATCGGTGTTGTTCACCACCTTGTAGCCGCTGTAATAGCCAGCGCGCAGCGAACCGGTCAGGAAGCTGCCGTAGTTCTCATCCCGACGATAGCCATACTCAAAGGTGGATAACCATTTGTTACCGGCCACGTCATTGGTGATTTTCGCGCCGGCCTGCAGGTTGATATGACGCATCACTACGCGGGCATTGTTGAGATTGAGCGGTGTCACGCAATCCTCAATGTTGAGCGTATCGATGGTCCAGCCGCCGTCCGACAGATCGCCCGGGTTCGCCGTATGCTCGATCCAGACGTTGCGCATGATCCCCTGGGTCACACGCGGCATATAGAGCGTGGCATCGCCGTAGCCCGACTGGAAATTGGCATTACACAACTCGATAGCCGTTGAGTGATCCCAGTTGCCCTTCGGTGCGTTTGACCAGCCCACATCGAACACCCGGGAAAAGGTGCTGGAGGTGTAGATCTGATCGAACTTACTGTCGAGCGTATCCTGCAGCTTAAAAACCGTACCGCCGGTACTCTGCGCTTTAAAGCAGAAGAGGCTGACGATCTGGCCGCCGGTAATCGTGTTTTCAAAGAACGGCTGTTTGTTGCTGCACTGCTCAGGACTCACGGTGGATTTCAGGGCGATATCGGCACTGGCCTGGCCATGCCAGGCGATACCTTTAATGGCGATTTTACGCGCCATTACCTTAAACACCGGCTTGTCGCTCTTATCGGAAACGATGGTGGTACGCGGTGACGATCCCTGTTCAATGTCATCCCCGATCAGACCAAAAAACGGCAGCTCTGTGTCGGTGAGGTCGATCGGTGAGATCAGGAAACGACCGCCCGGAAAACGCACCGGTATCGCTTTGGCGTAGGTGTTGTAGCTCTGGGTCCAGGTCAGCATCCGCTTGAAGGCATCGGTATCATCGGTAACGCCATCCCCTTTCGCACCAAAGTGCAGGATATTCACTTCGGCAGGATCGTTGATGGTGCGCTTCCAGTAGAAACCGTTACCCACCGCCACCGTGCCGCCATCATCTTTCAGCTGGGTGGTGCTGAGGAACCCGACAAAGTCAGCGCCACCGCGGAAGCTGGAGTCTTTGTCGTAGTAGCGTTTCAGGCTCGCGACTTCACCTGATTTTGGCGGGACCGTGGTACGCAGTTCAGCAAAAGAGTTAACTTCGATCATAGAATCCTCCTCAGGATCATTGAGAGATTGCGCCGGTTATCGGCGCACTACTTCGTCGCGGCCGGATGGCCGCAAAGGGTGTCCCACATGTCGTTGTGGGTGTTGATGGCGCGCACCGTCCGGATGTCCATCTTTTGCGCGTCATCGCCGTAGGTATAAAGAGGGGAAAAAAGCACACAGGCAGAGTCGGTGATCGCCACCGGCTCAGGGTTTGTGGAATTTCGACTGCTGCAGCTTGTCGCGAGCAGCAGCGTCATCAAGGCTGTTATTGTCGGTCGCCACACGGTTTGCCTCCTCGCGATGCTGTTGTTGCTGTTGTGCCACCGCCGTAATGCGGGACGCCTCCTGACGCGCGTTATCGACGTCAGATCGGGCTTTTTGCTGCACTTTTCCGACTTTTTTGCCGCCGAAATATGTCGCGCCCAGTGCTGCGACGACGGCCGCCAGCGCCGCCAGCCAGTGCCAGCCGCCGCCCAGCAGAGAGGTAATCAGCGTCATGGTTTTGCGCCTCCGGGTTGATCCTTCGCGTTAAGCAGATTCTTCTGCCGGACAAACTGGGCAATTACCCCCATCGCCACCATGAATGCGCCCACCAGCCCCAGGTAGTTGTGCGGCAGAATCGCTTTCACGTCCTCTGGCAGAACGCTCCAGGCATCGACGGCGGCGGCCGGAAAGGACTGTGCCCAGGCGCTGAGCATGGAGCCGAGCGACGCCAGCCAGACAGACCAGGTTTTAAACAACAGGCGGGCATGAGAGACAAACTGCAGGGTGGTGAAGCGCTGCAGCAGCAGCAGAATGATGATTGCCGTCAGCACGGCGACGAGGAACATGAGCCATCTCATAGCAACCCCCTGTAAACCGCATAGGTTCCGCTGCGCATCATCTCCGCGTGACGTCTGGCGCGGCCCGGCGTCTGACGCGCCCATAGGCTGTTCATCATCGCGTCGGCCGCGTCATTGAACTGCTCTGAAACGATGGCGCTGAGCATGTTTTTGAACTGCATTACGCCCTCAACGCCAAGCTGATAGGCCATGCTGAGCAGGACGTCGGTCCGCGCGTCGTTGCACTTCGCCAGAGCGTTGCGCAGCAGCTCCCTGCCCTGCATCTCCTGAACTTTGTTTTCAAGAATGCACTGCTTCCAGACGTCACCGACCCGTCGCGGCACGCGAAAGGCGTAGTTACTCAGCGACGCGCCTTTTGGCCCGATGCGGATGCCGCCTGCCACGGTGGGAAAACCCAGCGTGTCGAGATAAGGCGTGTCCACATACCCCTCTTCAAAATTCAGCACTGCGATGATCTGGCTCATAACAACTCCTCAGTAACGGGTGAATTCCATACAGCCCTGTGAAAAGAAATACATAACGCCTGCTGATCATTACCCCGCGCCGCGCAGCAGAATGCCCTGCTGACCATCCAGCAAAACTGAACAGTATTTCAGCAGATTGCGTCCAGCCGGAGCTGGAGTTCACGGAGCTTTGATCGGAACGGAAACCGCCGTTTTCTTTGCCTGTCAGCCCACGGCGTAGAGATGGACGTGCGGCAGACAGCAGTTGTCGAAACTGGGTGTTTCCTGGCTGGTAATGCGGGGAGCGGTGATTGCGCGTTCAACGCGCGGGGTGACCTGACGCTGGCAGATTTGCTCTGCACGCCGCAGGGGTAGTGTTTCAGTCGGGAAGTTCAGCGCCTGGTCGATGCTCTGTTTCAGGCTGCTGAGAGGTTGGCGCCGCCGATGGCGGCGAGTACGTGCGTTGCCCACAAAAACGCTTTTGCCATAGTGAATTATCGCCATAACTCCTCCTGTGAATGAGTCTTTGGCGATGGGGTGGCAGGCGCGAGCTTTCGGTGATCCGAACGGGCCCGAATGTCGTTTATCGCGATCGCACGCCTGCCGCCCGGCTGCGTAAGCAGCCAGGTGGAAAGTAAGCGAAGGGAAATAACGGCATCTGACGACGCTGCATTTTGCGCATCCACCCCATCCCAAAGTTCACTGACTTTTGGGTGGTATGATTCGCGCTTGTGCAGCGCCTCAATTGTTTAAGAGCGGCTCATCCCTGAAAGAACTGCTTCGTTCATCCATGTTCAAATTATTAACAGGTTCTTATGCATTATCAAACACTGTTGGTTAATTTTTTATTTACCGCTGGTTAAATTTATGAATTTAAGCCGATTATTTTTTTGCAGCCCTTCTGAGGAAAGCGGCAAAAGCGGGCTTAGCCGAGGATTTGATAGTGACGTGCCTGGCTCATGATAACTTTAGCCAGCACCTTCAGGCTGGTCACGTCCTCATGATTAAGATACCAGGTTTCATAACGTTTATTATCTGAAATTACGGCAATTTTCTTATGCTGAAGCTGTAAACGTTTGAGGTAGAGCTGCTCGTCGAGCGTAAAAATATAGATGCCGTCGCCGTCAAACATCCGCACGCTGATGTCCACAAACAGCTGATCGCGCGGCGCAAAAGTATCCGCCATGGAGTCGCTGTTGATCGCGATAAGGCGAATGTTCTCCGCCGGTCGGCCGTTAAACAGCACGCGCGCCTCATCCAGACCATACTCAATGGCCTGAATCGTCTCCACAAACTCATCGCGCGCAGGCAGGCCTGCCGCGCTGCGCTGCCCGATGTCGAGACTGTCGACGCGATACACACTTTTGTGGGCAGTGAACGAATTCAGCGTGACCGGTTCCACGGGCTGATCCATCCCGTACTGCAGCCACTCCACCCGGACGCCCAGCAACTGGCTGAGCGCCAGCAGATTGCCGCCATCGGGGACGGACTGCGCATTAAACCACTTCCACACTCCTGGCGTTGATATCTTACAGCCTTGCTGCTGCAGGGCCCTGGCAACCTGTTTGTTTCGTCCATGTCCGACAATGCCGGCACTCTCACAGGCCGCTATCAGCCTGGCAGTGAAAGCCTGTCTTGTACTTTCTTTTTTAACCATCAGTTAATAATCAGCCATAGAAGAGATACTGGATGTTATTTTCATTATTGCTACCAGTTCATTTTATATTACCGCTCATTGACTACCTAACCGCTTTATCAAGCATTTCTGAATATCATTATCCGCTTCCGCCTGCCGCTGAACAAAAAATATTGCCTCAGGCCGCATAGCGCCTGAGCTTTCAGGAATCTTCCGTAAGAAATTGCGTGAAATTCAGCCAGCATAGCGGATAGCGGTGACGACGCCAGCGCGAAAAGAGATCTGATTCACAAAAAACTCTATCTTTCGCTGGCCCGAAAAAATGCGCTAAAAAAAACGGGAGTCTGTGAAAGACTCCCGTTTTGTTAAAAATTAGTGTGGTCAGGACCGGAGCGTGTCGTCGCCCCAGGCTATCCATTTATAGGTGGTCAGCGCCTCTAACCCCATCGGCCCGCGGGCATGCAGCTTCTGTGTGCTGACCGCCACTTCGGCGCCCAGCCCGAACTGCCCGCCGTCGGTAAAGCGGGTGCTGGCGTTGACATAGACCGCCGATGAGTCGACCTGACGCACAAAGCGCGCCGCGTTGCGGGTACTGCGGGTCAGAATGGCATCAGAATGCTGCGTGCCGTGGGTGCGGATATGGTCGATCGCCTCATCCATATCCGCCACCAGCCGGACGTTAAGATCCAGCGACAGCCACTCATCGTTATACTGCTCAGGAGTCACCTGGGTGACCGTGGCTGGCCCCTGCTGCAGCTGCGCGAGCACATTGCTGTCGGCGTGCAGCGCGATCCCTTCCTGCGCCATGCGCGCGCTGAAGGCGGGCAGGAAGCGCCCGGCCATTGCCTGATCCACCAGCAGCGTCTCCAGGGAGTTACAGGCGCTGGGACGCTGTTTCTTGGCGTTAACGATCAGATCGAGTGCCGGTTCGATCTCCATCGTCTCATCGATATAGATGTGACAGACGCCGATGCCGCCGGTGATCACCGGAATGGTCGAATTCTCCCGGCACAGCTTGTGCAGACCGGCTCCGCCGCGCGGGATCAGCATGTCGACGTAGCGATCCAGCTTCAGCAGCTGACTGACCAGCTCGCGGTCGGGATTTTCAATCGCCTGGATAATGGCCGTCGGCAGACCGTGCTGCTGCAGCGCATTCTGGATGACGCGCACCGTGGCCGCATTGGTGCGCCACGTCTCTTTTCCGCCGCGCAGAATGGCGGCGTTGCCGGTTTTCAGGCAGAGGCTGGCGACATCAATTGTGACGTTGGGACGCGCCTCGTAAATCACCGCGATCACGCCCAGCGGCACACGGCGGCGCTCAATTCGCAGCCCGCTGTCGAGCAGGCCGCCATCCATTAACTGGCCGACCGGATCGGTCAGCTGGCAGACCTGACGGACATCGCTGGCGATGCTGCTGAGCCGCTGCGGGTTGAGCGTCAGTCGATCCAGCAGCGCGGCACTCATGCCGTTCTGGCGCGCATCGGCCAGATCCAGCGCGTTCGCCGCCAGAATATCGGCGCTCTCCGCTTCCAGGCGGTCGGCAATGCTCATCAGCACCTGATTCTTTTCGGCCGTCGACAGATCGGCCACGGTGTAAGCTGCGGCGCGTGCCGCTTTTCCCATCTCTTCAAGCATTGTCCGCTCCTTAACTGACGATCATATCGTCGCGGTGAACCGCCACCGGGCCATATTCGTATCCCAGGATTTCACTGATCTGCTGGCTGTGGTGACCGGCGATCATCCGCATGGCGTCGCTGTTGTAGCGCGACACGCCATGAGCGATATCGCGCCCCTGCAGGCTGCGGATCCGGATCACCTCACCGCGCGAGAAGTTCCCCTGGATAGCGCGGATGCCTTTGGGCAGCAGCGAGCTGCCGCGTTCGATAATCGCCGCCAGAGCCCCGTCATCGACGGTGAGTTCGCCCGCCGGTGGCGCGCCGAAGATCCAGCGTTTGCGATTCTCCAGCGGCGACTGCTGCGCATGAAAGCGCGTGCCGACCGGTCTGCCGTCGATCACATCGCCGATCACGCCGCTGCGGCTGCCGGAGGCGATGATCACGTCGATACCCGCGCGGCAGGCGACATCGGCCGCCTGAAGCTTGGTGGACATGCCGCCGGTGCCCAGCCCGGAGACGCTGTCACCCGCCAGGGCGCGCAACGCATCATCGATGATATGGACGTCGCTGATCAGCTCCGCATCGGGGTTATTGCGCGGATCGGCGGTAAACAGCCCCTGCTGATCGGTCAGCAGCAGCAGCTTGTCGGCTCCGCCCAGCATCGCGGCCAGCGCGGAAAGGTTATCGTTGTCACCGACTTTGATCTCGGCCGTGGCGACGGCATCGTTCTCATTGATGACCGGCACGATGTGGTTATCCAGCAGCGCACGCAGCGTGTCGCGGGCGTTCAGGAAGCGTTCGCGATCTTCCATGTCGGCACGGGTCAGCAGCATCTGACCAATATGGATACCGTAGATGGAAAACAGCTGTTCCCACAGCTGAATCAGACGGCTCTGCCCCACCGCAGCCAGCAGCTGCTTTGAGGCGATGGTGGGTGGCAGTTCGGGGTAGCCCAGATGTTCGCGTCCGGCGGCCATCGCGCCAGAGGTGACGATCACAATGCGGTGGCCTGCGGCGTGCTGCTGCGCACACTGACGGACCAGTTCCACCATGTGCGCCCGATTTAACCGGCGTGAGCCGCCGGTAAGAACGCTGGTACCCAACTTGACCACAAGGGTCTGACTGCCACTCATATTTCCTGCCGTAGTGAAAAATTTTTACGAAAGGACGTTTTAACAGGAGTCGATACGGAAGCCAACAGCCAGCGGGGGAAAAGCACGAAATTACGCGGACAAGGCGGTAGACCAAAAGTTCGGCATTAACAAGAAATCAGGAAAAGTGTCATAAAAAGTTCATCAGCGACGGGTAAAAAGTCGGTGCTTTACAAAAACTTTCATTTTTTTACGGCGTTCACATTGGGATTGATAGCAAATGAAGAAAAGCACACTGGCCATGATCCTCTCCACGCTGACGCTGGCTTCGGCCGCGCAGGCTGCCGAAATCTATAACAAAGACGGCAACAAGCTGGACTTATACGGCAAGGTTAAGGCGGAGCATTACATCAGCGATAATGCCAGCGCAGACGGGGACAAGTCCTATACCCGTATCGGCTTCAAGGGTCAGACGCAGATTAACGACCTGATGACCGGTTATGGTCAGTGGGAATATCAGTACAACCTCAACAACTCCGAAGGCAGCGATGCGAATAACGGCAACAAAACCCGTCTTGGTTTTGCCGGCCTGAAATTCTCTCAGTATGGTTCGGTGGATTATGGCCGTAACTACGGTGTGCTGTATGACGTGGAATCCTGGACCGACGTCTTCCCGGAGTTTGGCGGCGACGGCACGGCCCGCTCCGATAACTTCATGACCCAGCGCGCGACCGGCGTGGCGACCTACCGCAACAACAACTTCTTTGGTCTGGTCGATGGCCTGAAATTTGCGCTGCAGTATCAGGGCAAAAACGACGCCTCCAGCGCCAACTCCCGTACCGACATCAACCGTCAGAACGGCGACGGCTACGGTGCCTCTCTGGGCTATGCGCTGGGCGATTCCGGCGTGAGCCTGATGAGTGCCATCACCTCCTCTGACCGCACCACCCAGCAGCAGGCGCGCGCCTATGGCCGTGGTGACCGTGCGGATTCCTGGGGCGCGGGTGTGAAGTATGATGCCAACAGCGTCTACCTGGCGGCGATCTACACCGACACCCGCAACATGACGCCAATCAGCGGCACCAACCGCACCACCGGCGCTGCTGTTTCGGGCGCCGCTAACAAAGCGCAGAACATCGAGCTGGTCGCGCAGTATCAGTTTGATTTCGGTCTGCGTCCCTCTATCGGTTATGTGCAGACCAAAGGCAAAGATATCGAAAACGGTATCGGCGATGCGGATCTGGTGAAATATATCGATGTGGGCGCGACCTACTACTTCAACAAAAACATGTCCGCCTTTGTGGATTACAAAATCAACCAGCTGGATGATGACAACGCGCTGTCGCTCAACAATGACGACGTGGTGGCGATGGGTGTGACCTACCAGTTCTGATTTCAGGCGCCTGTCTGCGGGCAGGCGCAACAGAGCAGCCATAAAAAAAGGGCGAGTTTTTTAACTCGCCCTTTTTACGCTGAACCCTACTCAGGCGCTCAGCTTCACCGGTTTCTCATCGAAGTCGCTGGCCGGGATTAGATCCAGCTCCTGCTCCTTCAGCATCGCTTTCAGGCGGGTATGGAAATTCCGTAACGTCTCTTCAACGCGCGCCGTGTTCTCTTTGCCCTTGATGGTGGCTACTGACCAGTCGCCCTCTTTATCGAACAGACCGATATGGTAGACATAGGTAAAGTGGTCAGCCTGCGCTTCCAGCTCCATCCACCAGCCCCAGAACTCACGCAGTTCCGGTGCCGGTTTGACATTGACGCAGGCAGCCAGGCAGTCGAAGAAGAACCGGGTTTCGCCACATTTCCCCTCGCGAATATAGGGACCCAGCTCCGTAAAGCGCTTAAGCAGGCGACTGCGGGGGTGACCACTTGGTAACGTCATGCTGATTCTCCGTTGGTTTTGACCGCTATACAGCCCTGTTTTTCCCGGCACTCTGCTCACGTCATGGCGTGAAACAGGCCGCCCGGAACAATTTCGCTACTAGTTGTAGCAAACAGTGTAAATTTTTCCAGTTACCTTTTTAGACGCTTCTCCAGCCAGTCGCAAATTTCATTCAGCGCCCGGTCGAAACTGGCTATCATCGGCTTCACCGGAATCAGCAGGGCTTTGCCGTCTGACGAGGAGTTCGCAATCAGCCTGCTCTCCTCCTCCGGGCTGAAGAGATCGTTCTGCCAGTAGCCCGACAGCATCGGCGTCGGCGTGCGGCGGCCCAGTAAGCCCTGGGTTTTCAGCGAGTAGCGATTGAGTTCGGTGCGCAGCGCGCTGTCGGAGGCGGTGGCCATGCCCAGCCGGCTCGCCAGCATATCCATATACATATCCGGAATTGCATCCTGCAGCGGTCGCTGCGTCAGCAGGGCGTTAACAATCGGGCCCAGACAGGCGACGCCGCGCAGCCGCTGCGACTCCAGATAGGCCAGCCTTACCGCCACGTTGGCCCCGAAGCGGTAGCCAAACGCCGCCACCCGCTGATGATCGATCCACGGCACGTTTTCCAGATCGCGCAGAACCTGCTGATGGAGGAAGCTGGTGTCCTGATTCAGCGTCCACTTCACCGAGTTACCGACCGACGGCATATCAATGGTCAGCATCGCGATGCCGCGCGGGGCAAGGTAGTCGTGAAAAAGGCGGTAGTGATCGCTCTGCAGGGAGTCGAGCGCACCGCAGAACAGCACGGTGGGATAAGGGGCGTCCACTCCCGGCGGCATGTGCAGAAAGCCGCTGACCGGGCTGCCGTTCGGGATGGCAAAGGTGAGGATTTTCAGTTCGCCGGGCAGCCGCTGCGTTGCCTCTTCATAGGCGCGATTCGCCAGGGTCTGCGCCTGATCGGCCAGCTCATCCCCTTTGATATAGGGATAGGCGGCGACGCTGTAGAGATGCGCCGCATGCAGCCAGTGGTTGCCCGCCTCGCTATCGTCGCGGGTCTCCAGCGCCTTCTGCTGCCAGAAGCCCGCCTGCCGGCACCATTCAAACGGCCAGTTGCCGCCACGAAACCCGATAACCGTGTCGAGCAGTGCTTCATCGGTGTGTTCAGCCCGGCTGATGGCGATTCGCGCCAGCACTTCGCTGATCTCCTGCGGCGTCAGGCCGCGCCATGCCCACATCAGTTTATTCAGCATGCGATACCAGCCCCGCTGGCTGTCACCATCCAGGGCGGAGTGGACATCCGGGGTAGCGTGATGCTGGCGGCGAACCAGGGAAGAGGTTTCAGGATGTTTGAAGCGCGGCTTGAACAGCTCCTCGCTGAGATTTTTGCTCGACATACTCACTTCTCCTGCATCAGAACGGCGATGGCTAAGTGTACTGTACGGCTATTCAGCGTGCGAGGCTCAGAAAGCACAACGCCCGGAAAACCGGGCGTTGTCTGATGTGTATCAATCAGCTTTTTACAATCGGCGGGATGTAGACCACACCCATATCCCACGGCTGCTCAATCCAGGTATCCTGCGGGATATCCACGATGTAATCGTCAACCAGTGCACGACCGGCCGGTTTTGCGAAAATGGTGCAGAAACGGGCTTTCGGGTACATCTCGCGGATCGCCTGGGCGGTGCCGCCGGTGTCCACCAGGTCATCGATCACGATAAACCCTTCGCCGTCGCCTTCTGCGCGCTTCAGCACTTTCATTTCGCGCTGATGATCGTGGTCGTAGCTGGAGATGCAGACGGTATCAACGTAACGGATACCCAGTTCACGGGCCAGCAGCGAAGCCGGTACCAGACCGCCGCGGCTCACCGCGATGATGCCTTTCCACTGTTCAACAGGCAGCAGGCGCTGGGCCAGTTTACGGGCATGAATCTGAAGCATGTCCCAGGTAACGACGTATTTTTCGCTCATAGAATAGAAATCCCAGCCAACCGAAGTGGCTTAAAAATGTGCAACGGGGAAAAGGTTGCGCGAGATTATAAGGAGTTGACGCGCTAAAAACCAGCACCCGCGCGCTGGTTGCGGCTTTTTAGCGCGCCGGAGAGCGCACCCGGTGAAAAACAGTGATATTCTCGGGCCTGGCTCGTCAGATTTTCTGACGGCGATTTTTCACTGGAAACTCGCGATGTCCGGCTTCGCCGGTACACGGATACAGGAGACCTGTCGTGTCTGAATTGTCTCAACTCTCTCCACAGCCACTGTGGGATATTTTCGCTAAGATCTGCTCCATTCCGCACCCCTCGTTTCACGAAGAGGCGCTGGCTGGCTACATCATGGGCTGGGCTAAAGAGCAGGGCTTCTGGTGTGAGCGCGATCAGGTCGGCAACATCCTGATCCGTAAACCCGCCACGCCGGGCATGGAAAACCGCACCCCGGTTGCGCTGCAGGCGCATCTGGATATGGTGCCGCAGAAAAATAACGACACCGTGCATGACTTCACCAAAGATCCGATTCAGCCGTGGGTTGATGGCGAGTGGGTCAGGGCACGCGGCACCACGCTGGGCGCGGACAACGGCATCGGTATGGCCTCGGCGTTGGCGGTGCTGGCGGACAGCAGCCTGACGCATGGCCCGCTGGAAGTGCTGCTGACCATGACCGAAGAGACCGGCATGGATGGCGCGTTCGGTCTGCAACCCAACTGGCTGCAGGCTGAGATCCTGATCAACACCGACTCTGAAGAAGAGGGTGAGATCTACATGGGCTGTGCGGGCGGTATCGACTTCGTGACCACCCTGCCCCTGACGCGTGAAGCCGTTCCGGCTGACTTCCAGACCCTGAAGCTGACGCTGAAAGGGCTGCGCGGCGGTCACTCCGGCGCGGATATCCATATGGGTCTTGGCAACGCCAACAAACTGCTGGCGCGCTTCCTGGCGGCACACGCGGCCGAACTGGATCTGCGTCTGCTGGCCTTCAGCGGCGGTACGCTGCGCAATGCGATTCCGCGTGAAGCCTTTGCAACGGTGGCCGTTGAGAGCCATAAAGCCGACGCGCTGAAATCGGCGGCGGCGCAGTTCCTGAGCGCCATTAAGAACGAGCACGGCATTAAAGAGCCAAACATCGCGCTGGTCACCGAGCCGCTGGCGCATCAGGGTGACGCCCTGAACCGTGACAGCCGCGATCGCTTCCTTAACCTGCTGAACAGCACGCCTAACGGTGTGATCCGCAATTCAGACGTGGCGAAGGGCGTGGTGGAAACCTCACTGAACATCGGTGTGGTGACGATGGAAGATGACCACGCTGAGATCAACTGCCTGATTCGCTCCCTGATCGACACAGGCCGCGACTACGTGGTGCAGATGCTGACCTCGCTGGGCCAGCTGGCAGGCGCGCAGACCAAAGCGAAAGGCGGCTATCCGGGCTGGCAGCCTGATGCGGACTCCGCCATCATGGCGCTGACGCGTCAGACCTATATCGCCCTGTTTGATAAGACCCCGAACATCCAGGTTATTCACGCAGGTCTGGAGTGTGGTCTGTTCAAAAAACCGTACCCGGACATGGATATGGTGTCGATTGGGCCAACCATCACCGGGCCACACTCGCCGGATGAGCAGGTTCACATCGAAAGCGTGGGCCTCTACTGGAAACTGCTGACCACCCTGCTGAACGTGGTGCCGGAAAAGTAATCCGCCGCAACAGATGACGTCAGCGCGCAGGAGGGACGGTGACAGCGGCTTCTGCTCCGCCCCTCTTTACGGTGCTGGCCGAATCTGAACGCCGATCGGCGCTGACCTCAGCAAAAAATCTTAACCAGGCGCCCGCCTGGTTTTTTTATTCCTCTGCTTTTTCACCAGCATAATTCGCTACCTTTTCCGCCCTTCTCCCCGCAATTCCGCCACGTTCCCGCGCTTCGCTGGTTATAGCCGCCATTATGTCCAGATGTCTGGATGGCTAATAAGATTTCGTGCTAGCTTATGCGCTTTCGGCTGTTGCCGCTCCCTGTCGTTCAGGAAAAAATGCGGCCAGTGATTCTTCAGGAGAGTAATGACATGCCAGGGTTAAACTGCCTTGAGATGCGTAACATCTCCATCGCTTTTGGCGGGTTTGCCGCGCTATCGTCGGTGGATTTCCGCAGCGAAGGCCATTCGGTCCATGCCCTGACCGGCGCGAACGGCGCAGGGAAATCCACGCTGATGGCGATCCTGTCCGGCGCGCACAGCCACTACAGCGGCGAGATCCTGCTGGATGGTGAGCCGGTCTCTATCCGCTCGCCCCGTGACGCTAAACAGCGGGGGATCCACCTGGTTCAGCAGGAAGTGGATGTGGCGCTGGTGCCGCAGCTCAGCGTGGCGGAAAACATCCTGCTGGATCGGCTGGCCGAACCCGGTCATCGCTATCGCTGGGGAGAAATCCGCCGTCAGGCGCGGGCGCTGCTGGCGCAGCTCGACGTGACGCTGGATGTTAACCGGCTGGTCGAGCGCTGCACCCTGGCGGAAAAACAGCAAATTCTGCTGGCGCGGGCGCTCTCCCATCACTGCCGCTTTCTGATTCTGGATGAACCCACCGCCCCGCTGGATCAGCACGAGAGCGAACGGCTGTTTGCCGTGGTGCGTCGTCTGCAGCACAGCGGCATTGGCGTGGTCTTTATCTCTCACCGCATCCATGAACTGAAGGCGGTCTGCGACCAGCTGACGGTGCTGCGCGATGGCCGCCTGGTGGAAACCGGTCCGATGGCCGCGCTCAGCGGCGAGCAGATCGTCGAGAAGATGCTGGGACATCAGCTCACCGATATCTTTCCGCCCCGCCGGCCACAGGCGGCGCAGCCGCTGCTGCTGGCGGTAGAAGGATTGCACGATGAGCAGCTGCTGCAGGCTATTTCGCTGCGGCTGCACAAAGGCGAGATCCTCGGCATCGCGGGCCTGGCCGGTGCCGGTAAAACCGAACTCTGCAAGGCGCTGTTCGGCGCCAGCAAAAGCCGCATCAGCCGGGGCGAACTGCATGGCCAGCCGTGGCAGCCCCGTTCTCCGCACGACTCGGTCAGCCGCCGCATGGCGCTGGTGCCGGAGGAGCGGCGCAAAGAGGGGATCTTCATCGATGAGCCGGTCGCGATGAACCTCAGCGTCAGCGCGGACGACAGTTTTTCACGCTGGAGCCTGTTTGGTCATCGCCAGGCGTGGCGCTGGGCGGAGCAGGTTATCCGCCAGCTGCAGATACGCACCACCGGCCCGGCTCAGACCCTGCGCCGTCTTTCCGGCGGCAATCAGCAGAAGGTGGCAATTGGCAAATGGCTGCGCAACAACGCAGACGTGCTGATTTTTGACGAGCCGACCAAGGGCGTCGATATCAAAGCGAAAACCGAACTCTTTACCCTGATCGACAGCCTGGCGCGGGAAGGCAAAGGCATTATCTACGCGTCGGGTGAATTTTCTGAACTGGTCGGCTTGTGCGACCGGATTTGCGTGCTCTGGGATGGACGTATTGTGGCCGAACTGGCTGCAGAGGACGTCACCGAAGAGACGCTTTTGCTCTATTCCACCGGAGGAACCCCTGCGTGAGCAGCAAAGAGACCCATCTGAATCTGACCGCCACGCCGTGGCGTCACCAGCTTTTCGACTTCCTCTATAAATGGGGGATGTTGCTGACGGTGGTGATCCTGATCGCCGCTTTTGGCCTGGCTTCCGATAGCTTCCTGGAGCCGAATAACATCATCAATATCCTGCGCTCGATTGCCATCGTGACGGTGATCGCGATCGGCGTTTCGATCTCGCTGACCGTGGGCGGCTTTGATCTCTCGGTCGGCTCGACCGCCTCGCTGGCCAATGCGCTGGTGATCTCCCTCTTTGTCTGGTACGGCTTTGGCACCACCAGCGCGATCCTGATCACCCTGGCGCTCTGTACGCTGGTTGGGCTGTTCAACGCCTTTCTGATTGTGATCCTGCGTATCCCCGACATGCTGGCGACGCTGGCGACGCTGTTTGTCATCCAGGGGGTGGCGATGACCTACAGTTTCGGCGGCTCAATCACTGAGAATATGGTCCTGCCGAGCGGCGATATGGCCGAAGGCACCATTCCGGCCGCCTTTGGCCTGCTCGGTCAGGTGCCGACCATCGTGATCATTATGCTGGTGGTGACCGTCGCGGCGCAGCTGGCGCTGTCGCTGACCAAACATGGCCGCCGGATGTATGCGCTGGGCGGCAATCCGGAAGCGGCGCGCCTGTCGGGCATCCGCACCACCCGCTACCGGGTGCTGGCGTATGTGATCGCCTCGCTGCTGGCGGGTCTGGGCGGCATCCTGCTCGCCTCGCGCATCGGCTCTTCTCAGGTCAACGCCGGAAGCGGCTATCTGATGGATGCGGTCGCGGCGGCGTGGATCGGCTTCTCGCTGGCCGGTTCCGGCAAACCCAATGCGCTCGGCACGCTGGTCGGCGCGGTGATCCTCGGCGTGCTGCAGAACGGGCTGGTGATGCTCTCCGTTCCCTACTATGCCATGGACATTATTAAAGGACTGGTGCTGGCCTTAGCGCTGGCGATCACCTATATCCAGCGCCGCTGAGGCGCGTTTACCGGAGTTCATCACAATGAAAAAAATCACACTCTCGCTGCTGGCTCTGAGCCTGCTGAACGCCAGCGCCGCCTTCGCGGACACCGTTACGCCGGTGCCTGCCGCTATCGCCAGCCATGATGGCCCGATTCGCATCGCCGTGATCCGCAACCTGGGTTCCGATGACAACACCACCCAGTTTGTGGCTGGCGCGATCCAGCAGGGTCGTCAGCTGGGCTTTAAGGTCAGTACCTTCCTGAGCAACGGCGATGATGCGCGCTTTCAGGACTTTGTGAATCAGGCGATCAGCCAGAAGTATGACGGCATCGTGCTGTCACACGGTAAAGCGCCTTACGCCAGCGGTCTGGTCAGGCGGATTGCCGATGCGGGCATTAAGCTGGCGGTGTTCGATACGCCGGTAGACAGCCCGATTCCGGGCGTCACCGTGACCGCCCAGGATGACGCCTCGCTGGCACAGCTGTCGCTGGGCCAGCTCATCAGTGACTTCCACGGCAAGGCGAAGATCGTCAAACTGTGGGTCGCCGGCTTCCCGCCAATGGAACGCCGTCAGGTGGTCTATGAAAAACTGCTGAAAGAGAATCCGGGCATCCGGCAGCTTGAGTCGATCGGTGCGGTTTCGACCGACGTTCAGGGTGACACGGCGAACAAGATCGGCGCGATTCTGGCGAAATACCCGAAAGGTCAGATCGACGCCATCTGGGGGGCGTGGGATGCCTTCAGCCAGGGCGCATATAAAGCGTTGCAGGAGAATGGCCGCACCGAGATCAAGCTCTACAGCATCGACGTGTCAAACCAGGATCTGCAGCTGATGCGCGAGAAAAACAGCCCGTGGGTGCAGACGGTGGCGGTGGATCCGAAAACCATCGGCGCGGTGAACATGCGTCTGGTGGCGAAGAAGATTGCCGGTGAAGAGACGCCAGCCACCTACCAGTTTAAAGCCGCGTCGATTTCGCAGCAGCAGCTGAGCAGCCAGCCGGGCGCGGTGAACGTCGCATCGCTGAACAAAATCATTCCGGGCTGGGGCGATAATCAGGATTTCGTTGCGCCGTGGTTCGCCACCCTGGCGGCGAAAAACAGCCAGTAAAGCGCGGGCCGTTACAGCCCCAGCAGCAGCTGACGCTCAAGCTGGGGATCGACCATCGTCACATGTAACCCCACCAGCCGCACGCCACGCCCGGCACGACGCTCATCCCAGGTCTTGCGGGCGATGGCTATCATGTCCTCTTTATTCAGCACCGGCCAGATATGCTCCTGAGTCGTCTGCTGAAAGTCGCTGAACTTCAGTTTGACGCCCTGACGCGCCACCTGCTTATCGGGCCGGATCTGCGTCAGACGGCGATCCAGCTCGGCATAGAGAAAATCGATAATCTCCAGGCAGGCTTCCCAGTCGCTGATATCCTCCGCCAGCGTGCGCTCAACGCCCAGCGATTTACGCTCACGCTCTACGATTACGCCCCGCTCATCGATGCCGTGGCTGCGCTCCCACAGCACCCGGCCAAACTTTCCAAAGCGTTTCAGCAGCAGCGCCAGATCCGCCTTCTGCACGTCGCCGCAGGTGACCAGCCCCATCTCCTCCAGCTTTTTGGCCGACACTTTGCCGACACCGGGAATTTTTGCCAGCGGCAGGGTCAGCAGAAAATCCGCCATCTCCGGCGGCGTGATCACATACTGGCCGTCCGGCTTGTTGAGGTCAGAGGCGATCTTCGCCAGAAACTTAATCGGGGCGATCCCGGCCGAGGCGGTGAGGCCGGTTTCACGGAAAATGGTGGCGCGGATCGCCTGGGCCATCAGCGTCGCCGAGCCGTGACAGTGCGGGCTGTCGGTCACATCCAGATAGGCTTCGTCCAGCGAGAGCGGTTCAATCAGCGGCGTGTAACGGCTAAAGATGTCGCGGATCTGCGCAGAGGCTTCTTTGTAGGCATCGAAGCGGCCCGGCAGCAGACGCAGATGAGGGCAGAGTTTGAGCGCCATGCCGGTGGGCATCGCACTGCGCACGCCATATTTGCGGGCCGGATAGTTGGCGGTGCTGATCACGCCGCGGCGTTCGCGGCTGCCACCAATGGCGATCGGGATATCGCGCAGCTGGGGATTGTCACGCATCTCCACCGCGGCATAGAAGCAGTCCATATCGACATGAATGATTTTACGCATACCCCCTCCGACACTGGATAAGTATACAGTTGGCGGAAGTAACTGCAATCTCTGTCGCGTTAAGGATTAAAGTTTACAAATTTCTGACCGAATAACTGCCAGTAATTCGCGAATTTGGCTGAGACCGTCTTGCTAAAAAAACAGACAATGTTTAATGTTGCGCTGCGGTAGCGGACAGTTCCGATAATGCAAGCAGAGACGCACAATTTGCGTCATGTTCTCTTCACCTCAAGGTACACACAGCATGGGCAAAATCGCACTCCTGTTTGCGATGATTTTACTGCCAGCCCTCAGCATGGCAATGACTCCCGAACCCGTTCAGACGGCGGCACCGGTCAGCAAAGAGTTAAAGAAACAGTTACTTGGCACCCCGGTTTATATCCAGATCTTCAAGGAAGAACGCACACTCGAACTTTACGGCAAAATTGGTAACGAATACCGCCTGCTGGATACCTACCGCATCTGTAACTTTTCGGGAGGCCTCGGCCCGAAACGCCGCGAAGGCGATTTCAAAAGCCCGGAAGGTTTTTACAACGTGAAGCTGAATCAGCTGAAGCCGGACAGCCGGTTTTATCGCGCGATCAACATCGGCTTTCCGAATCAGTATGACCGCAATCAGGGCTACAGCGGCAACTACCTGATGATCCATGGCGACTGCAAATCGATTGGCTGCTATGCCATGACCAACGCCTATATGGATGAGATTTTTACCTATGTGAATGCCGCGCTGCGTAACGGTCAGCAGGAGATCAGCATCAGCATCTATCCGTTCCGCATGACCGACAGCAACATGCAGCGTCACCGCTACTCCACCTACGCCAGTTTCTGGCAGCAGCTGCAGCCGGGATATGCCTGGTTTGCGAAGTATCATCAGCCGCCGGTGGTGAACGTCGCCAGCGGGAAATATGTGATGAACAGCAGCCCGGCACCGGTTTTAGCCAGTCCCGAAGCCGCTTCACGCTCATTCCTGGCGCTCTCCAAGGCAGAATAAGGCCCATTCACCTGGCGCAATCCGCTGCCAGGTTTCATTGGCCGTCAGCGGCTGCGTCGCGATCACCGTCACCACGTCATGCGGCGTGGTGTGCTGCTGAAAATCGACCTCCACATCCTGATCCAGCAGCTGCGCCCGGCCAAAGGGTGCGCGGCGGGTGATCCAGAAGAGGTTGGTCGAGCAGAAGGCCATCAGGTAACGGCCATCTGACAGCAGCATGTTAAACACGCCCTTCTGCCGCAAGATTCCCGCCAGCTCCCCGATAAAACGAAACACCGCAGGCCAGTTGCCCGGCGTGCGCGGGTAGCGCGTGGCCAGCTGATGCAGGATCCAGCAGAACGCCTTTTCGCTGTCCGTTTCACCGACCGGCCGGAAGGTGCCGGTTTCCAGCTGACGATAGCCTTTGAGCTGGCCGTTGTGCGCATAGGTCCAGTTGCGACCCCACAGCTCGCGGGTAAACGGGTGCGTATTTTCCAGCGACACCTGGCCGCGGTTGGCCTGACGGATGTGCGCCACCACCGAATGCGATTTGATGGGGTACTCCTGCACCAGACGCGCAATCGGCGAGTTAAAGCTTGGCAGCGGATCTTTAAACGTACGGCAGCCTTTGTCTTCGTAAAAGGTAATGCCCCAGCCATCTTTGTGAGGCCCGGTTCCACCACCACGCTGAACCAGTCCGGTAAAGCTGAAACAAATATCCGTGGGAACATTGGCGCTCATCCCGAGCAATTCGCACATAGCCACCGCCTTAGATTAAGCGGCCCCCCGTGAGCGGGAGGCCGGCGCAATTACTTCACCATCTCTTTTTCGATCAGCAGCATCAGGATATGGATCACTTTGATGTGGATCTCCTGGATGCGATCGGCATAACCAAAGTGTGGCACCCGGATTTCAATGTCGGCACTGCCCGCCATCTTACCGCCATCTTTACCGGTCAGGGTGATCACTTTCATCCCCTGCGCACGTGCCGCCTCAATCGCCCTGATGATGTTGGCGGAGTTGCCGGAGGTGGAAAGCCCCAGCAGCACATCGCCCGGCCGCCCTACCGCTTCCACGTAGCGTGAAAAGACGTAGTCGTAGCCAAAGTCGTTACTGACGCAGGAGAGATGGCTGACGTCAGAGATGGCAATCGCCGGATAACCAGGACGGTTTTCACGGTAACGGCCGGTCAGCTCTTCGGCGAAGTGCATCGCATCGCAATGTGAGCCGCCGTTACCGCAGGAAAGCACCTTGCCGCCCGCCTTGAAGCTGTCAGCCAGCAGCACCGCAGCACGCTGGATCGCATGGATATTGGCATCGTCACTGAGGAAGGTGTTCAGCGTATCAGCAGCTTCATTAAGCTCAGCGCGGATGATGTCCTGGTACATAGGGGTGTCCTTTTGTAGGAGAGGTTAATCGCAGCAAGTTTAACGGAATGGCCCGTCAGCGCAAAGCGTCATGCCGGGCCACGGCGGCGATTCTGACCGCAGCCACTGATGAAAAAACGCACAGGGCAGGGATTTTGTGAGGCAGGTTGTAATTGCGATGTAAACAAATTGATAAATAGCGCCAACTGCTCTAAACCTCTCTACATAACAGGTCAGACCTCTTACTACTTGGAGCGGTTCACTATGATGGTTGTTTCGATACTTGCCACAGTGGCGCTGATTGGCGCCCTGTTCTATCACCGCCTGTCGCTTCGGCTGAGCAGCGTGATCCTGCTGCTCTGGACCGCCGCGATGGCTGTTGCTCATCTCTGGACGCCGTGGCTGCTGCTGCCGCTGGCGATCATTCTGCTGCCGTTTAACCTGCCGTCGCTGCGTCGCAGCCTCTTCTCAGCGCCAGTTTTTCAGCGTTTCCGTAAGGTAATGCCGCCGATGTCACGCACCGAAAAAGAGGCGATCGATGCGGGCACCACCTGGTGGGAAGGCGATCTGTTCCAGGGCAAACCGGACTGGCAGAAGCTGCACAACTATCCGCAGCCGCGTCTGACCGCCGAGGAGCAGGCGTTTCTCGACGGCCCGGTTGAGGAAGCGTGCCGTATGGCCAACGATTTCCAGATCACGCATGAGCTGGCCGATATGCCGCCGGAACTCTGGGCCTATCTGAAAGAGCATCGTTTCTTCGCGATGATCATCAAGAAAGAGTATGGCGGACTCGATTTCTCCGCCTATGCGCAGGCCTGCGTGCTGCAAAAACTGGCGGGAGTGTCCGGCATACTGGCGATCACCGTGGGCGTGCCTAACTCACTCGGCCCGGGCGAACTGCTGCAGCACTACGGCACCGACGAGCAGAAAAATCACTATTTACCGCGCCTGGCGCGCGGCGATGAGATCCCCTGCTTTGCGCTGACCAGCCCGGAAGCGGGTTCTGATGCCGGGGCGATCCCCGATACCGGCGTGGTCTGCATGGGCGAATGGCAGGGCAAACAGGTGCTGGGTATGCGCCTGACCTGGAACAAGCGCTACATTACGCTGGCGCCGATCGCGACCGTGCTGGGCCTGGCCTTCAAACTCTCCGACCCGGATCATCTGCTCAGCGACAACGAAAACCCAGGCATCACCTGTGCGCTGATCCCGACACATACGCCGGGCGTAGAGATTGGTCATCGCCACTTCCCGCTGAACGTGCCCTTCCAGAACGGCCCGACCCGCGGCAAAGATATCTTTGTGCCGATTGACTACATTATTGGCGGGCCGGAAATGGCCGGTCAGGGCTGGCGGATGCTGGTCGAGTGTCTGTCGGTGGGTCGCGGCATTACGCTGCCGTCTAACTCCACCGGCAGCCTGAAAACGGTGGCGCTGGCGACCGGAGCCTACGCTCACATCCGCCGTCAGTTCCGTCTCTCTATCGGCAAGATGGAAGGGATCGAGGAGCCGCTGGCGCGCATCGCCGGTAACGCTTACGTGATGGACGCCGCAGCCACGCTGATTACCGCCGGGATTATGCAGGGTGAAAAACCGGCGGTGCTGTCGGCGATTGTGAAATATCACTGCACCCATCGCGGTCAGCGCGCCATCATCGACGCCATGGATATTGCCGGGGGTAAAGGCATTATGCTCGGCAACAGCAACTTCCTGGCTCGCGCCTATCAGGGTGCGCCCATCGCTATCACGGTGGAAGGCGCGAACATCCTGACCCGCAGCATGATTATCTTCGGTCAGGGGGCTATCCGCTGTCATCCTTATGTCCTGCAGGAGATGGCGGCGGCGGCCAGCAACGACGTTAACGCGTTCGACCGGGCGCTGTTCAGCCACATCGGCCATGTCGGCAGCAGCGCCATGCGCAGCCTGTGGCTGGGGATCACCGCCGGACGCACCAGCGCCAGCCCGACCCGCGACAGCACCCGCCGTTACTATCAGCACCTGAACCGCATCAGCGCGAACCTGGCGTTGCTCTCTGATGTGTCGATGGCCGTACTGGGCGGCAGCCTGAAGCGGCGTGAGCGCATCTCGGCGCGTCTGGGTGATGTGCTGAGTCAGCTCTATCTCGCCTCGGCGACGCTGAAACGTTATGACGATGAGGGCCGCAACGAAGCCGATCTGCCGCTGGTGCACTGGGGCGTGCAGGATGCGCTGCATCAGGCTGAAGAGGCGATGGACGATCTGCTGCGTAACTTCCCGAACCGGCTGGTGGCGGGCGCCCTGCGGATGATGCTGTTCGCAGGCGGACACCACTGCCCGGCTCCGTCTGACCGTCTGGATCATCAGCTGGCGAAAATGCTGCAGCAGCCCTCCGCGACCCGCAGTCGCCTGGGCCGTGGCATGTACCTGACGCCGAGCGAACATAACCCTGCCGGTCAGCTGGAACAGGCGCTGCAGGATGTCATGGCCGCCGAGGTGATTCATGACCGGCTGTGCAAACAGACGAAACAGCCGCTCTCCTTTACCCGGCTGGATGCGCTGGCGAAGCGCGGGCTGGAGCAGGGCTGGATCGATGCGAAAGAGGCTGAGATTCTGCAGCGTGCCGAAGTGAGTCGTCTGCGGTCGATTAACGTCGATGAGTTTGAGCCGGACGCACTGGCGGTGCCGGTGCCTGAGAAAGCGCCTCAGCCCGCCTCACGGACCAGCGAGGCGGCATAGCTTGGAGCCGATGTGACGCCGGCACCGGGGACTGAACGTACAGCGATGCGAGCCAGGGATGGCTTTCGCGACGTTCCAGTCTGGCCCTGTTCCGGCGCGGGCCTCCTTTATCGCCCGCCTTTGCGTTACCTGAAAGCCGACATCCTGTCGGCTTTTTTTTATCCCGCCTGACGGATGCGGGCAATCAGCGCATCCGCATCTTCAACGTGGTCGGCCGCCAGTATCAGCGTGCGGCCCAGGTTGATCGCATTGCGGATGCAGTCGGTGCGCATTGCCGGATCGGCAATCAGCTTCATATCTGCAACGTGGGACATCCCCACCGTGCGGCGAATCAGTTCGGTTCCGCAGTAGCCAATGGTATCGGCCCACACTTTGCGCAGAAACGCCGCCGCGTAGCCCGGCCAGGCCAGCGCCTGATCGCGGGTTTTCGCTTCCGCCAGCGCCAGGAAGCGTGAGGCAAAGGTCGACCAGAGCGTATGTATATCGCTGAGGCGCTGTTCGCGTGCATCGGCCGCTTCGCGCGGCGCCAGCAGTCCCGGCAGGCCGCAGTAGTTAATCAGCAGATTCCCGATAGCGGTACCGACGTCAAAACCGATGGGGCCAAAATAGCCAAATTCCGCATCGATCGCCTTAAGGCTGCCATCTGCCACGAAGATCGAGCCGCTGTGGATATCCCCGTGCAGCAGCGCTTCGGCGTGGGCGAAGAAGCGATGTTTCAGGCCGCCTACCGCAATGCGCAGCGCGGCGTCATCGCGCAGGCTGGCGACCAGCGGTTCCAGCGCGGCGGGATAGCTGTTGCGCTCATGCTGGGTGTAGGGATCGTTAAAAAAGAGATCCTCGGTGATTTCACACATTTCCGGATTGATGAAACGCGCCACTTCCGCTTTTTTCTGGTGCGGATGCAGGATGAAATCGGAGGTATGGAACAGGGTGTCGGCCAGATAGACGCCTAACTGCCGGGCCGCTTCCGGGTAGTAAACCCCCTTCACCAGCTCGCCGCGCCAGATGCGATGGCTGGAGAGATCCTCCATCACCATCACCGCCAGGTCCGCATCGTAATGGGTAATCTGCACCGTGTGCTGCGGACAATGTTTGTAGTGCTCGACCAGCGTCTGCGCTTCCAGCCGCGCCCTGTCCAGCGTCAGCGGCCACGACTCGCCCACGCAGCGCACATAGGGCAGCGCCTGCTTGACCACCACCCGGCTGATGCCCTGGTCGTCATAGATCTTAAACACCAGGTTGAGGTTGCCATCACCAATCTCTTCTGCCCGGCTCAGTGCAGCAGGATTGTCCACACCGCCAAATTGCCGGGCATAGTCCACAGCATCAGCAGCAGTAAAGGTATGGTATTGCGACATTGCCTGTTCCTCATCAATCGAAGGGGGATGACCGGGTATAATAAGCCGTTCAGACGTCTATACATCCGTTCAGCATGTTGGCACAATACCTGTCATTAACGCAACATGGATTTCACCCACAATGCAGACACTTAAAACTACCAGTTTACAGGTTCGTGACAATCAGCTCTGGATCCTCGACCAGCAGGCGCTGCCGCAGCAGAAAAACTGGCTGCCCGCGCATAGCGTGCCGCAGTTGGTTGAGCATATTCATGCGTTGCGGGTGCGAGGTGCGCCGCTGATCGGCCTTTCCGCCTCGCTGCTGCTGGCGCTGCTGGCCGGTCAGGGAGAGGGACGGGCTGAGCTGGCGCAGGCGCTGGAGACCCTGCGCGCCGCCCGCCCGACTGCGGTCAATCTGATGAACAATCTGGATCGGATGAAAGTGGCGCTGGCGCAGCCGGACTTTGCCTCCGCGCTGGCGGAGGAAGCCTGGCGGCTGGTGCAGGAAGATAAGCAGTTGTGTGATGCCATCGCGGAGGCGGGCTGCACGCAGGTCAAACCCGGCAGTCAGCTCCTCACCCACTGTAATACCGGCGGCCTGGCCACGGCGGGTGTCGGCACCGCGCTGGGCGTCATCGCCCGGGCGCATCAGCAGGGTCGGGTGAAAAATGTCTGGGTGGATGAGACCCGCCCGCTGCTTCAGGGGGGACGCTTAACGGCCTGGGAGCTGGGTGAGCTGGAGGTGCCTTACACCCTGATTACCGACTCCATGGCCGCCAGCCTGATGGCGCGCGGCGAGGTGGATGCGGTCTGGGTCGGCGCGGACCGCATTGCTGCCAACGGCGATGTGGCGAACAAAATCGGCACCTACAGCCTGGCGGTGCTGGCCCACTATCATCAGATCCCGTTTTACGTCGCGGCTCCGCATACCACGCTGGATCGCCACTGTCCTGATGGCGCCGCGATTCCGATCGAGCAGCGTGCCGCCAGCGAAGTCACAGGCGTTGCGGGCAGCTTTGGCAGCGTTCAGTGGGCGCCGGAGACGGCGAAGGTCTTTAATCCGGCGTTCGATGTCACGCCTGCCGCCCTGATCAGCGGCTGGATACTGGACACCGGCGTGGTGACGCCCGGGCAGGTGCAGAACGGCCTCTTTCAGCCCCAATAAGGCGCACTGAGGCGCGGGCAGCGCTGCCCGACGCCTCGATCGCAGTCTGACCGATTACGCCAGACGCGGATAGGCATCCGCGATCTTATCGCCGGTGAAGTTCGCCACCCAGCCTTCCTGATTATCGAAAATACGGATCGCGGTGAAGTGCGGTGACGACCCCATGTCAAACCAGTGAGGCGTGCCCGCCGGCACCGAAATCAGATCGTTCTTTTCGCAGAGGATCTGCAGGATCTCGCCATCCAGATGCAGACAGAAGAGTCCGGCACCCTCGACAAAGAAGCGCACCTCATCTTCGCCGTGCGTATGCTCGTTGAGAAACTTCTCGCGCAGCACGGTTTTCTGCGGATTGTCGGCGCGCATGCTGATGACATCCCAGCTCTGATAGCCCTTCTCCGCCACCAGCCGATCGATGGCGTGCTGATAAGCCCGGATAACGGTTTCGGCGTCCGGGTTATCACCCAGGTTGCGATCCGCTTCCCAGCGTTCAAAACGGACGCCTCGGGTGTTCAGGCGATCGCGGATCGCCTCTGCATCGGTGCTATGCCACACCGGCTGTGCGGCATCACGATCGGTAAAAATAGTCAGTGCACTCATCCTAAATCGACTCCGGGTTAATCTGGGAAAAATCGGTGACCTGCCGGTGGCGGCTCTCAGGATCTGCCTCACCACGCAGGAGTTGCCGCGTCTGCCAGCCCGCCTCCGCGGCCGCATCCAGCTCCTGATGAATGTCGGAAAGAAACAGCAGCTGCTCCGCTGGCTGGCCGATCTCAGCAGCAATCGCCCGATAGGCGGCGACCTCACGTTTGGCCCCGACGTGCGTGTCAAAGTAGCCGCTGAACAGGCCAGTAATATCACCTTCGTCGCTGTAGCCAAATAACAATTTCTGCGCCGCCACCGAGCCGGAGGAATATACATAGAGTTCAATGCCCTGCGCCTTCCAGCCGCGCAGCGCAGGCACAACATCAGGATAGAGATGGCCGGTGAAACTGCCGTTGAGATAGCCGTCGCGCCAGATCATGCCCTGCAGAGCTTTCAGGCCGGTGGATTTGCGATCCTGATCCATGAAATCCAGCAGGATCGTCATCACCGCCGCCAGGCCGGCCTCTGGCTGACCGGCCTCGTCACGCACCGACTGCAGCGCCGCGGCAACCTCAGGCTGATCGGCATGGTCGCGCACGAACGCGGGCAGATGCTGACGCGCAAAGGGAAACAGGATGTTGTGTACAAAGCGGATATCGCTGGTGGTGCCTTCAATATCGGTGACAATCGCGTGAATCATGCTCTCTCCAGCAGGCGACGTTGACGTTCGCATTCAAATAAAAACTCCAGACCTTCCAGATGACGGCGTGCTTCGCTGACGTCCCGGCCCCAGCAGGTTAAGCCGTGGCCGCGCAGCAGGAAGCCATAGCGCAGCGAAAACCGGGCGGCGTAATCCTCAATTTCCGACGCCAGCGCCGCGATATCCTGACTGTTGTCGAACACCGGGATCGCCACGGTATCCAGATGGGTCTGCTGTCCGCTTAGCGATTTTTGCATCTCATAGCCGTGCAGCAGCAGCGCCGCCCCCTGCTCTACCCGCGACAGCACGGTCGAATTGACCGTGTGGGTGTGCAGCACCGCGCCCGCTTCGGGAAAGAGGCGATAGATCATCGTGTGCAGCCCGGTTTCTGCCGACGGCTTACGGCCCGACAGTGACTGGCTGGTGGCGATATCGACCTCGATGAAATCATCCCGCGTCAGCGTGCCTTTGTCTTTGCCCGATTCGCTCAGCAGGCAGACATGCGCATCGCGACGCACGGACATATTTCCGCCGGTGGCCGGCGCCCAGCCTTTCGCCCCAATCCAGTGACAGGCAGCGACCAGCTGATCTAACGGAAGAGTCTGCGACATAACGGTTCCTTGCGGTGAAATGTGATACCGGGTGGCGTAACTATGGGTAAAGGCGACAGAAGCCCCCGCCGTTGTGGTGAACTTTTTAGCCTGAGCATCCCACGTTTAACTCCTGTGATCCGGGTCCTGCCCGATGATTCGCGTGTCAGTCGGGCGGCAAGGGCGTGCATCCCCCGGACCGGGGTCAGCACCTGCCGCCCGCGCCGCTGAGGGGCGGAGCATGATGCATTTAGCCGTCTAAGCGTCTTGATTGCCAAATACTATCATCCTGTTTATAGTGGCACAAACCCCGGGTGACACCGCATCAATCTTCGCGCTTAAGGCCTGACACCATGACGCAGCACAACCTGATCCCCGAGAGTAAGCTTCCATTACTCGGCACCACGATTTTCAGCCAGATGAGTGCACTGGCTCAGCAGCACAACGCCATCAACCTCTCGCAGGGCTTTCCTGATTTCAGCGGTCCCGACTATCTGCAGCAGCGGCTGGCGTTTCACGTCAGCCAGGGCGCGAACCAGTATGCGCCGATGACCGGTGTGCTGCCGCTGCGTGAGGCGATTGCTGAGAAAACCGCGCGGCTTTATGACTACCGGCCCGATGCTGAAACCGAGGTGACGGTGACGGCGGGTGCCACCGAGGCGCTCTATGCGGCGATTACCGCACTGGTGCGGCCGGGCGATGAGGTGATCTGCTTTGATCCCAGCTACGACAGCTATGCGCCTGCGGTGGCGCTGTCGGGCGGCATCATGAAACGCATTGCGCTGCAGCCGCCCGCTTTCCGCGTCGACTGGGCGGCCTTTGCTGAGTTGCTGAGTGACAAAACCCGGCTGGTGATCCTGAACACGCCGCACAATCCGTCGGCCACCGTCTGGCAGCAGCAGGATTTCGCCGCGCTCTGGCAGGCGATTGCCGACCGGCCAGTCTATGTGCTGAGCGACGAGGTCTATGAGCATATCTGCTTCGATGAGGCGGGCCACGCCAGCGTGCTGGCCCATCCTGGGCTGCGTCAGCGGGCCGTCGCGGTCTCCTCATTTGGCAAGACCTTTCATATGACCGGCTGGAAAGTGGGTTACTGCATTGCGCCTGCGGCGATCAGCGCTGAGCTGCGCAAGGTGCATCAGTATCTGACCTTCTCGGTCAATACCCCGGCGCAGCTGGCAATTGCGGATATGCTGCGTGAACATCCGGAACATTATTATGAGTTGCCAGCGTTTTATCGCGACCGCCGCGACCGGCTGGCAACGGCGCTGACCGCCAGCCGCTTTAAAGTTTTACCCTGCCAGGGCACCTATTTCCTGCTGGTGGATTACAGCGCCCTCTCCGACCTGGATGATGTGAGCTTCTGCCAGTGGCTGACCCGCGAAGTGGGCGTCGCGGCGATCCCGCTCTCGGTGTTCTGCGCCGATCCTTTTCCTCATAAACTGATTCGCCTCTGTTTTGCCAAACAGCCGGCGACCTTAGATGCTGCCGCGGAGCGCTTATGTCAGCTTTAAAAATCACGCTATTGCAGGAGACGCTGAGCTGGATGGATGGCGAGGCCAATCTGCGCCATTTTGACGCGCAGCTGGCTGGCCTCACCGGCCGCGATCTGATTATCCTGCCGGAAATGTTTACCACCGGTTTTGCGATGGAGGCCGCGAAAAGCTCACTGCCCGAGGCGCAGGTAATTGCGTGGCTGCATCAGCATGCCCGGCGTACCGATGCCCTGATTGGCGGCAGCGCGGCGATCCAGACCGACAACGGCGCGGTAAACCGTTTCCTGCTGGTCGCCCCCGACGGTACGGTGCATCAGTATGATAAGCGCCACCTGTTCCGGATGGCGGATGAGCATCATCACTATCTGCCCGGCGAACAGCGCCAGGTGTTTGCGTGGCGCGGCTGGCGTATCCTGCCGCAGATCTGCTATGACCTCCGCTTCCCGGTCTTCTCACGCAACCGCAACGATTACGATCTGGCGCTCTACGTCGCCAACTGGCCAGCGCCGCGTGCGCAGCACTGGCAGGCGCTGCTGTTAGCGCGGGCCATTGAAAATCAGGCTTATGTGGCAGGCTGCAACCGCGTCGGCAGCGACGGCAATCAGCATCACTACAGCGGCGACAGCCAGATTATCTCTCCGCAGGGCGAGATCCTCAGCGCGGCCGAGCCGCATCAGCGCGCCCGGCTGGATGCCGACCTGTCGCTGGAGACGCTCAACGCCTACCGCGAGCGCTTCCCGGCCTGGCAGGATGCGGATCGCTTTTCGCTGTAGAACCCTGGCGCGGCAGTCAGCGCCTCAGCTGCCGCGATAGGTCGACCAGGACCAGGGCGAGATCAGAAACGGCAGGTGGAAATGGCTGCCCGCTTCGGCAATCACGAAATCGATCTGCGCGCTGACGTAGAGCGCATCCCGACCGGCGACGGCGAAATAGTCGCCGATTTCTGCGGTTAACCGGTAGTGACCCGGCGACAGCGGTTCAGGCGTCAGATCTTTCAGCCGCCCGTCGTTGTCGGTCACCCCCTCCGCAACCGGAAACCACCCCTCGGGGCTGTTCTGCTCCAGGGAGATCGCAACGCCACAGGCGGGTTTGCCCAGCGCCGTGTCCAGAATGTGGGTAGTGATGGTGCTCATCGGATTGTCTCCTTCAGGCGTAACAGGGTGATTTCACGCAGCTGATCCAGCGTCTCCTGCTGTTCGTCAGCCTCGCTATTCTGCAACCGGCGCTGCAGCGCCGCCAGCATCTCTTCGCCACTGCGCCCTTTCGCGCGGATCAGAAATACCCGGCCAAAACGCGCTTCATACGCCTGATTACCTTGCTGCATCGCCTGCTGCAGGGCGTGACCGGCCTGCTGCATCGCGGACTGCTCGCCACGCGACAGGGTCGCCTCTTTATCCGTGCCCTCTGCGCGCTCGCCGATGCGGGGATGGGCCGTGAGCGCGGCCTGTAACTCAGGCTGCTGCCACTGACGGGCCAGCGTATCGGCCACTGCCAGCAGCGCCTCTCTGCTGTAAAAAGGCCGGGCGGCCACCAGCGCCTCCTGCCAGCGGGGGATCGCCACACAGTGCCGGATGGTGGCCCGGGCCTCGTCGGCGGCGAGCTGGTTAAATACGGCTAATTCCATGTTCCGCTCCGTCCGGCAATCAGCAAGACCGCCTGCAGGTAAGCCTGCAGTGCAGGTGCCACATCGTCCACCGCCACCGACTCCGCCGGATGGTGACTGATGCCGCGATGGTTACGCACAAATAACATCCCAACCGGCCAGCGTTCGGCGATAGCGATGGCGTCGTGTCCGGCCCCGCTCGGCAGCGAAAGCGTACGCCCCTGCACCGTTTCCACCGAGTGACTCAGCGCCTGTTGCAGCGCGGAGTCGCAGGCTGTGGCCCCGATGCGGTAATATTCGTTCGACGCAAAACGCAGCCCGCGCCGTAGCGCAATCGCCTCCGCCTGGGTTAACAGGCTGGAGAGCAGTGTCTCCAGCGGCGTATCCTGCGGGCCGCGCACATCCAGCGACAGCGACACTTCGCCAGGGATCACGTTCACCGCGCCCGGCGCGCAGTTCAGGGTGCCGACGGTCGCCACCAGTTGCGGATCCTGCTCACGGGTAGCCTGCTCAATAAAGACCATCCACTCTGCGGCGGCAGCCAGCGCATCTTTGCGATGGGTCATGGGCACCGTGCCCGCATGCCCTGCCTCCCCGGTAAACCGGCAGTTAAGGCGGCGCGCACCGTTGATCGCCGTGACGACGCCCAGCGCCAGGTCCGCCTGCTCCAGGCAGGGCCCCTGTTCGATATGCAGTTCAAGATAGCCGACGATATCCTCAACCCGCCGCGCGGCGGCGGCAATCTGACTGCTGTCGAGACCGACATCGGCCATCGCCTGCGACACCGTGATGCCGTTGCCGTCCGGATGCGTGATCCAGCTCTGCGGCCAGCTGCCGGTAATGCCGCGACTGCCCAGCAGCGTGATACCGAAGCGCGTGCCCTCTTCGTCACCGAAGCCGATCACCTCAATCGCCAGCGGCAGGCGGCACTGATGTTCATGCAGCCACTGTACGGTTTCGATGGCGCTGAGCACGCCCAGCATCCCGTCATACCGTCCCGCGTTGCGCACGGTGTCGAGATGCGAGCCCAGCAGCAGCGCCGGCGCGCCCGCGTCAGCCGCTTCGTAGCGACCACAGATATTGCCGACCGCATCCTGCCAGACCCGCATGCCCGCCGCCTGCATCCACTCGCCGACGCAGGCGTTGGCGCGCAGATGCTCGGGGGAGAGGTAGACGCGGGTCAGCCCCTCTGCCGTTTCGCTGATCGCCGCCAGCGCATCGCAGCGCGCCATGACGCGCTCTGCAGCGACCCGGGCTTCGCTGGCGCTCATCATCATGCGTGACTCCCGTAGTGATCCCACGCAGCCTGCGCGCCCGCACCCTGCGGCGTGCGATAGCCGACGTGGGTCAGCACCGTCTCCAGCGCCGACAGGGTCTGCATCACGCAATCTTTGCGTGCGTTGTAGCCCATGGTGCCGATGCGCCAGACCCTGCCATGCAGCGGGCCAAACGAGGTGCCGATCTCAATGCCGAAATCCTCCAGCATCAGCTTGCGTACCTGGTCGCCATTCACGCCGGACGGGATCATCACGCCCAGCACGTTATTCATTTTATGTTTCAGGTCGCCGAAGGTTTCCAGCCCCATTCCCTGAATGCCTTTCAGCATCGCGTCGCCGTGCAGTTTGTGACGGGCGATGCCGTTATCCAGCCCCTCCTGCAGGATCAGACGGGCGCACTCGCGCGCACCAAACAGGGCGCTGGTCGCTTCGGTATGGTGGTTAAGCCGCTCCGGCCCCCAGTAATCCATGATCATGCCGAGATCGAAATAGTTGGAGTAGATCATCTCCTCTTCGCCATCCTGATGCGCCTCGGTGCGGATCCCCTGCTCGACGCATTTGCGTTTGCGGATCACCGCTTCCATCTCTGCGCTCAGGGTGATCGGCGAGGTGCCCGATGGCCCGCCCAGACACTTCTGCATCCCTGCCGACACCGCATCCAGCCCCCAGGCGTCCGTTTCCAGCGGGTTACCCGCCAGCGACGCGGTAGCATCGGTGTAGAACAGCACGCCATAGCGTTTGCAGATCGCTCCCAGCTGCTCCAGCGGCTGTAGCATGGTTGTGGAGGTGTCGCCCTGCACCGTGAGCAGCAGACGCGGCCGTACTTTTTTGATCGCCTCTTCTACCTGGTCGGGCGTGAAGACCTCGCCCCACGGCACTTCGATGGTGTGCACCTCGGCGCGGCAGCGACGGGCGATTTCGCACAGCAGATGACCGAAGCGGCCAAATACCGGCACCAGCACTCTGTCACCCGGCCGGATAGCGGAGAGCAGAATCGACTCGATACCGGCGCGGGACGTGCCATCGATCAGCAGCGTCCAGCGGTTCTCCGTGCGGAACACGCCGCGATAGAGCGCCATCACTTCGTTCATGTAGTGGGTCATGGCCGGATCGTACTGCCCCAGCAGCTGACTCGACATGGCGCGCAGCACGCGGGGATCGGCGTTGATCGGTCCCGGCCCCATCAGCAGACGCTGTGGCGGATTCAGTTGCGGGAATTTAGTCATATCCATCATCTTTTCCTTTTATGACGCATGGCCGTCTGTTTTACAGGCCCGTCGGTTCCGGGCGCGGCTCGCCATGCTCACGTACGGCATTTACGCGGCGGCTGTTCCGCGCGCTCCGTGACCAGACAGGCTGTAACCAGGCGGCCTGCCAGACCAGTCAATCAGAGACGCACCGAAGAGATAAACTGCTTCAGCTCCGGCGACTGCGGCTGAGCGAACAGCGTTTTGCTGTCGCCCTGTTCCCAGACGCGCCCCTGATGCATAAAGACCACACGATCGCCCACGTCGCGGGCGAAGTTCATTTCATGGGTGACGAGGATCAGCGTCATCCCCTCTGCCGCCAGCTGCTCCAGTACCTTGAGGACTTCGCCCACCAGTTCGGGATCGAGCGCGGAGGTGATCTCATCACAGAGTAAAACTTTTGGCGTCATCGCCAGCGCCCGGGCGATCGCCACCCGCTGCTGCTGACCGCCGGAGAGGCTGCCCGGATAGTAGTTAAGCCGTTCGCCCAGCCCGACTTTTTCCAGCATCTGCGTCGCCAGCGCCCGGCATTCGGCGTCACTCTTTTTCAGCACCCGGCGTGGTGCCAGCATCACGTTCTCCAGCGCCGTCATGTGCGGGAACAGGTTGAAGTTCTGAAACACCATCCCGACCGAGCGGCTGATTTCACGCGCCTGCGAGTCGCGATCGGTAATGGTCATCCCGCCGAGCTTGATGCTGCCCTCCTGGTAACCCTCCAGCCCGTTCATGCAGCGCAGCAGCGTACTTTTGCCCGATCCGCTGCGACCGATGATCGAGATCACCTCGCCCATGTCGATATCCAGATCCACGCCTTTCAACACATGGTTGTCGCCGTAATATTTTTGCACCTGATTAATGGTGATGAGCGGCATTGAATTTTTTCTCCAGATACTGGCTGTAACGGGACAGCGGATAACACATCAGGAAGTAGCCCAGCGCTACCAGCCCGAAGACCTTGAACGGCTGATAGGTCACGTTGTTCAGAATGGTGCCCGCTTTGGTCAGCTCGATAAAACCGATAATCGACGCCAGCGCGGTGCCCTTGATCACCTGAACGGCAAACCCCACCGTCGGCGCGATACCGATGCGGATCGCCTGTGGGGCAATCACCCGCCACAGCGTCTGACCAAAGGTCAGGCCGAGGCAGCGCGACGCTTCCCACTGCCCTTTCGGCAGGGCGCGGATGCTGCCGTACCAGATATCGACCAGAAACGCGCTGGTGTAGAAGGTCAGCGCCAGCGACGCCGCGGTCCAGGGCGCCACATCAATACCGAACAGGCCGACACCGAAAAAGGCCAGGAACAGCTGCATCAGCAGCGGCGTGCCCTGAAACAGCGCGGTGTAGCCGCGAATGATGCGCGTCAGCCAGCGGCGCTGCAGCAGACGCATAAACAGCAGCGGCAGCGTCACCAGCGTGCCGCCCGCAAAGGCCACCAGCGACAGTAACAGGGTCCAGCGCGCCGCCAGCAACAGGTTGCGCAGAATGTCCCAGTCAGAAAAGGTCGTCATCATGATGGCTGCACTCCAAACCATTTACGGCCAATCGCCAGCAGCAGATGGCGCATCGCAATCGACCACGCCAGGTAGATCAGCGTGGTCACCAGATAGACCTCAAAACTTAAGAAGGTGCGCGACTGGATCAGGTTAGCGGCGAAGGTCAGCTCCTCATAGGAGACCTGCGACACCACCGACGAGCCCAGCATGACGATGATGCACTGGCTCACCAGCGCCGGATAAATGCGCTGCAGCGCCGGGGGCAGCACGACCCGCAGAAAGGTCTGGCTGCGGGTTAAGCCCAGCACCCGCCCCGCTTCCCACTGCCCTTTCGGCGTCACCTGGATCCCGGCCCGGATAATCTCAGTGCTGTAGGCCCCGAGGTTGATCAGCATCGCCAGCAGCGCCGCCTCACCCGCCGTGAGCTTCAGCCCCAGCGCCGGCAGACCAAACACGATAAAGAACAGCTGCACGACAAACGGCGTATTGCGGATCAGCTCGACATAGATGCCCCAGAGGCGGCTCATCCAGCCCGGTTTGCCGCTGCGCAGCGCCGCGCCCGCAATCCCAATCGCCACACCGCCGGTCGTCGCCAGCACCGTGAGCTGAATGGTGACCCAGAGGCCGGAGAGCAGCTCCGGCCAGTAAGGCCACAGGGCGGGAAAGTTAAGTTGCCCGGTCATGAATCGTTCCTCAGGCGCCGAGGTTCGCGGGCAGCGGCGCTTTCAGCCACTCTTCAGAGAGTTTATTCAGGGTGCCATCTTTAATGCCCTGCTCAATCAGTTCGTTTACTTTCGCTTTCAGCGCAGGCTGATCTTTCTTCAGGCCGATAAAGCAGGGTGAATCTTTCAGCATAAACTGCGCGACGGGCGCTTTGGCCGGATTCTGACGCGCAATCGCGGCGACCACGAGGTTGCCGGTGGCCACATACTGCACCTGACCGGAGAGATACGCAGAGAGCGTGGTGTTGTTATCTTCGTAACGTTTCACCTGTGCATCTTTTGGCGCCACGTCGCTCAGCACCATATCCTCGACCGCCCCGCGCGTGACGCCGATCGACTTGCCGCTCAGGGCCGACGCCGCCTTGATTTCATCGCCTTTCGGCCCGAATACGCCCAGGAAGAACGGCGCATAGGCGCGGGTAAAGTCGATCACTTTTTCCCGCTCGGCGTTTTTGCCCATGCTGGAGATCACCAGATCGACCTTGTCGGTCTGCAGGTAAGGCACGCGGTTGGCACTGCTGACCGGCACCAGCTGCAACTTAAGTTTCATCTGCTTTGCCAGGTATTTCGCCATATCGATGTCATACCCCTGCGGCTGCAGATCGGTCCCGACCGAACCAAACGGCGGGAAATCCTGCGGCACGGCAACGCGGATGACCCCGCGCTTCTGAATATCCTGCAGTTGATCGGCCAGTGCGCTTCCCGCCTGAGCCATCAGTAATGCCGCTGCGGCAACCGCCATCAAAACTTTTTTCATTATGCACCCCGGTGAGATTAACGTGAAACAAAAGATTCTTTGAACTGAAATCTGCAACTAATGTGCCAACCCGGCTGACACGAAAAAAAACGATAAACGCGGCGGCTCAGGGTGGAAAGCGGGCGTAACCGGGGCAGTTACGCCGGTGCGGGGATGTACTGAAATGGGGCAAAGCACCAAAAGGGTGCCTGTTAACGGTGCTCCAGCTCGTCAAACTGCTGATAAAGATCCGCGATCTGATGAATACGCTGACGTCCCTGGGCCAGGGTTTCATGCAGCAGCGCGTTTGCCAGCAGGTTGACCAGGCTCATGGCGGCGCTGTAGCTGTCAAAGGCGGAGACGCTGTCCAGCGGCGTACAGAGCTGCCAGCGCGCCAGCGCCATCACCGTCTGCGCCTGCGGCTCACACAGCACCAGCACCGGCACCGCAGCGGCCTGAAGCTGCTGCATCAGCGGCCGGATAATGCGGGGACGACGACGAAACGCCATCACCACCACCATATCTTCCGGGGTGATATCCACCAGCTCCTCAGCCAGCGTCTGGCCCGGCTGCGGCAGGATATGCACCTGGGAACGCGCCTGCACCAGCTGCTGACGCAGGTGCAGCGCTACCGGATAGGCGTTGCGCATGCCGATGATAAAGACGCGCTTCGCCTGCGCCATCTGCCCGACCACCTCACTGAACTGGCGGGCATCCAGACTGTTGACCCACTGCGTCAGGTTGGCCATCTCCTGCTTGTAGTGGCGCGCCAGCAGCGTGTTGCCCTGCACGGCATCGCGGTTATCGGTCAGCGGCATGCCGCTCTGACGCAGGATGCGCAGCTCATCACGCATATCCTTATATTTTTCATAGCCCAGACGCTTAAACAGCCGACTGACCGTGGCTTTCGACACGCCGCTGAGCCGCGCCAGCTCGGCGCTGTTGTAGCTGATCAGATCGTCGAAGTGGTCAAAAACGAAGTCGGCAATACGCTGCTCCTGCGGCGAAAGCTGGGGATAGTGACTTCTGAGTCGTTCATCAAGCTGTTTCATAACCCGTCCTGTAACTTTTGTTTCAGCAGAAGCTAGCACAATTTACGCCAGGTTAACCGCCGCAATCTCTGTCCGGGATGAAAACTGGAACAGCTCTTGCTTCATCAGAGATTCTGTTACCCGAAGAACGAGTGAACGATGATTCAGAGCAATATGGCCCCGCAGGGGATGGCGGTGACGCCGCACCATCTGGCGAGTGAAAGTGCGCTGGCGGTGCTGCGTGATGGCGGCAACGCCATTGAGGCGATGGTGGCGGCGGCGGCGACCATCGCCGTGGTCTATCCGCATATGAACGGACTGGGCGGCGACGGCTTCTGGCTGATTCTGCCGCCCAATGGCGAGCCGGTGGCTATCGACGCCAGCGGCGCAGCCGGTGCGCTGGCCCACTGTGACTTCTATGCGGATCACCCGACGATCCCCCATCGCGGGCCGAAGGCGGCGCTGACCGTCGCCGGTACGGTCAGTGGCTGGCAGGAGGCGCTGGCGATCTCTGAAGAGATGGGCAGCCCGATGCTGCCGCTGGCGCGCCTGCTGCGGGATGCCATCCGCTACGCCGCCGACGGTATTCCGGTCACGGCGTCGCAGACCGCCGCGACCACCACATTCTGTCATGAGCTGCAGCATCAGCCCGGCTTCAGCGCGACATTTATGCCCGACGGCCACGTCCCGCCGCCGGGCAGCCGTTTCACCCAGCCCGCCCTGGCGCAGACGCTGAGTCTGCTGAGCGAACAGGGGCTCGACAGCTTCTATCGCGGCGCGCTGGCGCACCATATGGCCGATGAGATGGCCACGCTGGGTATGCCCGTTACGCTGGCGGACCTTCAGCAGCATCGTGCCCGCCGCACAACGCCGCTGCATCTCAGTCACAGCGAAGGCGACATCTGGAATATCACCCCGCCCACCCAGGGCATGGTGTCGCTGGCGATCCTCGGCATCACCGATCGTCTGGAGATGGCCGGCGCGGATGACGCGCAGACGGTGCACCGCATCGTGGAGGCCACCAAAAAAGCCTTTGCGCTGCGCGATCAGCACATCACAGATCCGCGTCACGTCAAAGAAGATCTGCAGGCGCTGCTGGACAGCGACCACCTTGCCACGCTGGCCAGCCAGATTGCGGATGGGGAAGCCGCTGCCTGGGGCCAGGGACGCGGTCCGGGCGATACCGTCTGGATGGGCGTTATGGACAGCAGCGGTCTGGCAGTCTCATTCATTCAGAGCATCTATCACGAATTTGGCAGCGGTGTCGTGCTGCCCGGCACCGGGATCACCTGGCAGAATCGCGGGGCGGCGTTCAGCCTCGACCCGGATCATCTGCTGGCGCTGGCGCCCGGTAAGCAGCCGTTTCATACCCTGAACCCCGCCGCCGCCCGCCTGAAAGATGGCCGTACGCTGGTCTACGGCGCGATGGGCGGTGACGGGCAGCCGCAGACCCAGGCGGCGATCTTTACCCGCCATGTCATTCAGGGCCTGCCGCTTCAGCAGGCGGTGAGTGCGCCGCGCTGGCTGCTGGGCCGCACCTGGGGACAGTCGTCCGACTCGCTGAAACTGGAAGGTCGCTTTGACGCTGAAACGGTCTCGCGGCTGCGCCAGTGGGGACACGAGGTGGAACTGCTGCCGGACTTCAGCGAATCCGTGGGCCATGCAGGTGCCATCGTGCGGCACAGCAACGGCATGTTCGAAGGCGCCAGCGATCCGCGCAGTAACGGCAGCGCCGCCGGTTTTTAACAGGAGCGAATCATGAATCAACACGACTGGGCCAGCTATATCGGCCATATGGAGCAGATACTGCAGCTGGAACTGGATGAGGCCCGGCGCGCCGAGCTGCTGACCCAGCTTGCGCGCATTGCGGAGATGGCGGCGCCGCTGATGGCGTTTCCGCTGGATGACCGGCTGGAAGTGGCAGGAGTCTATCAGGCATGAATCTAAGTGACGTTTCGATTCAGACCCTGCAGCGGGCGATCCGCCAGGGTGAGATCAGTGCGCATGAGGTGGCGCAGCTGACGCTGCAGGCGATTGAGCAGCACAATCCGGCGCTGAACGCCTGGACGGCGGTCACCGGGCCGCGCATGCTGCAGGAAGCCCGCGCCGTGGATGCACAGCGGCAGCGTGGTGAGCCCCTGCCGCCGCTAGCGGGCATCCCCTATGCCGTGAAAAACCTGTTTGACGTGGCGGGGCACAGCACGCTGGCCGGGGCCAGCCTGTTCCGCGATCGCCCGGCCGCGCAGGCGGATGCCTTTGCTGTCGGGAAACTGCGGGACGCAGGCGCACTGCTGTCGGGCATGCTGAATATGGATGCCTATGCCTACGGCTTTACCACCGAGAACAGCCACTATGGTGCGACGCGCAATCCCCGCGATCTCAGCCGCGTGGCGGGCGGCTCGTCCGGTGGCTCCGCGGCCGCCGTGGCCGCCGGGCTGGTGCATTTTTCGCTGGGCACCGACACCAACGGCTCGATTCGGGTGCCCGCGTCGCTGTGCGGCATTTTTGGCCTTAAGCCCACCTTTGGCCGCCTCTCGCGCAGCGGCAGCCATCCTTTTGTCGCCAGCCTGGACCATATCGGCCCTCTGGCCCGCCGGGTGGATGACCTCGCGCTGGTCTATGACCAGTTGCAGGGTGCCGATCCCGCTGATGCGTTTCAGGCGAATCATCCGCAGGCCGCCACGCTGCCTTCGCTGGCTCAGGGCAGCGAAGGCTTACGCTGCGGCGTGCTCGGCGGCTTTTTTGCCCGCTGGTGCGATGAGGATGCCCGCGCCGCCGTCGCGGCGGGTGCGGCCGCGCTGAACGCGCATGAAGAGGTCCTGATGCCGGAGGCGGAGCTGGCACGCTCGGCGGCGTTTATCATGACCGCCGCAGAGGGCGGCAATCACTATCTGCCCGCCCTGCGCCAGGTGCCTGAGCAGTTTGAACCGAACTCACGCGAGCGTCTGCTGGCCGGTGCGATGATGCCAGGAGCCTGGTATGTGCAGGCGCAGCGTTTCCGTCGCCATTTCCGGCAGCAGGTGTTACCGCTGTTCGACCATTTCGATGTGCTGATCGCCCCGGCGACGCCCTGCAGCGCGATCGCGATCGGTCAGCAGACGCTGTCGATTCAGGGCGAGTCGCTGCCGGCTAAAGCGAGTATGGGCATGCTGACGCAGCCGATCTCCTTCCTGGGTCTGCCGGTCTGTACCGTGCCGCTGGCGACCCGGAGTGGCCTGCCGATTGGCTTACAGCTTATCGGCCGACCTTTTGATGAAGAGGCGGTTTTACGTGCTGCCTGGACACTGGAACAACGCGGTATCACCCTGCCGCAAATCACGATGGCTGGAGCCTGATGAACAGAGAGATTAATTTACCGCAGGTGGTGAACGAGGTGACGGCGCAGTTTTATCGCTACGAGCAGGCGCTGGTCAGTAATGATGTTGCTGAACTGGATGCGCTGTTCTGGCATGACGCGCGCACCGTGCGACTGGGGGCGGGTGAAAACCTGTATGGCATTGATGAGATCCGCGCGTTCCGCGCCGCGCGCCCGTCAGCCGGGCTGAACCGGACGCTGCGAAATACCGTCATCACCACCTTTGGCGAGGATTATGCGGTCTGCAGCACCGAATTTACCCGCGACGGCAGCGAGAAAACGGGCCGCCAGCAGCAGACCTGGGTGCGGATGCCGCACGGCTGGTGCATCGTGGCTGCGCAGGTCAGCCTGATGAGCTGAGCCTTCTGACGCCTGACCCCGCAAAGGGCCGGGCGTCATCGCCGCGTCAGGGCGCCGGGTGTGTCGCGATCCAGTGATCGGCGATCTGCTGGCGGGTACAAATCCAGACATCGTCGTGCTGCTGGATGTGATCGAGAAACTTCTGCAGCGCACGGAATTTGCCCGGTCGCCCCAGCAGGCGGCAGTGCATGCCGATCGACATCATCTTCGGCGCGGTTTTCCCCTCTTCATAGAGCACATCGAAACTGTCACGCAGATAGGTGAAGAACTGGTCGGCCGTGTTAAAGCCCTGCGGCGTGGCAAAGCGCATGTCGTTGCACTCCAGGGTGTAGGGGATGATCAGGTGTGGTTTCACCGTGCCATCCTGACAGGTGACCTGCGTCCAGAAAGGCAGATCGTCGCCGTAGTAATCGCTGTCATAGCTGAAGCCCCCCTGCTCCACCACCAGACGACGGGTATTCGGGCTGTCGCGTCCGGTGTACCAGCCGGTGGGCGCTTTGCCAAAGAGATCCACCAGCACATCGACCGCCTGCTGCATGTGCTGACGTTCGGTTTTTGCATCCATGCCCTGATAGTGGATCCAGCGCCAGCCGTGGCTGACCACATCGTAATCGGCCTGCTTAATCGCCTCCACGATCTCCGGATGACGCGCCAGCGCCATCGCGACGCCAAACACCGTCAGCGGCAGGCCGCGCGTCTGAAACTCGTTGTGGATGCGCCAGAATCCGGCGCGGGATCCATACTCATACAGCGACTCCATCGACATGTGCCGATCGCTATAGCTGGCGGCGCCGATGATGTCGGAGAGGAATTGCTCTGAACCGGCGTCGCCGTGCAGTACGCTGTTTTCAGCGCCCTCTTCGTAGTTCAGGACAAACTGCACCGCCACGCGGGCGTTGCCTGGCCAGGCGGCGTGCGGTGGATGAGCACCATAACCGATTAAATCGCGCGGATAGTTTTTGTTAAAACTGTACTCTTTCTTCTCTGCAGCGTCAGTCATCACTCGCTTCCTGTCTTAAGTCTGAACGTTCCGTTAGTTTAGATGCTCAAAGGCACCTGAGAGAGGTTTCTGCAAAGGCCAGGCCAGATCGCCCTGTTTGCTGGTGCCAAAGCCCAGCGCCACCAGCGACTCCACCATTTTCACCGCCGCACTGACGCCATCGATCACCGGCATATCAAGTTCCCGGGTCAGCGAAGCCGCCAGCGTCGCCATGCCGCCGCAGCCCAGCACGATCGCGCCGCTGCCATCTTCACGTTTCGCCTGTATACAACGCTGCCGCACTTTCTCCTGAGCCAGACCGCTGCCATCCTCCAGCGCCAGCACCGGTAAATCGATCGCATGCAGTGCGGCACAATGATGGATAAAACCATACTGCTGTAACAGATGACGCGCGATGATCAGGGTGCGCGGCAGCGTGGTGACGATAGAGAACCGGGTCGCCAGCAGCGTGGCGGTGTGCATCGCCGCTTCCGCAATGCCAATCACCGGGCCGCTGGCCAGCTCGCGCGCCGCCAGCAATCCCGGATCGCCGAAGCAGGCGATGACGTGGCCACTGACGCCCTGCGCCCTGCCCAGCTTAACCTGCTCCAGCACGCCGATGGCGGCGATCGCCTCGTCGAAATGTCCTTCAATGGAGGGGACGCCCTGCGAGGGTGAAACGGCCAGAATCTCCGTACCCGGCGCGGCGACGGCCCGTGCGGCCTGACCGATGGTTTCGGTCATCGCCAGGCTGGTGTTGGGGTTGATGACCTGAATGATGCTCATGAGGCCGCTCCGAAGTCTGCGGCAAACAGCCGGGAAAAATCGGGAAGGGTTTCGCCGCTGCGCTCAAAATGCAGGCTGGAAACGATGTGGTCAAAATGGTGCTGCAGCGCCTCAGTCAGCGGCTCGAGCGCACGCGCACGCAGCCGTTGCAGCAGCGTGGCGTGGTCGTCGCAGCGACAGCCCCGCTGCCAGGGCGCGCCATACGCGGCAATCACCAGCGATGAGCGCTGCGTCAGGCTGGTGACCATGCCGGTCAGCACCTGATTGCCGGAGATCGCCTGCAACTGAATATGAAACGCCGCCGAAAGCCGGATGGCGGCCGGGCCATCATGACTGGCGTGCGCCTGATTCTCCTGCGCGATGAGCTGCTCCAGCGCCACCAGATGCGGCGGCTGAAGATGCGCCAGCACGGCGGGCAGATTGCCGCACTCGATCAGGCTGCGGGTGGTGAAGATCTCCCGTGCCTCGTCGACGCCCGGCGTCGCGACCTGCGCACCACGTTTGGGCGTCAGGGTCACCATCTGCACCGCCGCGAGGCGTTGCAACACTTTGCGGATGCCGGTGCGGCTGACGCCAAAGACGCCGGAAAGGGCCTCTTCCGGCAGCTTGCTGCCCGGCGGCAGCTGGTGCTCAACGATGGCGGTCATCAGCGCCTGGTAAATCCTTTCATCTTTATCCTGCAGCCTGGCCGCGTCATGCTGGCCTGTTTTATTCGTCATTACATGCTCCGGTCGCTCTCTGTCTGTCGCCTATCGTATACGCGAAAAGAAAATATTGTATACAGGAAAAGCAATCTGGCCTGAATCCTGCAATACCCCTTTACCAGATTATTCATTTCACTCTCGGGTAGAGGAGCAGGTTTTATGCCAGAACATTCCACGGTGGCCAGCACGGCCTCTGAAACCAGTACCCGTTACAGCCCACGGCTCTGTAACGAGGACCTGGCCCCCACGCGCGATCAGAACTGGTCGTGGTACAACATTTTCTCCTTCTGGATGTCGGACGTGCACAGCATGGGCGGCTATGTGGTGGCCGCCAGCTTCTTTACGCTGGGCCTCGCCAGCTGGCAGGTGCTGCTCTGCCTGCTGGCCGGGATCTGCATTGTGCAGATCTGTGCCAACCTGGTGGCGAAACCGAGCCAGATGGCAGGCGTGCCCTATGCGGTAATCTGTCGTCAGGCATTTGGCGTGTTTGGCGCGAACATCCCGGCGGTGATCCGCGGATTAATTGCGTTTGCCTGGTATGGCATCCAGACCTATCTGGCGGCGAATGCGCTGATGCTGGTGCTGCTGAAGTTCGCGCCGTCGCTGAACACAATGACGGAGCCGCACTGGCTGGGGCTGTCGCTGCTGGGCTGGTGCTGTTTCGGGGTCATGTGGTTGCTGCAGGCGATGGTGTTCTGGCACGGCATGAACGCCATTAAACGGTTTATCGACGTGGCCGGACCAGCGGTCTATGTGGTGATGGTGGCGCTGGCGGGCTGGATTGTATACCAGACCGGTTTTGATGGGATCTCCTTTACCCTCGCCAGCAAATCACTGTCACCGGGTGAACAGACGTGGCAGATGATCACGGCGACGGCGCTGGTCGTCTCCTACTTCTCCGGGCCGCTGCTGAACTTCGGTGACTTTTCACGCTACGGTAAAAACATGTCAGAGATCCGGCGCGGTAACCGCTGGGGCCTGCCGTTTAACTTCCTGCTCTTCTCGGTCGTGACGGTAGTGATCGTCTCCGGCACGCAGTCGCTGTTTGGCAAGATGATTACCGATCCGATCGAAACGGTCAGCATGGTCGGCAACGATCTGGCCGTGGCGATTGGATTACTGACCATGATTACCGCCACCATCGGCATCAATATCGTGGCGAACTTTGTCTCGCCCGCGTTTGACTTCTCCAACTGTTCACCGCAGAAAATCAGCTTCCGCACTGGTGGCATGATCGCCGCGGTAGGATCGGTGCTGCTGACGCCGTGGAACCTCTTCCAGTCACCCGAGCTGATCCACTATACCCTCGACGTGCTGGGCTCCTTTATCGGGCCGCTGTTCGGGATCCTGCTGACCGACTTCTATCTGATTAAACGTGGACGTATCTCGGTCGACGATCTGTTTAACGACACGCCGTCGGGCCGCTACTGGTATCGCGGTGGCTTCAATCCCAAAGCGATTGCCGCGCTGCTGCCGTCGGTGGCGATCTGCCTGGTGATCAGCTTTATTCCTTCCCTGCATGAGGTGGCAAACTTCAGCTGGTTTATCGGTGCCGCCCTGGCCGCAGGCTGTTATCGCTTTATCGCCCGTGAAGAGCGTGAGGCGGGAGATGACGCGCGCTGGCATCATGAAGGCATGACGCCGAAGAAACAGGCTGCCGTGGAATAGCAGACAGCAAAAAGCCGATTCATTTCTGAATCGGCTTTTTTAAAAGATTGGCGGAACGGACGGGGCTCGAACCCGCGACCCCCTGCGTGACAGGCAGGTATTCTAACCAACTGAACTACCGCTCCGCGCTTTGTTCCCCGTCGAGAACGAGGCGCATAGTAATAGCAGGCTGGTACGGCGTCAACGCTTTTTCCTGGCGAATAAATCGTTTGCTGTTTTTTTCAACTTGTCGCTGTTTTTATCCGCAAAATCACAGGGTTCAGCCCCGCCACAGGCAGCTGCCGCCCTTTTTCATCACCAGATCCAGACGGGACTCATGGGCAACCACCTCTTCGTCGCTGGCCGTCACCACCCGCAGTGCAGAGGCCGGGCGCACGATGCGCTGGATGCTTTCACCCTGCGCCTGACGGGCGCTTTCACTTTCTGACAGGAAGGAGAGCGACGTCTGCCCGCCGGTCATGGTCAGGAAGACTTCCGCCAGAATCTCGGCATCGAGCAGTGCGCCGTGCAGGGTACGCTTGCTGTTATCTATCTCGTAGCGTGAGCAGAGCGCATCGAGGCTGTTACGCTTGCCGGGGAACATGCGACGCGCCAGGGCGAGGCTGTCAGTGATCTTACAAAAGGCTTCGGTTTTCTCTATGCCGCGGTTCAGCTTTGAAAACTCATAGTCCATAAAGCCGATATCAAACGGCGCGTTGTGGATCACAAGTTCCGCGCCCCGGATATAGTCCAGGAACTCATCCGCAATTTCGCTGAAGGCGGGCTTGTCAGCCAGGAACTCATCTGCAATACCGTGAACGCCAAAAGCTTCCGGATCCACCAGCCGATCGGGCTTGAGGTACATGTGGAAATTGTTACCGGTCAGGCGACGGTTGATCACCTCCACCGCACCAATCTCGATGATGCGATGCCCCTCATAATGTGCCCCGATCATGTTCATGCCGGTGGTTTCAGTATCGAGAACGATCTGGCGGTTATTTGCAGTGCTCATAAGACCCGTTTTATGTCAGACTTGGCGTTTTTGTCAGAAGGAAGTCTACCAGAGATGCGCAAACAGGTAGAAATATTCACCGATGGATCCTGCCTGGGGAATCCCGGCCCCGGCGGTTATGGGGCGATTTTACGCTACGGCCAGCATGAAAAAACCTTCAGCGCGGGCTATCGTCTCACGACCAATAACCGGATGGAGCTGATGGCGGCCATCGTCTCGCTTGAGGCGCTCACCCAGCCGTGCGACGTGGTGCTCAGCACCGACAGTCAGTATGTGCGTCAGGGGATCACCAGCTGGATCCACAACTGGAAAAAACGCGGCTGGAAAACGGCCGACAAAAAGCCGGTGAAGAATGTCGACCTCTGGCAGCGTCTCGACGCCGCACTCAGCACGCATAAGATTCAGTGGGAGTGGGTCAAAGGCCACGCCGGTCATCCGGAGAATGAGCGCTGCGACGTCCTGGCCCGCAGCGCGGCAGAACATCCCGCCTTTGACGATATCGGTTACAAAACCGAATCCTGATCGTCCGCCTGCCGGAACTGGCGCGTGGCATTGACCGTCTGACGGATTTTGCTGGTGCTGAGGCTCTTCTTTGTCCGGGTCGGCAGCAGCGGGAAGGTACGCTTACGGGCCACCACAATGTTCAGACAGCCCAGCGCCGGTAAGTGGGCGCTGATGACTTTCCCGCCCTGCCGATGCCAGGGCAGTACCTGAAACCGGGTGCGGTAGACCACCTCATAGTTCAGCAGCCCCAGCCAGTCGAGCAACCGCATCTGACTGAACATCCGCCCGCTCCAGGGCGCTTTACGCGCTAATCCCGGCACCATCTTACTCACGCCGAGCAGGCTGAAGGGATTAAAACCGCTGATGATCATCCAGCCATCGTCAATCAGTACCCGGTCAACTTCCCGTAGCACCCGATGCGGATCCTGACTCCAGGCAAGGGTATGCGCCATCAGACAGGCGTCGATCGACTTCGACTCGAACGGCAGTTGCATCGGGTCGGCGCGCACCTGAAGCAGTTCGCCCTCCCGGCCCACATTTACCTGATGTGAAATAGCACAATTTTCCGTATTGATTTCTGCGCTGAGGTTGCCAAGCTTAAGCATATGAAAGCCATAAAGCTTTCCGAGGTAAGGCTGAAGCTGCTGCGTCAGCGCATCGCGGAAATAATCTCCCCACGGCATATCGCGCCACGACAGCGGTGCGTTCAGAACCTGGCGTGATTTAGCGGGCTTCATGCTTTACGCTCTTCCTTTTCCTGCGACCTGCGAGAGGTGATGATGAATCTTAACAGTATTCCTGCGTTGCAGGACAACTACATCTGGACACTGACTGACGATGAAGGTAAGTGCCTGATTGTAGACCCTGGCGAAGCGCAGCCGGTGTTAGAAAAAATGGCGTCCAATGGCTGGCAGCCGGTGGCGATCCTGCTGACCCACCACCACAACGATCACACGGGCGGCGTCAAAACCCTGCGCGAACATTTCCCTCAGCTGGAGGTGTACGGCCCTCAGGAGACGGCGGAAAAAGGGACCACGACGGTGGTCAGCGAAGGCGATAAGGTCAGCGTACTGGGCCTCACCTTCGACGTCATCCATACCCCCGGGCACACTTTAGGACATATCTCATATTACAGTCAGCCTTATCTTTTCTGTGGCGACACGCTCTTTTCCGGCGGCTGCGGCCGTCTTTTTGAGGGCACCGCCAGGCAGATGTATGATTCTTTTCAAAAGCTTAATCAGCTTCCTGGTGAGACATTAGTCTGCTGCGCGCATGAATATACTTTATCTAACCTGAAGTTTTCTGCGGCCATTCTGCCCCATGACCCGCAGATAATGGCCGAATATCAGAAAATTAAGGACTTACGCGCTGAAAATGGCATTAGTCTGCCAACAAAACTGGCGCACGAACGGTCAATTAATTTATTTCTCCGCACGCAAGATGTTGATTTACAAAGAGCATTAAACGTTAACGTGACTGATGTACCTGTATGGCAGACATTTGCCGTTCTACGCGAGAAGAAAGACGCTTTTTGATTTTTCGGGTTGTGTTGTGAAAAGGCGTCACGTATAGTTGCTCGTCTTTTAAGCGAACTATTGACACACACATGAAGGCTAAAGCGATCTTACTCGCCTCAGTCTTGCTGGTGGGATGTCAGGCGTCCAGGAACGATGCCAATATCCCCGAACAGCATGCACAGAGCCTGTCTTCAGCTGGTCAAGGTGAAAATGGAAAGTACGGAGATGAGTTTTTGTCGCCGCGATGGCAGGAAGATGGAACTGGCCTCGCAGCAGACGCAGATCTCTGGAGTTTCATTAGTGACGAGTTGAAGATGGGGATTCCGGAAAACCCGGCAATCCGCGAACAAAAAAGTAAATTTTTAAAAAATAAGAGCTATCTCCACGATGTAACATTACGGGCAGAGCCGTACATGTACTGGATAGTCGAGCAGATACAGAAACGTAAAATGCCGATGGAACTGGTACTGCTACCCATAGTGGAGAGCGCTTTTGACCCCCGGGCAACCTCATCTGCCAATGCCGCTGGCATCTGGCAAATCGTTGCTGCAACGGGTCGGAACTATGGTCTCAAACAGAATCAGTATTACGATGGGCGACGTGATGTGGTGGCATCCACAAAAGTTGCGCTGGATATGATGCAGCGTCTCAACACCATGTTTGACGGTGACTGGTTATTAACCATCGCAGCGTACAACAGTGGTGAGGGACGGGTACTCAAAGCGATTAAGCAGAATAAGGCGCGCGGTAAGCCGACTGACTTCTGGCATCTGTCGCTGCCACGCGAAACGACTGTGTATGTCCCTAAAATGTTAGCGCTGAGTGAACTGCTGAAAAACAACAAGCGTTACGGTATCAAACTGCCGACACCTAACGAAAGCCGTGCACTGGCACGTGTGGAAGTGGGTCAGCAGATACAGTTGACGCAGGCTGCCGAGATGGCAGGTATGTCGCTCACAAAACTGAAGAGCTTCAATACCGGCTATAAAGGCGGTGCAACCGCGCCAAACGGCCCGCACTACATCATGGTGCCGAAGTCGAATGTCGCGAAACTGCGCAACTCACTGGCCTCCGGTGACATCGCAGCGGTACAGCCGACCCAGCTGGCAAAAGCCAGTGCAGGCGGCGGGTACAAGGTGCGACGGGGTGATACGCTTTCGGGCATCGCCTCAAAACTGGGCGTGAGTGTCTCTACACTGAAGCAGGAGAACAACCTGCGCGGTGCTGATATCCGACCGGGTCAGACGCTGACCATTGGTTCGAACGGCACCCGACTGGCTGATAACGGCAACAGCATCACCTACCGTGTTCGTAAGGGTGATTCTCTTGACAGTATTGCCCGTCATCACGGCGTCAATATCAAAGACGTGATGCGCTGGAACAGTGTGCTCGACAGTGCGAAAGATATTCAACCCGGCGATAACCTCACGCTGTTTGTGAATAATAACGCAACGCCAGATACCTGATACGTTGAAAAGGCTGACAAATGTCAGCCTTTTTTTTAATTCCGCAATCCTCACCGACTCCCCTTCCCCTTTCTGGCAGAAAGATGGCCTGTGCCGTACTAGCGTCCTGAACTGAACTCCACCAGTAACGGGTTATGGTCGGAAGCGCGCGTCACCAGCACAGAAGCCTCACTGACGCTGAGATCGCGATAGAACACGAAGTCCAGCGGGCGGCCAAAGGCTTTACGTCGGTGATCGGCTGTAAACATCACCTCTTCCAGCTTCATTCGCTGGGCAAACCGGTAGAGGGCGTTGATGCGCTGACGGCTCCAGGCGTTGAAATCGCCGGCCATAATTACCGGCCCCTGGTGATGCATAATCTGTTCGCCGATCGGCCCCAGCTGCTTACTGTAGACGTCCACACCCAGACTGAAATTGACTGCGTGGATGTTAACCACCATCAGCATTTCACCGGCTGGCAGAGGATAAGCCGTTACCAGGGCCGACTTAGCGAGCCTCAGCAGCGGCTCACGCTCGCGTAACGGACAACAGTAGACCGGATGGGCTGAGGCCAGCGTCATCACCCCAGAGGGATGCTGAGGCAGCACAAAGGCGGGTACCTGATCGGCAGCCAGATAATTGGTGGTCGCAAACTGCACCAGTTCAGGTGTGGTCTGGGCTTCCTGCAGTAACACCAGGTGAGCATCTTTACCGAACCCCTCCAGAACCGACATCCAGTCTGCACGCTGCTGCTTGAAGATATTCCATACCAGAACTTTGAGAGTGGGATGCGCAGGCAATGGCGCGCCGGGAGGCAGTGCCTGACCGAGATGGAGCATCGCGCCAGGTGGAAAGATCTGTTCCACTGGTTGTCCTGCTACATATCGCATTGCATAAGTTTTTTTGCGCACTTTCCCGCCTGGCTGATGATTCAGATTACAGTTAACACCTGTCTGTTATAGGGATTTTAGACCGGCGTTTCAATGGATGCAGGTGAATGTCAGAATTCATCACCCTTTTCCAGCATAAAACCACCTCATTAAGGTTGTTAAGCAAATCGGGGCAAGTCCGGGCGGCTCATCCCTGCAAACATCTATACTGGTCAGGATCGCATTATCGGACATCAACGGGCCATGACAGGGAGGAAGAATGAAGGCATCTTCTGACGAACTACAGGTGTTTGTCAGCGTAGTCGAAAGCGGGAGTTTCAGCCGGGCGGCGGAGCAACTGCAGATGGCTAACTCAGCCGTCAGCAGAGCCATTAAAAAGCTGGAGAACAAGCTGGGTATCGCCCTGCTGACCCGTACGACGCGGCAGCTGGCGCTGACGCAGGAAGGCGAGCGCTATTTCCGTCACGTTCAGCGTTTTTTGCAGGAGATGACGACGGCAGAGAACGATCTCATCGAAAGTCTGCAGGAGCCGAAAGGATTGCTGCGCGTGGATGCCGCCACACCGGTCATTCTCCACCTGCTGATGCCGATGATTAAACCCTTCCGACAGCGCTATCCCGGTATCACTCTTTCGCTGATCTCCTCAGAGAGTTTCATCAATCTGATCGAGCGGAAAGTGGATGTCGCGATCCGTGCCGGTAATCTGACCGACTCTACCCTGCGTGCCCGCCTGCTGTTTAACAGTTTTCGCAGGATCGTGGCTTCGCCCGCTTATCTGCGTGAGCATGGCACACCGCAGCAGGTGACGGATCTGGATAATCACGCCTGTCTGGGCTTCGATGACTCGCCGCGCCTGAATCGCTGGCCGGTCAGCCGCGCGAATGGCGAACTCTGCGACATAAACTGGGTTATCTCCTCAAACAGCGGAGAGACGATTAAGCAACTCTGCCTGACCGGCAATGGTCTTGCCTGCCTGTCGGACTATATGATCGATCGTGAGATTGCAGAAGGGAAACTGGTGGAGGTACTGGCCGATCAGCGTCTGCCGGTCGAGATGCCGTTTAATGCGGTTTACTACAGCGATACCGGCGTGAGCCAGCGTGTACGCGCCTTTATCGACTTTGTCAGTGAGTGGACGGCAGAGCAGCCGTGGCGCAGCTGAGATCGATGATCTTCACAGTGTCTGCGGGCAGACAGTGCTGAACGAACGAACGGATCGCGCGGGCGTTGAGCCTCAGGCGATCCGGCCACTACTGCGCGGGTCGGGGCAGGATTCTGTCAGAACGACACTCCCGGGCAGAATGCGATCCAATGGAAAAAGCCCTGACCGTTAAGTCAGGGCTTTCCAATTAAGTGGCGGAACGGACGGGGCTCGAACCCGCGACCCCCTGCGTGACAGGCAGGTATTCTAACCAACTGAACTACCGCTCCACCGGTTCTTTCACAGCCATCAGCGCCTCGCTGATGCCTGTCTGTTCCTTCTGTTTTTCCCTGTCAGAGGAAAAAGGAACGTGTTTGATGCCTGGCAGTTCCCTACTCTCGCATGGGGAGGCCCCACACTACCATCGGCGCTACGGCGTTTCACTTCTGAGTTCGGCATGGGGTCAGGTGGGACCACCGCGCTAAAGCCGCCAGGCAGATTCTGTCTTCCGCGCCGCCCTGGGGCCGCGCAGATTATCCGGTTCAGGCTGAAAATTGTCTCTCAAAAACGCCTCTGGCGTTGTAAGGTTAAGCCTCACGGGTCATTAGTACCGGTTAGCTCAACGCATCGCTGCGCTTACACACCCGGCCTATCAACGTCGTCGTCTTCAACGTCCCTTCAGGACTCTCAAGGAGTCAGGGAGAACTCATCTCGGGGCAAGTTTCGTGCTTAGATGCTTTCAGCACTTATCTTTTCCGCACTTAGCTACCGGGCAGTGCCATTGGCATGACAACCCGAACACCAGTGGTGCGTTCACTCCGGTCCTCTCGTACTAGGAGCAACCCCCCTCAATTCTCCAGCGCCCACGGCAGATAGGGACCGAACTGTCTCACGACGTTCTAAACCCAGCTCGCGTACCACTTTAAACGGCGAACAGCCGTACCCTTGGGACCTACTTCAGCCCCAGGATGTGATGAGCCGACATCGAGGTGCCAAACACCGCCGTCGATATGAACTCTTGGGCGGTATCAGCCTGTTATCCCCGGAGTACCTTTTATCCGTTGAGCGATGGCCCTTCCATTCAGAACCACCGGATCACTATGACCTGCTTTCGCACCTGCTCGAGCCGTCACTCTCGCAGTCAAGCCAGCTTATGCCATTGCACTAACCTCACGATGTCCGACCGTGATTAGCTGACCTTCGTGCTCCTCCGTTACTCTTTAGGAGGAGACCGCCCCAGTCAAACTACCCACCAGACACTGTCCGCACCCCGGATTACGGGGCCACGTTAGAACATCAAACATTAAAGGGTGGTATTTCAAGGATGGCTCCACGCAGACTGGCGTCCGCGCTTCAAAGCCTCCCACCTATCCTACACATCAAGGCTCAATGTTCAGTGTCAAGCTGTAGTAAAGGTTCACGGGGTCTTTCCGTCTTGCCGCGGGTACACTGCATCTTCACAGCGAGTTCAATTTCACTGAGTCTCGGGTGGAGACAGCCTGGCCATCATTACGCCATTCGTGCAGGTCGGAACTTACCCGACAAGGAATTTCGCTACCTTAGGACCGTTATAGTTACGGCCGCCGTTTACCGGGGCTTCGATCAAGAGCTTCTCCTTACGGATAACCCCATCAATTAACCTTCCGGCACCGGGCAGGCGTCACACCGTATACGTCCACTTTCGTGTTTGCACAGTGCTGTGTTTTTAATAAACAGTTGCAGCCAGCTGGTATCTTCGACTGGCTTCAGCTCCGGGAGCAAGTCCCTTCACCTACGCGCCAGCGTGCCTTCTCCCGAAGTTACGGCACCATTTTGCCTAGTTCCTTCACCCGAGTTCTCTCAAGCGCCTTGGTATTCTCTACCTGACCACCTGTGTCGGTTTGGGGTACGATTCTGTGTTACCTGATGCTTAGAGGCTTTTCCTGGAAGCAGGGCATTTATCACTTCAGCACCGTAGTGCCTCGTCGTCACGCCTCAGCGTTAAAAGAGTCCGGATTTACCTGGACCCTCCGCCTACACGCTTAAACCGGGACAACCGTCGCCCGGCTGATATAGCCTTCTCCGTCCCCCCTTCGCAGTAACACCGAGTACAGGAATATTAACCTGTTTCCCATCGACTACGCCTTTCGGCCTCGCCTTAGGGGTCGACTCACCCTGCTCCGATTAACGTTGAACAGGAACCCTTGGTCTTCCGGCGAGCGGGCTTTTCACCCGCTTTATCGTTACTTATGTCAGCATTCGCACTTCTGATACCTCCAGCATGCCTCACAGCACACCTTCGACGGCTTACAGAACGCTCCCCTACCCAGCAACGCATACGCGCCGCTGCCGCAGCTTCGGTGCATGGTTTAGCCCCGTTACATCTTCCGCGCAGGCCGACTCGACCAGTGAGCTATTACGCTTTCTTTAAATGATGGCTGCTTCTAAGCCAACATCCTGGCTGTCTGTGCCTTCCCACATCGTTTCCCACTTAACCATGACTTTGGGACCTTAGCTGGCGGTCTGGGTTGTTTCCCTCTTCACGACGGACGTTAGCACCCGCCGTGTGTCTCCCGTGATAACATTCTCCGGTATTCGCAGTTTGCATCGGGTTGGTAAGCCGGGATGGCCCCCTAGCCGAAACAGTGCTCTACCCCCGGAGATGAGTTCACGAGGCGCTACCTAAATAGCTTTCGGGGAGAACCAGCTATCTCCCGGTTTGATTGGCCTTTCACCCCCAGCCACAGGTCATCCGCTAATTTTTCAACATTAGTCGGTTCGGTCCTCCAGTTAGTGTTACCCAACCTTCAACCTGCCCATGGCTAGATCACCGGGTTTCGGGTCTATACCCTGCAACTTAACGCCCAGTTAAGACTCGGTTTCCCTGCGGCTCCCCTATACGGTTAACCTTGCTACAGAATATAAGTCGCTGACCCATTATACAAAAGGTACGCAGTCACCCCATAAAAGAGGCTCCCACTGCTTGTACGTACACGGTTTCAGGTTCTGTTTCACTCCCCTCGCCGGGGTTCTTTTCGCCTTTCCCTCACGGTACTGGTTCACTATCGGTCAGTCAGGAGTATTTAGCCTTGGAGGATGGTCCCCCCATATTCAGACAGGATACCACGTGTCCCGCCTTACTCATCGAGCTCACAGACCGTGTGTTTTTGTGTACGGGAGTATCACCCTGTACCCTGCGACTTTCCAGACGCTTCCACTAACACACAGGCTGATTCAGGCTCTGGGCTGCTCCCCGTTCGCTCGCCGCTACTGGGGGAATCTCGGTTGATTTCTTTTCCTCGGGGTACTTAGATGTTTCAGTTCCCCCGGTTCGCCTTGCAGCACTATGTATTCATGCTGCAATGATGCACAGAGTGCACCGGGTTTCCCCATTCGGACATCGACGGCTGTAGCGGTTCATATCACCTTACCGTCGCTTTACGCAGATTAGCACGTCCTTCATCGCCTCTGACTGCCTGGGCATCCACCGTGTACGCTTAGTCGCTTAACCTCACAACCCACAGGCGTTTTCACGCTGCGGACTGCAAGCATTGAGAGACCCGACCGTATCGCTCTGCCATCCCTTATTACGGAGGGATGACGCGCTACGTCGTTTCAATTTTCAGCTTGTTCCGGATTGTTAAAGAGCAAATATCTCAAACGCGTCTCCGCCGCTTACGCAGCCGAACCGGTTTTGAGATACTGTGGAGACACCTTTCACCTGTCACCAAGCAGGTGGCGTCCCCTAGGGGATTCGAACCCCTGTTGCCGCCGTGAAAGGGCGGAGTCCTAACCGCTAGACGAAGGGGACACGATAGTGTCACGACTTCGCAGCCGTCCTGCTCATTACTTTTTATCAGACAATCTGTGTGAGCACTGCGCGGGAAGGTATCTTAAGGTAAGGAGGTGATCCAACCGCAGGTTCCCCTACGGTTACCTTGTTACGACTTCACCCCAGTCATGAATCACAAAGTGGTAAGCGCCCTCCCGAAGGTTAAGCTACCTACTTCTTTTGCAACCCACTCCCATGGTGTGACGGGCGGTGTGTACAAGGCCCGGGAACGTATTCACCGTGGCATTCTGATCCACGATTACTAGCGATTCCGACTTCACGGAGTCGAGTTGCAGACTCCGATCCGGACTACGACGCACTTTGTGAGGTCCGCTTGCTCTCGCGAGGTCGCTTCTCTTTGTATGCGCCATTGTAGCACGTGTGTAGCCCTACTCGTAAGGGCCATGATGACTTGACGTCATCCCCACCTTCCTCCGGTTTATCACCGGCAGTCTCCTTTGAGTTCCCGACCGAATCGCTGGCAACAAAGGATAAGGGTTGCGCTCGTTGCGGGACTTAACCCAACATTTCACAACACGAGCTGACGACAGCCATGCAGCACCTGTCTCAGCGTTCCCGAAGGCACCGGGGCATCTCTGCCCCGTTCGCTGGATGTCAAGAGTAGGTAAGGTTCTTCGCGTTGCATCGAATTAAACCACATGCTCCACCGCTTGTGCGGGCCCCCGTCAATTCATTTGAGTTTTAACCTTGCGGCCGTACTCCCCAGGCGGTCGACTTAACGCGTTAGCTCCGGAAGCCACTCCTCAAGGGAACAACCTCCAAGTCGACATCGTTTACGGCGTGGACTACCAGGGTATCTAATCCTGTTTGCTCCCCACGCTTTCGCACCTGAGCGTCAGTCTTCGTCCAGGGGGCCGCCTTCGCCACCGGTATTCCTCCAGATCTCTACGCATTTCACCGCTACACCTGGAATTCTACCCCCCTCTACGAGACTCAAGCCTGCCAGTTTCAAATGCAGTTCCCAGGTTAAGCCCGGGGATTTCACATCTGACTTAACAGACCGCCTGCGTGCGCTTTACGCCCAGTAATTCCGATTAACGCTTGCACCCTCCGTATTACCGCGGCTGCTGGCACGGAGTTAGCCGGTGCTTCTTCTGCGGGTAACGTCAATCGGCGCGGTTATTAACCGCACCGCCTTCCTCCCCGCTGAAAGTACTTTACAACCCGAAGGCCTTCTTCATACACGCGGCATGGCTGCATCAGGCTTGCGCCCATTGTGCAATATTCCCCACTGCTGCCTCCCGTAGGAGTCTGGACCGTGTCTCAGTTCCAGTGTGGCTGGTCATCCTCTCAGACCAGCTAGGGATCGTCGCCTAGGTGGGCCATTACCCCGCCTACTAGCTAATCCCATCTGGGTTCATCCGATAGTGAGAGGCCCGAAGGTCCCCCTCTTTGGTCTTGCGACGTTATGCGGTATTAGCCACCGTTTCCAGTGGTTATCCCCCTCTATCGGGCAGATCCCCAGACATTACTCACCCGTCCGCCACTCGTCACCCGAGAGCAAGCTCTCTGTGCTACCGTCCGACTTGCATGTGTTAGGCCTGCCGCCAGCGTTCAATCTGAGCCATGATCAAACTCTTCAATTTAAAGTTTGATTTGCCGGAACAAGTCCAGCGATGCTCATCTGTAAAACGTCATAATGAATTTCATTATGTGTTCACTCGTGAGGCTTAATATTTTTTGCGTCCGGAGACGCTGATATCAATCCTGCGAGTGCCCACACAGATTGTCTGATAAATTGTTAAAGAGCAGTGCGAACAGTGCGTTAGCGTCCTGTCGCGAGGTGGCGTATATTACGCTTTCCTCCTTCAGAGTCAACCTCTTTTTTCAGAAGTTTTCTCCGGCGGCGCAGTCTCCTGTGCCTCTCAATCCGTTTCCCGTTGCCGGTGTGCCGTGTTGATGGAGGCGCATTATAGGGAACGGTTCAGATAGCGCAAGTGCAAATTGAGACTTTTTTTCTGTTCGCCTGAAATTTGCACAAAAGCGCCGTTTTAACCCTTTTTAATGCGCCCTGGCAGCTCTGCCAGACTGTTTAATACCCAATCTGCCGCGGCTTCGCCCTCGGCCGTGACCGGCTTCCCGCTGCGCACCAGCACTTTCGTTCCGACGCCAGCGGCCTGCCCTGCCAGCATATCTTCCAGTTTGTCGCCCACCATATAAGAAGCCGCCATATCGATGTTCAGCTCCTCCTGTGCCATCAGCAGCATGCCTGGCTGAGGTTTACGGCAGTCACACGCCTGACGGAACTCTTCTACTGTTGCGTCGGGATGATGAGGACAGAAATAGATGCCGTCGAGATCCACATCGCGATCGGCCAGCGACCAGTCCATCCATTCGGTCAGCTGCATAAAGGTCTCTTCGGTAAACATACCGCGGGCGATGCCAGACTGGTTGGTGACCACCACCAGCGCAAAGCCCATGCCTTTCAGCTGTTGCAGCGCTTCAATCGTGCCATCAATAAACTGAAAGTTGTCGATCTCATGGACATAGCCATTGTCGACATTAAGGGTGCCATCACGATCAAGAAAAATAGCGGGGACTTTATTCGCCACGTAGAAACTCCTGCTGTAGATATTGCCGATCAGTATCGCATGATTGCGATAAAAGGGAGAATGCCAGATTGTATCACTTCGATTGATTTAGACGTCTGGATGCCTTAACATCCATTCAGCTTTATATCGATTAAAAGCGACGAGGTTTCCCACACCACGGACCACGCAACACGATAATAAATAACACAATGATTAAACTCGAAAATATTACCAAGGTCTTCCAGCAGGGCACGCGCACGATAGCGGCGTTAAATGACGTCAGCCTGCATGTGCCTGCCGGACAAATTTATGGCGTCATCGGGGCATCCGGTGCCGGTAAAAGTACGCTGATTCGCTGCGTCAATCTGCTGGAGCGCCCGACCTCGGGCCGCGTACTGGTTGATGGCACCGATCTGACGGCGCTGAATGAGCGTCAGCTTACCCAGGCGCGTCGTCAGATTGGCATGATCTTCCAGCACTTCAACCTGATGAACTCCCGTACCGTTGCGGGTAACGTGTCGCTGCCCCTGGAACTCGGCAATCTCTCCCGCGCGCAGATCAATGCCCGCGTCGCTGAGCTGCTGGAACTGGTGGGATTGTCAGATAAGCATGATGCCTGGCCCGCTAACCTGTCGGGCGGACAGAAGCAGCGTGTCGCCATTGCCCGTGCGCTGGCGAGTAACCCGAAAGTGCTGCTGTGTGATGAAGCCACCAGCGCACTGGACCCGGCGACCACCCGCGCTATCCTGGAGCTGCTGAAAGACATTAACCGTCGTCTGGGGCTGACCATTCTGCTGATCACCCATGAGATGGATGTGGTGAAACGCATCTGTGATCAGGTTGCGGTCATCAGCCAGGGTGAGCTGATTGAGAAAGATAGCGTCAGCGAGGTCTTCTCACATCCTAAAACGCCACTGGCGCAGCAGTTTATTCAGTCCACGCTGCATCTGGATATCCCGGACGATTATCAGCAGCGTTTGTCGGCCACCGCCGCTGAGGGCACCGTGCCGCTGCTGCGACTGGAGTTCACCGGTAAATCGGTGGATGCTCCCCTGCTTTCCGAAGCGGCGCGCCGTTATAACGTCAACAACAACATTATCAGTGCTCAGATGGATTACGCCGGTGGCGTGAAGTTCGGCATTATGCTCGCCGAGATGCACGGTACAGAGCGCGATACCCGCCAGGCCATCGCCTGGCTGCAGGAGAATCATGTGAAAGTAGAGGTGTTAGGTTATGTCTGAAGCGATGATTTGGTTGCTGGGACGGGGCGTGTGGGAAACGCTGATGATGACCTTCGTCTCAGGCTTTTTCGGTTTCGTACTGGGTCTGCCGGTCGGGGTTCTGCTCTATGTCACCCGTCCGGGACAGATTCTGCAGAATCAGGGGCTTTACCGTGTGCTCTCCGCGCTGGTGAATATCTTCCGCTCCATTCCTTTCATTATCTTACTGGTGTGGATGATCCCCTTCACGCGCGTCATTGTGGGCACCTCAATCGGACTTCAGGCGGCCATCGTGCCTTTAACCGTCGGTGCCGCGCCCTTTATCGCGCGTATGGTAGAGAACGCCCTGCTGGAACTGCCCACCGGCCTGATTGAAGCGTCACGCGCCATGGGTGCCACGCCGATGCAGATCATCCGTAAAGTCCTGCTGCCGGAAGCGATGCCGGGCCTGGTGAATGCGGCGACCATTACCCTGATTACCCTGGTCGGTTACTCCGCCATGGGTGGCGCGGTCGGAGCCGGTGGTCTGGGCCAGATCGGCTATCAGTATGGTTATATCGGATACAACGCGACCGTGATGAATACAGTATTGGTGTTGTTAGTGGTTTTGGTGTATCTCATTCAGTTCTGTGGCGACCGCATCGTACGTGCTGTGTCCCATAAGTAAGCCAGCAATATCACAATATTAAGGAAAGGATATGTCTTTCAGATTCAAGAAAATTGCCGCTGTGGGTGCACTGATTGGCGCGATTGCGCTGGCAGGATGCGATCAAAAAGAGAAAGATCCTAACCATATCAAAGTCGGCGTGATTGTCGGCGCTGAGCAGCAGGTTGCTGAAGCCGCGCAGAAAGTCGCTAAAGATAAGTATGGTCTGGACGTTGAGCTGGTGACCTTCAACGACTATGTCCTGCCGAACGAAGCGCTGAGCAAAGGCGACATCGACGTTAACGCCTTCCAGCATAAGCCTTATCTGGATCAGCAGATCAAGGATCGTGGCTACAAACTGGTGTCCGTTGGTAACTCCTTCGTTTACCCGATTGCAGGCTACTCCAAGAAGATCAAATCTCTGGACGAGCTGCAGGATGGCGCACAGATCGCGATTCCCAACGATCCGACCAACCTGGGACGTACCCTGCTGCTGCTGCAGAAAGTGGGTCTGATCAAACTGAAAGAGGGTACTGGCCTGCTGCCGACGGCGCTGGACATCACCGAGAATCCAAAGCATCTGAAAATTGTTGAGCTGGAAGCGCCTCAGCTGCCACGCTCACTGGACGATCAGCAAATCGCACTGGCGGTGATCAACACCACTTACGCCAGCCAGATCGGCCTGACGCCTGCCAAAGATGGTATCTTCGTTGAAGATAAAGATTCCCCTTACGTGAACCTGATCGTGGCGCGCGAAGATAACAAAGATGCGGAAAACGTGAAGAAATTCGTGCAGGCTTACCAGTCTGACGAAGTCAACGAAGCCGCGAACAAAGTCTTCAACGGCGGCGCCGTGAAAGGCTGGTAATTCAGCGATTCATCTCCCTGAGGGCGGCGCGATGTCGCCCTTTCTGTTACTGCCCCCCCTCCCCGACTTGTTATTTATTCTTGTCCTTGTTTCAATAACGCCACTTTTTTGAAACCTGAGGATGTTGCCATGCGTTTTTTACCGCTCTGCTTGTTAGCATTGATGCTGACAGGGTGTGTTCATGAGTATCACCCGATAAGCAGCGCACCGTCCCGGCCGCAGCCATCCAGTGAACCGACCCGCAAACCTGCGGCACGTCCGGCTCCGGTTAAGCTCTATACCGACGCCGCCGATCTGGTCAGCAAACCCTTCCGCGATCTCGGCGAAGTCTCCGCTGAAGATTGCCAGCTCAGCAACCAGAACTCGCCAGCCAATATCGCCACTGCCCGTAAACGCCTGCAGATCAAAGCGTCACAGATGAAAGCGAATGCGGTGCTGCTCCATAAGTGTGAAATCGTGACCGGCACGCCAGGCTGCTATCGCCAGGCGGTATGTCAGGGCTCTGCACTCAAAGTCAGCAATCAATGAGTGAATTTGCCTTCGCGCAGATTGGGGTGATCCGTTCCCCCTGGAAGGAGAAGTTTGCCGTTCCGCGCCAGCCCGGCCTGGTTCAGGATGGCGTCGGCGAACTCCACCTGCAGGCGCCCTACAATCAGCCGGAGGCGGTGCGCGGGCTGGAAGATTTCAGCCATCTCTGGCTGCTGTTTGTCTTCCATCAGACGATGGCGGGCGGCTGGCGTCCGACCGTTCGTCCTCCGCGGCTGGGCGGCAATGCGCGGATGGGGGTGTTTGCCACCCGCTCGACGTTCCGTCCGAATCCCATCGGCATGTCGCTGGTCGAGCTTAAGGGGATCAGGCTTGAAAAACAGCAGGTGATCCTGCAGCTGGGCAGTCTGGATCTGGTCGACGGCACCCCGGTAGTGGATATCAAGCCCTACCTGCCCTTTGCCGAAGCCGTGCCCGATGCCCGTGCGGGTTTTGCCCCGACGGCCCCGGCGGCGGATATGCCGGTGCGTTTTTCCGCGCAGGCGCAGCAGCAGCTTCAGCAGCAGTCGCGCTATCCCGAGCTGGCCCGTTTTATCCGTGAGGTGCTGGCTCAGGATCCCCGTCCCGCTTATCGCAAGGGCGAAACCCTGGATCGGGAATATGCGGCCTGGCTGATGGATTTTAATGTCCGCTGGCGTGTTGATGATGCCGGCACGGAAGTGATCGCTATCGACCCGCGTTAAAACCCGCTTTTGAGCCGGTGATCTCACTGGTACACTAGCCGCCAGCAAAATTCTGTCTGTGACTTTCCGATTAACTGGAACCGTAATCAATGCGCACTACTCAATATCTGCTCTCTACTCAGAAAGAGACGCCTTCCGACGCTGAAGTGATCAGCCACCAGCTGATGCTGCGCGCCGGTATGATCCGCAAACTGGCTTCCGGCCTCTACACCTGGTTACCGACCGGGGTCCGCGTACTGAAAAAAGTTGAAAATATCGTTCGCGAAGAGATGAACAACGCGGGCGCGGTTGAGATTTTAATGCCGGTTGTGCAGCCCGCCGACCTGTGGCAGGAGAGCGGTCGCTGGGAGGAGTATGGCCCGGAACTGTTGCGCATCGCGGATCGCCACGAGCGTCCGTTCGTGCTGGGTCCGACGCATGAAGAGGTGGTCACTGACCTGATCCGCAATGAGCTAAGCTCTTATAAGCAGCTGCCCCTCAATCTGTATCAGATTCAGACCAAATTCCGCGATGAAGTGCGCCCGCGTTTCGGTGTGATGCGCTCACGCGAATTCACCATGAAAGACGCTTACTCCTTCCACGTTTCGCAGGAATCGCTGCAGGAAACCTACGATGCGATGTACCGTGCCTATAGCCAGATCTTCAGCCGGATGGGGCTGGATTTCCGCGCCGTGCAGGCCGACACCGGCTCAATCGGCGGCAGCGCTTCGCATGAGTTCCAGGTTCTGGCCCAGAGCGGTGAAGATGATGTGATCTTCTCTACCGAGTCAGACTACGCCGCCAACATCGAGCTGGCCGAAGCCGTTGCGCCAGCGGGTGAACGTGCAGCCCCTTCACAGGCGATGACCCTGGTCGAGACGCCAGACGCAAAAACCATCGCGGAACTGGTCGAGCAGTTCAGTGTGCCGGTAGAAAAAACCGTAAAAACGCTGATTGTGAAAGGCGCCGAAGAGAGCGGTCATGCGCTGGTTGCCCTGCTGGTTCGCGGCGATCATCAGCTCAACGAAATCAAAGCGGAGAAGTCGGCTATCGTCGCGTCACCGCTGGTGTTCGCGACAGAAGAAGAGATTCGCGCCGCCGTGGGTGCCGGACCTGGCTCAATCGGCCCGGTAGGCCTGCAGATGCCAATCATCGCTGACCGTACCGTGGCGAAGATGAGTGATTTCAGTGCCGGTGCTAACGTCGACGGTAAGCACTACTTCGGCATCAACTGGGAGCGCGATCTGCCGCTGGCCAGCGTTGCCGATATCCGTAACGTGGTTGAAGGCGATTTAAGCCCGGATGGCAAAGGCACGCTGCAGATCAAACGCGGCATCGAAGTGGGTCATATTTTCCAGCTCGGCACCAAATATTCTGACGCGCTGAAAGCCTCTGTACAGGGCGAAGATGGCCGTAACCAGGTGATGAGCATGGGCTGCTACGGCATCGGCATCACCCGCGTAGTCGCGGCTGCGATTGAGCAGAACCACGACGAGCGCGGCATCATCTGGCCGGACGCGCTGGCACCTTTCGAGGTTGCTATTCTGCCAATGAATATGCAGAAATCGTTCCGCGTAAAAGAGCTGGCGGAAGAGCTGTATGCCACTCTGCGCGCTAAAGGCGTTGAGGTGATCCTGGATGACCGTAAAGAGCGTCCGGGCGTGATGTTCGCAGATATGGAACTGATCGGTGTGCCCCACACCATCGTCATCGGCGATCGCAATCTCGACAACCAGGAGATTGAATATAAATCCCGTCGTGGCGGCGAGAAGCAGATGATCAAGCAGGATGAAATCGTTGCGTTCCTGCTGAAGGCGCTGAATAAGTAAGTTCCTGGCCCGGGTCAGCGCGGGCTGAACCCGGCCGCAACGGATGCGTTCAACGCGAAGGGCATGGGATCAGAAGAGGAAAGTGGCCATAGAGAGTTTCAGCCACGTTCGGATCTGACCCCGCTACCTGAGGGGATCTCTTCGTGGCTCGTCCCTGCCGTGATACGTTCTCTGACGCCCCCTCTGTGGGGCGTTTTTTATTGCACTTTGCCGCGCATCGCTTTGGTCGTGCTGCGACGCGCTTTGCCTTCCAGACGACGATCTTTCGACGCGCGGGTTGGCCGCGTGGCGCGACGCGCTTTTTCCACCGTGCTCAGTTCGCGGATCAGATTGACCAGACGCTGCAGCGCCGCTTCGCGATTCATCTCCTGACTGCGATACTCCTGCGCCTTGATCACCACCACCCCCTCACCGGTAATCAGATGATGGCTGGCGGAGAGCAGCCGCTCTTTATAGAAGGCGGGCAGCGAAGAGGCAGCAATGTCAAAACGCAGATGGATAGCCGTGCTCGCTTTATTGACATGTTGCCCACCCGCGCCCTGCGCACGTATCGCCGTCAGCTCAATCTCACTGTCCGGGATCTCAACCAGACGGGACAGCATAATCATCGATCCCCTCCCCACTGCTTCATGACATCAACCTCTGATAACCTGTTCATCAACTTAACCTTTTGTGCTCCGGCGCTTTCCGCCTCAGCCAGCGGAATCTGTCACTTTAGCAGTGATTTGCGCACGCTTCCTGCTTTACACGGGCTGATTTCCTCCGAATGGCTATGATATAGTCGCCAGTTAACCAGGGTATTTACGCTCTGATGAGGAGGGCCATGTGCAAAATTATTGTGAGTTAGTTCGCCGGAAATATGCCGAAATCGGCAGCGGGGATTTAGGTTACATACCGGATGCGATTGGCTGCGCATTGAAGGCGCTTAATGATATTGCCGCAAATAGTGAGCTAAACTCTTCTGTCAGGGAACAGGCGGCCTGGGCCGCTGCTAACTTATTGGTGAGCGACTATGTTGATAAATGAAGCGTACCAACCCATCAATTGCGATGATTACGATAATCTGGAGCTCGCCTGCCAGAACAACTGGATGCTGTCGCTGGAAATGAAAGATGGCGAGCAGCTGAAGGCGAAAGCCAGAGAGATCTTCTCGCGCAAGAACGTCGAATATCTCTCTATCGATCTGGCCAGTGAACATCGTGATTTACGTCTCGACCATATCGCCAGCTTCACCCACCCTGAGCTGGGTACGGTGGTTGTCAGCGCCGAGTAATCCACGCACCTCGGGCGGGAGCTTCCCGCCCGGTTAATCTCCGGGCTGTAATGACCCGTAGTACGCCGCCAGATCCGCCATGTCGCTGTCGCTCAATCCCGCCACAAACGCTTTCATCACCTCAGCCTGACCACCATTGCGCTCGCCCTTTTTGTAAGCCTGCAACGCCAGTTCCAGATAGGCGGCATTCTGCCCGGCCAGATTCGGATAGATCGGCGCCGCGGCTTTTCCTTGTGCGCCATGACAGGCCAGGCAACTGCCCGCTTTCTCTGCGCCGCGCTGAGCGTCACCCGCCGCCCACACCGGCAGGGTGATGGCGACCAGAGAAACGATAAGCCACTGTTTCATTCTTCTTCTCCCGGACCGGACGCCCGATCCCACACCACCTGCCAGCCCGGCGCATCAATGGCCGCGCCCTCCCGGGTAACGAAGAGGCCCGGGGCGGAGATCAGCGTCTGGTTGTAAAAAATTAACGGCAGCCGGTCGCGCTGCCACGGCGGTATCTGTAACGCCTGCCACACCTTTTTCATCTCCCTGCCGCCATGGCGTCCCGCCAGATGGACGTGGCCCTGAGCATGAAACCGCACGCTGACCTGCTCATCCGGCCGCGGAAAGCGCAACTGGCCCACCGCCTGGCTGGCGCGCAGCGAGCCGAGGTGCTGCGGTAGCGTCAGCGGCTGGCTGAGATCGGGCCATGCCAGCACGCGGTCGCGCAGTGACGCCTGCAACGGCAGCCAGTAGAGCTGCTGGCGGTAACGCCGCACTTCAGCCTGGCCCAGCCTTAGCCGCGGCTGCGCATCTTCCCGGCTCGCCATCACTTCCTCCTGGATACGTTTCAGCGCATCGCGGGAGGGCATCGCCCCGCCCTGCCCGGCGATCCAGCGGCGTAATAAGGCATTCGCCCGCGGCTCACTCATGCGCAGCAGCGGCGTAAAACAGAGGCTGCCGTCTGGCTGGATCAGCGCGGACAGCGCGTCGGCCAGCAGCTCATCCAGCAACTGCTCCTGCTCGCTGCACAACGCCGCACTTCGGGCGGCGGCGGCGGCAAAATGTGGCCAGCGCTGATGGAGTGCAGGCAGCAGCTGCTGCCGCAGGAAATTGCGGTCGTAGCGAAGATCCTGATTGCTCTCATCCTCGATCCAGACCAGCTGATGACGATCGGCGTAGGCTTCAAGCACCTGTCGCGACTGATTCAGCAGCGGACGAACCAGCGGATGCGATCCCAGCATGCGCCTTGCGGGCATCGCCGCCAGTCCGGCCGGCCCGCTGCCACGCTTCAGCGCCAGCAGAAAGGTTTCGCACTGGTCATCGAGATGCTGCGCGGTGAGTAGTATCTCGCCCGGTTGCAGTGCCGCACTCAGCGCCTGATAGCGCGCAGCACGGGCCGCCGCTTCGATGCCGCTGTCGCGGCCATCCACGCTGACGCGCAGAACGTCACACGGCAGCTGCCACTCCGCACAGCGCGCCTGACAGTGGGCCGCCCAGCGATCGGCATTCGGGCTGAGTCCATGATGCACATGCAGTGCCCGCAGAGACGACTCGGGATGCTGCTGCTGCCAGGCGCGAAGCTGGTGCAGCAGCACGGTGGAGTCGAGTCCACCGCTGAAGGCGACCACCAGCGCGGCATCGGATGGCAACAGGGCATCAAAAGCGGGAGCAGACATGACAGAATCCAGACGATCGGGCCACCGGATGTGGCCCGCTGAGCGCGCTATTTTACGCCTGATAAAGCTCCAGCGGCAAACCGTCCGGATCGGCAAAGAACGTGCACGCTTTACCCGTCAGTTCGTCGATGCGGATGGGTTCGCAGATCACCCCTTTGTCGGCCAGGGCCGCAACGGCGGCGGCGACATCCGGCACGGTGAAGGCCAGGTGCCGCAGCCCGCACGCTTCAGGATGTGAGACGCGGGCCGGGGGTTCAGGAAACGAGAACAGCTCAATGGTATAGCGATCCTGCAGGGCCAGATCGCCCTTCCAGGAGTCGCGTGCTTCTCGGTAATGCTCGCCCATCAGGCGAAATCCCAGCACGTCACAGTAGAAGGCTTTGCTGCGTGCGTAATCGGAGGCAATGATAGCGATGTGGTGAATAGCGGTTAACTGCAACATGGTTAATATCCTGATACGGGCAGGCGATCCGCAGACCGCCTGCCGCTGAGCGTCATCTGACGATTATTCGGGGTTATTTTTCAGCACACGGACGCGATACTCACCCTCTTCCGTCAGGGTCGCGCCGTGAATATCGGTTTCGAAGCCCGGATAGTGCCGACCGATGCTGCACAGCATCAGCAGGAAATCGAGCACCGCGCGGCTTTTTTCGGTGATCATCTCTCCCGGCATCACCAGCGGCACGCCTGGCGGGTAAGGCAGAATCATGTTGGCCGAGACCCGGCCCACCAGCGCGCTGAGATCCACCGTTTCGATATTGCCTCTGACCTGCTGCTGGAAAGCCTGGTGCGGCGTCATCTTCATTTCGGGCAGCACATCAAAAGCCTGTAGCATCAGCCGGGGCAGATCGTGATGGCGGATCAGCTGATGGATCCCCTGCGCCAGCGTCTGAATCCGCATGTTGCGATAGAAATCGGGATCTTCCGCGTAGAGATCCGGCAGCATGTTTTTGACCCGCAGATTGAGATCGTAGGCGCGCTTGAACTCGGTCAGGCCACGCAGCACGCTCATCGCCTTGGTTTTATCGATGCCGATGCTGAACAGGAACAGCAGGTTATAGGGACCGGTTTTCTCCACCACGATGCCGCGCTCGTCGAGGAACTTCGCCACCAGCGCCGCCGGGATCCCCTCTTCCGCCATCTCACCCAGCTCGCTCATGCCCGGCGTCAGGATCGTCACCTTGATCGGATCGAGATACATATGATCGCGATCGGCCTGCGTGAAGCCGTGCCACGCTTCGTCGCCCGGCTGGATCGGCCAGCACTGAGCTTCATCGATCTCTTCCGGCTGCCAGATATCGAAGAACCAGCTGTCGGACTCTTCGCGCAGGCGCTGGATCTCACGACGGAAGTGCAGCGCCCGCTCCACCGAACGATTGATCAGCCGTCTGCCGGGATTACCACGCAGCATTGCGGCGGCCGTTTCAATCGACGAGACGATGGCGTAATTGGGCGAGGTGGTGGTGTGCATCATATAGGCTTCGTTAAAGGTCTGTTCGTCGTAATCGCCTTTAATGTGAATCAGCGAAGCCTGCGAAAACGCGGCCAGCAGTTTATGGGTCGACTGCGTTTCATAGACCACTTTACCCGGAATGCGATCGCCGCTCATGCCGCTTTTACCGGTATAGATCGGATGGAAATTGGTGTAAGGCACCCAAGCCGAATCGAAATGAATCGACGGCACATCGAGCGTCTCCTTGATGTACTGCGTGTTATAGAGCAGCCCGTCATAGGTCGAGTTAGTGATCACCGCATGCACCGGCCAGCTGGCGCGATCGGTGGCGGCCACTTTCCTGGCGATGCTCTCGCGGGTGAACTCCTGTTTTGGAATGCCGCCCAGGATCCCCAGCGCATTGCGGGTTGGTTTCAGCCAGACAGGGATCAGATCGCTCATCATCAGCAAATGAGTCAGCGACTTATGGCAGTTGCGGTCGATCAGCACCGTGCTGCCGGCAGAGGCGGCATACATCCCGACGATCTTATTCGACGTGGAGGTGCCGTTGGTCACCATGTAGCTCTGCTCGGCGCCAAAGGTGCGGGCGATATACTCTTCGGCTTCCAGATGCGGGCCGGTGTGATCCAGCAGCGATCCCAGCTCGGTGACGGAAATGGAGATGTCTGACTTCAGGGTGTTCGCCCCAAAGAAATCGTAGAACAGACAGCCAACCGGGCTCTTCTGAAAGGCCGTCCCCGCCATATGTCCCGGCGTACAGAAGGTATATTTCCCCTCTTTCACATAGGTGAACAGCGCCCGGGTCAGCGGTGGCGTAATGTGTTCGATGTAATCATCCGTGTACTGGCGGATATGCAGCGCGATATCGTCGGCGGCATTCAGCGCATACTCGAAGAAGTGCAGCGGCATGCGGATCTCATTGATACTGATGTCCATCTGCGAGTGGGTGTTAATAAATGCGTAGAGTGGCAGGTATTCGTTGAGCTGATTGATCTCGCCGCACAGTTCCGGACTGTTGTGCGCATCCCAGTCGAAGATGACGCCACTGATACGCGGATTGTGCTCGATCAGTTTCAGCAGGTCGTCACTGTTCTTTGGGTATAGCAGCTGGAAGCCTTGCAGATTTAACGCCGCGTCGAGTTCGCGTAACGGTTCATCTTTATAAAACACGCCGTGCGCGCCCATGATCGCCAGAATATTCAAAGCCCTCTCCCTGATTGTGATGGAACCGATCAAGCATAACCGCTAACCCGCGGAAGGTGTAGCCAGAGGGCGATCGGATGGCGCTGAAAAAGGGGGGATCAGATGTGGCGGTAAACCGGAGGCATAAAAAAAGCGGACCGGAGTCCGCTTTTAAGGCGACGAGAAATCAGGCGTAGCCGTAGCTCATCAGTCGCTGATAACGACGATCCAGCAGCTCTTCCGTGCTGAGTTCGTCGAGTTCGGCCAGATCGGCCAGCAGCTGCTGTTTCAGCGACTGCGCCATATCGACCGGACGACGGTGCGCGCCACCCAGAGGCTCCGGGATCACGGCGTCAATCAGCTTCAGCTCTTTCAGACGGTTAGCGGTGATGCCCATCGCTTCTGCGGCCAGCGGGGCTTTGTCCGCGCTCTTCCATAGAATTGAGGCACAGCCTTCCGGCGAGATAACGGAATAGGTGCTGTACTGCAGCATATTCACTTTATCGCCCACGCCGATCGCCAGCGCACCGCCTGAACCGCCCTCACCGATGACCGTACAGATCACCGGCACTTTCAGGCCAGACATTTCACGCAGGTTGCGGGCAATCGCTTCAGACTGTCCACGCTCTTCCGCGCCCACGCCCGGATACGCACCCGGGGTGTCGATGAAGGTGATAACCGGCATGTTGAAACGCTCAGCCATCTCCATCAGGCGCAGCGCTTTGCGATAGCCTTCCGGTGCGGGCATGCCGAAGTTACGGCGGATTTTCTCTTTGGTCTCGCGCCCTTTCTGGTGGCCGATGATCATCACCGGACGGCCATCAAGGCGCGCAATGCCGCCCACAATCGCTTTGTCATCCGCATAAGCGCGGTCACCCGCCAGCTCATCGAAATCGTCAAACGCATTGCGGACGTAGTCAAAGGTATAAGGACGCAGAGGGTGGCGCGCCAGTTGAGCGATCTGCCATGCGCCTAAATCGGCGAAGATTTTACGGGTCAGCTCAACGCTTTTCTCGCGCAGACGCTGAACTTCTTCATCCAGATTAACGTGTTTATCATCCTGACGACCAATCGACGTCAGCGAATCGATCTTCGCTTCCAGTTCTGCAATTGGCTGTTCAAAATCCAGGTAATTAAGACTCATAATGTTCCTGTTCTAGTCAAACTCCAGTTCCACCTGCTCCGATCCAATCAGCGAGCGCAGATCGTTAAGTAAACGATCGCTGGGCGAAATTCGCCACGCTGCACCAAAGCGCAGCTTCGCTCGCGCGTCGGCTCTCTGATAATAGAGATGCACCGGAATAGTCCCTGAGCGATGAGGTTCCAGGGACTGACGGAGTCGGTTTAATAGCTGGTCATCAATTTGCCTGTCCGTCAGCGAGATAGCAAGTCCGCGCGCGTATTTTTCGCGCGCTTCGTCGATGTCCATGACTTCACGGGCGGTCATTTTAAGGCCACCGCTGAAGTCATCAAAGCTGACCTGTCCGCTGACGATCAGGATTCGGTCTTTCTCCAGCAGCTGCTGGTATTTATCTAACGCATCGGTAAATAACATCACCTCAAGACGACCGGAACGATCGTCCAGAGTACAGATACCAATTCGGTTGCCGCGTTTGGTCACCATTACCCGCGCCGCGATCACCAGACCGGCCGCCACGGTAATTTTACCCCGATCGGTAGGATGCATATCTTTCAGCCGCACCCCGCCAACGTAACGCTCAATTTCTTTCAGATACTGGTTGATCGGATGGCCGGTGAGATAGAGTCCCAGCGTTTCCCGCTCACCATCCAGCTGCACCTGTTCGGGCCACGGCGTCACGCTGGCGTAGGATTTCTCGATCTGCTCCGGCTCTTCAGCCAGCACGCCAAACATGTCTGCCTGACCGATCGCTTCCGCTTTCGCGTGCTGATCGGCCGCTTTCAGTGCGTCGCCGAGCGAACTCATCAGCGCCGCGCGGTGCGGTCCGAGGCGGTCAAAGGCCCCGGACATAATCAGTTTTTCCATCACCCGGCGGTTAATCTTTTTGGTGTCGGTGCGGGCGCAGAGATCAAACAGCTCCCGGAAGTAACCGCCTTCGTTTCGTGCGTCGATGATCGCCTCGATCGGACCTTCACCCACGCCCTTGATCGCACCGATGCCGTAAACGATTTCGCCCGCGTCGTTGACATGGAAGGGGTAAAGACCGGAGTTGATATCGGGCGGCAGGACCTTCAGCCCCATACGCCAGCACTCATCCACCAGCCCCACCACTTTCTCGGTGTTGTCCATATCTGCGGTCATCACGGCGGCCATGAACTCGGCCGGATAGTGCGCCTTCAGCCACAGCGTCTGATAGGAGACCAGGGCGTAAGCCGCAGAGTGTGACTTGTTAAAGCCGTAACCTGCAAATTTTTCTACCAGATCGAAGATCTTCATCGACAGTTCGCCGTCGATCCCCATGCTTTCGGCACCGTCGCGGAACACCGATCGCTGCTTGGCCATCTCCTCGGGTTTCTTTTTCCCCATGGCGCGACGCAGCATATCTGCGCCGCCCAGGGTATACCCGGAGAGCACCTGCGCGATCTGCATCACCTGCTCCTGATAGAGGATGATGCCGTAGGTCGGTTCCAGAACCGGTTTCAGGCTTTCATGCTGCCACTGGATATCGGGATAGGAGATCGCCTCCCGGCCATGCTTACGGTCGATAAAGTTATCTACCATGCCGGACTGCAGCGGGCCAGGACGGAACAGCGCCACCAGGGCGATCATATCTTCGAAGCAGTCGGGCTTCAGACGTTTGATCAGATCTTTCATGCCGCGCGATTCAAGCTGGAACACCGCCGTGGTTTCCGAGCGCTGCAGCATATCGAAGCTTTTCTTATCATCCAGCGGGATAGAGGCGATGTCGATCGGCTCCAGCCCCTGCTTTTCCCGGCGCGGGTTGATCATCTTCAGCGCCCAGTCGATGATGGTCAGCGTACGCAGCCCCAGGAAGTCAAACTTCACCAGGCCGGCATATTCCACATCGTTTTTATCGAACTGGGTCACCGGGAACTGGCCATGCTCATCGCAGTAGAGCGGCGCAAAATCGGTAATCTTTGTGGGCGCAATCACCACGCCGCCCGCATGTTTCCCGGCGTTACGCGTGACCCCTTCCAGCTTGCGCGCCATGTCGATCAGCGCCTTCACCTCTTCGTCTGCGTCATACATCGCAGGCAGCTGCGGTTCCGCAATAAAGGCTTTTTCCAGCGTCATGCCGGGATCGGGCGGGATCAGTTTTGAGATGCGATCCACAAAGCCGTAGGGGTGCCCCAGCACGCGGCCGACGTCGCGGATAACCGCTTTCGCCGCCATGGTACCGAAGGTGATGATCTGAGAAACCGCTTCACGTCCGTACATATCGGCGACGTGCTCAATGACCTGGTCACGCTTCTCCATACAGAAGTCGACGTCGAAGTCGGGCATTGATACACGTTCCGGGTTCAGGAAACGTTCGAACAGCAGGTCAAATTCCAGCGGATCGATATCGGTGATTTTCAGCGCATAGGCCACCAGTGAACCGGCACCGGAACCACGGCCCGGTCCGACCGGCACGCCGTTATCCTTCGACCACTGGATAAACTCCATTACGATCAGGAAGTAGCCGGGGAATCCCATCTGGTTGATAACGTTAAGCTCAACCTCCAGACGTTCATCATATTCCGGGCGTTTTGCCGCGCGCTCGGCTTCGTCCGGGAACAGGAACTCAAGACGCTCTTCCAGCCCCTCGCGGGATTTCACCACCAGATAATCTTCGGTGGTCATGTCACCGGTCGGGAACTGCGGCAGGAAGTACTCGCCCAGCCGGACCGTGACGTTACAACGCTTAGCAATCTCTACGCTGTTTTCCAGCGCTTCCGGGATGTCCGAGAAAAGCTCGCACATCTCCGCTTCGCTGCGCATATATTGCTGAGGACTGTAGTTGCGCGGACGTTTGGGATCGTCCAGCGTATAGCCGTCGTGGATGGCGACGCGGATCTCATGCGCATCAAAGTCTTCGGCGTTGATAAAGCAGACTTCGTTGGTGGCGACCACCGGGATGCCTTCAGCAATCGCCAGTTCCACGGCCGCGTGCAGATAACTTTCTTCATCCTGACGGCCGGTGCGGATCAGTTCCAGGTAGTAGCGATCGGGGAAGTGCTGCTGATAGAAGGCCAGGCATTGTGACACCAGAGCGCTGTTGCCCCGCAGCAGGCTGCGGCCCACGTCGCCACGTCGCCCACCTGAGAGCAGAATCAGCCCTTCCTGCAGCTCAATCAGCCAGTCGCGATCGATAACCGGCCCGTCCACGCCGTAGCCGCGCTGATAGGCGCGGGAGATCAGCAGCGTCAGATTCTGATAGCCGGTATTGTTCGCCGCCAGTACGGTGAGCTGGGTAAGTTCATCCCCCATCAGCTCGCTGGCGACGTTGAAGTCGGCACCGATGACCGGTTTTATCCCTGCGCCGTGTGCGCCACCGTAAAATTTGACCAGCCCACAGAGGTTGGTGAAGTCGGTAATGGCGATAGCGGGCATGCCAAGCGCAGCCGCCTTCTTGATCAGCGGCCCGGTTTTCGCCAGGCCATCAACCATTGAATAGTCACTGTGGACACGCAGATGTATAAAACGGGGTTCAGCCATATCAGTTTCCGGTTAAAACAGCGTCAGGCTATTACAGCGTCAGGGGCTGGCGCGCAGCCAGGACTTCAGCATCGAGCAGTGCATTGCGAACGGGCGCAAAACTGCGACGGTGATGCGGCGTGGCGCCATGTTGCGTCAGTTTTTCCATATGCAGCGCGGTCGGATAACCTTTGTGCTGCGCAAAACCATACTCCGGGAACAGCCGATCGAGTTCGGCCATTTCGCGGTCGCGCGACACTTTGGCGATGATCGACGCCGCGCTGATTTCGGCCACCAGACTATCCCCTTTCACCACCGCCTGGGAAGGCATCGGCAGCGCCGGGCAGCGATTTCCATCGATCAGCACATAGTCCGGCTGGATCGACAGGCCCGCCACGGCGCGCTGCATCGCCAGCATAGTGGCATGCAGAATATTGAGCTGGTCGATCTCCTCAGGCTCTGCACGGCCCAGGCTCCAGGCCAGCGCCTTCTCTTTGATCTCGTCATACAGCGCCAGACGGCGCTTTTCCGACAGTTTCTTCGAGTCGGCCAGCCCGGCAATCGGATTCGCCGGGTCGAGGATCACGGCCGCGGTGACGACCGCACCCACCAGCGGCCCACGCCCCACTTCGTCCACACCCGCAATCAGGCTGGCAACAGGGTAGATAAAATCAGGCATTCACCAGCTCCAGTACCGCATCCGCTGCCTGCTCATCGGCGTTCCAGCGGATCTGTTGATGTAATTCATGAAACGTCTGCAGCAGCGTTTCGCGTTCAGGCCCGGCGTGCAGCAGCGGATCTAACGCCGCCGCCAGCGCTTCAGGCTGACACGCATCCTGCAGTAACTCTTTGACCAGCTCACGCCCGGCCAGCAGATTCGGCAGCGAGACGTAAGGCGTTTTGACCAGCCGTTTCGCCAGCCAGAACGTGGCAGGCTTCATACGATACCCCACCACCATCGGACATTTTGCCAGCATGCACTCCAGAGCGGCAGTGCCGGATGCCAGCAGTGCGGCATCGCTCGCGATCATCGCCTCCCGGCCCTGCCCATCCAGCAGATGCATTGGCAGCTCCGGTGCCGTTACGGCCTTGATCTTCTCAAACTGTTCGCGACGGCGGGCATTCACCAGCGGCACCACGATCTCCAGCGCCGGATAGTGACGACGCAGCAGGCGGGCCGTTTTCAGGAAGTCCGCGCTGAGCATCTCCACTTCCGCGCCGCGGCTGCCCGGCAACAGGGCTAGACAGAGCGCATCGTCGGCGATCCCCAGATGGCGCCGGGCGGCCAGCTTATCGGGCTGCAGCGGCATCGCATCCGCCATCGTATGACCGATAAAGCGGCAGGGAACGTTAAAACGATCGTAGAAGGCTTTTTCAAACGGCAGGAATGCCAGCACCAGATCGGTATTGCGGCCGATCTTGAAGACGCGCTTTTGCCGCCATGCCCACACCGAAGGGCTGACATAGTGGATGGTGCAGATGCCCGCGCGTTTGAGGTTGCCTTCCAGCGTGATATTAAAATCGGGCGCATCAATCCCGACAAAGACGTCGGGCCGGAGTGCGGTGAAACGCTGCGTCAGATCGCGGCGGATGTTCAGCAGCCGCCGCAGGCGGCCCAGCACCTCGACGATCCCCATCACCGCCAGCTCTTCCATCTCATACCAGGCTTCGCACCCTTCCGCCTGCATCAGCGGCCCCGCCACACCCACGAAGCGTGCATCCGGATGACGGGCTTTCAGGGCACGGATCAGACCGGCACCAAGAATATCGCCGGAGGTTTCTCCGGCGACCAGGGCAATCGTTAAAGGACGCGCTGACATGGATTAACGGATTAATCCACGGGTAGAACGGCTGAAGAAGTCGTAGAAAGGCTGCACTTCGCTGTGCTGCTGCGCGATGGCTTCGATCTCTGGCTTCACTTCCTCCAGCGTTCTGCCGCTGCGGTAGAGCAGCTTGTAGGCGTTGCGGATAGCGTGCAACGACTCTTTGCTGAAGCCACGGCGCTTGAGACCTTCGATATTGATCCCGAACGGCGTCGCGTGGTTGCCCTGCGCAATCACGTAAGGCGGGACATCCTGTGCCACGCCGGAACAGCCGCCAACCATCACATGCGCACCGATGGTGCACCACTGATGGACCGCTGTCATGCCGCCAATAATGGCGAAATCATCGACCGTGACGTGACCACCCAGGGTGGCGTTGTTCGCGAAGATGCAGCGGTTGCCAATCACGCAGTCATGCGCGATGTGGACGTTTACCATCAGCAGATTATCGCTGCCCACCGTGGTGACATGGCCACCCTGGGTGGTGCCACGATGAATCGTCACGCTTTCACGGATGCGGTTGCGATCGCCGATCTCAACCCGTGTTGGCTCACCGGCATATTTCAGATCCTGATTCACTTCACCGATCGAGGCGAACTGATAGATCTGGTTATCTTTGCCGATACGCGTGTGGCCGTTCACCACAACGTGTGACTTCAGTACCGTTCCTTCACCGATCTCAACATTCGCGCCAATAAAGCAAAACGGGCCAATGTGAACACGGGCGCCAATGACAGCGCCCTCTTCGATGACAGAACTGGGATGGATAGTGGCGGTTGGATCAATCACGAATTATGCCTCCCGGCTGCGGGCACACATCATGGTCGCTTCACAAACGATTTTACCGTCGACAGTCGCCACGCCTTTGAAGCGGGTCAGACCACGGCGGGTTTTCTCGAAAGTCACTTCCATGATCATTTGGTCGCCTGGTACCACAGGGCGTTTGAAACGGGCACTGTCGATACCGGCAAAGTAATAGAGTTCGCCTGGCTCCAGTTTACCCACGCTTTTAAACGCCAGAATACCGGTAGCCTGCGCCATCGCTTCCAGGATCAGAACGCCAGGAAAAATCGGTTTACCAGGGAAGTGCCCCTGGAAAAACGGTTCATTAACAGAAACGTTCTTCACTGCACGCAGGTATTTGTGCTCTTCGAATTCAAGCACACGGTCTACCAGCAGAAACGGATAGCGGTGCGGCAGCAGCTCTAAAATCTCTTCAATTTTCAGAGTATGAGTTTCAGTAGTCAAAATACTCTTCCTGTCCTAAAAATCTGATGACATCAATAACACGGCCTGCACAGATCAAATGATCTTCCGCAGGCCGCAAATAGGTTCTGTGGCGCCGGGCTTCCCTGCTTAACATTTTTATTATGAAAGCCGGTCAGTTTGGGGATGGCGGTTAGTCGTCTTTGCCGACCTTGCGCTCGATGGCTTTTAAGCGTTTGCTCATGTCATCGATGTTCATCACCAGCGCTGCAGTTTTGCGCCAGGTTTTGTTGGGTTGCAGCGGAATGCCGGATGAGTAAACACCCGGCTCTGTGATAGGACGCATGACCATACCCATACCGGTCACCGTTACTTTGTCACAGATTTCCATATGGCCGTTAATGACGCTGGCACCGCCAATCATACAGTAACGCCCAATTTTCAAACTACCCGCCATGATCACACCGCCTGCAACCGCAGTATTGTCGCCAATAACTACGTTGTGGGCGATCTGGCACTGGTTGTCTATGATAACACCATTGCCGATCAGAGTGTTATCCAGCGCACCGCGATCGATGGTTGTGCAGGCACCTATTTCCACGCGATCGCCGATAATAACCGCGCCTAACTGCGGGATTTTCACCCAGTTACCGCGATCGTTGGCATATCCAAATCCATCAGAACCAATGACCGTGCCTGACTGAATCAGACAATCCTGGCCGATGACGATCTCGTGATAGACGGAAACGTTGGCCCAGAGACGGGTTCCGCTGCCGATACGGGTTTTTTTGCCGATAAAGCATCCCGCCCCAATTACCACGTTATCGCCCAGCTCAACGTCCGCTTCGATCACGGCGTTTGCGCCGATCGCGACATTGCTGCCGAGACGGGCTGAGGGGTCGATCACCGCGCTGGGCGCAATGTTCTGCGCCGGCTGAGGGGTGGTGTCGAGTATCTGTGCCATACGCGCGTAGGTCAGGTAGGGATTTTTCACTACCAGCGCCGCGGTGTTGCACCACGCCAGATCCGCTTCCGTCAGCACCACGGCTGAGGCCTTAATCAGGGCGAGTTGCTCGCGGTAACGGCTGTTTGCAAGAAAAGTGATTTGGCCAGTTGTGGCGGATTGCATAGAAGCAATGCCGGAGATGACGATATCGCCATCTCCGTGCAATTCTGCATCCAACTGCTGGGCTAAATCAGCCAGTCGAATAGATGACATGAATTATTTAACCTGTTTCAGCACGTCAGCCGTGATGTCTTTTGCGTTTGATGCATAAGCCACCGCGTTCGCGTCGATCACCACGTCATAGCCATCGCTGTCCGCGACTTTCTTCACGGCATCCTGAATACGGCTCAGCAGCTTGTTACGCTCTTCCATCTGACGACGGCGGTTATCCTGCTCAAACGCCTGTGCTTTTGAAGAGAAAGCTTCACGCTGTGACATGACATCTTTCTCCATGCGGCTGCGCTCGCTGGCCTTCATGGTCGAACCGTCACGCTGCAGACGCTGCATTTTGGTTTGCAGATCGCGTTCCTGGCTCTGCAGCTCAGTTGCACGGCCTTTGAACTCGTTTTCCAGCTGTTTAGCAACAGTCGCACGTTGCGGTAACTGTTGGAAAATGCTGGACACGTTTACCACTGCAATTTTGTCAGCAGCCTGAACACCAGCGGAAACCGCTAAAGCAAGACCCAGACCTGCGGCACACAACAACTTTTTCACTATAAACTCCTTACCATCAACGTTTGTGTCAGCGACACAGTGTTTGCACCGGAACAGCAGCGGGTGCTGTCCGGCAGCAAGACTTCAGCTTGCATCCATGCTCAGAACATTACCAGGTTTTACCAATGTTAAACTGGAACTGCTCTGATTTGTCTCCCTCGACTTTCTTCATCGGCTGGGCGTATGAGAACACCAGCGGGCCAAGCGGTGACATCCACTGCAGCGCTACACCGCTTGAAACACGGATGTTGTTTGGATCGCTGTAATCAGGAATGCCCGCAGCACGCGTTTCGGCGGTATTTTCCCAATGGGTATCCCACGCGGTACCGGCGTCGACAAACACCGACGTACGTACCGAGTTAGCATACTTCTCGCTCAGGAACGGCGTTGGCGTAATCAGCTCAAGGCTGGCGATCGCCATCGCGTTACCCCCGACCGCATCGTCAGACTTACAGACGCCATTTGGATCGGCAATCCGGCAGTTGGACGAGTTGTTATTGTAGTAGGCGGCTTTAGGACCAATGGTGTTGGACTGGAAGCCACGTACGGTGCTTGAACCACCGGCATAGAAGTTCTCATAGAACGGCATCTCTTTGCCGCCGAGTCCATCACCATAGCCCACGCGGCCACGGCCCAGCAGCACCCAGGTACGATCCTGGTTAATCGGCATATATTGCTGGGTATCCAGCGTCGCCTTATAGAAGCTGTTGTCTGAGCCTGGAATCGTCACCTTACCGTTCAGGTTGGTGCGGTTACCCGACGTCGGGAAGAAGCCGCGGTCCAGGGTGTTGTACGTCCAGCCGTAGTTAAAGGTGAAGTCATCCGCAGAGAATTCGCCTTTGTCGTTAAGCTGCTGCGGCTTGCCAACCGAGTCAAGATAACGCCACATCGCCACCTGCGGCTGCATGTTAGAGAGGTCATTGTGGACATAGCCCAGACCGACACGCAGAGTGTTGTTTTCGTTAACCGGGAAGCCGAGCGTACCATCCAGACCATAACTTTTGTTGGTATAGTCAGAGAGGTCCGCGTTGTCCGCTTTAAAGTCGTTATAGAACAGACGGCCACCCAGACTGACACCGTCAACGGTGAAGTACGGGTCGGTCAGTGAGAATTCCGCGTAGGTCTGGTAGTCGTTCTTGGTGCCGCTGATGCCGACGGTATTACCGGTGCCCAGCCAGTTATCCTGCGTCACCCCGACCTGGAAGCTCACGCCACTTTCGGTGCCGTAGCCGACGCCGAAGTTAAAGGTCCCGGTGTTACGCTCTTTCACCTTGTAGACAACATCCACCTGGTCCGGCGAGCCTGGCACGCGCTGGGTGTCCACATCCACAGTTTCGAAGTAACCGGTACGGTTCAGACGCTCTTTACCCTGCTCAACCAGGTCGCTGCCCAGCCATGCGCCTTCCATCTGGCGCATTTCGCGACGCAGCACCGAATCTTTCGAGGTGTCGTTGCCTTCGAAGCGGACGTTGCGCACGTAGTAGCGGTTACCCGCATCCACGTTGATATGCAGTTTTACGGTCTTATCGGCGTCGTTGATTTCCGGCTGTGTCGCCACGCGCGGATAGGCATAGCCGTAGCGGCCCAGCAGTTTCTTGATGTCATCTTCCATCTTCGTCACTTTGGCGCCGTTATAGAGCTCGCCTGACGGAATCTTGGTCAGATGTTCAATTTCTGCTGAGTGGCCTGCCATGCTGCCATTGACGATCACGCCCGCGATTTTGTACTGGTCGCCTTCGGTGATGTTCACCGTGATGTAGATGCCTTTTTTATCGGGCGTCAGGCTGACCTGAGTAGAATCGATGTTGAAGCGTGCATAACCGCGATCCAGGTAGAAGCTGCGCAGGGTTTCGAGGTCGCCCGCCAGCTTCTGTTTCTGGTATTTACGATCGCCCACCACGTTCCACCACGGCACTTCGTCGCGCAGCTGGAAACGGGAGATCAGCTCGTCGGAGCTAAAGGCTTTGTTACCGACGATGTTGATCTGCTGAATCTTGGCAGAGACACCTTCGGTAAAGACCAGCTTCAGGTCGACACGGTTACGCGGCAGCGGCGTGACCACGGCTTTCACGTTCGCGGTATATTTCCCGACGCTGTAGTAGAAATCTTCCAGGCCCTTCTCGATAGAGGAGATGGTGGTACGGTCCAGCGCTTCGCCGACACGCACACCAGAGGCTTCCAGATTCTGTTTGAGCTGATCCTCTTTCACCGCTTTGTTACCGGTGAAGGTAATGCTGGCAATGGTAGGACGTTCTTTGACCTGGACAATCAGTGTTGTACCGTCTCGCAGGACCTGAACATCCTCAAAGTTGCCAGTCGCGAACAGCGAGCGAATGGTGTTTCTGACGTCATCGTCATTCACCGTATCGCCAACCCGTACTGGCATGCTCAGCAGAGCCGCGCCGACGGCGACTCGCTGCAGCCCTTCGAAATGAATATCCTTCACCACGAAATCGTCTGCACCGTAAACGGTGGCGCTGCTAAACAGCAGCGACGCTATGAGCAACTTTTTCATCGCCATCGTTGTTATGCGTTTTCCTAACACATCCCTCGAATGTTCGCGTTCCAGCGGTTACAAACGTGAGAAATCATTGAAAAGTGCAAGCCCCATTAACAGCACCAGCAGAATTGAGCCGATGCGATAACTAAAGTCCTGAACTCGCTCGGACACCGGTCCACCTTTGATCTTTTCGATCGCCAGGAAGAGCAGATGCCCACCATCTAAAACCGGCAGAGGGAACAGGTTGATGATGCCCAGGTTGACGCTAATCAGCGCCAGGAACATCAGGTAGTAAATCAACCCGTACTCTGCTGACAACCCTGCACCCTGCGCAATCGAAATCGGCCCGCTCAGGTTGTTCAGCTTCACATCGCCGGTTATTAACTTGCCCAGCATGGACACGGTGAGCTTCATCAGCTGCCAGGTTTTTACACTGGCCTCACCGATAGCGGCAAACGCGCCATACTGCCTTACCGTTTTGTACTCTTCCGGCAGCGGGATAACGCGCGGAATGACACCCGCAAATCCCGCCTTACTGCCCGCTTTCGCTTCCGGCGTCATCGTCAGCGCAATCGAGTCGCCGCCGCGATCCACCTCAAGCGCCATGCTTTTGCCCGGATTATCCCGGACCTGGGTGACAAAGGACTGCCACTGCGATAATGGCTGACCATCGACTTTAACGATCCTGTCGCCCGCTTGCAAACCGGCTTCACTGGCTGGCGAGTTCGCCTGCACTTCGGCCAGCGTGGTCTCAATCTGCGGACCGCGCGGCTGAATCCCCAGCGCAACAACCGGATCCTGCTTGTCCGGCTCAAACTGCCAGTTACGCAAATCCAGCTGCTTCTGCTGTGTCGCCTCTTCGCCAAATCGGGCCACGGTCAGGGTGGTGGTGCTGTCCCCGATTTTACCGACCAGCGCCATACGCACAGCATCCCAGTCAGGCGTTTCGATACCGTCAACCGCCTTAAGTTCCATGCCGGGCGTAATTTGAGCTTCCGCAGCCACCGAACCGTTTAAAATTTCACCGATTACCGGGCGCACGCCGGGCACGCCGTGAATGAACACAACCCAGTAGGCGAAGATGGCGAAGATGAAGTTCGCGACGGGACCCGCCGCGATGATGGAGGCGCGTTGCCAGACGGCTTTGTTGTTAAAAGCCTGATGGCGCAGCTCGGCCGGTACGCTTTCAACGCGTTCGTCGAGCATTTTGACGTAGCCACCGAGCGGAATCAGCGCGATGACATATTCGGTGCCGTGGCGGTCACGGCGCTGCCAGAGCGCCTTGCCGAAGCCGATGGAAAAGCGCTCAACTTTCACGCCACAGCGACGAGCGACCCAGAAGTGGCCAAACTCATGAACCGTAATCAGTACGCCCAGCGCAACGATAAAGGCGACAAAACTCCAGAGTATGCTCAACATCTTTGCCTGTCCTTAGAGGGTGCGGAACACCAGAAGCAGTAAACAGGCAAACACCGGCACCGCCGCAGTCAGACTATCGATGCGGTCAAGAATGCCACCGTGACCCGGGATCAGATTGCCGCTGTCCTTGATGCCCGCTTCACGTTTAAACATGCTCTCCGTGAGATCGCCCAGCACCGAGGCCAGCGTCGAAATCACCGCACAGATCACCAGCGTGCCCACCGAAACCGTAAGCGGTGCCAGCGAGGCAAACAGCAGCGCAATCAGCGCAGAAGAGGCGAGGCCGCCCAGAAACCCTTCCCAGGTTTTCCCCGGTGAGACCTTTGGGGCCAGCTTGTGTTTGCCGAACATCTTGCCAAACATGTAGGCACCTGAATCCGCGCCCCATACCAGCAGCAGCACAAACAGCAGCCACCAGGCTCCGGCGAAGTGATCGGTTTCATAGTGATACTGACGCAGCGCCACCATGCCCCAGAAAAAGGGCACCAGCGTTAAGACGCCAAAGAGTAAACGGAGCGGACGCGAATGACGCCAGAAGGCCGCAGAAGCGGGATAGGAGAGCACCAGCAGCAGGGCAACGACCCACCACACCAGCGACGCCCAAAGCGATGTCGCGATCTGGGGCAGATGCACCGAGTGCTGATAGGGTGGCAGCGTAAACTGCATCAGCGCCAGCAGCAGACCACAAAGTACAGCCAGCCAGACGCGCTGCTGGCGTGATGCCATCCCTGCAAACTGCCCCCATTCCCAGGCGGCCAGCATGCAGATAACAATCGTTGTCAGTGCGAAACCTACGGGCGGTAACCAGAACAGTGCAGCTATTACCAGCGGAATTAATATCAACGCGGTAATCAGACGAGACTTCAGCAAAGGTTACCCCCAGATTGCTCAGGCGCCGCCTGGTGCAGCGCCGCCAAAACGACGCTCCCGCAGAGAGAATGCATTCAGTGCACCTTCAAAAACGTGTTCATCGAAATCCGGCCAGAGCACATCGGTAAAATAGAATTCAGCATAGGCAATCTGCCACAGCAGGAAGTTGCTAATCCGATGCTCTCCCCCGGTCCTTATCACTAAATCCACTGGCGCCAGCTCCTGCATGCAGAGCTGCGACGTCAGGCTCTCTTCGGTAATCTGGTCAGGTCGCAGTAATCCTTCCTGAACCTGTTCAGCCAGTTTTTTCACGCCTTCGATAATATCCCAACGGCCGCCATAGTTGGCAGCAATGTTGAGCGTCAGGCCACTATTATTTGCAGTCAGCGTCTCAGAACGGCGAATACGTTCCTGAATACGCGGGCTGAAACGGCTGGTATCGCCGATGACGCGCAGACGGACGTTATGTTTGTGCAGGCTTTTGACTTCGCTATCCAGCGCCCAGACAAACAGTTCCATCAACGCAGTGACTTCCTGCGCCGGCCGACTCCAGTTTTCACTGCTGAAGGCGTAAAGCGTCAAGGCTTCAAGATTGTTGCTGACCGCAAAGCTGACGGCACGGCGTACCGATTTAACGCCCGCCTTGTGGCCGGAAATCCGCAATTTTCCCTGATTTTTGGCCCAGCGACCATTGCCATCCATGATGATAGCGACGTGACGCGGACCGTTTCCCTGCTGGTCATCAGTGTTGTTGTGATTGTTAGACGACATAACGCTTAACCAATTCCTTTCATCAGAAATGCTGTGGTTTCTGAATACATTGCGCCCGATTCAAATCCCGACACCCTCTGGGTACCGGGCCACACCGAATTCGGTGACAGACCGTGAAACGCGAGCCAGCGACTATACCATTTTCACCTGAAGCGAACAAATGGCCTCATAACGATCGCCCTCACGACGTGAAGCGCGGCAACATTTCTGTCGCCCGCGCGCGTGCGATGCGATCGATTTCAAGGACAGCGTCCACCGAATCCGGTTCCGGACACGCCTGTGCCGCCATCACCGCGCTGTTCAGGGCGGCAATGTCGGTGAAGCGGATCTGGTGATTCAGGAAAGCCGCGACGGCAACCTCGTTGGCGGCATTAAGCGTGGTGGTCGCCGCCTGCCCTGCGTCACAGGCATCAATGGCCAGTTTCAGGCAGGGATAGCGGCTGAAGTCAGGTTCTGCAAAGGTCAGCGCCGACATGCGGGTAAAATCCAGCGGTGTCACGCCTGCATGAATACGCGAAGGCCAGGCCATGCTGTGAGCAATCGGCGTACGCATATCAGGAGAACCTAACTGAGCCAGCACGCTGCCATCGCAGTATCGCACCATGGAGTGGATCACCGACTGAGGGTGAAGGATCACTTCCATCTGCGCTGCACTGGCATTAAACAACCAACGGGCTTCAATGTACTCGAGACCTTTATTCATCATGGTGGCCGAATCGACAGAGATTTTTCGCCCCATCGACCAGTTCGGATGTGCACAGGCCTGATCCGGCGACATGGCGCTGAGATCCGCTAACGCTGTGTCACGAAAAGGACCACCCGATCCCGTAAGGATAATCGACTCAATGCCATTATCCTGCAGGTCAGCGTAACCTAACTGATGCTGGATGGTAGCGGGTAAACTCTGAAAAATGGCGTTATGCTCGCTGTCGACCGGTAGTAACTGTGCGTGATGATGACGCACCGCCTCCATAAACAAACGGCCGCAGGTGACAAGCGATTCTTTGTTGGCCAGCAGGACCGTTTTGCCCGCGCGAATGGCCGCCAGAGTCGGCAGCAGGCCCGACGCGCCCACAATCGCCGCCATCACCTGATCCACCTCGTCCAGCGCGGCCAGTTCGCAGGCAGCCTGAACGCCGGAGAGCACTTCAGTTTCGACGCTGATTGCTCTCAGTCGCTCACGCAATGCCGCCGCAGAGGCGTCGTCTGCCATACAGGCGTAGCGGGGTCTGAAGGTCGCACACTGTTCGGCCATCAGCGAGACGTTGTGACCGGCGACCAGCGCCGTGATCTGATAAAGCGCCGGATTGGCGCGAACCACCGCCAGCGTACTGGTGCCGATCGAGCCGGTAGATCCCAGCAGAGTTAATCGCTTCATGAGGCTATCCGTGTGAAGTCAGCGTGCCCGCGGGCACAATGTAAAACGCCGCCAGATGTCGCATTCATACGAATACCTCTCTGTACGGCGTTTTGTCGGGCAGTGATGGGATCAGAAATCCATCAGCTCCGTCTCTTTTTCTGACAGTGCGGCATCGACTTTCTTGATGTACGCATCGGTCATTTTTTGCACTTCATCCTGCGCACGACGTTCGTCGTCTTCGCTGATCTCTTTATCTTTCAGCAGCGCTTTGATCTTATCGTTGGCATCGCGACGGACGTTACGTACCGACACACGGCCCTGCTCGGCTTCGCCGCGCACGATTTTGATCAGATCTTTACGACGCTCTTCTGTCAGCGCGGGCAGCGGAACACGAATGTCGGTGCCGGCTGAACTTGGGTTCAGGCCGAGATCGGACTTCATGATCGCTTTTTCGACTGCCGCACTCAGTGAACGATCGAACACGTTGATTTTCAGCGTGCGTGAATCTTCCACGGTAACGGAAGCCAGCTGACGCAGTGGCGTCGGCGTGCCGTAATATTCGACGACGATGCCGTCGAGCAGCGAAGGTGAAGCACGACCGGTGCGCACTTTGCCGATGGTGGTTTTGAATGCTTCCACGCATTTTTCCATGCGCGTATCAGCATCTTTTTTGATGTCGTTAATCACGTTGAAACCCTTGGATTCGGTTTGACCTGGCCAGTTCCGGCGTAACCGGAAGCGGGATCGATAATCATCGATAATCCTGACTGGTGCGCGATGCATTATCATCGCGCTGACAGAATATACCTTATTTTATCTCGCCTCGGGTATTAATGCGTAATCAGGGTGCCTTCTTTTTCACCCATTACTACGCGACGCAGCGCGCCAGGCTTGTTCATGTTGAAAACACGGATAGGTAATTTGTGGTCACGCGCCAGGGTGAAGGCCGCGAGATCCATCACTTTCAGCTCCTGATCCAGCACTTCGGCATAGGTCAGCTGCTCATAGAGGGTTGCGTCCGGGTTTTTCACCGGGTCAGCAGAGTAGACGCCATCGACCTTGGTCGCCTTCAGCACCACGTCTGCCTCAATCTCGATGCCGCGCAGACACGCCGCAGAGTCCGTGGTGAAGAACGGGTTGCCGGTACCGGCGGAGAAGATTACCACGCGGTTATTGCGCAGCAGGCTGATCGCCTCTGCCCAGCTGTAGTTGTCACAGACGCCATTCAGTGGAATCGCTGACATCAGGCGTGCATTCACATAGGCGCGGTGCAGCGCATCACGCATCGCCAGACCGTTCATGACGGTTGCCAGCATACCCATGTGGTCGCCTACGACGCGATTCATTCCCGCCTGCGCCAGGCCTGCGCCACGGAACAGGTTACCACCGCCAATCACAACGCCAACCTGGATGCCCAGCTCAACCAGCTCTTTTACCTCTTGTGCCATACGGTCAAGCACACTCGCGTCGATACCAAAACCTTCAGCGCCTTGCAGGGCTTCACCGCTGAGTTTAAGCAGGATACGTTGATAAACAGGTTTTGCGTTGGTCGCCATGGTCAGTTCTTCCTGGAAGATTGGGTGTAAAAGAGACGTAAATTCTGATCGATCATCCGCTTAACGCGATGAAATTGCTATTGGGATGAAACTGAAAACGTGCCTGTTGCGGTGCACAGACAAAAAAGAACCGCCATCTGGCGGTTCTTTCAGAGCATTAAGACTGTTTGGACATGGCTGCAACTTCTGCAGCGAAGTCAGACTCAACTTTCTCGATGCCTTCGCCCACTTCGAAGCGGATGAAGTTGATTACGTCAGCGCCCTGCTCTTTCAGAGCCTGGCCAACGGTTTTGCTTGGGTCGATAACGAAAGCCTGACCGGTCAGAGAGACTTCGCCGGTGAATTTCTTCATACGGCCTTCAACCATCTTCTCTGCGATCTCTTTTGGCTTGCCAGACTGCATCGCGATGTCCAGCTGAACCTGGTACTCTTTCTCAACCACGTCAGCAGAAACGTCTTCTGGCTTAACGAACTCAGGCTTGCTTGCAGCAACGTGCATCGCGATCTGTTTGATCAGATCTTCGTTCGCGCCGGTTGCGGAAACCAGAACGCCGATACGTGCGCCGTGCAGGTAGCTGCCCAGCTCTGCGCCTTCCAGGATAGCAACGCGACGGATGTTGATGTTCTCACCGATTTTAGCAACCAGTGCAACGCGCTCTTCTTCGAACTGCGCTTTCAGAACTTCAACGTCGGTTACGCGATCGGCAGCAGCTGCTTCCAGAACTTTGTCTGCGAATGCCTGGAAACCGCCATCTTTAGCCACGAAGTCAGTCTGGCAGTTTACTTCCAGAATCACGCCGTAGTCGCCAACGATCTTGGTTTTGATTACGCCATCAGCAGCAACGTTGCCTGCTTTTTTCGCTGCTTTGATTGCGCCAGACTTACGCATGTTCTCAATCGCCAGCTCAATGTCGCCGTTCGCTTCAGTCAGCGCTTTTTTGCAGTCCATCATGCCAGCGCCAGTACGCTCACGCAGTTCTTTTACCAATGCAGCGGTAATGTCAGCCATTCCAGAATCCTCGGTTCGTGCCTGTGTACGTGTGCACCAGCAGACACTTATTTGCGGAAAATTTTTCTGTCCCGCCGTCCGGTTGGGAGCGTGACAGACTTAGATAAAATAAAGGGGCCAGTATAGGCCCCTTACAGATCACATCTGAATGCTAAGGGCTCTTATGCAGAGCAAACCTTATTAAGCGTTTTCTAAAGACGCTTCTTCAGCTTGCTCAGCCAGGTCCTGAGAGCGGCCTTCACGAACGGTAGTCGCAACGGCAGTCAGGTACAGGCTTACAGCACGGATCGCATCGTCGTTACCTGGGATAACGAAATCAACGCCATCTGGATCAGAGTTGGTATCAACGATAGCAAATACCGGGATACCCAGGTTGTTTGCTTCTTTGATTGCGATGTGTTCGTGATCGGCATCAACAACAAACAGTGCGTCTGGCAGACCGCCCATGTCTTTGATACCGCCCAGGCTGTTTTCCAGCTTGGCCAGCTCACGCGCACGCATCAGCGCTTCTTTTTTGGTCAGTTTGTCGAAAGTACCATCCTGAGACTGAGTCTCCAGATCTTTCAGACGCTTGATTGACTGACGAACAGTTTTCCAGTTAGTCAGCATGCCACCTAACCAGCGGTGGTTGACGAAGAACTGGTCGCAGCTCAGTGCAGACTCTTTTACCGCTTCAGCAGCAGCGCGTTTGGTACCTACGATCAGGATCTTACCTTTACGGGAAGCGATCTTGTTCAGCTCAGCCAGCGCTTCGTTGAACATAGGGACAGTTTTCTCAAGGTTGATGATGTGAACCTTGTTGCGCGCACCAAAGATGAATGGCTTCATTTTTGGGTTCCAGTAACGGGTCTGGTGACCGAAGTGAACACCCGCCTGGAGCATGTCGCGCATGGAAACAGTTGCCATGATTACCTCTGAATTTTGATTGGGGTTGGGCCTCCATGTATCCCATACGACCGACCTCTTTCAAGGCACCCCGGCGTATGTGTCGATACATGTGTGTTTTATTACACATAATGAGAGTTATGCGTTTCCTGCTGACCGGAACGGCCATACAGAGAATCGTCGGCGCGCTTTATACCACAACCAGCCAGGGGACGCCAATAAATGATCGCGGCCCGGGGCCAGTGCGTTCTCTATTTGGCAGCCCATTTACGGACTGCTAACATGACAGCACAGAGTTCATTATTGTCGAAAATATCGACAAATGCGGATTAATTTAATGGCAATTTCAATCAAAACCCCTGAAGAAATCGAAAAAATGCGCATCGCGGGCCGCCTGGCCGCCGAAGTGCTGGAGATGATCGAACCCCACGTTCAGCCGGGTGTAACAACCGGTGAGCTGGATCGCATCTGCCACGAGCACATCACGCAAAAGCAGCAGGCGGTTTCTGCCTGTCTGGGCTATCACGGCTTTCCAAAGTCGGTCTGCATTTCGGTGAACGAAGTGGTCTGTCACGGTATTCCCAGCGACGATCGCCCGTTAAAAGATGGCGACATCGTCAATATCGATGTCACCGTTATTAAAGATGAGTATCACGGCGACACCTCTAAGATGTTTATCGTCGGCAAGCCGACGATTCAGGGCGAGCGCCTGTGCCGCATCACCCAGGAGAGCCTCTACCTTTCCCTGCGTCTGATTAAGCCCGGCATCCGCCTGCGCGAGCTGGGCCGCGCGATTCAGAAGTATGTTGAAGCGAACGACTTCTCCGTGGTGCGTGAATATTGCGGCCACGGCATTGGCAAGGGGTTCCACGAAGAGCCTCAGGTACTGCACTACGATGCCGACGACAGCGGCGTGGTGCTGCAGGCGGGCATGACCTTTACGGTCGAGCCGATGGTCAACGCCGGCGATTACCGCATCCGCACCATGAAAGATGGCTGGACGGTAAAAACCAAAGATCGCAGCTTGTCCGCGCAGTATGAGCATACTATTGTGGTGACGGAAAACGGCTGTGAGATTTTAACCCTGCGTAACGATGACACGCTGCCTGCTGTGCTCGTCGCCGAAGGGTAATTCCCCGAATACAGATCAAGCCGGCGCTGAGCCGGCTTTTTTTTGGCTAAAAAAGAGAAGAGCTGCATGAGCGTGAGTCTGTCGGAAGATGTGAAGAGCGGTCTGGCCGATTCCCCGGCCGGATGGAGTGACGACCAGCTGACCCGCGACAGCCTGAAGCTGCGGCTGGAACAGTTTCAGCAGCATCTGGCTGCCGCGTTTGATGCGGGTGAAGCGGTAGAGCCGCTGATTGATGCGCGCACGCTGTTTATCGATCGGCTGCTGTGCCGCCTGTGGCGCTTTTTTGGCTTTGCGGAGATGCCGGCGATCGCGCTGGTCGCCGTGGGCGGCTATGGCCGGGCCGAGCTGCATCCGCTCTCAGATATTGATGTCCTGATCCTCAGCCGTCAGCCGCTGGACGAACAGGCCGCACAGCGCACCAGCGAGCTGCTGACGCTGATGTGGGATCTCCGGCTGGAGGTGGGCCATAGCGTCCGCACGCTGGAGGAGTGCCTGCTGGAGGGGCTCTCTGATCTCACCGTGGCCACCAACCTGATTGAGTCCCGGATGCTTACCGGCGATGTAGCGCTGTTTCTGGAGTTACAGAAGAACATCTTCAGCGACGGCTTCTGGCCCTCCTCCACCTTTTTTGCGGCCAAAATTGAGGAGCAGCAGGAGCGCCACAAGCGTTATCACGGCACCAGCTACAACCTGGAGCCGGATATCAAGAGCAGCCCCGGCGGCCTGCGGGATATCCATACGCTGCAGTGGGTCGCCCGACGCCATTTCGGGGCCACCACGCTGGACGAGATGGTCGGCTTTGGTTTCCTTACCGACGCGGAACGCAGCGAACTCAACGAATGTCAGGCGTTTCTCTGGCGTATCCGCTTTGCCCTGCATCTCTCCCTGCCCCGCTACGACAACCGTCTGCTGTTCGATCGCCAGCTCAGCGTGGCCCAGCGCCTGAACTATCAGGGCGAAGGCAATGAGCCGGTTGAGCGGATGATGAAGGATTTTTATCGGGTCACGCGGCGCATCGGCGAACTGAATCAGATGCTGCTGCAGCTGTTTGATGAGGCGATTCTGGCGCTCTCCACCAGCGAGAAGCCGCGCCCCATCGATGACGATTTTCAGCTGCGCGGCGACCTGATCGACCTGCGTGACGAAACGCTGTTCAGACGCGAACCGCAGGCTATTCTGCGCATGTTCTACGTCATGGTGCGCAACGACAGCATCAAAGGCATCTACTCCACGACCCTGCGCCATCTGCGCCATGCACGCCGCCATCTCAGTCAGCCACTGTGTCAGATCCCGGAGGCGCGACGCACCTTTATGGCGATCCTGCGCCATCCCGGCGCGGTCAGCCGGGCGCTGGTGCCGATGCACCGCCACAGCGTGTTGTGGGCGTATACGCCGCTGTGGGGGCATATCGTCGGACAGATGCAGTTCGATCTGTTTCACGCCTACACCGTCGATGAGCACACCATTCGCGTTCTGCAGAAGCTGGAGAGCTTTGCCAGCGAAGCGACCCGGCCGCAGCATCCGCTGTGCGTGGAGTTATGGCCGCGTCTGCCGCAGCAGGAGCTGCTGCTGATGGCCGCCCTGCTGCACGACATTGCCAAGGGGCGCAACGGCGATCACTCGATTCTCGGCGCGCAGGATGCGCTCGACTTCGCAGAGATGCACGGCCTGAACTCGCGGGAGACGCAGCTGGTGGCCTGGCTGGTGCGGCACCATCTGCTGATGTCGGTCACGGCGCAGCGGCGCGACATTCAGGACCCGACGGTGATCCAGCAGTTCGCCGAGGTGATGCAGAATGAGAACCGGCTGCGCTATCTGGTCTGCCTGACCGTGGCCGACATCTGCGCCACCAACGAAAGCCTCTGGAACAGCTGGAAGCAGAGCCTGCTGCGCGAGCTCTTTTTCGCCACCGAGAAGCAGCTGCGACGCGGCATGGAGAACAGCCCGGATCTGCGCGAGCGGGTGCGTCATCATCGCCTGCAGGCGCTGGCACTGCTGCGGATGGATAACATCGATGAGGAGCGGCTGCATCAGATCTGGAACCGCTGTCGCGCCGACTATTTCCTGCGCCATACGCCGAATCAGATTGCCTGGCACGCCCGCCACCTGCTGGTTCACGATCTGAAAAAACCGCTGGTGCTGGTCAGCCCGCACGCCACGCGCGGCGGCACCGAAATTTTCATCTGGAGTCCCGATCGGCCACATCTGTTTGCCGCCGTCGCCGGAGAGCTGGACCGCCGCAATCTCAGCGTGCACGACGCACAAATCTTCACCAGCCGCGACGGCATGGCGATGGATACCTTTATCGTGCTGGAGCCGGATGGCAGCCCGCTCTCGCCGGATCGTCATCCGATGATCATTCAGGCGCTGGAGCAGGCGATCACCCAGTCCGAGTGGGTGCCGCCGCGCACCCGCCGTCCGTCGGCCCGGCTCAAACATTTCAGCGTGGATACCGAGGTCAACTTCCTGCCGACGCACACCGACCGCCGCAGCTATCTGGAGCTGGTGGCGCTGGATCAGCCCGGTCTGCTGGCGCGGGTCGGGGAAGTCTTCGCCGATCTGGGGGTTTCACTGCACGGCGCCCGCATCAGCACCATTGGCGAGCGGGTTGAGGATTTGTTTATTCTGGCCAACAGCGAACGGCAGGCGCTGAATGAAGAAATGCGTAAAGCGTTGCAACAACGGTTGACAGAGGCCCTTAATCCAAACGATAAAGTGTGACCCGACCCGACTGGTAACCCTTTATCTTTTTACTTGTGCCGGGGTATTGCCCGGCATCGTACATGACAGATCAGGAAAAAAATATGCAACAGTTACAGAGCGTTATTGAATCCGCCTTCGAACGTCGCGCTGACATCACCCCGACCAGCGTGGACAGCGAAACCCGTGATGCCATCAACCAGGTAATCTCTCTGCTGGACAGCGGTGCACTGCGCGTTTCTGAGAAGATCGACGGCGAGTGGGTAACGCATCAGTGGCTGAAGAAAGCAGTGCTGCTCTCTTTCCGCATCAATGACAACCAGGTGATGGAAGGCGCTGAGACCCGTTTTTACGACAAGGTGCCGATGAAATTTGCGGGCTGGGACGAGGCGCGCTTCAAAGAAGCCGGTTTCCGCGTGGTGCCGCCTGCGGCAGTGCGTCAGGGTGCGTTCATCGCCCGCAACACGGTGCTGATGCCTTCTTACGTCAACATCGGCGCTTTCGTCGATGAAGGCACCATGGTGGACACCTGGGCGACCGTGGGCTCCTGTGCGCAGATCGGTAAGAACGTTCACCTCTCTGGCGGCGTCGGTATCGGCGGCGTGCTGGAGCCGCTGCAGGCTAACCCGACCATCATTGAAGACAACTGCTTCATCGGCGCACGCTCTGAAATCGTGGAAGGCGTGATCGTTGAAGAAGGCTCAGTGATCTCCATGGGCGTCTACATCGGTCAGAGCACCAAAATCTATGACCGCGAAACCGGCGAAGTTCACTATGGCCGCGTTCCTGCCGGTTCCGTAGTGGTTTCCGGTAACCTGCCGTCCAAAGATGGCAGCTACAGCCTCTACTGTGCCGTGATCGTGAAGAAGGTGGATGCGAAAACCCTCAGCAAAACCGGCATCAACGAACTGCTGCGCACCATCGACTGATTGCAGTGACGGGCTGGAAACCAGCCCGTCATCTTTTCTTTACATCCATTCTCAATCCACCTGCTTCGCGTTGCGAATGATCGGGTGCGTTTAGTTTTCATCCAGGTCATAATCCGCGCCAGTTAAATCCTGTCGCGCAATGTTCATCCCGCTGCTTTATGTCTACAGTTGTCTGACGTCATGAACAAAACTGCGCGCTTCTCACTTTTGATGGAAACAACGCTATGTATGACAATCTGAAAAGCTTAGGAATCAGCAATCCGGACGACATTGACCGCTACAGCCTGCGTCAGGAAGCCAACAACGACATTCTGAAAATCTACTTCCGCAAAGATAAAGGCGAGTTTTTCGCGAAGAGCGTGAAATTCAAATATCCGCGCCAGCGCAAAACAGTTGTGGCCGATCACGCGACCCAGGGCTACAAAGAAGTGCAGGAAATCAGCCCGAATCTGCGTTATGTCATCGATGAGCTGGACCAGATTTGCCAGCGTGACCAGGTTGAAGTGGATCTGAAACGTAAGATCCTGGATGACCTGCGTCATCTGGAGAGTGTGGTCTCGCACAAGATCACTGAAATCGAGTCGGATCTGGAAAAACTGACCCGTAACGGTCGTTAATTTTTTCGCCGACAGCGGAGGCCAGCGTTGCTGGCCTTTTTTATGTCCGCTCTCCTCACCCCTGTTCATCCAGCTGTAACGCCACATAGAGCAGCAGCCGGTCGTCGAACTGCCCCAGATTAAGCCCGGTCAGCTCTGAAATCCGGTTCAGCCGGTATTCAAGCGTGTTGCGATGAATAAACAGCGCGCGCGCCGTGGCGCCCGGCTGAACGTTGTGGGTGAACCAGGCGATCAGCGTCCGGCGCAGCAGGCCGTTGTTATCCATACTCCTGAGTTTTGCCAGAGGCCGGGCGAGTTCATTGGCCTGCCAGCCACCGCGCAGGCTGTCGAGCAGCACCGGCAGCACCAGATCCTGATAAAAATAGCTGCGCACCTCAGGCATCCGCTGCTTACCGACCATCATTGTCGTCCGCGCCGTCCGGTAGGAGCGCGCGATGCTGCCCGGCCCGCTGAAAAAGTTGCCCAGCGCGATGCGCATCCGCAGGTGACCGCTCTCTTTCATGCGCTGCAGCAGCTGCTCGACGCGACGACGGTGATCCTCCTGGTCATAACGTCCATGCGCATTCAGGGCGGGCTTCAGCACCACCATCTCCGTCAGCGACACGATGGCAATCAGATTATCGCGCTCCGGGGTCGTCAGCAGGGTCTGCAGCTGCTGCAACTCCGACATCGCGCTGTCGACGCCGAGCTGACCGCTGTCGATCTCCAGTACCGCCACCACCCGCGGCTGATTGAGGTCGATACCCAGGCGCTGCGCCCATTCGGTCAGCTGCGGCGACAGGGTATCGCTGCGGATCAGGTTCAGCACCAGCTCCTCACGCAGACGGCTATCCTGCGCCAGCATATGCAGCAGCCGCGCCTGTTCCAGCATCATCTCCGCCGTCATACAGACCAGCTCGCCATAGTGACGCAGAGCTACCGGCTCGCCCGTCAGGCCAATCACGCCGACGATGTCGCCATCGATCCGCAGCGGCAGGTTAATGCCGGGCCGTACGCCATGAAGATGTTTAGCCACCGCCTCGTCGATATCGACCACCCGCCCCTGCGAGAGCACCAGCAGAGCGCCTTCGTGCAACTCCCCAATGCGCTCCCGGTCACCGCTGCCGATGATCCGGCCGCGCGCATCCATCACGTTGACGTTGCTGTCAATAATCTTCATGGTGCGTGCCACGATATCCTGTGCCAGCCGGGCATCAAGGTGATAGGTCGCCATCCATAACTCCTGATAAAGAGGGGGGAGAAACAGAATACGCATGCGCCCGGCGCAGAGCATTGTGCAATTGCACAGAGCCGGGGAGGCATTTACTGAATCTGCGGTCAGCATCACACTCTGGCGGGGTAGAGCGCGGGCACAAAAAAGGCGGACCGCAGTCCGCCTGTGTATGAGGGATAACCCGTTACTGCATCAGCAGATAGATGCTGCTGTCACCGCGTTTCACATTCAGCGCCAGCACGGAAGGTTTGGTATCCAGCACTTTGCGCAGTTCACCCAGGTTGGTCACCACCTGCTGGTTAACGCCCTGGATCACATCGCCCTTTTTCAGGCCGATGCGCGCTGCGGCGCTGCCCGGTTTCACATTGTCCACGCGGACGCCCTTGTCACCGGTTTCGACATTGCTGAGATCCGCCCCTTCAATGCCGTTATAGATGGTGGCGGACTGCACTTTCGCCTGGCTGCTCTGCTGCAGCTGAACGGAGACATCGACCGGTTTGCCGTCACGCAGCAGGCCCAGCTTCAGCGTGGTGCCCACCGGCAGTGAACCCACTTCGGCGCGCAGGGATGCGAAGCTGCTCAGCGGTTTGCCGTTCATTGAAACGATGACGTCACCCGCTTTGATGCCCGCTTTGGCCGCCGCCGAATCCGGCAGCACCTGGCTGACAAAGGCGCCGCGCTGTGCATCGACCTTCATCGCTTTTGCCAGCTCGGAGTTCAGCTCCGTACCCTGCACGCCCAGTTCGCCGCGTTTCACCTGACCAAACTCAACCATCTGAGCCGTCAGGTTTTTCACCATGTTACTCGGGATCGCAAAGCCGATACCGATGTTGCCGCCGTCCGGCGCCAGGATGGCGGTGTTAATCCCGATCAGCTCACCGTTGAGGTTAACCAGCGCACCACCGGAGTTACCCCGGTTGATCGCCGCATCCGTCTGGATGAAGTTTTCGTAGTTTTCCACGTTCAGGCCGCTGCGGCCCAGCGCCGAGACGATACCGGACGTCACGGTTTCGCCCAGGCCATAAGGGTTACCGATCGCCACGGTGTAGTCGCCCACGCGCAGGTTGTCGGAGTCGGCAATTTTCACCGCGGTCAGGTTTTTAGCATCTTTCAGCTGAACCAGCGCGATGTCTGAGCTGGGGTCTTTCCCGATTACTTTGGCGTCGTAACGACGGCCGTCGCTGAGCTGTACCTGAATTTTGGTCGCATTGTTGACCACGTGGTTGTTGGTAACCACATAGCCTTTTTCGGCATTAATGATGACGCCCGAACCCAGCGCCCGGAATTTTTCCTGCTGCGTATCTGGCGCAGGCGCGCCGCCGCCCTCACCGCTCTGGCACATCGGTGAGCCCTGGAACGGTGAACCGTCCTGGCAGAAAGGCGAGTTATCGCCAAAGAATTGCTGGAACTGTTGCGGCATACGCGGGGTTTTCACCGTGGTGGTCCCCTCGACGCTGATACTGACCACAGAGGGCATGACCTTCTCCAGCATGGGAGCCAGACTTGGCTGTTGCTGACTGTCGGATGAGGCCGTTTGTGCAGCAGAAACAGTAACAGGGGCGAGGGCCATGCTCAGGCTCAGAGCCAGCGCACTTAACATTAAGGTCTTTGTTTTCATTTTTTCGTTTCTCAATAAGATTACTGTTCAGACCATTGCTGTGGTCGAAAGGTGAGATAAATGTTTTAGCGCGAAGTTCCTTTAAAAGTTTAAGCTAAAGGTAAAAATTTATTCGCGCTCTTTACAATCGGTGGCTTATTCTACGGCCATCAGTCGGCGGTACTCATCCCAGGCGTAGAGGTCGGTCATTCCGCTGATATAATCCTGAATAAGCCGGAAGCGATAATAACGCTCCCACAACAGCCGTTGATATTTATGTTCCACCACCAGATTACGCATCTTATGCAGATACGCTTTGCGATGTTTGCCGGAGAGCTTATGGAAAAGCCGGGTTTCGATCGGGTGCTGGCGCAGGAAATCTTCATTTATCAGCGTGGTAAAGGCTTCGTAATTCAGGCGCATCAGCGGCGCGTAGATCTCCAGTAAGCCTCTGATCACCCGATAGCCCTGCAGCTCCAGCTGCTCGACTTCCGAGTGGTTAAACACCTGCTGGCGCGCGACGGTCTTGAACAGCTGCAGCAGACGCCCCTCCTCTCCCTCATCTTCCAGCAGCGCATGATTGAAACTTCCCGCGAATATGGCCGGCAGATTATCGACAAAACGTTTCACGGCGTAGCTGACCAGTACGCTCTGAACATTTACGCGTAATGACATAAAAAATTGATCGCTGCGGCTGCGGCGTTTTTTACTGCAGGCTTCACGCCAGGCTTCGCCAATCGTCCGGCTGAAAGCGTCATTATTTTTAACCGGTCCCCAGGCTTTATTCAGAAACTCATACAAACTTTCAACATTAAAGATATCTTTTTCTACAGCATCATCCAAATCTGCAATACAGTAGGAGATATCATCGGCGGCTTCCATTATATAGGTGAGCGGAAAGCGATGATGTTCTTCCATATTGGTGGCGGCGCGCAGGTCAGCAATATAATCCTGCTCGGAGAGATAAAAGCCCGGCTTTTTCATTAATACGCTAAATTCGGCGGGCTTTTCACCCTGCCACCAGGCGGGTGCGGTATATTTCAGGATGCAGGCGACCTGCGAATAGCTGAGATTGAGTTGCAGCAGCGTGTGCACCATGCGGATAGCCTGCGCGTTGCCCTCGAAATGGCAGAGATCCTGGCGAATCATCGCATTGAGTTGATCGAATGCCCTGCGCTGCTCCTCGCCTTCCACGCCCGCCACCAGCGGGTCCACCAGCTCGGCGGCGAGGTGCTCTTCGAACCAGTCGTTAATGGCCGCCTCGCCAAAATGACCAAACGGCGGGTTGCCGACGTCGTGAAGCAGGCAGGCCATCTCTATCAGGCTTTCAAACGCCCCTTCCAGCTCATCCAGGCCATACTGCGCCAGCCCGCCCTGCATCTTCAGGGTTTGCAGGATCTCTTTAGTGATGTAACGGCCGGTCTGCTGCACCTCCAGCGAGTGCGTCAGGCGGGAGCGGACGGCGGCGTTGCGCTCCAGCGGAAAGACCTGCGTTTTCTGCTGCAGGCGGCGGATGGCGGCGGAATTGATAATCCGTCCGCGGTCGCTCTCAAAATGACGCGTAATGTAATATTCGCCTTCCGGATCTTTACGACTGGTATAAGGGCGCGAGAAGCTGATCTTCTTCCTGAAATTGATCGCCGACATGAATTACCCCTGACTTTTTCGTGAATTAATCCCCGGACTGCCATGTTAGACTATGCCCTAAATTTTGAATCTTTACATTAGCGGAACTCATTATGAAAGCAGGCATCATCGGCGCGATGGAGCAGGAAGTTACCCTGCTGCGCGACAAAATTGAAAACCGTCAGACGCTGTCGCTGGCCGGTTGCGAAATTTACACCGGCACCCTGCAGGGTGTTGAGGTGGCACTGCTGAAATCGGGCATTGGTAAAACCTCGGCCGCGCTGGGCACCACGCTGCTGCTGCAGCTCTGCAAGCCCGACGTGGTGATCAACACCGGTTCGGCGGGCGGCTTAGCCGCCACTCTCAGCGTTGGCGATATCGTGGTGTCCGAAGAGGTGCGCTATCACGATGCGGACGTTACCGCGTTTGGGTATGAGCCAGGCCAGATGGCAGGTTGTCCGGCCGCCTTTGTTGCCGACAGCACGCTTGTCGCAGCGGCGGAAGCCTGCATCAAACAGCTGAACCTGAATGCCGTGCGCGGACTGGTGGTGAGTGGTGATGCCTTTATCAACGGTGCAGCGCCGCTGGCGCGTATCCGTCATCAGTTCCCGCAGGCGATTGCCGTTGAGATGGAAGCGACCGCGATCGGCCACGTCTGCCACCAGTTCCAGGTGCCGTTCGTGGTGGTGCGCGCCATCTCCGACGTCGCCGATCAGGAATCTCACCTCAGCTTCGATGAGTTCTTGAGCGTTGCGGCGAAGCAATCTTCGCTGATGGTGGAGAACCTGCTGGCGCATCTGGCGCGTGGCTAAAACGCTGCTCTTCTGCTGGCTGCTGCTGTTCAGCGGCAGCCTGCTCGCCTCCCCGCCCCGTGTGATCACCCTCGCCCCCCACCTGACCGAACTCGCCTTTGCCGCCGGGATCACCCCGATTGCGGTCAGCGCCTGGTCCGACTATCCGCCGCAGGCGAAACAGATTGAACAGGTCGCGAACTGGCAGGGCATCCGGGCCGAACGTATTCTGCAGCTGAAGCCGGATCTGGTGCTGGCCTGGCGCGGGGGCAATCCGCAGCGTCAGATTGCGCAGCTGCAGCAGCTCGGGGTGACCGTGAAATGGATCGATCCGCAGACGCTGGATGAGATGTTCACGGCGCTGGCCGATCTGGGCCGCTGGAGCCCGGAGCCGGGCCAGGCCAGGCAGGCTGCACAGCAGCTGCGCGGGCAGGCAGACGCGCTGCGTCAGCGCTACGGTCACCTCACCGCCGTTCCGCTTTTTCTGCAGTTTGGTCAGCAGCCGCTGTTTACGGCCTCCGGTGCCACGCTGCAGGATGCGGTGATCAGGTTATGCGGCGGCAGCAACATCTTTGCAGAGAGCCGCGTCAGCTGGCCGCAGGTCAGCCGCGAGCAGGTGCTGATGCGCCATCCGCAGGCGATTGTGATCGCGGGTAGCGCCCGCCAGGCGGAGAACATCCGCGCATTCTGGCAGCCTCAGCTCAGCGTGCCGGTGATCGCCATCAACGAAGACTGGCTCAGCCGGCCAGGCCCGCGTCTGCTGCTGGCGGCCCGGCAGCTCTGTGCGGCCCTGCATCCTGAGCACTAAATCCACAAATTGATTAAAGTCCCTACAGTTTTTGCCGTTAAACACTAACAGAGACGGACGCGCCACGTATGCTCGCCGTCCTTTCAGCGCTTATGCGCCTTTACGACACCAGGAACTGAATATGACCAGAGCACTGCTGCTGGCCATAGGGCTATCGCTCGCCGGTACGGCGATTGCGGGATCGATTAATGGCTCTATCGGTGCCAGACTTGTTATCTATTCACGCTGTGAAATCAGCACGGCTCCGCGCCAGCCCGCGCCGCAGATAGCCTGTGGCAGACAGCCGGATGCGCAGCCGCGCGTGACAGAGAGTCAGATTCAGAGGCAGGGAAGCGTAACGCAGCGTAATCGGCTGATTACGATCGAATGGTAAGCAAGGCCGTCTGGATGACGGCCTGCACGATCAGATACTGAAGGAGGAGCCACACCCGCAGGTGGTTTTGGCATTCGGGTTGGTCACGATAAAGCGCGAACCTTCCAGACCTTCCGTATAATCCACCGAACCGCCCACCAGATACTGCAGGCTCATCGGGTCAACGACCAGGGAGACGCCCTGCTTTTCAATCGTCATATCGCCATCGTTCAGCTGGTCATCAAAGGTGAAGCCATACTGGAAACCGCTGCAACCGCCACCGGTGATATAAACGCGCAGTTTCAGCGCCGGGTTCTCTTCGTCGGCAATCAGGTTCTTCACCTTGGTGGCTGCGGCGTCGGTAAACTGCAACGGCAGTGCTGCTACTTCATCACTCATGTTTTACTCCGGTAAACGCCCAGGTCAGAAAACGACCTCAATTACGCTATTATCAGTCAGCACCTCAGCGCAATCAAGCTCTGCCCTTCGCACTCTGTGCCGCTTTCCGCGCGCTAAAGGGCGCTGCGGGTGAATCTGCCTTCCGTCTGCTGCCCCTCTTCCGTAGAATGGGGCGATATTTTTCTGAACCGCTGGAGCCGAAAATGAGTAAGTCCGAACAACTGTTTGCCGAGGCACAACGCCTGATCCCGGGTGGGGTAAACTCGCCAGTACGCGCATTTACCGGTGTGGGCGGCGTTCCGCTGTTTATTGAACATGCCGATGGCGCTTACCTCTATGACGCCGATGGCAAAGCCTATATCGACTATGTCGGATCCTGGGGCCCGATGGTGCTGGGCCATAACAACCGCGCAATCCGCGATGCGGTGATCGAAGCCGCGCAGCGCGGGCTAAGCTTTGGCGCACCGACCGAAATGGAAGTGACGATGGCGCAGCTGGTGTGCGAGCTGGTGCCGAGCATGGAGATGGTGCGGATGGTGAACTCCGGCACCGAAGCAACCATGAGCGCCATCCGCCTGGCGCGTGGCTTTACCGGGCGCGATAAAATCATCAAGTTTGAGGGCTGCTACCACGGCCACGCCGACCACCTGCTGGTGAAGGCCGGATCCGGTGCACTGACGCTGGGTCAGCCAAACTCGCCGGGCGTTCCGGCCGATTTCGCCAAACATACCCTGACCTGCACCTTTAACGATCTCGATTCGGTACGCAGCGCCTTTGCGCAATATCCTGAAGATATCGCGGCTATTATCGTGGAGCCGGTCGCCGGCAACATGAACTGCATTCCGCCACAGCCGGACTTCCTGCCGGGCCTGCGTGCGATCTGCGATGAGTTCGGCGCGCTGCTGATTATCGATGAAGTGATGACCGGTTTCCGCGTTGCGCTGGGCGGTGCCCAGGCGCATTACCACGTGCGTCCCGATCTGACCTGCCTCGGAAAAATCATCGGTGGCGGGATGCCGGTCGGCGCCTTCGGTGGCCGTCGCGACGTGATGGCCGCGCTGGCCCCGACCGGGCCGGTTTATCAGGCGGGCACGCTCTCCGGTAACCCGATCGCGATGGCTGCGGGCTACGCCTGCCTGTCGCAGATCGCGCAGCCGGGCACCCATGAGAAACTGGATGCCCTGACCCGCCAGCTGGCGGAAGGTCTGCGCGAGGCCGCCCGGCAGCAGAATATCCCGCTGGTGATTAACCACGTTGGCGGCATGTTCGGCCTGTTCTTCACCGAAGCTGACAGCGTGACCTCTTACGCCGATGTGACACGCTGCGACGTGGAGCGCTTTAAAACCTTCTTCCACCTGATGCTGGAAGAAGGCGTTTACTTTGCGCCCTCAGCCTATGAAGCGGGCTTTATGTCGCTGGCCCACAGCGAAGCGGATATTCAGCACACCGTCGACGCCGCGCGTCGCTGTTTCGCGAAGCTGTAATTTCATCAGCGTAAAAGACAAAGACCGGCAGCAGCCGGTCTTTTGCTTTGATCAGGTTTGCCCCGCTCGGGTGTGTGAGGGTGGCAGCACAGGAGACAGGGTCCCGCCGGAAAGGCGCGCAAGCCGTCATCCCCGCTTCATCCGTCCCGCGCTGTGCCTGCGACGCTTTTCTACGCTGACCCGACGCATTGAGCGTCTCTGTTGTTGTCAGACCCCCCTGAGCTGGATCGGGCCGCCCTCTGAAACCGGCCTGCTTTGTCCTCTTAACCCGAACGCCTGAGCAGCCAGATAAAGTAGGGCGCACCTAAAAACGTCGCCATCAGCCCGGCCGGGATCTGATCCGGGAACGCCAGCATCCGGCCGCACCAGTCCGCCAGCACCATCAAACCACCACCCAGCAGCCCCGACAGCAGCAGCTGCGGCAGGGCTCGCCGGAAGCCCAGCATCCGCGCCATGTGCGGCGCCATCAAACCGACAAAACTCAGCGGACCGATAGTCAGGGTCGCGCTGGCGGTCAGCGCCGCGGCCAGCAGCAGCAGGCTCAGCCGCGCAGGCGTTAACGCCATGCCTGCCGACCGTGCGGTCGCGCTGCCCAGCGGCAGCAGCGTCAGCCAGCGTGTGGCCAGTGGAGCCAGCCCCACCAGCAGCAGTGCGCAGAACGCGCTCTGGATCGCCTGCGTCCCGCTGATGTTATAGGTCGAACCGGAGATCCAGGTCAGCAGCCCGCCCATTCGCGGATCGCCGCTGGCCAGCAGCAGCATCAGCAGCGTGACAAAGGCGCTGTTGAGCGCCATACCCGCCAGCAGCAGCCGCTCCGGCGCGAAGCCGCCCCGGCTGGCGACCGCCATGATCACCAGCAGCGTCAGCGCCGCACCCAGCGCCCCGGCGGGCAGCAGCCAGGCTACGGCATCACCGGGGACAAAAAACATCATGACGACGACGCCGCAGGCGGCGCCCGAACTGATACCCAGCACTTCCGGACTGGCCATAGGATTGCCGGTCAGCCGCTGGATCAGACTCCCGGCCACGCCCAGCATCAGACCAGTCACCAGCGCGGCCAGCACCCGTGGTGCACGCCACGGAAGCAGCGCGTGCAGCAGCTCACCGGCGGAGACACGCCAGCCCAGCGCATCACGCCCGAACGCCAGCCCGCCCCATACCAGCAGCCCCAGCACAATCAGGCCGATCAGCAGCCAGCGCAGCAGGTTCTGCCGCTCGGCGGGCACCCTGTCGCCCTGATGCAGCGCGGGTGGCACAGAGCCGGTGCGCAGGCGCGGCAGCAGCCACAGAAGAAGGGGGACGCCGAGCAGAGCCGTGGCCGTGCCGGTCGGGATGTCGCGCCAGTGCTGGCTGAGCCACAGCACACAACTGTCCGCCAGCCAGAGCAGCAGCGCCCCCGTCAGCGGCGCCAGTATCATCCGGCTGATGAGCCGCCGTCCGCCCAGCAGCTTCGCCAGCAGCGGCGCAAACAGCCCGATAAAGCCAATAATCCCGGCGACGTTCACCAGCTGGGCGCTGAGCAGGATCGCCAGCCCCAGCCCGCCAATCCGCGCGATCGACAGTGACAGCCCCAGATTTTTCGCCACCGTGTCATCCAGCCCCATCAGCGTCAGCGGACGCAGCAGCGCCAGCGCCACGACAAACGCCAGCAGCAGGCGCGGCCAGAGCTGCTGCACATTCTCCCAGCCCATCTGATTCAGCGCACCGGTGCTCCAGAGAAACATGTTCTGCAGCTGATCGTGATTGAAGATCGCAAAGATCTGATTAACCGCACCGCTGTAGAGGCTCAGCACCAGCCCGGCCAGGATCAGCGTGACGGGCGACAGCCGTCGGCCCCAGGCGACGCCAAAGACCATAGCGCCCACCAGCAGCGCACCGCTCAGCGCCGCAAACTGCTGCGCCAGCACCCCGCCCGGCAGATGCCACAGCGTGGCGACAGTAATACCCAGCTGGGCGCCGGACGAGACGCCCAGCGTGGTCGGCTCCGCCAGCGGATTACGCAGGATCTGCTGAAACAGCAGACCGGCCAGGCCCAGACCGGCGCCCACCAGCAGCGCCAGCACCGTGCGCGGCAGCAGGCTGTAGTGAAACACCATCTGCGGCAGGTTATCGACGGCCGGTGACCAGAGCGCCTGCCACCAGTCAGCCTGCGGCAGCGCCTGATGCAGATTCGTCAGGGTGAGGCTCAGCGCCAGCAGAAACAGCAGGCTCAGGAGGCCAGCGGGAAGCAGAGCATGACGCATCAGTGTCTCTCCAGCGCGCGTTCCAGCACGCGAACAAAGTGCAGCGCCGAGAGCGTGGCACCGTAATACCAGACGGCCGGCACGCGCTGAAAGCGTCCGCTGCGCACAAACGGCAGCGCCTGCCACAGCGGGCTGCGCATCAGTTGCTGCATCTCCATGTCGTTGTCATGGTCGAAACAGAGGGTCTCGACGTCGCCCACCTGCGCCAGCTGTTCGATGCCGATCACCGCACTCCCCCAGAAATTGGTTTCGCCGTGCCAGCCATTTTTCAGGCCCAGCAGGGTCATCACTTCGAGAAACAGGCTGTTTTTACCAAAGGTGATGGCGTGACGGCTGTCGAGCAGCGACATCAGCAGGATCGTGCGTCCGGCATAGGGTGCCAGCCGCTGACGCGCCGCCGCCAGTTCCGCATCGACCTCACGCAGATGCTGCTCCGCGCGGTCGCTGATCCCCAGGCGCGCCGCCAGCTGACGCAGGGACGCCCGCGCGGCGGTCAAGGGCTTACCGTCGCCGCTGTGAAGGTCGAATCCCATCGCTGGCGCAATGCGTTGCAGTTTATCTTTCGCGGGGCCGTAGCCGTTGGAGCAGAGGATCAGCGACGGCTGCATCTGCGCCATCAGCTCAAGGTTCGGTTCGGTGCGCAGACCCACATCGATCACGCCAGCGGGCAGCGGCGGCTGGCCGACCCAGATGTTGTAGTTGTGCAGATCGGCCACGCCGTATGGCGTGATCCCCAGCGCCAGCAGAAGCTCGGTGGGTAACCACTCCAGCGCGATAATACGACCGGTCTGGGGCGCAGCGGCACGCAGGGGAAGAGCACAAAACAGCGGTGAGGCCGCCAGCGCCAGCATCAGCCTGCGGCGATAAAGATCGGGCATCATACTTCCTTAACAGACAAAACTGACCGGCGCGCCGCCCTGCGGATGCGGCAGGATGCCCATCGGGATGCCATAAATCGCCGCCAGCACGTCAGCCTGCATAATGGCGTCTGCGTCACCCTCGGCGATCATCGCGCCCTGACGCAGCGCCACCAGATGATCGCAGTAGCGCGCCGCCATATTGATATCGTGCAGCACCGCAATCACCGTTAATCCTCGCTGCTGGCTCAGCGTTTTTATCAGCGCCAGCACCTCGACCTGATGGGCGATATCCAGCGCCGACGTCGGTTCGTCCAGCAGCAGACAGCGGCTGTTCTGCGCCACCATCATTGCCAGCCAGGCGCGCTGACGTTCGCCGCCCGACAGGCTGTCGACCAGCCGTCCGGCAAAGGGCTTCAGCCCGACCTGCGCAATCGCCTCATCGACTCTGTCGCGATCCTCCTGACCAAAACGCCCCAGCGCGCCATGCCAGGGGTAGCGGCCAATCGCCACCAGTTCGCGAACCGTCATCCCTTCGGCTGCCGGTAACTGCTGTGGCAGATAGGCGACCTCACGGGCAAAGGCTTTACTGCTCCAGAGCCCGACCGGCTGCTGATTCAGCCGCACCTCGCCGTGGCTGGCCGCATGGTGACGGCCCAGCATCTTCAGCAGCGTCGACTTGCCGGAGCCGTTATGACCGATCAGGGCCGTCATTTTGCCCGGCGGAAAGGTCAGCGACAGCGGCTGAAGCAGCGTGCGGCCCGGCACCTCAAAACCGGCGTTGTCCAGTGTAAAGGTCGACTCTTCTGGGTGAGGATGCGGCATGGTTATCCCTGTCACGAACGGGCGCTGGTGCGCCCGGTTAAATCAGAATCTGAAGGTCGCGGTACCAACAATCTTACGCTCCGCGCCCCAGTAGCAGGCGTATTCACGATAGCAGCTGGCGACGTAGTCACGGTTGAACAGATTGTTGACGTTGACGCCGACGGTTGATCCCGGCAGGCCGAAACGGCCCAGGTCATATTTCAGCGCCGCATCCACCGTGGTGTAACCGGCTACCTTAAAGTTCTGGTTCTGCTGCGCGCCTGTGCTGTAAAGCCCCTGGCTCTCGCCGACATAACGCACACCCGCGCCCACCGTCACGCCCGACAAGGCGGTCTCATGGAAGGTATAATCACTCCAGAGCGAGGCCATGTGTTCGGGAACGCTCACCGGGGTCCGGCCCTGCAGCTGCGTGTCTTTGGTGTATTCAGCATCGGTGTAGGTGTAAGCGGCCGTCAGGTTAACGTTGGCATTCAGCGCCGCTTTCGCCTCCAGCTCCACGCCGCGCGACCGGATTTCACCGCTCTGCACGCTGAAAAGCACATTGTTCGGATCGGCAGTCAGGTTTTTGGTTTTCGTCAGCTGATAAAGCGCGGCGGTAAGCACCACCGGACGATCTTTCGGCACATATTTCACCCCCGCTTCATACTGCTTCGCGCGGGACGGATCAAAAGGCTGCCCGCCAGATGTTGTACCTGCCGTAGGAATGAAGGATTCGCTGTAGCTGAAATAGGGCGCGATCCCATTGTCGAAAACGTAGTTAAGACCCCCGCGCCAGGTAAACGCCTGATCGTGGTTTTTAATTTCGGAATCACCATTACGGTTCAGCGCAGAGGTCATTGCATAATCGTAGCGGCCACCCAACGTCAGCACCCAGCGGTTCCACTCCATCTGATCCTGCGTATACAGGCCAGTCTGCTCCTGCTTATTCAGATACTGATAGGGGAAAGGTGCCCCGACATTTGCGTCATTGCCGTACTGCGGATTAATGGCATTCAGAGGGGCTGCACTCCCGAAGGCGGCATCAATATCGTTACGCGTTCGCTGATAATCCACGCCCAGCAGCAGCGTATGATCCACCTGGCCGGTAGCAAATTTTGCCTGCGCCTGGTTATCCACCGCGAACTGGTTCAGCTTCTCGTGCGAGGTCGCGGAGCCACGGGTGATCTCCTGGGTAGCCGGGATAAAACCGTTGCCGTAGATGCTGCGATAGTCGGTACGCAGATCGGCATAACGCAGATTCTGACGCACCGTCCAGGTGTCGTTGAGGCTGTGCTCAGCGTTATAACCCACCATTTTGGTGGTGCGCGAAATTTTGTTGCTCTGCTCGCCTTCATCGAAGTCAGTCGGCAGTTTGTACTCGCTGCCGTCGGCGCGGGTAATAGGCACGACGGTGCCCTGCCGCGGCAGCCAGCCGTAATAGCCGGTTTCCGGCTCGTTCTGGAAATAGGTCAGCAGATCGATGCGGGTGCGATCGTCGGGACGCCAGCTGAACGCGGGAGCGATGGTGTAGCGCTTCTCTTTGTTCATCGCCTGCTGCGCATCCTGACTGCGCGCCTGGCCGGTCAGTCGATAGCTGTAGACGCCGTCATCATCCAGCGCGCCACCGAAGTCGAAGCCGGTCGAGAAGAGATTGTCGTTGCCCATCTGGAACTGCACTTCACGCAGGGTTTCCGTCGTCGGCCGCTTGCTCACCAGCGCAACCACGCCGCCGGGATTGCTTTTGCCATACAGCACCGAAACCGGACCGCGCAGCAGTTCGGCGCGCTCCAGGAAGTAGGGATCAATGGCAAACTCAGAGTAGTTATCCCCCTGCAGTTTCAGGCCATCGAGATACTGATTGGTATTGGTTTCGCTGAAGCCACGAATCGACAGGGCATCATAAACGTCTGAGCTGCCACGGTTTCCGGTCAGCACGCCAGGCGTGTAGTTAAACGCCCCTTTGACGCTGGTGACGTTGCGCATTGCCATCTCTTCGCGGGTCACCACGGAGACAGACTGCGGATTTTTTTCGATCGGCGTATCAGTTTTGGTGCCCGTGGCGCTGCGTTTGGCCGCTACCGTTGGCGCCGGGCCCCAGGGGTTTTCCGCTTCGACGCCGCTGCCGCCATCGGCCGAGACGACCAGGGTTTCCGGCTGCGCCGCGTGAAGGCTGGCGCTGAGACTGAGGGTGATCAGGATGCCCAGAAGAGGACGGGAAAAGGTTTTTTGGGTGTTGTCAGAAAAAGTCGTTCGCACGTTCATAAAAGTGTCTCTGGACAGTAGGCGCAGTCAAGCGAATCGAAACGATAATGATTATTATAACGTTTCGATAATATGCGAAAGGCCTCCGGCACTGCAAGCGGAAATCCCCGCTGTGACAGCCTGCGCAGGCCAGTACGCGCAGGATCGTCAGGCATAAAAAAAGGGCGCCGAAGCGCCCTTTTTAACCGGTCAGACCGATTTATTTGCCAAACATATCTTTTATCCAGCCCGCTACGCCGTCGCTATCCTTCTGCTCCTGCGGCTGCTGTTGCTGCTGTTGTTGCTGCTGCTGCTGCTGCTGATCGAACAGCTGTTGCTGCTGCTGAATCTGTTGCTGCTGCTGCTGACACAGCGCATTTGGATCCAGCGCCCACACCGGCAGCGAACGCCAGGTGCTGCTGCCCGTGCCGCAGACGAAGTTACCGGCAGAGTCCACATTCATCATCGACACATCTTCCGGCGGCGTCAGCTGTAACGGCATTGGTGCCTGGATATCCAGGTAGCGACGATAGAGCTGCATCGCCCCGCTGGCGCCGTAAAGTTTGGTCGGCTGGTTGTTGTCGCGTCCCACCCAGGTGATCGCCACTTCTTTGCCATCAATACCGGCAAACCAGCTGTCGACCAGGTCGTTGGTGGTCCCGGTTTTACCGGCCAGATGCGCATTCGGGAAACGCGCGCCCAGCGCACGGGCGGTACCGTGATCGGCAACCTGCTGCATGGTGTAGAGCGTCAGATAAGCGGCCTGCGCCGGTTCAACACGCTGCGCCTGCGGATAGCTCTGATAGAGCACGCTGCCATCTTCCGCAATCACCGAACGCACCGCGGAGAGCGACGCACGGTTGCCGCCGCTGGCGATCGACTGGAACGCCTGCGCCACTTCAACCGGCGTCAGGTTCAGGGCACCCAGCAGCATCGCCGGAACCGGATGCAGCTGATCTTTCGGCACGCCCAGTTTGTTCCATGTCTCCACCACCGCATCCAGCCCCAGCGTCATCCCGAGGTTGACCGTCGGAACGTTCATGGAGTTGGTCAGTGCATCCACCAGCATCACTTTACCGCTGAAGCGACGGTCGTCGTTCATGGGCTTCCAGATGCTGCCGTTAGGCTGCTTCAGCGCAATCGGCTCATCCGCAATCCAGCTGTTCAGCCGGTAGCTGTTGGGCTGGCTCAGCGCGGTGAGATAGGTCGCTGGTTTCGCCAGCGAACCGATAGAGCGGCGCGCCTGCAGCGCACGGTTATAACCGGCATACTGCGGATCTGCCCCGCCGACCATCGCACGCACTTCGCCGCTGAAGCGGTCGACCACCACCATCGCCGTTTCCAGATCTTTCAGGCCACGCTGTTTTTTCAGCGTCGGAATGCCATCAATCACCGCTTTTTCAGCCGCATCCTGGGAGACCGGATCCAGCGTGGTGAAGATTTTCACGCCGGAGAGATCCTTGACCTTGTCGCCCAGCTTCGCCTGCAGTTCATTGCGCACCATCTGCATAAAAGCAGGCTGTGGCGTGATGACGCCGCCCTTCGGCTGCACGCCCAGCGGACGCGCCGAGAGCATGTCATACAGCTCCTGATCGATCACTTTCTGCTGCTGCAGCAGACGCAGCACCAGGTTGCGACGCTCCAGCGCCAGTTTCGGGTTGCGCCACGGATTGTAGAGTGACGCCCCTTTCACCATGCCGACCAGCATCGCCTGCTGATCCAGACTCAGTTCATCAACCGGACGGCCAAAGTAGTAGAGGCTCGCCAGCGGGAAACCGCGGATCTGATCGCTGCCCGCCTGACCGAGATAGACCTCGTTCAGGTAAAGCTCCAGAATGCGATCTTTGCTGTAGCGCGCATCCATGATCACCGCCATATAGGCTTCACGCGCTTTACGCCACAGCGAACGCTCGTTGGTGAGGAACAGGTTCTTCACCAGCTGCTGCGTCAGGGTACTGCCGCCCTGCACCGCTTTACCGGCCGTGATGTTCGCCAGGAAGGCGCGACCAATCGAGTAGGGGCTGATGCCATCATGCTCGTAGAAGTGACGGTCTTCGGTGGCGATCAGCGTATCGACCAGCAGATCCGGGAAGCCGCTGCGCGGAACGAAGAGTCGCTGTTCACCGTTCGGTGACTGCAGCATGGTGATCAGGCGCGGATCGAGGCGGAAAAAGCCAAAATCGCGGCCGGTTTCGAGGTTCTTAATCTCGCTCAGCTCATCCTTCGTGAAGCTCATGCGCGCGTGGATCTGCCCCTCTTTACTGTCGGGGAAATCAAACGGACGACGCAGCAGTTCAATCGTGTTGCCTTTAACCGAAAACTCGCCAGGGCGGGTGATCCGGGAGACTTCGCGATACTGGGTACCCTCCAGCAGCGCCACCATTTCACTTTTGTTGTAGGCCATGCCCGGTTCCAGGCTGACCATGCGGCCATAGACGGTGGCGGGCAGTTGCCACACTTTACCGTCGATCCGGCTGCGAATTTCCGAGTCGAGGTAGATGCCCCACGCGGCCATCACCACCACAAACACCAGGAACAGTTTAATTATCCATCCCAGCCAACGGCGTTTGCCGCGCGGCGGTTTTCCACCTTTACCTTTACGTGGCACCGGCGCTTCCTCCTCGTCATCATTAAAATCGTCCTGACCGATATCCTGTTCGATATCCCTGCGTCGTCCCCGGCCCGTACTGCTGCGCGGCGGCAACGCTTTACCTTTGCGCCCAATTGGTTCGCGATCGTTCCCAGACATTACTTTTCTTCTCCAGGCAGTGCTTACGGCAGCGCCGCTACTCTAACTGCTTTCTCGCGTGCCGCATGGCAGAACCCTCTGAATTCGATCCAGTGGACTCAACCCTGCGGGGACATTTTTTTGGTCCGCCTTGTGGGCAAGGCGGTGGCCGGATCCTCTGGCCAGAGATGTTTAGGATAGCGCCCTTTCATCTCTTTCCTGACCTCCGGCCAGGCTCCCCGCCAGAACGCCGCCAGATCGCGGGTGATCTGCAGCGGGCGCTGGGCGGGCGATAACAGCTCCAGCACCAGCGGAACGCGTCCGTCGGCGACCGCCGGATTACGCGCTTCGCCAAACATCTCCTGAATCCGCACCGCCAGGGCGGGCGGCTTATCCGCATCGTAGCGAATGGGCAGCCGGCTTCCGGTCGGCACAGTGTAATGAGTTGGCAGCGCACTATCCAGCCGCTGGCGCTGTGACCATGTGAGTAAATGTAAGAGTGCGGTGGTCAGGTTCACCGCCTGCAGGCTGCGAAGATCGCGTACGGCTGACATCTGCGGCAGCAGCCACTGCGACAGGCTCTCAAGCAGCGTGCTGTCATCGGTGGCGGGCCAGTGCTCTTCCGGCAGCCACTGCGCCGCGCACTGGATGCGCAGGCGCAGCTGCTCAGCCTCCGGCGTCCAGCCCAGCACCGACAGCCCCTTTTCGGCGATCCAGCGCAGCATGGCCGCATGCAGCACCGCCGGCTCCGGCCGCGCCATCGGCTGCGTTTTCAGCACCAGCGCGCCGATCTGCTCGCGCCTCAACGCGCGCAGCGTGCCTTTCTCTTCATCCCACTCCACTTCGGTCCGGCGCTCCACCAGGGCCGGTAGCTGCTGGCACAGGGCGTCAATATCGACCGGCAGCGCCAGCAGCATCCGGGCATCCGGCGTAGCGCTGGTCTGCAGCAGCGCCGGGACAATCAGCCATTCACTGCGCGTCAGGCCATCCTGCTCATCAAGCCTGGCGCCCAGCCCGTTAGCCAGCTGATAGCGTCCGCTCTGATCGCGCCGCCGCGCCAGCCGATCGCCGAATCCTGCCGCCAGCAGGGCGGCAAAGCGATCGTCATCGACCCGACCGCCCCGGATACGGAGCCGCTGCTGCCACTGCTGCGCCCGCCACTGCCACTGCGGCTGAGGCCGGTGCAGCGCATCACGCAGATCGGCGCTGCCGCTGCGCGGCGGATCTTCCAGAATCGCCACCAGCAGCGCGGCGCTGGCGACCGCATCCGGATCGTCTCCTGCGGCACAGAGCAGCGCCGCCAGGCGGGGATCGCAGCCCAGCTGCGCCATGCGCCGTCCCAGCGGATTCAGCAGGCCGTGGCTGTCCAGCGCGCCCAGCCGGGTCAGCTGCTGTTGCGCCGCGTGCAGATGACGGACGGGCGGAGCATCCAGCCACTGCAGTTGTTCCGGCTGCGTGCAGCCCCACTGCAGGAGATCCAGCCACAGCGACGAGAGATCGCTGTTAACGATCTCCGGTTCACTCTGCGCCGCGGCACGCGCGGCCTGCTCCTGAGGCAGTAAATGCAGGCAGATCCCCGGCATCAGGCGCCCCGCACGGCCTGCACGCTGGATCATCGAGGCCTGACTGATCCGCTGGGTCTGCAGGCGCGTGACGCCGCTGCGGGCGTCAAACAGGGCGCTGCGCTCCAGGGCGCTGTCGACCACCAGACGGATCCCCTCAATGGTCAGGCTCGTCTCGGCGATATTGGTGGCGAGTACCACCTTACGGCGTCCGGCGGCAGCGGGCAGAATCGCCTGTCGCTGCGCCGCCAGCGGCAGCGCGCCATAGAGCGGAGTCAGATCCACATCGTCACCGATTCGGGATTCCAGCTCGCGCTTCACCCGCTCGATCTCCGCCACGCCGGGCAGAAACAGCAGCAGCGAGCCGCGCTCGTCCCGCAACAGCTGGGCGACCTCCCGCGCAACCGCCTCTTCGAAACGCACCGTCTGATTCAGCGATGCGTAGCGCCGCTCGACCGGATAGCTGCGCCCTTCTGAGACGATCAGCGGCGCATCGGGCAGCCGTGCCGCCAGCCGGGCATTGTCCAGCGTGGCGGACATCAGCAGGATCTTCAGATCGTCGCGCAGCCCCTGCTGCACGTCGAGCAGCAGCGCCAGCGCCAGATCGGCCTGCAGGCTGCGTTCATGAAATTCGTCGAGGATCACCAGCGACACGCCCTCCAGCATCGGATCCTGCTGCAGCAGGCGCGTGAGCATCCCTTCGGTGACCACTTCCAGCCGGGTCTGGGGCCCGACGCAGCTTTCGCCACGCATCCGGAACCCGACCGTGCCCCCCGGCTGCTCGCCCAGCTGCTCTGCCAGCCGCTGCGCCACGTTACGTGCCGCCAGCCGACGCGGCTCCAGCATAATGATCCGTCCCGGCAGCCCCGCCTGCTGTAACAGCTGCAGCGGCAGCCAGGTTGATTTGCCCGCCCCCGTGGGGGCGGCCAGCAGGATTTGAGAGGCGTCTTTCAGCGCCGCCAGGAGGTCAGGCAGCACCGCGCTGACCGGTAAATCGCTCACAGCAAACTCCGCTTCTGCCTGTGCTAAGATGGCGCGCATTGTAGCATCCATCCGTGATATTTGCCGGAGAGCGCCATGGCGACACAACGCTTATTTTTTGCCCTCAGCCTGCCTGACGATATGCAGCAGGCGCTGGTGCGCTGGCGGGCCGACACCTTTCCGGCCGGGGCGGGCGTGCCGGTCGCTGCGGCGAATCTGCACCTGACGCTGGCATTTCTGGGTGAGGTGACGCCGGAGACCTCACAGCGCCTGCAGACCCTGGCGTCGCGCATCGTTCAGCCCGGCTTTGATCTCGATCTGGATGATGCCGGACACTGGCCGCGCCCCGGCGTGGTCTGGCTCGGCTGCCAGCGCGCGCCACGCGGTCTGTTGCAGCTCGCCAGCCTGCTGCGGGCGCAGGCCGCCCGGCATGGCTGTCATCAGAGCCCGCAGCCGTTTCATCCGCACATCACGCTGTTACGCCACGCCACGCAGCCGGTAGCGTTACCGCCGCGCGGCTTTCACTGGCGTTTCCGCGTTTCCCGTTTTTCACTGTTCGCCTCTGAGTACAGCCGGGGCCGGACCCGCTATCGCGCACTGGCCAGCTGGCCACTCTCTTCTCAGGATCCCCATGCACTTCTCTCCGCCCCTTAAACCTGCCCGCCTGATCGCCCGTTACAAGCGCTTTCTGGCCGATGTCATGACGCCCGACGGTGAGGTGCTGACGATCCACTGCGCCAACACCGGTGCCATGACCGGCTGCGCGACGCCGGGCGATCGGGTCTGGTACTCCACCTCCGACAGCCTGACGCGCAAATACCCCCACAGCTGGGAGCTGACCGAAACGCAGCAGGGCCACTGGATCTGCGTCAATACCCTGCGCGCCAACCTGCTGGTGGCGGAAGCGCTGGATCAGAACCGGCTGCCTGCACTGGCCGGCTACAGCCAGCGTCAGGCCGAAGTTAAATATGGTACTGAAAAAAGCAGAATTGATTTCCTGCTCAAGGCAGAGGGCCGGCGCAACTGCTATATTGAGGTCAAATCCGTCACTCTTTTACATGAAGGCAAAGGGTATTTTCCGGATGCGGTGACGATTCGAGGCCAAAAGCATCTGCGCGAACTGGCGACAGTGGCGGCAGAGGGCCATCGGGCCGTTTTGTTGTTTGCCGTTCTGCACTCGGGGATTGAGGACGTTTCCCCGGCACGTCACATCGATGCGGCGTATGCAGAACAACTGGCTCAGGCGCAGCAGGAGGGCGTAGAGGTTTTAGCGTTTCAGGCCGCGCTGTCGGCGCAGGGGATGTTTCTTAAATCGCCGATTAACGTAACCTTGTAATATCTTTTGCAATTTTATGTGCTAAGAATGTTCTGAGCGAGACGCTGAATACGCTGTTCCTCACAGGCTTGTCAAGGTGTGTTCATGAAGAATTGCCAACCCTGACTGCTTCTGTTATTTATAGCGGCCTGTTTTTTTCCCCAATGGGGGATCGATGTACCCCGCAGAGGTCAGATGCAGGCTGGCAGTTACGCCCCTGCGAGACGTCAGTGAAAGGGTATAGTGCGTGTTATCCAGGAGAAGCAACATGCAAGAAGGTCAAAACCGTAAAACATCGTCCCTGAGTATTCTCGCTATCGCCGGAGTCGAACCTTATCAGGTGAAGGCTGGCGAAGAGTATATGAACGACGCGCAGCTGACCCATTTTCGTAAGATTCTGGAAGCCTGGCGTAATCAATTGCGGGACGAAGTCGATCGTACCGTATCGCACATGCAGGATGAAGCTGCCAACTTCCCGGACCCGGTTGACCGTGCCGCACAGGAAGAGGAGTTCAGCCTGGAACTGCGTAACCGCGATCGCGAACGTAAACTGATCAAAAAGATCGAGAAGACGCTGAAGAAAGTTGAAGATGACGACTTCGGCTATTGCGATTCCTGTGGCGTTGAGATCGGTATCCGCCGTCTCGAAGCGCGTCCGACAGCCGATCTCTGCATCGACTGCAAGACGTTAGCAGAAATTCGTGAGAAACAAATGGCCGGCTGATGCCGCGTCCAGCCTGTTACCACGCAGCGGAGCATCTGCTGTTTCGCTCCCTGCGTGGTCACTTCTGACCCCTATGTCATCCTCCTGTATCGGCCGTTTCGCCCCCTCCCCTTCTGGTGAACTTCACTTTGGCTCGCTGATTGCTGCGCTGGGCAGTTACCTGAGCGCGCGCGCGCAGAATGGCCTCTGGCGGGTGAGGATTGAAGATATCGATCCACCACGCGAAGTGCCGGGCGCCGCCAGCCGTATCCTGCACCAACTGGAGCAGTATGGCTTAACGTGGGATGGCGAGGTGCTCTGGCAGTCTCAGCGTCATGATGCCTATCGCGAGGCGCTGGCCTGGCTGCGGACGCATCGGCAGAGCTATTACTGCACCTGTACCCGACGCCGCATCCAGCAGATCGGTGGCTTCTATGATGGCTACTGCCGTGACCGGCAGCGCGGGCCGGAGAATGCCGCGCTGCGTTTACGCCAGCATGCGCCGGTTCTGGCGTTTGAGGATCGGCTGCGCGGCCGGACAGCGGCGGAGCGCGCGCTGGCGCAGGAAGATTTTATCATTCATCGCCGGGATGGCCTGTTTGCCTATAATCTGGCGGTCGTGGTCGACGATCACTTTCAGGGCATCACCGAAGTGGTGCGCGGCGCAGATTTAATCGAACCGACCGTGCGCCAGATTGCGCTCTATCAGCAGTTTGGCTGGCCGGTGCCCGACTGGATGCATCTGCCGCTGGCGCTGAATCACGATGGCAATAAGTTATCGAAGCAGAATCACGCCCCCGCCCTGCCGGATGGCGATGCCCGGCCGCTGCTGGTGGCGGCGTTACGCTTCCTCGGGCAGCCGGTTTCCTGCGGATGGCAGGACTTAACGCAGGAGAAACTGCTGTCTGATGCGGTGGCACAGTGGAATATCGCTTTGATGCCGCAGGAGAACGCCCTGAAACCGGATGCACAGACAACAGCATTCTCAAACGGTTCTCAACAGGCTATGATTAGCCGCTGATTTTACCTACACCCTTATTGCCACTGTCGAGGTGTCCCATTTTTACCCGAGTAGCTAATTTTTGCCGGAAAGTCCTGAAGCGAGATGAAGAGGAAGCCCCAGCAGAGGTTGAACCAGAGCGTCTTATGACCATCATCCCTCGTGAAAGCCATACCATCTCACGTAAAGACATCAGCGAAAATGCCCTCAAAGTGCTCTATCGCCTGAATAAAGCCGGTTATGAAGCCTATCTGGTAGGCGGTGGCGTGCGCGATTTGCTACTGGGGCAAAAACCCAAAGATTTCGACGTCACGACCAATGCCACGCCAGAGCAGATGCGCAAGCTGTTCCGCAACTGCCGCCTGGTCGGTCGCCGTTTCCGTCTGGCTCACGTGATGTTTGGCCCGGAGGTGATCGAAGTCGCCACCTTCCGTGGTCACCATCAGGCGGAAGAGCCCGATGAGGATCGCAACAGTTCGCAGCGTGCCCAGAGCGGGATGCTGCTGCGCGACAACATCTTCGGCTCTATCGAAGATGACGCCCAGCGCCGCGATCTGACGATCAACAGCCTCTACTACAGCGTGGCCGATTTCACCGTCCGTGACTATGTGGGCGGCATCAGCGATCTGGAAGCGGGCATTATCCGTCTGATTGGCGATCCGGAAACCCGCTATCGCGAAGATCCGGTCCGCATGCTGCGCGTCGCGCGCTTCGCCGCTAAGCTCAACATGAGCATCGCGCCGGAAACCGCCGAGCCAATCCCGCGTCTCGCCTCGCTGCTGCGTGACATTCCGCCTGCTCGCCTGTTTGAAGAGTCGCTGAAGCTGCTGCAGGCGGGTTACGGCTACAGCACTTATCTCAAACTCTGTGAATATCAGCTGTTCCAGCCGCTGTTCCCGACCCTGGCGCGCAACTTCACGGAGAACAGCGACAGCCACATGGAGCGGATGGTCGCGCAGGTGCTGAAGAACACCGATAACCGTATTCATAATGAGATGCGTGTTAACCCGGCGTTCCTGTTTGCCGCGATGTTCTGGTATCCGCAGCTTGAAGCGGCAGAGCGCATCGCGCAGGAGAGCGGCCTGACCTACTTCGAAGCCTTTGCAATGGCGATGAACGACACGCTGGACGAAGCGTGCCGCGCGCTGGCGATTCCGAAGCGTATCACCTCGCTGATCCGCGATATCTGGCTGCTGCAGCTGCGCATGTCGCGTCGTCACGGTAAACGCGCCTGGAAGCTGATGGAGCATCCGAAGTTCCGCGCCGCTTACGATCTGCTGGCGCTGCGCGCAGAGGTCGAGAATAACCCGGAACTGCTGCGCCTGAGCCAGTGGTGGGGCGAGTTCCAGGTGGCGGCTCCGCCCCAGCAGAAAAACATGCTGAATAACCTGGGCGACGATCCGGTGCCACGCAACCGCTCGCGCCGTCCGCGCCGCCGCTCTTCCGCCCCCCGTCGCGACAACCACAACGTCTCATGACACGGGTCTACCTCGCGCTAGGCAGTAATCTGGCCGATCCGCTGCATCAGGTTGATGCAGCGCTGACCGCACTCGATGCGCTGCCGCAGACGCAGCGCATCGCAACCTCTCCGTTTTATCGCACCCCCCCCTATGGCCCGCCCGATCAGCCCGATTTTCTCAACGCCGCCGTGGCGCTGGAGACCGATCTCAGCGCAGAGGCGCTGCTGGATCATACCCAGCGCATCGAACATGAGCATGGCCGGGTACGCAAAGCGGAACGCTGGGGACCGCGCACGCTGGATATCGATGTAATGCTGTTTGGCGAGGCGCTTATCACTACGCCGCGGCTGACTGTGCCGCATTATGACCTGCTTAACCGCGCCTTTATGCTGGTGCCGCTGCTGGCGATCGCACCGGATGCCTGCCTGCCGGATGGCCGCCCGCTTCGCCCCTTTCTGACGGCGCTCGACACCCGCAGCATCGTGCTGTGGCACGGCTGACGCGACAAACGCACATCTGTGATTCCGCTCTTTCACGCTATCCAGTAAACTGCGCGCATCCGAATTCCTGAGTTGAGAGCGCCATGAAACCTACCACGATTTCACATCTGCGTCAGGCCAGGGCCAGCGGGAAAAAGTTCGCCACGCTGACCGCCTACGATTTCAGTTTTGCCCGTCTGTTTGCCGAGGAAGGCATTCAGGTTCTGCTGGTCGGTGATTCGTTAGGGATGACGGTGCAGGGGCATGATTCCACCCTGCCGGTGACGGTCAGCGACATCGCTTATCACACCGCCGCGGTTCGCCGTGGCGCGCCGCAGGCCCTGCTGCTCGCCGATCTGCCGTTCATGAGTTACGCCACCCCAGCGCAGACCTTCGACAGCGCCGCGCAGCTGATGCGAGCCGGAGCCAACATGGTGAAGCTGGAAGGCGGCAGCTGGCTGGCGGAAAGCGTGCAGATGCTGACCGAGCGGGCGGTGCCGGTGTGCGGGCATCTCGGCCTGACGCCGCAGTCGGTGAATATCTTCGGCGGCTATAAAGTACAGGGCCGGGACGACGCAGGCGCCGAGCAGCTGCTGGCGGATGCACTGGCGCTGGAAGCCGCAGGCGCACAGCTGATGGTGCTGGAGTGCGTTCCGGTCTCCTTGGCGCAGCGCATTACCGACGCGCTCACCATTCCGGTGATCGGCATCGGGGCCGGTAACGTCACCGACGGGCAGATTCTGGTGATGCATGATGCGCTCGGCGTGACCGGCGGCCATATCCCTAAGTTTGCCAAAAATTTCCTGGCGGAGACCGGCGACGTTCGCGCAGCCATTCGCCGCTATATCGCCGACGTCGAGGCCGGAATCTATCCGGCGGCCGAGCACAGTTTCCAGTAATCCGGGAGAGTCATCGTGTTGATCATTGAAACGCTGCTGATGCTGCGCCAGGAAGTCCGTCGCTGGCGTCAGCAGGGTAAACGCATTGCGCTGGTGCCGACCATGGGCAATCTGCATGAAGGGCATCTGACGCTGGTGGATGAAGCGCGGGCGCGCGGCGACATCGTCATCGTCTCGATCTTTGTGAATCCGATGCAGTTCGATCGTGCCGACGATCTGGCGCGCTACCCGCGCACGCTGCAGGAAGATTGCGAAAAGCTGAACCGTCATCAGGTTGACGTGGTCTTTGCCCCCTCGCCTGCCGAAGTCTATCCGCAGGGCGCGCAGAATCAGACCTTCGTTGAGGTGCCGGTGCTCTCTTCCCTGCTGGAAGGGGCCACCCGTCCCGGCCATTTCCGCGGCGTCGCCACCATCGTCAGTAAACTCTTTAATCTGGTCCAGCCCGATATTGCCTGTTTCGGCGAAAAGGATTTTCAGCAGCTGGCTATCATTCGTAAGATGGTGGCCGATATGGGCTTCGACATTGAGATTGTTGGCGTGCCAACCGTACGGGCGAAAGATGGCCTGGCGCTGAGTTCACGCAACGGCTACCTGACGGCTGAAGAGCGCAGGCTGGCTCCGGTGCTGAGCCAGGTGATGAATCAGATGGCGACGCGGCTGGAGAACGGCGAGCGTCACATCGAAGAGATCGTCGAGGCGGCCAGTGACGCGCTGCTGGCACAGGGCTTGCGTCCGGATGGCCTGGCGATCTGCGACGCGGAAACGCTGCAGCCGCTGACGGTGGACAGCCAGCGCGCGGTGGTGCTGATGGCCGCCTGGCTGGGTAATGCCCGCCTGATCGATAATCAAACCGTTGACCTGACGCAGTAATTCCCCCTGCGGCAGGTTATTTTCTTTCTCTGACAAGGTTTCTGGCTATGATTCGCACAGTTCTGCAAGGCAAATTGCACCGCGTCAAGGTGACACAGGCGGACCTCAATTATGAAGGTTCCTGCGCTATCGATCAGGATTTCCTGGAGGCTTCCGGCATTCTGCAATATGAAGCGATCGATATTTATAACGTCACCAACGGTCAGCGTTTTTCTACCTACGCTATCGCGGCTGAACGCGGCTCTAAGATTATTTCGGTCAACGGTGCGGCCGCCCGCTGCGCCTGCGAAGGTGATATTTTAATTATCTGCTCTTACGTGCAGGTTGACGATGCCGAAGCGCGTCAGTGGCAGCCCAAAGTCGCCTATTTTGAAGGTGATAATCAGATGAAGCGTCTGGCAAAAGCAGTGCCGGTGCAGATTGCCTGATAAAAAAAGGCCGGCCCGTTAAACGGCCGGCCTTTTTCATGGCGACGGATTACGCCGCCTTGCTCGTCATCGGCTTCGATGATTTCTTCATCGTGAAGAGGAAATTAAACCAGCCGCGTTTTCTCATCAGACACAATGTCCACGGCAACGCCAGTGCCACCAGAAACGCCGAAATAAACTTCACGTCGTTCACCCAGGCTGACGGGCTTTCAAATTTCACAATCTTACTGAAGAACTGAATCGCCAGATAATGCGACAGGTAAAAGACAATCGAATTCACGCCAATGTAGTAGACCAGTTCCGACTTCAGCTTCAGCGCAATCCAGACGAACAGCGGCACCGACAGCAGCGCCAGCGGTGACAATAATGCCTGAGCGTGACGATCCAGCACAAAGATATTCAGGCAGGAGAGCACGATAAAACTGACCAGCGAAATAAGCAGCGTCGGGCCGTGCTGAACTTTTTCCGCAATATCGACCTGCTTTCTCACCACGTAATCACCGAGATAGAAGAAAACAAACAGATAGAGCGATTTGTTGATATGGGTATTGTCGAAGCTGGCAAACACCCCCTCCGGGTCAAGCGCCGGCAGAGCCCAGCTCAGCGCCATGCAGAGGGCAAACACCAGCAGAAACGGCAGATGACGCGCGAAGATAATCACAATAAAGAAAATAAACAGCGAATGCAGGAACCAGGTCATATCGCCGCCACCGGTCAGGTGAGAGAGAATAATATTCATCGGTGATTGCGGGGTATTCGCCATCGAGCTGAACAGGATTTTTAACCCGCCATAAACCGCGACCCAGACCATGAACGGATAGAGAATACTGCGTACTTTGTTATTAAAAAAAGGACCCAGACCTTTTCTTAATCCGGCATCGACAAATAACCCCGAAACAAAGAACATCAGTCCCAGCCTGACCGGTGCCAGCATCTCATTTAACAGGCTGCTGAAGGCGGTAAAATGTCCGGCGTTATTATGTACGGCGATAGTACTGTGCAAAAAAATGATTGCGAGAATACTCAATCCCCGCAGATTGTCGATCCACGTTATACGATTCATCTTATCCTGCCTTTGATTAAAAACTGGCCCTGATTCGGAAGCCATTTTTATTATTGAAAACACCCCGGACCCACTCTTTTTTCCCTGAGCGGAGGAATAAGCTTATTCGCATCGTATTCTGATCACTCGAAATAAAATAAACAACCGCCTGGCGTTAGGGCTAATCTTAAAAAATATTTATCATTTGAGAATCATTAAGATAGCGACACCCCCCTGTGTAATATCAGATAAAACTTAGGGTTATTTCACTGACAGCGGGGAGCAAAGCGAGGCAGCGCGTGGCTGCAGAGGAAAAAATAAACAGATGGCCCTGGCGCGGAGGTGTTTTTTAAGGCCAGTGACAACCGCAACGATTGCTGTTTAAACAGACAAAAAAAAGGCCACGCGCTTATTGCTGCGTGGCCCCGCTATTTTCGCTGTCGTCAGGTGCGTAATCCGCGACCGCGCTGAATCAGCGCATAGACCAGCCCGTAAAAGACCACAATAAAGGCCACCAGTACTGAGAGAGTAAAGACCAGCGGCACGTCATTAATGCCGAGAAAACCGTAACGGAATCCGCTAATCATATAAACGATCGGGTTAAGTTTGGAGATCGCCTGCCAGATCGGTGGCAGCAGGCTCAGCGAGTAGAATACGCCGCCCAGATAGGTCAGCGGGGTCAGCACAAAGGTCGGGATCAGGCTGATATCGTCGAAGGTGCGCGCAAAGACGGCGTTCAGCAGACCCGCCAGAGAGAACAGAATCGCGGTCAGCAGCAGGGTTACCGCCACCATCGCCCACGAGTGGACATGGAACGGCACAAAGAACAGCGAGATCGCCGTGACCAGAACGCCCACGCAGACGCCCCGCGCCACGCCGCCGCCGACATAGCCCGCGATGATAATGTGAGTGGGAACCGGTGCGACCAGCAGCTCTTCGATATTGCGCTGGAACTTAGCGCTGAAGAACGAGGATGCCACGTTGGCATAGGCGTTGGTGATGACCGCCATCATGATCAGTCCCGGCACGATGAACTGCATATAGCTGAAGCCGTGCATTTCACCGATGCGCGACCCGATCAGGTTGCCAAAGATGATGAAATAGAGCGTCATGGTAATTACCGGCGGCACCAGCGTCTGGATCCAGATGCGGGCAAAACGGTTAACCTCTTTGGCCCAGATGCTTTTCAGCGCCACCCAGTAGAGATGTGTCATGCTTTAACTCCTGTTTTTCCCTGCGTCGTCAGACCCACAAACAGCTCTTCCAGACGGTTAGCTTTGTTGCGCATACTCAATACCTGTACGCCCTGCGCACTGAGCTGGCTGAAGACGCTGTTCAGCCCCTGCTCACGCAGCACTTCCACTTCCAGCGTAGAGGTATCGGTCAGACGATACTGGAACCCCTCCAGCGTCGGCAGCGGACTGCGCGGGGCCAGATCGAGGATAAAGGTTTCTGATTTGAGCTTGGAGAGCAGCGCTTTCATGGAGGTGTTCTCCACCAGCTCACCGCTCTGGATAATGCCGATGTTGCGGCAGAGCATCTCCGCCTCTTCCAGATAGTGGGTGGTGAGGATAATCGTCGTGCCTTTGGCGTTGAGATCTTTCAGGAAGACCCACATGGAACGCCGCAGTTCGATATCGACCCCGGCAGTCGGCTCATCCAGAATCAGCACCTTCGGCTCATGCATCAGCGCACGGGCGATCATCAGGCGGCGTTTCATCCCGCCGGAGAGCATCCGCGCACGTTCACCGCGTTTGCCCCACAGATCGAGCTGCTTCAGGTATTTTTCCGCCCGCTGGTTGGCCTCACGACGCTCGACGCCGTAGTAGCCCGCCTGATTGACGACGATCTGCATCACCGTCTCAAACGGGTTGAAGTTAAACTCCTGCGGCACCAGGCCCAGCTGGCGTTTGGCGTTGACCACATCTTTTTCCAGATCGTAGCCAAACACCCGCACGCTGCCGCCGGTTTTGTTCACCAGCGAACTGATAATGCCGATGGTGGTCGATTTACCGGCGCCGTTTGGCCCCAGCAGCGCATAAAAGTCACCGGCTTCGACGTTAAGATCGATGCCCTTCAGCGCCTGAACGCCGCCGGCATAGGTCTTGGTCAGCCCGGAAAGTTCCAGTGCATATGTCATTCTGCATCCATACCCTGTTTTGATGGCATTACAATGCCGTTTAAATTTATCAGGCCCTGGCCTATAGTACGCGCGCGCACTCTGCGCAGTAACCGGTCGCTCAACGCCATGACAGATATCAACACCCTGATCAGTAACAACCGTGAATGGTCAAAATTACTGATTGAAGAAGATCCCGGCTTTTTTGAGCGGCTCGCCCAGGCACAAAAACCGCGCTTCCTGTGGATTGGCTGCTCGGACAGCCGCGTCCCCGCCGAACGTCTGACCGGACTGGAGCCGGGCGAACTCTTTGTTCACCGCAACGTGGCCAATCTGGTGATCCACACCGATCTGAACTGTCTTTCGGTGGTGCAATACGCCATCGAAGTACTGGAAGTGGAACACGTTATTGTGTGCGGCCACTACGGCTGCGGCGGCGTGCAGGCGGCGATGGATAACCCGGAGCTGGGCTTAATCGACAACTGGCTGCTGCACATCCGCGACCTCTGGTACAAGCATAGCGTGTTGCTGGGGGAACTCCCGCCGGATAAGCGCCTGGACAAACTGTGCGAAATCAACGTTATTGAACAAGTCTACAACCTGGGGCACTCAACCGTGCTGCAGTCGGCCTGGAAACGCGGACAGACTGTCTCCCTGCACGGCTGGGTATACGGTATTCAGGATGGCTGTCTGCGTAACCTTGATGTCACGGCCAACAGCCGGGAGATCCTCGAACAGCGCTACCGTCACGGCATGGCTAACCTGCAGATGAACAGCGACGCCTGAGTCGAACGCGGCGTAAAGCGCGACATAGCCTACACCAGGCAATGGCTGCAGGCCTTGGAAGAATGTGCGGTTAAGGCAGTATCAGGATTCCAGCGGGACCACTTTGCCGATGTAAGGCAGGTGGCGATAGTGCTGCGCATAGTCGATACCGAAGCCGACCACGAACTCGTCAGGAATGGCAAAGCCGACGTACTCGACGCTGACCTCAACTTCACGGCGCTCTGGCTTATCCAGCAGGGTGCAGATCGCCAGTGATTTTGGCTGACGCAGCTGCAGGATCTCACGCACTTTGCTCAGCGTATTGCCGGAGTCGATGATGTCTTCGACGATCAGCACATCTTTGCCCCGGATATCTTCATCCAGATCTTTCAGGATTTTCACATCGCGCGAGCTGGACATGCCGCTGCCGTAACTGGAAGCGGTCATAAAGTCGACCTCATGCGGCACGTCGATGGCGCGGCAGAGATCCGCCATGAACATAAAGGAGCCGCGCAGCAGCCCCACCAGTACCATGTCGCTGCCGCTGTCGCGGTAGTGGTCGTTAATCTCTTTGCCCAGTTCAGCGATGCGCGTGGCGATTGCCTGTTCAGGGATCATCACTTCAACAGTGTGTTTCATTGCGTTCAGCCCGGTTACGTCAGAAAGCCCCGAAGTCTACCACAGACGCCGCCGCGTCGGCGCGGTGACGCCCGAAGCAAACGATTACGTCAAAAAAATTCTCGCCCGTTTTACGCCGCTGGCCGGATTGCGCATTACCTTAGAACATTCCGGCATTTACCGGCATGATTCGCTGCGTGGTAGCCTTTATCCAACAGATCGTTACCCTACTCGTCCCGCTGGCCGGAGATTACAATGACTTCATCATCAGGCAAAAAAACGCATATCGGCGACAGACCGCTGCACCCCGAAACTCAGATGCTGAACTATGGCTATGATCCGCGTCTCTCTGAGGGCGCGGTGAAGCCGCCGGTCTTTCTGACCTCGACCTTTGTTTTCGACAGCGCCGAAGAGGGACGGGACTTTTTTGATTACGTCTCCGGTCGCCGTGAACCCCCGGCAGGCAAATCGGGCGGTCTGGTCTACTCCCGCTTTAACCATCCTAACAGCGAGATTGTCGAAGATCGTCTGGCGATCTATGAGCAGGCTGAGAGCTGTTCGCTCTTCTCATCCGGTATGGCCGCGATCTCCACCACCCTGCTGGCGTTTGCCCGTCCGGGTGAGGTGATCCTGCACTCTCAGCCGCTCTATGGCGGCACCGAGACGCTGATCAGCAAAACGCTGCACAATCTGGACATCAACGCCGTGGGCTTCAGCGACGGCAACGATGAGGCGAAAGTCCGTGAGGCGGCGCAGCAGGCCATGAGCCGGGGCCGGGTGGCGGTGATCCTGATTGAAACCCCGGCGAACCCGACTAACAGCCTGGTGAATATCCGCCTGATCGCGCGGGTGGCCGATGAGATTGAACAGCAGCAGGGTTCGCGTCCCGTTATCGCCTGCGACAACACCCTGCTCGGCCCGCTGTTCCAGCAGCCACTGACGCTGGGCGCGGATCTGTCGCTCTACTCGCTGACGAAATATGTGGGTGGCCACTCTGACCTGATTGCCGGTGCGGCGATGGGCAGCAAGGCGCTGATGGCAAAAGTGCGCGCGTTGCGCAGCGCCATCGGCACCCAGCTCGATCCCCACTCCAGCTGGATGCTCAGCCGCTCGCTGGAAACGCTGTCGCTGCGGATGGAGAAAGCCTTTCACAATGCGGAGGCGGTCGCCGCGTTTCTGCGCGATCACCCGAAGGTGGCGAAGCTGCACTGGCTGCCCTATCTGGAGGCGGAAAGCGCCGAAGGAAAAACCTACCACGAGCAGTGCAGCGGCGCCGGGTCAACCTTCTCGTTTGATATTACCGGCGGTCAGCCCGCTGCGTTCCGTTTTCTCAATGCCCTGACGCTGTTTAAGCAGGCGGTCAGCCTGGGCGGTACGGAGTCCCTGGCCAGCCACCCTGGCAGCACCACCCACTCCGGCGTGCCGCAGGCGGTGCGTCAGCGCATTGGCATCACGGATGCCACGGTGCGGCTGTCGATTGGCATCGAGAACGCCGGTGACCTGATCGAGGATGTGAAGCTGGCGCTGGAACAGGCGTAATCAGCTCACGGTAAAGCCCAGCATCATGCCGGTGTCTTCATGCTCCAGCAGATGACAGTGGGCCATGTAAGCGTGTTCGGCGGCGGCGACATAGTTGAAGCGAACCAGCACTTCGCTGCGCCCGCCGTCGACGTTAACCATATCTTTCCAGCCCTGCCGGTGTGCGGCGGGCGGTTTGCCGTTCTCGGAGAGGATGCGGAACTGCGTACCGTGAATGTGGAACGGATGCAGCATCGCGTCGCCTTCGCCTGAAATCGTCCACGTCTCACTCTCACCCAGTTTCACGGCGAACGCGGGTGTCGTCATATCGAAGGCCTTGCCGTTGATCTTATTGCCGTTACGGAAATCGTACCCGGCGGGCTGCGCCATGCCGGGCATGTCATGCATGCTGTGATCCCCGTGATCCATTGCCGGCATCGGCTGCTCTGCGGCCTTCGCCTGCTTCGGCGGCATCGCGTGATGCCCGTGCCCGCCCTTGCCCATTGCCTTTTCACCGTAGCGCTGCATCAGCGCCTGCATGCCCTGCTGGTCCAGCTGCGGGTCCATCATCAGCTGCAGCCAGCGCGTGGTCAGGCCGTCGGTGGCCGGCAGCGCGGGCAGCGTCGCCAGCCGATCCGGCAGCGTGGCGCTCGCCATCACCCGCAGCGGCAGGATCTGCACCAGCGGCAGCGGCTGATCAAAGGGCGGCAGCGTCATGCCCATCTGCTCTGTGGGCAGCGTCACCAGATCGAAGGCCTGACCGTCCGAGGTATCGATCATCACCTCGAAGCGTTCACCCGGCAGGATCGGCAGCGCGTCGAGCTTTACCGGCTCGGCCAGCAGGCCACCGTCGCTGGCGATCACATAGAGAGGACGGCGATCGCTGGCGGCGATCTGCAGGGAACGGGCATTACAGCCGTTGAGCAGGCGCAGCCTCAGCCAGCCGCGCGGCACCGCATGCTGCGGGTACTGCACGCCGTTGGTCAGCATCATGTCGCCAAACCAGCCTACCGCGGCGCGCATGACGTCGAGCTGATAGTCGATTCGGCTGCCATCCCGGGTGAGCTGCTTATCCTGAAAGATCAGCGGCACATCATCCACGCCCCACTGCGAGGGCAGCCGCAGTGTGCCGCTCTCTTTATCCTCCAGCAGGATCAGCCCCGCCAGCCCCTGGGCCACCTGATGCCCGGTTTTGCCATGCAGATGCGGATGATACCAGCAGGTCGCCGCAGGCTGATCGGGGGTAAAGGAAACCTGCCGCGAGCCGCCCGGCGCAATCATCGCCTGCGGGCCGCCATCCACCGCTCCCGGAATCTCCAGCCCGTGCCAGTGCAGCGTGGTCGCTTCACGCAGGCGGTTATGGATGTTAACCGTTACCGGTTTGCCACTCTGCAGCTTCAGCACCGGCCCCAGCAGGCTGCCGTTGTAGCCCCAGGTCGGCACCGCTTTGCCATTCCATTGGGTCGTGCCCTGCATCGCCGTCAGGCTGTAGCTGCCGCGGGCATCGGGTTCCAGCAGCGAGGGAATCGGTAACAGCGGGCGGCTGGCCGCCATCAGCGAACGGCTCCAGAGCGGTAAGGCTCCGGCTGCACTCAGTGCGGCGGTGAGTTTCAGGAAGTGGCGACGTTGCATGGGAGTCATCCTTGTGGCATCGGAACAGACAGCCTAAACCCTGACCTTATGGGAAGGTCAAGTCTCCCCGTGAGAATCTGACGAAAAAAGGCGGCCCCGCCGCCCGGCGCGGCAAATTAATCGAAAACCTCACAGCAACTGTGCTAACGTCATGAGCAATATCCCTTGAAGAGAATGACTATGAAGCAAAGCATCAAGGTCCTGCTGTTGACGGGACTTCTTGGCTTCTCCTCCACCAGCTTTGCCCTGAGCGAATCCGAAGCGGAAGATCTGGCCGATCTGACGGCGGTCTTCGTTTATCTGAAGAATGACTGCGGCTATCAGGATCTCCCGGACGCGCAGATCCGCAAAGCGCTGGTCTTTTTTGCTCAGCAGAACCGCTGGGATTTAAGCAACTACAGCAATTACAACATGAAGGCGCTGGGCGAAGAGAGCTATCGCGATCTCAGCGGCATCGCCATTACCAACGACAAAAAGTGCAAGTCTCTGGCCCGGGATTCACTGAGCCTGCTGGCCTACGTCAGGTAACCCGCCCGCCCTCTGCAGCCGGACATTGACCGTGCAACCACGGTCACTGTTAGCTATCATGTGCCGCCCATCTTCATGGCGATGTCATCAGAGGAGAGCACTATGGCCCACAATGAGACGTGGTATGAAACCCTTCATACCGGTTTTGGCCAGTATTTCACGGTGGATAAAGAGCTGTACCGTGAGAAGACTGCGCATCAGGATTTAATCATTTTCGAAAATGCGGCGATGGGCCGGGTCATGGCGCTGGATGGCGTCGTGCAGACCACCGAACGCGACGAATTTATCTATCATGAAATGATGACGCACGTTCCGCTGCTGGCTCACGGCGCGGCGAAGCATGTGCTGATCATCGGCGGCGGCGACGGCGCCATGCTGCGCGAAGTCTCGTGTCATCCGGAGGTCGAAAAGATCACCATGGTGGAGATCGACGCGGGCGTCGTGACGTTCTGCCGCCAGTATCTGCCGAACCACAGCGCCGGTGCCTATGACGATCCGCGCTTTACGCTGGTGATTGATGACGGGGTTAACTTCGTTAATCAGACGCAGGAGAAGTTCGATGTGATCATCTCTGACTGCACCGACCCGATTGGGCCGGGCGAGAGCCTGTTTACGTCGGAATTTTATGCGGGGTGCAAAGCGGCCCTTAATGAAAATGGCATCTTTGTGGCGCAGAATGGCGTCTGCTTCCTGCAGCAGGATGAGGCCGTGAACAGTCATCGTAAGCTGGGGCACTATTTTGCGGATGTCAGCTTCTATCAGGCGGCGATCCCGACCTATTACGGTGGCATCATGACCTTTGCCTGGGCGAGTGATAATCCGGCGCTGCGTCAGCATGATGTCGCCACGCTGCAGTCGCGCTTTGCGCACGCGGGCCTGCGCTGCCGTTACTACACGCCAGCGATCCATACCGGCAGCTTTGCCCTGCCGCAATATCTGTTGAATGCGTTATCTGCCGCAGGCTGATAACGCATCTCTGAGGGGGTGAACGAAATTGCAAAAGCTAAAACTACATGGCTTCAACAACCTGACGAAAAGCCTGAGTTTTTGTATTTACGATATCTGCTATGCGAATACTGAAGCGGAACGCGATGGCTACATCGCCTATATCGATGAACAATATAACGCTAACCGTCTGACGGAAATCCTGACGGAGACCTGCTCTATTATCGGCGCTAACGTCCTGAACATCGCACGCCAGGATTATGAGCCGCAGGGTGCCAGCGTCACGATTCTGGTCAGCGAAGAGCCTATCGATCCCCGGGATATCGATAACTCCGAGCACCCTGGCCCGCTGCCCAATTCGGTCGTGGCCCATCTCGATAAAAGTCACATCTGCGTGCACACCTACCCGGAAAGTCATCCGGAAGGCGGACTGTGCACCTTCCGTGCGGACATTGAAGTCTCGACCTGTGGCGTGATCTCACCGCTTAAGGCGCTGAACTACCTGATCCATCAGCTGGAGTCCGATATCGTCACCGTCGATTACCGGGTGCGCGGTTTCACCCGCGATGTGAAGGGGATGAAGCACTTTATCGATCACGAGATCAACTCGATTCAGAACTTCATGTCAGAGGATATGAAGGGGATGTATGACATGGTGGATGTGAATGTTTATCAGGAAAACATCTTCCATACCAAGATGTTGCTGAAAGAGTTCGATCTGAAGCACTACCTGTTCAACACCCGTCCGGACGATCTTACGCCGCAGGAGCACAAGCGCATTACCGACCTGCTGTGGAAAGAGATGCGTGAGATCTATTACGGCAGAAACATCCCCTCCGTGGGACTGAAGACGCTGTAAAATCAGACGCGCAGCGTTACCCTGGGTAACCTGCGCGTACAGGTTATCCGGCGCTCAGCGTCAGCGTAATCCCGCGTTCGCGCAGCGTGCGGCAGACAGCCTCATCCAGCCGGCTGTCGGTCACGACATCGGTCAGATCGTCGACCGGTGACGCGCAGAACAGCGACCAGGAGCCATATTTGCTGCTGTCCGCCAGCAGCACCCGCCGGGCCGCATTGGCCAGCAGATCGTGTTTCAGCCCCGCTTTCTCCTCGGTGGGCGTGGTAATCCCGCGCTCCAGGCTCCAGGAGTTACAGCTGACAAAGGCGATATCGGGGTTGATCGTGCGCAGCAGCCGGCGGCCATGCTCACCGACGCACGACTGGCTGGAGTCGTCGATCCGCCCGCCGATAATCGTGACTTCAATCTGCTTAAACTCAGACAGAAACAGCGCAATGTGCAGATCTGCGGTGATCACCCGCAGCGGCAGATGGGTAAGCTGGCGCGCCAGCTCCAGCATGGTGGTGCCGGCATCCAGCACAACCGCATCCCCGGCACGCACGAAGCTGGCGGCGCAGGCCGCGATCGCCTGCTTTTCGGCCAGATTACGCTGCATCTTCTCCAGCGTGGTGGGCTGCGCAGGAATAAAACGATTCAGCGTGACGCCGCCATGGCTGCGGCTGATCACGCCCTCTTTATCCAGCTTAATCAGATCGCGCCGAATCGTGGCGGGTGAGGCGGAGATGGCGCTGACCAGTTGCTCAACAGTCACCAGATTATGGCTTTTGAGGTAATCCATAATCTGGTCAAGACGGCTCTGTCCGTTCATAGTTCCCTAAGCGAGCTGCATCGCGAGTTTAATCGAGATCGCCATGCTGTCAGACTTCGCTTTACCTGTCCAGGCGATATCAAACGCCGTGCCGTGGTCCGCCGAGGTGCGGATAAACGGCAGGCCTGCGGTGATATTGACGCCATCATAGAAGCCCAGCAGCTTCAGCGGAATGTGCCCCTGATCGTGGTACATCGCCACCACCATGTCATACAACCCCTCCTGGCACTGCAGGAATACTGTGTCCGGCGGGCAGGGCCCGTAAACGTCCACGCCCTGCGCCTTCATCGCCTGAATCGCGGGCGCAACCGTGGTGATCTCCTCATCCCCGAACAGCCCGTTCTCCCCGGCGTGAGGATTCACCCCCGCGACCGCGATGCGCGGGGCGCTATAACCGACACGGCGCAGGAAGGTATCCGCCATGCCAATCACCGTTTTGATGCGCGTCTGGTTCAGCGTGTCGAGGAATTTGCGCAGCGCGATGTGGGTCGTGACATGGATGACTTTCAGCTTATCGGTGTAGAGCACCATCGCGTAATCTTTGGTGTCGGTCAGGTGCGCCAGCAGTTCGGTGTGACCCGGATAGAGATGTCCGGCGGCATGCATCGCCTCTTTGTTCAGCGGTGCGGTGGCAATGGCGTGAACCTCACCCGCCAGCGCCAGTTCGGTGGCCCGTTTCACGCAGCGCCACGCCAGATCTCCCGCCGCTTTCTGCACCACGCCAGGTTTCAGGGCTGCGGGATCCGCCAGCGGCTCATCGATGACGTTGATAATGCCCGGCGCGAAGCGCGCATCCTGCACCCGATCCAGCACCCGCAATTCGGCCTGAGGCGTGATGTTCATCGCCATAATGCGGCGCAGCGTGCTGGCACAGCCAATCACTACGGCAGGAATGCCATTCAGCTCACCTTCAGAGAGCGACTTGATAATGATTTCCGGACTGATGCCCGCCGGATCGCCCATGGTGATCGCAATAATTTTACTCACTCGACTTCTCCTCAATAAAACCAATGGCTGCTACCAGAGTATTTGCATCACCAAAGCCACCCGCTTTGGTCATCACCGGCAGAGTAAATTCACTGTTAAGCAGAACCCCGTGCGGCACACAGCCCGCCACCAGACCCTGAATATGGAAGCCGCTGGCGCCTAGCGCCTGAGCGACGGCGATTGCCACGTCGCCTCCTGACAGATAGAGCGCATGCGGCAGCGCGGCGCGGCAGAGGCTTAAGGTCATCTCACCGAGCAAGCCGCAGATCGCCTCACCCAGTTGCTGGCGCGTCAGGCTGTGCTGCTGGCAGAGCGCCTCGATCGCGTGGCGCTGCGCGCGATGCTGGCAGGTCCGGATCACCGTATGACGACCGGCCCGCAGTGCGTCGGCCGCCTGCGCGATCCAGCGCGCCCGTTCCGGCCAGGCGGGCTGCTGAAACAGCTGAGTGATGTCCACCTCCACGATCTCAACGGCCCGCTGCTGCTGCAGGGCGGCGATCTGCTGCTGGGCGCTGTCGCTCATCGATCCCACCACCGCCAGCACCGGCCGGGCCGGGCGAACCGAGAGCGCCGCGCCCAGCGCATCGCTTAATCCGGCAGCCCCGACCAGCAGCGGCTTCTCGCGCAGTTGCGCCGCCGCCGCAATCAGCCGCGCCAGATCGGCCTCGTTTTCGGCATCCACCACTACCACGCCCTGCGCCGCGGCCAGCACGGCATCGAGCCGATCGCTGCGCAGCGTGGCGAGATCGATCTCCATGCCCTCGATCTGCATCTGATCGAGGACGCGGGCGCTGCGGATCGGGGTTTTGGGATCGCTGGCAAATTCGGTCTCCGTCAGCAAACGCTGATCGACCCACACGCAACCCTGCCGCGTGGTGCGGCCCAGTCGCGGCACCGCCGGTACCACCAGCGCCAGGGTTTTGCCGCTGGCGCGCAGCGCCGCCGCCGTTTCCGCACCCACGTTGCCGCGCAGCGTAGAGTCGATCTTTTTAAACAGCCAGCCTGTCTGAAACTGTGCCGCATGGTGCTGCACCACCTGCGTGACGCGCTCAGCCGCCTGCCCGGCACTGACGGCCCGGCTGTCGGTGCTGATCACCAACACATCCGCTGCGTCCGGCACCGACGTCCCCAGGCCAAAGAGCACCTGCACGCGGGCACAGGCCTGAGCCAGCCCGCTGCCCGCATCGTTGGCACCGGTAAAGTCATCGGCGATGACCAGTACCGCGGTTTTCCATCTTGATGAGCCCATCCTCACTCCTGTCAGGCGACTGCCATTTGCATTTGATTATATTCAATCATGATTGATTATATGTGAGCAAGTTCAAATTAATCGAAATCGATATGCCTTATAAATTTAGCCACACAGAGTGACTGAATTCGCATTGTGCTGAGCAAAATTAATCATGTGCTCCGCCGCGACAGTAAAGAGGGGATGAAATGAACATTAACAGCACGGTGATCAGCGGCTATCAGGCGCTGAACGACATGGGCTATCTGCTGCAGGGCGTCTCGGCAGCGGTCGTGGTCACGGACCGAAACATTGAGGCGATTCCGGCGGTGCAGGCGCTGATGGGGCAACTGCGGGATCGGATTCCGCAGCTCAGCCTGGTCAACAGCGTCCCGCCAGAGCCGAGCCAGCACGATGTTGCTGCGATCCTGGCGGCGCTTCCCCACCGGCAGGCCGATATGGTGATCGGCATCGGCGGTGGCAGCGTTCTGGATGTGGCGAAGCTGCTCTCGGTACTCTGCCTGGACGCGGCGCCGTCGCTCGACGCCCTGCTGGCGGGTGAAAAACCGCAGCGCCGCACCCGCTCGCTGCTGATCCCGACCACCGCCGGAACCGGTTCTGAAGCCACCCCCAATGCGATTCTGGCTATCCCAGAGAAGGAGACCAAAGTCGGTATTATTTCCCCGGTGATGCTGCCGGATGTGGTGGCGCTGGTGCCGGAACTCACCACCAGCATGCCCGCCCACATCGCCTCTTCGACCGGCATTGATGCGCTCTGCCATCTGATTGAGTGCTTCACGGCCAACGTCGCCAATCCGGTTAGCGACAACTATGCACTCACCGGCATGAAGAAGCTGTTCGCCAGTCTCGAAACCACGCTGCGCGAGCCAGACAATTTACAGGCGCGGCTGGAGATGCTCTGGGCCTCTTACTACGGCGGCGCGGCCATCGCCCATGCCGGTACCCATCTGGTGCACGCCCTCTCCTATCCGCTCGGCGGCAAATATCATCTGCCTCACGGCGTCGCCAACGCCATTCTGCTGGCGCCCTGCATGCGATTCGTCCGCCCGGCCGCGGTGAGCAAGTTCGCGCAGGCCTATGATCTGCTGCCCGATGCCGACAGCCGTTTAAGCGACGACGAGAAATCCCATGCGCTGGTGGAGTACTTCACCGCACTGGTTGAGCGGCTGCAGCTGCCTGCCAGTCTCGAAGCGCTGGGCATCAGCCCGGATCACCTGCCCTATCTGGTGGAAGCAGCACTCGACGTTCAGCGCCTGATGAAAAATGTGCCGATGAGTGTCAGCGCCGACGATGTGCGCGCTATCTATCTCACCCTGTTTCCTTCCCGCCAGGCGAATTGAGGATTGTTATGAATAAGAAAATAGAGGGCATTCTGACGGCCATCGTCACCCCTTTCGACCGGGAGGGGGCCTTTGACCCGGTGAAGCAGCGCGAGCAGGTCAGACGGCAGATCGACGCCGGTAACGGGATCTTCTGCGGCGGCACCAACGGCGAATTCTTTGTGCTGAACGAGCAGGAGAAGATTGCCGTCACCACGACCTGCGTCGATGAAGTCAACGGCCGGGTGCCGGTAGTGGCGCATATCGGAGAGATTTCGACCCGCGAAACCATCCGGCTCGGCCAGCAGATTGGCCGCCTGGGCGTGGATGCGGTGTCCGCGATCACGCCGTGGTTTGTTCCGCTGAAACAGCAGGAGCTGATTGACCACTATCAGCGCGTGGCGGATGCACTCACGGTGCCGCTGTTCCTCTACAACATCCCGGCACGCACCGGCAACACCCTGCAGCCCGACACGGTGCGCACGCTGGCGGCGCACCCGAACATCATCGGCATCAAAGACTCTGCCGGCAGCTATGAGAGCCTGAGCGGATTTCTGCAGGCCACTGCCGACTGCGAAGGTTTCGATGTCCTGAACGGTCCGGATTCGCTGATCCATCAGGGATTCGTTGACGGCTGTTCTGCGTCGATTTCCGGGCTGGCTAATGTGGCACCCGACGCGATCAACGCGATCTGGGCGCGCTTCAGCGCCGGCGACATCGCCGGTTCGCATCAGGCGCAGGAGAGCGTGACCGGCCTGCGCACCGCGCTCTACAGCATCGGTTTTTCACCGGCCGCCGTGAAAAAAGCGGTCAGCCTGCAGGGCTTTGAGGTCGGTGAAAGTCGCTATGCGGTGCAGTTCAGCGCCGAAGAGCAGCAGCAGATTCGTCAAATCGTGAACCACTACCTGCAATAACGTCCATCGCCTTTGCACACTATCGGTCAGATGAGAACGAACCTGATGGTCGCCATCTGCCAGAACAATCGAGGTCATGATGAAATCATTTTCAACTGAGAGCACCTTACTGATCGTCGGCATGGTGGTCGCCTATATTCTGTTCACTACCTGGCTGACCTGGCGGCTGCGCAGTAAAACCAGCGGCGACTTTATGGAAGGCTCGCGCGCCATGCCCGCCTTTATTGTCGGCATCATGCTGATGTCCGAGTATATCGGGGCCAAATCCACCATCGGCACCGCACAGGCGGCCTTTGAGGATGGCTTCGCCGCCTCCTGGTCGGTCATTGGCGCAGCGATTGGTTTTCCGCTGTTTGGCCTGATTCTGGTCAAACGCATTTATAACACCGGGAAGATCACGATCTCCGGCGCGATCGCCGAGAAATATGGCAGCTCGACCAAAAATATCATCTCGCTGATTATGATCTATGCGCTGCTGCTGGTGAACGTCGGTAACTACATCAGCGGCGCGGCGGCGATCTCCACCGTGTTAAAAGTCGATCTGACCCAGGCGGCCTTTATCACGGCGGTGGTCAGTACCTTCTACTTCGCGTTTGGCGGCATGAAAGGCGTCGCCTGGGTGACGCTGCTGCACAGCGCCATCAAGTACGCCGGGATCCTGATTATTCTCTATGTGGCGCTGAAGATGACCGGTGGCGTCGCGCCGATGATGGAGAAAATGCCGGCGTTCTACTGGACCTGGGATGGGCATGTCGGGGCCAGCACCATTGTCGCCTGGCTGATCGGTACCGTGGGATCGATCTTCTGTACCCAGTTTGTGATCCAGGCGATCTCCTCCACCAAAGATGTGAAGTCCGCGAAACGCGCAACCTGGATCGCCTTTATCTTCTGTCTGCCTATCGGCCTGGCGATGGCGCTGATTGGCGTGGCGGCGAAGTTTGCTCATCCCGATATCAAAAGCCTCTATGCGCTGCCGGTGTTTCTGCAGGATATGTCGCCGTGGCTGGCCGGGATCGTTACCACTTCGCTGGTGGCCTCGATCTTCGTCAGCGTCGGCACCGTCGCCCTGGCTATCGCCTCGCTGGTCGTGAAAGATTTCTATGTGCCCTACCGCAAACCCACTCCGGAGCGCGAATTTAAGGTCACGCGCTGGATCTCGATCGGTATCGGCTTCTTTCCGCTGCTGTTTGTCCTGTTCTTCCCGGAAGTATTGAAGCTCTCCTTCTTTACCCGCGCGATTCGCCTGTCGATCACCGTGGTGGCCATCATGGCGTTCTATCTGCCATGGTTTAAGAGCACGCGTGGCGCAAATGCCGGTCTGATTGGCGCCTGTCTGGTCACCTCCGTCTGGTTCCTGATGGGTAACCCTTTCGGTATCGACAATATGTATGTGGCGCTGATTACCCCGGCCATCATTATGGTGATTGACCGCTGCATTCCGTCACGTCAGTCTCAGCCTCAACCGCAACACAATGCACAAAAAAGTGGAGCCTAATATGACTCAGGAAACCGTCACCGCAGAACGCAACGGCCAGCTTGCGCCGCACCCGCAGGATAGCGCGCAGCAGGTTGCGATGCTGCCTTCCCCCTGCCCGCAGAACCACGCAGCTAACCTGCTGCCGCTGCCCGATGGCGATCTGCTCTGCGTCTGGTTTGGCGGCACACAGGAGGGGATCGCCGATATCTCTGTCTGGTGCTCACGACTGAAAAAGGGCAGCGATCGCTGGAGTGACGCAGAGAAACTCTCTGACGATCCGGGCCGATCCGAACAGAACCCGGTGCTGTTCCTCGATCCTGATCAGGTGCTGTGGCTGCTCTGGACAGCGCAGAAGTCGGGCAATCAGGACACCGCGATCGTCCGCTATCGCCAGTCTCACGATCTGGGCCAGAGCTGGGGCGAAATCCGCACCCTGCTGGATAAACCCGGCACCTTTATTCGCCAGCCGATCGTGGTGCTGCCCAACGGCAACTGGCTGCTGCCGGTCTTTTACTGCCTGACGCGGCCCGGAGAGAAATGGGTCGGCAGCTATGACGTCAGCGCGGTCAAAATCTCGGAAGATAAAGGCCGCAGCTGGCGCGACGTCAGCGTGCCTGACAGCACCGGCTGCGTGCACATGAACGTCACGCTGCTGGAGGATGGCTCCCTGCTGGCGCTCTACCGCAGCCGCTGGGCCGACCATATCTATCAGAGCCGCTCATTCGATCAGGGTGAGAGCTGGAGCGCGCCGGAACCGCTGTCGCTGCCCAACAATAACTCCTCGATTCAGGTCACCACGCTGCGCAACGGTCATCTGGCGCTGGTGTTCAACGCCATGAGCGCAGAGGGCGCTAAAGAGCGGCGGCTGTCGCTCTATGACGAGATCGAAGATGATGAAGAGGCGGCTGAAGGTGACGTGGCGGTCGCTGCCGAACCGGTGGTGCAGAGCGGTCGCACCGCCTTCTGGGGCGCACCACGCGCACCAATGACGCTGGCGATCTCTACGGATGGCGGTAAAAGCTGGCCACTGCAGCGCAATCTGGACGAGGGCGATGGCTACTGCATGACCAATAACTCCCAGCAGAAGCTGAACCGTGAATTCTCCTACCCCAGCATCAAGCAGGGGGTGAACGGCGAACTGCATATCGCCTACACCTGGTATCGTCAGGCGATTAAGTATGTGCGGGTCGGGGAGTCCTGGGTACAGGGAGGTGACGCGTGATCGCACGGATGGCGCTGGTGACCGGAGCCAGCTCCGGCATCGGCCAGGCGATTGCGGAGCGCCTGCTCACGGCGGGCTGGCAGGTAACCGGCCTGAGCCGTTCGGCCATCAACCGGACCGAAAGCGGCTGGCAGAGTCACCAGGTCGATATCAGCGACAGCGCAGCATTGCAGGCATTACTGGAGCGTCTGCCCGTGCCGCAGGCGGTGGTTCACGCAGCAGGCATGATGCAGGCCGCGCCGCTGGGAGAGCTGGACGGCGAGGCCAGCGCACGCCTGTGGCGGCTGCATGTTGCCGCCGCTGAACAGCTGGCGAATCACTTTGCGCCGCAGATGCACGCGGGCGGCAGGATCGTACTGCTGGGCAGTCGCACGTCAGGCGGCGCGGCGGGCCGCAGTCAGTATGTGGCGACCAAGTCGGCGATGATCGGCATGGTCCGCAGCTGGGCGGCAGAGCTGGCGCCGCGCGGCATCACGGCGAACATCGTGGCGCCCGGTGCCACCGAAACGCCGATGCTGCAGCAGCCAGGCCGGGCCAGTTCACCGCCCCGCCTGCCGCCGATCGGCCGCTACATTCAGCCGGAGGAGGTCGCCGGACTGGTCGATTTCCTGCTCTCTCCGGCGGCGGCGGCGATCACCGGCCAGCAGCTGGTGATGTGCGGCGGCGCGTCGCTGAGTTAACGCACAGGCCGGGTGACGCAGGTCGCCCGGCTGTGATCACCGGACAGGCTTACCGTACTGATTAACGAACTGGCGATAGGCGGCGATCACCAGCAGAAAGTCTTCAATGCCGCAGAACGAGAGGCTCTCTTCGTCGTAGTAGTTCATCCCCTCCTCCATGCCATCATCTTCCAGGGCCAGCAGATTGGCGCGAATCATCACCTCTTCCTCATCCAGCAGGATGGTGTACTCGCTGCCGATGCGCTGCCACTGGCGTACGCTGCCTCTGACATCTTCGATGGCGGCTTCGACTTCATCCAGCAGGCCCGGATCGTTTTTAACCTCTTCGTTGAACCAGTGGCCGACCGCTTCATGATCCATCGACATGCGGACCTTAATCTGTCCGGTCACATCGCGTAAAAATTCATATTCCATCGCCCGTTCCTCTCAACGTCGTCGCGTCACCTGATAAGTGTCCGTGCTGCCTGTGCAGCAAAGTGTGACACGTCGCGCATTATTACAGGCTGTCTGGCGAAATCCAGCTTTTGATCGTGCCGCAGCCCGATCGTCAGACGTAAAAAAGGGGCGAATCATCGCCCCTTCTCTCACGCTGTCGGGTGAAGAATCAGACCGCAGTCTGGAAAATCACGCCGTCCGCTTTATCGGTGTACTGCGCCAGCTGGTCAAAGTTGAGATAGCGATATGTGTCGCTGGCCGTTTTATCGACCTGCGCCATAAATTGCTGATACTCGTCCGGCGTAGGCAGTTTGCCCAGCAGAGACGCAACCGCGGCCAGCTCGGCTGACGCCAGATAGACGTTCGCGCCGGTTCCCAGACGGTTCGGGAAGTTACGGGTCGAGGTCGAGACGACCGTCGAACCATCTGCCACACGCGCCTGGTTACCCATGCAGAGTGAGCAGCCCGGGATCTCGATACGCGCACCGCTTTTGCCGAAGACGCTGTAGTAGCCCTCTTCGGTCAGCTGGGCCGCATCCATCTTGGTTGGCGGTGCCACCCACAGACGGGTTGGCAGCTGGCCTTTGTGGCTGTCCAGCAGTTTACCGGCGGCACGGAAGTGACCAATGTTGGTCATGCAGGAGCCGATGAACACTTCGTCGATCTTCTCACCCTGAACGTCAGAGAGCAGACGGGCATCGTCCGGATCGTTGGGTGCACAGAGGATCGGCTCTTTGATATCGGCCAGATCGATTTCGATCACGGCGGCATATTCCGCATCCGCATCGGCTTCCAGCAGCTGAGGATCGGCCAGCCATTTCTCCATGCTCTCAACACGACGCTCCAGCGTACGGCGATCGCCGTAACCTTCTGCGATCATCCACTTCAGCAGCACGATGTTGGAGTTGAGGTATTCGATAATCGGCGCTTTATCCAGCTTGATGGTACAGCCCGCAGCGGAGCGTTCCGCTGACGCATCGGACAGCTCAAACGCCTGCTCCACCTTGAGATCCGGCAGACCTTCGATTTCCAGGATGCGGCCAGAGAAGATGTTTTTCTTGCCCTTCTTCTCAACGGTCAGCAGACCCTGTCTGATGGCATACAGCGGAATGGCGTGAACCAGATCGCGCAGGGTGATGCCTGGCTCCATCTTACCTTTGAAGCGCACCAGCACCGATTCCGGCATGTCGAGCGGCATGACGCCGGTCGCGGCAGCAAACGCCACCAGGCCTGAACCCGCCGGGAAAGAGATACCGATAGGGAAACGGGTATGGGAGTCACCGCCGGTGCCTACGGTATCCGGCAGCAGCATACGGTTCAGCCAGCTGTGGATGATGCCGTCGCCCGGACGCAGTGAGACGCCGCCACGGTTCATGATGAAGTCTGGCAGAGTGTGGTGCGTGTTCACATCGACCGGCTTAGGATAGGCAGCGGTGTGACAGAAGGACTGCATAACCAGGTCGGTCGAGAAGCCCAGGCAAGCCAGATCTTTCAGCTCGTCACGGGTCATCGGGCCGGTGGTATCCTGCGAGCCGACCGAGGTCATCTTCGGTTCGCAATAGGCACCCGGACGCACGCCGGTCACGCCACAGGCGCGGCCAACCATTTTCTGCGCCAGCGAGAAGCCGCGGCTGCTCTCCGCCACATCCTTCGCCTGACGGAATACGGTGCTATGCGGCAGACCCAGCGACTCGCGCGCTTTGGTGGTCAGGCCACGGCCGATGATCAATGGAATACGGCCACCGGCACGTACTTCGTCGATCAGCACTTCGGTTTTGAGTTCGAAGTTTGCCAGCAGCTCATTGGTTTCGTGATTGCGGACTTCGCCTTTGAACGGATAGATGTCGATGACATCGCCCATGTTCAGGTTGTTCACGTCCACTTCAATCGGCAGGGCACCCGCATCTTCCATGGTGTTGAAGAAGATCGGTGCGATTTTGCTGCCCAGCACCACGCCGCCGCCTTTTTTATTCGGCACGTTCGGGATGTCGTCGCCCATAAACCACAGCACCGAGTTGGTGGCAGATTTACGAGAAGAGCCGGTTCCGACCACGTCACCGACGTAGGCCAGCGGGAAACCTTTGGTCTTCAGCGCCTCGATCTGTTTGATCGGGCCGATATTACCGGCTTCATCCGGTTCGATGCCATCGCGGGCATTCTTCAGCATCGCCAGGGCGTGCAGAGGGATATCGGGACGTGACCAGGCATCCGGTGCCGGAGAGAGGTCATCGGTGTTGGTTTCGCCGGTGACTTTGAACACCGTAACGGTGATCTTTTCAGCCAGCTCAGGGCGTGACAGATACCATTCAGCCTCTGCCCATGACTTCATCACCTGCTTCGCGTATTCGTTACCCGCTTTCGCTTTCTCTTCGACATCATAGAAGTTGTCGAACATCAGCAGCGTGTGGGAAAGGGCTTTCGCCGCGCCAGGGGCCAGTCGGCTATCGTCCAGCGCCTCGATCAGCGGATGAATATTGTAACCGCCCTGCATGGTGCCGAGCAGTTCAACCGCTTTTTCAGGAGTAATCAGAGGAGAGGTTGCTTCGCCTTTGGCGACAGCCGCCAGGAAACCGGCTTTGACATACGCCGCTTCATCGACGCCAGGTGGGACGCGGTTGACCAACAGATCGGTCAAAAATTCTTCTTCACCCGCAGGTGGATTTTTCAGCAGTTCAACCAGCGCGGCCATCTGGGAAGCCTCTAAAGGCTTAGGGACAATTCCCTGGGCAGCACGCTCGGCAACGTGCTTACGGTATTCTTCTAGCACGACGTTATCCTCGCTCTCATTATGTAGGGCTTTCCGACCACCTTGCTCACTTATGGAGAACACACTTCCCTTTCTCGTCCAGGTTGAGGTGCCCGGTTTCGCGGAGGGCAGAATAGCAGGATTCCGGCTGTTTGTTAATCTGTTTACAAAAATACAACATAATCTCCTGCGTCCCTTCTGCCCTTCTCGCCCGCTGCATCCGCCCGATCGCACAGCCGGAACGATCCCGGCGTGCGACGCAGCACAGGCCAGCGAACACCCGCAAAGCCTGTGCGCGATGCCGCCATTTTAGTGAAGGGATTCAGGGGAATAGATAACCTGCCGGAATGGAAACCCGGCCGCACGGCGGTTATCGCAGCGGTGTATGGAGAACGCGCTGAGCAGCGGATATCTCAGGCGGCGGAGGGCGTCAGCCTGGCTGGCCGTTGTGATTCCGGGCCGGCGGCCGCGCGCTTTCAGAATCCGGGCAGTGCACCGGAACGGGTTTTTGCAGGCAGCGCGGCGCGTTGGTCTGACGCCGATAACAGAAGAGGCCGCCCGGGCCTCTTCAGAATGATGATTAGTTTTTCAGGCTGGCTGGCCAGTCGGCTGGCAGCTGGTCAGGCGGGCAGTCCACCACGCTTTCGTTGTTTTCACCCACATCGCGGATCAGGGTCAGCGTTGCAAACTCATCGATGATTTCGGTCGGATACGCCGGGCCCGCTTCGCAGAATTTTGCCATCTCTTCCAGATGATCGTTCTGGAAGCAGACTGTTTTTTCAGGATTATTCATTACCCAGCGCGGGAAGAAGATGGTGCCGTGGAAAATTTTGTCGGTCAGGTTAACGGCCAGGCTGACATCCGTACCGGTTGGCTCAGTCCAGGAGACTTTGTAGACATCCTGCGCCAGACGAACGACATAAACATGCTGATTTTTAACCCAGCGATTACCGACCATGCCGCTGTGAATGCGGTAGTCGATGGTGCTGGCGTTTTTGATGTAAAGCTCGTAGTTCCAGCCGTTGTCATAGGTATAAACCAGATGTTTGCCGACGATGCCTGACAGGTCATGTTTATCAAATGTGCTCATGATTTATTCCTCATTTGTTTTCGTTGAAGGGATTATTGCGCGTTACAAAAGCGATTAATAACGCTATTTTTAGCACTAAATCATTCAAATTTCAGATGAGTCCGGCATGTTTAAAACGACGCTTGAACAGTGGTATCTGCTCGATGAGGTGGTGAATGCGGGCAGCTTCGCGCTGGCCGCGGAGAAGAATCATCGCAGCCAGTCCTCGCTGAGCTATCAGCTGAGCCTGCTTCAGCAGCGACTGGGGATGACGCTGCTGGAGCAGGAAGGCCGTCGCGCGGTGCTGAGCGCGGAAGGACATCAGCTGCTTGCTCAGGTTCGTCCGCTGCTGGAGGGATTCGGTGCGCTGGAGGCCAGGGCGCATGCGCTGCAACGCGGCGAACGTTCGCGCATCGATCTGATGGTCGACGCCACTCTGCCCAAGCCCCTGCTGTTTGATGTGCTGCGAACCTTTCAGCAGCGCTATCCGCACGTCCGCATTTGGTTCAGTGAAATCGTCCGCAGTGAGACGCCGGACAGGCTGGCGGAGTATCAGGCCGATCTCTGGCTGGTCGCGCAGTATGGTGCAGAGCCGTTAGCGGGCGAAAGCCTGATGAGCGTCGATTTTGTCGCCGTCGCCCATCGCGACCATCCGCTGCACCGCGAACCGGCCCCGCTGGACGCGACCACGCTGGCCCGCTGGCCCTGCGTAACCATTCTGGATCGCCAGCAACAGCAGCAGTCAGAGGTCAATGGCGAGCAGGCGGAGAACTGGTCATTCACCACGCTGTCGGCTGCGATTGAAGCGGTCCAGCATCAGTTAGGCTACGGCTGGCTGCCGGAACAGAATATCGCCGCCCTGCTGGAGAGCGGTGAACTCCGTCCCCTGCCGCTGCGTCAGGGCCGCAGGCGCAGCAGTACGCTGGTGATGCATATGAATGAAGAGAGGCTGCCCGGCAACAGCGCCATTGCTGCGCTGGCGCAGATGTTTATTGAGCGGGTGGCGCGGGAGAAGCAGAACGTTAAGTCCTGAATGGCCGTCGTCTCTTTTCAGCGACGCCGGCGCAGGCTGAAGGAGTGACTTCGCGATGACCGCGCATTCTGTTTTCGCAGCGTATGCGGGGAGGATGATTGCCCTGCCCCGCGCGCTGGCTGCCGGACAGAACAGCCGGACAGGCCCCGCAACGTTGCCCATCCGCCTTTCCTCTCTTTTCAGCCGCAGCGCAGCCTATTTTTCAGGCGTGCTGCTCTTCGCCCCAATCCATTTACGCGCACCCTGCGCTAAAAAGCCCGCACCTCTTTTGTCTTCGGGTTGCGAGGCCACGCCGCGATCGCTCTGGGCAGGGATTCAGGCAGGGTAACGTTAGTTTTTCAGCGCCGCCTGGCCGTCGAATCACATCGATATCCACCAGCCTCCGGCCATCGCCCTGATTTCCGCCATGACTCTGCGGCTATCCATCGCGACGTCCTGTGCCGTGCCCGTCAGAATAATACAGCCTCAGCAACTCTGCCGGGCCACCCCTGAGCAGGCCTGCCCGCCGTGTGGCCTGAAAAATGTCAGACATTTCGCGCAAAAAAAAAGCCCCCGTAACGGGAGCTTTCTCTTTCACTGCGGCAGAAACTTACTTCTTCTTCGCTTTCGCGTTAGGCAGATCGGTGATGCTGCCTTCGAAGATCTCTGCAGCCAGACCGACTGACTCATGCAGGGTCGGGTGAGCGTGGATGGTCAGCGCGATATCTTCCGCATCACAACCCATCTCAATCGCCAGACCGATTTCACCTAACAGCTCGCCGCCGTTGGTGCCGACAATCGCACCACCGATAACACGGTGAGTCTCTTTGTCGAAGATCAGTTTGGTCATGCCTTCTGCACAGTCGGAGGCGATTGCACGGCCAGAGGCCGCCCATGGGAAGGTCGCTGTCTCATAGCTGATGCCCTTCTCTTTCGCTTCTTTCTCGGTCAGACCGACCCAGGCAACTTCTGGCTCAGTATAGGCAATTGACGGGATCACTTTCGGATCGAAGTAGTGCTTCAGACCGGAGATCACTTCCGCTGCCACGTGGCCTTCATGCACGCCTTTGTGCGCCAGCATTGGCTGACCGACGATGTCACCGATAGCGTAGATGTGTGGCACGTTGGTACGCATCTGCTTGTCGACGCGGATGAAACCACGGTCGTCCACTTCCACGCCCGCTTTACCGGCATCCAGACCTTTACCGTTCGGTACGCGACCGATCGCCACCAGCACGGCGTCATAACGCTGCGCTTCGCCTGGTGCTTTTTTCCCTTCCATCGAAACGTAAATGCCATCGTCTTTTGCTTCAACGGCGGTCACTTTGGTTTCCAGCATCAGGTTAAATTTCTTGCTGATTTTCTTGGTAAAGACTTTAACGACGTCTTTATCCGCAGCCGGGATAACCTGGTCAAACATCTCGACCACGTCGATCTCTGAACCCAGCGCGTGATACACGGTCGCCATTTCCAGACCGATGATGCCGCCACCCATAACCAGCAGGCGCTTCGGCACTTCTTTCAGCTCCAGTGCATCGGTAGAGTCCCAGACGCGTGGATCTTCATGCGGGATGAACGGCAGTTCGATAGGGCGTGAACCCGCAGCGATAATGGCATTGTCGAAGTTGATGGTGGTCGCGCCGCCTTCTCCTTCCACCACCAGGGTGTTAGCACCGGTGAATTTGCCCAGGCCGTTAACCACGGTGACTTTACGCCCTTTTGCCATACCTGACAGGCCGCCAGTCAACTGGTTGATGACCTTCTCTTTCCAGCTGCGAATCTTGTTAATATCAGTAGAGGGCTGACCAAACACAATGCCGTGCTCTTCAAGGGCTTTCGCCTCTTCAATCACTTTGGCAACGTGCAGCAGCGCCTTAGAGGGGATACAACCGACGTTCAGGCAAACACCGCCCAGGGTGCTGTAACGCTCAACCAGTACGGTTTCCAGACCTAAATCCGCACAACGGAAGGCTGCAGAGTAACCTGCAGGACCTGCCCCAAGTACCACGACCTGGGTTTTAATCTCTGTACTCATCATGACCTCTTAATTGATATCCGGCGGGTCAGACGTTCTTATAATGCCCTTGTTCCACCGGGACTTTCACCGCAAGAGTTTACAGAATTGTTAACAAACTGCCAACCGCGGCGCGACGAATCGTTAAAGGAAGGCCGGCATCCGCCGGCCTTCTTTACATTTACATAACTAAACGACGAATGTCGGACAGCATATTGCCAATAATGGTGATGAATCTTGCACCATCGGCCCCGTCGATCACGCGGTGGTCGAAGGAGAGAGAAATCGGCATCATCAGACGCGGCATAAACTCTTTGCCGTTCCATACCGGTTCCATCGCCGACTTAGAGACACCCAGAATAGCCACTTCCGGCGCGTTCACGATCGGCGCGAAGTGTGTGGTGCCCAGGCCGCCCAGGCTGGAGATGGTGAAACATCCGCCCTGCATGTCGCCCGCCGTCAGTTTACCGTCACGCGCTTTCTTCGAAATCGCCATCAGTTCACGGGACAGCTCGGTGATGCCCTTCTTGTTCACGTCTTTAAAGACCGGAACCACCAGGCCGTTTGGCGTATCAACCGCCACACCGATGTTGATATATTTCTTCAGCGTCAGTTTCTGCGCATCTTCAGAGAGCGAGCTGTTGAAGCGTGGCATCTGCTCCAGCGCGGCCGCCACGGCTTTCATGATGAACACGACAGGCGTGTACTTCACGTCCAGCTTACGCTTCTCAGCTTCCGCATTCTGCTGCTTACGGAAGGCTTCCAGCTCGGTGATATCGGTTTTGTCGAAATGCGTAACGTGCGGGATCATCACCCAGTTACGGCTCAGGTTCGCACCAGAGATTTTCTGGATACGGCCCAGTTCGACTTCTTCGACTTCGCCAAACTTGCTGAAGTCCACTTTTGGCCACGGCAGCATGCCTGGCAGACCGCCGCCGCTGGCAGCAGCCGGTGCCGCTTCAGCGCGTTTCACCGCCTCTTTCACGTAAGTCTGCACGTCTTCTTTCAAAATGCGACCTTTACGACCGGTGCCTTTGACTTTCGTCAGGTTCACACCGAACTCACGCGCCAGGCGACGGATCACCGGGGTCGCGTGAACGTAAGCGTCGTTCTCGGCGAACTCACCTTTGCTGTCCGCTTTCGCGGCAGCCGGTGCAGGTGCTGCGGCTTTCGCGTCAGATTTGGCAGCCGGTGCTGGTGCCGCGTCCTGTTTCGCCGCCGCAGGTGCCGCTGGCCCCGCGCCTTCGACTTCGAACACCATGATCAGGGAGCCGGTGCTGACTTTATCGCCGGTCGCGACTTTCAGCTCTTTGACCGTACCCGCAAACGGCGCAGGCACTTCCATTGAGGCTTTATCGCCTTCCACCACGATCAGTGACTGCTCGGCTTCGACTTTGTCGCCGACCTTCACCAGCACCTCGGTGACTTCCACTTCATCACCGCCGATGTCCGGGACGTTCACGTCTTTCGCGCCTGCGGCGGCGGCAGGTGCCGATGCCGCTTCTTCTTTCATCGCGGGCTTCGCGTCAGAGGCCGGGGCTGCGCCTTCGGCTTCAAAGACCATGATGGCGGAACCGGTGCTGACTTTGTCGCCGGTCGCGATGGTGATCTCTTTGACCACACCCGCAAACGGTGCCGGGACTTCCATCGACGCTTTGTCGCCTTCGACCACGATCAGTGACTGCTCGGCTTCGACTTTGTCGCCGACCTTCACCAGAATCTCAGTGACTTCCACTTCGTCACCGCCAATGTCCGGTACCGCCACTTCTTTGCTGGCCGTGGCCGCCGCCGCGGCTGGCGCAGGCGCCGCATCCGCTTTCTTCTCCGGAGCAGCAGCAGGGGCGGCTTCCGCAGCGCCCTCCGCGTCAAACATCATGATCAGTGAGCCGGTTTCAACTTTGTCACCGGTAGAGATCTTAATCTCTTTCACTACGCCAGCCTGTGGCGACGGCACTTCCATTGAGGCTTTGTCGCCTTCCACGGTGATCAGCGACTGCTCGGCTTCCACCTTGTCGCCAACTTTCACCAGAATCTCGGTGACTTCCACTTCGTCAGACCCGATATCCGGTACCTTAATTTCGATAGCCATTACTCTCTTACCTCTTAAGCCAGACGCGGGTTAACTTTATCGGCATCGATATTGAATTTGGTGATCGCGTCGGCCACCACTTTCTTCTCGATCTCGCCGCGTTTAGCCAGCTCACCCAGCGCGGCAACCACCACATAAGATGCATCAACTTCAAAGTGATGACGCAGATTCTCACGGCTGTCAGAGCGACCAAAACCATCTGTACCCAGTACGCGATAATCGCTGGAAGGCACATAGCTACGAACCTGCTCAGCGAACAGTTTCATGTAGTCGGTTGAGGCGACTGCTGGCGCGTCGTTCATCACCTGAGCGATGTAAGGCACGCGCGCTTCTTCTGTCGGATGCAGCATGTTCCAGCGCTCACAATCCTGGCCATCACGCGCCAGTTCGGTGAACGAGGTAACGCTGTAGACATCGGAGCCGATACCGTAATCTTTCGCCAGGATCTGCGCGGCTTCACGAACGTGACGCAGGATAGAACCTGAGCCCAGCAGCTGCACTTTGCCTTTGCTGCCGTCTACCGTTTCCAGCTTGTAGATACCCTTACGGATACCCTCTTCCGCGCCCTGAGGCATGGCTGGCATGTGGTAGTTTTCGTTCAGCGTGGTGATGTAGTAGTAGATGTTCTCCTGCGCTTCGCCATACATACGCACCAGACCGTCGTGCATGATGACAGCGACTTCGTAGGCGTAAGAGGGATCGTAAGAGATACAGTTCGGGATCGTCAGCGACTGAATGTGGCTGTGACCATCTTCATGCTGCAGACCTTCGCCGTTCAGAGTCGTACGACCCGAGGTGCCGCCGACCAGGAAGCCGCGCGCCTGCTGATCGCCTGCCAGCCACATCAGATCGCCGATACGCTGGAAGCCGAACATCGAGTAGTAGATGTAGAACGGGATCATCGGCAGGTTATTGGTGCTGTAAGAGGTCGCCGCCGCCAGCCAGGATGAACCTGCGCCCAGCTCGTTGATCCCTTCCTGCAGAATCTGGCCTTTCTCATCTTCTTTGTAGTACGCAACCTGCTCACGGTCCTGCGGCGTATACTGCTGGCCGTTCGGGCTGTAGATACCGATCTGGCGGAACAGACCTTCCATACCAAAGGTACGCGCTTCGTCGGCGAGGATCGGAACCAGACGATCTTTGATCGACTTGTTCTTCAGCATCACGTTCAGGGCACGCACGAAGGCGATGGTGGTGGAGATCTCTTTGTTCTGCTCTTCCAGCAGCGCGCTGAACTCTTCCAGCGCCGGCATTTCCAGTTTTTCACTGAACTTCGGCTGACGCGTTGGCAGGTAGCCGCCTAACTTCTCGCGCTGCGCATGCAGGTACGTATGCTCTTCGGACCCTTTTTCGAAGGTCACGTACGGCAGTGATTCGATTTTGTCATCGGCAACCGGCACGTTGAAACGATCACGGATATAGCGCACGCCATCCATGTTCATCTTCTTCACCTGGTGGGCAATGTTTTTGCCTTCCGCGGTGTCGCCCATACCATAGCCTTTGATGGTATGCGCCAGGATCAGGACGGGCTTGCCTTTGGTGTCCTGCGCTTTTTTCAGTGCCGCGTAGATTTTCTTCGGATCGTGGCCGCCACGGTTCAGTGACCAGATCTCATCGTCGGACATATCTTTAACCAGCGCCGCGGTTTCCGGATATTTACCGAAGAAGTGCTCACGCACATAGGCACCATCACGGGATTTGAAGGTCTGGTAGTCACCGTCGACGGTTTCGTTCATCAGCTGAATCAGCTTGCCGCTGGTATCTTTGCGCAGCAGCTCATCCCAGCGACCGCCCCAGATGACCTTGATCACTTCCCAGCCAGCACCGGCAAAGATGCCTTCCAGCTCGTTGATGATCTTGCCATTACCGGTGACCGGGCCATCCAGACGCTGCAGGTTGCAGTTGATGATGAAGACCAGGTTATCCAGTTTTTCACGGGTGGCGATGGTGATCGCACCTTTTGATTCCGGCTCATCCATTTCGCCGTCACCCAGGAAGGCATAAACGGTCTGTGCGGAGGTGTCTTTCAGGCCACGGTGTTCCAGATATTTCAGGAACTTCGCCTGATAGATAGCGGACAGCGGACCCAGACCCATAGAAACGGTCGGGAACTGCCAGAATTCCGGCATCAGTTTTGGATGCGGATAAGAAGAGAGGCCTTTGCCATCCACTTCCTGACGGAAGTTATTCATCTGCTCTTCGGTCAGGCGACCTTCAAGGAACGCACGGGCATAGATACCCGGAGAGATGTGGCCCTGGAAATAGACCAGATCGCCGCCATCCTTGTCACTGCGCGCACGGAAGAAGTGGTTGAAGCACACTTCATAGATCGTGGCAGAAGACTGGAAGGAGGACATGTGACCACCCAGTTCCAGATCTTTCTTGGATGCACGCAGCACCGACATGATGGCGTTCCAGCGAATTGCGGAACGGATACGACGTTCAAGAGAGGTGTTGCCCGGATAGTCGGGTTCATCTTCAACGGCAATAGAGTTGATGTAGTTGCTGATTGCAGACGAACCTGCAGCCACATTGACGCCGCCTTTGCGGGCTGCACCCAGTACCTGATCGATCAGATACTGCGCACGTTCAACACCTTCTTCACGGATGACCGATTCGATCGCCTGTAGCCAGTCACGAGTTTCGATCGGATCCACGTCATTGTGTAAACGTTCTGACATGGGTGTGTTCCTTATCTGTGTCTAATACGTTGAATAATCGGGAGCCTGTTAAAGCAGATGCCGGCAGGCTCGTCGCACATGTCCGTACGATCTTTGTCGCACGTTATTCCTTACGTTGCTGTAAACGACGCAGGGAGCGTTCACGACGGCTCTGCTCCCGACTTCTGTCCAGCAAGATTTCCTCTATGAACGCCAGGTGACGGTGTGAAGCCTCGCGCGCTTTTTCTGGCTCACGGGCCACAATCGCCTCAAAGATTCTGGCGCGGTGACCGCTCACTTTCGCCAGCATTTCCCGGCGCGAGTAGAGCAATTCGAAATTCTGACGGACGTTTTGTTCCAGCATAGGGCCCATTGAGCGTAGCAAATGCAAAAGCACAACATTATGGGCCGCTTCTGTGACAGCGATCTGATACTGCATCACTGCGTCCGCTTCGGCGTCTAAATCGCCGCTGTCCTGCGCCTGCTGGATGTGGAGATGACAGTCGCGAATGCGCACCAGGTCCTCTTCCGTGCCGCGCAGTGCCGCGTAATAGGCAGCGATACCCTCCAGGGCATGGCGCGTTTCCAGCAGGTCAAACTGTGATTCCGGATGGTCGGCGAGAAGCTCAACGAGTGGATCGCTCATGCTTTGCCAGAGATTCTCCTGTACAAACGTTCCGCCACCCTGTCGGCGCAGCAATAATCCTTTGGCTTCCAGCCGCTGGATCGCTTCACGGAGAGATGGACGTGAGACATCGAATTGTTTGGCGAGTTCGCGCTCAGGGAGCAGCTTCTCTCCCGGACGCAGGGTCCCTTCCATGATCAGGGATTCGAGCTGTTGCTCGATCGCGTCAGAGAGCTTGGGTTGGCGAATCTTACTGTAAGCCATCATCCCTTCTTATTAAACCAATCGTCCGGAGTAAATTGGTAATACCAATTGCCAGGGGGCGCCCGTAAAGTAACAAAGTATTCACCTTGTGTCTATATGGTGTCGGCGACATTCACATCTCCCCAGGCCCTGTGCTGGCGCTAACTTGTGGTTAAAAAAATGAAAATTCAGCGTTGCCGCAAATGTTAAACAAATGCACTTTTACCAAACCTTACACCCGGTTAGCGGCCAGACGCAGCGGCAGCCATAAGTGAAAGCTATTCGTCATGCGCGGAATTTCATGGCAGAAGTTTCTCTGATCGGACGTGACGGGAACGGCGTTTTTTCAGTCAACTCTCAGCACAAAAGGCGAAAGCAGGTGCAAAGCGATCCGCTTATCACTATTCTTGTCGCCAGGGTAGCGCATGGCAGCATTCAGCAGGCCAGATACCGTAAAATTATCAATACGTTATTGTAACCACTTCATTACAGCGAACTGCGCTGCGAACGAAGAATAAAAACATCACGAGGTTTGTATGGAACAACAGCAAGGCGAAGCGCTGAAACGTGGTCTTAAGAACCGCCATATTCAGCTCATCGCGCTGGGTGGTGCAGTGGGAACCGGGCTGTTTCTGGGCAGCGCATCGGTTATCGAATCCGCCGGACCGGCCGTTATTCTGGGCTATGCGATCGCCGGTTTTATTGCCTTCTTAATCATGCGCCAGTTGGGCGAGATGGTGGTGGAAGAGCCGGTCGCCGGTAGCTTCAGCCACTTTGCGTATAAATACTGGGGCAACTTTGCCGGCTTCGCTTCGGGCTGGAACTACTGGGTACTTTACGTGCTGGTCGCGATGGCGGAACTGACCGCCGTGGGCAAATATATCCAGTTCTGGTGGCCCGATTTTCCGACCTGGGCCTCGGCCGCTATCTTCTTCGTCATGATCAACGCCATCAACCTGACCAACGTTAAGGTGTTCGGTGAGATGGAGTTCTGGTTTGCCATCATCAAGGTGCTGGCGGTGATCGGCATGATCCTGTTCGGTGGCTGGCTGCTGTTCAGCGGTCATGCGGGTCCGCAGGCGACCGTGCGCAACCTCTGGGAACAGGGCGGATTCTTCCCGCACGGCATCGGCGGACTGGTCGCCGTCATGGCGATTATTATGTTCTCCTTTGGCGGGCTGGAGCTGGTCGGGATCACTGCAGCCGAAGCTGACAATCCGGAAGTGAGCATTCCGAAAGCGACCAACCAGGTGCTGTGGCGCATCCTGATTTTCTACATTGGTTCGCTGGCCGTGCTGCTCTCCCTGATGCCGTGGAATCGCGTCACCTCTGACGTCAGCCCGTTCGTCTTTATTTTCCATGAGCTGGGCGATGCGATGGTGGCGAATGCGCTCAACGTCGTAATCCTGACGGCGGCGCTGTCGGTCTATAACAGCTGCGTCTACTGCAACAGCCGTATGCTGTTTGGTCTGGCTCAGCAGGGCAACGCGCCGAAATCGCTGCTGAAGGTCGACCGTCGCGGCGTGCCGGTACTCACGATTCTGGTTTCGGCCGTCGCCACGGCGCTCTGCGTGCTGATCAACTATCTGATGCCGGGCGAAGCCTTTGGTCTGCTGATGTCGCTGGTGGTCTCTGCGCTGGTGATTAACTGGGCGATGATCAGCCTGGCACACCTGAAGTTCCGTCGTAAGAAAGATCAGCAGGGTGTTACCACCCGCTTTAAAGCGCTGCTCTATCCGGTGGGGAACTGGATTTGCCTGGTCTTCATGGCCGCGATTCTGGTGCTGATGGCGACCACGCCGGGCATGGCAATCTCTGTCTGGCTGATTCCGGTCTGGCTGGTGATTCTGGCTATCGGTTACTTCATTAAGAACAAAACCCAGAAAGCCTGATGCGCAGATCTGGCAGGTGCGCAGAATCACGCGCACCTGTCACTATCGCTGGATTACTATTTTTTTCGCTGCCGTGAGGTGATAGTTTTTTGTCCTGATGTAAACCCAATCAAGGAGCAAAAAATTATGCGCGAACTCGCAGCATCAGAAATCATGGCCGTCAGCGGCGGTGGCGTTATCAAGGACACTACGACTGCCGTGGGTAAGCAGTTTGGGACGTACATCGGTAACAAACTGGGTAAGCTGATACCCATCCCATTTGTCTCTGGTTTTATCTCGTCGACTGTCGGTAATATCCTCAGTTACCTGGGCGGCATTATTGGCGGAAAAATTGGTGGACTGGTCGAAGGCCAGAACAGCAGCGCCACATAATTCAACCTCATACCCTCTCTCTCCTCTAATCCAATGTGAACAGGCCTGTTCCTGCATGCCAGTTCACATTTTTTTTACACCACCTGTTTTGTCCATCTCTGTAACCAGTTGCTACTGCACCATCGACCGTTTGAACCCTAATAATCGGTGGCTTCATGACTGTCAGGAGACGAACAATGAAGCCCGCATTACTCTCATTTAAAGAAAAGCTGGGATATGGCATGGGCGATGCCGGATGCAACATGATTGGCGGCGCCATCATGCTGTTCCTGAACTACTTCTATACCGATGTTTTTGGCCTGGCCCCGGCGCTGGTGGGCACCCTGCTGCTGTCAGTCAGGGTACTGGATGCGGTGACCGACCCGATTATGGGCGCGATCGCCGACCGCACCCAGAGTCGCTGGGGACGTTTCCGCCCCTGGCTGCTGTGGGTTTCGGTGCCCTATGTGCTGTTCAGCATCCTGATGTTTACTACTCCCGACTGGACCTATCACAACAAGGTTATCTGGGCCTTCGTCACCTATTTCCTGATGTCGCTGACCTATACCGCCATCAACATTCCCTACTGCTCGCTGGGGGGCGTGATCACCAACGATCCCGGTGAGCGTGTCTCCTGCCAGTCGTACCGTTTTGTTATGGTGGGCATCGCCACGCTGATTCTCTCGATGTCACTGCTGCCGATGGCGGAATGGTTCGGCGGTGCCGATAAGGCCCGCGGTTATCAGATGGCGATGACGGTTCTCGCCACCATCGGACTGGCGATGTTTCTCTTCTGCTTTGCGACGGTGCGCGAACGTATCCATCCGGCCGTGCCGAGCAACGATGACCTGAAAAAGGATCTGCGCGACGTCTGGAAGAACGACCAGTGGGTGCGAATTCTGCTGCTGACCTTCTGCAACGTCTGCCCCGGCTTTATCCGCATGGCGGCCACCATGTATTACGTGACCTGGGTGATGGGCCAGTCAACGCACTTCGCCACGCTGTTTATCAGCCTGGGGGTGATTGGCATGATGGTCGGCAGCACGCTGGCGAAACTGCTCACCGATCGCTGGTGCAAACTCAAAGTCTTCTTCTGGACCAATATCGCGCTGGCGCTCTTCTCCAGCGGTTTCTACTGGATCGATCCTCACGCCACGGTGATGGTGGTCGTCGCCTATTTTGTACTGAATATCCTGCATCAGATCCCGTCACCGCTGCACTGGTCACTGATGGCCGATGTAGACGACTACGGCGAATGGAAAACCGGCAAACGCATCACCGGCATCAGCTTCTCCGGCAACCTCTTCTTCCTTAAGGTTGGCCTGGCCGTCGCCGGTGCGATGGTCGGCTTTCTGCTGTCGATCTACGGCTACAATGCGGGGGCAAAACAGCAGTCGCCGGAAGCCATTAACGGCATCATGCTGCTCTTCACCGTCATTCCGGGCGTCGGCTATCTGATTACCGCTGGTGTGGTCCGGCTGCTGAAGGTTGACCGCAAAATGATGCTGACCATCCAGCAGGATCTCGCTCTGCGCCGCCAGAACTTCCGTGAGTTGCACTCGGTTCGCCTGCGCGACGAAGCGGTCACCCCAACCGGAGAGGTAAAATGATGACAGCCTGGCCAAATCCTTTTATTACGCAGCGCGCCGACCCTTTTATCCTGCACCATGACCAGCACTACTATTTCGTGGCCTCGGTCCCGGAGTATGACCGGCTTGAGATCCGCCGTGCCACCACGCTGGCAGGCCTGCGCAGCGCCGAGGCGGTGGAGGTCTGGCACAAACCGGAGAGCGGCCCCTGCAGCGAATTAATCTGGGCGCCCGAACTGCACGTTATTGACGGCCAGTGGGTGATCTATTTCGCAGCTGCCCCGACACGCGACATCAAAGAGGGGCTGTTTCAGCACCGGATGTATGCGCTGGTCTGTGACGCGGAAGATCCCCTGCGGGGACCCTGGCAGCCCTGCCGCCGGGTCTTCAGTCAGTTTGACAGCTTCTCGCTGGATGCCACGCACTTCGTTCATCAGGGCAAGAACTGGTATCTCTGGGCGCAGAAAGATCCCCTGATCCCCGGTAACTCCAACCTCTATCTGGCCGAATTACTCAATCCCTGGACGCTGAAAGGTACGCCGGTCATGCTGAGCCGGCCGGAGTATGAGTGGGAGTGCGCAGGGTTTAGCGTCAATGAGGGACCGGCGGCGATCCGTCACGGAGATCGGCTGTTTGTGACCTACTCCGCCAGCGCCACCGATGAGAATTACTGCCTGGGGCTTCTGTCGATTGCGGCTGATGCTGACCCGCTGGACGTTTCTGCCTGGCAGAAATCCGCCCGGCCGGTCTTTGTCTCCAGCTGGGACAACCACCAGTATGGACCGGGTCATAACAGCTTCACCCGCGATGAAGAGGGCCGTGACGTGCTGGTATATCACGCACGCAATTACACGGAAATTGAGGGCGATCCGCTCTGGGATCCGAACCGCCATACCCGCCTGAAATATGTTCACTGGCGGGACGATGGCACACCCGATTTTGGTGTGCCACCCGCCGATTACACCAGCGTGCCGTAAATCGTCAGCAACGCAACGGCGACCACCAGCACCAGTGAGGTGCGCTTCGCTAACGCCACGGCCACCCGTGGCGTTTCAACTTTATCGGTATGCGGATCGCGCGACAGGGAGAACTGGGCCAGCGTCGTCAGCACCTGATACTGGGAGCGATGACGGTCGGTCAGCGAGGCAAACCAGGCAGGCAGCGCTTTCTCGCCGTGGCCCAGCAGCGCGTAGGCCACGCCCGCCAGCCGCACCGGGATCCAGTCGAGCAGGTGCAGAATCGCATCCACGCCGGACTGCGCGCGCGCCATTGGCGTACCCTGTTTTGCCAGCCAGCTTTGCCAGGCGCGCAGGAACGCATAGCCCACCAGCAGCACCGGGCCCCAGGGCCCGCCCACCACCAGCCAGAACATCGGGGCCAGATAGAAGCGGAAGTTTATCCAGATCAGGGCGTTCTGCAGTTCGCGCAGAAATTCGCGCTCGCTGCACTCCACCGGTACACCGTGGATCAGCGTCAGCTCGGCCGCCATCGCCTGATGTGCCGCCTCGTCATCATGACTGGCGGCTTTCAGGTAGTGATGATAGTGCTGACGAACCGAACCGGCACCGATGCAGAGCAGACCGGAGACGATCCAGAACAGCAGCTGCAGCACGCCGAACAGCAGCCCTTTCAGGCTCCAGATCACCAGCGCGGTCAGCGCCATCGCCAGCACGGCCATCAGCAACGTGCGCACCAGCGAGAAATGACGGCGATGGCGAAAAATCGGCTCCAGCCGATGGTCGAGCTGCCAGTGCTCGCCCAGCTTAAACAGGCGCTCCCAGCCTAAAACCAACAACAAGGTAAACAACGTCATACTGACCCCGCAAAAATCAGGATGTGGGCTGCGTTAACAGCTGTCTGTAGTAGTCCCAGTCAAAAGCAGGTCCGGGATCGGTTTTGCGTACCGGTGCGATGTCGCTATGCCCCGTGATACGTGAAGGCGTTAACGGATAGTGCTGCAGCAGTAACTGCGTTACCTGCTGCAGGGCCCGATATTGCGCCCCGGTATAAGGCTCGCTGTCTGTCCCTTCCAGCTCGATACCGATGGAGAAGTCGTTACAGTTTTCACGTCCTCTAAACTGAGAAACACCCGCATGCCAGGCGCGTTTATCAAAAGAGACATACTGCACAATCTCCCCGTCACGACGAATCAGGCAGTGTGCCGCCACTTTCAGGGCGGCGATATCCGCAAAATAGGGATGAGCATCAGGCGGCAGTGTGCCGGTAAACAGGCGATCGATCCACGGCCCGCCAAATTCACCCGGTGGCAGGCTGATATTGTGGATCACCAGCAGCGAAGGCGCCTCATCGTCAGGACGTTCGTTGCAATGTGTTGACGGCACGTGACGCACCCCGGTCAGCCAGCCCTGTTTGATTTTCATACCGGATTCCTTGTTCTGCCTGGTTGAGAATAGCATGAATAATAAAGGATTCTTGCCTCTTAGTGTGTCCGGATCATGGCGAAGAAGCGCACCCTGTTAAGGATACTAAACAAAATCAGCACCAGGACTGGTACAGCGTAACGGTTCAGGCTATTGTGACCCCCTCTGTTATTGCACTTTTATAAGGTAAAACGACTATGTCATCTCGTGGTTATGATCCGGACAGCCGCCGTCAGGCGTTGATTAAACGCGTTGAAAGTGACATCCCGGATGCCGTCGCGCTGGCACTGAAAGAGGATCTCGGCGGCGAGATCGACGCAGACCGTGACATTACCGCCCAGCTGCTGCCGCCCGACACGCACGCTCACGCGCAGGTGATCACCCGCGAAGACGGTGTTTTCTGTGGTAAACGCTGGGTGGAAGAGGTCTTTATCCAGCTTGGCGCCCACGCGTCCCTGAACTGGCATGTTGAAGATGGCGATGCGGTGAAAGCGGATCAGCTGCTGTTTGAGATCACCGGTCCGGCCCGACTGCTGCTGACCGCCGAGCGTACGGCGCTTAACTTCGTGCAGACGCTTTCAGGCGTGGCCACTGAGGTGAGCCGCTATGTGGCCCTGCTGGCGGGCAGCCAGACGCAGTTGCTCGACACGCGCAAAACCCTGCCCGGCCTGCGTACCGCGCTGAAATATGCCGTGCTGTGCGGCGGCGGGCAGAATCACCGCCTCGGCCTCTCCGATGCTTACCTGATCAAAGAAAATCATATTATCGCCAGTGGTTCGATCCAGCAGGCGGTGGAACGCGCGCAATGGCTGCAGCCCGACGTCCCGGTCGAGGTCGAGGTGGAGTCGCTGGAGGAGCTTCAGCAGGCGCTGGAGGCCGGTGCCGATATCGTTATGCTGGATAACTTCAGCCTGGACGACATGCGTGCTGCCGTCGCGCTCAACCAGGGCCGGACATGGCTGGAGGTCTCCGGTAACGTGACGGAAACCACTCTGCCGCAGATCGCTCAGACCGGCGTGGACTATGTGTCGGTGGGTGCGCTGACCAAGCATGTCAGGGCGCTGGATCTCTCTATGCGTTTTAAACAGCAGTAACCCGCCCCGCCGTCATCCGGGACGGCAATTTTGCGACCCTGCTTCCGGCGCAGTTTCGACTGCGCTGCAATGCTGAAATCTTCCTGCAGCCCGCTTTCCGGTTCGCTTCTCGCGCACTGTCTTTCATCATCCATGATTTTTACCCTGTCGGCTTCTTAATCAGGAGACGATGTGATGACAAATCAACGTGGATTTACACTGGTAGAACTGATGATTGTGGTGGGGATTGTGGCGATCTTAAGCGCCATCGGCCTGCCTGCTTATCAGAACTATCTCCAGCGCGCAGCCCTGACCGACATGCTGCAGACGATGATGCCCTATAAAACGGCGGTCGAGCTGTGTGCGATGGAACATGGCGGCCCCGCACAGTGCCAGGCCGGAGAGGCGGGGATTCCTGCCGCGCGCGGCTCGCGCTATGTTTCCGCCCTCAGCGTGGCGAACGGGGTGATTACCCTGACCGGTCAGGAGAGTCTGAATGGCCTGAGCGTCGAAATGGTACCGATCCGGGACAGCAGCGAGGGCGGCATCAGCTGGCAGCGGAGCTGCACCAGCAGCAACAGCAGCCTGCGTGACAACTGTCTGGCGCAGTTCCGCTTCGCGGATAAAGGAGCCGGCGATGGCGAAGCCTGATGCCGCAATTGCGGCACTCTGTCAGCGCTATCGCGCTGTGGTTCTGCACCATGACGCCACCGATCTGCGCGTTGCGGTGGCTGAGAGCGCGCCGCCGGGCCTGGCTGAGGCTCTCCATTTTGCCAGCCAGTGCCAGATTGAGATCGAATGCTGGCCGCAGGCCCGGCTCGACCAGCATCAGCATGCAGATACCGCGCTGGTCGCGCGCGAAGCGTCACCGGCGGAGTCGGCGGTTGAGGCGACGCAGCTGATCCTGCGTCAGGCGCTGGAGCGTCGCGCCTCGGATATCCATATTGAGCCCGGCCGCGAGGGCCTGCGGGTAAGGCTGCGTATCGACGGCGTTCTGCAGCCTCTCTCCGCCCTGCCCGCCACTCCGCCTGCGGCGCTGCTGGCGCGTCTGAAGATCCTCGGCGGACTGGATATCGCCGAACGCCGGTTGCCGCAGGATGGTCAGTTCAGTCTGGAGATCGCCGGAAAACCGGCCTCCTTTCGCCTGGCTACGCTACCCGTCTGCGGCGGTGAAAAAGCCGTGGTCCGGCTGCTGCAGAGTGAAAGCGCAGCGCTGTCACTGGATAAGCTGGGCCTCCCCGCCGCCCAGCTTCGCCTGTTCTGCGCCGCGCTGGCCCAGCCACAGGGGCTGATACTGGTGACCGGCCCGACCGGCAGCGGCAAGACCTTTACGCTCTACAGCGCACTCAGCGCTCTGAATACCCCGGAGAAGAACCTCTGCAGCGTGGAGGATCCGGTCGAAATCCCGTTACCCGGCATCAACCAGACGCAGATCCATACCAAAAACGGTCTCGATTTTAACCGCGTGCTGCGGGCGCTGCTGAGACAGGATCCGGACGTGATCATGGTGGGCGAAATCCGGGATGCGGAAACGGCAGAAATTGCGGTGAAAGCCGCGCAGACCGGTCATCTGGTGCTGTCGACGCTGCATACGAACTCCACGGCCGACACCCTGACCCGGCTGCGCCAGATGGGCATCCCCGGCTATCTTCTGGGCCCGGCGCTAAAACTGGTTGTTGCTCAGCGTCTGGTCCGGCGCCTTTGCCCGCACTGCCGTCAGCCTGCTCAGGCCGTGGCGCACTATCCGCCCGATCTCTGGCCCGGCACGCTGCAGACCTGGCGCGCGCCCGGCTGCGATCACTGCTTTTCCGGCTATTTTGGCCGCCTGGCGCTGTTTGAACTGCTGCCGATTAATGCCCGGCTGCAAAATGCGATCGCCGCCGATATGCCGCTGGAGAGTCTGCTCACGCTGGCGAAACAGCAGGGCCTGCGTACCCTGCTGGTGTCTGGCCTGGAAGCGGTGAGCCGGGGCGATACCTCGCTGGAGGAGATGCAACGGGTGATCGGGCTGGACGATGGATAAGACATTCTTATTCCGCTGGCAGGCGGTAGACAGCCAGGGTCAGTTACGCAGTGGGCAGCTACTGGCGATCGACAGTGACAACCTGCTGCTGATGCTGGCACAGCGTGATCTTCTGCCGGTGAGCTGGAAGAGAGAGAAAGTCTGGCCCCGGAAGGCCTGGAAATGGCAGCCCAGGGTCGACCTGTTCAGGCAGCTGGCTACCCTGCTTAAAGCGGGCCTGCCGCTGGCAGAAAGCCTTGCTTTGCTGGCGGAAGGCCATCCGCATCCTGGCTGGCGGGCGCTGATGCGTGCGCTGCATCATCGGGTACTCAGCGGCGCGCCGTTTTCCCAGGCATTGCGGGAATGGCCGCAGATCTTTCCGGCGCTCTATCCTTCCCTGATGGAGGTCGGCGAGCTGACCGGTCAGCTGGATGTCTGTTGCAGTGAACTGGCCAGGCAGCAGAGCCGTCAGCAGCAGTTACGCCAGCAGGTCACGAAGGCGCTGCGCTATCCGCTGTTTATCCTGCTGGTGGCGGTGGCCGTCTCCTGCGGCATGCTGCTGTTTGTGCTGCCAGAGTTTGTCGCCGTGTATGACGCTTTCGATGCGCCGCTGCCTGCCTTTACGGCCGCGGTCATGCAGGTCTCTGCGTGGCTTCAGGCGTGGGGTGCGGTGGCCGCCTGCGGTATCTCGCTGTTGCTGATTGCCTGGCATCAGCTGCGACGGCGCTCTGCGGGCTGGCAACGCCGTGAGCAGGCTATCTTCCTGCGTATCCCGCTGCTGTCCGGGCTATGGCGCGGCGCACAACTGACGCAGATCTACACCATTCTTAACCTGACGCAGCGCGCAGGTTTAACGCTGTTGCAGAGTCTGACCGCCGTGGAAGGCACGCTCTCATCGCGGCTGTGGCGGGAGGCGATCGCCGGACTGCAGCAGCACATTGCTCAGGGAAACCCGCTGCATCAGGCACTGATCCATCATCCCCTGTTCACCCCGTTATGCAGTCAGCTGGTTCGGGTCGGCGAAGAGGCAGGTGCGCTGGATCTGATGCTGGCCCGTCTGGCGGAGTGGCACGAAACGGAAACCCGGGAACGCGCGGAGACGCTGGCGGCCTCGCTGGAACCGATGATGATGGTAGTGACGGGTGGCATTGTCGGTACGCTGGTGATAGCGATGTACCTGCCGGTCTTCGGGCTGGGCGATGCAATGCAGTAAGGGGCGCAGCCTGCGCCCCGGGATCGCTATCGGTTAAAGACGCGGTTTTCCTGCTCGTTAACGCGGATAAAGGTGGTGCGCTTGGTCAGCTCTTTCAGGCGCTCAGCGCCGACGTAGGTGCAGGCGGAACGCAGTCCACCCAGAATATCACGGGCGGTGTCATCCACCGGGCCGCGTAACGGCAGCTTCACGGTTTTCCCTTCCGCGGCGCGGTACTGCGCGACACCGCCGACGTGACGCTTCATCGCTGATTCAGAGCTCATGCCGTAGAAGAGCATAAAACTTTCGCCATTTTCTTCGACGATCTGCCCTTCACATTCATCATGCGCCGCCAGCATTCCGCCCAGCATCACGAAGTCAGCTCCGCCGCCAAACGCCTTGGCGATGTCGCCGGGCACAGAACAGCCGCCATCGCTGACGATCTGTCCGCTCAGGCCGTGCGCCGCATCGGCGCACTCAATAACGGCCGACAGCTGCGGATAACCAACGCCGGTTTTCACCCGGGTGGTACAGACCGAGCCGGGGCCGATGCCGACCTTGACGATATCCGCGCCGGAGAGGATCAGCTCTTCCACCATTTCACCCGTGACCACGTTACCGGCACAAATGGTTTTGGTCGGGAACCTCTCACGCGCCCGCTGCAGAAAATCGACAAAATGCTGTGAGTAGCCGTTGGCGACATCGATGCAGATAAACTGCAATTCCTGAGAGAGCGCCATAATTGCGACCAGCTTACTGAGATCGGCCTCTGAGGTGCCGGTTGAGACCATGACCTGCGTCAGTACCGTTGCGGGCACGCGCTGAATAAAGGCGCGCCACTCATCGACGCTGTAATGTTTGTGAACCGCGGTGAGGATATTGAAGCTGGCCAGCGCCTCGGCCATCGAAAAAGTGCCGACGGTGTCCATGTTGGCGGCAATGATCGGCACGCCGCTCCAGCGCTGCCCCGAATGACGGAAGGTAAAGCTGCGTTCCAGCTCAACCTGCGAGCGGCTTTTCAGCGTGGAGCGTTTCGGGCGGATTAACACATCTTTAAAGCCCAGTTTCAGATCTTCTTCAATACGCATAAACAGTGTCCTGGTAAGTGGCAATGAATCGTTCTTCACGAAATAAGCACAGCTCCAGTGACGTTATGATACGCGCCTCCTGCTTTGCGACAAGACTGCGAATTTCACTTTATTTACGCTACAATCCGTTAAATTTAGTTGTGCTTTATCGGTGTGATCTGACGCGCATTTTTGCGTTTTTTTGCCAGATCATTACCCTGAAACCCGGTCCGGATAAGAAGTCAGGTGAAAAACATGCCCTATATCGTCGCGCTTACCGGTGGAATCGGCAGTGGAAAAAGTACGATTGCCCGGGCATTCGCCGCGTCTGGCGTGGAGATTATTGATGCGGATCTGATCGCCCGTGAAGTGGTCGAGCGGGGCACACCGGCTCTGCAGGCCATTCAGGCGCGCTACGGTTCATCGATCGTCACGCAGCAGGGGACGCTTGATCGTGCCCGGCTTCGCGACATTATTTTTCAGCAGCCGGAAGAGAAAAGCTGGTTAAACGCGCTGCTCCATCCGCTGATCAACGCCCGGACGCGCCAGCTGATCGCGCAGGCCACCTCACCTTATGTGCTGTGGGTCGTGCCGCTGCTGGTGGAAAACCAGTTACAGCACCAGGCTGACAGAGTGCTGGTGGTGGATGTCGATGAGGCTACGCAGTTAGCGCGCACGCAGCAGCGTGATGGTCTCTCTGCCGACCAGGTACACCGTATTCTTGCCGCACAGGCCACCCGCCAGCAGCGCCTGGCCTGTGCCGATGACATCATTGATAACAGTGGCGAGCCCGATGACGCCTTGCCACAGGTTGCCGGACTTCATCAGCGCTACCTCAGGCTGGCGGCAACGAAACAGGATTAATACCATGAGCACACCCGTTCTGTTTGAACACCCACTGAATGAAAAAATGCGCACCTGGCTACGGGTTGAGTTTCTGATTAATCAGTTAGATGAGAGCACGCCGCTGGATAAGACGGTAAATGCGCTGACCTTTTTCCGTCTGATCGCCGAACTGCTCGACATTTTCGAGCGGGGGGACATGCGTACAGAGCTGCTGAAAGAGCTGGAGCGTCAGCAGCAGAAGCTGCGTGCCTGGGCGGATGTGCCCGGTGTCGATATGACGCTGGTTAACGCCCTCAGCGATAAACTCAGAGTTCAGTCAACTCAGCTGATGAATGCCCCGCGGATGGGCCAGCAGCTGCGCGAGGATCGTCTTATCGCCCTCGTACGCCAGCGTCTGAGCATTCCCGGCGGCTGCTGCAGCTTTGATTTGCCGGGCCTGCACATCTGGCTGCATCTGCCTCAGGAGACACGCGATGCCCAGGTCGAAGCCTGGATGCAGACGCTGGAGCCGCTGCATCATGCGCTGGCGATGGTGCTGGATCTGATTCGTCAGTCCGGTACCTTCCATCTGCAGACCAGCCTTAATGGGTTTTATCAGGATAATGCCGAAGGAGCCGATCTGCTGCGGCTGCAGCTGTCACTGGACGACGCGCTCTATCCCCAGGTATCCGGCCACAAAAGCCGTTATGCCATTCGTTTTATGCCATTTGACAGCGAGCACGGTGAAGTCCCGGCCCGCCTTAATTTTCAACTGGCCTGTTGTTAGAGGTAACCATGCAGCAAGATGTTATGACCGTTTCCTGTCCGCAGTGCGGCAAAGATGTCATCTGGGATGAGCTGAGCCCGTGGCGCCCGTTCTGCAGTAAGCGCTGCCAGCTTATTGATTTAGGGGAATGGGCCGCCGAAGAGAAACGGATCCCCAGCCGCGATGACATGAACGACAGCGACAGCTGGAGCGAGCAGGATCATTGATTAAAGAATGGGGCGCACGGCCCCATTCCCTCAGAGTTCGCCCGCGACCAGGCGTGCAATCAGCTGGTGATTGGCTGGCGGAAACTCGTCTGCCACCAGCGCCTGCTGATCGACCCAGCGCTGCGGCTGTCCCTCTTTGCCCCACGGCTCGCCTTTCCACCCTTCCACCAGGAAGAAGTGCAGCGTCACACGCAGGTCCTCATAGGTGTGGTCTGCATGACCGACCGGATGCGCCTCAGTAACCTCAATGCCGGTCTCTTCATGCAGTTCCCTGATCAGTCCCTGTTCGGCGCTTTCGCCCGCTTCAATCTTACCGCCAGGAAACTCCCATTTGTTCGCCATGTAAGAACTCGCCGCGCGCTGGGCAAGGAAAATCTGTCTATTGGCATTACGAATGATGCCAACTGCAACCTGCAGGTGCTTCATGAGGACTATCCGGTTGTGATCGATGAATGAGGGATGATTTTAGAGCATGCCTCTGCGGAAGTTAACCGCTTTAGCCCGGCGCAGCCCTCTCCGCTCAGGCGGTGCCGGATGCTGCGAGAAGGCATAAAAAAAGGAGCCAGCGGCTCCTTTTTATTCAGCGGTCAGTCTCAGGCGATACGGCCATGACACTGCTTGTATTTTTTGCCGGAACCGCATGGGCAGGGATCGTTGCGGCCCACTTTGCGTTCACCGCTCTGCTGCGGCTCTGGCTCAGCCAGCAGATCTTCTTCGACATGGCTCAGCTGCTGCTGCTGTGCCAGACGCTCGGCTTCTTCGCGGCGCTGCTGCTCCATCGCTTCCACCTCTTCCGGCATGCGCACCTGCACCTTGCTCAGCGTACTGATCACTTCATACTTCAGTGACTCCAGCATTGCCGCAAACATGGCGAAGGATTCACGCTTGTACTCCTGCTTCGGATCTTTCTGCGCATAGCCACGCAGATGGATACCCTGACGCAGATAGTCCATCGCGGCCAGATGCTCTTTCCACAGCGAATCCAGTGTCTGAAGCATCACGCCTTTTTCGAAGTTGCGCATCATCTCTGCGCCCACGATCTCCTCTTTCTCGGCGTAGCTCTCGATCGCACGGGCCATGATGCGTTCGCGCAGCACTTCCTCATGCAGATCCGGCTCTTTATCCAGCCACTCCGCAATCGGCAGGTCGAGATCGAAGTCCGCACGCAGACGCTCTTCCAGACCAGGCACATCCCACATCTCTTCCAGAGACTGCGGCGGGATGTAGGTATCGATGGTGGCCTTGTAGACATCGTGACGGATGCTGTTGATGGTTTCGCTGACGTCGGAGACATCCAGCAGCTCATTACGCTGACTGTAAATCGCGCGACGCTGGTCGTTCGCCACGTCATCATATTCCAGCAGCTGCTTACGAATATCGAAGTTACGGCTTTCAACTTTGCGCTGGGCGTTGGCAATCGCTTTGGTTACCCACGGATGCTCAATCGCTTCACCCGGCTTCATGCCCAGTTTACGCATCATATTGGAGACGCGATCCGAGGCAAAAATACGCATCAGCGCATCTTCCATCGACAGATAGAAGCGTGATGAACCGGCGTCACCCTGACGGCCTGCACGACCGCGCAGCTGGTTGTCGATACGACGTGATTCGTGACGCTCGGTGCCCACAATGTGCAGACCGCCTGATGCCAGAACCGCATCATGACGGATCTTCCACGCCGCTTTGATCTCTTCAATTTGGGCTTCGGTCGGCGCTTCCAGCTCGGCCACTTCCGCGTGCCAGCTTCCGCCCAGCATGATGTCGGTACCACGACCGGCCATGTTGGTGGCGATGGTGACGGCTCCCGGCTGACCCGCCTGCGCCACGATATCCGCTTCGCGGGCGTGGAATTTGGCGTTAAGCACGTTGTGTTTGATACCGGCGCGGGTCAGTTCATTAGAGACCACTTCCGATTTCTCAATCGAGATGGTCCCCACCAGCACCGGCTGGCCGTTGGCGGTACGCTCACGGATATCTTCGATAATCGCATCGATCTTCTCTTTCTCGGTCATGTAGACCAGGTCAGCCAGATCTTTACGCACCATCGGACGGTTAGTCGGCACCACGATGGTGTCGAGTTTATAGATGGAGCTGAATTCGAACGCTTCGGTATCGGCCGTACCGGTCATCCCGGCCAGCTTCTCGTAAATACGGAAGTAGTTCTGGAAGGTGATCGAGGCCAGAGTCTGGTTCTCGTTCTGGATCTCCACACCTTCTTTCGCTTCGATCGCCTGATGCAGACCATCGGACCAGCGACGCCCCTGCATGGTACGGCCGGTGTGTTCATCGACGATTACCACTTCGCCATCTTTCACGATGTAATCCACATCGCGGGTAAAGAGGGCGTGCGCGCGCAGTGCCGCCGTGACGTGGTGCATCAGCATGATGTTGGTCGGAGAGTAAAGCGACTCGCCCGCTTCCATGATGCCCTGGCTGACCAGCAGCTCTTCCACTTTCACCAGACCGCGCTCAGACATGTGCGCCTGACGCGCTTTCTCATCAACCCAGAAGTCACCCTCACCCTGATGGGTTTCGGAATCCTCTTTGTCCTGGCGAACCAGATGCGGGATGATTTTGTTCACTTTGGTGTAAAGCTCGGAGCTGTCTTCTGCCGGACCGGAGATGATCAGCGGTGTACGCGCTTCATCGATCAGGATGGAGTCGACCTCATCCACCAGCGCATAGTGCAGCTTACGCTGAACGCGCTCTTCCGGGCTGAACGCCATGTTGTCGCGCAGGTAGTCGAAGCCATATTCGTTGTTGGTGCCGTAGGTGATGTCGGCCGCGTAGGCTTCACGCTTCGCCACCGCCGGCAGGCCCGACATGTTGATACCGATGCTCAGGCCCAGGAATTCGAACAGCGGACGGTTATTTTCCGCATCACGCTGTGCCAGATAGTCGTTGACGGTCACGACGTGAACGCCTTTGCCCGACAGCGCATTAAGATAGGCTGGCAGCGTCGCGGTCAGGGTTTTACCTTCACCGGTACGCATCTCTGCGATACAGCGGTCGTTCAGCACCATGCCGCCAATCAGCTGCACGTCAAAGTGGCGCATCCCGAACACACGTTTACTGGCCTCACGCACGGTGGCAAACGCTTCCGGGATCAGGCTTTCCAGGGATTCCCCTTTTTTCAGACGTGCGCGGAACTCGTCGGTTTTCGCTTTCAGTTCATCATCAGAGAGCTTCTCGAAGTCAGGCTCCATTTTGTTGATGACGTCCACCACTTTGCGCATACGGCGCAGGGTACGATCGTTACTGCTACCAAAAACCTTGGTTAATATTTTGCTTAACATAATAAATATATTCTCAATTCAGCCGGCGCATTGCGGGCTGCGAAATCTAAACAGAGTGAATAAAACCAGAAAGATTAGCAGAACAATCGGGCAGGCCCGGCGCGAATGCCATGCACGCTGGCATGCCACTCAACCCATGAGCGGGTAACGGCCATAAAAAGCGGGGGAACAGCAAGCTGCTGTGGCGCGGTGTGCAGCGCAGAGTGTGATGTCAGTAAATTGTGCAGGGAGTCGATCAGCGCCAGCTTTTGTGCTGCCAGCGGTAACGGCTGCTGCTCCGCCTGCGCCTGAGGCGCCAGCGTGAAGGAGAGATGACGGATAACGGTGCGGATTGCGTGCTGGTGCCAGTAGTCGACGCTGAAGCTCGGGCGCCGGGACGCTTCCTGAAGCCGGATCAGGTGGTCAAAACGTGTGGCGTTGCCCAGAAACAGGCTGCTGGCAGGCGATTCAGACGAAGCGTTAAGTTCGGAGCTTTGCGCGCAGGCTGGCAGGCCAAAGCTGGCCGCAACCATCCCCAACAGGAGATGAGGCCAGAAGTAGCGTCTACCTAATTGTCGCCAGCGCTGAAGAATCCCGATCACAACCTTTCCATCGCGCACAGAGTGCTGCTCTCTTGTTTTTGTGTACCCGCCGCGAACCGCAACGGATTTTGGCCTGTAAAAGCGCCTCAGATAGTAACATTAATGTGGGGCATCCACACCTGAGATTAAAGTGGCGGTGTGAGAAAACGCGCGTGATTGTTCAGCAATTCAGCAGCGGAAATCGCGTTTTGCGGGTGCGCTCGCAGCGATCCGGGGGAGAAAGAGGGGATAAAAAAACGGCTGGTGCCGCTGACCGGAGAGGGTGTCAGCATAACCAGCCGTTTCACGTTCCTGAGGCGTTACGCCAGAACCAGATTCGGTGCTTTGAATGCCAGCGGCAGTTCCGCTTCGTCTTCGAAGGTTGCCCATTCCCAGGCTTCCTGCTTCGCCAGAACCGCCTGCAGCAGCTTGTTGTTCAGCGCATGGCCCGATTTGAACGCAGTGAATGCGCCAATGATGTTGTGGCCACACATAAACAAGTCGCCAATGGCGTCCAGCATTTTGTGACGGACAAACTCGTCTTCAAAACGCAGGCCTTCTTCATTCAGTACGCGGAAATCATCCAGGCCTATCGCACAATCTAAGCTACCGCCCAGGCACAGGCCTTTAGACTGCAGATATTCGATTTCACGCATAAAGCCAAATGTACGCGCCCGGCTGATTTGACGAACAAAGGCGTCAGCAGAGAAGTTCATCGCATAGCGCTGTGAGCTGGAGTCGATCGCCGGGTGTTTAAAGTCGATGGTGAAATCGAGCGAGAAACCGTTATAAGGTTTGATCTCGGCCCATTTGTCACCCTCTTCCACACGCACGGCCTGCTTAACGCGCACAAATTTCTTCGCGCTGTTGAGCTGCTCGATACCCGCATCCATCAGCAGATAGATAAACGGTGCTGCGCTGCCGTCCATGATCGGGATCTCTGGCGCATCAACTTCAACAATAATGTTGTCGATACCCAGACCCGCCAGGGCGGCATTGAGGTGTTCAACCGTTGAAATACGTACGCCTTCATCATTCACCAGGCAGGTGCTCAGCATGGTGTCGCGCACGTATTTTGCATCAGCCGGAAAATCTACCGGTGGATTCAAGTCGGTGCGACGATAGATGACCCCGGTGTTAGCCGACGCAGGGCGTAAGGTCAGGGTGACTTTCTTGCCGGTATGCAAACCGACGCCAGTCGCCTGAACAATACGTTTTAATGTCCTTTGTTTGATCATCGCATTATCTCGCAGTATCACCTTTCCGACCGCCAGTATACTTTACCAGCGGGCAGACACTTTAGCACAAAGAGCGGAGAATCCCAATTATCGGGTTAATCCTAATCGGCCTGCTTACGTAAAAAGGCCGGAATATCAAGATAATCAGGCTCTTTGTTCGACTGTGCAGGCTGCTCGTTAACCACTTTAGCCGCCGGTTTCTGCTCCTGCGGCAGCGGTGACATACCGTGCTGCTGATAGCGATGATCCATCACTGGCTGGCTGGCTGGCTTGTTGGTCACCAGCGTGATTTCAGGACGCTTGTCCATGCCGATACCGGTTGCCACCACGGTGACGCGCAGTTCGTCATTCATTTCCGGATCCAGTGAGGTACCGATCACGACGGTCGCGTTATCAGACGCGAAGGCGCGGATGGTGTTACCCACGGTTTCGAACTCATCCAGACGCAGGTCGAAGCCCGCCGTGATGTTGACCAGCACGCCGCGCGCGCCAGAGAGATCGATATCTTCCAGCAGTGGGCTTGAGATCGCCATTTCAGCCGCTTCTTCCGCACGATCTTCACCGCACGCAACGCCGGAACCCATCATCGCATAGCCCATTTCGGACATCACGGTGCGCACGTCAGCAAAGTCGACGTTCATCAGGCCCGGACGGGTGATCAGCTCGGCGATACCCTGGACAGCGCCTTTCAGCACGTCGTTCGCCGCACCAAATGCATCCAGCAGAGAGATGCCACGACCCAGCACTTTCAGCAGCTTGTCGTTTGGAATGGTGATCAGAGAATCCACATGTTTAGAGAGTTCAGCGATCCCCTGCTCGGCAAACGCCATGCGCTTTTTGCCTTCGAAGTTGAACGGCTTGGTAACGACAGCCACCGTCAGGATACCCAGATCCTTAGCCACTTCAGCGACTACAGGTGCTGCACCGGTTCCGGTACCGCCGCCCATGCCGGCTGCGATGAACACCATGTCTGCCCCTTCCAGCGCAGAACGCAGTGCTTCGCGATCTTCTTCTGCAGAGTTACGGCCCACTTCCGGGTTCGCACCCGCACCCAGACCCTTGGTAATGTTATTACCGATCTGGATGGTCTGGCCGACAGCTGTTTTACGCAGCGCTTGCGCGTCGGTATTCACAGCAAAGAATTCCACACCTTCGATACGCTCGCGTACCATGTGCTCTACGGCGTTACCGCCGCCGCCACCGACGCCGATGACTTTAATCACCGCGTCGTTGGTTAATTCCATAGGTTCAAACATGATTTCTCTCCGTTATGTGCCTGTCGCCTGGAGATCACAAAAGAAAACAGCATGATCCCCTTTCACAAAAATTAAAACTCTTTTTTTAACCAACTGTTAATACGCTTGAACCAGTTGCCTACTGAGACACGTTTTTCGGTCTCTGCATCACCGTTCATGTGCGACTCTTTGCCGTAGTGCAACAGTCCCACTGCGGTGGAGTAGTACGATTCCTGCGCATAGTCAGTCAGGCCGGTAATATTCAGCGGCTGTCCGATACGCACCTGCGTATGGAATACGCGTTGCGCACAGGCCGCCAGTCCTTCGATTTGCGCGGCACCCCCGGTCAGGACAATGCCTGCGGCCAGATGATGCTTCACGCCCTGCTGACGCAGTTGTTCCTGTAACTGCAGAATCTCGTCGTTGACCAGATTCAAAAGTTCGGTGTAACGCGGCTCGATGACCTCGGCCAGCGTCTGACGCTGCAGGCTGCGCGGTGGACGTCCGCCCACGCTCGGCACTTCAACGTTCTCATCTTTGCCGACAATCGAGCCCAGCGCGCAGCCATGGCGCACTTTGATCGCTTCAGCATCCGTCGGCGGTGTACCAAACGCATAGGCGATGTCGCTGGTCACGACGTTACCTGCATACGGAATAACCTTAGTGTGCCGTAAAGCGCCGCCGGTATATACGGCAATGTCCATTGTACCGCCACCAATATCGACAACACACACGCCCAGCTCACGTTCATCTTCCGTCAGCACGGCAAAACTGGAGGCGAGACCGGCAAAAATCAGCTGATCCACTTTCAGTCCGCAGCGCTCAACGGCTTTGACGATGTTCTTCGCCATATCGTTGTGGCAGGTGATCAGGTGCACTTTCGCCTGCATACGCACGCCGGACAGACCGACCGGGTTTTTGATCCCTTCCTGGTAGTCGATGGCGTACTCCTGAGGGATAACGTGCAGGATGCGATGCTCGTCACGCACACGAACCGATTTCGCGGTATGTACGACGTTCTCCACATCATCCTGAGTCACTTCCTCTTCGGAAATCGGAACCATCCCGATTTCGTTCTGACAACTGATATGTTTGCCCGATAAAGCAAGGTAGACGGAGGAGATCTGGCAGTCTGCCATCAGCTCAGCCTGGTCGATGGCGCGCTGAACGCATTTCACCACCGACTCAAGGTCGTTGACGCCACCTTTATCCATACCACGGGACGGGCAGCTGCCCACCCCAATAATGTTGACCATACCATCGGGCAGAATTTCCCCAACCAGGGCGGCAACCTTCGCAGTGCCGATTTCGAGTCCAACTACCAGTTTTCTGTCCGTTGCCTTGATCATTGTTGTTTAGCCTGTGCCTGGTTCTGTTGCTGATTACTGTCCTGTGGCTCCATCACGACCGGTGTCCAGCCCACAGAAGCACCAGAGTCGTATCGCAAATCCACGTAGCTGATACGTTTGCTCTCGTTCTGACCTTGCTGCTGCAGCACCGGATAGAGCTCAATAAAGCGATTCAGTCGTTTCATCGTGTCGCTGCGTCCCAGTTCGATGCGGATATCATCGCTGGTGACCAGTTGCCATGAACGCCGGGCCGTCATCGACGCCACCTTCAGCGTAAATTTCCGGGCTTTCAGCACATCATCCATGCTGTGATAGCCCGCCAGGACCTCTTTCTCACTCCCTTCCGGCCCATACAACATCGGCAGTACCTCTTTGCCGACATGACTGGCGGGTACGCTAAAGGAAACCCCTTCCGCATCCACCATATGCAAATCGTTCCAGCGCGCCACTGGCGTATACTCGACCAGATGGATCTTCAGCTCATCCGGCCACTGCTTACGCACGCTGACCTGCTTAATCCAGGGCAGCCGCTCAATCTGCTGCTGCAGGATGTCCACGTTCTGCGACATAAACGTGCCGGGCGGCCCCAGCGACAGAATCGCCTGGCGAATATCATCGTGCGTGGTGTAGTGCGTCTGCCCCGTCACCACCAGCTTCGATAACGGCAGCCGGGACGCATCGTTCATCCACTTCAGCACGGCCAGGCCGCCTGCCACCATAATCCCGATAACGGTCAGCAAAAAGATAATGCCGAACAGTCGGGCTCCGTTACTGCGGCCGGTGCGAATACGCTCCTGCGGTTCACGGTTTCGAACTCTCATCGCCGCCTGTGACATATCAGTCGGCCAGCTCCAGAATATGGGCAACCAGCTGCGGGAAACTCATGCCCGCCTGTTTTGCCGCCATCGGCACCAGGCTGTGGCTGGTCATGCCCGGCGAGGTGTTCGCCTCAAGCAGCTGGAAGTTCCCTGCCCCATCGGTCATCACGTCTATCCGTCCCCAGCCGCTGCATCCCAGCGCACGCCAGGCGGCCAGTACCAGCTGCTGTAGCTCCGCCTCGCGTTCAGCGCTTAAATCCGCCGGGCAGAGATACTGAGTATCGTCAGAAATGTATTTTGCTTCATAATCATAGAACTCGCTGGCGCTCTTTATTTCGATGGCCGGCAGGATACGGTCGCCCACGATCGCCACGGTATACTCTGCGCCGCTGAGAAACGCCTCGACCAGCACATCGTCGTCATGCTTAAACGCCAGTTCCAGCGCCGCAGGCAGCGCGCTCAGATCGTTGACCCGGCTGATGCCCACGCTGGACCCTTCACAGGCAGGTTTGACAAACAGCGGTAAGCCCAGCGCCGCAATCTCCGCGTGACACGCGGCATCCAGCCCGGCATCACGCTGCTGACGTGTCAGCCAGACAAAGCGGCCTGAAGGTAAGCCGCGACCCTGCCACAGCAGTTTGGTACGCAGCTTGTCCATGGTTACCGCAGAGGCCATCACGCCGCTGCCGGTGTAGGGCAGTTGCAGGAACTCCAGGACGGCCTGCAGCGTGCCATCTTCTCCGCCCCGGCCATGCAGCGCGATAAATGCTTTGGTGAAGCCCTGCTCTTTCAGCGTCAGCACAGAGACGTCGCGGGTGTCGATGCCCTCAGCATCTATTCCCATTTCCCGTAATCCGGCGACAACGGCCTGACCTGAATTCAGCGAAACCTCGCGCTCTGCCGAGGTGCCGCCCATTAATACGGCAACTTTATCAGCCATGACGATCCTCCGCTTCCGGCGCTGGCTGGAGTTTACTCTCCGCCAGCTTACGCGCCACTTTGCCGACGTTGCCGGCACCCTGCACCAGAATCAGGTCGTTGCCCGACAGCAGCGGCGCCAGCATCTCCGGCAGGGCCTCATGTTCGGTAACCAGAATCGGATCGACCTTGCCACGGTTGCGAATCGCGCGGCACAGCGAACGGCTGTCAGCGCCCGGAATGGCGGTTTCACCGGCAGAGTAAACATCCAGCATCAGCAGCACATCCACATGCGACAGCACGTTTGCAAAATCGTCAAACAGGTCGCGGGTCCGGCTGTAGCGGTGCGGCTGAAACACCATCACCAGCTTCTTATCCGGCCAGCCTGCGCGCGCGGCTTTGATCGTCGCATCCACTTCGGTGGGATGGTGACCGTAATCATCCACCAGCATCGCGCTGCCTGGCTGACCATTGACCGGCTCTGTCGGGAACTCGCCCAGCAGATCAAAGCGACGACCGGTACCCTGGAAACTCTCCAGCGCGGCCAGGATCGCATTGTCTTCGATGCCCTCTTCGCTGGCGACGGCAACGGCGGCGGCCGCGTTCAGGGCGTTGTGACGGCCTGGCGCGTTCAGCGTAATCTTCAGCGGCGCTTTATCCTGACGGATCAGGGTGAAATGGCCCTGCGCACCCAGCTGCTCATAGTTCTCGATACGCAGATCCGCATCGTCGCTGAAACCGTAAGTGGTGATATGGCGTCCCACGCGCGGGATCAGGTCACGGATCACTGCATCATCTACGCACATCACTGCGCGACCGTAAAACGGCAGGTTGTGCAGGAAGTTAATAAACGTCTGCTTCAGGTTCTCGAAATCGCCCTGATAGGTGTCCATGTGATCGGCTTCGATGTTGGTCACAATCGCCACCATCGGCTGCAGATGCAGGAACGACGCATCGCTCTCATCCGCTTCGGCAATCAGATAGCGGCTGTTACCCAGGCGGGCATGGGTGCCTGCGGCTTTCACCAGGCCGCCGTTAACGAAGGTCGGATCGAGACCCGCTTCCGCATAAATACTTGAAACCATCGCCGTGGTGGTGGTTTTGCCATGCGTCCCGGCAACGGCGATGCCGTGACGGAAGCGCATCAGCTCAGCCAGCATCTCCGCACGGCGGATCACCGGGATACGCTGTTCGCGGGCCGCCACCAGCTCAGGGTTGTCCTGCGAAACGGCGCTGGAAACCACGACCACGCTGGCATCGGTGACGTTCTCAGGGCGATGGTTAAAATAAATGGTGGCACCCAGCCCGGTCAGATGCTGTGTCACCGGATTCGGGGCCAGATCTGAACCGCTGATATGGTAGCCTTCATTTGCTAACACTTCGGCAATACCGCCCATGCCCGCACCACCGATGCCGACAAAGTGAATGTGCCGGACGCGACGCATCTCGGGCACAATAGAACGCAGTTTTGCCAATTGTTGTGTATTCATCGCTCTCAATTACCTGCTCTTTCAGTTTGTACCTGCTCCGGGTACAGGTCAGACGCGCTGACCGGAATGATTACTTTGCGGCGCGAGCCACTTCCTGAGCGACCCGTTCGGTCGCATCGGGGATCGCCACCTGACGGGCCTGTTCAGCCATCGTCAGCAGTGTTGCGCGATCCCAGTGGCGGAGCTGATCCGCGACGGCCTCCGCAGTAAACTGCGGCTGCTCAAAAATTCTGGCGGCGCCCGCTTTCTCCAGCGGCAGCGCGTTCCAGTACTGCTGGCGATCTTTATGCTGAAACGGCACAAAAATCGCCGGTAAACCTGCCGCAGCGACTTCGCTCACGGTTAACGCACCGGAGCGGCACACCACCAGGTCCGCCCAGGCGTAGGCGGCGGCCATATCATCAATAAACTCGGTCACCTTATGCTGGGTCTGACCGGCCTGCTGATAGGCTTTCTCGGTTTCGGGCAGCGCACCTTTACCGGTCTGATGCCACAGGGTGATCTCATCACCCACCCGCGCCGCGACCTGCGGCAGGGTCTGATTCAGTATCCGTGCGCCCTGGCTGCCGCCAATCACCAGCACCCGCACGGGGCCATGACGACCGGCCATCCGCTGCGCAGGCAGCGGCAGCGCCAGGACATCGGTACGCACCGGGTTCCCGACCACGTCCGCGGCGGGGAATGCGCCCGGAAAGGCCTGCAGCACTTTGGTGGCGATTTTCGACAGCCATTTGTTGGTCAGTCCGGCGATGCCATTCTGCTCATGCAGCACCACCGGAATCCCGCAACTCCAGGCCGCCAGACCGCCAGGGCCTGAAACGTAGCCGCCCATGCCCAGCACCACATCCGGCTGCCAGGCTTTCATGATGCGGCGCGCCTGACGCCATGCGTTGAAAATGCGCAGCGGGGCCTGCAGAAGCGCCTTCAGGCCTTTGCCGCGTAATCCGCTGATGCGGATGAAGTCGATGTCGATGCCATGCTTTGGCACCAGATCGGCTTCCATACGGTCGGCCGTCCCGAGCCAGCGAACCTCCCAGCCCTGTTCCATCAGATGATGGGCGACAGCCAGACCGGGAAACACATGCCCACCGGTTCCGCCTGCCATCACCATCAATCGCTTACCGCTCATCGACCACCTCGGGTAAACGCCTGCGCTTTCGCCAGGCGCGTTTCATAATCTATGCGTAATAAAAAGACGATGGCCGTCGACATAATGATCAGACTCGACCCACCGTAACTGATCAGCGGTAACGTCAGACCTTTGGTCGGCAGCATACCGGCGGCGGCCCCGACGTTAACCAGCGCCTGGAAGCTGAACCAGACCCCGATCGAACAGGCCAGAAAGCCGGAGAAACGCTGATCCAGCTCCAGCGCGCGGCGACCAATCGACATCGCACGAAAAGCGACGAAGAATACCATTAAAAGTGCCAATACCACACCGACGTAGCCGAGTTCTTCCCCTATGATGGCGAAAATAAAGTCGGTATGCGCTTCCGGCAGATATTCCAGCTTTTGTACGGAGTTACCCAGTCCCTGGCCCCAGAATTCGCCGCGACCAAATGCCATCAGCGACTGCGTCAGCTGATAGCCGCTACCAAAGGGATCTTCCCACGGATTCCAGAACGAGGTCACACGGCGCATACGGTAAGGTTCGGCGATGATCAGCAGGATCACCGCGAAAATACCGGAACCGATGATGGCCATGAACTGCCACAGTTTGGCGCCCGCCAGAAACAGCATCGCCAGCGTGGTCACAAAGAGTACGACGACCGTTCCGAGGTCGGGCTGCGCCAGCAGTAAAACTGCCAGTACCACCATCACGCCCATCGGCTTACAGAAGCCCCAGAAGTTGTTACGCACCTCCTCTACCTTGCGCACCAGGTAGCTGGCGAGATAGCAGAACAGGGAGAGCTTCGACAGCTCGGCAGGCTGAATACGCAGTGGCCCCAGCGCGATCCAGCGCGAAGCACCGTTAACCGAGCTACCAACCACCAGAACAATCAGCAGCATCGCTACCGTCACCATCAGCATCACGTTGCTGTAACGTTGCCAGAAATCCATCGGCACCCGCAGCGTGACCAGCGCCATACCAAAGGCCAGCGCGATATAGAACGCATCACGCTTGGCAAAGTAGAACAGGTCATCGTTGAGACGCTGACCGACCGGCATTGAGGCCGATGTCACCATCACAAAACCGATCACCGCCAGACCCAGCGTCAGCCATAGCAGCGTGCGGTCATAGAGCACCAGCGACGTGTCATCGCTCTCGCGTGCGCCCATGACCCAGTCTTTCAGGCGTCCGCCAAAGAATTGCGCCACACCGGCACCAGGAATACGCATCAGCTCAGCTCCTTCGCCAGTTGCGCGAACTGCTCACCGCGCTGCTCAAAGTTACGGAACTGGTCAAGGCTGGCGCAGGCGGGCGACAGCAGCACCATGTCGCCGGACCGGACCTGTGGCGCAATCTGCTCCATCGCCTGACGCAGCGTCTCCGTGCGCACAGCAATCTCCGGACGCAGTGCCGCCAGCGCATCACCATCGCGGCCAAAGCAGTAGAGGCGGATATGGTCGCCCTGCAGCCAGGGGATCAGCGGCGAGAAGTCAGCAGACTTTCCGTCCCCGCCCATCAGCAGCCACAGAGTTCCCTCTACCTGCAGGCCGTTCAGCGCCGCTTCGGTGCTGCCGACGTTGGTGGCTTTGGAGTCGTTAATCCAGCGCACGCCCTGATGTTCATGGACCAGCTGAAAACGGTGCGCCAGGCCGCTGAACTGCGTCAGGGCAGCCAGACTGGAGGCGCGAGGCAGACCGACCGCATCGGCCAGCGCCAGCGCCGCCAGCGCGTTCGCGTAGTTGTGCTGTCCCACCATCTTCATTTCGGCCGTGTTCAGCACTTTCTCGCCCTTCACCCGCAGCCAGATACTGCCCTGCTGCTTGTTAAGGTGGTAGTCGCCGAAATCGATACCGAAGCTGATGCAGCGGTTGTCTGCGCCGCGCACCGGCATCGTCAGCGCATCATCGGCGTTAACGACGCAGGTCCGGGCGTTCTCGTAGATCCGCAGTTTGGCCGCGCGATACTGCTGCATGCCCAGCGGATAACGATCCATATGATCTTCGCTGACGTTCAGCACGGTGGCCGCCGCCGCTTTAAGGCTGTAGGTGGTCTCCAGCTGGAAACTGGAGAGTTCCAGCACATAGAGCTGTGCCGGAGACTGCAGCAGGCTCAGCGCGGGCAGGCCGATGTTGCCACCGACGCCCACCTGCCAGCCCGCCGCTTTCGCCATCTCACCGACCAGAGTGGTGACGGTGCTTTTGCCGTTGGAGCCGGTAATGGCGACGATCGGAGCCTGCGCCTCGCGGCAGAACAGCTCGATGTCGCCGACGATTTCGATACCGGCGTCAACCGCTTCGCTGAGAATCGGGTGCGCCAGCGCGATGCCCGGGCTGGCTACGATCAGGTCGGCGGCCAGCAGCCAGTCGCCGTTGATCCCGCCCAGATGGCGTTCAACCTGCCCCGGCAGTTTATCCAGCCCCGGCGGCGAGACACGGGTGTCCATCACGCGAGGCGTTACGCCCTGCGCTAAAAAGAAATCAACACAGGAGAGCCCGGTCAGGCCCAGCCCGATGATGACGACTTTTCTACCCCGATAGTCAGCCATGATTAACGCACCTTCAGCGTGGCCAGGCCAATCAGCACCAGCATTAGCGAAATGATCCAGAAGCGCACAATCACGCGCGGTTCCGGCCAGCCCTTGAGTTCATAGTGGTGATGGATCGGCGCCATGCGGAAAATACGCTGGCCGCGTAACTTGAACGATCCCACCTGCAGGATCACCGACAGCGTTTCAACCACAAACACGCCGCCCATGATCACCAGCAAAAATTCCTGACGCAGCAGCACGGCGATGGTACCCAGCGCGCCACCCAGCGCCAGCGAACCGACGTCGCCCATAAAGACCTGAGCCGGATAGGTATTAAACCAGAGGAAGCCCAGCCCTGCCCCGACGATGGCGGTGCAGACAATCACCAGTTCACCCGCGTGACGCAGATAAGGGATGTGCAGGTACTCCGCAAACTTGACGTTACCGGTGGCCCAGGCGACCAGCGCAAAGCCCGCCGCGACAAACACGGTTGGCATGATAGCCAGACCATCCAGGCCATCGGTCAGGTTGACCGCATTACCCGTGCCGACAATCACAAAGTACGCCAGCAGCACATAGAACAGGCCCAGCTGCGGCATGATGTCTTTGAAGAAAGGCACCACCAGCTGGGTCGCAGGCGTATCTTTGCCCGCCGCATAGAGTCCGAAGGCAACGCCCAGCGAAATCACCGACATCCAGAAATATTTCCAGCGGGCGATCAGGCCTTTGGTGTCTTTGCGCACGACTTTGCGATAGTCATCGACAAAGCCGATGATGCCGAAGCCGATCAGGACGAACAGCACACACCAGACGTACGGATTCGAGGGATAGGCCCACATCAGCACGGAGACGGTGATGGAGGTCAGGATCATAATGCCGCCCATGGTCGGCGTGCCGCGCTTGCTGAAGTGCGACTCCGGGCCATCGTTACGGACAACCTGACCAATCTGTAATTTCTGCAGCCAGGCGATCAGGCGCGGGCCCATCCAGAGCGAGAGAAATAACGCGGTCAGCAGGCTGACAATGGCGCGAAACGTCAGATACGAAAAGACGTTAAAGCCGGAATAAAAAGCGACCAGATGCTCGGCCAGCCAAACTAACATGTTCCTTTCTCCTTTAAGCTCTGTACTACCTGCTCCATGGCGGCACTACGTGAACCTTTTATCAAGACCGTAATTTCTGAGTGTTCGGACAACAACTGACGCAAACGTTCAGTCAGCGCCGTCTTATCGCTGAAATGTTCGCCAACGCCGCTGCTTTCGCCGATAAAATGGCTGAATCTGCCGGTGGTCAGCACGCGATCGATACCGGCATCACGCGCCGCTTCCCCGACTTCGCGGTGACATTTTTCTGTTTCGTCACCCAGTTCCGCCATGTCACCCGCGACCAGCACCCGGTAGCCCGGCATCTCAGAGAGCACCTGCGCGGCGGCGGTCATCGATCCGACGTTGGCGTTGTAGCTGTCATCCAGCAGCAGCTGGTTCGCAGAGAGGCGCACCGGGAACAGGCGGCCCGGCACCGACTGCAGGTTTCTGAGTCCCTGCTGAACGGCGCTGAGCGGAGCGTCTACCGACAGCGCCAGCGCCGCGGCCGCTAAAGCGTTAGCGATGTTGTGACGTCCCGGCAGAGGCAGCACGATGTCGATCGTGCCGCACGGCGTTTTCATAACGAAATGGGTGCCATCCTGCGCGATGCGGATGTCGTGGGCGGAAAAATCACACTCTGCGGCCTGCGGCGAGAAGCGCCATACCGTTTTATCCTGCAGTGTGCGCTGCCAGTTGGGCCAGTCATTGCTCTCGGCGTTCAGGATGGCGATCCCCTGAGCCGGTAAGCCCTGGAAAATCTCGCCTTTGGCTTTGGCGACACCTTCCAGTGAACCAAAACCTTCCAGATGAGCGGCGGCCAGGTTGTTCACCAGCGCGCTTTCCGGCTTCACCAGATCGGTGGTGTAGGCGATTTCGCCCTGATGATTCGCACCCAGTTCGATCACCGCATACTGATGCTCTGCGGTCAGACGCAGCAGCGTCATCGGCACGCCATAATCGTTGTTCAGGTTGCCCGCCGTGTAGAGCGTTTCACCGCACTCACGCAGGATAGCGGCCGTCATCTCTTTAACCGAGGTCTTGCCGGAGGAGCCGGTCAGCGCCACCACACGCGCGGTGGACTGCTGACGAACCCACGCGCCCAGTCTGCCAAAGGCGAGGCGGGTATCCGCAACCACGACCTGCGGCACGGCGACAGGTAAATGCTTACTAACCAGCAAAGCCTGTGCGCCACTGGCAATCGCGTCAGCGGCAAAGTCATGAGCATCGAAGCGTTCACCGACCAGCGCCACAAACAGGCTGCCTGCGATTACGCGGCGGGTGTCGGTGGTCACCTCATTCAGGGTCAGATCGCTGCCGTGCAGCGTGCCGCCGGTGATCTGCGCCAGGGTCTGTAATGAAACCGGGATCATGCTACGCCTCCCAGCAGTGCCGCCACGGTGGCACGATCGGAGTAGTCGAGACGGTGTTGACCGATGATCTGATAATCTTCATGGCCTTTGCCTGCCACCAGCACGATATCGTCGGGTTGCGCCTGCATAATGGTGTTCGTCACCGCCTGAGCACGGCCGGCGACCACGCGGGCGCGGCCCGGGTCGAGCAGGCCGGTCAGAATGTCATTCACAATCGCCTGAGGATCTTCGCTGCGCGGGTTGTCATCCGTAATGACCACGACATCCGCATACTGCTCGGCGATTGCGCCCATCAGCGGACGCTTGCCTTTGTCACGATCGCCGCCACAGCCAAACAGGCACCAGAGTTTGCCTTTGCAGTGCAGGCGGGCCGCTTCCAGCGCCTTTTCCAGCGCATCCGGTGTATGGGCATAATCCACCACCACCGTGGGTTTTCCTTCGGCGCTGAAGACTTCCATGCGCCCGTTGACCGGCTGCAGCTGCGGAGCCACGCTGACCAGCGTGGCCAGCGGATAATCCAGCGACAGCAGCGTTGCCAGCGCCAGCATCAGGTTGCTGACGTTGAAGGCACCCATCAGTGGGCTGTCGATCTCGCCATCGCCCCAGCTGGAGCTGAAACGGATGTGCGCACCGTTATCGTGATAGGTCACCGCATCGGCTTTAAGCCAGCGGCCCCGGCAGCCCGGCTGAAGGTTATCCTCCAGCGTCACGGCGACGGCATCAGGCAGGCGCGCCAGCCAGCGACGGCCGACCTCATCATCCGCGTTCAGGATCGCCTGGCCGACCTGGTGTTCAGAAAACAGCAGCCACTTGGCTGACTCATAGCCCTGCATATCGCCGTGATAATCGAGATGATCGCGGCTGAGATTGGTAAAGACTGCGGCGGCAAACGGCAGCGCCGCTACGCGATGCTGCACCAGGCCGTGCGACGAGACTTCCATCGCGGTCAGGGTCGCCCCTTTTTCGGCCAGATCGTGCAGCAGATGCTGAACATCGACCGCCGAACCGGTGGTATTTTCCGCCGCCGATAAGTGACCGACCAGCCCATTGCCGACGGTGCCCATGACCGCGCTGGTTTCGCCCAGCAGCGTCGCCCACTGCGCCAGCAGCTGCGTGGTCGTGGTTTTACCGTTGGTGCCGGTGACGCCAATCAGCGTCTGCTTTTCGCCCGGCTGCTGATAAAAGCGGCCTGCCAGCGCCGACAGACGCTGAGGCAGCTGCGCCAGATAGATTACCGGCACCCCGTGCATTTCACGGATTTCGCCGTCAGCTGCTTCACCCTCGGCTTCCGCCACCACCGCCGCCACGCCCTGCGCGATCGCCTGTGGAATGAAACGGCGTCCGTCGACCTGGTGGCCTGCAACCGCGACAAACAGATCGCCAGAAGCCGCCAGGCGGCTGTCCAGGGTCATGTCGCGCAAAGGGCGCGCCGGCGCGCCTGGCACCCAGGGGCCGAGTAAGTCGCGCAGGTTACGATCTGTCACTTGTTTCCTCACTTCTGTTAGTCACCAGCTCGTTCTTGTCATTCGTCGGTAACGCATCCGGCTCAATGTTCATGGTGCGCAGTACGCCGCCCATGATGGCACCAAACACCGGTGCGGAAACCGCACCACCGTAATACTTGCCGGCCTGGGGATCGTTGATCACCACCACCAGCGCGAATCGGGGATGACTGGCAGGCGCCACGCCTGCGGTATAAGCAATGTATTTATTGACGTAGCGTCCGTCGGGACCGACCTTTTTCGCCGTACCGGTTTTTATCGCAATCCGGTAGCCCTTGATGGCCGCTTTGACGCCACCACCGCCGGGCAGCGCCACGCTTTCCATCATGTGCATCACGGTCTTAACCAGTGATTCATCGAAAACGCGCTGACCCGCGACAGGGGGATCGACCTTGGTGATCGACAGCGGACGGTTAATGCCATAGCTGCCAATCGTTGCGTAGACCCGCGCTAACTGTAACGGCGTTACCATTAGCCCGTAGCCGAAAGAGAAGGTGGCCCTCTCTATGTCAGACCACCGTTGTTTTTTAGGGTATAAGCCACTGCTTTCCCCGACCAGCCCCAAATTGGTCGGTTTACCCAGTCCAAAGCGCGCGTAAGTTTCTACCAGCGCTGAGGAGGGCATCGCTAACGCCAGACGTGAAACACCGACGTTACTCGACTTCTGTAAAACCCCTGTCAGGGTCAGTTCGTTGTAGCGCGCCACATCCTTGATCTCATGACCATTGACGCGGTACGGCACGGTATTCAGGACGCTGTTCTCTCTGACCACGCCGCGCTGCAGCGCCGTCATCACCACCATCGGCTTCACGGTCGAGCCGGGCTCAAAGATGTCGGTGATGGCACGGTTACGCATCAGATCTTTCGGCGTGTTGCTGAGGTTGTTCGGGTTGTAAGCCGGGCTGTTGGCCATCGCCAGCACTTCGCCGGTGTTCACATCCACCAGCACCGCCGTTCCTGACTCCGCTTTGTTAAAGGCAACTGCGTTGTTCAGTTCACGGTAGACCAGCGCCTGGAGCCGCTCATCGATGCTGAGCGTCAGGTTATGGGCAGCCCGGCTGTCTACGGAGGAGATATCTTCAATGACCCGGCCATAGCGGTCTTTACGCACCGTTCTTTCGCCCGGCGCGCCGGTGAGCCACTTATCAAAGCTCTTTTCGATGCCTTCAATGCCCTGGCCGTCGATGTTGGTGAAGCCAATCAGATGGGAGGTCACCTGCCCGGCAGGATAGTAGCGGCGCGACTCTTCGCGCAGATGAATACCCGGCAGTTTGAGTTTTTTAACGTAGTCGCCAATGGCCGGATTGACCTGGCGCGCCAGATAGACAAAACGGCCTTTGGGATTCGCATTAACACGGGCCGCCAGCTGATCGAGCGGAATCGAGAGCGCATCGGAGAGCGCCTTCCAGCGGCTGTCCAGCGTCACGCCGCCCCCGGCGTGCAGCTCCTTAGGATCGGCCCAGATCGCATTCACCGGCACACTCACCGCCAGCGGGCGTCCGGCGCGGTCGCTGATCATTCCGCGCGAGGTCGGCACCGCCTGAACGCGCAGTGAGCGCAGATCGCCCTCTTTAACCAGCTTGCCCGGATTGATCACCTGCAGCCAGGCCACCCGCGACAGCAGGCCTCCCAGCGCCAGCAAAATACAGCCGCACAGCAACGCAAAACGCCAGCTTACAAAGCTGGCCTTATCTTCCGGTTTCTTTAACTTCAGCGTTCTGCCTGTACCGCTCATTCGCTATCTGAAATCCTTATTTCTGCACCACGATATTTTCTTGTGAAGGATCAACGTGCTGCAGTTGCAGCTTCTCGGTGGCAATGCGTTCGACACGACTGTGGTCGCCCAGCGCATTCTCTTCCAGAATCAGGTTACGCCACTCAATGTCCAGCGCGTCACGCTCCAGGACCAGCTGCTCACGCTGCGCGGTGAGCAGGCGTGTTTTGTGGGTGGTGGTCACCACCAGCACAGCCGACACTACCACGGCGATCAGCAACAGCACCGGAATCTTGCCCTTTCGCAGCAGATCCCCGCCAATGACGGCGGGCAGACTGTGACGCTCGTTACCGATCATGCGTCGGTTTTCTCCGCGATACGTAATACCGAGCTGCGGGCGCGTGGGTTTTCGGCCACTTCCGCATCACCCGGCGACATCTTGCCGAGCAGTTTCAGTTCGCGGCCGCCCAGGGCGCGCAGCTGATGTTCAGTCATCGGCAACCCGGCGGGCACCTGCGGCCCGCGGCTCTGGTCGCGCATAAAGCGTTTCACCAGCCGATCTTCCAGCGAATGGAAGCTGATCACCGAGAGACGCCCCTGTGGTGCCAGGACGTCAACCGCACCTTTCAGGGCGGTGTCGATCTCTTCCAGTTCGCTGTTAATCCAGATACGAATGGCCTGGAAACTGCGCGTGGCCGGATGCTTGAACTTATCTTTTACCGGTGTGGCGACGGCAATGACTTCAGCCAGTTCCCGGGTGCGGGTCATCGGCTGTTCGCGATTGCGTTCGACGATGGCCCGGGCAATGCGCTTAGCGAATCGCTCCTCACCGTAGGTTTTCAGGACGAAGGCGATGTCGGCCTCTTCCGCATTCAGCAACCACTCTGCGGCAGACTGACCCCGGGAAGGGTCCATGCGCATATCCAGCGGTCCGTCACGCATAAAGGAGAAGCCGCGCTCCGCGTCATCCAGCTGCGGCGAGGAGACGCCCAGATCCAGCAGAATGCCGTCAATTTTCCCGACCAGATCCCGTTCAGCCACATACTCAGCGAGGGCAGAAAAAGGACCATGAATAATAGAAAAGCGCGGGTCAGTGATGTCGGCGGCGGCGGCGATCGCCTGCGGATCCCGATCGACAGCGATCAGCCTGCCCTTCTCTCCCAGCCGGGAAAGAATCAGGCGTGAATGACCACCGCGACCGAAGGTGCCGTCGATGTAAATACCGTCTTCCCTGATATTGAGGCCGTTAACCGCCTCATCCAACAGTACGGTGGTATGTTTGAAATTTTCCTGCATAGCTATAGCGACAAGTCCTGCAACCGCTCAGATAAAGGCTCCTGAGCCGACTGTTCTGCGTCAATATCGTCCCTGACTTGTTGATACCAGGTCTGTTCATCCCACAGCTCAAACTTGTTGAACTGTCCAACCAGCATCACTTCTTTGGTTAATTTTGCATGCTGCCGAAGCGTGTTCGCCAGCAGCAGGCGGCCCGCACTGTCCATCTGACATTCACTGGCATGGCCCAGCAGCAAACGCTGCACACGACGCTCAAGTGGATTCATACTGGAAAGGCGTGCCAGCTTTTTTTCAATGATTTCCCATTCGGGCAGGGTATAAAGCAACAGGCATGGCTGGTGGAGGTCGATGGTACAGACCATCTGCCCCTGAGATTCCCCGATCAGCAAATCGCGATAGCGCGTGGGTACGGCGAGCCGCCCTTTGCTGTCGAGATTGACTAACGTTGCTCCGCGGAACATGCCAGTCTCTCCTCCTGGTCACCCGTTTACACCACTTTATCCCACTTTTTACCACGAAACGAGTTTAAGGATCCGGGGAAATCATTGTCAAGCCGGAGCGGTAGCTGAATATCACTCTTTACAGAGCGCAAAATTAATCTCTGGCGACGATATAATCGAATGAAAGAGAAAAGTAAAAATTAAGCCAATGAATATCTGAATAAAAAAAACGATCTGTGAAAAAACGCTTAAAAATGAAACAGTGTGACCCACTTAATATTTATCGCGGTCCGGCAGAAAGCTGCGGCATTTTAGGGGATTTCCGAAAGGAAGCCCAGCGGGTTCAGGGGCGACGGGGCCGGGAAGTTTGTTGAAGTTGTAAGCAGATAATAAAATTCGTCCTTTCTGCTTTGTGAGATTTGATGAGGAGAATTTACGCTTTTTTACGTCGACCTGTTTATTTAATCAGTTAAATTGTGAAAATAAAGCGGGCGGGCATGGTAATACCCGCCTGAGATTCATTTCACTCTTCGGCTTAATTGTCCGCGCCGGTATAAATTACGCCGGATGCGGGTTAAACCCGGTTTCGGTTTTCTGGGTTCATCCAGCGAGGCTAAAACTAATTCCAGCACGCGCTCTGCCACGTCGCGATGACGCTGCCCGACGGCCAGCACCGGACACTCCAGAAAATCGAGCAGTTCGTGGTCGCCAAAGGTGGCAATCGCCAGCTCGGTCGGCAAGCGCCCGTCTCGTTTCAGCGTCACATCCATCACCCCCTGCAACAGACCAAAAGAGGTGGTAAACAGCGCCTCCGGCATCGGGTGATCGTCAAGATAACGCTCAAACAGCGCGGCGGCGGCGGTCCGCTCAAAACTGTTGCAGTAGATGTAGTCAATCGGGCGGGAATCGCCTTTCCAGGCGTCACGGAAGCCCATTTCGCGCAGGAAACTCACGGACAGCTCAGGTAGCGCCCCCAGGAAGAGCACATTTTTGACGTCCAGCTGACGCAATTCAGCGGCCAGCGTCTGCGCATCATCCTGATCGGCACCGACGACGCTGGTGAAGTGCTCACGATCCAGCGCCCGGTCTAATGCAATAATCGGCAGCGGGTCGTTGATCCAGCGCTGATAGAAAGGGTGTTCCGGCGGTAAGGAGGTCGAAACGATGATCGCATCGACCTGCCGCTGGAGCAGATGCTCGATGCAGCGCATCTCGTTATCGGGCTGATCTTCTGAACAGGCGATCAGCAGCTGGTAGCCGCGCTGACGCGCCTGGCGCTCAAGATAGTTGGCAATACGGGTGTAACTGGTGTTTTCCAGATCGGGAATCACTAATCCAATCGAGCGCGTGCGCCCGGCGCGCAGCCCGGCGGCCACCGCATTGGGGTGATAATTATGCTCACGAACCACCGCCATCACTTTCTCAACGGTTTTGTCGCTGACACGATACTGCCGCGCTTTGCCATTGATGACATAACTGGCCGTGGTGCGCGATACGCCTGCTAAACGCGCGATTTCATCCAGCTTCACGATAACCCCACCATCAAATCCGCGTCGCGGCAGAATAGCCGCAGTTACGCTATGGATAACCTATGACTATCATCTAACAGCAGAAAAGTGCGCGGAGCAACCGCTTTTCTGAATGTAACCCGCCTGGCGCATAAAAAATAAAAAAACCCGGCATTTCGCCGGGTTAGGTCAGGTTCGATGATGACGGTGCGTGATTAACGCATGATGCGATCGCCGCGTGAAACGCCCACGATTCCGGAGCGTGCCACCTCAACGATTTCGGCCACCTCGCGTACGGAGTTCAGGAAGGCGTCCAGTTTGTCGCTGGTGCCTGCCAGCTGAACCGTGTACAGCGTCGGCGTCACGTCGATGATCTGACCGCGGAAGATCTCAGCATTACGCTTCACCTCTTCGCGGCCATAACCGCTGGCCTGAATCTTCACCAGCATAATCTCGCGCTCAACGTAGGCGCCCTGCCCCAGTTCGGTGACGCGCAGAACATCGACCAGCTTGTGCAGCTGCTTCTCGATCTGCTCCAGCACCTTCTGATCGCCCACGGTCTGGATTGTCATCCGCGACAGGGTCGGATCGTCGGTCGGTGCCACGGTCAGGCTTTCGATGTTGTAGCCGCGCTGTGAAAAGAGGCCGACGACACGGGATAATGCGCCGGATTCATTCTCCAGCAGAACTGATAAAATACGACGCATAATTATGTCCTCTCCGTTTTGCTTAACCACATCTCATCCATGCTGCCACCGCGAATCTGCATCGGGTAGACGTGCTCGCTACCGTCAACGGTGACATCCACAAAGACCAGACGCCCCTTCGCCAGGGTCTCCAGCGCCAGCGTCAGCTTCTCTTCCAGCTCCGCCGGATGCTCAATGGCGATCCCGACGTGGCCGTAGGCTTCCGCCAGGCGGACGAAATCAGGCAACGACTCCATATAAGACTGGGAGTGACGACCCGAGTAGATCATATCCTGCCACTGCTTCACCATGCCCAGCACCCGGTTATTCAGGTTCAGCACCAGCACCGGCAGATCGTACTGCAGCGCGGTCGACAGCTCCTGAATATTCATCTGGATGCTGCCGTCGCCCGTGACGCAGATGACCGTCTCTTCCGGCAGCGCCATCTTCACGCCCAGCGCGGCAGGCAGGCCAAAGCCCATCGTGCCGAGACCGCCGGAGTTGATCCAGCGACGCGGTTTATCGAACGGATAATAGAGCGCCGCAAACATCTGGTGCTGGCCCACATCCGACGTCACATAAGCTTCGCCTTTGGTCAGGCGGCTGATGGTTTCGATCACGGCCTGCGGTTTGATTTTGTCGCTGGTGCGATCAAACTCCAGACAGTGACGGCTGCGCCAGCCTTCAATCGCCTGCCACCAGTCGTGCAGGCTCTCGCTGCCTGACGGAGTGTCGCTCTGCGCCTGTAACTCCAGCATCTGCTGCAGCACCTGCTTCGCATCACCGACGATCGGAATATCGGCCGCCACCGTTTTGGAGATCGACGTCGGGTCAATGTCGATATGCATTATCGTGGCGTTGGGACAATATTTCGCCAGATTGTTGGTGGTGCGGTCATCGAAGCGGACGCCGACGCCAAAAATCAGATCGGCATTGTGCATCGTCATATTGGCTTCGTAAGTGCCGTGCATGCCCAGCATGCCGACGCACTGACGGTGCGTGCCCGGAAACGCCCCCAGCCCCATCAGCGAGGTCGTGACCGGCACGTTCAGGCTTTCGGCCAGCTGCAGCAGTTCCGCTTCGCAGCCTGCGGTAATGGCACCGCCACCGGCGTAAATCACTGGCTTCTTCGCGGCCAGCAGGGTGGTCAGGGCGCGTTTGATCTGCCCTTTATGCCCCTGAATGGTCGGGTTGTAAGAGCGCATGCTGACCGTGTCCGGCCAGTGATAAGGAAGCTTATTCGCCGGGTTCAGAATATCTTTTGGCAGGTCGATCACTACCGGGCCCGGGCGTCCGCTGGCGGCCAGCCAGAACGCCTTTTTCAGCACGCCGGGGATCTCTTCGGTACTTTTTACCAGGAAGCTGTGCTTCACCACCGGGCGGGAGATGCCGACCATGTCGCACTCCTGAAAGGCGTCATAGCCAATCAGTGACGAAGGAACCTGACCCGACAGAATCACCAGCGGGATCGAATCCATATAGGCGGTGGCGATACCGGTAATCGCATTGGTGGCGCCGGGGCCGGAGGTGACCAGCACCACGCCGACTTCGCCGGTCGCGCGCGCCAGGCCATCCGCCATGTGCACCGCGCCCTGCTCGTGGCGTACCAGAATGTGATCGATACCTCCGACGGTTTGCAGCGCATCGTAGATATCCAGCACTGCGCCACCCGGATAACCGAATACCTGCTTAACGCCCTGATCGATTAACGAACGGACGACCATTTCGGCTCCTGACAACATCTCCATCTTCTGCCTCCAGGCTGCAGAACCTGACGCTGCTGACAGGCCCATCGGGCCTGTCACACCGCGTCGGTGCCTGCTTTGCCAATCTAAAACGTATGTTTATTCACGACAGCGACACAGCGATCGCGGTCCGGTTACAGAGAAATCTGCTGCGTTCATTGTTCTGAGAGTAGGTCGATTACCATAACCGCACTTAACCGGGCAGGCAAACCACAAACCCGCGTAAATTAAATGGCCGGGGCGTAAAGGCTCTGCCCGAAAAGAATTGGCTGCGCGGATTAAACTAATTGCGCCGCAGAACCGCAGCGGAAAATGCTGAGTAAGAAATTATTTTCAGCGTGATATAAGAAATAACGAAAACTTATTACGCCCGGCTCCAGCCCACAATCGTCTGACACTTTTCTTTTCTGGCGTAATTAACCATTAAATCAGTCAGACACATGCGATTATGCTAACCCGGAGGTGATAAATTCTGTGTCCGGCAGGAGCCTCTTTCGATAAAAACGCTTTATTTTTATTACTTTACATCTCAAAAAGAGCCAGCAAGGCCGCTCAGCGCAAGGGGGTGACCGCGGCCGCCGTTACCCTGCTGTTTAATCCGCTGCCTGACCGTGAAATAACAGAATATCTTCCTTCCGCGCCGCGCAGAATAACCCTGCATTGAAGGTTGACATCCCCCGGTGATTCCAGTACCAATATGTGCAGCACAACATTTTATAAGGTTTGAATCCATGTTTCGTTTTGCTCGCCTTCTCGGTCTACTACTAAACGCACACAGCTTGCGCGGTAGACTTGTGGGCGGAATCAGACACTGATTCAAACCTGCTGAAAGTTAAAAACCCGCGCCTGTCGCGGGTTTTTTTATGCTCGTTGCCAGGCCAGAAAATGCATAAGGATGATTACGATGAGTCAGCAAGTCATTATTTTCGATACCACTCTGCGCGACGGTGAGCAGGCATTGCAGGCCAGCCTGAGTGTGAAAGAAAAATTGCAGATCGCGTTAGCGCTGGAGCGCATGGGCGTGGATGTGATGGAAGTCGGTTTCCCGGTCTCCTCACCTGGCGACTTTGAATCCGTACAGACTATCGCGCGCACCATTAAAAACAGCCGGGTCTGCGGTCTGGCGCGCTGCGTAGAGAAAGATATCGATGCCGCGTACGAATCGCTGCGCGTGGCCGAAGCCTTCCGTATTCATACCTTTATCGCCACCTCGCCGATGCACATCGCAACCAAACTGCGCAGCACCCTGCCGGAAGTGATTGAGCGTGCGGTGCATATGGTGAAGCGGGCGCGTAACTACACCAGCGACGTGGAGTTCTCCTGCGAAGATGGCGGCCGTACCCCGATTGATGATCTGTGCCGGATGGTGGAAGCCACCATTAACGCCGGTGCCACCACCATCAACATCCCGGACACCGTCGGCTACACCCTGCCGGGCGAATATGCCCATATTATCAGCGAGCTGATGAACCGCGTACCGAACATCGATAAAGCGATCATCTCTGTGCATACCCACGACGATCTGGGGATGGCAACCGGCAACGCCCTGGCGGCGGTTCAGGCGGGCGCGCGTCAGGTTGAGGGCACGATGAACGGTCTGGGCGAACGTGCAGGTAACTGTGCGCTGGAAGAGGTGATCATGGCGATTAAAACCCGTCAGCAGATCATGAACGTCCACACCAATATTCATCATCAGGAGATCTACCGCACCAGCCAGATGGTCAGCCAGATCTGCAACATGCCGATCCCGGCCAATAAAGCGGTGGTCGGTTCCAACGCCTTCGCTCACTCCTCTGGTATCCATCAGGATGGCGTGCTGAAGAACCGCGAAAACTACGAGATCCTGACGCCGGAGTCGATCGGCTTACACAAAATTCAGCTGAACCTGACATCCCGTTCCGGTCGTGCGGCGGTAAAACATCGCATGGAAGAGATGGGCTATGCCGAGCAGGATTACAACCTGGATACGCTGTATGACGCCTTCCTGAAGCTGGCCGACAAGAAAGGTCAGGTCTTCGACTACGACCTGGAGGCGCTGGCCTTTATCAACAAGCAGAACGAAGAGCCGGAGCATTTCCAGCTGCGCGAATTCAACGTCCAGACCGGCTCCGGCATCACCGCCACCGCCTCCGTCAATCTGGGCTGCGGTGATGAGGGCAAATCCGATGCGGCTACCGGTAACGGTCCGGTGGATGCGGTCTATCAGGCGATTAACCGGATCACGCAGTTTGACGCCGAGCTGGTTGACTACAAACTGACCGCCAAAGGCCACGGCGAGAATGCCCTGGGCCAGGTCGATATCGTGGTCGCCTACAACGGCCGCAAGTTCCACGGCGTGGGTCTGGCGACCGATATCGTCGAATCCTCCGCCAAAGCGATGGTCAACGCCCTGAACAACATCTGGCGTGCCCGTCAGGTTGAACAGGAATTGCAGCGCAAATTTAAAGATCAGAAGGAAACCGTATAACCATGTCCAGCTCCTCTCATATCGCAGTTTTACCCGGTGACGGCATCGGCCCGGAAGTGATGGCGCAGGCGATGAAAGTGCTGGAGGCCATTCGTCAGCGCTTTGATATGCAGATCACCACGCAGGAATATGCGGTCGGCGGCATCGCTATCGATCAGTATGGCGAACCTCTGCCCCCCGCAACCGTGGCTGGCTGCGAGCAGGCCGACGCGATCCTGTTTGGCTCCGTTGGCGGCCCGAAATGGGAACACCTGCCGCCCGCCTCACAGCCGGAGCGCGGTGCCCTGCTGCCGCTGCGTAAGCACTTTAAGCTGTTCAGTAACCTGCGTCCGGCGGCGCTCTACAGCGGCCTGGAAGCATTCTGCCCGCTGCGCAGCGACATCGCCGCGAAGGGCTTCGATATTCTGTGCGTGCGTGAGCTGACGGGCGGCATCTACTTTGGTCAGCCAAAAGGACGCGAAGGCAACGGCCCGGAAGAGCGCGCCTTCGATACCGAGGTCTATCACCGGTTTGAGATCGAGCGCATCGCCCGCATCGCCTTTGAGTCCGCCCGCAAGCGTCGCAACAAGGTCACGTCGGTCGATAAAGCGAACGTGCTGCAGACTTCAGTCATGTGGCGTGAGATCGTCAACGAGGTGGCGAAAGAGTACCCGGACGTGCAGCTGAGCCACATCTATATCGACAACGCCACCATGCAGCTGATCAAGGATCCTTCGCAGTTTGATGTGCTGCTCTGCTCCAACCTGTTTGGTGACATTCTCTCTGACGAATGCGCCATGATCACCGGCTCGATGGGAATGCTGCCCTCGGCCAGCCTGAACGAAGCGGGCTTCGGCCTGTTCGAACCGGCGGGTGGCTCTGCGCCGGACATCGCGGGTCAGAATATTGCTAACCCGGTCGCTCAGATCCTGTCGCTGTCGCTGCTGCTGCGTTACAGCCTGAATGCCGATGCGGCTGCCGACAGTATTGAACGCGCCATCAGCCGTGCGCTGGAACAGGGCTACCGCACCAAAGATTTAGCCGGTGATGGCCCTGCGGTCAGCACAGATGAGATGGGCAGCATCATTGCCCGCTTTATCGCCGAGGAAAAATAAAACAATGAAAACCTTATACCAGAAGTTATTTGATGCTCATGTCGTTCACGAAGCGCCGAATGAAACGCCGTTACTCTACATCGATCGTCACCTGATCCATGAAGTGACCTCGCCGCAGGCTTTCGACGGGCTGCGCGCGCACGGGCGTAAAGTCCGTCAGCCGGGCAAAACCTTTGCCACCATGGATCATAACGTCTCGACGCAGACCAAAGACATCAATGCCTCCGGCGAGATGGCGCGTATTCAGATGCAGGAGCTGATGAAGAACTGCGCGGAGTTTGGCGTCCAGCTGTATGACCTGAATCACCCTTTCCAGGGCATCGTCCACGTTATCGGCCCTGAGCAGGGTATGACGCTGCCGGGCATGACCATTGTCTGCGGCGACTCACATACCGCGACGCACGGCGCCTTTGGCTCGCTGGCCTTTGGTATCGGCACCTCTGAAGTCGAGCATGTGTTTGCCACCCAGACCCTGAAGCAGGGTCGGGCCAGAACCATGAAGATCGAAGTGCTGGGCCAGGCCCCGGCCGGGATTACCGCAAAAGATATCGTACTGGCGATCATCGGCAAAACCGGCAGCGCAGGCGGCACCGGCTATGTGGTTGAATTCTGTGGCCCGGCGATCCAGGCGCTGAGCATGGAAGGCCGTATGACCCTGTGCAACATGGCGATCGAAATGGGCGCGAAAGCGGGCCTGGTCGCACCGGATGAAACGACCTTCAGCTACCTGAAAGGTCGCCAGTTCTCGCCGCAGGGTGAGAAATGGGAGCAGGCCGTGGAATACTGGCGCACCCTGAAGTCTGACGAGGGCGCGCACTATGATGCGGTGGTCACGCTGCAGGCGGAAGAGATTGCGCCGCAGGTCACCTGGGGCACCAACCCCGGTCAGGTGATCGCGGTGGATCAGCTGATCCCGAATCCGGCCTCCTTTGCCGATCCGGTGGAGCGCGCCTCTGCGGAAAAAGCGCTGGCCTACATGAACCTGCAGCCGGGCATCCGTCTGACCGACGTCGCAATTGATAAAGTGTTTATCGGCTCCTGCACTAACTCCCGCATCGAAGATCTGCGTGCGGCCGCGGCGATCGCCAAAGGTCGCAAGGTCGCGCCGGGCGTGATTGCAATGGTGGTACCGGGTTCCGGTCCGGTGAAGGCGCAGGCTGAAGCGGAAGGTCTGGATAAAATCTTCCTGGAAGCGGGCTTTGAATGGCGTCTGCCGGGCTGCTCAATGTGTCTGGCGATGAACAACGACCGTCTGAATCCGGGCGAGCGCTGCGCGTCCACCAGCAACCGTAACTTTGAAGGTCGTCAGGGCCGCGGTGGCCGGACGCATCTGGTCAGCCCGGCGATGGCCGCAGCGGCGGCCGTGACCGGCCACTTTGCCGACATCCGTGAACTGACGACAGGAGCTTAAGTCATGGCGAATAAATTTACTCAGCACACCGGCATTGTTGCGCCGCTGGATGCCGCGAACGTGGATACCGACGCGATCATCCCTAAACAGTTTTTGCAGAAGGTCACCCGCACCGGCTTCGGCCAGCACCTGTTTCATGACTGGCGCTTCGAAGACGACGCCGGTACGGTGCCGACGCCCGGCTTTGTGCTGAACAAGCCCGAATTCAAAGGCACCAGCATCCTGCTGGCGCGCGAGAACTTTGGCTGCGGCTCCTCACGCGAGCATGCGCCCTGGGCGCTGACCGACTTCGGTTTTCACGTCGTCATCGCGCCGAGCTTTGCGGATATCTTTTACGGCAACAGCTTCAACAACCAGCTGCTGCCGGTGAAGTTAAGCGAAGAGCAGGTGGATGAGCTGTTCAGACTGGTTGCGGCCCAGCCTGGCATCCGCTTCACGGTCGATCTGGAAGCGCAGACGGTCACCGCAGGCGACAACGTTTATCCGTTTGAGCTGGACAGCTTCCGCCGCCACTGCATGATCAACGGCCTCGACAGCATCGGCCTGACGTTGCAGCACGAAGCGTCGATTTCACAGTATGAGCAGAATCAGCCCGCCTTCCTGCGCTGATTGCATTAAACAGGGGCGGCACCCGGTCGCCCCTGTTCTTCTTTATACGTCGCGCACCCGCGCCGACATCACCAGCGCCACCACCGCCAGCCCGAACGCCAGCCAGTAAACCGCCTCATGTCCCAGCCGCTCGCTGAGCGTCCCCTGAATCACGCCCGCCAGGATCATGCCGGTCGAGATGGAGTTGGTGAACAGCGTGGTCGCTGCGCCAGGCCGTCCCGGCATCAGATCCTGAAACCACAGCATCCCGATGCCCGCAATGATCCCGACAAACACGGCGTTAAACAGCTGCAGCACCATCAGCGACGCGCGGGAATTAAACAGCACCAGCCCCAGGTAGAACAGCACACCCGCCGCCACCGCGATCAGCATCAACCGGCGCTTGCCGATGCGCCGCGCGTAGTGGCCCGCCAGCAGCATCACCGGGATCTCCAGCCCGGCCGCCGTGCCCATCAGCAGACCGGCCAGCTTCTCCGGCAGGCCCAGCGTGGTGCTGATATAGAGCGGCATGTCGATGATATACATGGTGTTGCAGGTCCACATCACCACCGAGGCGAGGAACAGCAGACGTACATCCCGATCGCGCCAGCCGCTTATCGGCAGCCCGCCGCTCTGCATCAGCGGCTGGCTGCGCGGCACCGACGGCAGCGTAAACCAGACCAGCAGAATACAGATCAGAAACAGCGCGGCGGCCACGATAAACAGCGTAACGAAACCGTAGTTCAGCGCCAGGGCGAAGGAGAGCGGCGGCCCGATCACCCACGCCAGCGAGAGCTGGGCGCGCATCACCGAACTGAACATCACCGCTTCGCGCGCCGACTGGTCGGCGTACTCGCGCGCCAGCGCAAACAGCTGCGGCATGGACACGCTGGCCAGCGCCGACAGCAGTACGCCCAGGGTGAGCAGCGTCAAGTAGTGTCGGGTAAAGGCGAACAGCAGCGCATTGGCCAGCGCCATCAGGCAGCAGAAGAGAATGATATGACGCCGGTCGCCTACACTGTCAGAGCGCTTTGCCACCAGCATACTCACCACGATCCCGGCCACCGCATTGATGGTAAAGAACAGGCCGACCCAGAAGGGGCGCGCCTGCACCTCGCGCGTCAGAAACAGGCTGAGGGTCGGCGCCTGCAATGCACCGGCCACGCCCAGCATAAAAGAGGCGACCATAAAGGCGAGATAAACCGGATTGATGCGGCGCTGCCGCGTTAACAGCGATTTCATAGCGAAATCCCTTACAGGACAAACGGGGAAAAAAAGAAGGGTAGACGATACCGCGCAGCATGAAAAAAGCCAGCAGAGATCCTCTGCTGGCGGTGAAAATGCACCCTACTCAGAAAAGCACCGCGCTGAAGCGCGACGTGAGGGTCGAACGCCATTCCCTGGGGAATGCCTCCCGCTCTTCCCATCGCACAAAGTTTGCTCTTAAAATGAGGCAGGAAAAACAGAGCGCTTTTCAGCGGGAGTTCCCCTTTTATGTCCTCATCACGTCTGAAGCAGCAGTTCATCCGCCTGTGGCAGAGCTGTCAGGGGCAGACGCAGGCGATCACCCTGAGCGAGCTGGCCGATCGGCTGCACTGCTCGCGCCGCCATATGCGCAACCTGCTCAACCGCATGCAGGCCGCAGGCTGGCTGATCTGGCAGGCTGAGGCCGGTCGCGGCAAACGCTCGGTGCTCACCTTCTGCTACACCGGGCTGGCCTTACAGCAGCAGCGCGCCGAGGATCTGCTGGATCAGGATCGTATCGATCAGCTGGTTCAGCTGGTCGGGGACAAAAATCAGGTACGCCAGATGATCGGCGCGCATCTGGGCCGCAGCTTCCGCCAGGGCAAGCATATCCTGCGGGTGCTCTACTACCGGCCGCTGCTCAACCTGCTGCCCGGCTCGCCGCTGCGACGCTCGGAGACCCATATTGCCCGCCAGATCTTCAACGGCCTGACGCGAATAAATGAGGAAAACGGGGAAGTCGAGCCGGACATTGCCCATCACTGGCAGCAGACCTCGCCGCTACACTGGCGCTTCTTTCTGCGTCCGGCGATTCGTTTTCATCACGGCAGAGAGCTGGAGATGGAGGATGTGCTGGCCACGCTGGCGCGTCAGCGCCCTCACCCGCTCTTCTCCCATATTGCAGAGATCGCCTCGCCCGCCCCCTGGACGCTCGACATCCACTTAAGCCAGCCCGACGCGTGGCTGCCCTGGCTGCTGGGCAGCGTGAGCGCGATGATCCTGCCACGCGAATGGCCCACCCTAGCCGATTTTGCCCGCCAGCCGGTGGGCACCGGCCCCTACCGGGTGATCCGCAATCAGGCGAGCCAGCTGAAAATTGAAGCCTTTGATGACTATTTTGGTTTTCGCGCCCTGATCGACGATGTCTCTATCTGGGTGCTGCCCGACATCAGCGATGAGCTGGTCTATGCCGGTGTCCGTCTGCAGGGCGACAGCGAGAGCGCTGATGAGGTTCAGGAGGAGAGTCGCCTGGAGGAGGGATGCTACTACCTGCTGTTCGACCAGCGTTCCGCGCAGGGCCGCGACGCGGCGGTCCGGCGCTGGGTGAGCTATCTGTTTAACCCCATCGCCCTGCTCAACCACGCGGGCGTCGGGTATCAGCGCTACTGGTTCCCGGCCTATGGCCTGCTGCCGCGCTGGCATCACCGCCGCGACCTGACGCCGGTTGAGAAGCCGCCCGGCCTGACCCACCTGACGCTGACCTGGTACAGCCAGCATGTGGAGCATGAAGGCATTGCCAATGCGCTGCGACCCCTGCTGGCTCAGCATGGCGTCACGCTGGTGACCCGCGAGATCGACTACGAGAGCTGGTATCAGGGCGAGGCGGAAAGTGACATCTGGCTCGGCAGCGTGAACTTCACCCTGCCGCTCAACTATTCGCTGTTCGCGCAGTTGTATGAGATCCCGCTGCTGCACCACTGCCTGCCCGTCGACTGGCAGGGCGATGCGGCGCGCTGGCGTGAGAAAACGCTGCCGCTGGCCGAATGGAGCAAACAGCTAGTCGAAGAGGCGGGCCTGCATCCGCTGTTTCACCACTGGCTGCTGCTCGAAGGTCAGCGCAGTATGCGCGGCGTGCGGATGAATACGCTGGGCTGGTTCGATTTTAAATCGGCCTGGTTCGCGCCACCCGCGCTGTAACGCTTTCGCCACGCCGATGAAATGACTAGAATGTGGCGTTCTCAACGGGGTGCCGCCTGCCACCAGCAAGCAGCTGAGAGAGACCCGTCGAACCTGATTCGGTTAATACCGACGTAGGGATTTGAGAGGCCTCAGTGCTCAGATCCTTTGCGACTCATCCCCTATTCTCCTGAAGGAGCGCAAAGTGTTAAAGAAAGTTCTGCCGGTCCTGCTGTTACTCTCCGCCCCCGTTCTGGCGGCAAAACCGGTTCTCACGGTCTACACCTACGACTCCTTCTCTGCCGACTGGGGCCCCGGCCCGGCGGTAAAAAAAGCCTTTGAAGCCCGCTGCAACTGCGAGCTGAAATTTGTCACGCTGGAAGATGGCGTCTCGCTGCTGAACCGCGTGAGGATGGAAGGCAAAAACAGCAAGGCGGATGTGGTGCTGGGGCTGGACAACAATCTGGTGCAGACGGCGCAGAAAACCGGCCTGTTCGCCAGCAGTCAGGTCGACACCACAAAATTAACCCTGCCCGGCGGCTGGCATGACACGACCTTCATCCCCTTTGACTATGGCTACTTCGCCTTTGTCTATGACAGGACCCGGCTGAAAAACCCGCCAAAAAGCCTGAAAGAGCTGGTCGACAGCCCGCAGAAGTGGCGGGTGATCTACGAAGATCCCCGCACCAGCACCCCCGGCTTAGGTCTGCTGCTCTGGATGCAGAAAGTCTATGGCGTTCAGGCACCGCAGGCGTGGCAGAAGCTGGCGCAGAAAACCGTGACGGTGACCAAAGGCTGGAGTGAGGCCTATGGCCTGTTCCTGAAAGGGGAAAGCGATCTGGTGCTGAGCTACACCACCTCACCGGCTTATCACATCATCGAAGAGAAGAAAGAGAACTATGCGGCCGCCCCGTTTGCCGAAGGCCACTATCTGCAGGTCGAAGTCGCCGCGCAGTTAGCCAGCAGCAGGCAGCCCGAGCTGGCGCAGCAGTTCATGACGTTTATGGTCTCCCCCGACTTCCAGCGCACCATTCCGACCGGTAACTGGATGTACCCGGTGACCGCCACGCCGCTGCCCGCCGGTTTTAACGCCCTGACGGTGCCCGCCACCGCGCTGCAGTTCTCGCCGGAAGAGGTCGCCAGCCAGCGCGCCGGCTGGATTAGCCAGTGGCAACGCGCAGTCAGTCGCTGATGCCGGGCTGGCTGCTGCCCGGATCGTTCGCCACGCTGCTGCTAACCCTGGTGGCGTTTCTGGCCTTCGGCGCACTCTGGAGCGCCGCACCGGAAACCGATCTGCGCAGCATGTTGCAGGATGATTACCTGCGCCATGTCATCGCGTTCTCATTCGGTCAGGCGCTGCTCTCCGCACTGCTGTCGCTGCTGCCCGCCCTGCCGCTGGCGCGGGCGCTCTATCGCCGCCGCTTTCCCGGCCGTCAGCTGTTGCTGCGCCTGTGCGCCATGACCCTGGTGCTGCCGGTGCTGGTGGCGATATTTGGTCTGCTGACGATTTACGGACGCACCGGCTGGCTGGCGCAGCTCTGCCAGTGGGCCGGGATCGGCTATCACTTCTCGCCCTACGGGCTGTCGGGCATCCTGCTGGCGCACGTCTTCTTTAACCTGCCGCTGGCGACGCGTCTGCTGCTGCAGGCGCTGGAGCAGATCCCGGCAGAGCAGCGTCAGCTGGCGGCTCAGCTTGGCCTGCGCGGCTGGCACCACTTTCGTCTGCTGGAGTGGCCGTGGCTGCGGCGTCAGCTGCTGCCTGCCGGGGCGCTGATCTTTATGCTCTGCTTTGCCAGCTTTGCCACCGTGCTGTCGCTGGGCGGCGGTCCGCAGGCGACCACTATCGAACTGGCGATCTTCCAGGCGCTGAGTTATGACTACGATCCCGGCCGCGCCGCCCTGCTGGCGATGATCCAGCTCGGCTGCTGCCTGACGCTGGTGCTGCTCAGTCAGCGCTTCAGCAAGGCGATCCCCGCCGGAAGCAGCCAGCTCAGCGGCTGGCGCGATCCGCAGGATTCGCGCGCGGCGCAGCTGATCGATACGCTGCTGATCCTGCTGGCGCTGCTCCTGCTGCTGCCCCCGCTGGCGGCGGTGATTGTCGAGGGGCTGCACGGCGGCGTGCGGGGCGCACTGGCGCAGCCAGCCCTCTGGCAGGCGACTTTTACCTCGCTGCGTATCGCCACCGGCGCGGGCCTGCTCTGTGTGGCGCTGACCATGATGCTGCTGTGGAGCAGCCGTGAGCTGCGGCTGCGTCAGCGCCCGGTGGCCGCTCAGTTGATCGACACCAGCGGGATGCTGATCCTGGCGATGCCCGGCATCGTCCTCGCCACCGGGTTTTTCCTGCTGTTCAACGCCACGATCGGCCTGCCCGATTCGGCAGAGGGGCTGGTGATCTTTACCAATGCGCTGATCGCCATTCCCTATGCCATGAAAGTGCTGGAAAACCCGATGCGGGATGTGGCGGAGCGTTACGGCAGACTCTGTGATTCGCTGGATATCCGCGGCTGGAACCGGCTGCGGCTGATTGAGCTGCGGGCGCTGAAGCGTCCGCTGGCGCAGGCGCTGGCCTTTGCCTGCGTCCTGTCGGTGGGCGATTTTGGCGTGGTCGCGCTGTTTGGCAGCGCCGACTTCCGCACGCTGCCGTTCTACCTTTATCAGCAGATAGGCGCCTATCGCGGCGCGGATGGCGCAGTCACCGCCCTGCTGCTGCTGCTGCTCTGCCTGTTGCTGTTTACGCTAATGGAAAAATTACCAGGTCGCCATGCTGACTCTCGATAACCTTACCTACCTCTATCAGCATCTGCCGATGCGCTTCAGCCTTACCGCCGCACGCGGCGAGCGCATCGCCATTCTCGGGCCCAGCGGCGCCGGTAAAAGTACCCTGCTGAGCCTGATCGCCGGCTTCCTGCCGGTGAACCAGGGTTCCCTGATCATCGACGGCCAGGATCATACGCACAGCGTCCCGGCCAGACGACCGGTCTCGATGCTGTTTCAGGAAAATAACCTCTTTCCGCACCTCAGCGTGGAGCAGAACATGGGGCTGGGGCTACATCCGGGATTAAAGCTCACGGCTTTGCAGCGTCAGGCACTGGTCACGCTGGCCGCACAGGTGGGGCTGGGCGATCTGCTGACGCGTCTGCCGGGCGAACTGTCGGGCGGACAGCGACAGCGCGTCGCGCTGGCCCGCTGCCTGCTGCGGGATCGGCCGGTGCTGCTGCTGGATGAGCCTTTCTCGGCGCTGGATCCGGCCTTGCGCGGCGAGATGCTGCAGCTGGTGCGTTCGGTGTGCGAGGCGCGCGGGATCACCCTGCTGATGGTGTCGCACAGTCTGGAAGATGCGCAGCAGATTGCGGCGCGCAGCGTGGTGATCGTGGATGGCCGGGTTTACTGGGATGGCGAAACCCGACAGCTGCTGTCGGGCGAGACGCGGGAAGCCGATGTCCTCGGTATCCCGCGTCGTTAAGCGGGTCAGGCGATAAAGACCTGCCACAGCAGGTGGCGGAAAACCGGCATCATCGGATGGAACTGAATGCCGACGAACGCCGCCACGGCGACGATCAGCCCCAGCGGGCCTGCCCAGCGCAGGCGTTCCGGCGGCAGCCAGGCGGTAGCCCAGTCACGGCTTTTGCCGCTGCGCCACCAGCGCCAGCATAACCAGCCGCCCAGCCAGATCAGCAGCGCAGCCCCCAGCAACAGCCACTTGAAGCTGCCGCCCTGCGCGGCCTTCGGCACATCGATCGCCACGCCCGCCAGAATACCGGGCAGCAGATAGAGCGGCGGCCAGAGGATACAGCCGATGATGTTCGGTGGCAGGAACTTCCGCACCGGCAGCTCCAGCATCCCGGCCGCCAGCGGGATCAGCGGCCGCGTCGGCCCCACAAAGCGCCCGACGAGGATGGTAAACATGCTGTGCTGATGCAGAGCGTGCTCCGTTTTATCCAGCAGCCCCTTATATTTCTGCAGATATTTCCAGCGATGCAGCGGCCCCTGGAATTTCCAGCCGATGCCGTAGGAAACCCAGTCACCAATCAGGCAGCCCGCAAAGCCCGCGGCCCAGGCCGGATAGAGGCCAAGCTCGCCGCTGCCGACCAGCGCGCCCAGGCTGGCCATCATCACCGTGCCTGGCAGCAACAGCCCGACCAGCGCCAGTGACTCCAGAAACGTCACCAGCGCAACGGCAAACAGCGCCCACTCCAGGGACTGCGTAATCAGTTGTTGAATCCAGGCTTCCATATTCATCCTCAGTAAAAGCAGAAGGCTGGATTGTCCTGAGCCAGCCACACAGCGTCAAGGCAAGAATTGTAGGGCAATGTTGACAAAAGCCAGCCGTGGGAACTGTATAAATATCCATGGTATACTGAACGGGTTTTCTTAACCCTGAAACGCTGAGTCCGGAGAACCGCTGATGATGCCCCGCGCAGGTTTTGTGCTCACCCGCCACTGGCGCGACAGCCCGCATGGCACGGAAATTATCCTCTGGCTCGCCACCGATGCGGGCCCGCAGCGCGTGGTGCTGCCTTTGCAGGAGTCCGTGGCCTTTATTCCTGAGGCGTTTCAGGCGCAGGTCAGCGCGTTGCTCCAGGATGAGCGTCAGTTTCGGATGCAGTCGCTGGCGCTGAAAGATTTCCGCCGTCGCCCGGTTTTCGGCCTCTACTGTCCGCAGAACCGGCAGCTTCAGCGCATCGAAAAACGGCTGCGCGAAGAGGGTATTCCGATCTATGAGGCGGATATCCGCCCGCCGGAGCGCTATCTGATGGAGCGGTTTATTACCGCGCCCGTCTGGTTTGACGGCGAGCAGCAGGGTGACAGCGTGGTCAATGCGCGGCTCAAGCCGCATCCCGACTATCGCCCGCCGCTGAAGTGGGTGTCGCTGGATATCGAAACCACCCAGCACGGCGAGCTCTACTGCATCGGGCTGGAGGGCTGCGGTCAGCGTCAGGTCTACATGCTCGGCCCGGCCAACGGCGACGCCAGCGCCCTCGATTTCGAGCTGATCTACCTCGACAGCCGTCCTCAGCTGATTGAGGCGCTGAACCAGTGGTTTGCCGAGCACGATCCGGATGTCCTGATTGGCTGGAACGTGGTGCAGTTTGACCTGCGCGTGCTGCAGAAACATGCCGATCGCTACGGCATCCCGCTGCGCCTGGGGCGCCAGCAGGCCGCGCTGGAGTGGCGTGAACATGGCTTCAAGCCCGGCGTTTTCTTCGCCCAGGCCAGCGGCCGCCTGATTATCGACGGCATCGAGGCCCTTAAGTCGGCGTTCTGGGATTTCCCCTCCTTCAGCCTGGAGTCGGTGTCGCAGCAGCTGCTGGGTGAAGGGAAAGCGATCGATAATCCCTGGCAGCGCATGGAGGAGATCAACTGGCGCTTTGCCAACGATAAACCGGCACTGGCGCGCTATAACCTTAAAGACTGCGAGCTGGTCACGCGCATTTTCCACAAGACGGCGATTATGCCGTTCCTGCTGGAGCGCGCGGCGGTCAACGGCCTGGCGGTGGATCGCCACGGCGGATCGGTGGCGGCTTTCAGTCATCTTTATATTCCCCGGATGCACCGCGCCGGGTTTGTTGCGCCCAACCGGGGAGATGTCGCGCCGGAAGCCAGTCCGGGCGGCTATGTGATGGATTCGCGCCCCGGCCTCTATGACTCGGTGCTGGTGCTGGACTATAAGAGCCTCTACCCCTCGATTATCCGCACCTTCCTGATCGACCCGGTCGGGCTGGTGGAGGGCCTGGCCCATCCCGATGATGCCGATTCGGTGGCGGGGTTCCGGGAAGCGCGCTTCTCGCGGCAGACCCACTGCCTGCCGGCGATTGTTGAGCAGATCTGGCTGGGCCGTGAAGCGGCGAAAAAACAGAACAACCAGCCGCTGTCGCAGGCGCTGAAGATCATCATGAACGCCTTTTACGGCGTGCTGGGCACCAGCGCCTGTCGCTTCTTCGATCCGCGCCTCGCCTCCTCGATTACGCTGCGCGGTCACGCCATCATGCAGCAGACCCGCGCGCTGATTGAGGCGGAAGGCTACGATGTGATCTATGGCGACACCGACTCCACCTTTGTCTGGCTGAAGTCGGCCCACAGCGAGGAAGCGGCGGCCGCGATTGGTCATCAGCTGGTGCAGAAGGTGAACGCCTGGTGGCGCGACCATCTGCAGCAGACCCAGGGGCTGACCAGTGCGCTGGAGCTGGAGTATGAGAGCCACTTCTGCCGCTTTCTGATGCCGACGATTCGGGGGGCCGAACAGGGCAGCAAAAAACGCTACGCGGGCCTGATCCGTGACGCGGGCGGCGAGCGTATGGTCTTCAAGGGGCTGGAGTCGGTGCGCACCGACTGGACGCCGCTGGCAAAAACCTTTCAGCAGCAGCTCTATCACCGCATCTTCCATCGGGAACCCTGGCAGGATTATATCCGGGAGACGGTGGCCCAACTGCTGGCGGGGGAACTCGACGATCAGCTGATCTACAAAAAGCGCCTGCGGCGTCCGCTGAAGGAGTATGAACGAAACGTGCCGCCGCACGTCCGTGCGGCGCGGCTGGCCGACGAGCAGAATCGCAAATTAAACCGTCCGCTGCAGTATCAGAACGGCGGCCGGATCCGGTATGTCATGGCGACGGCCGGCCCCGAGCCGCTGGAGGCGCGCAGCACCCCGCTGGACTATGATCACTACGTAACCCGACAACTTCAGCCCGTCGCGGAGGGGATCCTGCCCTTTGTGGAGGGGGACTTTGCTACACTGATTACCGGGCAGCTGGGGCTTTTTTGACAGGTGACGAACGCCCTGCCATCCAGTACCATAGCGCCCTTCCTGAAACTCACCGCTCTTAAGTACGCTCCAGACCCTGCTGTCTGGCGGTAACGCTATTGCCTGATTTTTGGGAAACACCTCTAAAAACGTTAAAATTCGAGCAAAAAATATATGGTTTTTACATTAGGTCAGCGCTGGATTAGTGATACGGAAAGTGAACTGGGACTGGGCACCGTGGTGGCGATCGATACCCGCATGATCACCCTGCTGTTTCCGGCCACGGGGGAAAACCGCCTCTACGCCCGCAATGATTCGCCGGTTACCCGCGTTATCTTTAATCCGGGTGACACCATCACCAGCCACGAAGGCTGGCAGATGCGCGTCGATGACGTCCGCAACGAAAATGACCTGATGACCTACATCGGTACCCGTCTGGATACCGACGAGAGCGACGTGATGCTGCGCGAAGTGATGCTCGACAGCAAGCTGGTGTTCAGCAAACCCCAGGATCGCCTGTTTGCCGGCCAGCTCGACCGGATGGATCGCTTTGCCCTGCGCTTCCGCGCCCGTAAATACCAGAGTGAGCAGTACCGCCTGCCGATTAGCGGCTTACGTGGTATGCGCACCAACCTGATCCCTCACCAGCTGCATATTGCCCATGATGTGGGCCGCCGCCATGCGCCGCGCGTGCTGCTGGCCGATGAAGTGGGTCTGGGAAAAACCATTGAAGCCGGGATGATCATCCAGCAGCAGCTGCTGGCGGGCCGGGCCGAACGTGTCCTGATCGTGGTGCCGGAAACCTTACAGCACCAGTGGCTGGTCGAGATGCTGCGTCGCTTTAACCTGCGCTTTGCGCTGTTTGATGACGATCGCTACACCGAAGCGCAGCACGACAGCGATAACCCGTTTGAAACCGAGCAGCTGATTATCTGCTCTCTCGACTTTGTGCGTCGTAACCGTCAGCGTCTGGAGAAGCTGGCCGATGCCGAGTGGGATCTGCTGGTGGTCGATGAAGCGCACCACCTGGCCTGGTCAGAAGGCGAACCGAGCCGCGAATATCAGGTAATCGGACAGCTGGCGGAGAAAACCGCCGGGGTGCTGCTGCTGACCGCGACGCCGGAGCAGCTGGGTATGGAGAGTCACTTCGCCCGTCTGCGCCTGCTCGATCCGGATCGCTTCCACGACTTTGCCGCCTTTGTTGAAGAGCAGCAGCATTTCCGGCCGATTGCCGACGCCGTCACGGCGCTGCTGGCAGACAAGGCGATCTCCCAGGAGGAGATGAACCGGATCAACGATCTGGTCGGCGAACAGGATATCGAGCCGCTGCTGCAGGTCGCCAACAGCGATCGCGACGGCAAGCAGGCGGCGCGCCAGGAGCTGATCTCGATGCTGATGGACCGCCACGGCACCAGCCGCGTCCTGTTCCGTAACACCCGCAACGGCGTTAAAGGCTTCCCGAAACGCGAACTGCACCAGATCCGTCTGCCTCTGCCCGCGCAGTATCAGACCGCGATTAAAGTTTCCGGCATTATGGGCGCGCGCAAGAGCGCCGAAGATCGGGCGCGTGACCTGCTCTATCCGGAACAGATTTATCAGGAATTTGAAGGCGACAGCGGCACCTGGTGGAACTTCGATCCGCGCGTGGAGTGGCTGATGGGCTATCTCACCAGCAACCGCAAAGAGAAAGTGCTGGTGATCTGCGCCAAGGCCGCCACCGCGCTGCAGCTGGAGCAGGTACTGCGCGAGCGTGAAGGCATCCGGGCCGCCGTGTTCCACGAAGGTCTGTCGATCATCGAACGTGACCGTGCCGCCGCCTGGTTCGCCTCCGAAGAGAATGGCGCGCAGGTGCTGCTCTGCTCCGAGATCGGCTCCGAAGGCCGTAACTTCCAGTTCGCCAGCCGTCTGGTGATGTTTGACCTGCCGTTTAACCCGGATCTGCTGGAGCAGCGTATCGGTCGTCTGGATCGTATCGGCCAGGCGCACGACATCCAGATTCTGGTGCCGTGGCTGGAGCAGACCGCCCAGGCGGTGCTGCTGCGCTGGTATCACGAGGGGCTGGATGCGTTTGAACACACCTGCCCGACCGGCCGCACCATTTATGACAGCGTGCATTCAGAGCTGATTGGCTATCTGGCCGCGCCGGAAAACAGCGAAGGTTTCGATACGTTTATCAGCGAGTGCCGTAAACAGCATGATGCGCTGAAAGCGCAGCTGGAACAGGGTCGTGACCGTCTGCTGGAGCTGAACTCCAACGGCGGCGAATCGGCGCAGCTGCTGGCAAATGCCATCAGCGAGCAGGATAACGACACCGGTCTGGTTAACTTCGCACTCAACCTGTTTGATATCGTCGGTATCAATCAGGAAGATCGCAGCGATAACCTGATCGTCCTGACGCCGTCCGATCACATGCTGGTGCCCGATTTCCCTGGTCTGCCGGAAGATGGCTGCACCATCACCTTTAACCGCGACCAGGCGCTGTCCCGCGAGGATACCCAGTTCATTACCTGGGAGCACCCGCTGATCCGCAACGGTCTGGACCTGATTCTCTCGGGCGATACGGGCAGCAGCGCGCTGTCGCTGCTGAAGAACAAGGCGCTGCCGGTCGGCACGCTGCTGGTCGAGCTGATCTATGTCGTAGAGGCGCAGGCGCCGAAGCATCTGCAACTGACGCGCTTCCTGCCGCCAACGCCGATCCGTCTGCTGATGGATACCAAAGGCACTAATCTGGCGGACAAAGTGGAGTTCGAGAGCTTCAACCGTCAGCTCAACGCGGTGAACCGTCATACCGCCAGCAAACTGGTGAATGCGGTTCAGCAGGATGTGCATGCGATTCTGCTGCAGGGTGAAGAGAGCGTCGTCAGCGAAGCGCGTGCGTTGATTGACGCTGCGCGCACCGAGGCGAACGAGAAGCTGGGCGCTGAGCTCTCGCGTCTCAACGCTCTGAAAGCGGTGAACCCGAACATCCGTGAAGATGAAATCGAGGCGCTGGAAAGCAACCGCGAACAGGTGCTGGAAAGTCTCGATCAGGCTAACTGGCGTCTCGACGCGCTGCGCCTGATTGTCGTGACCCACCAGTAAGCTCAGGGGCCGCATGGCCCCTCTTTTTTTGGAAAGCCCCATGGAACCTTACAATCCGCCGCGCGACCCCTGGCTGCACATCCTTTATCAGGATGCGCATATCATGGTGGTCAATAAACCCAGCGGTCTGCTCTCCGTCCCCGGCCGGTTATCCGAGCACAAAGATAGCGTGATGACGCGGATTCAGCGGGACTTCCCGCAGGCTGAATCGGTCCATCGGCTGGATATGGCGACCAGCGGCGTGCTGGTCGTCGCCCTGACCAAGGACGCCGAACGTGAACTGAAACGTCAGTTCCGCGAGCGCGAGCCAGCCAAAACCTACGTGGCCTGCATCTGGGGACATCCGGAAAAGGAGGAGGGTCTGGTTGATCTGCCGCTGATCTGCGACTGGCCGAATCGTCCGAAGCAGATGGTCTGTTTTGAGAACGGGAAAGCCGCGCAGACGGCGTATCAGGTGCTGGAATACCGCGACGATAACAGCGCGCGCGTGTCGCTGAAGCCGATCACCGGTCGCTCGCACCAGCTGCGGGTGCATATGCTGGCACTGGGCCATCCGATTCTGGGGGATAACTTCTATGCCCATCCGGATGCCAGGGCGATGGCGTCCCGCCTGTTGCTGCATGCGGAGTCGCTGACTATCACCCATCCGGCGTTTGGCAATGCGATGACGTTTCGTCAGCCCGCCGACTTCTGAGACTCACGCCACGCCAGCGACGGCCGGCCTCCTCGGTGACAGAAGAGGCCAGGCCGCCGGGGATTACTTGAAGCCTTTCTCTTTGCGAATCAGGTCGTACGCCGCCTGAATCTCCTGCGCTTTCTGCTTCGCCATCTCCATCATCTCGGGCGGTAAGCCTTTCGCCACCAGCTTGTCGGGATGATGCTCACTCATCAGCTTGCGATAGGCCCGCTTAATGGTGGTCGCGTCGTCACTGCGCTTTACGCCCAGCACGCTGCAGGCGTCATCCAGCGTCGGGCCGCGTTGCGCCTGCTGGAAACCGCCCGCGCTGTGCTGGCCGCCGCCAAACTGCTGGCCGCCTTCCATCATGCGCAGGAACTGATCGAACTGCGTGCGTGAAATCCCCAGCTCCTCGGCGATCACATAGAGCACCTGACGCTCATTGGGATGCAGCGAACCGTCGGCAAAGGCGGCCTGGATCTGGATCTCCAGAAACATCCGGATCAGGTCGAAGCGGCCAAAGCAGGCGCTGCGCAGTTCACGCAGTTTGCTGCGCAGCGGATAGTCCGCCTGTTTGCCTTCACGGAAGGCGCGCTGGGCGGCCGTGCGTGAGTCACCGTGCAGCTGCATCCGCTCCATGAGCAGCGACGCAATCTGAATATCGGCTTCGGTGACGCGCCCTTTTGACTTGGTCAGATGGCCCATCACCTGAAAGGTGGTGCTGAAAAACAGCGTCTGTCGGGTCTGATTGTTTGAGAAGTAAGCCTTGCCTTGCGCACCGCGTACTTTGTCAATCATATGGCCAATGATCAAACCGATCACAATACCCCAAAAGCCGGCGCCGGAAAGTAATCCCACCGCCAGACCCACAACTTTTCCCCAGTAGCGCATAAACTCCTCAATTCGCCATGCTTGCGGCTGAAAATTGCATTATCATACCTGTCATTTACCTCAGCGCCTAACAGCAACGCTGACAGACCAGGATTAACACTGGCGCAACGCCGGGCAGTAAGTTAGTCTCTGACCCGATTGTCGGCATGATGCCAGTTTTCATGGAATTCTCGATACCGCGTATGAAAAAACATATACCTACCCTGCTGGCCACACTGATCGGCGCAGCCATTAGCCAGCAAGCCTTTGCCGACGATTTGATGTCGCAGTGTATGTTAGGCGTGCCGAGTTACAACCGCCCGCTGGTCAATGGCGATGCGAATCAGCTGCCTGTTACCATCAATTCCGACGCCGCCAAAGGGAACTATCCCGACGACGCGGTGTTTACCGGCAACGTGAATATTGAGCAGGGCAACAGCCGCATGCAGGCCGATGAAGTGCAGCTTCATCAGCGTCAGCAGAACGACCAGACCGCCCCGGTTCGCACCGTCGATGCGCTGGGTAATGTGCACTACGATGACAATCAGGTCATCCTGAAAGGTCCGAAAGCCTGGTCAAATCTCAACACCAAAGATACCAACGTCTGGAATGGTCAGTATCAGATGGTGGATCGTCAGGGTCGCGGCACCGCCGACCAGATGAAGCTGCGCGGGGACAACCGCTACACCATTCTGGAAAACGGCACCTTTACCTCCTGTCTGCCCGGCTCCAACAGCTGGAGTGTGGTGGGATCCGAGGTGATCCAGGATCGCGAAGAAGAAGTGGCCGAGATCTGGAACGCCCGCTTTAAGATCGGCTCCGTGCCGGTGTTCTACAGCCCCTATCTGCAGTTACCGATTGGCGATCGCCGCCGCTCCGGTTTCCTGATCCCGAATGCAAAATATGGCAGCAACAACGGCTTTGAGTTCATGCTGCCCTATTACTGGAACATCGCGCCGCAGGCCGATGCCACCATTACGCCGCACTACATGAGTAAGCGCGGCATGCAGTTTGAGAACGAATTCCGTTATCTGACGACGCTGGGCGCGGGCCTGGTGGAATTTGACTACCTCGGCTCAGACAAACAGTACGATAACGACAAAGCGATGCGCGGTATCGCCGAAGATGACAGCTCAAACCGCTGGCTCTTCTACTGGCGTCATGCCGGTGTCTATGACAAGAACTGGCGTTTCAATGCGGACTACACCAAGGTCAGCGATAAGTACTACTTCAACGATCTCGACTCGAAGTACTACAGCTCAACCGATAACTACGCCACGCAAAAATTCAGCATCGGTTATGCGGACACCAACTGGGACGCCACGCTTTCCACCAAAGATTTCCAGGTGTTCGGCGATAACAGCAGCAATAACGTCTATCGCGCCATGCCGCAGCTGGACGTCAATCTCTATCAGAACGACATCGGTCCGTTCGATGGCCGGATCTATGCGCAGGCGGTGAAATTCACCAACGTCAGCGACCGCTATCCTGAAGCGACCCGCCTGCATATCGAGCCGACCCTGAACCTGCCGCTGTCAAACGGCTGGGCCAGCCTGGATACCGAAGCGAAATTACTGGCGACCCACTATCAGCAGGATGATGTTGAGTACTACAACACCAACATCGATACCGATCGCAACAACCAGCTCAAAGAGTCCGTTAACCGTACGCTGCCGCAGTTTAAGGTTGATGGCCGGATGGTCTTTGATCGCGATATGAACTCGGCGGTGGGTTACACCCAGACGCTGGAGCCGCGGGTACAGTACCTCTATATCCCGTACCGCAATCAGAGCAACATCTATCCGTACGACTCAACACTGCTGCAGACCGACTACACCGGCCTGTTCCGCGATCGTACTTACAGCGGCCTGGATCGCATCGCGTCTGCGAATGAAGTCGCGACCGGTGTCACTTCACGTATTTATGATACCGATCTGGTTGAACGTTTTAACGTTTCTGTGGGTCAAATCTACTCGTTTACCCCTTCTCGTACTGGTGTGAATCAAACCAGTAAAGAAGATGATACCGGCAGCCTGATCTGGGCTGGCGATACATACTGGAAAATCAGCGATCGCTGGGGCGTCCGGGGTGGTCTGCAGTATGACACCAAACTCGACAACGTCTCTCAGGGCAATACCGTCCTGGAATACCGTCGCGATGCCGACCGCATGGTGCAGCTGAGCTATCGTTACAGCAGCCCGGAATATGTGGCCAGTGCGCTGAACAACAGTGCGCTGGTAACCAATCCTATCTATAAAAATGGGATTTCACAGGTCGGCACCACGGCCAGCTGGCCGATTGCGGATGCATGGTCTGTGGTAGGCGCTTACTACTACGATACCCGCAACACGCGTCCGGCATCGCAGCTGGTGGGCCTGCAGTACAGCTCATGCTGTTACGCGATCCGGGTCGGTTACGAGCGCAAAATTAACGGTTGGGAAAACAACGACAGTAAATATGACAACCAAATCTCATTCAACATTGAGCTGCGTGGTCTGAGTCCTAACTACGGCTTAGGCACCAACGATATGCTGCGTCAGGGCATTATTCCTTACCAGCCCGCTTTCTGATGTTGTGATGTTTGACAGGCAATCCCGCAGTGCGGAACCAACAATGGATAAAGTATGAAGAACTGGAGAATGCTGATTCTTGGTGTGGCAATCAGTGCCAACACCGCGTTCGCAGCACCACAAGTCGTTGATAAAGTTGCTGCCGTAGTCAATAACGGCGTGGTTCTTGAGAGTGACGTGGACGGCATGATGAGCACCGTCAAATCTCAGGCCCGGCAGGCAAATCAGCAGCTGCCAGATGATAAAACGTTGCGCCATCAGATTCTGGAACGTCAGATCATGGACAACATCATCCTGCAGATGGGCGAGAAAGCGGGCGTTCAGATCAGCGACGAGCAGCTGGACCAGGCTATTCAGAACATTGCAGCACAGAACCGCATGAGCCTCGATCAGCTGCGCAGCCGTCTGGCCTATGACGGCATGAACTACAGCGTCTATCGTGCGCAGATCCGCAAAGAGATGACGATTGCCGAAGTCCGCAACAACGAAGTACGGCGTCGCGTGACCATTCTGCCGCAGGAAGTGGATACGCTGGCTGCCCAGATTGGCTCTCAGAACAGCCAGGGCACCGAGCTGAACGTCAGCCACATTCTGCTGCCGCTGCCGGAAAACCCGACGCAGCAGCAGGTTGATGAGCAGGAAACGCTGGCGAAACAGCTGGTGGGCGAACTGAAAAATGGCGCTGACTTCGGCAAGATGGCCGTGACCTACTCCGCCGACTCTCAGGCGCTGAAAGGCGGCAACATGGGCTGGGGCAAAATCGAAGAGTTGCCGACCCTGTTTGCTCAGGCGCTGGCAACGGCTAAAAAAGGCGACATCGTCGGGCCGATCCGTTCCGGTGTGGGCTTCCACATCCTGAAGGTGAACGACCTGCGCGGCGAGAGCAAAAATGTCTCCGTCACCGAAGTGCATTCACGTCATATCCTGCTGAAGCCCTCACCGATCCTCACTGACAGCCAGGCGCGCGCGCAGCTGGAGCAGATCGCTGCCGACATCCGCAGCGGGAAAACCACCTTTGCCGCCGCGGCCAAGCAGTACTCTGACGATCCGGGCTCGGCTAACCAGGGCGGCGATCTCGGCTGGACCTCACCGGAAGTCTTCGATCCGGCGTTCCGCGACGCGCTGCTGCGTCTGCAGAAAGGCCAGGTCAGTCAGCCTGTGCACTCCTCTTTCGGCTGGCATCTGATTCAGCTGCTGGATACCCGTCAGGTCGATAAGACCGATGCGGCCCAGAAAGAGCGCGCATACCGCATGCTGTTCAACCGTAAGTTTGCGGAAGAAGCACAGACCTGGATGCAGGAACAGCGCGCCAGCGCCTACGTGAAGATTCTGGATGGCAATGCGCAGTAATGCCCGTGTGGTGATCACGCCCGGCGAACCCGCCGGGATTGGTCCCGATCTTACCGTTCAGCTGGCTCAGCAGGCGTGGCCGGTTGAGCTGGTGGTGTGCGCCTCACCTGCCCTGCTACAGCAGCGTGCGGCGCAGCTCGGTCTGCCACTGACCCTGCGACCCTATCAGCCTGGCGTGGCTGCCGAGCCACAGCAGGCCGGGTCGCTGACTATCCTGCCCGTCGAAACTGCCGAACCGGTGACGCCGGGCACGCTCTGCGTCGCGAACAGCGATTATGTGCTGACCACGCTGGCGCGCGCCTGTGACGGCTGCCTGTCCGGCGAATTTGCGGCGCTGATCACCGGCCCGGTCCACAAAGGCGTGATCAACGATGCCGGTATCGCCTTCACCGGCCATACCGAGTTCTTCGCCGATCGCGCAGGCGGACATCGCGTGGTGATGATGCTGGCGACCGAAGCGCTGCGTGTCGCGCTGGCGACGACCCATCTGCCGCTGAAGGATGTCGCCGCGGCGGTAACGCGTGATTGCCTGCATGAGGTGATCACGATTCTGCATCGCGATCTGCAGCAGAAGTTTGCGATCGCCGAGCCACACATCTACGTCTGCGGTCTCAATCCCCACGCGGGCGAAGGCGGCCACATGGGCCGTGAAGAGATCGAGACGATCACACCGGCACTGGATGAACTGCGTCAGCAGGGCATCAGACTGACCGGCCCGCTGCCTGCGGATACGCTGTTTCAGCCTAAATATCTGCAACATGCCGATGCGGTTCTGGCGATGTATCACGACCAGGGCCTGCCGGTCCTGAAATTTCAGGGGTTTGGCCGGGCGGTAAATATCACCCTGGGCCTGCCCTTTATCCGGACCTCCGTAGACCACGGCACCGCGCTTGAACTCGCCGGGCTGGGTCAGGCGGAACCGGGCAGCTTCATCACGGCGCTTAACCTCGCCATCACTATGATCAAGAGCAGTAATGAATAATCGCGTCCATCAGGGGCACTATGCCCGTAAACGTTTCGGGCAGAACTTCCTGAACGATCAGTACATTATCGACAGCATTGTCTCCGCTATCCATCCACAGCGCGATGAAGCGCTGGTTGAGATCGGTCCTGGCCTGGGTGCCCTGACCGAGCCGGTAGGCGAACGCCTCGATAGCTTAACGGTGGTCGAGCTGGACCGCGATCTCGCCGCGCGTCTGCAGACCCATCCGTTCCTTGGCCCGAAACTGACCATCTTCCAGCAGGATGCCATGACCTTCGACTTCGCCGCCCTGGCGCAGGAGCGAGGCCAGCCGCTGCGGGTATTTGGTAACCTGCCCTACAATATTTCGACCCCGCTGATGTTCCACCTTTTCAGCTATACTGGTTCGATCAAAGATATGCACTTCATGCTGCAGAAAGAGGTGGTTAACCGTCTGGTTGCCGGTCCGGGCAGTAAAGCCTATGGCCGCCTGACGGTGATGGCGCAATATTACTGCCAGGTGATCCCGGTGCTGGAAGTGCCGCCGCACGCCTTTACTCCGCCACCGAAAGTGGACTCTGCGGTGGTGCGTCTGGTACCTTTTGCCGAACCGCCTCATCCGGTCAGCGACGTGCGTATTCTGAGCCGCATTACCACCGAAGCCTTTGGTCAGCGCCGCAAAACGTTGCGAAACAGCCTGAACCACATGGTGACGGCCGGTGCGCTGGAAGAGTTGTCCATCGATCCCGGTCTGCGCGCTGAAAATGTCTCAGTCGCGCAATATTGTCAGCTGGCCAACTGGCTGGCGAATCATCAGGGAAAATCGCAGGAGTAAGTCATGAGTGAAACGGCCCGCGTCTCCGTCCATGTGCAGAGCCAGTACGTCGCCTCCCAGTCCTCGCCGGATGAGGATCGCTACGTCTTCGCCTATACCATCACGATACGCAATCTGGGCCGTTCCGCTGTGCAACTGCTGGGGCGCTACTGGCTGATTACCAACGGTAATGGCCGCGAAACGGAAGTTCAGGGTGAAGGCGTGGTCGGTGAACAGCCGCTTATCGCCGCAGGCAATGAGTTTCAGTACACCAGCGGTGCCGTGATTGAAACCCCGATGGGTACCATGCAGGGGCACTATGTGATGGTCGATGAGCAGGGTGAAACCTTTCACGTCGATATCCCGGTGTTCCGCCTCGCCGTTCAGACCCACATTCACTGATTCACACGCTTTTTGCCCGCCGGGCCGGGCACCTTCCCGATGGATAAAACGTTATGAGCACATACCTGATTGGCGACGTTCATGGTTGCTACGACGAATTACGTGCATTGCTGCAACAGGTCGATTTCAACCCTGAGCAGGATACCCTGTGGCTGACCGGCGACCTGGTCGCGCGCGGCCCCGGCTCGCTGGAGGTTCTGCGCTACGTAAAATCGCTGGGCGACGCGGTGCGTCTGGTGCTGGGTAATCACGACCTGCATCTGCTGGCGGTCTACGCCGGGATCAGCCGCAACAAGCCCAAAGATCGTCTGACGCCGCTGCTGGAAGCGGAGGATGCCGACGAGCTGATTAACTGGCTGCGTCGTCAGCCCCTGCTGCAGGTGGATGATGAGAAGAAACTGGTGATGGGCCATGCCGGTGTCACGCCGCAGTGGGATATCGAAACCGCGAAAAAGTGCGCGCGTGAGGTCGAAGCGGTGCTTGCCAGCGACAGCTATCCGCTGTTCCTGGATGCCATGTATGGCGACATGCCGAATAACTGGAGTGAAGACCTGACCGGGCTGGCCCGTCTGCGCTTCAGCACCAACGCCCTGACCCGTATGCGTTACTGCTTCCCGAACGGTCAGCTGGATATGATCTGCAAAGATGCGCCGGAGTCGGCGCTTCCACCGCTGAAACCCTGGTTTACCCTTGAGGGGCCGGTCGCACGCGACTACACCATCATCTTTGGTCACTGGGCGTCGCTGGAAGGCAAAGGCACGCCTGAAGGAATTATCGGTCTGGACACCGGCTGCTGCTGGGGCGGAACGCTGACCCTGCTGCACTGGGAAACGCAGCGCTATGTGGTGCAGCCCTCCAACCGCGAAAAAGCGCTGAATGCCAGCGACAGCCTGGCCCCGCCTGCGCTGTAACGATCATGCTGGCCGTCAGGCCAGCATGTGGTCTCAGGCCCCGATAACACCGCCATCTTCGCGGGTGATCATGATCACCGATGAGCGCGGACGCGGGCTGTTATGCGGGAAATGGGAGTCCCCCTCCTCGCCCGGATGCTGCACGTTGACGAACAGCGTTCTGTAATCGGGCGTGAAAGTAATGCCGGTCAGCTCGCACGATTTCGGGCCGACCATAAAGCGGCGGATCTCGCCGCTGTCGGGATCGCCCACCAGCATCTGATTATTCCCCTGCCCCTGATAATCCTCTTTGTTGCTGTATTTGCCGTCGGTCAGGATCCATAAGCGCCCCGCGGCATCAAATCCCAGACCATCCGGGCTGTTGAAGGTGTTCTCAGCAGTGATATTGGGCGTGCCGCGATAGATCCCCTCAGGATGCGCGATCGGATTGCCGCACAGCGCATAAATATCCCACTCAAACGTCAGCGCGGTGGCATCGCCCTTCTCATCCCAGCGGATAATCTGGCCGTAGATATTTTTTGGCCGCGGGTTGGCCGCATTGACGGGCATCCCCTCGTTACCGCGCTTGTTGTTGTTGGTCAGCGTGCAGTAGGCGCGGCCATCGTGCGGATTCACGGCGATCCATTCCGGCCGATCCATGCGGGTGGCGTTTACCACATCGGCCGCCGCGCGCGCGTTGATCAGGACGTCAGCCTGACTGCTGAAGCCCTTCTCTGCGGTGAGGCCGTTTTCGCCCCACTTCAGCGCCAGCCAGCGTCCGGTGCCTTTAAGCGGCGTGCCCTGCGCATCGCCATTGAACTGCGCGACATAGAGCGTGCCCTTGTCCAGCAGTCCATGATTCGCTTTCGCATCATCTGGCATAACCCGATCGTCGGAGACATATTTATAGATATACTCGCCGCGCTCATCATCTCCCATGTACACCACCAGCTGACCGCTTTTAGCGACGGTGACCGCCGCATTCTCATGTTTGAAGCGGCCCAGCGCGGTGCGTTTAACCGGCACGGAGTGAGGGTCAAAGGGATCGATTTCCACTATCCAGCCGTGGCGGTTAAATTCGTTGGGGTTTTTCGCGACATCAAAGCGGGGATCGAAGTCGGCCCAGTTCCGTTCCGGCTCGGCGGCATTCAGGGTATAGCGCTTCTGCTGCGGGGTTGGCGTGAAGTCCGCCTGTCGGGTGCCAAAATAGGTGTCGTAGTTCTCTTCGCAGGTCAGGTAGGTGCCCCACGGCGTTTTGCCGTTGGCGCAGTTACCAAAGGTGCCGAGGACGTTCATGCCCTCGGGATCGGCTGCGGTCTGCAATGCGTTGTCACCGGCGGCAGGACCGGAAAAGCGCATCGGGGTATTTGCGGTAATGCGGCGGTTATAGTCAGATGGACGCACCACCTGCCAGCGATTATCCTCGCCCCGCTTCACTTCCACCACGGAAATACCGTGCGCCGCCTGTGACTTTTTCACATCCTCCAGGCTGGTTGCTTTGCTGCCACCGTGGGCAAACAGCGTTGGCTCGTTAACATATTCATTATTGATCGCCATCACGCCGCGACGATCGTCGATGGCAAAGAAGCTCATCCCGTCATTGTTGTCACCGAACTGCTTTTCCTGATCCGCCGCGCTGTTGTTGCCGTGCGGATCAAACGCGGCGGCGCCGTTCACCAGCGGATCGCCCCAGGAGATCAGCACCTCAGCGCGATAGCCGGGCGCGACCACCACCTCGTCAGCGGTCGAGGCGGCAATCGCCTGAAAGCCCAGCAGCGCGCTGCCCGCCGGTTTCTCTGCGGCCCGCGCGCCGGATGAGAGCGTCAGGCCGCCGCTGAGAAAGCCGGTCAGGCCCAGAGCGCCGGAACCGGCAAGAAATTTACGACGCAGTGGATCAGGCAGGCGGTCAGTGCTTAATGCGGATAATTCGGTTTTCATTGGTTATTGCTTCCTTTGTCACGATCCCAGAAAAGAAGCAATGCTAATGAATAATGATGACAGCCAGGTTACAGCCAGGCGGGGGCGGGATTAGCGACGACGGTCGAGGATCTCGAAGCAGTAGCTGTGGGAGTTCTGCTCGTCAGCGTCGTGAAATTCGCTGAATGTGGATTGCCACTCGTCCGGCTCGTAATCCGGGAACTGGGTATCGCCTTCAACCTCTGCGTCGATGTGCGTCAGGTAGAGACGATCGGCACGCTTCAGCATCTGCTCGTAGACGCGCCCACCGCCAATCACCATGATCTCTTCTGCATCACCGGCGGCCTGAAGTGCCTCCTCCAGCGACGTGACCCAGGTGACCCCTTCTGCGCTGCCGGGCTGGCTGCTGACCACAATATTCAGGCGACCAGGCAGAGGACGGCCGATCGATTCAAAGGTCAGTCGGCCCATAATCACCGGTTTCTTCAGCGTATTACGTTTGAACCACGCCAGGTCTGCAGGCAGGTCCCACGGCATGGCGTTCTCCATTCCAATAATGCGATCTGCTGCTAATGCCGCGATAAGACTAATCATGTTAACCACTCACTGAAAAAAATTGGCGCCATGATACGTAAAGGTGAAAGTTTCGTCGATAGGGGGATCGGTCTATTTGCGTAAAGCTTTTTATGACGCCGTTTTTCGCGGCCTGTGCAGCGTTTTTCACCGCGTAATCGCGTTAGTTTGCTGCAGCTCGCCAGCCAGCGGCCTCGGGCTGGTATAAACGGGGGGCGCAAAAGAAGACGGCTCCCGCAGGAGCCGTCAGGATGATCAGAAGTCGTAGCGCAGACGCACCAGATTCATGTCACCCAGGTTATCGGTGCTGGAGGTAAAGACATGTTCGTAATCGACACGGAAACCGTAGTCGAGGAACAGCGTCACACCCAGACCGTTGTCGATGCGCTGGTAGTCACGACCGTTGGCATACTCGATGCGATCGCCCATGACGTAAGGCTGAACCGCTTTCAGGCCATACTGCGCGACCGGAATTTTGTAGCCAGCGAAATATTCCAGGCCCCACGCATCGCCCGCAAAGTAGTCATGCACATCTTTGCGTTTGGTGGTCATGAAGTTCTGATACCAGCCACCGCCAGCGGAGAGCGTCCAGTTACCCGGTGTCCAGCTCAGCGCAGTACCGAAGATGTTCTGGTCGTAGGTTTTGCTGTCGCCGTTGTTCGGGTTACGCATCGCCGCACGGGTGTAGTTCCACGCGGTGCCCCAGCTCAGATCGTCGGTGATGTGGTAGTCCACACCCAGTGAACCGCCGCCTTTACGCTTGTAGCGCAGGCCATTGCCCGGCAGGAACTCATTGTCGTCGAACAGGTAAGAGGCGAAGAGATCCACATCGCCGAAGCTGTTTTTATATTTCAACTGCTTGCGCGAACGGTAAGAGCCGTCGTAGTCGCCGTTGATCCCGTTGCCCGGTGCCTGGCCGATCATGTCGTAATCCCAGATATCGGTCTTGGCGCCCACGGTATCGTAGTAAACGCTGTTCTGCTGACCAAAGGTCAGCTGACCCCAGGTTTTGCTTTTCAGGCCAGTGTAAAGCTGGCGGCGGGTGGTGTTATTCGCCCCGTCGGCATAGTGACCGTCCCAGCTGAACAGGGCCGGGACGTTAACGCCCAGCTCATAGTAGCTGACCCAGCTGACGTCATCGAACAGGTAGTAGTCCGCGCCAAAGCGGAAACGGGTGCCGCCGTCAAAACCGTCGCGCTTATAGGATTTGTCATTCACGCCGGTCTGATGGTTGACCTGAGCACGAATGCTGCCGCCAAACGTAAAGTTAAGGCGGCTGAGCGGATCGCCCGCCTGCGGATCCTGCTTCAGCAGGGTGATTTCTGCCTGGCTGGCGAAAGGAAGAACAGCCATCAGTGCAGCCACTGCACTCAGAGAAAAAGTACGCATTTTCATTTTTTATTAGTGTCCTGATACGCTCTGGTGATGAGCGGCAGGCATAGTACTGGCGAAAAATCCGTACAGAAAGCGTTTATTTTATAAATCTGTGCGAAGCGATGCGTTTCGCACCTTTAGCTAAAAAAATAAGTCAAATCAGTAACTTTAACGCAAACTCTTTGCTTTTCCTGGACCTGTTTTTAAGACTATCGCCAGAGAGTGGGCAAAAAAAACGGCTCCCGCAGGAGCCGTTTTTACATTACATCGCCTTTATCTGAGCATGCATCTCCTGAACGGAGATAACCTGCTCCGTCGGGTCTGCATTCAGTGCCATCGCGGTGGCAAAGCCGCCGTTCAGCGTGGTGTCGTAATGCACTTTGTACTGCAGCGCGCTGCGGCGGATAAGCTTCGAATCTTCAATTGCCTGGCGGCCTGCCGTGGTATTGACGATGTAGCTGTATTCGCCGTTCTTCAGGCGGTCCTGGATATGCGGACGGCCTTCGTGCACCTTGTTGACCAGGCGCGGATTGATGCCCGCCTCGCCCAGTACCACCGCCGTGCCGTGCGTCGCATCCAGTTCGAACCCAAACTTCTGCAGCTTAGCGGCCAGGTCAACGATCCGCTTCTTGTCGCCTTCGCGCACCGACAGCAGCGCACGGCCCGACTTCTTCATGTTGCTCTGTGCGCCCAGCATCGCTTTGGAGAATGCCTCCGCGAAGGTGCGGCCCACACCCATGACTTCACCGGTCGAACGCATTTCCGGGCCAAGAATCGGGTCAACGCCAGGGAACTTGTTAAACGGCAGCACCACTTCTTTGACGGAGTAGTACGGCGGAATCACCTCTTCGGTGACGCCCTGCTCGGCCAGGGTTTTACCGGCCATCACACGTGCCGCCACTTTCGCCAGCGGTACACCGGTCGCTTTAGAGACGAAGGGGACGGTACGCGCCGCGCGTGGGTTCACTTCGATCAGGTAGACTTCGTTCTCCTTCACCGCGAACTGCACGTTCATCAGACCCCGCACGTTCAGTTCAAACGCCAGTCTTTCGACCTGCTGACGCATCACGTTCTGAATCTCCTGATTCAGGGTGTAGGCCGGCAGTGAACAGGCGGAGTCACCGGAGTGCACGCCCGCCTGCTCGATGTGTTCCATGATGCCGCCAATCAGCACCCGCTCACCGTCGCAGATCGCATCCACGTCCACTTCAACCGCATCATCCAGGAAGCGATCCAGCAGAACCGGCGCATCGTTGGAGACCGATACCGCCGTCTGGAAGTAGCGCTTGAGGTCGAGCTCGTCGTAGACGATCTCCATGGCCCGGCCGCCCAGTACATAAGAAGGACGCACCACCAGCGGATAGCCCAGGCCTGCGGCCTTCTCAACGGCCTGCTCCAGCGTGGTAACGGTGGCGTTAGCCGGCTGCTTCAGGCTCAGACGATCGACCGCCTGCTGGAAACGCTCACGGTCTTCCGCGCGGTCAATCGAATCCGGGCTGGTGCCGATAACCGGTACGCCTGCCGCTTCCAGCGCACGCGCCAGTTTCAGCGGCGTCTGACCGCCATACTGCACGATCACGCCTTTTGGCTGCTCGATGCGCACGATCTCCAGCACATCCTCCAGCGTGACCGGCTCAAAGTAGAGGCGATCGGAGGTGTCGTAATCGGTCGAGACCGTTTCCGGGTTACAGTTGACCATGATGGTCTGATAGCCATCTTCACGCAGCGCCAGGGCGGCGTGAACGCAGCAGTAGTCAAATTCGATCCCCTGGCCGATACGGTTCGGTCCGCCGCCCAGAATCATGATCTTTTCGCGATCCGTGCATGGATTGGCCTCGCACTCCTCTTCATACGTGGAGTACATGTAGGCCGTGTCCGTTGCGAACTCGGCGGCGCAGGTGTCCACGCGCTTGTAGACCGGATGCAGGTTAAACTGCTGACGCAGCTTGCGTATTTCGCTTTCAGCCACACCGGCCAGCGTAGCCAGACGCGCATCCGCAAAGCCTTTGCGTTTCAGCGCGCGCAGGAAAGTCGCATCCAGGCTGTTAACGCCTTCACGCGCGACCTGGTCTTCCAGCCGCACCAGCTCTTCGATCTGCACCAGGAACCAGCGGTCGATGTTGGTCAGGTTAAAGACGCCATCCACTGACATGCCCGCACGGAACGCATCCGCGATGTACCAGATGCGGTCGGAACCGGCATCTTTCAGCTCGCGACGGATACGGGTTAACGCTTCCGGATCGTCGAGGTGCACTTTCGGGTCGAAGCCGTTCGCGCCGACTTCCAGGCCACGCAGCGCTTTCTGCATAGATTCCTGGAATGTGCGGCCAATCGCCATGACTTCACCGACCGACTTCATCTGGGTGGTCAGACGGTCGTTAGCACCGGCAAATTTTTCAAAGTTGAAACGGGGGATTTTGGTCACAACGTAGTCGATAGAGGGTTCGAACGACGCCGGAGTTAATCCGCCGGTGATATCGTTCATCAGCTCATCGAGGGTGTAGCCCACCGCCAGTTTGGCCGCCACTTTCGCAATCGGGAAGCCGGTGGCTTTTGAAGCCAGCGCCGAGGAGCGTGAAACACGCGGGTTCATCTCGATGACAATCAGACGACCATCTTTCGGGTTCACCGAGAACTGCACGTTGGAGCCGCCGGTTTCCACACCAATCTCACGCAGTACCGCCAGCGAGGCGTTACGCATGATCTGATACTCTTTGTCAGTCAGCGTCTGAGCCGGCGCGACCGTGATGGAGTCACCGGTGTGGATGCCCATCGCGTCGAAGTTTTCAATTGAGCAGACGATGATGCAGTTGTCGTTTTTATCACGCACCACTTCCATCTCATACTCTTTCCAGCCAATCAGCGACTCATCGATCAGCAGCTCATTGGTCGGAGAGAGGTCGAGGCCGCGTTCGCAGATCTCTTCGAACTCTTCACGGTTATAGGCGATGCCGCCACCGGTGCCGCCCATGGTAAAGGAGGGACGGATAATGCAGGGGAAGCCCACATCTTCGGCCACGGCCAGCGCCTCTTCCATGGTGTGCGCAATGCCGGAACGCGCGGTGTCCAGACCGATGCTCTTCATTGCCACGTCGAAGCGGCGACGATCTTCCGCTTTGTCGATCGCATCGGCGGTCGCACCGATCATGGTGACGCCAAACTCTTCCAGTACGCCGTGACGTTCCAGCTCCAGCGCACAGTTCAGCGCGGTCTGGCCGCCCATGGTCGGCAGAACGGCGTCCGGGCGCTCTTTTTCGATGATCTTACGCACCACTTCCCAGTTGATGGGCTCGATATAGGTCGCATCGGCCATTTCCGGGTCGGTCATGATGGTCGCCGGGTTGGAGTTGACCAGAATGACGCGGTAACCCTCTTCACGCAGCGCCTTACACGCCTGCGCACCGGAGTAGTCGAATTCGCAGGCCTGTCCGATCACAATCGGACCGGCCCCAAGAATCAGGATGGATTTCAGGTCTGTACGTTTTGGCATGAATTAGCTCCTGATTACTTCGCTTGCAGACGGAATGCGTCAATCAATTCGATAAAGTGGTCAAACAGCGGCGCTGCGTCACCCGGTCCCGGGCTGGCTTCCGGGTGTCCCTGGAAGCTGAAGGCAGGCTTGTCGGTGCGGTGAATGCCCTGCACGGTCTTATCGAACAACGAAATGTGGGTCACACGCAGATTCGCGGGCAGATCGTTCTCGTCGACTGCAAAACCGTGGTTCTGCGCGGTGATCATCACGCGGTTGCTGTCGAGATCTTTCACCGGATGGTTGCCGCCGTGATGGCCGAGCTTCATCTTCACGGTTTTTGCACCGCTGGCCAGCGCCAGCAGCTGATGACCCAGGCAGATACCAAACACCGGAATCTCTGTTTTCAGGAATGACTGAATGGCGCTGATCGCGTAGTCACACGGCTCCGGGTCGCCCGGACCGTTGGAGAGGAAAATGCCATCCGGGTTCAGCTTCAGTACCTCTTCCGCAGGCGTCTGTGCCGGTACGACCGTCAGACGACAGCCGCGATCGACCAGCATACGCAGAATATTGCGCTTGGCACCGTAGTCGTACGCCACAACATGGTAAGGCAGCGACTCTGCCGATGACTGCTCTGGCAGCCCCGCGTTCAGCGTCCAGCTGCCCTGCTGCCAGCTGTAAGTCTCGGTGGTGCAGACCTCTTTCGCCAGATCCATCCCTTTCAGGCCGGGGAACGCCTGGGCTTTCTGCAGCGCCAGTGCCGCATCCGGCGCGTCGCCAGCGATGATGCAACCGTTCTGCGCCCCTTTCTCACGCAGCAGACGTGTCAGCTTGCGGGTATCGATATCGGCGATGGCCACGATGTTATTGCGCTGCAGGTAGGCGGATAAGCCCTCTTCACTGCGGAAGTTGCTGGCAATCAGCGGCAGGTCACGGATGACCAGGCCCTGCGCATGAATCTGGCTGGATTCTTCATCGGCGGCGTTGGCACCGACATTACCGATATGGGGATAAGTGAGAGTAACGATTTGGCGGGAATAGGAAGGATCAGTGAGGATTTCTTGATAACCGGTCATTGAGGTGTTGAAAACGACTTCCCCCACTGCCGACCCCGTTGCCCCGATGGCCCGACCGTGGAATTGGGTTCCGTCTTCCAGAACCAGGATTGCTGACTTAATCAAAACATCCTCCAGGGAATAAACAGTCATAATATCTGCATATTAATTCAAAATAGCCGGTTGAATCAATGCAAAAACCGCCTGAATTGTCGATTTTTGGCAAATTGCGCGCATTCTAATGATCCCCCTGGTCATTGTCTACCCTGACGCCACTTTTTTTCACCTTTATCCGCCTTCTGAAGAAAATATGCGATATAAAGGGCAAAAAGAGGAGGAAACCCATTGAAATAATCGTTTGCCATGCCGCCTAAACGCGAAACCAGCGAGAGAGAGCCTGTTTTTTTTGACCAAATGGTCAAAATTAGCATCTTAACGGATCAAAAAAGATAGAAAAGTGACAAAAAAAGAGGTTACAGACAATTAAGAAGGGATAAGTCAGATAAAAGATAAAATTAAGGGCAATGAAAACATTGCCCCTTCTCAATCAATGAATTAACGATTGAAATAACCACATCACGATGGTTCACAACACACATCAGTCTGCTAAGCCGAGCACATCCCGCATATCGAAAAGACCCTTTTTCTTGTCTTTCAGCCATACGGCCGACTTAACCGCGCCTTTTGCAAAGGTCATACGGCTTGAAGCCTTGTGGGTTATCTCTACCCGCTCGCCAATATCGGCAAACATCGCGGTATGCTCACCGACGATATCGCCCGCACGCACGGTGGCGAAACCGATGGTCTGCGGCTGGCGTTCGCCGGTGTGGCCTTCACGGGCATAGACCGCATGCTCATCCAGTTTCCACGCCATCGCATCGGCGATCGCCTCACCCATTGCCAGCGCGGTGCCTGATGGCGCATCCACTTTATGGCGGTGGTGCGCTTCGACGATCTCAATATCCGCGTACTCACCCATGACTTTTGCGGCCTGCTCCAGCAGCTTCAGCACCAGGTTAACCCCGACGCTGAAGTTCGCGGCAAACACGATGGCGATCTCTTCAGCCGCTGCACGAATCGCGGCTTTACCGGCTTCATCAAAACCGGTGGTGCCAATCACCATCGCTTTGCCGTGTTCACGGCAGATCGCCATATACTCCAGCGTCCCTTCCGGACGGGTAAAGTCGACCAGCACATCAAAATCGTTGATCACCGCGCGTAAATCGTCGGCAATCAGGATGCCGTTCCGGCCGATACCGGCTAATTCACCGGCGTCGCTGCCGGTCAGCGATGAACCGGGACGGACCAGAGCGGCCCCCAGTGTCACGCCTTCTGCCTGCTGCGTCGCCTCGATCAGATTACGGCCCATACGGCCCGGTGCGCCCACCACAGCAATGCGGATAGTGTTCATATTTATTCATTCCTAAAACAAAACTATGCATCCAAAGCGTTATCAGGTTAACGATGAGTTAACAGTCACGCCACTATTAATCCGTGATAATAAGAATTTTATGCCAGCCGCCGCTGATTATCAGTAAAAGCAATCACCGCAGCAAACGCCGGTCCGGTGACCGGGCTGAAAAAACAAAAAAGGCCGAACAGAGTCGGCCTTTTTTATCAGAAATTTCCGGGAGTTACTGGACGTTGCGCACCTCGACGCGCAGCTCTTTCGGCACTTCGAAGACAATGTTCTCTTCGCGGCCAATCAGCTCAATCGCGGCTTCCCCGCCCAGCTCACGCAGCCGCTGGATGACCTGCTGCACCAGAATATCCGGGGCAGACGCGCCCGCCGTCACGCCAATGCAGCCGACGCCTTTTACCCACTCTTCCTGAATATCCTCCGCAGAGTCGATCAGCTTCGCCAGTTTACCGGCACGCTGCGCCAGCTCTGCCAGACGGTTTGAGTTAGAGGAGTTCTTCGACCCCACCACCAGCACCACGTCGGCATCCTGCGCCAGCGTCCGCACCGCTTCCTGACGGTTAGTGGTGGCGTAGCAGATATCATCTTTGCGCGGCCCGACGATCGCCGGAAAACGCTGACGCAGGGCATCGATGATGTCTGAGGTATCATCCACCGACAGCGTCGTCTGCGTCATGAAGCTCAGATTATTTTCATCTTTCACCGTCAGCCTGAAGACATCTTCCGGTGACTCGACCAGATACATGCCGCCGTTGGGGTTGTTGTACTGCCCCATGGTGCCTTCGACTTCCGGGTGGCCCGCGTGGCCGATCAGGATCGCCTCAACGCCTTTACGGCTGGCGCGGGCAACTTCCATATGCACCTTCGTCACCAGCGGACAGGTGGCGTCGAACAGCATCGTCAGGTTGCGTGCTTTCGCTTCCGCACGCACCGCCTGAGACACGCCGTGCGCTGAAAAGATCAGGATCGCCTCATCCGGCACTTCGCTGATCTCTTCGATAAAGATGGCGCCACGTTCGCGCAGGCTGTTCACCACGTAGCGGTTATGCACCACTTCGTGACGGACATAGATCGGCGCGCCATACATCTCCAGCGCGCGCTCAACAATGCTGATGGCGCGATCGACGCCGGCGCAGAAACCGCGCGGATTAGCTAACAGGATTTGCATCGTTGGCCTCCAGGACCGGATCGATTTCCAGCACCTCTACATCAAACTGAATACGATGACCTGCCAGCGGATGGTTGAAGTCCACGGTAATAGAATCACCGGAGACTTCGCGGATCACGCCGGGCATTTCACTGCCGCCCATGCCGCTGAACAGCATGATGGCACCCACTTCCGGCTCTCCTGCGTCGATAAAGTCACGACGCGAGAAATACTGGATCAGGTCCGGACTGACACCACCAAATGCCTCTTCCGGCGCCAGGGTGAACTGCTTTGTGTCACCCGCTTTCAGCCCCAGCAGTGCCTGCTCAAGTGCCGCAGAGAGGCTGCCATCACCGAGACGGAACAGCGCGGGCTTGCCGTTTGCACGGGTCGATTCCGCCGTCGAGCCATCTTCCAGCTTCAGCGTAAAATGCACCAACACCGCGCTTTCACGCTGTACGCACTCAGTCATCACTTACCCTTTCTGTTTAGCCTGTTTGCTGTTGGGGCTTAAAAACCCCTCCAGCACCACCAGTGCCGCACCAATACAGATGCCGCAGTCGGCGATATTAAATGTAGCGAAGTGCCAGTTACCGACGTAGAAATCGATAAAATCGACCACAAAGCCATGATATGAACGATCAAACAGATTGCCTATCGCGCCGCCGATGATCAGGGCATACGCGATATTGGCGATCTTCTGGCTGGCTCGATTGCGGTACATCATCACCATCAGTGACACCACAATGGCCAGCGCAATACCGGCAAAGAACCAGCGCTGCCAGCCGCCCTTGTCCGCCAGGAAGCTGAACGCCGCGCCGTAGTTGTGCGCGTAGAACAGATTCAGGAACGGCATCAGCGGCTGGGTTTCGTGCAGCATCATGTTGTTCATCACCCACTGCTTACTGGCGAAGTCGACAACAATCACTACCAGCACCAGCCAGAGCCAGCGCAATCCGGTTGATAAAATAGGTTTACGCATCAGGCAAATTCACGCTGTTCACCGTCACCGGCTACGTTAGTATAACAACGACCACACACCTCAGCGTGCTCCGGATTCTGTCCGACGTCAGTAGTGTAATGCCAGCAGCGCTGACATTTCTCGCCTTCCGCCTTGTGCAGCGCGATTTTCAGACCTTTCAGCAGTTCACTCTGCTGCGCTTCATCGCTGGCCAGCGCGTAATCCGCCACCTGTGCGCCGGAGGTCAGCAGCACAAAGCGCAGTTCGTTGCCCAGCGCCTGCAGCTTAGCGGCCAGCTCCGGATCGGCATACAGCGTGACGGTCGCTTCCAGCGCGCCACCGATACGTTTGTCTGCTCGCGCCTGCTCGATCACCTTGTTCACTTCGCCGCGCACTTTCAGCAGCTCGGCCCAGTAGGCGTCATTCAGCGCTTCGTTCTCAGCCAGACCGAACAGCCCCTGATACCACTCTTCCGTGAAGACATACTGCGCACGCTCGCCCGGCAGGTAGCCCCAGATCTCATCCGCCGTAAAGGACATGATCGGTGCCATCCAGCGAACCAGCGCTTCAACGATATGCCACAGCGCGGTCTGGCAGCTGCGACGCGCCAGGCCATCGCCTTTGGCGGTGTACTGACGATCCTTGATGATGTCCAGATAGAAGCTGCCCATCTCGATGGAGCAGAACTGCATCAGACGCTGGATCACTTCATGGAAGTCATAGTTTTCGTAGGAGGCAACGATATCGGCCTGCGCCGCCTGCGCACGACCCACTGCCCAGCGATCCACCACCACCATCTCTTCCGGTTTCACCAGATCGGTGGCCGGATTGAAGCCGCTGAGGTTCGCCAGCAGGAAACGTGCAGTGTTACGGATACGACGGTAGGCGTCGGCAGAGCGCTTGAGGATCTCGTCTGACACCGCCATCTCGCCCGAGTAGTCGGTTGAGGCGACCCACAGACGCAGAATATCGGCACCCAGCTTGTTCATCACATCCTGCGGCGACACCGTGTTGCCGATCGATTTCGACATCTTGCGGCCCTGACCGTCGACGGTGAAACCGTGGGTCAGAACCTGACGGTAAGGCGCTTTGCCCTTCATCGCCGTGGAGATCATCAGCGAGGACATGAACCAGCCGCGATGCTGGTCGGAGCCTTCCAGATAGAGATCCGGCGAATGGCCGTCAAACTCAGGACGCGCATCGACCACCGAGTAGCTGGTTGAACCGGAGTCAAACCAGACATCCAGGGTATCCGGCACTTTCACGTAGTGATCGGCGTCGTCGCCCATCAGCTCGCGCGGGTCGAGATCCCACCAGGCCTGAATCCCATCCTGCTCAACGCGCTGCGCGACTTTCTCCATCAGCGCCAGGGTGTCCGGGTGCAGCTCTTCGCTCTCTTTATGAACGAACAGCGCCATCGGCACGCCCCAGGTACGCTGACGGGAGATGCACCAGTCGGGACGGTTCGCGACCATCGATTCGATACGTGCCTGGCCCCAGTCCGGGATCCACTGCACGACTTTAATTTCTTTCAGCGACTGCGCACGCAGACCTTTCTGATCCATGCTGATGAACCACTGCGGGGTCGCACGGAAGATGATCGGCGTTTTGTGGCGCCAGCAGTGCGGGTAGCTGTGCAGGAGTTTCTCGACGTGCAGCAGCGCGCCTTTCTCTTTCAGCAGCTCAACGATCATGTCGTTGGCTTTAAAGACGTTCACGCCATCCAGCGTCGGGAAGGTGCCTGGCAGATAGGTGCCATCCGGACCGACCGGGTTGGCGGTTTCGATGCCATATTTCTGACCGATGACATAGTCATCCGGGCCGTGGCCTGGCGCGGTGTGCACCGCACCGGTACCGGCATCCAGCGTGACGTGCTCACCCAGCACCACCAGCGACGCGATCGCCAGGAACGGGTGCTGGAATTTCTGCAGCTCCAGCGCCGCGCCTTTGCATTCGCCCAGCACCTGCCATTCGCTGACACCGGCGCGCTTCATGACGCTCTCCACCAGCTCTTTCGCCAGGATCAGGGCACGGCCCTCGATCTGGATCAGCTGATACTCAAATTCAGGGTGCAGGGAGATCGCGCGGTTAGCCGGCAGCGTCCACGGCGTGGTGGTCCAGATCACCAGCGAAATCGGGCCGCTCACGTCTGCCACACCGAAGGCCTGACGCACCGCATCGGTATCCAGGGCGTTGAACATCACGTCAATCGACGGTGACGTTTTGTCGTAATATTCGACTTCGGCTTCGGCTAAAGCTGAACGGCAGTCCAGGCACCAGTGCACGGGCTTCGCGCCTTTATGCAGATGGCCATTGCCGATGATTTTGCCCAGCGCGCGAATGATGTTGGCTTCGGTGCCGAAATCCATGGTCAGGTAAGGGCGATCCCAGTCGCCCAGCACGCCCAGACGGATAAAGTCCGCTTTCTGACCTTCCACCTGTTCAGCGGCATATTTGCGGCACGCTTCGCGGAATTCGGCTGCGGTGACCTTTTCGCCTGGCTTGCCGATCATCTGCTCCACTTTGTGCTCGATAGGCAGACCGTGACAGTCCCAGCCCGGCACATAGGGCGCGTCATAGCCCGCCATGCCTTTCGACTTAACGATAACGTCTTTCAGAATCTTGTTAACGGAGTGACCAATATGAATGCTGCCGTTCGCATACGGAGGGCCATCATGCAGGATAAAGGTTTTTTTCCCTTTTTTGGCTTCGCGGATGATGCTGTAAAGATTGTCGGCATACCAGCGTTGCAACATTCCCGGTTCGCGTTTGGCGAGATCGCCACGCATCGGGAATCCCGTTTCCGGCAAATTCAGGGTAGATTTATAGTCACTCATCAGATTCTCGATTCCGTTTTTCGCTCAGGTTAAAGCAGCCCGAAATAGTGTCGGGCCGTTACCACATCGTCTGCAATTTGTTCTTTCAACGCCTCCAGTGAGGCAAAGCGCTGCTCGTTTCGTATTTTCTGTTTCAGCACCACATCAATGTGACGGCCATAGAGATCCATATTGATGTCGAGCAGGTGAACTTCAAGCTGCTGGCGCAAACCTTTTACCGTCGGGCGGGTGCCGATGTTGGCAACCCCTGGCAGCGGCTCGGGCGTGAGGCCCCGCACTTCAACCGCGTAGACCCCTTTCACCGGCGAAACGCTGCGGCGCAATGGCAGGTTCGCCGTCGGGAAGCCCAGCGTGCGTCCCAGCGCATCCCCGTGCACCACGCGGCCGGAAATCGTGAAAGGATGGCCCAGCAGCGACTGCGCCAGCGCCAGATCGTCTGCGGCCAGCGCCTGACGGACGGCGGTGCTGCTGATGCGCTTGCCGCCGTCGCAGAAGGTTTCAGTGCTGACGACGTCGAAGCCATACTCCGCACCAGCTTTCTGCAGCAGCGGGAAATCGCCCTGGCGTCCCGCGCCAAAGCGGAAGTCATCGCCTACCGCAAGGTACTTAACATCCAGCTTTTCAACTAACAGGTCGCTGATAAAGCGCTGGGCGGACAACGCCGCGAAGCGACGGTCAAACCGCACGCACAGCACGTTATCGACGCCCGCTTCCGCCATGTATCGCAGTTTGTCGCGCAGGCGGGTCAGGCGAGCCGGGGCTTTATCACCGGCGAACAGCTCCAGCGGCTGTGGCTCAAAAACCATCACCACCACCGGCAGATTCAGCCTGCGTCCCTCTTCACACAGCCGGGAAATCAGCGCCTGATGCCCACGGTGAACGCCATCGAAATTACCAATGGTCAGAACGCAGCCGCGATGCTGCTCGTTAAGATTATGAATACCGCGGATAAACTTCATGGCTGGCCCAAACCGGTGGAAATCGGCGGATTATACCCTTGAAAGTGACTCAGGTTAACCCGTCAGCACGCCTTTCATGCTTTACGGGCTGCATTTCCTGTTACAGAGCCGCATGTTAAGAATTTTGTCGCTAAATACTGTATTCAGGGAGGGGAAGCTGGTAGAATCTTACGCCATCAAATACGTAACCGAGTGCTGCTCGCAGAGCGACGCTTATTTGCACAAATCCATTGACAAAATCAGGTTAGAAGGGCATAGTCCTCGGCCTTTGATTTGTCTCTATAGAACACATTTGGGAGTTGGACCTTGGCTAATATCAAATCAGCTAAGAAACGCGCCGTAACATCTGAGAAACGCCGTAAGCATAACGCTAGCCGCCGCTCTATGATGCGTACCTTCGTTAAGAAAGTATACGCGGCGATCGCTTCAGGCGACAAAGCTGCTGCGCAGAACGCATTCAATGAAATGCAACCAATCGTGGATCGTCAGGCTGCTAAAGGTCTGATCCACAAAAACAAAGCTGCACGTTATAAAGCAAACCTGACTGCACAGATCAACAAACTGGCTTAATCGCCCGTTGTTTATCGCTTTGTTGAAAGAACCGGCGCTTACGCCGGTTTTTTTTCGTCCGGATTCTGGCGGGGGAAAAGACCGCTGAAGTCCGCGTGGCAGATCCGCTGCACCGCCGGGTGCTGAATCATCCGCTCCGCAAAGATAATGTGATACTCCTCGGACACCGCGCTGAGCTGTCCGGCTTCATGAATCCCCTCCCGCTGACCGATATCCAGCGCCGGTGCGACAAAGAGCGCATTCTGTCTCGCACCAAACGCCTTCATCAATGCCGCATCATCGAACTCCCCCAGAATCTCTACCTGCAGCCCCTGCGTGCTGATCCAGTTCAGGATCTTGCGTCCCAGCATAGAGCGGCGGCCGGGGATCAGCAGCGGGCGCGACTCCAGGCAGGCCGGGAAAGCGAGGCCGGAGAGCGGCTCGGTTGACCAGAAGCTGACGGGACACTCGCCCAGCCGGACCGAAAACAGCCCCTCCTGGCGGGTAGAGTCGATGGCGCAGTCAGAGATAATCATATCCAGCTTGTGCTGACTGAGCTGCTCCAGCAGCATTTCATGGGTCGATTCAAAGCAGCGCAGATGGATTTTCTCCTCTGCGACCACCGCCGTCTCCAGCACCTTGCTGACCAGCTGTTTGGAGAGCGCATCCGCCACGCCCACATCCAGCAGCAGATGCGACTCTTTGCGGTAGTTAACGATGTCCAGCATCTCCTGACCCAGCATGAACATGCGATCCGCATAGCGAAAGACCAGCTGCCCCAGTTCGGTCGGCACCAGTCCCCTGCCCTGACGCCGGAACAGCTTGCCCTGCAGGCGCTCCTCCAGCGTTTTGATCTGCCCGGTGATGGTCTGTGGCGTCAGGGAGAGCGCCTCTGCGGCGCCCGCTATCGAGCCTGCACGGCAGGCGTGCCAGAAGTAGTAGAGGTGGTTGTAGTTGATATGATTCATCGAAAAAAGGAGGCTTTCGCCTCCTCTCCATTAACGCAGTTTGACCCGCAACAGGCAGTATCCGATCACGGCGGAAAGCAGAGAGCCGGTGAGAATCCCCAGTTTAGAGAAGGTCACCAGCTGCTCGTGGGCCGCGTCAAAGGCCAGCGAACTGATGAATATCGACATCGTAAAGCCAATGCCGCACAGCACCCCAATGGCCATGATGTCACGCAGGGTCGTGCCGTCGGGCAGCACCGCCAGGCGGAGCCGGACGGCCAGCCAGCAGAACAGCGTAATGCCCAGTGGCTTACCGATTAACAGGCCAAGGATGATGCCTGACGGCTCAGGTGAGAGAACGTCGCCGATTGTAATCCCCGCCAGTGAGATACCGGCGTTGGCAAAGGCGAACAGCGGCAGGATCAGCCAGTTCACCCACGGCATCAGACCGTGTGCCAGATGCTCCGCAGGGGAGTGCCCTTCCCGCTTCTCCAGCGGCACAAAGAAGCCCACGATCACACCCGCCAGCGTGGCGTGAACGCCCGACTTCAGCACGGCGGTCCAGAGCACAATCCCCACCAGGATGTAGATCGAGATCTTACGGACGTTGAAGTAGTTCAGCAGCGCCAGCACCACGATCGCCCCTGCTGCCACACCCAGAGAGAGCACCGAGAGGCCGCTGGTGTAGAACAGGGCGATAATCACAATCGCCCCCAGGTCATCAATGATCGCCAGCGCCATCAGGAACACTTTCAGCGCCGCAGGCACACGGCTGCCCAGCAGGGCCAGCACGCCCAGCGCAAAAGCGATATCGGTCGCAGTGGGAATCGCCCAGCCATTGCGGGCAATCTCATCACCGTGGTTGAAGCCGAGGAAGATCAGTGCCGGCAGCGCCATGCCACCCAGGGCGGCGATAACCGGGAAGATCGCCTTGTCGCGGCTTGCCAGTTCACCCACCATCAGCTCGCGTTTGACTTCCAGGCCAATCAGCAGGAAGAACAGCGCCATCATCGCATCGTTAATCCACAACAGCAGATTTTTGCTGATATCGAGTGCGCCGAAGCGGATCTGGACAGGTTCATTGAGAAACGCCTGATAGCCTTCGGCGGTCGACGCCGTGTTGGCCAGAATCATGGCGGCCACGGCCGCCAGGATTAATATCATGCCATTACTGGCGTCACTCTCAATGAAGCTTTTTAGGAGGTTTTTGAGTCTGCGAGGCTTATTCAACGTTTATCTTCCTGATCAGCGATAGAAAGAGAATGAGTGTAACGGCTCATATAGTTCGTTAAAAGCAGCTTATACCACGCTGTTAGCTCGGTTTAACTGAGTCGGGAAAAGGCGGTCTGAAAAGAGGGGAGGTTTACGGCCGGGAGGATGTGGCCTGAAGGGCAAAAAAAACGGAGCCTGAGGCTCCGTTTTCTCTGTCACCGCTTAGCGGGTCAGATCGTCAAAGAATTTCTTCACGCCGTCGAAAAAGCTCTTTGAGCGCGGGCTGTTATGTTCACCGCTCGGGCCACCAAAACTCTCTTCCAGTTCACGCAGCAGCGTTTTCTGTTTCTCGTTCAGGCTGACCGGGGTTTCCACCACTACGCGGCATAACAGGTCGCCGACCGCGCCACCGCGGACCGACTTCACGCCCCGTCCGCGCATGCGGAACAGCTTGCCGGTCTGGGTTTCTGACGGCACTTTCAGCTTCACGCGACCATCCAGCGTCGGCACTTCGATCTCGCCGCCCAGCGCCGCCATCGCAAAGTTGATCGGCACTTCACAGTAGAGGTTGTTCTCTTCACGTTCGAAGATAGGGTGTTTCTTCACGGAAACCTGGACGTAGAGATCGCCAGCCGGTGCACCCTGCTCGCCCGCTTCGCCTTCGCCACTCAGACGAATGCGATCGCCGTTGTCCACCCCTGCCGGGATTTTCACTGACAGCGTCTTCGACTTCTCAACGCGGCCATGACCATGACAGGCGTTGCACGGATCTTTAATCACCGAGCCGCGACCGTGACAGGTCGGACAGGCCTGCTGAACGGTAAAGAAGCCCTGGCGCATCTGCACCTGGCCTGCACCGTGACAGGTTGAACAGGTTTGTGGCTTGGTACCCGCTTTCGCACCGCTGCCGTGGCAGACGTCACACTCTTCCAGCGTTGGAATGCGGATCTCTTTGGTCACGCCGCGTACCGCTTCTTCCAGCGACAGCTCCATGTTGTAGCGTAAATCGGCGCCACGGGATGCGCGCTGACGGCGTCCACCACCGAAGATGTCACCGAATACGTCGCCAAAGATATCGCTGAAGTCTGCACCGCCGCCGCCGAAGCCGCCGCCGCCGAATCCACCGCCACCCATGCCGCCCTGTTCAAAGGCCGCATGACCATACTGATCGTAGGCCGCGCGTTTCTGCGCATCGGTCAGGATTTCATACGCTTCCTTGACCTCTTTAAATTTGGCTTCGGCCTCTTTATCACCGGGATTACGATCCGGGTGATATTTCATCGCCAGGCGTTTGTAAGCCTTTTTGATTTCACGCTCGTCCGCGGATTTGGCGACGCCTAAAATCTCGTAGTAATCACTCTTCGCCATGTTTATTTAGCCCTTAACATGATCGCACGGGCGTGGAGAGATCTCCTACGCCCGTGCTGGTTTCAACGGCTGTCAGGCCAGCCGTCGCGCCCGGTCAGGGGCAATTATTTCTTGTTGTCTTTCACTTCTTCGAATTCAGCATCGACAACGTCATCGTCTTTCTTCGCTGACGCATCGCCGGCATCCGCTGCACCTGCCTGAGACTGCTGTGCTGCTTCCATCAGCTTGCCAGAGACTTCCATCAGCGCCTGCATTTTCGCGTCGATTTCCGCTTTATCTTCGCCTTTCAGCGCAGTTTCCAGCGCGGCCAGTGCGGCTTCGATTGGCGCTTTGTCATCAGCAGACAGTTTGTCACCTGCTTCTTCCAGCTGCTTACGGGTGCTGTGGGCAATCTGGTCGCCCTGGTTGCGCGTCTGTACCAGCTCTTCGAACTTACGGTCAGATTCCGCATTCGCTTCTGCATCACGCACCATTTTTTCGATCTCTTCGTCGTTCAGACCTGAAGAGGCTTTGATGGTGATTTTCTGCTCTTTACCGCTGTTCTTATCTTTCGCTGACACATGCAGGATACCGTCCGCATCGATGTCGAAGGTGACTTCGATCTGCGGCATACCGCGTGGCGCAGCCTGGATACCGTCGAGGTTGAACTGGCCCAGTGACTTGTTGTCATTGGCGCGCTTACGCTCACCCTGCAGCACGTGAATGGTTACGGCTGACTGGTTATCTTCTGCTGTTGAGAAGACCTGGCTGTGCTTGGTCGGGATGGTGGTGTTCTTGCTGATCAGCGAAGTCATCACGCCACCCATGGTTTCGATACCCAGTGACAGCGGGGTAACGTCCAGCAGCAGCACGTCTTTCACGTCGCCACCCAGTACACCACCCTGAACAGCCGCGCCGACTGCAACCGCTTCGTCCGGGTTCACGTCTTTACGTGGCTCTTTGCCGAAGAACTCGGTCACTTTCGCCTGAACCAGTGGCATACGGGTCTGACCACCCACCAGGATAACGTCGTTGATGTCTGAAACAGACAGGCCCGCATCCTGCAGCGCAACTTTCAGTGGCGCGATTGAGCGTGCAACCAGATCTTCAACCAGTGACTCCAGTTTAGAGCGGGTCACTTTGATGTTCAGGTGCTTAGGACCGGTCGCATCTGCCGTGATGTAAGGCAGGTTAACGTCGGTCTGCTGCGCAGAAGAGAGCTCGATTTTCGCTTTCTCTGCCGCTTCTTTCAGACGCTGCATCGCCAGTGGATCGTTGTGCAGATCGATGCCCTGGTCTTTCTTGAATTCTGCAACCAGATAGTTGATCAGGCGGCTGTCGAAGTCTTCACCACCCAGGTGGGTGTCACCGTTGGTCGCCAGCACTTCAAAGGTTTTTTCGCCGTCAACTTCGTCGATCTCGATGATCGAGATATCGAAGGTACCGCCACCCAGGTCATAGACCGCGATAGTGCGGTTGCCCTGACCTTTATCCAGACCATACGCCAGCGCCGCCGCCGTCGGTTCGTTAATGATACGTTTAACTTCCAGACCTGCGATACGGCCGGCATCTTTGGTCGCCTGACGCTGCGCATCGTTGAAGTAGGCCGGAACGGTAATGACCGCTTCAGTCACTGGCTCACCGAGGTAATCTTCGGCGGTCTTTTTCATTTTTTTCAGCACTTCAGCAGAGATCTGCGGCGGTGCCATTTTCTGACCTTTCACTTCCAGCCAGGCGTCACCGTTGTCGGCGCTGGCGATTTTGTAAGGCATGATTTTGATATCACGCTGTACTTCTTCGTCCTGGAAGCGACGACCGATCAGACGCTTAATCGCGAACAGGGTATTCTGCGGGTTAGTCACTGCCTGACGTTTAGCCGGTTGACCGACCAGAATTTCGCCATCCTGTGTGTAAGCAATGATTGAAGGCGTGGTGCGATCGCCCTCGGCATTTTCCAGCACGCGTGCTTTGGTGCCATCCATGATCGCAACACAAGAGTTGGTTGTACCCAGGTCAATACCAATAATCTTACCCATCTAAACATCTCCCACTTAAATTCGTTGCCAAGTTTGGGTTGTGAACCTTTTATGTGGGCGGGTTGTTTGCATTCAACCTGCCAGCACATGCTTTTTTTGCAGCGTTCACAACGCTCGATGAGAAGTAAATGGGGCCGCTTCGAAGCGCATCAAGGGTTAAATCAAAAAAAATTTTTCGCCGCAGCGCCCGCCGGTGTGAATGAACCCCCTTCCCGCGCTGAATATCATGTGACGCCTTGCTCTTTTAAGCGCACGGACGGCGATACTTTTATTTCATCAACCTTCCTTTTACTGCCGGGGAACAGTGGCAAATTCAGCGCTGGCTAACCCTGCCCAACCGGGCTTAATGCGATTTGGCATGACAACCGTTTGGCTTAATCTGCACAACGCGGGCCTGTCTGACATGGATGTGACCCTTTTAGCGATGGGGATTTTTTATGGCGGGATGGCCCGGTTGCTGGCCGGTCTGCGGTCGTTTAAACAGAACAACATCTTCGGGCGACGGCCCTTTACCTCCTGCGGCATGTTCTGGCTGCACTTTGTGGCGATCCTGCTACCCGCAGGCCACCTGCTGCATCAGCCTGCGCTGCTGGTTTACGCAGGCTGGATCGGCCTGATCTGCGGGGCCAGTGCCTGCTATCTGGCGCTGGGTGAAGTGCTGAATGAGCCCTTTGGCCGCACCCTCCTGCCGACTGGCGCAAACGCCACGGAAGCCTGACAGCACGCGAAGCCAGGCTCCGCGTTGCTTATGACAGTGGCTTAATCTCCTGCGCCTGCACCGGTTCATGGCTGAGATCGCGTCGCAGCCAGATCCCGGTCATCAGGCCTGCCAGCGCCAGCGCCATCACATACCAGCACGGCGCCATGACCGAGAACCCCATCAGCAGTGAGACTGCGATGGGGGTCAGCCCGCCGAAGATCGCATAGGCGACGTTGTAGGAAAACGAGAGCCCGGTAAAACGCACCTCTGCCGGAAAGGCACGCACCATCACGAACGGCACGACGCCGACGACCCCGACGCTCAGCCCCGCCAGCCCATAGAGCACGAAGAGCTGCTGCGGATAGAGAGCGGTCAGGTGATAAAACTGCCAGCTGCAGATCGCCAGCAGCAGGCTGCCGACACACAGGGTGCGGCTGGCGCCAAAGCGATCGGCAGCCAGCCCGGCAAGGATACAGCCCACGCAGAGCATCAGGGTGGCGATACTGTTGGCCTGCAGGGTCAGCGCGGGCGCAATGCCCTGCTGCTTCTGCAGCCAGACCGGCGACATCAGGATCACCACCACAATGCAGGCGGAGAGCAGCCAGGTCAGCAGCATAGAGATGACGACGGATTTCTTATGCTCCGCCAGCACCGTTTTCAGCGGCAGGGTTTCCGCCAGCGCTTTACGCTGCTGCATCTCCACAAACACCGGTGTTTCATGCAGCCAGCGGCGCAGGTACATCGCGAGCAGGCCAAACAGCCCGCCTAAAAAGAACGGGATACGCCAGCCGCCCTCGTGAATCGCCTGCGGAGACATCGACGTATTGATCAGCGTCGCCACCAGCGAGCCCAGTAAAATGCCGATGGTCAGCCCGGCGGTCAGTGTGCCGCAGGCGATGCCGATACGTTTATAAGGCACATGCTCCGCGACAAACACCCAGGCGCCCGGCACTTCACCGCCAATCGCCGCTCCCTGCAACATCCGCATCAGCAGCATCAGCAGTGGCGCCGCGATCCCGATCGTCTGCCACGTGGGTAACGCGCCCATCATCAGGGTCGGCAGCGCCATCAGCAGAATACTCAGGCTGAACATCTTTTTGCGGCCGAGCTTATCGCCGAAGTGCGCCATCACGATGCCGCCCAGCGGCCGCGCCAGATAGCCCGCAGCAAAAATGGCAAACGTCTGTAGCTGACGCAGCCATTCCGGGATATCTGCCGGGAAGAAAAGCTCGCCGATAACGGCGGCGAAGAAGACAAAAATGATGAAGTCGTAAAATTCGAGCGCGCCGCCCAGGGCGGCCAGCGCCAGCGTACGGTAATCCTTACCGGTCAGGCGCTGAGTAGGAGTCGGATTCATAATATTCCAGAGGCAAAAGAGATAACGTTGTAAAGATACGATTACTATACCGTCAATCTTTTGCCACACCAGCAGGGCTATAGCTTATGCCTGAAATGGGGAATATTTAGTTATTTATCTCACGGATGGCACTTTTAGGCCGAAATGCTGCTACCACTTCCGGATGCGTTTCGACATACGGCCCGTCCAGCAGCTGTAAACAATAAGGTACAGAAGCGAAAATGCCGTGCACCTGAACCTTGCCCTGCGCATCCTTCAGCCCTTCCAGCGTCTCTTTGATCGATTTTGGCTGGCCCGGCAGATTCAGGATCAGCGACTGTTTGCGGATCACCCCCACCTGGCGCGACAGAATCGCGGTCGGCACAAACTGCAGGCTGATCTGGCGCATCTGCTCACCAAACCCTGGCATCTCGCGATCGGCGACGGCCAGCGTCGCGTCGGGAGTGACATCGCGACGGGCCGGACCGGTGCCGCCGGTGGTCAGCACCAGATGGCAGAAGCGTTCATCGACCAGTTCACAAATCGCCTGTTCAATCATCACCTGCTCATCGGGCACCAGGCGGGATTCAATCTCAAACGGGCTGCTGATGGCGCTGCTGAGCCAGCTCTCCAGCGCGGGGATCCCCTGATCCTGATAGATGCCGTTGGCGGCGCGATCGGAGACTGAGATCAGGCCAATGCGTAATGTATTCATGATGTATTTCGCTGTGCTTTACCGCGGTGCGGTGGAGTAAAAGGGGACTGGCAGAGAGGATAATATAAAGTGAAAGGGTCGCAAAAGGGAAAACCGTGACGGCCTGTGCCGTCACGGTCAGCAGATTACAGCAGTTCTGCCAGCATCTTCTCAAGTTTGCCCTGGTCGATGGCAAAGTTGCGGATACCTTCAGCCAGCTTGGCAACGGCCATCGGATCCTGGTTGTGCTGCCACAGGAACTCAGACTCGGTCATGCGGGCCGGACGCGCTTTCACTTCGCCGCTGTAGCTCAGTTTACGTTCCAGAGTGCCTTCGCTTTCTGCCAGCTCTTTCAGCAGCGCAGGAGAGATGGTCAGACGGTCGCAGCCGGCCAGCTCGATGATTTCGCCCACGTTACGGAAGCTGGCACCCATGACCACGGTTTCATAGCCGTGCTGCTTGTAGTAGTTGTAGATTTCAGAAACGGAAATCACGCCGGGATCTTCGTGCGCGGCATACTCTTTTTTGTCGGTGTTCGCTTTGTACCAGTCGAGGATACGGCCAACAAACGGCGAAATCAGGAACACACCCGCTTCGGCACAGGCACGCGCCTGGGCAAAGGAGAACAGCAGCGTCAGGTTACAGTTGATGCCCTCTTTTTCCAGCTGCTCCGCCGCGCGGATACCCTGCCAGGTAGAGGCCAGTTTGATCAGGATACGGTCATTGCTGATACCGGCATCGTTATAGAGCTTGATCAGGCTGCGGGCTTTCGCGATGCTGCCTTCAGTGTCGTAAGAGAGACGCGCATCGACTTCTGTCGAGATGCGGCCCGGCACCAGTTTAAGGATTTCCAGACCAATGTTTACGGCCAGCTTGTCAGAAACCAGCTGCAGCTGCTCTTCTTTGTTGCTGCTCTGCTCACGCGCCCAGCCGATCGCTTCATCGATCAGTTTACGGTATTCAGGGATTTGTGCGGCGTTGAGGATCAGAGAAGGGTTGGTAGTCGCATCCTGAGGCTGGTACAGCTTCATGGCTGCGATATCACCGGTGTCGGCGACGACGGTGGTGAGCTGACGCAGGGAGGTAAGTTTGTCCGTCATGTTCTTTTCTCTTAGTTAACTATCAGTGTGAAAAAAGGCTGTGGCGATAATATCACGCAGCAACGGTGGCGCAAGGTCAGGGAATGCCGTTTGCGATAGTGCGGACAAATAGGTGTGATTCGTCATTCTTTGCAGCTTTTTTGCTACACTGCCAGCCCTGATGAGCAGCCAATGCCCTGTAAATCCAGCTATTAATCGAGGAAACGACTATGTTGATGGTGATCTCTCCGGCCAAGACGCTGGATTATGAAAGCCCGCTGGCGACGACGCGCTACACCCAGCCTGCGCTGTTAGAAAAATCACAACAGCTGATTGAGATTGCCCGCGATCTGTCCCCGGCCAGCATCGCCTCGTTAATGAGCATCAGCGACAAACTGGCGCACCTGAATGCCGAGCGGTTTAACAGCTGGCAGCCCGACTTCTCGCCACAGAACGCCCGCCAGGCGATTCTGGCGTTCAAAGGCGACGTTTACACCGGCCTGCAGGCTGAAACCTTCAGCGATCGCGATTTCGATTTTGCTCAGCAGCACCTGCGCATGTTGTCTGGCCTCTATGGCGTACTGCGTCCGCTCGACTTAATGCAGCCTTACCGTCTGGAGATGGGGATTCGCCTGGCGAACCCGGCCGGTAAAGATCTCTATACCTTCTGGGGCGATCTCATTACTGAAACGCTGAATGCCGCGCTGGCGGAACAGGGCGATGAGGTGCTGATCAACCTCGCCTCGGACGAATATTTCAGGGCGGTTAAGCCGAAGAAACTGCAGGCGCAGATGATCAAGCCGGTGTTCCTCGACGAGAAGAACGGCAGCTACAAAGTCATCAGTTTCTATGCCAAAAAGGCGCGCGGACTAATGAGTCGCTTTGTGATTCAGCAGCAGCTGACGAAGCCGGAGCAGCTTAAAGCGTTTGATCTGGAGGGGTATCGTTTTGATGCCGCCAGCAGCAGCGACAGTGAGCTGGTGTTTAAGCGCGCGGAGCAGTAACGCCGCCGCGCGCCGGGCTTCCCCCTATCGGAGAAGCCCTGGGTACTCTTACTTCAGCAGGAACGCCCGCAGCGCGGCGAAATCCGCCTTCATCTTATGCGACAGCAGCGGCAGATCGGCGCGCTCCGCTAACGCCGGCGGCAGCGTCAGCGTCTGCTCCAGGATCGCCTCCACGCTCTCGCGGAACTTCGCCGGGTGAGCCGTCCCCAGGAACAGACCATACTCCCCTTCCTGCAGCTGGTCGCGCAGCAGACGCCAGGCGATGGCGGCATGCGGCTCGGACACATAGCCTGCTTCAGCCAGTTCACGCATCGCGGCGCGGGTGGTCTCATCAGAGACGGCACCACAGGCCAGATCGGTCAGGCGCCAGGTTTTACGGCGGAACAGCTCTTCCACACGCGGCCAGTTGTTCGGCTGGCTGACATCCATCGCATTCGACAGCGTAGAGACCGTCTGGTTAGGCAGCCACTCGCCGTTGCCCAGGAAGCGCGGCACCGTGTCGTTGGCGTTGGTGGCGGCGATAAAGCGCTTGATCGGCAGGCCCAGTGATTTAGCCAGCAGACCGGCGGTCAGATCGCCAAAGTTGCCGCTTGGCACAGAGACCACCAGCTGATTGCGTTTCTCCTGCGGCAGCTGAGCCACTGCTTCAAAGTAGTAGCAGATCTGCGCCAGCAGGCGGCTGATGTTGATGGAGTTTGCCGAGTTAAGGCCAATCGCCTTCTTCAGCGCTTCATCATCAAACGCCTGTTTCACCAGTGCCTGGCAGGCATCGAAATCGCCGTCGATCGCAAGGGTTTCGATGTTGCCGCCCAGGGTGCAGAAAAGTTTCTCCTGCAGCGGACTGATTTTGCCCTGCGGATAGAGGATCACTACGCGCACGTTTTTCATGCCGTAGAAGGCGTGCGCTACGGCGGCACCGGTGTCGCCGGAGGTGGCGGTCAGAATCGTGATCTGCTCATCGGAACCAGAAACATACGACAGCATCTGCGCCATAAAGCGGCCGCCGAAATCTTTAAACGCCAGCGTCGGGCCGTGGAACAGTTCCAGACAGGCGATATCCTCGCTGACCGCTTTGACCGGCGCCGGGAAAGCAAACGCGGCTTTCACGCGCTCATGCAGCTGCTGGGCCGGGATCTCGTCACCAATAAACGCCGAGAGGATTTTGCTGCTGCGGCTGACAAAATCCATCTCCAGCATCGCGTCGATGTCGGTCAGTTCAAACTCTGGCAGTTCCAGCGGAAAGAAGAGACCCTGCTGTGAGCCCAGACCCTGTTTCACCGCCTGGGCGAAGCTGACCTGCTCGTTGTGATCCTTAAGATTGTAGAGTTTCATGCGTTATCCCAATTGTCGTGCGCCAGCCGTGTCAAGACGGCAGATATGGACGAAGCCTTCATCGTTCTGCAGATAGTGCTGGCTCAGCCAGTCAGCCATCCGCTGTGCCGTTTCCATCTGATTGCAAACGGCGAAAAGTGTCGGACCGGAACCTGAAATCCCGCACGCCAGCGCGCCAGTATCTTTAGCGGCCTGGCGCGCCGCGGCAAAGCCGGGCAGCAGCCGGGTGCGATAGGGTTCGGCAATCACATCCTGCATCAGTTTAGCGGCCAGCTCAGGCTGACGCGTATGGCAGGCGTGAATGAAGCCCGCCAGCAGGCGGCCATGCTTGATGCAATCCTCTTTGCGGTACTGCGCAGGTAAAATGGCGCGCGCTTCGGCGGTCGAGACCTTGATGCCCGGATAGGCCATCACCCACAGCCAGTCGTCGAAGCCCGGCACCGCCTGGCTGATAATGTCGTTTTCCTCCAGCATCAGCTGGATGCCGCCCAGGAAGCAGGGCGCAACGTTATCGTAATGTACGCTGCCGGAGATCCGCCCTTCCAGCTCGCCCATCAGCGTCAGCAGAGCGCTGTCGCTGAGCGGTTTGCCGCAGAATTCGTTCATCGCCATTAAACCGGCCACCACCGAGCAGGCGCTGGAGCCCAGCCCGGAGCCGATAGGCATATTCTTCTCCAGCGTCATCGCCACCGGGATCTCTTTGCCCACCGCCTCGCAGAAACGCTGCCAGCACTGATAGACGATATTCTCCCTGGGATCGGCGGGCAGCTTACTGACGAAACGGCCGGCGTTGGTCAGGGAAAACTGATCCGCCGCCGCAACCGACACGCAGTCGCCCAGCAGGGAGCCATCTACCGGCGAAACGGCCGCGCCCAGCACATCGAAGCCGACGCTGACGTTACCAATCGAGGCCGGTGCGTAAATTTTTACCATGATTAAACTCCCAACTTCCATGACAGCGTACGCAGCAGGTCGGCAAAGACCCCGGCCGCTGTGACATCATTTCCTGCACCGTATCCGCGCAGCACCAGCGGAATCGGTTGATAGTAGCGGCTGTAAAACGCCAGCGCGTTCTCGCCATTTTTCACTTTATAGAGCGGATCGTTGCCGTCAACGGCCTCGATCTTCACTTTGCAGATACCACCCTCTTCGATCACGCCCACATAGCGCAGGACTTTACCCGCCTCCTGCGCCTGCGCGACCCGGCTGGCAAAGGCGTCATCCAGTTCCGGCAGACGCTGCATAAATTGCTCAACATCCTGAATCCCGGTCAGGCTGGCGGGCAGCAGCGGCTCGATCTCAATGTCACTCAGCTCCAGCTGATGACCCGCCTCACGCGCCAGAATCAGCAGCTTGCGCGCCACATCGGTTCCGGCGAGATCGTCGCGTGGATCGGGTTCGGTGAAGCCCATCTCACGCGCCATCCGGGTCGCCTGGGAGAGGGACACCCCTTCATCCAGCTTGCCGAAGATAAAGGAGAGCGAACCGGAGAGAATACCGGAGAAACGCAGCAGCTCATCACCGGCGTTCATCAGGTTCTGCAGGTTTTCGATCACCGGCAGGCCAGCGCCCACGTTGGTGTCATACAGGAATTTGCGCCGTGATTTGGCCGCCGCCGCACGCATCTGCTGATAGTAATGCCAGGAGGAGGTGTTGGCCTTTTTGTTCGGCGTCACCACATGGAAGCCTTCGCTGAGAAAATCGGCGTACTGATCGGCAACTGCCTGGCTGGAGGTACAGTCCACAATCACCGGATTGAGCAGATGGTACTCTTTTACCAGACGCGCCATGCGGCCCAGATTGAACGGCTCTTTCGCCTCGGCCAGCGCCGCCTGCCAGTGACTCAGATCGATGCCGTGGACGTTCGTTAACAGCGCACGCGAGTTGGCGATGCCGCAGACCCGCAGATCGATATGCTTCTGCTTCAGCCACGCCTGCTGGCGATGCAGCTGATCCAGCAGTGCGCCGCCCACCCCGCCTACGCCGACCACGAACACCTCAATCACCTGATCGGTGGCAAACAGCATCTGGTGCACCACGCGAACGCCGGTGATCACCTCGTCATTGTTGACCACGACCGAGATAGAGCGTTCAGAGGAGCCCTGGGCAATCGCCACGATATTAATATTGGCGCGCGCCAGCGCCGAGAAGAATTTGGCTGAGATGCCGCGCAGGGTGCGCATGCCATCGCCCACTACCGAGATGACCGCCAGGTTTTCGATGATATCCAGCGGGTCCAGCAGGCCATCTTTCAGCTCCAGATAGAACTCCTCTTCCAGCACCTGACGCGCACGCGCCAGCTCGCTCTGCGGCACGCAGAAACTGATGCTGTATTCCGAAGAGGACTGCGTGATCAGCACCACGGAGATCCCGGTACGGGACATCGCCGCAAAGACTCTGGCCGCCATGCCCACCATCCCTTTCATGCCCGGGCCGGAGACATTGACCATCGCCATATTATTCAGGTTAGTGATGCCTTTCACCGGGGTCTCATCCTGGTCGCCTTCTGCGCCGATGAGGGTGCCGGGTGCCTGCGGATTAGCGGTGTTTTTGATCAGGCAGGGGATCTGGAACTGGGCAATCGGCGCAATGGTGCGGGGATGTAAGACTTTCGCGCCGAAATAGGAGAGCTCCATCGCCTCCTGATAGGACATCGACTTCAGCAGGCGCGCATCCGGCACCTGACGCGGATCGCAGGTGTAGACGCCATCCACGTCCGTCCAGATTTCACAGCAGTCGGCGCGCAGACAGGCTGCCAGCACCGCTGCTGAATAGTCAGAGCCGTTACGGCCCAGCACCACCAGCTCGCCGCGTTCGTTACCGGCCGTAAAGCCCGCCATCAGGATCATGTTCTGCGGTGGGATCCGGCTCGCCTCGATGCGACGGGTCGATTCGGCAATATCGACGGTAGATTCAAGGTAGTGGCCGACCGCCAGCAGTTTTTCCACCGGGTCGATCACGCTGACGCCATAGCCGCGCGCCTGCAGCAGAGCCTCCATGATCGCGATCGAGAGCTTTTCACCACGACAGATGATCGCTGCGTTTACGCTGTCCGGACACTGCCCCAGCAGGCTGATGCCGTGCAGCACCTGCTTCAACTGGGCAAACTCCAGATCGACACGGGTTTTCAGCTGATCGTATTCAAAGCCGGGCTGAGCCTCCGCCAGTCCCTGCAGCAGCTCGCTGAAAATGCGTTCGGCGTCGCTGATATTCGGCAAAGCATCCTGACCACTGATGGTTTTTTCAATCATCGCCACCAGATGGTTAGTGATCTTCGCTGGCGCAGAGAGCACGGTTGCAACCTGTCCTTGTTGCGCATTGCTTTCCAGAATGTCCGCGACGCGAAGAAACCGCTCCGCATTCGCTACCGAGGTCCCGCCGAATTTCAGCACTCGCATGATATTCACTCTCCTGAATTTAAGCCGAAAAAAAAGCCCGCACTGTTCAGGTGCGGGCTTTTTTTCTGTTTTTCCTGTATGCGTCAGCCCGCACCGTTACCTGGGGTAATGGTGGTGGTAATAATTGTGGTGTTCAGGCTGATTTTACGCATTGAGATTTATTTTCTGTCTGTCTTTTTTGTCCGTCTGGCTCCCAGAAGTAAAGCAAAGCGCACATTAAGTCAACCCGATTTGTCCGCCGGACAGATCTTCGCCACTGCGCACAGCCTCCGGTGAAAGCCGGAAACGGTGTTTGATCGTTTGCCATCACGAAACCAGGTGCGATCTGGTGCTATAAAATCAGCTTTTTGCCGAGGATTTATCTGTGAGTTTTTTTTCAATATCGTGCAGCAGACGATGCAGCATCGCACTGTCGCGCTGCTCCAGCAGCCCGACCCGCTGATCGATCCAGTCTGCCAGTTTTTCATCATCGCTGACCTCAAGGTGCGTCAGCAGCTGATGGAAACGCTGACGCAGCGCCTGCAGCTGCTGCCCGTCGGCGGCCGCGGCGACCGGCGCCTCCACCTGGTTGAGCTTCGACAGCTGATAGCAGTAGACCATCACCGCCTGACCGAGATTGAGGGACGGATAGTCATTCGCCATCGGGATGCCGGTCAGCAGATCGACCTGCTCCAGCTCCTCGTTGGTCAGCCCGCTATCCTCGCGGCCAAACACCAGCGCCATGCTGTTGACCCACTGGCGCTTCTCCTGCAGCTGCGCTTCGACCTGCTCCGGCGTAGCGTAGTAGCGGAACTTTGCCCGGCTGCGCGCCGTGGTGGCGACCGAAAAATCGATATCCGCCAGCGCGTCGGCCAGAGTGGCAAAGGTCTGCACATTATCGAGGATCTCACCCGCGCCGTGGGCGACCCGGCGCGCAGCGGGGTCCTGCCAGGCGTCACTGGCCACGATACGCAGCTGGGTGAAGCCCATCGTTTTCATGGCACGCGCCGCCGCGCCGATATTTTCTGGCCGCGCAGGCGAGACGAGAATCAGGGGAAAAAGCATATTTATTCCATTGGTCCATTTACATAACGCCATATTAACATGGCTGTTAATGATTCAGTCGGCAGCAGGTAATAAGAAAATAGAGTGTTAACGATGTTAAAACTCATTAAAAATCGTGGCCGGGATATTTTTATCACTGAAGCGGCCATTATTAAAGAAAACATTATTAAAGCATTTAACTTCAACAGGATAGAATGTCGTGACGCTCCGGTTTCATTTTGGGCCTCGCCCACAGAAAATGTAACGAAAATGATGCTTTTTGTGAGCTAAACAGGCAATATGCGAGAAGTTTTTCACAAAAGTGTTAACGTGCTACAATTGCATTTGATATAAGTCAACGAAGCGTTTTTTTTATGCTTATCGGTTGTAGTTGGTGCTGTTAGGTTGCTGTTAATACAGTTAGGATATGCGCCATTATCATTAACGCCCGGGGCATGCAATTTTCATCCTGACTGGCTGAGCTAATACTGTTGTTGACGTTGATAGATGGCTTATCAAAAGATGATTTCGTACAACGGTTCCGCGCGGCCCGCCGCTCTCGATGATGGAGAACGCCATACCGCTGTACGCCCTGTTTTCAATTTGTTGGCAAATTTTAGGTAGCTAAACATGCAGACCCCGCACATTCTTATCGTTGAAGACGAACTGGTCACGCGTAATACCCTCAAGAGCATTTTTGAGGCGGAAGGTTATGTGGTGTATGAGGCGACGGACGGTGCTGAAATGCATCAGGTGCTGACCGACAATGACGTAAACCTGGTGATCATGGACATCAACCTGCCCGGTAAAAACGGCCTGTTGCTGGCCCGTGAACTGCGTGAGCAGGCCAACGTCGCACTGATGTTCCTGACCGGCCGTGACAACGAAGTCGATAAAATTCTTGGTCTGGAAATTGGCGCTGACGACTACATCACCAAACCGTTCAACCCGCGTGAGCTGACGATTCGTGCCCGCAACCTGCTGTCGCGCACCATGAACCTGGCGATGCCGGGCGAAGAGCGTCGTCAGGTCGAGAGTTATAAATTCAACGGCTGGGAGCTGGATATCAACAGCCGCTCACTGATCAACCCGAACGGCGAGCACTATAAGCTGCCGCGCAGTGAGTTCCGCGCCATGCTGCACTTCTGCGAAAATCCGGGCAAGATCCAGACCCGCGCCGATCTGCTGAAGAAAATGACCGGCCGCGATCTCAAGCCACACGATCGCACCGTCGATGTCACGATCCGCCGTATCCGTAAGCATTTCGAATCGACGCCGGATACCCCAGAGATCATCGCCACCATTCATGGTGAAGGCTATCGCTTCTGCGGTGATCTGCAGGAGTAACTGCCCGCCAGAGGCCGCCTGTAAAAAACGCCCCTGCGGGCGTTTTTTTTGTCCTCAATATGTCCGGCTTAGTGCCACGGCATAATCGGTACGGCGCTGAGCGCATTTTTCGGTGAGCCATCGACCATCTTATCGGAGTAGGTCAGATAGACCAGCGCGTTACGCTTCTGGTCGAAGAAACGCACGACCTGCAGCTTTTTGAAGATCAGCGAGGTGCGCTGGCGGAAGACCACTTCCCCCTGCGCTTTGCCCTGGGCGATCTTCTCGCTCAGCTCGACCGGCCCAATCTGCTGGCAGGAAATCGCGGCATCAGACGTATCTTCTGCCAGCCCCAGCCCGCCTTTGATCCCGCCGGTTTTCGCCCGGCTGATATAACAGGTTACATTTTTCACGTCCGGATCGTCGAAAGCTTCGACAACAATCTTATGGTCAGGACCGAAAATTTTGAACACGGTATCGACCGAGCCGATCTGCTCGGCAAACAGCGGGCTGGAGAAGCTCAGGGTAGTGAGCGCAGCTAATATAAGACGCGATATTGTCATGGAGTTACCATTGCAAATGGAATAGATGAGAATGTAATGTACTGTTAATCGATACAACGACCAAACCAAAACGGGTCTTAACCCGTCATGTTTTAGCACAACCTTCCCCGGAAAACGGCCCACGTCTTTTGTGCAACGAGTGCTAATATTTTCGAGTGCGTTTAGCTGCCCCACCAGAGTATGAGGATGTTTTATGGACCAAGCCGGTATCATTCGCGATTTGCTTGTCTGGCTGGAGAGCCATCTGGATCAACCCCTTTCACTGGATAACGTTGCCCAGAAAGCGGGTTACTCTAAGTGGCATCTGCAGAGGATGTTCAAAGACGTGACCGGGCACGCCATCGGTGCCTATATCCGCGCCCGTCGCCTGTCGAAAGCCGCCGTGGCGCTGCGCCTGACCAGCCGCCCGATCCTGGATATCGCACTTCAGTATCGTTTTGATTCACAACAGACTTTTACTCGCGCCTTTAAAAAGCAGTTCGCTCAGACGCCAGCCTGGTATCGTCGCGCCTCTGACTGGAACTCATTCGGTATCCGCCCCCCTATCCGTCTGGATAATGAGGCGCAGCCGGAATCCGCTTTCGTGACGCTGCCGGAAACGGTGCTGGTGGGACAGACCCAGAACTACACCTGTACGCTGGAGCAGATTTCCAGCTACCGCGACGAGATGCGTATTCACTTCTGGAAGCAGTTCCTGCTGGAAACTGACACCGTGCCACCGGTGCTGTATGGCCTGCATCAGGTGCGCGCCAGCCAGGAGAAAGATGACGAGCAGGAGATCCTCTACACCACGGCGGTACCGGCGGACGGCGCAGCCAGCCTCTTCTCCGGCCAGAACGTGATTCTGGAAGCCGGGGATTATGTGCAATTCAGCTACAGCGGCCCCCGCGCCTGCCTGCAGGAGTTTATCCTGTTACTCTATGGCACCTGCATGCCCACGCTGGGCCTGACCCGCCGTCAGGGGCAGGACATCGAACGCTTTTATACCCACGGTGGCAAAAAGCGCGCCGAGCCGCCGACAGAGATCCGCTGCGACTATCTGATCCCTATCCGCCGCCAGGCGGCCGACAGCTAAGATCGGGGCTGCCGTTCTCGTAACGGCAGCCTGCAGGATTAGCGCTGCAGCTCGTCGAGCGCGGGGGCATCCAGATGAGACACATCCCCCGCCGTCTCCACAATCCAGCCTTCCGCCAGCCAGGCGCTCTGCTGATAATCCACCCGTGACAGTGAGCAGTTACGCAGGCGCAGACGACGCTCCGCATAGGCGGGCAGCCCCAGAATCGTACTGACCAGTGACCCCAGCGCCATCCCGTGGCTGACCAGCAGCGGACGGCTGCCGGCAGGCAGGTCGAGACAGGCATTGAGCGCGGCGTGCATGCGCGTCGCCATCTCCGACATCGACTCGCCCTGCGGGATGCGGCCGCCTTCGGTGCCGTTGACCAGCGTGGCGCGCCACTGCTCCTCTTCGGCGGTCAGACCATCCAGCGGACGTTTCTCCAGCACACCCATATTCAGCTCACGCAGCCGCGCATCCAGCGTTACGCCGCAGCCACAGGCATCCGCAATAATCTCCGCAGTGCGGCGCGTCCGTCCCAGATCGCTGGCGATCACATGGGTAATCCCCAGCTGTTTGACGCGCTCACCCACCTGCCGGGCTTGCTGCTCACCTTTTTCCGTCAATGGACTGTCAGACTGGCCCTGAATGCGGCGCTCCGCATTCCATACCGTTTCACCGTGACGAACAAGATAGACCTGTAGCATGTTAGTTTCCGTTATACTGCGACAAAATCGCTTTAGAGCCTGTCCCGACAGGCGTCATTGTTGCAGGCAGTCCGGGCGGAGCCAGTGCGGAACGACCCGACGTACGGTGAGTACGTGAGGCGCAGGAGCACTGTTCCGGCTCAGACTGACAGATAAAATGGCCTGAGGGCCAGGCGCTTAATCACCTGAGGGTTCAATCAATTATGTACCATGTTGTCGCAGCCACAACCAACCCAGCGAAGATTCACGCGATTGCGCAGGCATTCAGCGACGTTTTCGGCGAAGGATCCTGCCATATCGAAGGGGTCGAGGTCGAGAGTGGCGTTGCCGCACAGCCGTTAACTCATCTCGAAACACGAACCGGCGCACGCCAGCGCGTGATGAATGCCCGTCAGGTTCGTCCTGAAGCGGCGTTCTGGGTCGCGATTGAGGCGGGGATTGAAGAGGATTGTGCGTTTGCCTGGATGGTGGTGGAGAATCAGAAGCAGCGTGGCGAATCGCGGTCAGCCAGCTTCACCCTGCCGCCCGCCGTTCTGGCGGGCCTGCGCGAAGGCCGTGAGCTGGGCGAGGAGATGGCGCGCTTAACCGGCATCGAGAATATCAAACAGAAGGGCGGCGCGATCGGCGCGTTTACGCATGGCCTGCTCAGCCGCTCCAGCGTCTATCATCAGGCGCTGATTCTGGCGCTCTGCCCGTTCGTCCATCCGCTCTATCAGCAGTGATCAGGCGCGGCCCAGACGCGCTTCCAGCCAGCGTTTCAGCTCCGGCGGCGCCTCTTTCAGGCTGTTGGATCCCCGGGTAATGGTCGCGATGCCGACGCCAAGCTCATTTTTCAGCTCGCGCTGGCTCATCTCGCCGTTCATTAACTCTTCGATGATCCGCAGGCGGGTGCCGAACGCTTCGCGCTCGTCGGGCGTCATCATCAGCTGCAGCAGAGGCAGCGCATGGCCATCCGCAAAGGCCTGCTGCATCAGCAGGACAACGCGCTGCCAGCTATCGTCTGTCGGATGCGCATCGGCAGAGGGGGATTCAGAATGGGTCATGGAGAGGCTTCCGTACTCGCTAAAGAGTACGGAAGCTTAGCACAGCTAGTAACGGCGATTCCACTCAGCATCTGACAGGATCCGGTCAGGCTTGCCCATGAAGTGACGATAGTAGGCGTCATACGCCAGGACGTTCTTCACGTAGCCGCGCGTTTCTGAGAAGGGGATTGTCTCGATAAACGCCACGGCATCCAGATTGCCGGCACTGATTTTCTGCCAGCTCCGCACCCTGCCCGGCCCGGCATTGTACGCCGCCGAAGCAAAGATCCGGTTCTGGCTGAACTGCTGATAGACATACTCCAGATACTGAGTGCCGATCTGGATATTGGTTTCCGGATCGAGCAGCTGGCTGACGTTGCTGTAGCCCGGAATGTTATACATCTTCACGGTGTGCGCCGCGGTGGCGGGCATGATCTGCATCAGACCGCTGGCACCGACCGGCGAACGGGCTTTGGGGTTCCAGGCGCTCTCCTGACGCGAGATCGCCATCGCATAGCTCGGCGGGATCTGCTTCACGTCGGTATTACGCTCATAGACGCTCTGCCATGCCAGCGGGAAACGCTCCTTCAGGCTGTCCCACATTTTGGCCGTGATGGTCGCCTGCACGCTGAGATCCCACCAGTCCTGTTCGTTGGCGTAACGCGCCAGCATCTGCTGCTGGATGTGCGTGCGGCTGCCGATCAGATTGCTCCATTCGCTGCGTGCCAGATTATCCAGCCCCCAGTACATCAGTTCGCGAACACGGGCCAGTTCGGGGCCCTGCACCGTGGCGCTGTCTGGCTTCGGCGCTTCATCCACCTGCAGCGGATAATCCACGCCCAGCCGCTGGGCGGCCACCATCGGATAGAAGCCGCGCGCCTGCATCAGCTTACGCAGGATCTCTTCCGCTTCCTCTTTGCGCCCTTTCTCAAACAGCAGATCGGCCTGCCAGTATTGCCACTCATCTTTCTCTTTGGCTTCCAGCGGCAGACGGGCGATCCAGGTGTTCAGGCCACGCCGGTCATGCTGCGTGAGCGCCAGGCGAATCCGGCGTTCCAGCAGCGCGGTCGACTCGCTGTTCATCACCACCGCGTCACGCCAGCGCGCCTGCTCTGAGGTGAGATCGCTGCCCATCATGCGCCAGACCACGATCTCCTTCAGCGCCTGTTCATCCTCCGGCCCCATCTTCTGCGCCCGGACCAGGATCGGGATCAGGCTGCGGGCGTTTTCCATGTCCTGCCGCGCCACGCGGGTAAAGGCGTAGATCGTCGCCTGGCGGGTGAAGTCAGTTGGCCCGACGCTGCTGGCGAAGGTGCTGACCGTCAGCGGATCCTGCTGCAGCGCCTGCACCGCGTCAGACATGGTCTGATAATCGGCCGGCAGCGTTTTCGCCAGATAGCTCACCAGGCTGTCATTACCGGCCTTCATCGCCAGCCGGATACGTTCCAGGATGGTAATCGGTGAGAGCTGACCGGAAGACTGCCAGACCGAGAAGAGCTTATCGCAGTCCGCAGGCAGCGCCGTGCCGCGCAGCCAGATCTGCTTCGCACCGTCGAACGCGGCCTGCTGCTGGCCGGTGGCCCATTTCGCGTAGTACCAGTTGCAGCGCGCCTGCACCGGCTTAGGTTCAGTCGGGCTGAAGTTCAGCACGCCCTGCCAGTCCTGGCGGTAAGCCAGCACGTTGATAAAGCGGGTGCTGAGCGATCGCGCAGGCGGCAGCGTCGGATACTGGCGAATAAAGTTCTGCACGGCCAGCGCGGTCTCCTGATCGAGATCCTGCGCCAGCAGGCGATACTGCAGATAAGGGTAAAGCGGATAATCCTGCAGCGTCGGCAGGAGCTGATCCACGGTGGCCATCTGGTTGCTGTCCCAGGCCTGTTTAATTTGTTGATAACGTTGCCGTTGTTGATCAAGCGAATCGGCCCATGCGCTGCTGGCCGTGCCGGCCAGGCAGATCCCTATCATCCAGTTACGCCACTTCACCACGTAAATCTCCTCTGTTGCTGGGCCCGGCGAACTGCCAGACAGTCTTCATGCTAACCAGGCCACCGGACTCTTGCCATGTTCTTCACAAAATTTACGCACCACGCCCCCCGGCGCACCGCTATCGCTCAGGCTGCGCGCCGCGATTGTGCAAATTATCATCAGAAAATCTTATCACCACCGTCATTAACCCGTTGAATCAGCGCGTTAAAAAACTGGCACACCCTTTGCTCTGTTGAATGCCATCTTGTATACCAGCTGGAATTCTTCTTATGACATCGACCATTGGCCTGACGCTTCACGCCTGGCAGCAGCGCATTCAGCAGGCACCGCAGCAGATTAGCGCCCTGCTCAACGCACACCTGGCGGAGATCGATCCGCAGGATAACGCCTGGATCACCCTGGCGACACCGGATCAGTTAGCGGCACAGATTGCGCCACTGCTGGCGAACTATCAGCGCGATCCTGCGGCGCTGCCGCTGTTTGGGATACCGTTCGCGGTCAAAGACAACATTGATGTGGCGGGCTGGCCCACCAGCGCCGCCTGCCCCGCCTTTACCTACACCGCCCGTGAGGATGCGGTGGCTGTCGCCCGGCTGAAAGCCGCTGGCGCGGTGGTCATCGGCAAAACCAACCTCGATCAGTTCGCGACCGGTCTGGTGGGCACCCGTTCGCCTTACGGAGCGGTCTGCAATACCTTCGATGCCGACTATGTCAGCGGCGGCTCCAGCTCTGGCTCGGCGTCGGTGCTGGCGCGCGGACTGGTCGCTTTTTCACTCGGCACCGATACGGCCGGATCGGGTCGTGTCCCGGCGGGTTTCAACAACATCGTCGGCCTCAAACCGACCAAAGGCTGGTTCTCTGCGCGCGGCGTGGTGCCCGCCTGTCGGCTTAACGACACCATCTCAGTCTTTGCGCTGACGGCCGAAGATGCCTTTACCGTCGCCACGCTCATGGGCGGCTATGACAGCGGCGACGCCTATTCGCGCGTCAACCCGCGCACCGCCCCGGCCAGCCTGCCCGCCCGTCCTCACTTTGCTATCCCGGCCGATCCGGCCTTTTTTGATGATGCTGCTGCCGAAGCCGCCTGGGATCGGGCGCTGGAGGCCCTGCAGGCGGGCGGCGCGACGCTGCACCCCATCGACTTCACTCCGTTCCGTCAGCTGGCTGAACAGCTCTATTACGGCCCCTGGGTCGCCGAACGCACGGCGGCGGTGGGCGAAATGCTCGACCAGATGGAGCCGGTCGTGCAGAACATCATCGCCAGCGGGCTGAACTACAGCGCGGTGGAGGCGTTTAAAGCGGAGTATCTGCGCGCCGACCTGACGCGCCAGATCCAGCAGGCCCTGGCCCCCTTTGACGCGCTGGTGGTGCCGACCTCGCCCACCATCCACACCCTGGAAGAGATGAAGCAGGAGCCCGTCCACTACAACTCGCAGTTTGGCACCTACACCAACTTTACCAACCTGGCCGACCTCGCCGCGCTGGCGCTGCCCGCGCCGTTCCGCAACGACGACCTGCCGGCGGGCATCACGCTGATCGCGCCGGCCTGGCACGATCGGGCGCTGGCCGGGTTTGGCCTGCGCTGGCAGCAGCAACTGACCCTGCCGCTGGGCGCCACCGGTCAGCCCTTCCCGGCCAGACGCGCCACGCTGCCCACCTCTGCTGATCACGTCCGGCTGGCGGTGGTGGGTGCCCATCTCACCGGCATGCCGCTCAATTTCGAGCTTACCGAACGTCAGGCGGTGTGGGTCGAGGAGACGCAGACCGCACCCCACTACCGCCTGTTTGCCCTGCTGGAGGGGGCGATCAAAAAGCCGGGCCTGATGCGTGATCAACAGGGCGCCGCGATCGCCGTGGAGCTGTGGGACATTCCGCTGGCGCGCTTCGGCGAGTTTGTGGCCGGGATCCCGGCGCCGCTGGGGATCGGCAACCTGACGCTGGCCGATGGCCGGGTCGTCAAAGGCTTTATCTGCGAAGGCGCGGCGCTGAACGGCGCGCTGGAGATCACTGAAACGGGCGGCTGGCGCAACTGGCTGGCATCACAGGGGAGTCACTGATCATGTTCACCACCGTACTGATTGCCAACCGCGGCGAGATTGCCTGTCGCGCCATCCGCACCCTGAAGCGCCTCGGCGTGAAAAGCGTCGCGGTCTACTCTGACGCCGACCGCAACGCCCGGCACGTCAGGCAGGCGGATGTGGCTATCGCCCTGGGCGGCGACAAAGCCAGCGACAGCTATCTGCGCATCGACAAAATTCTGGCGGCGGCGCAGCAGAGCGGCGCGCAGGCGATCTGGCCTGGCTACGGTTTTCTCTCCGAAAGCCAGCCGTTTGCCGAAGCCTGCGAAGCGGCAGGCATCGCCTTTGTCGGCCCGACCGCGCAGCAGATTGGCGAGTTCGGACTGAAGCACCGCGCGCGCGAACTGGCGGCCCGTGCGGGCGTGCCGATGACACCGGGCACGCCGCTGCTGGCGTCGCTTGAGGCGGCGCTGCAGGCCGCCGATGAGATTGGCTATCCGGTGATGCTGAAAAGCACCGCGGGCGGCGGCGGTATTGGCCTGACACGCTGCGCCGATGCGCAGGCTCTGGCCAGCGCCTGGGAGAGCGTGCGCCGCCTCGGCAAGCAGTTCTTCAGTGATGCCGGGGTGTTTCTGGAGCGCTGTATCGATCGCGCCCGTCACATCGAAGTCCAGATTTTTGGCGACGGCAACGGCACCGTGGTGGCGCTGGGCGAACGCGACTGCTCGCTGCAGCGCCGTAATCAGAAGGTGGTGGAGGAGACGCCTGCGCCGGGCCTGTCGCCCGCCACGCGCGAGGCCCTGCTCGCGTCGGCGGTGCGGCTCGGTGAGCTGGTAAACTACCGCAGCGCGGGCACCGTGGAGTATATCTACGACGTCAGCCAGCAGACATTCTACTTCCTGGAGGTCAACACCCGCCTGCAGGTGGAACATCCGGTTACGGAGTGCGTCACCGGGCTGGACCTGGTGGCGTGCATGTTACAGGTGGCGGCGGGCGATGCGGTGGACTGGGCGCGTCTGCAGCAGGCGCCGCAGGGGGCGGCGATTGAAGTCCGTCTCTATGCCGAAGATCCCCTGAAAAACTTTCAGCCCAGCCCAGGCCTCTTAACGGGCGTGGTCTTTCCCGAGGGCGTGCGGGTCGACACGGGTGTCGAAACCGGCAGCGAGGTTTCCAGCTTCTACGATCCGATGATCGCCAAGCTGATTGTGCACGCCGACAGCCGCGATGCGGCCCTGGAAAAACTGCAGCAGGCGCTGGATGCCACCCAGCTGCACGGCATCGCCACCAACCTGGATTACCTGCGGCAGATCACCACCAGCGACACGTTTCGCAGCGGCAGCGTCTGGACCCGCTATCTCGACAGCGTGGTGCCCGCCGCCCCGGTGGTGGAGGTGCTGCAGCCCGGCACCTTCAGTTCGGTTCAGGACTATCCCGGCCGCCTCGGCTACTGGGACATCGGCGTGCCGCCTTCCGGCCCGATGGACGATTTCGCCTTCCGGCTGGCTAACCGCATCGTCGGGAACCATGCATCGGCAGCGGGCCTGGAGTTTACGCTGCAGGGGCCGACCCTGCGCTTCCACTGCGATGCCACGCTGGCGCTGACCGGCGCGGCGTGTGACGCCACGCTGGATGGCGAGCCGGTGAGCTACTGGCAGCCGCTGACGGTAAAAGCGGGACAGACGCTGGCGCTGGGCCGCGCCCGAGAGGGCTGCCGCAGCTATCTGGCGGTGCGCAACGGCTTCGACGTACCGGTCTATCTCGGCAGCCGCAGCACCTTCTCGCTGGGCCAGTTCGGCGGTCACGCCGGGCGCACCCTGCGTGTGGCCGATATGCTGCCGATCTCCCGGCCTGAACAGGCGGCCTGCACCACCCCTGCCCCGATCAGCGCACCGCAGCCGCTCGACGCGGCGCTGATCCCGCACTACGGCAGCGAATGGCGTATCGGCGTCCTCTACGGGCCGCACGGCGCGCCGGACTTCTTCACCCAGGCCGCGATTGATGAGTTCTTTGCCAGTGACTGGCAGGTGCACTACAACTCCAACCGCCTCGGCGTGCGGCTGGTCGGCCCGAAACCCACCTGGACCCGTGCCAACGGCGGTGAAGCGGGCCTGCATCCCTCAAACGTACACGACTGCGAATATGCCATCGGCGCGGTCAACTTTACCGGCGACTTTCCGGTGATCCTGACGCATGACGGCCCCAGTCTGGGCGGCTTTGTCTGTCCGGTGACCATCGCCAGAGCGGAGCTGTGGAAGGTGGGTCAGGTCAAACCTGGCGACACCATCCGCTTCCACCCGATTTCCGCAGACGATGCGCTGGCGCGGGAAAAAGCGCAGACGCATCTGATCGAAACCCTGCGGCCGGAGCATCCGCCAGCGTTTGCCGTGCCGTCGCTGGCCGAAACTGCCCACGGCTCCGCGACGATCCTGGCCGCGCGGGACGCGACAGGCAGCACACCGGCCGTGGTCTACCGCCAGGCGGGCGACAAATATGTGCTGATTGAGTATGGCGATAACGTACTGGATCTGGCGCTGCGCCTGCGCGTGCATCTGCTGATGAATGCGCTGAAAGCAGAGGCTGAACCGGGCATTGAGGAGCTGTCGCCGGGTGTGCGGTCGCTGCAGGTGCGCTACGACAGCCTGGTTATCAGCCAGGCGCGGCTGATGTCGCTGCTGCTGACGCTGGAGGCCACGCTGGGCGATGTCAGCACCCTTAAAGTGCCGTCGCGCGTCGTGTGGATGCCGATGGCGTTTGAAGACAGCGCCACGCTGGGCGCCGTCAGCCGCTATCAGGAGACGGTGCGCGCCACGGCCCCCTGGCTGCCGAATAACGTCGATTTCATTCAGCGCATTAACGGCCTGAGCAGCCGCGAAGCGGTGCGCGATACCCTGTTCGACGCTAGCTATCTGGTGCTGGGACTGGGCGACGTCTATCTAGGCGCCCCCTGCGCGGTGCCGATCGATCCGCGTCATCGCCTGCTGAGTTCCAAATACAGTCCGGCGCGCACCTTTACCGCCGAAGGCACCGTCGGTATCGGCGGCATGTATATGTGCATCTACGGCATGGATTCGCCCGGCGGCTATCAGCTGGTGGGCCGCACGCTGCCGATCTGGAACACCTTCCTGAAAAATCCGCAGTTCGCGGCCGATGCGCCATGGCTGCTGCGCTTCTTCGACCAGGTGCGCTTCTATCCGGTAAGTGAGAGCGAACTGAATCGGCTGCGCGAAGATTTCCGTGAAGGCCGCGCCAGCCTGCGTATTGAAGAGACCGAGTTTGATTTCGCCGCTCATCAGCAGTTCCTTGCCGATCACGCCGCTGAGATCGCCGCCTTTCGCCAGCGTCAGGCTGCTGCCTTTGAACAGGAAGTGCAGCACTGGGCGCGGGAAGAGGAGAACGCCCCGCCTGTGCAGGAGGCCGCCACCGGCGTCAGTGACGAGGATCACAGCGGCCTGGCCGTGCAGGCTGACCTCAATGGCAACATCTGGAAAGTGCTGGTGCAGCCGGGCGAGGCGGTCAGCGCCGGTCAGACGCTGATCATCGTGGAGGCGATGAAGATGGAGCTGGCGATTGTCGCACCTCAGGCGGGCCGCGTGACGCGGATCCTTTGTCAGGCGGGGCGGCCGGTCACGCCCGGCGACACCCTGTTATGGCTTGAACCGGAGGCAGAATGAGAGCACATCCTCCGAAAGCGCGCCCCGAAGCGCTGGCCGAACGGGTCTATCAGGCCCTGAAGGCCGATATTTTTGCCTTTCGCCTGATGCCGGGCGATCGCTTCAGCGAAAGCGAAATCGCCGCGCGCATGGCGGTCAGCCGCACCCCGGTGCGCCAGGCGCTGTTCCGGCTGGAGCGTGAAGGCTTTGTGGACGTCTGGTTTCGCAGCGGCTGGCAGATTAAGACCTTTGATTTCGCCTGGTTCGAATCGCTCTATGATCTGCGCACCGTGCTGGAGTGCGAGGCGGTAAAACGCCTCTGCGCCCTGCCCGCGCCGCAGTGCGCCGCGCTACTCGAAGCACTCAACCAGTTCTGGTGTGAGTCGGAGGCGCTCACCGACGGACTGGTGGTATCGCAGCATGATGAGGCGTTTCACATGACGCTGGTCGCCGCCGCCGGTAATCCGGAGATGGCGCGCATTCACGCCGAACTCACGGAGAAGATCCGCATCATCCGTCGCCTCGACTTCACCCGCGACGATCGCATCTGCGCCACCTATCAGGAACATGCGCAGATTTTACAGGCAATTTTTCAGCAGCAGCGTGCCACGGCACAACAGATCCTGACCGATCACATCGCCGTCAGTAAGGCGGAAGTCCGCAAGATCACGCTGCACCGCCTCCAGCAGGCCCGGCTTCAGCTCACCGAATAATACCACTACCACTCAGGGGTTCAGATGATGAAAAGACGTTCGTTGATCAAGGCTTTTGCGCTCTCCGCCACCGTTGTCAGTCTGGGTTTCACCTGGAGTGCCCAGGCTGCGGATACCATCAAAGTGGGGATCATGCATTCCCTCTCCGGCACCATGGCGATTTCTGAAACGCCGCTGAAAGATGTGGCGCTGATGACGATCGATGAGATCAACGCCAGAGGGGGCGTGCTGGGGAAAAAGCTGGAGCCGGTGGTGGTGGATCCCGCCTCCAACTGGCCGCTGTTTGCCGAAAAAGCGCGCCAGCTGCTGACGCAGGATAAGGCGGCCGTGGTGTTTGGCTGCTGGACCTCGGTTTCACGTAAGTCGGTGCTGCCGGTGTTTGAAGAGCTGAACGGCCTGCTCTTCTACCCGGTGCAGTATGAAGGGGAAGAGATGTCGCCCAACGTCTTCTACACCGGTGCCGCGCCGAATCAGCAGGCGATCCCGGCCGTGGAGTACCTGATGAGCGAAGATGGCGGCAGCGCGAAACGCTTCTTCCTGCTGGGCACCGACTACGTCTATCCGCGTACCACCAACAAGATCCTGCGCGCCTTCCTGCACAGCAAAGGCGTGGCGGACAGCGATATCAAAGAGGTCTATACGCCTTTCGGTTACAGCGATTATCAGACCATCGTCGCGGACATTAAAAAGTTTGCGGCGGGCGGCAAAACGGCCGTGGTCTCCACCATCAATGGCGACTCCAACGTGCCGTTCTACAAAGAGCTGGCCAACCAGGGAATCAAGGCCACTGACATTCCGGTCGTCGCCTTCTCGGTGGGCGAAGAGGAGTTGCGCGGCATCGACACCCGACCGCTGGTGGGCCAGTTAGCGGCCTGGAACTATTTCGAGTCGATTGATAATCCGGTTAATGCCAGATTCGTCGCCGATTACCGCGCTTACGCCAAAGCGCACAACCTGCCGAACGCCGCCACCGTCGTCACCAACGATCCGATGGAGGCAACCTATGTAGGGATCCATATGTGGGCGCAGGCGGTGGAAAAAGCGGGCACCACGGACGTCGACAAAGTGCGGGCGGCCATGGCCGGCCAGACCTTTAAGGCCCCGGATGGCTTTACCCTGACGATGGATCAGACCAACCACCATCTGCATAAGCCGGTCATGATTGGCGAGGTGGAAGAGAACGGCCAGTTCAGCGTGGTATGGCAGACCGATCAGCCGGTTCGCGCGCAGCCGTGGAGCCCCTATATCGCCGGTAACGACAAAAAGCCCGATCACCCGGTCAAGACCGCGCAGTAATGGTGCGCGGCGGATAACCCGGCCGCGTCACCTGCTGTGACGCGGCCGCGATGCTCTCCCTGACGAGGCTCTCTTTATGAATCTATGTCGCTGCTTTCTCAGCCTGCTGCTGCTGATGCCGCTGATGGCCAGCGCCGGACCGGCTGCGGACTTTGCGGCCGCCAGCCGCAGCCAGCAGGCGGCACTGCTGCAGCAGTGGGCCGCGGCGCCCGACAGTCAGCGCCTGCCGCTGCTGGAGGCGCTGCATGCCGAAACCGTGGTTACCGACCAGAACAGGCAGCCGTTCAGCCAGCAGGGTGCGACGCTGCAGCCGCTGGACACGGTGGCGCAGCCTGCCGGCAGCCTGAAAAAACTGTTTATGAACAACCGGCTGCGGGTACTGGTCAACACTGCGCTGGCCGCCCACCAGCTGGTCAGCCCGGATGTCGCTCTGCGCCTGCGCGCGGCCCGGCAGTTGCAAAATGAGGGGATGGCGGACCAGCTCCCCCTGCTGGAACAGCGGCTGGCCGCCGAGCCGGACAGTCGGGTCCACGCCGCGTTAGCGCTGGCGCTGGCGAATCTGCAGCTGGCCGATCGCGAGCCGATGGTGCGTCTGCGGGCGGTTCAGCAGCTGGGTGAGTCCGGCGATCCCAATACTCAGGCCAGCCTGCAGCGTCTGACTCAGGCCGCGAACGAGCCGGATCCCACGGTGCGGGCGGCGGCGGCGCAGAGCCTGCAACAGATTCAGAAGCGGCTGATGTGGGGCGATCTGCTGGGGCAGGCCTTCAGCGGCCTGTCGCTCGGGTCGATTCTGCTGCTGGCCGCGCTGGGCCTGGCGATCACCTACGGTCTGCTTGGGGTGATTAACATGGCGCACGGTGAAATGCTGATGCTCGGCGCGTATGCCACCTGGTGGGTGCAGGGTCTGTTTCAGCAGTTCGCGCCGCACTATTTAGCCTGGTATCCGCTGCTGGCGCTGCCGGTCGCCTTTCTGGTCACCGCCGCCATCGGCATGGCGCTGGAGCGCACGGTGATCCGCCATCTCTATGGCCGTCCGCTGGAGACACTGCTCGCCACCTGGGGGATCAGCCTGATGCTGATCCAGCTGGTCCGGGTACTGTTCGGCGCACAGAACCTGGAGGTGGCGAATCCGGCGTGGCTCTCGGGCGGCCTGACGCTGCTGCCTAACCTGGTGCTGCCGTGGAACCGTATCGCGGTGATCCTGTTTGTGGTGTTTGTGCTGGCGCTCACCTGGCTGCTGCTGAACCGCACCCGCCTGGGCATGAACGTCCGGGCCGTAACCCAGAACCGTGCGATGGCGGAGTGCTGCGGCGTACCGACCGGCCGCGTCGATATGCTGGCGTTTGGCCTCGGCTCCGGTATCGCCGGGCTGGGTGGCGTGGCGCTGTCCCAGCTCGGCAATGTCGGGCCGGAGCTGGGCCAGGGCTACATCATCGACTCGTTTCTGGTGGTGGTGCTGGGTGGCGTTGGCCAGCTGGCGGGCACCGTGGTCGCGGCGTTCAGCCTGGGCATTCTCAACAAAGTGCTGGAGCCGCAGATGGGCGCCGTGCTGGGCAAGATCCTGATTCTGATGATCATCGTGCTGTTTATTCAGAAACGCCCGCAGGGCCTGTTTGCGGTTAAAGGAAGGGTGACTGACTGATGACGCAACCCATGACGCTTCGCGTGGCGCGTACCGCGCCGCGCCTGACACTCAGCCTCGGCCTGCTGGTCGCGCTGGCGCTGCTGCTGATGCCGTTTCTGGCGCTGCTGCCCGCCACGCATCCGCTGGCCCTCTCGACCTATACCCTGACGCTGGTCGGCAAAATCCTCTGCTATGCGGTGGTCGCGGTGGCGCTGGATCTGGTGTGGGGATACGCCGGTCTGCTGTCGCTGGGGCACGGCCTGTTTTTCGCCCTGGGCGGCTATGCCATGGGCATGTACCTGATGCGCCAGGCCGCGGGTGAGGGTTTACCCGCCTTTATGTCCTTTCTCTCCTGGCATGAGCTGCCCTGGTTCTGGACCGGCACCCAGTACTTCGCCTGGGCGCTCTGCCTGAGCATGCTGGTGCCGGGCCTGCTGGCCTGGCTGTTTGGCTTCTTCGCTTTTCGCTCAAAAATCAAAGGCGTCTACTTCTCCATCATCACCCAGGCGCTGACCTACGCCGGTATGCTGCTGTTCTTCCGCAACGAAACCGGGTTTGGCGGCAACAACGGGTTTACCGGCTTTACCACCCTGCTCGGCTTTTCCGTCACGGCGACGGGCACCCGTATCGGGCTGTTCGTTGCCACGGTGCTGCTGCTGCTGCTGAGCCTGGCGATCGGCTTTGCCCTGGCGCGCAGCAAGTTTGGCCGGGTGCTGACCGCGGTGCGGGATGCGGAGAATCGCCTGATGTTCTGCGGATACGATCCGCGCGGCTTTAAGCTGTTTGTCTGGACGCTCTCCGCTGTGCTGTGCGGCCTGGCCGGGGCGCTTTATGTGCCGCAGGTCGGCATTATCAATCCGGGAGAAATGTCACCGGCTAACTCGATCGAAGCCGCCATCTGGGTGGCGCTGGGCGGACGCGGCACGCTGATTGGCCCGCTGCTGGGGGCGGCGATTGTCAACGGCGCACGCAGCATCTTCACCGTGGCCTTCCCGGAGTACTGGCTGTTCTTTCTGGGTCTGATGTTCATTCTGGTGACGCTGTTTCTGCCCTCTGGCGTCATTGGCCTGCTGCGCCGGAGGAAACCATGAGTGATGCCCTGTTTACCCAGCCCCAGCGGGCGGATCGTCATCGGCTGCAGCGCGATCCGGTGCTGCAGCTGGAGAAGATCAACGTCTCGTTCGAGGGCTTTCGCGCGCTCACCGATCTGTCGCTGCAGATCGGCATCGGTGAACTCCGCTGCGTGATCGGCCCCAACGGCGCGGGCAAAACCACGCTGATGGATGTGATTACCGGCAAAACCCGACCCGATTCGGGCCGGGTGATCTATGACCAGAACAGCGATCTGACCCGTCTTTCGCCGGTGGAGATCGCCCGCGCCGGTATCGGCCGCAAGTTTCAGAAGCCCACGGTGTTTGAGGCGTTAACGGTCACTGAGAATCTGGAGATCGCGCTTAAAACCGATAAATCGGTCTGGGCCAGCCTGCGCGCCCGCCTCAACAGCGAACAGCGTGATCGCATTGATGAAGTGCTGAAACTGCTGCGGCTGGGCGCTGAACGCCAGCGCCGGGCGGGCCTGCTGTCGCACGGCCAGAAGCAGTTTCTGGAGATCGGGATGCTGCTGGTGCAGGAGCCGCATCTGCTGCTGCTGGATGAGCCTGCGGCGGGCATGACCGACGCCGAGACGGACTACACCGCCGAGCTGTTCCGCAGCCTGGCGGGCAAACACTCGCTGATGGTGGTGGAGCATGACATGGGTTTTGTGGAGACCATCGCCGACCATGTCACGGTGCTGCATCAGGGTCAGGTGCTGGCAGAAGGGTCGTTGCGCGAGGTGCAGGCCAACGAGCAGGTTATCGACGTTTATCTGGGGCGCTGAGATGTTACAGGTTACTGAACTGAATCAATATTATGGCGGCAGTCATATTCTGCGCGGCCTGTCGTTTGAGGTAAAAATTGGTGAGATCACCTGCCTGCTGGGACGCAACGGCGTGGGGAAAACCACGCTGCTCAGGTGCCTGATGGGGCTGATCCCGGCGAAGTCAGGGGATATCTACTGGCAGCAGCAGCGGATCACTGGCCGTAAACCTCATCAGCGCGTGCAGGCGGGCATCGCCTATGTGCCACAGGGCCGCGAAATTTTTCCGCATCTGACGGTGGAGGAGAATCTGCTGATGGGGCTCTCCCGTTTTCCGGCGGCGCAGGCGCGCGAGGTGCCGGAGGAGATCTATCAGCTCTTTCCGGTGCTGCTGGCGATGAAGTCACGTCGCGGCGGCGATCTTTCGGGCGGTCAGCAACAGCAACTGGCGATCGGCCGGGCGCTGGCCTGTCGTCCTCAGCTGCTGATCCTGGATGAACCCACAGAGGGGATCCAGCCCTCCGTGATCAAAGAGATCGGCGCAGTGATCCGCCAGCTGGCGCAGCGCGGGGATATGGCGATCCTGCTGGTCGAGCAGTTTTACGATTTCGCCGCCGAGCTGGCGGACAGCTATCTGGTGATGTCGCGCGGGGAGATCGTGCAGCGTGGCCGCGGCGACACCATGGAAGCAGAGGGTGTGCGCGGCCTCGTGGCGATTTAACCGGCGATCAGAGCAGACCCGTTTCGACGGAGAAGTGGCGCTGTTCGCCCGGTTTCAGGGTGATCAGCGTACCTGCCTGCTGTGCCGCCAGAAAGCCTTCCGGCCGGCAGGTGGCGGGCAGAATATAGGCCGCCACCTGCTGATCGGGATTATGCAGCAGCCAGCGGGTGGCGTGCGGGAACTGCGCGGTGGAGAAGCGCGTCATCAGCGCGTAGCCCTGTGGCGCATGCAGCTCAAACTGCACCTCATCGCCATACTGCGGCAGATCGTCCGCGAAAAAGACGATCTCCGGATCGCAGAGCTGCGGCTGATCAAGCTGCTGCAGGGCCAGCGGATCGCGCGCCAGCCGATCCGTGTAGTCGCGCCAGGCAGGCGTTGGCCGCAGATGCGCCGGGATCGACTGGCGCAGCTGAAAGGCCCGATCGGGGATCGACTGCCTGAAGCGCCCCTGATCGATCCACGCGCTGTTGATGTGACACATGTACTGCAACGGCATCGGCGCACCGGCCAGATTGGTGACCGTCATGTCGATCGTCAGCCGCGGGCGATCGGCCTGAAGACGAACGGCCGGTGCTGCCAGATAGTGATGACCAAAGCCTTTAACATAGTCATACTCCCCTTCCAGCGACAGCGTCTGCTCCTCCAGCACCAGCCAGGCGCTGTCCATGCGGGCGCAGGCCATCTCGCCGTGCAGCGGATGATCGTCCTCTGGCGCAGGACAGCCGTTCGCCAGCAATCCCGAGTGAAACGCAAAACAGCCATAGGTATCGATGATCGAACGGGCTGGCAGCGGCTGCCTGAAACTGTGGCCCATCGTCAGGTTATGCCCGTCGAACGCGACCTCCCAGATCATCTGCCCGAGAAACGGCAGCACGGTTACGCTGCCGCGACGGTTATGGAGGCGCACCGCCTCAATACCTGACGGATAGCGAAACAGCTCGACCCGGAACGCCTCGCTCTCCAGTAGCGTCGACGGCGTGGGTTGAAACTGGTCACGCGTCAGGGGTAAACGGGTTTTCATGGCAACTCCTCCACCAGACGCCCGCCTGCAACCGGCTGCTTTTTATGACGCAGCTCGCCATAGAAATAGAAGCCGACCCAGGCGAAGCAGAGCAGCGACACGCCAAACGCCAGCTGCATCGATCCCAGGGAGTCAGAGACCAGCCCCTGCAGCGCCGGAACGAAGGCGGCGCCCACAATCGCCATCACGATAAACGCACCCGCGACCTCGGTATATCTGTTGTCTACCGTCGCCAGCGTGCCTGCGTAAATGGTGGCCCAGCAGGGGCCAAACAGCACGCTGACAAACACGGCGGCGTACACGGCGGTGAAGTCCGGCACCAGCATCACATAGGCCAGCGTCAGCACGCCCAGCACGGAATAGGCAATCAGCACCTTCTCGGCCCGGAAACGGGTCATCAGGAAATTCGCCACGAACTTGCCGATAAAGAAGCAGATGAAGCTGTAGATCATAAAGTTAGAGGCGTGACGTTCATTGGCCGCGCCCAGCGTCAGCGCCAGACGAATCGTAAATGACCAGACCGCCACCTGCATGCCAACATAGAGAAACTGGGTCACGATCCCGCGTTTAAAGTGGCGATTGCTGGCCAGATAGCGGAAGGTCTCACCCAGTGACGGGCGCGATTTCGCGTGGCTGTCCGGCTTGCAGTGCGGATAGCGGGTGAACATAAACAGCAGCATCACGACCACCAGCACCATTACCAGATACTTGTACGGCTCCAGCGTGTGTTCCAGCATGGTCAGCCGGAACGCATGTACCTGCTCCGCCGTCATGCCCGCCATCTGGCTCTCCAGGCTGCCGCCATCCTGAAACACCAGATATTTGCCCAGCACAATCCCCATCAGCGCACCAACCGGATAGAAGGTCTGGCTGACGTTGAGCCGCAGCGTGGCGTGATCACGATGACCAATCATCGAACTGTAGGTATTGGCCGCGGTTTCCAGAAAGCTCAGGCCAATGGCGATGGCAAAAATCGCCGCCAGGAACATGGTGTAGGTCGCCATGTGCGACGCCGGATAAAAGGCGATGCAGCCTGCAATGTAGAGCGCCAGGCCGATCATAATCGCCATCTTGTAGCTGGTCTTGCGGATCACCAGCGAGGCCGGGATCGCAATCAGAAAATAGCCGCCATAGAAGGCGCTCTGCACCAGCGCACTGGCGAAGTCGCTGAGGGCAAAGACGCTTTTAAACTGGGTGATCAGAATATCGTTGAGACTCGCCGCACAGCCCCATAGCGGAAAGAGGCATGACAGCAGGATGAACTGAAACAGCGGCGTTTTATTCAGATAGCCATCAGATTGCTGAACTATTTTCTGTTGCATAGCAGAACCTCAGTTACGGTTGAGAAAACGCTGGAAAGCCGCTGTGTCAGGGTAAGCACGCTGGGTGCCACGCCCGGTGACGCTGCAGGCAGCATAGGCAGACGCCTGCGTCATGGCCGCGGCCACATCGCCGGTTTCGGTCAGCAGAACCGCAAAGCAGCCGATAAAGGCATCGCCCGCGCCGCTGGTGTCCACCGCCTGAACCGGCGTGGCGGCCACACGATGTACCCGATCGCCGCTCATCCAGACCGATCCCCGGCTGCCCAGGGTGATAATCAGATTTTTGAGTCCACGCTTCAGCAGCGACTGACCGGCACGCATCACCTCTTCATCGCTGCTGACCGGCAGGCCGGTCAGGATCTCCAGCTCGGTTTCATTGGGCATGAAGAAGTCACATTTGCAGGCATAGTCGATGTCCAGCGTCGCGACGGCCGGAGCCGGATTGAGGATCACCCGAATCTCATGCTGGCGGGCAAAATCGATGGCGTAGTAGACCGTTTCCAGCGGGATCTCGAGCTGCAGGATAATCAGCGTGCAGGCTTTCAGGGCTTCTGCCGCGTCGTCGATATCTGCCGGCTTCAGTTGCTGGTTGGCGCCTTTGATAATCAGAATGCGGTTCTGCGACTGGTCATCAACAAAAATGGGCGCCACGCCGCTGGAGGTTCCTGAGGCGGTGGTCACAAAGCGCGTGTCGACCCCCTGCTGTTGCAGATTCGCCACAGTGCTGGGCGCGAAGAGATCGTCACCGACCTTGCTGACCATCATCACGCGGCCGCCCATTTTCGCCGCCGCAACCGCCTGATTTGCGCCTTTGCCGCCGCAGCCGATGGCAAAGTCGGGGGCTTCGAGGGTTTCGCCCGCTTTCGGCAGGCTGTTGGTATAAGTAATCAGATCGACCATGTTTGAGCCGATCACCGCGATTGTCATAACGGTTTCTCCCGGATGTGTTGCCAGCTTAAATGTTAATAAATTAACAATAACCTTTCTTAAAGGTTAAATATGTGACAAAAACCACATCCTGAAGCGGCAGGCGACCCGACCTTTCGGCGATAAACGGGCAAGGGAGTGTTACTATTATAACAAGATAACATCACCGTCCATGCGGGCGAGACTTATCTCCCCGCCTGTATGCGGTCGTGGTGTGACACGACGCTGACCGCGCAGCGCAGGTTTGCGGCCCTTACGGATTGCGGGTAAGATTGATTGCCAGCCTGGCGGATGAGACGCAACTCATTCAAATCTGTGAGGTTTGTCGCGATATAACGCCGGTTACGGCGTCCTTGTTCCGCACTGCAGGATAGGTAACAGAGAGATGACCATGGAAACCCGGCGCGACGAACGCATTCACAAGCTGACGCAGGCGCTGAAACGCACCGATAAACTGCATCTGAAAGATGCGGCTCAGCTGCTGGGCGTCTCAGAGATGACGGTGCGGCGCGACTTAACCGAACCGGCTTCCAGTATCGTTCTGCTGGGCGGCTATATCGTCAGCGATCCGAAAAGTCACGCCAGCCACTATTTTGTCAGCGATCAGCATGGGCAGAATGCCGCCCGAAAACAGCGGCTGGCCCAGGCTGCGGCGAGCCTGATCGTGGAGAACGATACGGTCTTTTTTGACTGCGGCACCACCCTGCCCTACATCGTGGATGCGATCCCCGATACCCTCGCGTTTACCGCCATCTGCTGCGCCATGAACACCTTTCTGACGCTGAAAGAGAAACCGGCCTGCAACGTGATCCTCAGCGGCGGTGAATTTCACGCTGACAATGCCCTGTTTACGCCGATTGGCGTGCACACCATCCTGGATGATCTCTGTCCGACGCTGGCCTTTATCTCTGCCGCAGGCATCGACAAAGATCAGGGCGCGACCTGCTACAACACCAATGAGCTGATGATGAAGCATCACGCCATGCTGCGCGCCCGGAAGTCGGTGCTGGTGGCTGACAGCAGCAAATATGGCAAGGTGCTGCCCGCCCGTATCGCCGAGCTGCAGCGTTTTGATCTGCTGGTCAGCGACAGCGCGCCCGATCAGGCATTGCAACACTGGCTGACGCAGCAGGCGATACCGCTGCGCCTGCCCTGATCCCCGCCTCTGCCGCCTGTCCGCCAGGCGGTGATGAAATCAGACGCTGACGCTCTGCGCCGTCCGCCATTCCCTTCGCGGGGTAATATTCGCCGCCCCCCGGCTGGGATTAGACGGTGAAAAAGGCTAAACTTCGACATCATTCCAACGACCAACAGACCCAGAGGCTCAAACCAACGTGGCTCAATTCGTCTATAGCATGCATCGCGTCGGCAAAGTGGTTCCGCCGAAGCGTCATATCCTGAAAAACATCTCGCTCAGCTTCTTCCCAGGCGCAAAAATCGGCGTCCTCGGTCTGAACGGTGCGGGTAAATCTACCCTGCTGCGCATCATGGCCGGCATCGATAAAGATATCGAAGGGGAAGCGCGTCCACAGCCCGGCATCAAGATTGGCTACCTGCCGCAGGAGCCGCAGCTGAACCTTGAACACACCGTGCGTGAGTCGGTGGAAGAGGCGATGTCCGAAGTGGTTGGCGCCCTGAAACGCCTCGACGAAGTCTACGCCCTGTACGCCGAAGAGGATGCAGACTTCGACAAGCTGGCCGCTGAACAGGGTCGTCTGGAAGAGATTATCCAGGCGCACGACGGTCACAACCTGAATACGCAGCTGGAACGTGCGGCCGATGCGCTGCGTCTGCCAGACTGGGACGCGAAAATCGCGAACCTGTCCGGTGGTGAACGCCGCCGCGTTGCCCTCTGCCGCCTGCTGCTGGAAAAACCAGACATGCTGCTGCTGGACGAACCGACCAACCACCTGGACGCCGAGTCTGTCGCCTGGCTGGAGCGCTTCCTGCATGACTTCGAAGGCACCGTCGTGGCGATTACGCACGACCGTTACTTCCTGGATAACGTGGCGGGCTGGATTCTGGAGCTGGACCGCGGCGAAGGCATTCCGTGGGAAGGCAACTACTCCTCCTGGCTGGAGCAGAAAGATGCGCGTCTGGCACAGGAAGCCTCTACCGAAGCCGCTCGCCGTAAGTCGATCGAGAAAGAGCTGGAGTGGGTGCGTCAGGGGACCAAAGGCCGTCAGTCTAAAGGCAAAGCCCGTCTGGCACGCTTCGAAGAGCTGAACAACACGGACTACCAGAAGCGTAACGAAACCAACGAACTGTTCATTCCGCCAGGTGCCCGTCTGGGTGACAAAGTGCTGGAAGTCAGCAACCTGCGTAAATCGTACGGCGATCGTGTGCTGATTGATGACCTCTCCTTCTCCGTGCCGAAGGGTGCGATTGTCGGGATCATCGGTCCGAACGGCGCGGGTAAATCGACGCTGTTCCGTATGATGTCCGGTCAGGAACAGCCTGATTCCGGCAGCATCGTGCTGGGTGAAACCGTGAAGCTGGCCTCCGTCGATCAGTTCCGTGACAGCATGGATAACGCCAAAACCGTATGGGAAGAGGTTTCCGGCGGTCAGGACATCATGCGTATCGGTAACACCGAGATGCCAAGCCGCGCCTATGTCGGCCGCTTCAACTTCAAAGGCGTCGATCAGGGTAAGCGCGTCGGTGAACTGTCGGGCGGTGAACGCGGTCGTCTGCACCTGGCGAAACTGCTGCAGGTAGGCGGCAACATGCTGCTTCTCGATGAGCCAACCAACGACCTGGACATCGAAACCCTGCGCGCGCTGGAAAACGCCCTGCTGGAGTTCCCGGGCTGTGCCATGGTGATCTCGCATGACCGCTGGTTCCTGGACCGTATCGCGACTCACATTCTGGATTATCAGGATGAGGGTAAAATTGAATTCTTCGAAGGTAACTTTACCGAATATGAAGAGTACAAGAAGCGTACCCTCGGCGCAGACGCGCTGGAGCCGAAGCGCATCAAGTACAAGCGTATGACGAAGTAAGCGTGTCAGAGGGAGGCTCCGGTCTCCCTCTTCCGCTTTTCATTCTGTTCGCTACAGAGGTCTGAATCTGATGAAAAAAACAGCCAGGGCATCAACATCGAAAAAAGCAGAAGCGATTTTTGAGGCGACGAAAGTGGCTAACTTTGCCGCCAGTTCGCGCCTTGAGGGAATCTATATCTCTGCTGACAGTAAATTATTAACGCTGGAAGAGATCCGACGCCGCTATAAACAGTAACAGGTGGCGAAGGTGAATCGTTATCAGGTCTGGCGGGATCACTACTGTTACCCCGATTCAGATGTGCTGATCAATCGTTATAATATCCGCGATCAGATCCTGCTTGATCAGGCTGAACGTGATGTCACCGCACTGACTATTCATACGATTACGCTTTCACATCCTCCCTTTTCCCTCCGGACCTTGTGCCATATTCATTATTGCCTGTTTAACGAACTTTACAGCTGGGCAGGAAAAATACGCGATATCTCCATCAGCAAAGGCCAGACGCGATTTTGCCAGCCCGCTTTTATTGCGCGGGAAGCAGACCGTTTATTTACGAAAATGGCGCATGAGAAACTCTTCTCCCAGCCTGATCATGCGGCTTTCTGTTATCAGGTTGCCTGGTACTATTGCGAGTTAAATATTCTGCATCCCTTTCGCGAAGGTAATGGCCGTGCACTGCGCATCCTGTTTGAACATATTATTCTGCATGCAGGCTATCAGGTCAGCTGGGAAGGTCTGAGCGCCAGCGACTGGTTAGCCGCTAATATTGCCGGTTATCAATCCGGCCCTGAAAAAATGGCAGCTTTATTTCTCCGCCATATCCAGCCGCTCAGCGATAAAACGCCCTGAATACCGGAGACTGCAGCGCAAACTCAATAAAGCGCGCCAGCGCAGGCGACTGCAGTTTGCGGCCCGGATAGACCAGCCACAGCTCATTGCCTTCGACCTCCCATTCCGGTAACACCGGCACCAGCCGGGGATCGGCCATCGGCCCGTCGATCAGGAAGTGCGGCAGCAGCGTGATGCCCGCATCGCCCAGCGCCGATTCGCGCGCGTAGAGCAGATTGTCCGTGAGGTGGCCTGGCGGCAGCAGCCAGCGATAGAACTCTTCGTCACGCTGCAGCACCCATTCATTCCAGGCGCGGTGCGCAATACAGCGATGGGCCGACAGCTGCTGGGGATGGAGCAGCGGAGGATGCTGGTCGAGATAGTGCTGCGAAGCAACCAGCCGTCGCGGGCAGTTGCCTATCCGGCGGCCAATCAGCGAGGACTCCTGCGGCTGACCCGTGCGCAGCGCCACATCAAACCCCTCCTGCACCAGGTCACGCATCTCATCCGATATCGACACATCCAGCGTCACATCAGGATAAAGGCGCAGAAATGCCGCGTTGCAGCGCGCCAGCAGCGTGGCGCCGATGCCCGCCGGACTGGTGATACGCAGGCGGCCACTGGGGTTGTCACGCAGGCTGGCAATCGCCTGATCGGCGCGTTCACTGGCCTGCATCATCTCCTGGCAGTGCAGCAGATAGCGCTCACCGGCAAAGGTCAGATTGAGCTGGCGGGTGGTGCGGTTCAGCAGCCGGATCCCCAGCCGCTGCTCCAGCTGGCTGATGCGCTGGCTGACGCTCGATTTCGGCAGACCGGCCCGTTCCGCCGCGCCGGTAAAGCTGCCGCACTCCGCCACCAGCGCGAAAAGCGCCATATCCTGCCACTGCCGAAAGGCCATTGTTCACCTCAGACGAACACTCTATGAAAGATTGTCCATCTTATCACCGCTAAATCCTGGTTCTACACTTAAAGCCGGTTCTGAAAGATTCGCCATTCGGCCATGTGAAGCGTGGCGCAGCCCGACAGCGGGTTGCCGCGCCACGGTCAGCATGGCAGAGACACGTTCCAGGCTGAGAGCCTGATTAAACAGGAAAATGCTATGTCTATTCGCGCTATCGCAGTTAATCCGGAAAGTCCTGAAAACTTCACTGAGATTTTCCCTGAATCCCTGACGCCCGGTGAGTATGACCTGCGTGTCGAAGTGAAAGCGGCGTCGGTCAACCCGGTCGACACCAAAGTACATAAAGGGGCGATGAAAAATGGCCTTGAGCAGCCGCGCATTCTCGGCTGGGACGCCAGCGGCGTGGTGCTGGAAGTCGGCAGCAAAGTCAGCAACTTTAAGCCTGGCGACGAAGTCTTCTATGCCGGCGACCTGACCCGTCCGGGCAGCAACAGCACCGAGCAGCTGGTGGATTCACGTATCACCGGCCACAAGCCGGAGAGCCTGGACTGGGCGCAGTCGGCAGCGATCCCGCTGACCGCCCTGACCGCCTGGGAAGGATTGTTTGAGCGACTGAACCTGGAGCACGCCACGGCCGATCAGACGCTGCTGATCGTCGGCGGCGCGGGCGGCGTCGGATCGCTGGCGATCCCGCTGGCGAAGCTACGCAGCAAGGTGCAGATCATCGCGACCGCCTCGCGTGAAGATTCCGCGCAGTGGTGCCGCGATCGCGGAGCCGATCGGGTGATCAACTACAAAGATATGGTCGGCGAGCTGGAGAAACAGGGGATTAAGCAGGTTGATTACATCTTCTGCCTGAATGACACCGACGGTCACTGGGAAACCATGGCTAAACTGATCGCCCCGCAGGGCCATATCTGCACCATCGTCGAAAACGAACATCCGCTGTCGATGGATCAGCTGAAACTGAAGAGCGCCGCGCTGCACTTCGAGCTGATGTATACCCGCAGCATGTTCAACACGCCGGATATGGCGCGCCAGGGCGAGATTCTGGATGCGGTGTCGGCGCTGCTGGATGAGGGGAAACTGCAGACGACGCTGAGCGAGACGCTGCACGGCCTGAGCGTAGAGACGCTGAAAGCCGCTCATCAGCGGGTGCTGGAAGGCCACATGCGCGGTAAAGTGGTGATGGTCTATTAATGTCCCGATCCGGCTGCCAGACGGCAGACCGGATCACCGCAGGCGTTACGGCTGGGCGTTTTTCTCGCCCAGCATCGCCTTCACCAGCTCAATGCAGCGCAGGAAGCGGGTGTCATAATCATCTTCCTGAACGTGCAGAAAATCGATGTTATTTTCCCGCAGCATCGTCACCAGCATCGACTGAAACTCCCGACGATCCACCGAACTGCCCAGACTGCGCAATCCATCGGCAACCCAGGGCACGTTGTTTTCCAGCAGGATCACCAGATCAAAACGATATTCGTCGATCAGCGCCTGCACAAAGGGATGTTCACGCCCCTCATACTTCAGACAGAACGCCTGCGTGGTCACGAAATCGGTGTCGATAAACGCCACTTTATTGGCATATTTTACGGCGAAATCGATGTACTGCGCCTGCCCCAGCGCGATCTTGTCGTAATCGGAATATTGCAGCGCCATCTCGTCGCCGCCCAGATGGGAGAAGACGTAGTCGCGGCCATACTCCCAGGCGCTGGTGGTATTGAAGATGTTGGCGAGTTTGTTGACCAGCGTCGATTTGCCGCTGGATTCTCCGCCGAGGATCGCCACGGTGCGGACAAAGAACGGTTTTACTTCGGTGGGAATGTAGTCCCAGAAGCGGAACGGATCCTGACGGATCTGCGCGCCGCTGATGCTCATAAAGGATCGGCTGGGATCGACCAGCACGGTCTGAATCCCCAGATGCTGCTGATACATCTCGGCATCGGGCGCTTCGCTGGTGTAGATACAGTCCGCCGTAATCCCCTGTTCGCTGAGGAACGCACTGACGCCCCTGCTCCAGACATCCCAGCCGTGCGGATAAGGCTCAATGCCCTCTTCGTCGAAAGCGTGGATGCGGATATTTTTCTGATACTTAAAGGTCTGCAGCAGCCAGCGCAGGCGATCGCTGACCGTCGGCTGCTGGGACATCGCGCTGTTCTCAAACAGTTCACGGTCGCGCGGCTCGTCGTAGCCCATGATGATATGCAGCTCATCCACCTGGCTGCAGGCGCGCTGGATCAGATAGATATGGCCGGTGTGCAGCGGATAGAACTTACCGAATATCACCCCTATCCGTTTGTCCCGGCGCGGAAACTCCAGGCCCAGAAAGCGGTGCAGCGCCTCCAGCTTCTGAGCGCTGGGGCTTTTAATTTTGGCATTGAGCAACTGGCTCAGATAGCCTTTCGTCATGCCGCTGGCATCAGCGACCTGTTGCAGCGTGTGACCCTGCTGGCGGATGGCCGTTTTCAGATATTCAAACGACGACATGTCGTGCCTCCTGCATCAATGCGGTTAAGGTGCGTCCGGCCTGCCCTGCACTCCGGCTGACAGGCCGCAGGCGCGTTACAGTTCGTCCAGAATGGCCAGCGCATCGGCCAGCTTCTTCACGCTGAACACCTGCATCCCGGCAATCGGTTTTTTCGGTGCGTTGCCGGCGGGCACAATCGCGCGTCTGAAGCCGTGCTTCGCCGCTTCGGAGATGCGTTCCTGGCCGCTGGGCACCGGACGGATTTCACCGGCCAGGCCGACTTCGCCGAAGATCACCAGATCCTGCGGCAGCGGACGGTCGCGCAGACTCGATACCATCGACAGCATCAGCGCCAGGTCCGCACCGGTTTCGGTGACCTTCACGCCGCCGACGACGTTGACGAACACATCCTGGTCCGCCATCTGCAGTCCACCGTGTCGATGCAGCACGGCCAGCAGAATCGCCAGACGGTTCTGCTCCAGCCCGACCGCCACACGGCGCGGATTGCCCATCATCGAGTGATCGACCAGCGCCTGAATCTCCACCAGCAGCGGCCGCGTTCCCTCCCACAGCACCATCACGGAGCTGCCGGAAGTCACCTCTTCGCCGCGCGACAGAAAGATCGCTGAGGGGTTGCTGACTTCGCGCATGCCCTGCTCGGTCATGGCAAACACGCCCAGTTCATTGACCGCGCCGAAGCGGTTTTTGTGGCTGCGCAGCGTGCGGAAGCGGGAATCGGCATCGCCATCCAGCAGCACCGAACAGTCGATGCAGTGCTCCAGCACTTTCGGCCCCGCCAGCGAACCATCTTTGGTGACGTGGCCGACCATAATGATCGCGACGCCGCGCGTTTTGGCAAAGCGCGTCAGATAGGCGGCGGTTTCGCGCACCTGGGCGACGCTGCCGGGTGACGACTGGATCTCCGCCATATGCATCACCTGGATCGAGTCGATCACCATCAGTTGCGGCTGCTCCTGCTCGGCGATCAGGCAGATCTGCTCAATGCTGGTTTCCGACAGCATATTCACATTTTCGGTGGGCAATCCCAGACGATGGGCGCGCATCGCGACCTGTTGCAGCGACTCTTCACCGGTCACGTAGAGGGTTTTCATCCCCTCCGACAGCCGGCACATCACCTGCAGCAGCAGCGTCGATTTCCCGGCGCCAGGGTTGCCGCCGATCAGGATCGCGCTGCCCGGCACGACGCCGCCGCCCAGCACCCGGTCAAACTCTTTGAAGGTGGAGGAGAAACGCGGCAGCGCCTCCAGGCTGATTTCAGAGAGTTTCTGCACCCGGCTGGTGCCGGCGCTGCCGGCGTAACCGCTCAGGCGCTCGTTACGCGCAGCCGCAGGCGAGGCGGCGATGCGCACCTCGGTGATGGTGTTCCAGGCGTGACAGGCGCTGCATTGCCCCTGCCAGCGTGGGTAATCTGCGCCACATTCGTTACAGACAAATGCGCGTTTTGCCGCTTTGGCCAAATCAATACCTCAGTTAACGCTCTTCGTGGATCAGGCTGCCGGTCAGGATGCAGAACACCCCCATAAGATCGGCATGGCGAATGGTGACCGCAGTCTGTTCATTCACCTTAGGTTTAGCATGGAACGCAATGCCCAGCGCGGCGGCTTTGATCATCGGCAGGTCATTGGCTCCATCGCCGATCGCCACCGTCTGCTCCGGCGCGATGTTAAAACGCTGCGCCAGCTTCTTCAGGGTATCGGCTTTGTATTGTGCGTCGACAATCGGTCCCAGCACCTTGCCGGTGAGCTTGCCGTCGCGAATCTCAAGCTCATTGGCCGCCACCGCCGACAGATGCAGCCTGTCACGCAGGTATTCGGCGTAGTAGGTAAAGCCGCCGGACGCGATGGCGACCTGCCAGCCCAGCGCCTGCAGTTTCTGCGTCAGCGTCGTCAGGCCTGGCATCAGCGGCAGGGCATCACGCACCTGCATCAGGATATTGGCGTCTGAGCCCTGCAGGGCCGCCACGCGCTCGCGCAGGCTGGCAGCGAAGTCGAGTTCGCCGCGCATCGCGCGCTCCGTCACGTCCGCCACCTGTTCGCCGCAGCCCGCCAGTTTTGCGATCTCGTCGATGCATTCGATCTGAATCGCGGTCGAATCCATATCCATCACCAGCAGGCCCGGCGCTTTCAGCCACGGGATTTTACCCAGCGGCGCCACGTCCAGTCCGGCGTCGTGCGCCAGCCGGGTGGCAAACGGCGTCAGCGATCCCGCCAGGCGAATCACCTGATACTCATCGACGTTCCAGGCGCTGACGATCACCATCGCGGCACCCAGCTGATGCTGATAATCGGTCAGACGCTGCTTATCCAGCCCGCGGCCATACAGCAGCCAGCCGGTGCGGCCAGCGCGATAATCCAGCGGCATCACTTCATCACCGCTAAGAGAAAGGGGCAAACCCGGCCAGAGAGAGACGTCGGCGGGAAGATCGCACCAGGTTAAACGATTTGGCATCACAGCTCCTGTAGGGACAACAAAACCACGCAAGAGGCTACCTTGTCTGCGCCGCTTCTGGCAACATAATCTCCAGGCTTTCTGTTGTGACATGACCCGGATGATTAATGGCTAAAACCGCACTGAAATTTCGCTTGCATCGAACCGTGATCGTGCTCATCTCGATGGCGCTGCTGGTCGTCCTGATGCAGGGCGCATCCTGGTTCAGTCTGGGTCATCAGATGGCGCGGTCTGAACAGGTCGAGGAGCTGGCGCATACCCTCACCAGTCAGGTGGCGTTCAGCCTTAAGCCGTTGATGGATAACAGCGAAAATAACCGCAATCAGATCGAAGCGATCCTGAACCAGATGACGGCAAACAGCCGTATTCTGGATGCGTCGGTCTATGACGGCGACGGCAGCCTGGTGGCGCACAGCGGCGAGAATATCAACGTCCGCGACCGGCTGGCGCTCGACGGGCAGCGGGCGGGCAGCTATTTCAACCATCAGATTGTGCAGCCGCTGGACGGCAGCGATGGCCCGCTCGGCTTTCTGCGCGTAACGCTCGACACCCATGTGCTGGTCACCGACTCACATCAGGTCGATAACACCACCAATATTCTGCGCCTGATGATGCTGCTGGCACTGGCCATCGGCATTATCCTCTCCCGCACCCTGCTGCGCCATCGCCGCACCCGCTGGCAGCAGTCGCCGTTTCTGCTGACCGCCAGCACGCCGGTGCAAGAGGATCGTGATGACGATGAAGAGAAGAAAGCGTAGCGCGCTGGCGTCAGGATCGCGATAAACGAAAAGGCCCGCTATGCGGGCCTTTTTGATCGGCAGGCGATCGCGGAGTGCGGCGTCGATCAGCCGACCAGCAGCGCTTCCAGTTCGGCCAGCGATTTGATCTGCCAGGTCGGTTTGATCTGTTCCGGCAGCGGCCGGGTGCCGTGATCCAGCCAGCAGGTCTTCAGACCGGCGTTCATGCCGCCCAGAATGTCCGATTCCGGCGTATCACCGACCATCAGTACCCGCTGACGATCCGGATTGCCCAGCTGTTCCAGCGCATAATCAAAAATCGCTGCCGCCGGTTTAGGCACGCCGACCTGCTCAGAGATCACCAGCGCCGAGAAGTAATCGCGGAAGCCGGTACGCTCCAGGCGGGTCTGCTGCAGGGCGGTGAAGCCGTTGGTGATGATGCCCATCTTCACCCGCCCGTGCAGGTGGTTCATCAGGCTGACCGCGCCCGGCAGCGGCGTGCAGATCTCCCCCATTGCGCTGAGGAAGCCGCTGTTGAGGATCTCCGGGGCGACGCTGAGCTTTTCGCTCCAGTGGTTAAACCGCTGCGTCTGCAGCTGTAGCGCCGAAATCGTGCCGTTCTGGTAATCGACCCAGAGCGGTTTGTTTATCGCCTGGTAGTCGCTGTAGTCCTGGTCGGTAAACTGCACATCGTAACCCGCGAACAGGCGCTGCAGCCCGGCGAAGGCGTCGAAATGAAAAAGGGTATCGTCTGCATCAAACAGGATGCAATCCCAGTGTTCTGACATGAAAGCTCCTTTATGCGGCTACAGCGTCAGCGCCATAAGGATGGCATCTTCACGGCCGCTGGCAGTGGGATAGTAGTCAGGGCGACGACTGACCTGATTGAAGCCAAGCTGCTCATAGAGCGCGATTGCGGGCAGGTTTGAGGCCCGCACTTCCAGCCACAGCGTCAGCACATCGCGTTTGATCAACGCCTCGATCAGATGCTGCAACAGCTGACGGCCTAATCCCCGACGCTGAAAGGCGGGATCGACCGCAATATTGAACAGGGAGGCTTCGTCGAGGACGACCTGGGTAATAGCGAAGGCGGCCATTTTGTCGCCGACGTCGAGTCGCAGATTGAGGAAGCGCTCGCCCTGATTGCTGGCAAAGGTCTGTTCACGCCAGGGAAACGCGTGGCTGCGGCACTCGATCGCAAAGGCTTCCGCCAGATCGTCAGGGGTGAGGAAAGAGATGGCTGTCATAGTTACACATCTGTTGCCAGAGCGCGCGTCGGGCGACGCCGCTGCTGATCAGTTCATTAAAAGAGGCGCTGCTCAGTGCCACGCCATTGAAGGTCTGTTCGCTCTCAACACCCAGCAGCCAGCCCGCACAGTTCAGCGTTTCCGGCAGCATCTGCAGCTGATCCGGCGTAACGGTCATCACCTGAGCAGGCTGCAGATGAAGCGCATGCAGCACGTCGCGCATCAGCGGCTCATCCAGACCGGGGGGCGCCTCCGCGACAATAATTAGCTGCGTGTCCGGGGCCAGCGTGACGGCAATTTCGCCCTGAAGCACGCGCGGGCGGCGCAGTTGATACTGCGTAATTCCCATTTGCTGTAAAAGCCAGTCGCGCCTGGACGTCATGGTGTTACCTGTTCTGCTGCCTGATTGCGACGCTATGCTAGCAAACCCATCGAACATGCGCCAACAAAGCACTATAATCCCCGCTCAGATCTTACAGGAGCCCTACATGTCTGCTTTTTCCCCGGCCAGCGAAGTTATTCTGCGCCACAGTGATGAATTTACCGCCCGCCATGTCTTATTTGCTGGCGATCTGCAGGATGACCTGCCCGCTCAGCTGGAAACCGCCTCATCGCGCGTTCACACCCAGCAATATCATCACTGGCAAAACCTGAGCCGCCGCATGGGCGAACAGGCCCGTTACGGCCTGGTGGCGCAGGCGGAAGATGTGCAGGGCTGCGACACGCTGATCTACTTCTGGACCAAAAATAAGCCGGAAGTGCAGTTCCAGCTGCAGAACCTGCTGTCACTGCTGCCGGTGGGCTGCGACGTGTTCGTGGTCGGTGAAAACCGCAGCGGCGTGCGCAGCGCGGAAGGCATGCTGGCGTCGTGGGTGAAGCTGGAGAAAATCGACAGCGCCCGCCGCTGTGGTCTCTATCATGGCCGCCTCGACACCCAGCCGGCGTTTGACGTCAGCGCCTTTGGTGACCAGTACCCGCTGGATGATCTGACTATTCACACCCTGCCGGGCGTCTTCAGCCGTGATGGCCTGGACAGCGGCAGCGCCCTGCTGCTGTCGACCTTTACCCCGCACACCAAAGGCAAAGTGCTGGATATGGGCTGTGGCGCGGGCGTGATGGCCGCTTCGCTCTCTGCCGTATCGCCTAAAGTCCGTCTCTGGCTGTGCGACGTCCATGCGGCGGCGATCGAAGCGAGTAAGGCGACGCTGGCCGCCAATGGCATCGAGGGTGAAGTTTTTGCCAGCAACGTCTTCTCTGACGTCACGGGCCGTTTCGATATGATTATCTCCAACCCGCCTTTCCATGAAGGGACGCAGACCAGCCTCGATGCGGCTCAGGCGCTGATCCGGGGTGCGGTGAAGCATCTGAACACCGGCGGTGAGCTGCGTATCGTGGCCAATACCTTCCTGCCCTATCCCCAGGTGCTGGATGAAACCTTCGGCAGCCATGAAGTGATCGCACAGACCGGTCGCTTTAAGGTCTATCGTGCCATCTATGGTCGTGGCGCCAGGGCGCGATAAGCGCTTTTTTTCGCCATTACCCGCATCGCCGGGCTGAAAACGTTGCTTTTTGCAGCAATCGTTTCAGCCCGACGAAATAGTTGTTGACGCAAAGAGTAAAATCTCTAGAATGCGCCTCCGTGGTTGTAACATTCTCAGGGTGTTACGGGTATGCGAAGGTGGCGGAATTGGTAGACGCGCTAGCTTCAGGTGTTAGTGTCTTAACGGACGTGAGGGTTCAAGTCCCTCTCTTCGCACCAAAATCACATGTTTCATATCGCGAGCACTGCGCGAAGGTGGCGGAATTGGTAGACGCGCTAGCTTCAGGTGTTAGTGTCTTAACGGACGTGAGGGTTCAAGTCCCTCTCTTCGCACCAATGCGGTGATATGAAAAGACAACTCGATGCGAAGGTGGCGGAATTGGTAGACGCGCTAGCTTCAGGTGTTAGTGTCTTAACGGACGTGAGGGTTCAAGTCCCTCTCTTCGCACCAACGTTGTCATTCTCAGGTCGTTCCCGGCCGCCTCTCTCTTCCCCTGCAGTTCCGTTTTCCTCTTTTACTCCACTGAGTTTTTAATTGATCGTCCTGCTCCGTTTTCCAGCTGATCTGCAGCGCTAGCTGAGTTGAAAGTTCACAGAGACAGCCGCCAGTCCGCCCGCTAACGCCAGACACGACGGCAGCAGCAGGTAATGACGCAGACGCCGGTTAAACAGCATCACGACGGTCAGCAGCAGCGCCACGGTCATCACCATCCGCCACTGGCTGAAGCTTGGCTCCCATAATGCAAACAGCGGCAACGCGATGCAGGGCAGCAGCACGCCCCAGGCGCTATCCAGTTTCTTACCCAGCGCCCAGCTGACGCCCCACAGGCCGCAGGCTGCGACAATCGCTATTCCCATGACAAAGCCTCAAATGATAAGCATTCCCATTATCATATAGCAGATTTTACCTCCCTGCAGCCTGTTTTTGTCGGTTCCGGACGCGAAGATGACAGACCAGTTGGAAAATGCTAGATTGCGGCCGATAATACTTTTAATAACAGCAATAATTATCTGACTGGCAGAAGCTATTCTGCCGGCTTGCGCTTTGGTATTTCAGGGTCGCCGCGAGTATTTACAATGAAATTACAATCATATGAAGAGCTTAAACAGAGCAAATACCGCCTGTCGGTCATGCTTTTTCTGTTTCTTAATATCGCCATTTCACTCTTTTTTGTTCTGCCCGTAATTAACGTCGAAAACAGCGATACGACTCTGCCGCTCATCTGTATCATGGCATTCAGCGGCATCATGTTAATAACCTATTTAATCTGGCCAAAAGCAAAACTTCCCCTGCTAAATCCCGTGGCGCTGCTGCTCGGCGTGCTCTGGGCCTGGCACATTAATTATCGCTTTCATCAGATATTCTATTTCGATGGCGGCTTTCTTATTATCAGCTTAATCAGTCTGTTATTTATCAGTGCAATCGCCCTGAGTGATTATCTGGCGGCATTCTGGCTGCACGTTACCCCGCCGGTGGTGACCGTTGTGCTGCTCGACAATGCGCAGCATCTGCCGCTGATCCTGCTGACCATTGCCCTGCCGTTAATCGGATTTTCGCTTCAGCATCTGATGCGGCGGCGCGCCGACAATTTTACTCTGCGCCTGATGCATCAGCTCTATGAAGAGAAAGAGACCTTCAGCGATCTCAGCATGCTCGACCCACTGACCGGACTCTATAACCGGCGCGGGCTGAAGAACCGGCTCGACAATATCCTGCAGAATCACGCGGGCAGCCACTATGTGCTGCTGCTGGATATCGATCACTTCAAGGCCTACAACGACAACTACGGACATGCGATGGGCGACCAGGCGCTGGCGCGCGTCTCTGTCGCGATTCGGGATGCCGTGCGTTCACGCGATGTCGTTACCCGCTACGGCGGCGAAGAGTTTCTGGTGCTGATGACCAATGTGAACAGCTCGATTGCCCTGAAGCTGGCTGAGCGCATCCGTCAGTATGTGGTGGATTTAGAAATCCCCCACCTTTTCAACGAAACCGTGTCGACCCACGTCACCATCAGCGCCGGTATTGCGCCCATCTATGATGATGAGTTTGATCAGGCCGTCGCCAATGCTGACAGCGCGCTCTACGTGGCTAAGAATCAGGGGCGCAATACCATCCTCGCCTGGGAAGATCTCCCACGACAGCCGCAACAGACCGCCAGCGAACCGGCCTGATTCAGCCGGTTATCAACAGATGACGCCGCGACAGGCCCTGCCCTGTCCGTGGCGGATGCCCCCGATAACGCCTGCGCGTTGCCCGCCAGCAGAAGATTTTTTGCGCGACTTGTAGAGTTAATCAATAACGATTATCATTTGCTTTCTTATCTACACTTTTCGCGAGTCGTCATGGCAACCGCTTCAGTTCAGGAACCGCGTTTTAGCGCTCAGTCGATGATCTTCCGGCAGAACGACCGTCCGCTGGCGGAAAGTCTGCATGAGCAACTGCAACAGCAGCGCAGCTATCTGCTTGACTCGACGAAGTTCAGTCAGCCCGCGCCGCGTGACACGCAGACCCTCGCGGCCTGGTCTCAGGCGGCAAACTTTACCCCGCTTATCCAGCGCTACAGCGATTATCTCTACCGCGATCATCCTGATGCAGTCCGGGAAGCGAAGCCGGTACTCTCACTCTGGGCGCAATGGTATTTTGGCCTGTTGCTGCCGCCGCTGATCATGGCGTTACTTCAGGAGTCGCGCGCGCTGGACTGCTCACCGGAGCATATCCGCGTCGGCTTCCATGAGCATGGTCATCCGGCAACGTTCTGGATCGCGGTGCAGGAGGATGAGGAAGCGCGCTATCTGAATCCCCGGCAGCGCATTGATCGGCTGATTCAGCAGCATCTTATCCCGGTGGTGAACGGCATCACGCAGCATGGTGACATCAATGCCCGCCTGATCTGGAACAACATGGGCTACTCATTCCAGTGGTTCCTGGGCGAGCTGAAAAGCCAGATTGACGAGACGCTGGTGCTGCAGCTGGAGCAGGCGCTGTTCTTCAGTCAGCGACTGCTGGATGGCAGCGAAAACCCCCTCTACCGCACCATGATCCCGCGCAACGGTGAGCTGGTCCGTCGCAGCTGCTGTCAGCGTTATCGCATTCCGGATGTCGAACAATGCGGCAACTGCACCCTGAACGGGAGCTGAACAGGGCTAATTCCCGCGAATTCTCCGTTTATCTCGTTTACAGGCACTGAGGCTTGTGGCAATTTTTACGCCTTCGATCAGCCTGGAGAAAAAGATGAGTCTGGAGTCCGTGCGCCAGTTCTTCGCCGAACACGCCCCTGAAATTGAAATTATCGAACTGGCCGAAAGCACCGCAACGGTCGGCATGGCTGCCCGCGCCCACGGCGTCACGCCGGGAGAAATTGCGAAAACGCTGTCGCTGAAGGTGAAAAACGATGTGGTGCTGATCGTGACGCGAGGCGATGCCCGACTGGATAATCGCAAGCTGAAAGCGGCTCTCGGAGCCAAGGCGCGGATGCTGAGCGTTGATGAAGTGATTAACTGGACCGGCCATCCGGTCGGCGGCGTCTGTCCATTTGGTCTGGAGAATCCCCTGACCGTCTACTGTGATGTCTCCCTGCGCAGTTTCGACGAAGTCCTGCCCGCTGCGGGTGCGATCCACAGCGCCGTCCGCATCTCGCCACAGCAGATGGCTGAACTGACAAACGCCCGCTGGATCGACGTCTGCGAGGCAATCTGAACCCAGCCCTCTCTGCTGCGAAGTAACTCTGCCGATCGCCTGATAGATCGAACGGACAAACGGAACCGCGCCGCGGGCCGGGGCGCTGCCTGCCACCGGCTCGCGACGCTTTCGCTGAATCAGGCTTTCAGGCGCTTAAACGCCGCTTCGATGATCGACAGCAGCAGCGCGTTATCAACCCGATGCAGCACATGCACCGAGGCACCGCACCCTTCAGGTACGCCCACCGTCAGCCGCAGCGGCTGCCGGTAACGCCAGCTTTTGCCGCGAGTGGCACCCGGCCGCAGTTCGATGTCGACCTGATAATCGATGCCTGACGCCACTCGCTGATTCAGCAGCCAGGCGACCACCAGCGCATCATGGATCCAGCATCCGGCAAGCTGCCGGGTCGCTATCGAATAGTCGATCCACGGCCGCAGCGTGTCGCGTACAAATGCGGTCAGCGGATGGTCCACCGTAGTCAGGCGGGTTAAATCCTGCTGCGTGAGCAGTGTCTGCGTCGTAACATCCATCGGCACCAGCGTAACGGCCGCCCCGCTGTGCAGCACCTGATGCGCCGCCTCCGGGTCCAGACCAAAGTTGGTGTCTTTGATGTAATCATCCAGCGCAAATACGCCGCCCATAATCACAATTTCGGCGACCGCTTCGGCCATCGCCGGATAGCGCTGCATCGCCAGCGCCACGTTAGTCAGCGGGCCAATCGCGACCAGGGTAATCTCACCCGGATGCTCACAAATCAGCCTGCCGATAGCGTCGGCGGCATCGAAGGCATCGGCCGCAAGCGCCGCAGGCGGCGGCACATCCTGCCAGAGGGAGCCGAGCGCGAGCTGATTCACCCGGTTATCCAGCGTCTCGCGCCACGGCGCAGGATCTTCCTGCAGCGCGCGGGTCGCGCCCTGCACGACCGGGATGGCCAGCCCCAGCCGGACAATCAGATCTTTGGCTACGCGCGCGCCCACGTCACTGGGTGTATTACCGGCTACCGTGGTGATTAACTCCAGCGACAGTCCGGGAGAAGCCAGGGCCAGCGCAATCGCCAGCCCATCGTCGGTGTTGGCACCTGCGATCCCGTTGCCGGGGTCGCAGTCAATAATGATTCTTTTCATGTTCTTATAATTTAACTCTGGCTTTGCGGCTGGCAGCCGCAGGATTCACCGATTTCAAGATAGTGGGGAAACTCCTTTAACTGGGCTTCGCTCTGCCCCTCTTTCAGCATATGAATGGCGGAGCGGGCCATCTCACGCAGCGGCTGACGCACGGTCGTTAATTTCGGGACGTGAAACGACGAGTGATTGGTGCCGTTGAAGCAGACCAGCGCCACATCCTGCGGCACCCGGATCTGATGTTCGGAAAAGGCGCGCAGCGCACCAATCGCCTGCCCCTCGTTGCTGGCGAACAGCGCCCGGGGGACGCAGCGCCGGGCGATCATGGTCTGAGCCGCAGCGTATCCGCCCTGCGGGGTGTAGCTGGCCGGAAACATCAGCGACTCATCGATCGGCAGGCCGCGCTCCTGCATGGCATCGCGCCAGCCCTGAATACGATCCTGGGCGTTGAGCATCTCCAGCGGGCCACTGATGATGCCGACCTGCTGATAACCGTGGCTCAGCAGATGCGCCGTCACCTGCCAGGCCGCCTGACGCTCATTGACCCGCAACATATTCACGCCGGGCTGCGGCTCCACCCGCTCCAGCATCACCAGTGGTGTTCCGCTGGCCTTAATGAGATCGATATAGGGATGGCGATCCACGCTGTTGTAAAACAGACCGTCGACCTGCCGGTTCAGCAGCCCCTGAATTAACTCCAGTTCGCGCTTGCGATCGTCTCCTGCATCGCCCAGCAGCATGACGTGACCGTGATTCATCGACTCCTGCAGCAGTACGTGCGCCATGGAGGCCACAAAAGGATTGCCGATGTTAGGCACCACCAGACCAAAGGTTTTGGTGTTGCCGGAGGCCAGCGCGCGGGCTGCCGCATTCGGCCGGTAGCCGGTTGCTTTTATCGCTTCCAGTACGCGCTGACGGGTCGCTTCAGCGACCGGGCGTGGTCCGTTATTAATGACGTAACTGACGACTGCCACTGACGTGCCTGCCGCTTTGGCAACTTCACTGCGGGTCACTTTTCCCGTTAACGACTTAGGCACATCACGTTCCTCCATAAAAAAAACAGGCCGCGTTACACGGCCTGCTGCTTTTCACCCGATCCCGACAGATGGCCTGCTCAGACGAATCTAGATGGCATCTTCAGGCAGGTTGAGATTTCGCCCTCGTGTCTCAGGCGCAACAAAGGTGGTAAAGAATCCAATGGCCGCCATCGCCGAGAAGTAGATCGCGATGGGCCACCAGTGACCGGTATAAGAGAGCATAGCAGCGGCAATCAGCGGTGCCGTGCCGCCGGACAGAATCGATCCCAGCTCCTTCGCCACCGCCATTTTGGTATAGCGATGGTGTACGCCAAACATCTCGACCCCCCAGGCCGCCTGCACACCAAAAATGCCCAGCGACGCCAGCGCCATACCGGCCACGATCACCGGGATCACCACCATTGGTTCACGCGTGTCCAGCAGCGTAAAGGCGGGCCAGGCGTAGATCATCAGTAACAGGCAGAACACCCGATAGACGATCCGGCGGCCAAAACGATCCGACAGCCAGCCTGCAAAAGGAATGATCAGGAAGCCCAGCAGGGACGCCAGGAACACCGCCGTGGTTGGCACCGACTTATCGACCATCAGCACCTTCGCGACGTAACCAACAATAAAGCCCTGAGCCAGATAAGAGGGGCCATTCTCACCGATACGCAGGCCCACCATGGTCCAGAATGCCCGGGTGCGCTGAAAGAAAGGCCGCTCATCGGTCAGCGGCGCAGCCAGCACGCCTGCGCGTTCCGCTTCCATCTCCGCTTTTCTGCGCTCAAATACCGGCGTTTCGCGCAGATGACGCCGGATCCACAGCGCCACCAGCGCAATCAGAGCGCTGCTGAGGAAAGGAATCCGCCAGCCCCACTCCAGCAGGCTCTGCTGATCCATCTGTACCACCAGCAGCCAGACCAGTGAGGCCAGCAGCGTGCCGCTGTTGGAACCCAGCGCGATCACGGAGGAGACCAGCCCGCGACGCGCGGTCGGCGCATATTCCCCCAGCATTACCGTGCCACCCGAGAGCTCTGCGCCCGCACCAAACCCCTGGGTAAAGCGCAGCAGCACCAGGCAGGCTGGCGCCCAGACACCGATTGAAGCATAACCCGGGATTAAACCGATAAAGGTGGTGGAGGCGCCCATCAGAATGATCGTGGTGATCATCACCACTTTGCGTCCCTTGCGGTCGCCGAGCCAGCCGAAAAAGAGTGCGCCGATAGGCCGGGCGATAAAGCCCACTGACCAGGTGGCAAAGCTCGAGAGCAGCGCCATCGCAGGTGTCGATTCCGGAAAGAAAACATCGCCAAAGATGATACCGGCAGCCAGGCCGTAGAGTGCGAAATCCGCGTACTCCATTGCCGTTCCCAGCCAGCATGAGAATGTGGCGCGCCAGAAATCTTTGCGGCCAGAAGAGGTATTAAACCGCTCGTCGGCGGCTGAAGGTGAAGACAGTGATGCCTGCTGCTTAACGGAATTGTGTGCCGTCATAACCCTATCCCTGAATGCGTTTGCAGATCGATAAACGCCCCTCCCTGGGTCGATTCCCTAATCGAAGCGGAATTCCCCGGTGATGACGTTCAGTTGACTAACCATGATGAAAGGTTAAAGGATTCCCTGGTGTTGGAATCGTATTCACCGCCCTGTTCCGCCGGTCTTTTTTTAACCGGTCGCTTAAACTGAACGAATGTAACTTAACAATCAATGGAGCCGACCGTGCATCAGGCACCGTGAGCAATCACTGGAGACTTAGTGTATCTACGCGCGTAGATAAATCAAGAGATCCTGACGAAAATTGTTAGTAAAACTTCACTATCACTTTCCGTCACCACACATTTTTAGCGAAAATTCAGCCAGTTAACTGCACTTTATCGCACAAAAAAAGATCATCTCCGGCGACAAGTTACCATTTTCTCTAATCATTAAGCGGTAGAGAACAGGCGACGCCCCTTTCATCGCGCTCTGTTGTCGCACACGCCTGTGACCGTCAGATGACACGCCCTGTTTATTCTGAAAAATGGCTGTCAGCAGAGACAATGCGTTACTCTGGACAAAAAGCGGACAGAGATGCGATGACAATTATTCTGATGCGACACGGTAAACCCGATCACCGGGCAACGGGCCGCCAGAGCGTACAGGCGCTGGCAGACTGGTGTGAAGCCTACGATCAGTCTCAGGTCAGTGACGGCCCGCCGCCGCGCAGCGTGGCGATTGCACGTCAGGCGACGGTGGTGGTCTGCAGCCCCCTGCCCCGCGCGCAATCCTCCCTGAGCCAGCTGGGGTTACAGCCGCAGGAGATTGATGCGCTGTTCAGCGAAGTCGAAGTGCCCCTGCTGCGAAGCGGCGCGCTGGAGCTGCCCACGGTCTGCTGGCTGGCCCTGCTGCGCCTGTTGTGGTTCTGCGGGTACGCGGGGGAAGCGGAGTCGCTGCAGCATGCCCGCGGCCGGGCCTCAGCAGCGGCGGAGAGGCTGATCGCGCACTCGCAGCGAGGCACGGTACTGCTGTTGGGTCACGGCATCATGAATAAGATGATTGCGCGCGAGTTACGCAAGCGCGGCTGGCAGGCCGAGAAACATGCCAGCAGTCGTCACTGGAGCTCCGCCATCTATCACCGGCCGTTTATCTGACCGCGCGGAAAATAGCCCAGCACCTCACAGCCGGTTCCGACACGCGGCGTGGCAATCACTTTGCGCTGCGCCAGGTCGATCACGCTCAGCGTGCCGTCGCCCTGATTGGCGATCAGCAGCTGCTGCCTGTCGGGCGTGAAGCATCCATCCATCGGCATGCGGCCCGTGCTGATATCACCGAGCGGATTCAGCAGATCGTCAAACAGCGTGACCAGCGGCTCCTGATCGCCTATCGCCACCAGTTGCTCCCCGTCTGTGCTGAAGCGCACGACCTGGCAGGGCTGCTGATGGCCCGGCAGCGTCAGGCGCTGGCGGATACGGTGGCTTTGCCGGTCAATCACGTAGAGCAGCGGCGCATCGGCTGCGCTGGCGACCAGATAGGGGTGTTTCGGCGAGGCGGCGATGCCCGCGATCGGGCCAGGCAGCAGAATGGTATCGATGACCCGCCCCTCGGCTTCACAGAGATCCACCACGGTGATGGTGGCATCCTCTTCGTTATCGGTAAACAGTTTGCGCCCGCTGGGCGACAGTGTCAGACGATGGGCGTTGTGGGACGGGATCGGAATAATTTTTTCCACGCTGTCGGTCAGCGGATCGATCACCGCGACGGCGGCGCTCTGCTCACAGCAGAGATAGACCTTGCCATCCCGCCCCAGCTGTCCGCTGTGCGGGGCCCGCAGCGGCGACAGATCGATAAAGCCGCTGATCGTCCGGTGCTGTAAATCGATAACCGCCACCTTGTGCCCCGGATGCGGGTTATCGCCGTGCACGCCGTCACCATAGATCGGCACATAGGCTTTTCCCCACGGCGCCAGCATCAGCAGTTCATGCGGGCGTGGCGGAAACGCATTCAGTTCCCGCTCGACGGCGAACGTCTCCGGATTCAGGAACAGGACGCGATTGCCCTGCTTATCAACCGCCAGTAAACCATAGGATTCACTCTGCATGCGTGCTCCTTTCTCAGTAAGTTCTTCTTAAGCGTAGACAATCCTCTCCGATGCTGTCCGGTTCTGCCCACTGATGAGCCGGGCTTACTCCCCGTTTTAAGGCCAATAGTGACCTGCGTGGGTCGCCCGCCCGCCATTAATCCGGTACACATCGCCTGATCTTCAGATATTCCTTAACCCCCATGCTGATGCCATTTAAATAAACGATTAATTCTGTCGATATTATTATTCGCAAAAGGTGACCGGATTATTTCCGTATTATCCTAAAGTCAAAAAAAGAGATAGCTAATGCGTAAATAATGTTTTATTAAAAAGATGCAGTGCAATTAATCCGCCGTGAGGAAACTATCGCGCGCTTCCGCACTGCGTCGCCACCAGGGAAAACTATTCAACGCTTCCCGTACTCAACGGGCTTGCAGCCGGTCTGCAACCCCGCACGTTTGCGCCGCTGGCGGAACGGACAGAGCCTGCACGATAACGGGAAAATAAAAATAACAGGTGTACCATGACTTCACTTCGTCAGCGTCCGGCACATAAAATCTGGCGCAACTGGAAAAGAATATCGTTCAGTAGCCAGATGTTATGGAATAAAAAACAGCAGAGCCTGCTTCAGGCTCCGGAATATGATCCGGGGCAGGAAAATAACGTGGTATTAGTCGGCGGGCAGAAAGCGTTGCCGGCGATCCCCAAAATTGTCTGGATGGTGTGGCACCACGATCGCCTGCCCGCCTCGATGGCCCTGAATATCCGTAATATCCGGCGGGACAACCCGGATCACCAGGTCTATCTGGTCACGCAGCGCACCCTGTCGCAGTGGCTACCCGACTTTAACCTGATCTCTTCCGATCTGACGCTGGCCCATAAAAGTGACATCATCCGGCTTGAGCTGATCCATCGCTACGGCGGCATCGGCATTGACTGCAGCACTCTGCTGTTTGAGGATCTCAGCTGGGTGCATCGCGCGCATGAGGCGCGTCCGATGGATCTGATCGGCTACTACCGCGAGCAATCCACGATGAACCTGCTGGCGCCCGTCATCGAGAGCTGGTTTATTGCCGCGCCCGCGCAGAACCCCTTTATACGTGAATGGCTGAAGCAGCTGGCACCGGTCAAGAACGTCGGTATCCGCAACTATTTCCATGAGCTGAAGAAACGTGACGATTTCCCGCTGATTGTACAGAGCATGGATAATCCTTCCCGTCAGCTGCTGGCGCTGGCGCAGCAGGTCGCGATGCGGGAGTACCGGCGGGCCAACCTCTATCTGCGGAAAGGCGAAGCCAGCGCCTGGTATTATCAGCGCCTGCATGCTGACAGCAGCAGCGCCTTTGCGCAGTCGGTGATGTTTCACCAGCGGCCGCAGACGCCGCCCCCTATTATCAAGTTAACCGGCAACGAACGGCTGCATCTCGACTTCAATCTGCGGCTCGGCCTCTATAATCGCAGCAGCCTGATCGGGGCGATGATGCACACCTCGCCTTCCGCGCTGGCATTGCCTTCAATGACCAAAGCGCGCGCGTAGCCAGTGCGTAAAGGTGGTGACTGCGCGCGGCACCTGTGCCGCCCAGGGTCGCACGATCCACAGGCGGGTCGCAAATGCCTCTGCCGGCTGCCATTCGGGCAGCACCCGCCGCAGTGTTCCCGCCGCCAGCGCCTCACGGGCGCTGAAGTCAGGCAGCATGGCGATCCCCAGCCCCTGTAACGCGGCATCGCGGATCGACTCGCTGTTGTTGGTGGCGAAGCTGCCCTCAATCTGCACCTGCACCGGCTCGCGCTGCGCTGCCGTGACAAACCGCCAGCGCGGCGACTCCACGCCGCGCGGATAGTAAAGGCAGTTATGCTGCACCAGATCCTGCGGGTGCTGCGGTTCGCCCTGCGCCCTGAGATAGGCGGGTGACGCTACCAGCAGCGTCTGCGTATCACACAACGGCAGCGCCACATGGGTGTCCGGCAGCGTGTCGCTGTGTCGGATCGCCAGGTCATATCCCTCGTGGCTCAGCGACACCAGACGATCCGTCACATCCAGCTGCAGACGTACCTGCGGATAGTCGCGCAGAAACTCACCGATAAGCGGCACCAGTTGCTGACGGGCAAAGGCCACTGGCGCGGTCATACGTACCAGGCCTCGCACCGGCCCGGCCTCGTCGCGCACGCTGAAAAAGCTCTGCTCAATACGGGTAAAGGGATCGCGCAGCTCCGCCACCAGCTTCTCGCCCGCCGGTGTCAGCCGTACGCTGCGCGTGGTGCGTTGCACCAGCAGCACACCCGCCCGCGCCTCCAGCTCTTTGATTTTCTGGCTCATCGCCGCCTTACTGACGCCGAGTCGCTCCGCCGCACGGGTAAAACTGCCCTGGTCCGCCAGCACGGTCAGCCAGTGCAGGTGCTCCCACAGCGTGTCGGTTTTCATCTCTTTCATCATTGTTCACTATAATGAATAATCAATTCAGGCTACGCGCTTTTTCCCGCCGGTTAAAGGCTTCACCATAGGGTGCTTAACCCCAACGAGGAATAGGCTATGCCACTGCTGCAATTTGATGTGATTGAAGGTCGTTCAGAATCTGAACTGCGGACGCTGCTGGATGCGGCACACCGCGCCGTGCTCACCGCCTTTAAGGTACCGGAACGCGATCGCTACCAGATTGTTCAGGAAAACAAGCGTTATCAGATGGTGTTTCAGGATACCGGACTGGGATTCACCCGCAGCGACAATCTGGTACTGGTGCGGGTCTACACCAGCCCGCGCAGCACGGAACAGAAACAGCACTTTATGGCCGAGCTGGCACGGGAGCTGCGTGAGCATTGTGGCGTCGGCGGCAATGACCTGATGATCAGCTTCATTACCAACGACAAAGGCGACTGGAGCTTTGCCGATGGCGAAGCGCAATATCTCACCGGCAAACTCTGAAAAGCGTCGCGATCGTGATGCCACTGACGGTGCGCGCCAGCCACCGTCACGCCTGATCCCCCCTCTTCTGCCCGGCCCCTCAGCCAATCTGTTCATCACTGCACAAATCGGACCGGATATGTTGCAGCCCGATGACAGCCAATATAGATTGTCGAAAAACCATCCCACGCAGGTGGCCGGTTGCGCGACGCCTCGCGTAACCTTGTAGAGAGAGGATTTGCCGTTGTCCGAATTGGTGTCCGTGGCGTTATTTCTGGCCGCTATTGCAATCTATTCCTGTAAAGCCGGGCGTAACAAATTCTGGTTTGTGCTTGTTCTGATTCTGCTGGTGCTTTTTGTGGTGCTGAATGCCACCCTCTATGCCAGCAACTATTTCACCGGTGACGGCATTAACGATGCGGTGCTCTATACCCTCACCAACAGTCTGACCGGCGCGGGCGTCAGTAAATATGTGGTGCCGGCGATTGGCCTGATCATCGTGCTGTTCCTGCTGTTCTGCCTGCTGTCGTGGATCCTGCGGCGGCGCAGGCGTCCGCATCATCTGGGCTGGTCGCTGCTGGCGGCGGCCTGCGCGCTGGGGTCGGTTCAGACGACACCGGCCTTTCGCCAGGTCGCGACACTGGTGGTGTCGCACACCCAACTGGCCGATTCTGACTTCGATAACTTCTATAAAGTGCCGCGCAACCGCATTGAGAATCCGCACCTCAATGTGGTTTACATTTACGGCGAGAGCCTGGAGCGTACCTACTTCGACGCCAACGCTTTTCCGGGTTTAGCGCCGGAACTGAGCCGTCAGAAAGAGCAGAGCATCGATTTCAGCCAGACCGAGCAGCTGCCGGGCACCGATTACACGATCGCGGGCATGGTCGCCTCACAGTGCGGTATCCCGCTCTTTGCGCCGTTTGACGGCAATGCGTCGGCCTCGCTTTCCAGCTTCTATCCGCAAAACGTCTGTCTGGGCGACATCCTGAAAAACTCAGGTTATGAAAACTGGTTTATCCAGGGTGCCGATCTGCGTTTTGCCGGTAAGGACATTTTCCTGAAGTCCCACGGTTTTGATCCGGCCAACCTCTATGGCTCGCAGGAGCTGAAAAGCCGCGTTGCCGATCCAACCTACCGCAATAACTGGGGCTATTACGACGATACGGTGCTGGATGAAGTCTTTGAGAAGTATCAGGAACTCTCTCAGGCCGGGAAGCCTTTTGCGCTGTTTGCGCTGACCGTCGATACCCATCATCCCGACGGATTTATCTCACGCAGCTGTGAACGCAGAAGCTACAGCATGGAGGGTAAACCCAATCAGTCCTTTAGCGCGGTCGCCTGCTCACAGGAACATGTGGCGCGTCTGATTGCGCGCATCAAAGCGTCGCCGTGGTTCCGGAACACCGTGATTGTGGTGAGTTCGGATCATCTGGCCATGAACAATACGGCACACCCCTGGCTGATAAAGCAGCCGCGCCGCAACCTGTTCATGGTGATCCGGGGTGATAAGCCGCAGGCGGAGCTGATGGAGGCGAAGCGCAGCACGCTGGATAACGGCGCCACCCTGCTGGATATTCTGGGCGGCGACAATGCGATTGGCCTGGGCCGCAGCAGCCTCTCCTCGCTTTCGCTCTCGACCCAGTTCGACGACATGAAGAGCAAGGTGTCGAGCTGGAAGCCCGATATTATTCAGCTGTGGAACTTTCCGAAGAAGATGGACAACTTCACGATAGATAAGGCGAAGAGTACCTTCAGCTTCTCCGGGACGACCTTTAAACTGCCGATCCTGTTCCGCATCAGCGACAAACATGTTGAGCCGATGCCAGAGGGCGAATATTCCGCCCCGCTGCGCTATCAGCTCGCCGATTTTGCTCTCGATGATAAATTCGTCTGGGTGGATCGCTGCTTTAAGATGGCGCGACTCTGGCAGCCTTCGCTGGCGCTCTCCGGCGATCTCTGTGTGGCGATGGGGCAGCCCGGCGGCACGCCATCGGTTACGCTCGTCGATAAACCGCAGTGGAAAGGAAAAGTAGAGTTCCCGGCAGGCCCCGTCACAGAAGCGCGCTACCGGCAGAATCTGGCACAGATCCGGGTGGAAGATAACAATATTCGGTACAACGCCGACAGCTTCAGGCTCGATGTGCCGGGCGCACCGGAGAGCGTGAAAAGCTTCAGCGGCATCTCCCGGCCAGAGAGCTGGGGACGCTGGTCCAACGCCAATCTCGCGCCCGAGGTACGGATCGATTATGTCGATGCGCTGCCAGCGAAGTTCGATCTGGTGATCACCGCACGCGCCTACGGCGCCAACGCACACCGGGCGATTCCGGTCCGGGTTGGCGATCAGGAGCAACTGCTGTCGCTGGGCGAGGAGATATCCACCCATACCCTGCATTTTGACAATCCCGGTGCCAGTCATCGTCTGGTGATTGCCCCGCCTGAACCGCAACTGAGTAACACCGGTAATATCACGGGTCAGGATCCCCGCAGACTCGGCATTGGCATGGTCGAAATTAAAATCGTACCGCAGTCTTAACACCTTTTCGTCTCACGCCTCTGTCGACAATCGCAGAGGCGTGACGCCCTGCCTGCTGCAAAATCTTGCGAAGCGTACCGCACGCCGCTACACGTTACCTGTTGTACTAATTGATATTTTTCTGCAGGGCGCGCAAAATACAACCACATTGTCTGGTGATGTGCCGTATGCCTGTCATGATGCGTTATCGCCAGCATTGACAGGGAGGTGCCATGATGAAAAACACATTAATCCGTACTCATAACGCGTTTAAAGCGCTACAGCGAGCCGGGATCGCCGATCGGCAGGCGGAGGCGATGCTTGAGGTGTTTACCCCTATGCAACAGAGTCAGCCAGGCAAACAGATCAGCAAACAACTCGGTCAGATTCGGGCCAGCGTTCATCAGACAGACAGCCGGTTTGACAGGTTTATGGTCAGGGTCGACCAGACCGATAACCGGGTCAGCCAGCTGACGACCAAAGTCGATCAGATGGATACTCATCTCGGCAAACTGACGACGAAGGTCGACCTGATGGATACCCACCTCGGCAAACTTACAGCCAAAGTGGACCGGATGGATAATCATCTCGGCAAACTCACAGCCAAAGTGGACCGGATAGATACCCATCTTGGTAAACTCACAACCAAAGTGGACCAGATAGATAACCATCTCGGCAAACTAACGACTAAATTTGACCTGATGGATACCCATCTCAGCAAACTGACGACGAAGGTCGATCAGATGGATACCCATCTCGGCCTGCTCGCGACCAAAATCCATCACATAGACGAGCGGCTGGGCCATGTCGAAAGAAAAACCGATAAGCTGGCCGTCCGGTTTAATCATCTGGAAATCAGAATGGATAAGCTGGAAGCATTACTCAGCGATATGAATGTCCGCTTAACGTCAGCGGTGGACAACCTGAGAAATGACGTGGCCGGCCTCAGCGCCGATATGCGCTGGATCAAGCGGTTATCGATTCTGATGACCACCACCCTGCTGGCGGCGGTCCTGAAAGATATCCTGCTGTGATCGGCCTGCAGCCGATCAGGATCGATTGCGCAGCGCCTCCAGCTTTTCGCGCTGCTGACCGTCAGCCGTGAAGTTATCTTCCGCCAGCCAGCGCTGCAGACCCGTTTTCACCTGCGGCCATTCACTGTCGATAATGGAGAACCAGCTGGTGTCACGCGAGCGCCCTTTATAGACAATGGCCTGACGAAAGTCACCTTCATAGCGGAAACCGAGACGTGTTGCCGCTTTGCGGGAAGGGGCATTGCAGCTGTCACATTTCCACTCATATCGCCGGTAGCCCAGCGTCTCAAACGCGTAACACATCAGCAGATAATGGGCTTCCGTTGCCATCCGGGTCTGTTTCAGCCTCGGTGAGAAAGCGACATGCCCGACCTCCATCACGCCATGTTCAGGCTGAATGCGCATTAATGACAGAGTACCTGTCGCCTGCTCCGTTGCCAGATCGATAACAGCGAAATGCAGCGGATCGCGGCTGGTCTCGAGCTGACTCGCATAATTCAGCCACGCCTGTCGATCGCTGAACGGCCCCATAAACATATATGTCCAGTCACGGCCATCTTCCGCCAGGGACCAGCACGCAGACAGCGCGTCGCCATGTTGTGCCAGACTGAACGGCTCCAGCCGGCACGTCTCACCAGTGAAAACCTGATGCTCAGGCAGAGGACGGGGCTGCCAGTCGGGTAAAGGTGCCCCGACCATCTGTCCATATTGATTGATTTGATGTGACATATCGCCTCCCGGCTGCGGATGATGTCAGCAGAGTGCCACTATCCTGGCAGGTGAAAAAGGACCACAATCAGTAGAAATGATAGATCCACGCGAGCAGACCATGACGTCAGAGATCACCGCCCTGCTGATGGCTCCCTTAACGGCAGCCGCCGGAACCACGCTGCAGCAGCAACTTTATCAGCGAATGATGCAGGCTATTTTGCAGGGGCAGCTTGCTGCCGGATCGCGCTTGCCGGCCACCCGGCAGCTGGCCCTGGAGCTGGGCGTGTCGCGCAATACCGTGCTTAACGTCTGGTCACAGCTGCAGGCGGAGGGCTATCTCACCAGCGACAGACAGGGCAGCCGGGTCAGCCCGCTGGCTCTGCCTGTGACTCAGGCGGAGGAGATGACGCCCGATAGCTGGCCCCTGGCAAATCGGATTGACGCCTTTCACCGCAACCCATGGATCGACACCGGCACACTGCCTTTGCGTCCCGGCATCCCGGCCCTTAACCACTTTCCAGTGGCGGCATGGCGACGGGCAATGAGCCAGGTCATGAGCCAGACCTCACCGCAGCGGCTCGGTTATGGCGATCCTCTCGGCGAGCCCGAACTGCGGGCCGTGCTGGCGCAGCAGCTGCGCATCACACGCGGGGTGCGTTGCGATGCCGCACAGATTGTCATCACTGAAGGTACGCAGCAGGCGCTGATGCTGTGTGTTGCCCTGCTGACCAATCCGGGCGACGGTGGCTGGATCGAAGAGCCGGGCTATCGCGGTGCAAAAGCCGCATTCCGGACGGGTGAGCTGAGCGTGGTGCCGATTCCGACCGATCAACAGGGAATGGCCCCCCGGCCAGCAGACTGGGCGCTGACGCCACCCCGTCTCATCTACACCACGCCTACGCATCAGTATCCGACCGGTTCAGTCATGAGCGCGGCCCGGCGTCTGGCGCTGATTGCGGCTGCGCGCCAGCAGCAGGCCTGGATTATTGAAGATGATTACGATGGCGACTTCCATTATCACGGCGAACCCATCATGGCGATGCAGGGCATGAGCGGCAATGCGCCGGTTATCTATCTTGGCTCCTTCAGTAAGACACTGTTTCCTGCGCTGCGGATTGGTTTCATGGTGCTGCCCGCGTCACTCGTCAGCCGTCTGCGTCCGGCACTCGATCAGCTGCTGCGGGGCGGTAATCGTCTGGCGCAGCTGGCGCTGACACACTTTATTCTCAATGGGGATTATCGCCGTCATCTCGGCAAGATGCGTCGTCTCTACCGTCAGCGTCAGACATCACTGCGCAGCGAACTGCAGCGCACGGCGGGTCGGGCCGTGCCGTTGCTGGGCGGTGAAAGCGGTATGCATCTGGTGCTGCCTCTCGATTCGCAGTGGGATGACAGGGCCATCGCCCAAAGACTGCATCAGGCAGGTTTCGCGCCTGCGGCGCTCTCGACTTTTTATCTGACTGAACCGGCACAATCCGGGCTGGTGATGGGCTATGGCAACAGCAGTGACACGCAAATTGCAGCGGCCACGCGCCTGCTGGGCCGGTTACTGGACTGGCCGGATTAATCCGGCGTGGGGCGGGATGGCACAGCCCGGCTGATGACGCCGCATAACCGAAGCCGGTGGCACCAGGCGTTTCCGCAAAAAAAAAGCCGGTCATCACGACCGGCTTTTTGACTCAGCCACGGAAGAAGATATCACCTGATTTACCCATGACGATCTTGCCGGTGTCATTGGTAATCAGAATGTAGTTGGCGTTGATGTAAGCCCAGTGGGTATTTTCCTGTGGCGCAGGCAGGTTACGTTTCTGCCACTCGCCAATGGTGTAGGTTTTACCGGTGTACTTCTCTGGCACGGTATCACCGATTTTATACTCTTTATAATCGATGATGATGGTGCTCAGTTCGTAATTAGGCCGCGCGCCGTTGGACGGTGCAGGTGTGGTTGGCGTAATGCCATCATTGGATTGTGAGCTGGCCGGTGCCTGGCTTTGCGGCGCACCGGTATCCGGCTGAGCCGTACCTGCATCAGGCGCAGCAGGCTGCGTACCGGGATTCGCGGGCTGAACCTGTGGCGGTGGCGGAACGTTATCCGTTGCTTCGCCAGCGGCCTGAACAGCAGGGATCAGGCTCAGCGAGCCAACCAGTAATCCCATTGATAAAAGTACACGTTGAGTCCTGCGCATAATGATTTCCACGTTAAATTTTGACAGTCAGGCTAAAGACAATGTTTATGGCACTTCAGTTCCGGCGCGCTGATGCGCTTTGCAGGAAAAACAGCGCGACTCACTTCACTGCACACAGGCCAGCTAACCGGTTACTGTGAGACCACTTTATCCTGAGTTGCCAGATCGACCAACAGCGCAATGCCTAAATAGTTGCTCCAGTTAAAGCCGTTCTGCAGCACCACAATCGCATTACCGTTCCGTTTATCGTAGCCGATAAAGCTGGCGTAACCACCGATGTAACCTACCTGATAGGTAATCTGCTGCCCGTCGACCGTGTCAGTCACCCAGGCAATATTCTGCGTCTGTGAACCCTGCTGATACCAGGCCTGCCCAACCGCGGCGAACGCACGATCCCGCGCCGTATCCCCGGTAGCACGCAGATGCGCGCGCAGATAGGCGCTGAGATCACGCGCATTACTGTATAGACTGGCCGCGGCCACCATATTGCCGTGGAAATGCCAGTCGGGCGTCAGCGAACCGCGACGGATGAATTTCGGCTGATCGCCGGCATGTCCCAGCGCACGTAGCGGATAGCCCGTCAGCGTTTCCGGCACAAAACTGCTCTGATTCATCCTGAGCGGCGCGAAGATCAGCGCTGAGGCCTGCGCCTGAATATCCTGATGAAAACGGGTGCGCAGGATATAACCGAGCAGCGCATAGCCCAGGTTTGAGTAGTGCGGCACGCGTACGGCTGGCGCGGTGAAATCCGCCAGATAGCTCAGCAGCGTGTCGCTGTCGAGATTGCCATAGAAGTTCTCGCCGGTGCCCAGGTAACCGATAAACTGCGCCAGCATCGGCAGATCCATATCCTGACGCGGCAGACCGGAGGTATGCGTCACCAGCTGCAGCAACGTGATGCGCCGCGCATCCGCGCTGAGCCTTACGTTCTCTGGCAACAGATCCGCCAGAGTATCACTCCAGCGCAGCCTGCCCTGCTCCACCAGCTGGATGATCACCTCTGCCGTGATGCCTTTACTCAGCGATCCCAGCGCAAACAGGGTATCCGGCGTGATCGGGTGGCGATGCACCCGGTCGGTGACGCCAAAGGGGTAAAAGCGCGTCGGACCATCATGATGGATGACCGCAATGCTGATCCCGGGAACCTGCTTCTGCTGCATGTAGTGCTGCACGATGTCATCGACGTTTTCGTCAAAGGTGGCATGCGTAAGATAAACACGATCGCTTACCGGCGCAGAGGTCTGCGACAGGGTGCCGCAGCCTGCCAGCAGGAAGAGGATGATCGGCGTCAACAGCCTGAGCACGCAGGTGGCCCGGTGGCGGCGAGAAGCAGCCCCCTCAACGCAGTCGGCATCCGCCTGGCAGACAGTAAATCCATTTTTCATCATTTAAACATAAACTTAACGCGGTAAAGCACGTAACAGGCGGGCGGTAGCGCAAAAATGTACCACAAAGTGCAGCGGGCTATCGCCTGCTTAACGGCCGGAAACAGGGGCTAAATACGGTTTAACCGCCAGAGACGCCGCAACGGGGTTAGCTGTCTTGTGGCCCGCAAGGGTGTACACTGCTGCGGTTTTATGGCTCAACGCCACGCTGAAATTTGATACGCCCGGGAGGCAACCGCATGAAAGAAGGCCCACTGTCCGAAAAAGAGCTGCAATGGCTGGAAGATATGCTGGAAAAATATGGCAGCGAAGCGTCAATTATTGATGTCTCCGAGCTGGATGGTCTGCTGACTGCCGTCCTCTCTGGCCCCGTGACCATCGAACCCAGCCAGTGGCTGGTCGCGCTCTGGGGTGGCGAGAAGCATATTCCCAAATGGAGCAATGAGCGGGAAATGACCCGCTTTATGTCGCTCTGCTTCCAGCATATGAATGACGTGGCTGACCGCTTATCGGAATTCCCGGAGCAGTTCGAACCGCTGTTTGGCATCCGCGAGATGGAGGGTCTGGAGTTTACCGTGGTTGAAGAGTGGTGCTTTGGCTACATGCGCGGTGTCTCGCTAAGCGACTGGTCTGGTCTGCCGCCTGACCTGCAGCCTGCGCTGGACGCCATCGCCCTGCACGGCACGGAAGAGAACCTCGACAGAATCGACGCCCTGACACCGGAAGAGATGGAAGCCAGCATTGAGGCGATCCGCCCGGCAGCCCTGGCGCTGCACGATCACTGGATCTCTCAGCCTGAAGCCATTCCTGTTCCGCAGAAGCCCGTGTCGGCAGAGAAAATGCCAGGTCGCAACGATCCCTGCCCGTGCGGCAGCGGTAAAAAATATAAGCAGTGCTGCCTGCACTGATTAAACGTGCCGAGCTGCCGGGCGGATGAGTGCCTGGCAGGTTTTAAAATGACGATGCTTTTCTGGGGTTCCCGCCCTGACCGCACGCCTCGCTGACACCTTGTGACACCCCTGAACAACAAAACATGCCTGGCTGAAGCCGGGCTTTCTCCACCCAGTTATCGCCTGCTGACGAGCATCACTCCGTCTGCACAATTCCGATAACGCACTCTCGCCAGCGTCGCAACCTCCGGATCATGACCGAATCCACTTCCGGACATGAACAGCCAGCCGATCTCCTCTTTGCCTCGCGCCTGTCGTCTGTGTTGCTCCCAATAATGAGTCAGCCGTTACGCTAAAACAGACCCCACCACACGTAGGGTCGACAGCAACCCGAATTAAGTGAAGACAAAACCGGATGAAGACTTATCAGAACTGACGCGGTGAGAAGGAAGGTGATTAAAAATAAGCATAAAAAGATGATTTTTTTGTTAATGCCTGCCCGCCTCTTTACCATGCCACTTCTCAGATCACGCATGACAGACCAACGATCCAGCAAGTATTTTTTCAATCAGGACAGGCGATACCGACATGCCTAAGCCACTGATAACGAATAAGACAAACGCCTTGAAAAAGACCTTATGATCAGGACGGACTGACACAAGAAGATTAAAATAAAAAAATCGTCCGCATATTAAGCCAGACAAAGCACCCCATCAAGTAGATACAACGGTTATCATAAACGACTCATCCATCCCTCAAACCAACTGAAACTTAACAACCATCACAAAATGTGAATTTGTTCGCGCTTATTGACAAGGTCACCTCAGAGTGCACTTATTGATAAAATTCAGGCTAACTTTTCATTTCTAAAAGAATACCCATGCTTTATTTACGTTAATAAAAAATCAAATAAAAATTAACAACCCAGCGCCTGAACATCAAAGAAAAGCAGGCAAAAACGATCAACAAAAGATCAACAAGCCCATGATTTGACTTAAGTAAATCAAAGCCAGCCTGAACGAGTTATGCAGCACGCCCTGTTCCCTCCGAAACGTAGCAAAAGAATCTGCCCGACCAGAATTTCAGCCTGAAAAAAACCACGCCTACACAAAAAAAACCTAAAAAAATAAATAAAAAAGAAATTAAAAATCAATAAAAGCAATTCAGACAGAACAAAAGAACCGTGAAAAAATCGCATAACGCCGCTCAATTCCCTTTTAAGTTTTTATTTGCAAGAATCCCGATCGATTCAGACTCTATTATAAAAATAGCCACTTAACATTCAGAAAAATCAGTTCAGACAAGAGGATTAACCATTATAAAAATGACATAGCTTAACGTTCAGGTGACATCAACATTCAGAAGTAATGCTGCCAAAAAAGCAGTATGAAAAAGTGAATCAGCCTGAAGATGCGTTAAGAGCAAATCTCAATTTCATTATTAAATGCAGTGCAGAATGAGAATCATCGTTCAAAACCAGAAGAGTAAATCTGTTTCATTAATAACAAATCGCTTGCATGACTTTATCAGCCATCCTCTGGAGGTTAGTTAACTAATCCAAAAGATCTCACCTACTTAATTCAACACACACTAACTCATTAAACACAGGGTTCATTTCGACATCAATTGGTGAAAAATGAAAATTCAATTACTCGTTAAAGATAGTAATGGCAACATCATTGCTAAACAAAATTTACAACCCGGGCAGCCGCTGACATTACAGGCATCGCCACAGGCCGCCTCGTATGAGGTCCATAGTGATGATGGGCAGCCTCCCCACAAGATCGTGGCATCCAACGCTCACGGTGACCTCGACGTTAAACTGGTCGATGACGTCACGGGTGAGCAGTTTGACGTGGTAATTCAGAACGTCAGCCCGGAGGAAATGCCGGTTATAACGGCTTCAGGTCCGGATGGTGCGATTTATGCCTATGACTATGATGCCGCTAATGGCGTATACGAACTTGCTTCAGGCACGGCTAGTAACTCCGTTGCAGACAATGTGCATATCGCGGCGGGCGTTGTAGGTGGTCTGGCCGGTCTGGTTGGTGTGGCCGCAGCAACGAACTCGGGTAGCAAATCCTCCTCCAGAAATCGCAGAGCTCCGGCAGCGAATGAAGATCATAACGCCGCCACTACTGCACCTGACACAACGCCATCGATTTCAGATGCAACAGGTAATCCTGTAACGGATGGCAGCACCACTCAGAGCACCCCAACAATCAGCGGCAGTGGCATGAAGCCAGGATCGACTGTCGCGATTCTGGATGGCGAAACAGTGATCGGCGAAACGACTGCGGATGCGAACGGCCACTGGAGCTTCACCCCTGATAGCTCACTGTCCGACGGCAAGCACACGCTGGTCGTGAACGGCACTGATTCTACTGGCAAACCTGCCAGCAATTCTGTCGACGTCACCGTCAGCTCTGCCGATAACACCAGTACGGTACCGGATAATTCTGGCAACAACGCTGGCTCCGGTAATGGCGACAACGCCGGCAGCAATGCGGGATCTGGCAACGGCGATAACTCCAGCAGCAATGCTGGCACCGGCAACGGTGACAACTCCGGCAGCAACGCTGGTACCGGCAACGGTGACAATTCCGGCAGCAACACCGGTTCCGGCAACGGTGACAGCAACGGCAGCAACGCTGGATCTGGCAACGGCGACAGCAACGGTGACAGCTCCGGCAGCAACACCGGCTCTGGCGACGGCGACAATTCCGGCAACGGCGACAGCAATGGCAGCAACGCTGGTTCTGGCAACGGCGACAGCAACGGCAGCAATGCTAGCACCGGCAATGGTGACAACTCCGGCAGCAACGCTGGCTCCGGCAATGGTGATAACTCCGGCAGCAACACTGGTTCCGGCAACGGCGACAGCTCCAACAGCAACACCGGCTCCGGTAATGGCGACAGCTCCAACAGCAACACCGGCTCCGGTAATGGCGACAGCTCCGGCAGCAACGCTGGCTCCGGTAACGGCGGCAGCAACGGCAGCAATGCTGGCACCGGCAATGGTGACAACTCCGGCAGCAATACTGGCACCGGCAATGGTGACAACTCCGGCAGCAATAATGGCACCGGCAGCGGCAACGGCGACAGCTCCGGCAGCAACGCTGGCTCCGGTAACGGCGGCAGCAACGGCAGCAATGCTGGCACCGGCAATGGTGACAACTCCGGCAGCAACGCTGGCACCGGCAACGGCAGCAACGCTGGTTCCGGCAATGGTGACAACTCCGACAGCAATACTGGCACCGGCAGCGGCAACGGCGACAGCTCCGGCAGCAACGCTGGCTCCGGTAACGGCGGCAGCAACGGCAGCAATGCTGGTTCTGGCACCAACGACAGCAACGGCAGCAACACTGGTTCCGGCAGCAGCGACAACTCCGGCAGCAACACCGGCTCCGGTAACGGCGACAGCAACGGCAGCAATACCGGCTCCGGTAACGGCGGCAGCAACGGCAGCAATGCTGGCACCGGCAATGGTGACAACTCCGGCAGCAACACCGGCACCGGCAACGGCAGCAACGCTGGTTCCGGCAGCGGCGACAGCAACGGCAGCAACACCGGCACCGGCAACGGTGACAACTCCGGCAGCAATACTGGCACCGGCTCTGGCAACGGAGACAGCAACGGCAGCAACGCTGGCTCCGGCAACGGTGGCAATTCCGGCAGCAACACCGGTTCCGGCAACGGTGACAGTTCCGGCAGCAACACCGGCTCTGGCGACGGCGACAATTCCAGCAGCAACGCTGGATCTGGCAACGGCAACGGTGACAACTCCGGCACCGGCAACGGCAGCAACACCGGTTCCGGCAACGGCGATAACTCCGGCAGCAACACCGGCTCCGGCAACGGCGACAACTCCGGCAGCAACACCGGCTCCGGCGACGGCGACAACTCCGGCAGCAACACCGGCACCGGCAACGGCGACAGCTCAGGCAGCAACACCGGTTCCGGCAACGGCGACAGCAACGGCAGCAACACCGGCTCTGGCGACGGTGACAACTCCGGCAGCAATGCTGGCACCGGCTCTGGCAACGGTGACAACTCCGGCAGCAACGCTGGCTCCGGCAACGGCGACAGCTCCGACAGCAACACCGGCTCCGGTAACGGCGACAGCTCCGGCAGCAACACCGGCTCTGGCGACGGCGACAATTCCGGCAGCAATGCTGGCACAGGCTCCGGCAACGGTGATAACTCCGGCAGCAATACCGGCTCCGGCAACGGCGACAACTCCGGCAGCAACGCTGGTTCTGGCACCGACGACAGCAACGGCAGCAATGCTGGTTCCGGCAATGGTGACAACTCCGGCAGCAACACCGGTTCCGGCAACGGTGACAGCAACGGCAGCAACGCTGGATCTGGCAACGGTGACAGCAACAGCAGCAACGCTGGATCTGGCAACGGCGACAGCAACGGCAGCAATACTGGCACCGGCACCGGCACCGGCTCTGGCAACGGCGACAACTCCGGCAGCAACACCAACTCTGGCGACGGCGACAGCAATGCTGGCACCGGCAATGGTGACAACTCCGGCAGCAACACCGGCACCGGCAACGGTGACAACTCCGGCAGCAATACTGGCACCGGCACCGGCTCTGGCAATGGCGACAACTCCGGCAGCAATGCTGGCACCGGCTCTGGCAACGGTGACAACTCCGGCAGCAACGCTGGTTCAGGTAACGGCGACAGCTCCGGCAGCAACACCGGCTCTGGCGACGGCGACAGCTCAGGCAGCAACACCGGTTCCGGCAACGGTGACAGCAACGGCAGCAACACCGGCTCCGGCAACGGTGACAGCAACGGCAGCAACACCGGCTCCGGCAACGGTGACAGCAACGGCAGCAACACCGGCTCCGGCAACGGCGACAGCTCCGACAGCAACACAGGCACCGGTAACGGTGACAACTCCGGCAGCAATACTGGCACCGGCACCGGCTCTGGCAACGGCGACAACTCCGGCAGCAACACCGGCACCGGCAACGGCGACAACTCCGGCAGCAATACTGGCTCCGGCAACGGTGACAACTCCGGCAGCAATACTGGCACCGGCACCGGCTCTGGCAATGGCGACAACTCCGGCAGCAATGCTGGCACCGGCTCTGGCAACGGTGACAACTCCGGCAGCAACACAGGCTCCGGCAACGGTGACAACTCCGGCAGCAATACTGGCACCGGCTCTGGCAACGGCGACAATTCCGGCAGCAACACCGGCTCCGGCAACGGCGACAACTCCGGCAGCAACGCTGGCTCCGGTAACGGCGACAGCAACGGCAGCAACACTGGTTCCGGCAACGGCGACAGCTCCGGCAGCAACACTGGCTCCGGTAACGGCGACAGCAACGGCAGCAACACTGGTTCCGGCAACGGTGACAACTCCGGCAGCAATACTGGCTCCGGAAACGGCGGCAGCAATGCTGGCACCGGCAACGGCGACAACTCCGGCAGCAATACTGGCACTGGCACCGGCAACGGCGACAACTCCGGCAGCAACACCGGCTCTGGCGACGGCGACAACGCCGGCAGCAACACCGGCACCGGCGACGGCGACAGCAACGGCAGCAACACCGGCACCGGCGACGGCGACAGCAACGGTAGCAATACCGGCTCCGGCAACGGTGACAATTCCGGCAGCAATGCTGGCACCGGCAACGGCGACAACTCTGGCAGCAACACCGGCACCGGCAACGGCGACAGTTCCGGCAGCAGCACCGGCACCGGCGACGGCGACAGCAACGGCAGCAACGACAGCAACACCGGTTCCGGCGACGGCGACAGCAACGGCAGCAACACCGGTTCTGGCGACGGCGACAGTTTCGACAGCAACACCGGCTCTGGCGACGGCGACAACGCCGGCAGCAACACCGGCACCGGCGACGGCGACAGCAACGGCAGCAACACCGGTTCCGGCGACGGCGACAGTTCCGGCAGCAACACCGGCACCGGCGACGGCGACAGCAACGGCAGCAACACCGGCACCGACGACGGCGACAGCAACGGCAACGGCAACGGCAGCAATGCTGGATCTGGCACCGGCGACAGCAATGGCAGCAACACTGACGACGAGGACAATGGCAAAACCTTTGCGCCAACGATGGAGATCGTTGATGACAACGGAACCGCGATTGCTGATGGCACAACAACCCGCGACAGCACGCCGACATTCATCGGCAAAGGGTTCGAACCGGGAACGACCATCGTCATCACGGACGGCGCGTCATCACTCACCAGCCTGACGGTCGGTGAAGATGGCAACTGGAGCTATACACCGGACACAGCATTGAGCGATGGTCAGCATGACATCCAGGTCACCGTGACCGCTCCAGATGGCGTCACTGCCAACGGCATCTTCAGCGTCACCATCGACACGACGCCACCGGAAGGCGTTGATATCAACAATGTAAACATCATCGATCATGACGGTAACGCTATTACCCATGAAGGTATAACGGCAGAAAACGCCCCGAACTTTAATGGCACAGCACTTGAACCGGGAGCGACTGTTGTCATTCGGGACGGTGAAACCGTCTTAGGTGAAAGCCATGTTAATGAAGATGGAAGCTGGTCCTTTACACCGCCGGATTCACTGGAAGATGGCAAGCACCAGTTCACGTTTGAAGTCATCGATCCGGTCGGCAACAGCAGCGGCAAATCCGCAGTGCTGGATCTCTCAATCTCCACCACCAAAGGGATCAACACAGGCGTTGTCATTACTGACGAGCAGGGTAATGTGATTGCTGATGGCGATATCACCAACCATAACACGCTAACCTTCAGCGCTCAGGGCCAGACGCCAGGCTTAACCGTCACAATCAGTGATGGTGAAACCGTACTGGGCAGCGTTGTGGTTGCGGAAGATGGAAGCTGGCGCTTTACCCCCGAAACCGCACTGGCTGAGGGCAGCCACGCATTCGTCGTGACCGTTACCGATGCGGCAGGCGACACCATCAGCGATACCGTAAATGTGTCTATCGATACAATTGCGCCAGAGCTGATCGATGTTGACGATGTCACGGTCTCTGACGATGCGGGCAACGCCTTTGTCGCTGGTGGCGAAATGAACGATCCCACGCCAACCTTCAGTGCCTCCGGCCTGGAAGCTGGAACGACTGTCATTGTTCGCGATAACGGCGCCGTTCTGGGTGAAGCCGAAGTATCAGAGGATGGTAGCTGGTCATTCACACCGTCCGACGCACTCACCGAGGGTGAACACAGCTTTACGTTTGAGGCAGTCGATGCGGCAGGTAACAGCAGTGGCGAATCAGCCACGAAAAGTTATCTCCTGGATTCAGTGGCACCAGAGGGCGTGGACATCAGTCAGGTCGTGATCACCGATGAAGCGGGTGAGCAGGTTAATCCAGCTGATACCCAGAGCGATAATATCCTCACCTTCAGCGGCGGCGATCTTGAACCTGGCGCGACCGTCACAATGTACGACAAAGGTCAGATTGTTGGTAAAACCACCGTCAGCGAAGATGGCAGCTGGAGCCTGACCACCACTGACGGACTGTATGATGGCAGCCATGAAGTGACCTTTACCGTTTCAGACACCGCAGGCAACAGCAGTGCGCCATCTGATACGCTGGATCTCACTGTGCAGGAAGTGGTTCTGTCAGCATCCGACAACGTCAGCTCTGGTGCTGCCATCGGATTTACCTATCCGGTTGAAGTCACTCAGGATCTGGGAACCGTACTGAATGACGGCGGCATCGTCGCACTGAACAATAAAATCGTCAGTGATCCGATTGCGGTGGCCGATGGCACCATTATGGATCTCAGCGTGACGGCAACCTCCTCGTCATTCCTGAACGTCGCCAGTAACTCGACGCTGGAACTGCAGAAGTATGACTACTCAACCAGCACCTGGGTCACCGTGACGGAAGACAATAGCGGCAACCTGTTTGGTATGTTTGGACTGGGCGCGTCGACCTCCTCCATCACTTTATCCGGACTGACGGCGGGCCAGTATCGGCTGGTTTACAACACCAATGGACTGAATGTCGGGGCCAGCTTTAAGCTGGATGCATCTAAAATCGTCTATAAACTGGCGGAACAGGGCACCCCAACCCACTACACCACAGCAATTGGTAATGTGATCACCGATGCCGACAGCGTCTATGGTTCGGATGGTATCCCGCATCCTGCTTATACCTCGGTCACGGCGGTGGGTGTTGCCACCACTGATGGCACGGGCGCCAGCGTCACGATGAGTGCCAGCACCCCATCTGCAACGCTGACCGGGCAGTATGGCACCCTGGAGATCCATTCTGATGGCAGCTACGTCTATACCCCTGTCTCTTCAATGGACAGCATCGGTAAGGTCGATTCGTTTACCTATACCATTACTGACACCGTTACGGGCCAGAGCTCGACAGCACAACTGCATGTGCAGATTGGCACCACCAATAATGCGCTGACGCTGAGCTGGAATGCGACAGATCCGACAGCGGAAGCCGTCACGGACATTGCGTCCAGTGATGAGGCCAACGCCAGCGTCATCGTGACATATGAGTCCTCAACGGTTTCCGATGCGGACGTTAAGCTGGTCGCAGGCGGCACGCAGAACTACAGCTCGACCTTTACCCTGGCGGGTTCAGACGACCTGACTAGCGGTTCGCTGACGTTAAAAACGGAATGGGGCGTGTTCGGCAATAATTTCAAAGTGCCGCTGAACATCACTTATGAAGTGCAGATGCAGAACAGTGATGGCACATGGACCACGGTGAAAACCCAGACTGCCGTCGTGGCCGCGGGTGAGCACAACTCAGAAGTCATTCAGAACGTGGATGTCACGACGCTTCTGACTGGTCTGGGCGCGGGTACCTATCGTCTGGCCGTTTCGACCACGGGTGCGGCCAACAACGTGCTGATGAATGTGGCGTTAGAAACCGTCAGCCCGACGCACTATGTGATCACGGCAAATGAGGTGGCAACCGGTAACTTCCTGACCGACGAAGGAACTGACGGTGAGGTGGATAAACTGAGCTCCATCTATACCCGCATCTATGCCAAAGCCGGTGACAACACCAGCGATGTGGCCATTGATGACAGCTATACCTGGGTGACGGAAAGTGGTGTCTCTATCGCTGGGCAGTATGGCACCCTGGTGCTCTATAACAACGGGGCCTACACCTATACCCCTGCAACTGACTCACTGCCAGCCGGCTCTGTCGATGTCTTCACGTATGCACTGAAAGGTGCCAATGGTGAAGTCGTCAACGCCACGGTCACGATCCATCTGGGCGTGGAAGTGAACGGCAGCAGCGGTGGCGCTCTGGTCTTCCAGGGTACGGAAGCGAACGATGTCTTTGATATCTATGACATCAGTTTTGTCTCCGCCGACGGTGCTGCGGGCTACGATACGCTGGCATGGCACGGTAACGGTCAGCTGGTGTTAAGCGATGTTGCGGCGAAAATCAGCAACATTGAGGCAATCATGCTGAGTTCGACCACCAGCAGCGATAATCTGGTGTTGAATGCGCAGAGTGTGGAAACGGTCAGCAGTGAAAGTAATACACTGTTCATCAAAGGGATGGCTGGCGACAAAGTCACGCTGGAAGGCACCTGGATTAACAGCGGAACGGTCATTGTCGACAGCGTCACCTACACGCACTACACCAGCACCACTGCTGACGATACGGTTGTCGATATCTTTGTGCAGAAGGGCCTCAGCCTCTCTTCCGCTACCTATCAGGATAGTCAGGATGGCACGGAGTATTACGTCACGACATCCCAGGATATAACGGGAACAGAAAAAGGCGATATCTTCCACATAACGGACAACAGTTTTGCTCACATTGATGGGGGCGAAGGTCTGGATACCCTGGTGTGGCACGCTAATGGCACGCTTACGCTCAGCGATCTGCAGGCGAAACTCAGCAACATCGAAGAGATCGAACTGGCGGATGATAACGTCGTGACGAATCTGGTGGTCTCGGCGCAAAGCGTGGCGAGCATTACCGATGACAGCAACACACTGTTTGTAAAAGGGGATAGCGCCGATCAGCTGACGCTTTCCGGTCGCTGGACCCAGTCAGGCAGTGAAGTGGTCAACAATGTGGATTACATCCATTACGTGGGCACCACCGCCGAAGGTCAGACAGTCAACCTCTATGTTGATCGCCACATTACGCAGAGCAACATCGAAACCGCATCTGAACATAATGCGGCGGATGTGACGGGCGACGTGACGCTGCTCAGCGACAGCGTGGCGCAGACCACCACGATGAAGACCCAGTCTGACAGCGTTACCAGTGAAAGCTTCACGATAAACAGCATCAGCGATTTGCAGGAGATCAACGTCAGTGTCAGCGGGGCGTCGATCGATGCCAGCAACGCCGTGTATGTAAACTGGTCGTTGCAGATTTACAACACGCAGACGCTGCGCTGGGACACCGTGAGCAGCAACCTTGAGATGGTCACCAGCGGCAGTCCGCTGAGTGTTTCACTGAGCGGTCAGAAAGCCGGAACCTATCGGATTGTGGTCGACACCACGCAGTCCGGACACCCTGGCTTCCTGTGGTCAACCGTCTATGACGAGCTTACCGTGAACATCTCGGTAAACATCGTCAGCACCACCGACTATAAAGTCACCCACAGCACCAGCGTCAACGGTTCGATCTTTGCCAGCGACAGCGCCGGTGAGAGTTCACTGCTGGTGAAATCAATCACCGCCGGTATTGTAAGCGGCGCCGCAAACTATGCGCTGGTGACAGACGCAGGCACCACCATTGCGGGGACCTACGGCTCGCTGACGATCAAAACTGATGGCAGCTACACCTATACACTGAACAGTGATTCGGTCATCAAACTTGCCGGCAGCGAAGATGCCTTCACCTACATTCTGGCGGATGGCACCGTCAAAAATCTGGTGATGACATTAGGCGTTTCTGTGGATGGTGCGGAAGGCGGTGCGCTGACCTTTGCCGGTACCGTTGGCGATGACACCTTCACGATTTACGACACCCATTTCACCTCGGTGGATGGTAAATCGGGGCAGGATACGCTGGTCTGGAATGGTGCAGGCAGTCTGAACCTCAGTGACATCGCTGACAAAGTGAGCAATATCGAAATCCTGGATTTGCAGGATAACGGTAAGGCGACAACGCTGCTGATCAGTGCCGACGATATTGAAAAGATCACGGATGAGAGTCATGTGCTGTATGTCAGGGGCGGCAGTAACGACTCCCTGTCACTGCAGGGTGTGTGGGCGGTTAACGGCACTGAAACGCTGAATAACATTACTTACACCCTCTACACCAGTACGGCGCTCGATGGTACGGCTATCCGGCTCTATGTTCAGCAGGATCTGCACTTCAACGAAGTCACAGAGCATCTGAACGGTTCTGTCATGGACGCCTCCGCCGATCTCACCGTGGTCTCGGTGAGTCAGAATGGTGAAACCGCGGCGATCACCGACGATGCCCTGAGCTTTAAAGGCGCTTATGGCACACTGGTTATCGATGACGCGGGGCACTACAGCTACGTTGTGGATGATGCCTACGCCCATAGTGGTAACACGGACACCTTCACCTACACGTTGTCTGACGGCAGCAACGGGTCTCTGAGCTTCAACCTGGGCGTGGATGTTGACGGCAGTGCGGGCGGTGCCATTACCTTCACCGGCACCAGTGGCGCAGATGTTTTCGAGGTCTATGACACCGACTTCATCTCTGTCAACGGTGCAGAGGGCAACGATACGCTGGCGTGGCATGGTACGGGCGCACTGAATCTCAGTGATATCTCGGCCAGGGTCAGCAATATCGAAACCATCGATCTGCTGAAGGATGCCGAAAAGGATAACCTGGTCGTCAGTGCAGAAAGCGTTCTGAAAGTCACCGATAACGATAATACGTTATATGTCAGAGGCGAAAATGGCGATACGGTTACGCTGAACGGTAACTGGCAACAGGCGGATGGAGTAGTCGCAAATGGGATTAATTACAACCATTACGTCAGTTCTGCCGCCGATGGCTCCGTGGCACAGATATATATCGAGGACCATGTAACAATCGGATAATTATATTCCGGGTTAAAAGCAGGCTGGGCTATTTCTGCCAGCCTGCTCTTTCTGAGTGCGCCCAACGTGCCCTTTTACAACGCCATTATATTTATCCATTTATGATATGAAAAAAATAATCATTACTTTGCACTGTATTCTCATCACTTATTCTGCGTTTGCTGCCGATAAAAAAGCCTTCACCGGCGGCGAGCCTGCAATTAATGAAGCGCCTTCAGGATTCTGGGGTGTTTTTACGAAAACGCCGGACCCCGGCAAATTACCTGCGAGCAGCGCCTCCCTGGCCAGTGATTTAAAAATTAATCCGGCTGAAATTGATATGCAGCCCACCGAGCCAGCGAAGCGCGATCGTTTTCCCGCAGACTGGCAGGCGGCCATTCAGATGGCGGTCAGCCATCATCCCGCCATCAGCAGCAGCATTTCGGCGCTGGCGTCGTCAGGATTCACGATTGATGCCGCGAAAGCAGGCTATCTGCCTGCGATCAAAGCCGGTATTACGACCGGTCGTCAGCAGGATGAGGGCAGCGGCCATATCGCCACCGTCGGCCTCTCCCAGATGCTCTATGACTTCGGTAAAACCGGCAGCGCGGTCGATCAGGCCAGCGCGAAATACCTGCGTCAGCAGGCCACCGTCCTGCAGCAGATTGACACCATCATTGAACAGACGGCACTGGCGCTGAACGAGGTCTATCGTTCAACCCAGCTGCTCGATAATGCGAAAAAAGAGGTAAAAGCCCTGCGCGATATTCTGGCGCTGACGCAGTTACGGGCCGATGCCGGCGCCAGTACCCGTGTGGACCCGGTTCAGGCCGAGGCGCGCGTTGAGGCCGCCCAGGCTGAGCAGCTGGATCGGGAAATCAAACTGCAACAGCAGAAATATCATCTGCAATCTCTGCTGGGACAGCCGGTAGCTGAGGAAAAAATCTCTGCACCCGCCTCCCTGCTGCCGCTGATTGAGCGTCAGAACGGCCGGATCGATCTGAACCGTAACCCGACGATTCTGGTCGCGCAGGCGGATGCCGCCGTGGCGCTGGCCGAGTTACGCAATTACAAAGCACAGCGTTACCCTACCCTGTCACTGGAAGCCAACACCAATAAGTATATTGGCGACATCGCGAATTATCAGCGCCACAGCCAGTACCAGAATGTTTATCTTTCCGTCAACAGCACGCTTTATCAGGGTGGCGCATTGGTGGCGCAGGAAAGTGCCAGTGCCAGCGCGCTGGAAGCAGCCAGAACCACCATCGCCAGTAAAAAACTGGAGATCAGCGATCAGCAGAGAAATTATTTTCAGAGTGTAAAGGGACTACAGAAAAATATCAGCCTGCTGACGAGCCGGATGAAAACCATCAGGGAAACACGCGCCCTGTATCGGGAGCAATATCTCTCACTGGGTAACCGTAACGTACTCGACTTACTCAATGCCGAACAGGAAATAAGTCGCGCTCAGCAGGATTTAATTAATGCCCGCAGTGATCTCTGGGCCGCCTCACTGAATTATCTGGTGGTGACCGGCATGGCTCGCGAGGCGTTTAATTTAAATAATCAGGATATTCAGGGACTGCGTATCGCGCCGTAATACGGTCAGCAATAAAGAGAAAATGATAATGAATAAACAATCTGACGGGGAAAATGCTTCAGCTCAGCCTGAGGACAAAAAAGCCTATATCCCCTGGCTTGAAGCGCTGCTGCTGGTGGCGAAACATTACCGGCTGGATGGGTCACCTGAGCGGGTCAGAGGAGAAGCGGAGTGGCACCTGCAGCACCTCTCTCAGGATTCGCTGATTGAGAATATGGCGCGTCAGCTCGGGCTGCTGGTGATATTTGATGCGTTCGATCCGGCTCAGCTCGATCCCTGGCGTATGCCGCTGATCGTCGACTTCGGATCCCGCGGCGTCGGCGTCATCACCACGGTTGGCGAAGAGGGCAAAGTCAGTGTCATGCTGAGCGGTGAAAAACAGCTCCAGACCACGCTGAGTCTGGAAGAGCTTTCGCAGCATGCCCGGCGCGTACTGCTGGCGAAGCCGGAGTCCTCGGTGCCGGATGCGCGGGTGGATGACTACATTCGCCCGCATCGTCCGGACTGGTTATGGCAGACCATCCTTCGGGAATGGCCAGCTTACGTTAACGTGATGTTTGCATCGCTGATCTCCAACGTGCTCGGCCTCTCCGCGATGCTGTTTACCATGCAGGTCTATGACCGGGTGATCCCTTCCCAGTCCGTGCCCTCTCTCTGGGTACTGTTCGGCGGCGTCATGATTGCGCTGACCTGCGTGTTTGCCATGCGGATTATCCGCACGCATATCTCGGATGTGGCCGGAAAAAGCGCGGATCTGCGCATCTCCGATCGGGTCTTCGGTCATGCGTTACGCATCCGCAACGATCAGCGTCCCAAATCGACCGGATCCTTTATTGCGCAGATCCGCGAGCTGGAACAGCTACGCGAGCTGATTACCTCCACCACCATCTCGGCGATCGCTGACCTGCCTTTTCTGATCATTTTTCTGTTTATTCTCTGGCTGCTGGGGGGCTGGCTGGTGCTGGTTCCGCTGGCGGCGATTCCGCTGATCGTGATTCCGGGGCTGCTGGCGCAGGGTTCACTGGCGACGCTCTCTAAAGCGACCATGCGCGAGTCCGCTGTCCGCAGCGCTATGCTGGTCGAGACCGTTCAGGGCATGGATGACATCAAACTGCTGCGTGCAGAGCCCTGTTTTCAGAACCAGTGGAATCACCTGAACGAGGTGATCAGTCACTCGTCGAAGAAGCAGCGTTTTATCAGCGGTCTGCTGATGAGCTGGACCAGCGAAGTTCAGACCCTCGCCTATGTCAGCGTAGTGCTGGTGGGCGCCTTCTTTGCCATGAGCGGCGACCTCTCCACCGGTGTGTTAATCGGCTGCTCGATGCTGGCGTCACGCATGATGGCTCCGCTGGGACAACTGGCGATGATTTTTGGCCGCTGGCAGCAGGCCAAAGTGGCGCGTGAAGGACTGGAAAACCTGCTCAACAGCGAGGTCGATCAGCCAGAACGCAGCATCCGCATTCATCGGCCACGCCTCTATGGCGACTATGCCTTCTCCGATGTGCTCTACCGCTACGATCCGAACGCCCCTGAACCGGTGCTGGCGGTGAAAAATATGACGATTAAAGCGGGTGAGAAAGTGGCGCTGCTGGGCCGCAACGGCTCCGGTAAATCGACGCTGCTGCAGATGATGGCCGGTCTGCTGCAGCCGGGTGAAGGTGCCCTGTTGCTGGATGGCGTGCGCCTCTCATCGATCGATCCGCTGGATGTCCGGCGTGACGTCGCCCTGCTCACCCAGACCTCCTGCCTGTTCTACGGCACGATCCGCGAGAACCTGCGCATGGGCATGCCGCTGGCCACAGAAGAAGAGATGCTTCAGGCGCTGGAGATCAGCGGCGCGCTCGACTTTATTCAGCGGCTGCCAGAGGGCATGGATTACCTGATGCAGGAGGGAGGCAAAGGATTGTCCGGTGGACAGCGTCAGCAGCTGTTACTGGCGCGCACCCTGCTCCGCCAGCCCAGCGTGCTGCTGCTGGATGAACCCACCGCATGGCTGGACGATGCCGCAGAAAAACATCTGATTGAGCGGCTGATGACGTGGATGGGTAACCGGACACTGATCATCGCCACCCACCGTCCGGCCGTTTTACAGCTGGTTGATCGCATCATGCTGATCGACAAAGGCAGGATTGTGCGGGATGGCACCAAAGCAGAGATGCTGGTCAACAGGCCCGAAGCCAGCGCCGCGCCTCATCAGGGCAAAGTCAACGTTAAAACGCCGGGAGCACAGGCATGATTTCCTCCATATTCCGCAGACTAACGCACCGGCGTTCTCCTGATCGCGATTCATCCGGCGGCCTGATTATTATGTCGGTGCTGCTGATGCTGATCCTGTTCGCCGTCTGGGCCTCAAATTTCGAACTGGATGAGGTCACCGTCGGCGTCGGTAAAGTCATCCCCAGCTCACACGAGCAGATCATCCAGTCGCTGGAGGGCGGGATCCTGAAAGAGTTGAAGGTCCACGAAGGTGACGTTGTGGAAGCCGGTCAGGTGCTGGCTCTGCTGGATCCAACCCAGATAGATTCCAGCGTACAGGAGAGCAACTCACGGTTGCGCGCCGCGCTGGCGACCTCGGCCCGCCTGCAGGCGGAGACCGCAGGAACGCCGCTGACGTTTCCGCCAGAGGTCCTGGCCGACAGCGCGCTGGTGGCAGCAGAAACGGCGCTCTATCATTCGCGCCGTGAGAACTACAGCAAAACCATCAGCGGTCTGACCGAAGCGCTGGACCTGATCAACCGTGAGCTAAAGCTGACCGCATCGCTGGTAGCAAAAGGCGCGGCCAGTAACGTAGAGGTCTTACGGCTGAAACGTCAGGCCAACGACCTGCAGAACAAGCTCAACGACGCTCAGAATCAGTACATCGTTCAGGCGCGTGAAGAGCTGGCGAAAGCCAATGCCGAAGTGGCGTCTCAGCGTTCCATCATTATCGGACGCGCGGATTCGCTGAAGCGTACGGTAATCGTCACCCCGGTAAGGGGGATCGTTAAAGATATCGAAGTCAACACGGTTGGTGGCGTGATCCCGCAGCGCGGTAATCTGATGGAGATCGTGCCGCTGGATGAGCAGTTGTTGATTGAAGCGCAGATCGCCCCGCGCGACGTCGCTTTTATCACGCCCGGCCAGCGTGCGGTGGTGAAGCTGACTGCCTATGACTACAACATCTATGGCGGCCTGGAGGGCAAAGTGGCCTCTATTTCACCCGATACCATCCAGGACGAGGTGCATCGCGACCAGTACTACTATCGCGTCTATATCCGCACCGATAAGGATTATCTGGTGAATAAAAAGGGCAAGAAGTTTCCGGTTTATCCGGGGATGATCGCGATGGGAGAGATTCATACCGGGAGTAAAACCATCATGGAGTATCTGCTGAAACCGCTGAATCGCGCGAAGGAAGCGCTGCGGGAAAGGTAAAGGTCGGGTTTGCTGCCCCGGAGCTGGGGCGGCAAGCGGCAGAGTGTAGGCAGAGGCATCTCTGTTACGTAACTGGCTGTTATCAAACCGGAGGAGGCCTGTGTGCAGCAGGCTTGTGAACGTTACCTGCTGCGCTGCGCACAGTCTTGCCGATACTGATGTGAGGCGTGCTGGTCTGAAGCTCTCTCGTCGGGACGGGATATCATGCTGACATCGATGATTGTCAGCCACGAGCCTTAGTTATTCAGAACCTTGGTCAGTTCGATTTCCCGGGTTATGGGATTGAAATAGAGATAGAACAGATCCCCATCCAGCTGGCCAGGCTTTGCCCATATTTCTTTCTCACCCAGACTGTGTTTTTGCTTCGCGTATCCCAGCTTTTCGAGATAAGCGCGCAGCGATGCTGTCTCTGTCGCCCCCTTAAATACGATGCTATTTGAAGGGGCATAACCGTCCCCCGGATGGGCTTCAAAATAGTAGCTCTCCGTAATACGCGGGGCGTTTTCAATATCCGTATCTGTCAGTGTGTGGTATTTAAAAAAATCGCGTTGCGTGTAAACGGTCACTTCATTCGAGCCCGATGCGACAAACCCGATAAATAAACCACCACAGATCAACACGGTGGCAGCCATAGCGGCAGACCACTTAACCAGGTTATTCATTGCTTCTTACCCATAAATGAGAGTGATGTCCCATCATTGGTAACGACCTTAACCGTTCCGGATGCGAAATCGTTCCATGGCCTGAGCCATGTCATAAAATGTGGAAGAGTGGCGCGATACGGCTGGTGCCGCACACATGGATCATCCGGATCAGGAAAAAGGATTGGACGGAATCCACGGTTTTTATGGGAACCGATGGCACCGTAGTAATCCCAGCGACGAATCGCTGAATCATAGCTGACTGGCCTGAGCTGATAGCCATACCGGCCCGGTATGATAGCCCGATAAAACCCGAACAGGTCAGACACCAAATCTTCGCCACTAAAACCACTATCGGTATACCATGAGAATGACCTCAGGCTCTGCAGGCCTTCGAATCTGAACGCGGTGTTCATCATCATCGCCAGCATGATTCTGTTAATCTCATCGCTACTCCGGCCTCGCTTTATTTCCCAGTGAGAGAATTTGCCGACCCCAAACCGCGATTTGAATCGTAGTATGCCCATATCCTGCCGGTACATGACTGAATATGATGGCTGGCCGCTACGCTCGCCTTCCGCGAACTGACGCCTCAGCGCAGCGACATCATTGCCACGGGCATGGCCCATATCAATCCAGCCCAGAACCTCGGTGTACACCAGGCCTCTGTCGAGTACGTCAAATAGTGCCCCATCCTTAATCTCTCGTCTGGTGCTCATACTTACATCTCCCTATGCCGTTTGCCCGGGAATTTTATCGATTATTTTTTAGCCGGTCGAGGCTGAGGGGCTGTTTCTTAAGGCTGCTTTGTATTAATTCATACTCCACAGATGCTGCATGGCAGTTTGGGCCACAAGGATAGAGATATCGCGGTATGGCATCAGAAAATAAATATTCCCAGTGGCATGGAGAAAGCATTCTTCTTGGTATTGATGCAGAAACAGATGCCAGGGAGCATGAGCTTAATGCTGTTTTTGTCAGACCGATGCAGGCGGCGAGTAAAGTGGTCGCGGCGAAGATGGCGCTGTTTAGTTCGATGGGGAAAAAGGGGCCGTATCGGTAAAGGGGCTGGTGGTCGATGGGCTGTGAATTGAGATTGAGAAAGGCATTGATGGAGCGATGTCTTTTTTTATTTGGGCGGGGCTTAGGTTGAGCTGGTAAGACTCGTCAGGACAAGAGAAAACAGAGTTAGAGTTAAGTGAGGTGGTTAAAAGAGCGAGTAAAACGCACCTAAAAAATTCAGCTTGCGATTTAAATGTCCATATAACCTACTGAATTAAAAGATGTTAAATCTCGAAAGCGATTTAGGAATAACCGCCAAAAAAGCGAAAACTCTACGTGAAAAAAGATGACATGAGCATATAAAACGTTTATTTTTACGTAAAATGAACATTACTTCCAGGGAACTGCTGTATGGCGAATTTTGACACTGACTATTGCTACTCTTTCCCAGCCGTCAGAGGAATCCAGGCAGGTAGGCCTTTCTATATAGCTACCTGCCCAATGCGCATAATCCCCAAAATTTTTAGTTTTGACGAAAATGAAGTACCGCCTGAGTTACGAGCACAAAGAACACTCAATAAAACCCGCATACCTGAAATGGTCCGTTACTTACTTGAAAATCCAGATGATTATGTTTTTTCAGCTCTCACTGCCTCCATTGCAGTTGATGTACAGTTTGATGAGTATTCGGGCTCCAATAACTTAGGGACTTTGCGCGTGCCCATGGAAGCACAAATTTTAATCAATGACGGGCAGCATCGCAGGAAAGCGATAGAAGACGCTCTGGATGCAAGACCAGAGCTGGGGCAAGACAATATTCCTGTCTTGTTCTTTGTTGATGAAGGACTTAAACGTAGTCAGCAGATGTTTGCTGATTTAAACAAATATGCAATCAGACCAAGCCCTTCGCTTGCGACGCTCTATGACCACAGAGATGTCAGTTCAAATCTTTCACGGTATCTGGCTATGAATATCGAGCCTTTTATCGGACTGACTGAAATGGAAAAATCCAGCATTAGTAAGTTTTCAAACAAACTGTTTACTTTAAGCAGCATCAAGCAAGCGACGCGTTCTCTGCTGGGAAAAGATCCTAAAGCCAATGATGTTGAGCAGTGCTCTGACCTTGCGGTCCTCTATTGGCAAGCGATATTTCAGGTCATGCCAGACTGGCAATTAGCGGCAAAGAAAGAGGTCTCTCCTGCTCAACTTCGTCAGGAGTATGTTCATGCACACGGTATAGGACTCCAGGCACTAGGTTTACTGGGTCATTGCTTACTCACAGAACACCCTGATTCATGGCAGAAAATAATTTGTTCTCTTAGAGACTTTGACTGGCGTAAAAGTAGCCCAGAGCTAACCAAACGTGCGATGCAACATGGTAAACTCAGTAAGACGACAGCTTCGATTCAGCTTACCTGCAATGCTCTTAAAATCGCTTTATCGCTTCCCCTTTCAAATGAAGAACACGAGCTAGAAGCTCAAATGGTTATCTCATGAGTAAACTGATTCAGGCCCACGATCTGGCCGATTACGAAGATTTCATCAACCAGGAAAATTTTGCCGGGCGGCCTCTGGCAGAATATGTATCTGAAGTACAACGTATTTATTGTGCTGATAAGCGCCCATGGGTGATTGGTTACAGCGGGGGTAAAGACTCCAGCGCTGTCATTACTTTAGTATACCTCGCTCTATTAGGACTACCGCCGGCTATGCGGCAGAAAGACGTGTTTCTTGTTTCGTCCGACACACTGGTAGAAACACCAGTCGTAGTCGATTTGATCAAAAAGACCATGCAACGAATTGAAGCCGGTGCAAAACGCGCTGGGCTCCCCATCACTCAACATGCCGTCATGCCAAAGACCCACGAAACCTTCTGGGTCAATCTGCTGGGTAAAGGCTATCCGGCCCCCACCCGTAGTTTCCGCTGGTGCACTGAACGCATGAAAATCAATCCGGTGAGTGATTTTATCAAAGATAAAGTCAGCCAGTTTGATGAAGTCATCGTTGTACTTGGTTCACGCAGTAGCGAAAGCGCATCACGTGCTCAGGTTATTGCTAAGCACAAAATTGATGGTACTCGCCTGGCGCGACATACCACGCTGGCAAATGCGTTTATCTATACCCCTATTGATACCTGGGATGTCGAAGACGTCTGGAAACTGCTGCGCGGCGCGTTCCGCTATGCCCCGGACGATATTGATGAGTGGGAAAGCCCTTGGGGTGGGAATAACCGCCCCTTGTGGACACTCTATATGGACTCTTCCGCACAGGGTGAATGCCCGCTCGTGATCGATGACAGTACGCCTTCGTGCGGTAACTCCCGCTTTGGTTGCTGGACATGCACCGTTGTGACTAAAGACAAAGCAATGGAGAGCCTGATCCAGAACGGTGAAGAGTGGATGTCGCCACTGCTTAAGTATCGCGATCTGTTGGCATTCACGACTGACCCCGCAAATAAAGATACTTACCGTAATTACAAGCGCCGAACTGGCAAAGTGAGCTACCAGTATGCAAAAGACGGCGAAGAGCTTACTGCTGAACGTAAGCATGTGCCCGGCCCATATTGGCTTAAATACCGTCAACAATGGTTAAAGGACTTACTGACCATAGAGCGTGATATGAATGCCCAAGGGCACACGATTACTTTAATTACTGAACCTGAGCTGCATGCTATCCGTCAGGAATGGTTGAAGGATCCTAACGAACCAGATTGGTATGACTCTCTGCCTGGTATCTATCGCGAAGTTTACGGAAGAGATCTGGATTGGGTCATAGACGATCAGTCACGCTTTGACGCCAGCGATGCAGAACTTCTTGAGCAGATTGCTCAGGGGTTTGATGTTGTTCCTGAAATGGTCATGAAGCTGATTGAGCTTGAAGTTTCGATGGAGGGACTTAGTCGCCGCCAAGGGATCTTCGAAAAACTGGGGACGATCCTCAAGCAGGACTGGGGCAGCCTGGAAGAGATCAAACAACAGCAGGAAGCATTGCAGAAACGCAATGAAAGAGATGTTCATCAGGAAGAAGTGAACAAAATTGAAAACGAACTACAGATTTTACAGCGCAGAATCGCCGATGTAAGCGAACCAACTTTGCATACCAGTGAGGATAAAGAACGTGTTAATTAAACAGCTGGTGCTGCGAAATTTTCGAGTTTTCAACAGAACTCATGTGATTGATCTAGCGCCTAAAAAGCGGCAACACGACGATAATCCCCGACCGATTGTCTTATTTGGCGGATTAAACGGCGCGGGTAAGACATCAATTCTGTCCGCAATCCGTCTGGCATTGTACGGAAGACTGGCGTTTGGTTCGACGACCCAGCAACAGGAGTATATTGAAGAACTCAGCTCACTGATACATAACGGCTCATCATCAGGTGAACAACCCGATGAGGCGTCAATCGAGCTCATCTTTACGTACAATAAAGGCGGTCAGGAAGCTGAATTCACCGTTACTCGCACCTGGAAAAAAGGAAAGCGGGATAAACTTGCACTGCAGCAGGATGGCAAGTTGATTCAAGGACTGGGATATGATCAATGCCAGGGATTTTTGAATGAATTGATCCCCCATGGGATTGCCGATCTGTTCTTTTTCGATGGTGAAAAAATTGCTGAGCTAGCTGAGGATGAATCAGGGAATATTTTGCGGACCGCCGTGCGCCGCTTACTCGGATTAGATCTTATCGAGAAACTTCGCAATGATTTAATGATCTTTGTGAAGCGTCAGCAATCTGGTCAACTGGCAGAATCTCAACAGCAGAAATTAGCCGGGCTTGAGCTGCAAATTAAAGAATTTGCCTTCAAAACGGAGCAGATTCTTGAAAAAGCAGATTTTGCAAAATTACGTATCGATCTAATCTCTAAAGAAATTGTACAGCATGAGGCACTCCTGAATGCGCAAGGCGGCGCTTTTGCTCAGACGAAAGCCCAAGAAAAACAGAAGGTTGATACTCTTTTAAAAGAGAAAGATCATCTGGAAAAAGCGCTTCGTCACGAATGCGACAGTTCTTTGCCTTATGCGCTTGCACCTAACACGCTCAGCCGGTTACTTGAGCAGATTAGTGCTGAGATGCAAATAAAACAGGCTAATAGCTTTGAGAAGGAATTAAACGAATTCCTTACGCAGCTAAAAAGTGATATTTCATTCCGTTCTGGAAGCACTGGAAAAATTGCGGCTGAAGCGATTGAAGATAATCTTAAAGAATACTTGGCAGGGAAACCGAAAGGTGAGCTATTGTTTGATATCTCCGAGCGTGAAGCAGGTATGATTCACCAATCTATCGAACAGGATAGTAAAAAAGCTTGGCAGCGTTTTGATCTTTACCGCAACCAACTCGCTGAAGTAGAAGAACAGTTAGAGCAAGCCGCAGCAAACATTGCCCGTGCGCCAGAAGATGATCAGCTAATGGATATTTTTGAAAAACTCCGGGAGTTGGATCGACAGCGTGAAGCCAAACGCCAAAAGTATCGCTCACTACTGGAAGAAGCTAAACAGACTAAACAACAGCAGTTAGACTGTGCTCGTCAGGTTCAAAAAGCGCACGATGCGGCTCGCAACCAGCATAGCTTTAATAGCGCCTTTAATAACGCGCAAGAAACAATTAATCTGCTTGACCGATATAGTGAGCTATTAACTCAGGCAAGGGTTAAAACACTTTCCGCTAACTTTGAAATTGCTTACCGTAAACTAGCCCGTAAAGAGGATTTGCAGCTTAGTGCTCATATTAACCCTGAGACATTTGATGTTGAACTAGTAGATGAAAATAATAAGATTATTAATCGTAAGCTGCTCTCTGCTGGTGAAAAACAAATCTATGCGATAGCTATTCTTGAAGCTTTGGCTAAAACTTCTGGTCGTGATTTGCCTGTAATTATTGACACGCCTTTAGGGCGTTTAGATTCTCAGCATAGAGACAAGCTGATCAACCATTATTTCCCGTTTGCCAGCCATCAGGTAGTGCTGCTATCTACTGATACGGAAGTGGATGAGCGTTATTTTGTTGATCAATTGCGTGATGATATCTCTCATGCTTATGAGATTGTGTTTAATGCACATACAAAGTCATCTGCTCTTAAAGCTGGGTATTTCTGGGAATTAACTAAGGAGGCAATTTGATGTTGCCTAATAGAATGCAACTTAGCCGTCAAACTGAAGAGCAGCTTAAAAGACTAAAGGGTTTCACTGGATTAACCCCAAATATTTCTGCCCGTCTAGCATTTTTTCGGTCAGTTGAAAATGGGTTCCGATTTTCCGCCGAGACAAATAATTTAAAACTTGATGGCACACTTGTGTTAGATAAAATTACATGGTTAGGTGAAACTCTACAAATAACGGAGCTAGTATTAAAAATGCTCTACCCAAATCTTGAACAAAAACAAATTTCCTATGCTTGGGCAGCGCACGTAGATGATGGTATTGCAGCATTAAGAAACCATAAAAGCATTAACAACCTTATGAGTAGCATTTAAAACAAACCCCATGCAAAGCATGGGGTTAAAATTACAATCCAAAGTTTGCGTTAACATGCTCTTTGAATTTAGACAAACCCATTTTTCTAACAATGGATGTATTTTCTGCCTGGAATGAATTTATACAGTTTTCAAGTTTATTTATCAAGGAAGTATGATCTAGCGATACTCCCTTCTCAAATAAGTATAAGCAGTAAAAATATTTTATCTGGCTACCTTTATAATTTGATGACTTGTAATCCTTTATAATTTCGAAATAATCACCAATTAGCTTCGGTGATTTTTTTAAATCAAAATTATTAATAAATAGATCTTCATAATCTTTATCGAAAATGTCTTTTATGCTATTAGTTGACTTTTCTGGATAACCACTGATAGATTTTAATATCTGACCAAACGTCTCCATTTTGATCATGTATTTATATTCTTTTTTATCATCGGAACCAGTATCCCCTGATTTCCGTAAATATGCTATCTCATGTTCATCAAGGTATCTTTCAATATCAATTTGCTCTGTTGAAAGAGATTTTAAGTCTGAAGTTTTGATAGAGTTTTGACTATTCGTAAACTCTGCAATTTTATGGATATCATTTGAACCTGAATCAGGCATAAAAACTCTAAGCAACACTTCAGCATTACAAAGATAATTTGATATATTATCCTTATGATCTTGGTTAAACTTATGAATAGATCTAAGTGTCTGCCCGCCATTAACAATCTGAAAGCCATTTATATCAAGCTTCATGCTTTTATTACCGGCTAGATTAAGAGCAGATACCGACTTGGCAACCATTGTAATGCCATTATTATACATGAAAAATTTTGTCGGATGATTTTTAATAGTTAAACTAATCTTAGGGTTATATTTTGAATTTTTAACAAAACCTCGAACATTGTCAAATAATACACTGAATTCTAGATCAACCTCAGACAGTGGATTTAGGTCATCCAGGTTTGTTTCATTTCTTAGAGAACCATCATTACAAGTCATCCTAATTATTTCATCACATCTTACTCGCACTATATAGGATTTTGCTGAAGCCTTACTATCTTCGCTGTAACACATTAGTGCGTCTTTACTTACAATAATACTAGCATTGATGTCTTTTGGGCGAATTGACATGAATTGTGAGATTGAAGGTAAAGCCAAAGGCTCAATCTCAATTTCATAAATGGAAGATAAGTTCTCCAACTCTGAAGTTGTTTCTTTAACTTCTTGCGCATCGTTACTAACTTGATAAAACTTCACCTCCCACTCATCTTTAGGGTTGCAAAAAATATCATTTAGCTTTTTCAATTTACTGCAAAGCTTTTTATGATTATTTTCAACTAATGTTTCATTATATTGTAGACATAGATTTAAAAATTTTGTAGAAATAAAATTATCATTTAAGCTTTGTGATTTATCAACATTGAACCTTTCTTTATATTTAAAATTAAAAAGCTTAACCTGCCTTTTCTCTTCGTTTATATAAACAACATCCATCCCAAAATCATTGACATGCTCGTTAAAAAAGACTTTGTTGAAGTCTGTGTCAATTATAGACTCAATGAGTTCATCTTCATTAGAATCTACATCGCAAACATTTTCCATTATAAATAAATAGAACCCAAAGCGACGTTTTTGAGACTCGCTAAGAACCCCATAGTTGCTAAAGCCAGTATATCCACACAAAATTTTGAAATATTTATCTAATTTAGTATTCAAAATAATAAAGTCAGTTCTAGTAGCCATCATTCCCTCTTAATTATTCTGATGTAGTTCCCAAAATGCTTTATCGCGCATTTTAAAGACTTGCTTGTCACCGTTAATGTATAAACTAAAATGTTTCTCAAGCTGGCGAATCTGACCCATTAATGCTTCTTGCTCTGATTTATCATCAACGTTAAACACAGCTTTAATATCTGCGTTCTTGATTTCAGATACTCGATGAATTACCCAAGTTAAAATATAGGAAGCATAATTATTGTCTGCTGTTTTAAAATGCGTAATCTCCTGAGTAGACAAAATTGCACCTACACCATACTCACGCCCTTCCTTAAGGATCTTACGCAAGCTGGAAAAATCCTTCCGCATAAAGTTATCGGCTTCGTCCACCAGAATCATTTTTGTGAGCTGACGATAATCCCCTCGCACCACTGGTTTGCCGCGCTTTTGCATCTGCGCGTAAAAAAGATCCAGTGTTAGCGCGACTACAAGGTTTTGCACTTCTGGCGGGTAACCAGCCAGTTCAATAACGGTGACGCCGTTAATCAATTCGTACAAGCTGGTCATCTTCTCCGGGATGGTCTCGAATATCTTGTAACGCGCCAGTTTAGAAAGTGCTGCGTAAAGCGAATCTTCTTCAACCTTCTCCTGATCGAGGAAGCGCTGCCATACATCTTCAATTGTCGGTGCAGTCCGTGACCATGTCGTCGGATCTTCAGGCGAAATGCCTGCCGCTTCGTAGCATTCTAAAATCAGGTTTTCTAATTTCAGCTGCTGTTTATGACCCAGTCCATAGGCTTTTGCCATCGTTTCTGATAGTCCGCCTGCGGTATGGATTGGTAGCATTGGCGTGTCGCCAAACAGAGATAAGGGGTTGTAAGGCAGCTTAAATAACTTGTACTTTTTGGCCCCCGTTGCATCAAGAAAAGCCTCGTCCACATAGTCTGATTTGTAGTCGAAGATCAGCAAACCAATAGGTTTACCATCAACGTTACAGGCTTGATTGCGCATCAACTGTGTGACCAGCGATTTAGTAAACTGGGTTTTACCGGTGCCCATCGTTCCAATAATGCCTGTATTGGTATTCATGAACTTCGCAGTGTTGGTTGGCTCCCATTGTAATGGGCTCTGACGCGCAGCATCATGACCAAACAGGATCTGTAATGGAGTATCGCTAATATCAGGTGCCACCACCGTTACAGCAGGCTGTAACGAATCCGACTCAGGTTCCGAAATGGACTGTGCAGCAGTCGGCGTTATGACTTCTACCACGACTTCGGGCTGTGACGGAGTGGCATCACCCTCTGGTTTAAGCAGGTATTTTTCCGGCACCCGGTAACGTTCTGCCAGCGGTGGTTCATTCACCTGCGCAGCAATTAGCGAAGGCAGCAGTGTATAAGGGATTTCGATCTGTAATATATTCTCCGGTGTCTCTTTATAAGAGAGATCGAAGCAGGTTGCACTGTCCACATGCGCCACCACGAAGCCGTTCGCATAGTCGGTCAACTCACCTAACTGATAGTCACCCGTTAACCACCATTCTCGTCGTTCCAGCAAAGGAGCCAGTTTATCATTGTTCAGCACTCCATACAGGCGCAGTTTCTCCACCTGCATCAGTACCTGACGTACAAAGAGCGCCCGGTACAATTGTGATGCCAGCGTTTGTGGTTCCAGAATGTCCTGCTGTAAATAACGTTTCAGCTCACGAGCCTGTTGGCCTGCATAGCTGTAGTCAGGCCGCACCCCGGTTTTAACTTCCAGAGGCAACAGATAGAGCCGGTCTTCTTTGAATCCCACAAAGAGCACATCATCAGAGATCGCGCCGTTACGATAACCCTGTAGATTTCTCGATAAATCGCTTTCTTTCATTTTCAGCCCGACATTACCGGACACACGGATCATTTCGGCTACCGATAACGGAATCCAGCAAATATCGGACTGGTGCAACATAGATTGCACAAATTTGTACGCGCCTATAATGCCGTGCTTCTCTTTACGCTCTCTTTCACTGGAACGCAGCATTTTCAGCAGCCATTCACCGTTAAAGGCATTAAATTCAGCCAATAGATGCTGACTATCAACAGCAGGTTGCCCTGACTGGCTTCCGGTCTGGAGCAACCGCAGGAATAGATCAACCTGCTTCGTGACGGTGACAGCATCGTAGCCTGCGCAACTGGTGTACTGGTCAGAATAGTGGATAAGCACCACATCTTTCTGACTAGTGAAAAAATCGAGAGTGACTTTTGGATCAATGATGGTGGTCCAGAGCGCACTATTGTAGGAGTAATTCAGTAGCTGTTTAAAATTGCCGCTCACAGCCAAGCCGATCCCTTGTCCATGATACTGGCTGTTGCTTTGACGTGCAGGTTGCCACAGGCAGCCGATTAGTTGGGCAATACGCAGGGCGCAATAGGGTTCAGTATCTACATCACGCAGTCCAAACGCGGTAAAGTAAGCATCCCCTTGCGTTTCGGCACCTTCTCCAGCAATCAATCCATGGCACAATACCCCACTGGACGCATCTTCAATGCGAATCTGGCGGCAATCCACAGGTGCTGTATTGGTGAAAAATGCCAGATGTGCATAGGCCAGCTTGTCGCTTTCTGACGGTAGGACAAACTTGCTGAACGTTAACCGGCTACGCAGCAGGTCAATCAGCATATCGGCTTCGGCTCTCCATACGCCACTGTTCAGATCGAGATCGTTTTTAAGCTGCTCATAGCTACCACTTTCTGCAAAGTGATCGAACATATTAGGTAGTAAACGTTCATCGTAGCAGTTCACATGAACCGAAATAGCCTTCTCTTTTTCTTGCTTAAAATATTCTACTAATCCCAGAAATAGTTCTTTGGCGTTACCTTGATTAATGGCATTGATAATCAATGCACTGTTCTCAGCCCTCTGGAATAACCGGGCGTAAGCGTCCGTAAACTCATTAAGTTTGTCTTTTACCAGACGTTTAACGTAGTCATGGCTGACCTGCCGCTGAGGAACCACATCAATCCAGAAGCGGTTTTCATCCACCGGATGTAGTTGCGCATATTCATGCTCACTGTGATAAACAAACGGCACTAACCCGGAAACCATCAATCGATCAAGAGTAATCGGCGGTAGTGTGGCAAATGATGCCGAATCGCGCTGTTCCGACTCCGCAACGATAGTTTCTACCAGTTGTAGATGGTAGGCCAGCACCAGAGGATGCAGAGGAGAGAGGCGCTCATGGCTCTCATTGCGACAGATCCCAAGATGCAGAAGACGTTTCTCTTGTGCTGTTAGCGCTCTGCTCAGGCCTATTTGCTGGAGTGACTGTTCGAACGTAGTAACAATGTAGCTGACCAGTGTGCGATATTCCGCTGACCACGACACCAGACTCGGCAGAGTGTTACGACGATGATAGTAAGCAAATAACTGGTCATAAGCATTATGGAGATCGGGGTAGCTGGCAAGAAGTCCATCCAGCGCAAACTCGCTATCGTCACTTCCCGTACCCAGCAGACGTTGCTCGATTAATGAGGCTTCCAGTATCAACAACTGCTGGCGTACACCTGCGACCTTGTGTTCAGTATTATCGAGTATGATGCGCCCTTTTAGTCGGTTCCAGGTTGCATTGCCCCCTTCTTTGAACAACTTATTAAAACGACTTTGGTCAAAAAGCAACGGTAACGTTAGCCCTTCTTCTGCTCCCGGTCCCTCTATGTTAAACGACAGACGTGAATCACCGGAAACGATCGCAAACTGAACCAGGTCACTTTGATTTGCCAGCGTTTCAAAATTCACCTGAGCAAAATGCTGGCAGTCTATGTCTTCGCTCTCGTCATTCAACGTACAAGTCAGATTGCCAGACTCGGCAACACGCAGCATGTTATCTTCCAGTTGCAGAGTAATTTGTTCTTTACCTGGCTCAATGCGGTAACAGTGCTGAATATCGTTCAGCCAGAATTGTCCCTGCTCGACCAACAATAGGCGAAATTTATACTCTTCGGCTGAATTATTGCGGTTGGTCAGTTCAAGACTGAAGAAGCAGGGATGACCATTAAAAGGCACCGACGCAATAATGCGGGAAGTCTTGCCACCCGCCCGGCTGGTATGCCAGAAAGGTGCATTCTTTAACTGACGATTATGGGCAATCTTTATCTGGTTATCCTGAAGATCATTACCCTGAAAACTGAATTCCAGCTCAGCCTTTGATTGCCCTGGCTGCACCTGCACCAGCAGGCTGATATCTCGCTTGCCTGCCTTACTGGCGCTTTTCGCCCGTTGCCAAACCTCGCCGTTTTCGACGGAGACGTTTTCCAGCACCAGTTTTTGTTCACTATTCTTTTCTTTCTCTTTTCTGTAGTCGGAGAAATCGAGCTCACGCCAGTCATCTTTATCGTAAAAATGTTCCTGAATGAATTTTGAACTAAACTCAGGCAGCACATTCTCCAGCTGTCCACTGTAGCGTTCAACACTATCTTCTATCTGGCGATATAATTTCCGGTTTTCATTCAATCGGGTGCGCAGCTGCTTCTGGCTAAAGTTCAGTAGTTCATCATCTTTAAACAGATGAAGCTCAGAGAAATCCAGATTGCCATCGTCCAGTAAGCGATATAGCGACGAAAAACCAAATACGGTCGCGCCTTCATCCAGTACCGTCGCAAGTTGATCCTCCAGTAAACAGTGGGATAATTCCGAACGTTTACTGCCTGTGGTAATGAGCTTTTCAAGTTGATGACTGAAAGTTTGTGGATACCAGATAGCATCCGGTGCCGCCACGTCTTTTGTGCTGTTAATCAGAGTATCGAGCATGCTGTTGTGAATAATCAACAGCGCTGTCTGGGCAAAAACGCCGCTGCGCCCTGCAACTTCATCGCGCAAATGAGAAATGTAGTTTTCTGTGAATGCTGGAGCCTCAGCACCATGCAGTACAGGAATAAGCTGAACACCATTGCAGGGGAGACAATCAACATATTGTCCTGGCGCAATTTCCAACCGATTGCCGTCCGCCAGAGAAACGAATGCTTCCCAGAGTTTCAGGGCATTATCGGGATCAGGAGATTTGAACTGATAACGCTCGCCAGGCTGAATGATGCCACCTACCCATTCAACAAAGGTTTCTGCCAGATAGGTTTCATACTGTTTTACGGACATAAACGGCGTCTCCACTATCACTCATTCGCTCTACATTTCCCATGCGTTCATAAAACGCCACAAGCGTTTGCGCCGACTGGTTGTCAAGATAAAAACCGCGCTGTTCAAAACCACGCAGCAGTTCATGCAGGCGGAGTTTGTCATTTTTGCCCACAGTGAGATTGGTAAGTAAAAGAAGACGATCCTGATTCAGTACCAGCACTTTCCCTGCCCGACCACGGACCTGAATGAAGTCAGTGCAAATCTGGTTTTCCAACTCGTTAACGTATTTACGATTGACCGTCGCGCGGTCAGTTTTTTTTCCCTGAAACTGCTCTAGGGCAACGGATAAGAGCTGTTTGAAGGCATTTTCCAGGTTTATTGCGCGTTCACGAAGCGGGAGGCCACGATCCACAATAAAATCCTGCAAATAAACGTTAAGGTCATTAAGTACTCGGGCAGATGAGTCTGAATCATTCAGAGTGTCTTGATAAATCTGCCATAACGGACGCTTTTTCTGTCCTTTTCCCCACTGCAAAACCTCAAGTGCAGAGAGAACCGGGAACAGTTTTTCGCTCTGGCTAGCGAACAGCTTATAACCATAACGTTTCACCTTTTCCCGTTCGGAGCTGGCTTTTTCGCTATCAAGAATAAAAAATAGTGATTTGCTTTGTGGTTCGCCATCCTGCCAGTTGTCCAGATTGAGCGCCAATTGAGCGCACCAGCTAAAGGCGTACAAACGTAGGGTGTTAGTCAATTCCTGTAAAAGGTACTGCGGATGTTCTGCCAGAAATGCCAGATCAGATTGAAAACACGTTACCATATACGGGAGATACGGTTGCTCATCAGCAAACGGTCCTTTCCCTAACAGCTTTATTTTTTCATTTAGCTTATTCAGCATTTGCTGCTCGATGAAGTTCAGTCTGTCCTGTATGGGATAAAGGAGGCTAAAATCTCCCATCAAATTGGCAAATAGCGTGCCAAGTCGTTTATCTGCCGTTGAACCCGCACTTATTTTTTCACCATTAAACTGGGCGTGGAACAGTAAAAAAAGTGGGGAGACACGCAAAATATCGTGACTGGAAAAATACATCCGTTCCAGCACGGACCAGAATGCAGGCTCATCAAGCAGCTCCTGCAGATGTGTTTTACAATCTTCACGGAATTGTTCGGGAGCATAAGCTTCGATTTTGCGTTTCAGGGCGTAACTGAGGACCAGACCGGTGACGAATTGCCAGCTAATATCGTTGTTTTTATTGCGCACAGGCAGGTAACTATCCAGTTGATTGTTACCCACTTTTAACTCGTTTGCGATAGGGTACATTCTGCTAACTCTCCATACCGCTAATAGTGATCATATCGTCATCCGCCTTTGCACGATAAACTCGTTGTCTGCCATCATAAAATTTTATTTCGCTGCTGGACTTAGCCTGCTCCGCGATCAACTCTACAATTTCGTCCAGTAACACGATGGCATTTTTATCGTATTTATTCGGACGATAGCCATTATTCAACTTGTCCAGTAATTCGAACAAATTAAGCCCGATATGAATATGCGGCAGTGGATTTTTCCCCACCTTTAAATAGACATCGAAGCCTGTTGGATGAGCTGTATTTTTATTACGGATAGCATCCCAATCAGGCTTCACCTCTACTGGTGCGGTTATTTTTATCCCACCAAACTCACCCAAAAAGAACTCTTCTTTTTGCATACTTAATTCAGGTGCTTTGCGGTTAGCATAACGCTGGATACCCGCGATAAGCTCAAAAGTATAGAAGCGATTCAGTGACCTTTTTTGCTCCGGATCTGCTGTGTAATTTCTATGCAAATGCCAGATTTCTGAGTAACGTTCAAACAACGATTCGTTAAAGAACGCAGAAAATCTCCGATGATAATCATTACCTAACGACTCGTGCTGCAACAGCCAGAAAAGCCGGATCAATGAGGTTGCGTCACCGGGCTTAACGCTCTGGCGATCAAACTTAATGTGCAACGGCTCAAGTGCGGCTAAAAAAGCATCGAGATCAGCGTCAACCAGTCCCAGTTCATAGCGCAAAACAAACTGATCAAGTTCATAGGTGTGCAATCTGGCGGGATCAAAATCGGAAACCTTTTTAATCAGATCATTTTCTGCACCGATGAAGAGATTATCAAATAAGTAGCCAGGCCCCATTAACAAATGATGAAGAAAGTCCAGCAGCGTTCGGGTCGTCACAAACTGGTCTTTAATCAACCGCGCCTTAAAGAGCTGCGTAATTAATACATTCTGCACGCCAGGCATGCAAAGCAATTTAAAGTTTGCGACCTCTTTTAGGCCAGGGTTAATTGATTCATCGCGCCGAAAGATAAATTGAAATAAATTATTATCATCATCACGAGTTAAGTTATCTAATAAGGATTTAATAAATGAAGAATAGTTTTTATTTTCGTTAAACTGGAATTTAGGATAGTGTTCAAAATCAAAAAAAGAACAATTCTCGTTACGGTAAGGACGGCTTGCATCCTGCTGCCCTGAAAAAAATGAGTCAATTGCAGACCGAATCACCTTATGGCATTCAGCACCTTCTCGGGCAAAGTTAGCAAGCATTCCGGTATTGATGCCAATGAGCAATGGAGATGACTGCTGATGATGATTAGCAAACAACTCATTCAAAGCATCAATAGCTGATTGTCGAGGGGCAAAACTATGAGTGGCATCCAGATGGAAACTAAAACGCCGCTGATAACGCGGATCTGACTGACAGCGGGTTAGAATTTCGGACTTTCCGTCCCCGCTACTACCGCACAAAAAAATAATTTCGCCGGGTTTAGCAACATCAAGATAGCGTTGCAATTCGGTTTCAATCTCTTGTTTAACAAAGAGTTGTTCCTTCAACTGATCGAACTCATCCCTCTGGCGGTGTGTCATGGTGGTAACGGAAAACGAAGATGACTTCGCAAGTACACCCAAAGCCTTTTGTAATGTGATTGCGCTCATAACCGCACGGTCTCTGATGTGGATTTGTAACTATTCTATATAAACGAAAATATTAACTCTACTGAACATTGAGAAAATTTATTAGTTTGATCATACTTCATCCATGCCTTGCGAGAGCAGACTCTAAAGCAATCTGGTTGACTACAGGACATAGATGTTCAGATTTTGCCTCCGGCCAAAGCCAGAAAAATCTTCTTCTCATAACATTTAAATTCTGTCTGCTGTTTACCTACTATTTCTGGCAGAAGGGTGCACGAGGTCAGTAAGCTACTATGGTGTATTTTGTATTACTCACAGCGGCCATAAGTCCCTGCTAGTAAAGGACTATACCGTGTATTGCTGTATAGATTAGCTGGAAATATGTTCGAACTCAACATAAGTACAAATGTAGGTTTTAAGGAGGATTTTCTGAAAGTCTTCATAGCCCGTTATTTATTCAAAAGGCCATATTGCGTAATAGTTACATTACTCTATTTCATTATTTTTCCTCTCATAACACAAATCAGCAGAACTTAGTGAGGCTATTGTTATTCATCACATATAGTTGATAATTTTACCAACCGAGATAGAAGCAGATCGTATGGCGAAATTATTTTGTGGAAGAGGTTATAAACATAAGGTTCACTGTAAATATTGAAAGCTTGAACCGGATGCGAAACACTCAGTTCCAGAGCAATAAAAACAAAAAAAGCCGCCCTTAAGCGACTTAAATTTGCATACTTGGTGCCGAAGGCCGGACTCGAACCGGCACACCTTTCGATGGTTGATTTTGAATCAACTGCGTCTACCGATTTCGCCACTTCGGCACTGAAGGGATGCGGAAAACGTTGTGGATTATACCGTTGCCCCCTGTTTCCGCAACCCTTATCCGCCGACGCCGACGCAACTGCTGAAAAAAACGTCTTCCGGGTTCTTCACTACACCGCGTAGCCTCTCTGGCTGAAATCCTGCCCTTCCCTGCCCGCACTGAACAGTCGCTTCAGTATGCCGGTTTCACCGGCACAGAGTGACGATAAAGCCTGTGCGCAGTGAAACGGATGGCCTCATAGCCGCTCAGGTAAACGCTGAGATCCCGTTAACCAGAAGATCTACTCCGCAACAGACTTCACGTCTGTGACCAGCGTCGGCAGATCCCAGGTACCGCCAGCATGGATATAGCGGCACATGCCGGTTCCGCCGTCATAACTTTTACGGAACGCCTGACCATCCCAGACCCAGCTCTCCTGGCTCATGCAGTCCCCGATGCCCCGGCCTTTCTGCACGCTGGTGATCTCGCCCTTGTCATAATCCGATCCGGATGTGGTCACCAGTATCGGCGTACCTTTGAGCTGCTTATCGATGACCCAGTAGCCATACCCCTCGTTATAAGCGGCTCGCCAGCAGAGCGCCGACAGCAAAGCATGGGTGTCATCCAGCGGTGTCAGAGTGGGCCCGTCGGTCTCCGGATCGCTGTTCTCTGCCGATGAAAACAGGCTGTCGCAGGTGTCATCGTCATTGTGATTGACCGAGGCCAGCAACCGGGTTTTCAGCGCGTCGGTTTCCGGTGCGGTCAGCAAACGGGGTTCGCCGCTGAGGGTTTTAGCTGCCTGAATAACCGGTGCGGGCACGGCCTTAGCCACGCTGTTCTCCGGTTTATTGCCCTTTCTGGTGAGCGCGCCTGGCGTGCCGATACGGCCCTGCACGTCGTCGGCTTTCAGCAGCGCGGCATACGCACCTTCGCCGGAAAGCTGGAACGGCTTTGAGCCGCCTTTAAATTCGACGTTACCGTTGCCTTTCACGGCGCTGATTATCGCAGCGGTCTGGCTGGCCGACAGCCGCCAGTTATCATCCGCCGCCGTCAGATCGCCTGCGGACTTCCCGTTGATCCACAGCGTCAGTTTCTCCGCTGGCTCGCTGTCATCTTCAGTGTCGCCCAGCGTCACTTCTCCCACGGTCTCCGTTGCGGGACCAGCGGCACGGGTGAGCAGGATAGAGCCGGAGGGATCCTCTTCTTTACCATAACCCGCCATACGGCAGGTCAGCGTATTATCACAGACGACTTCCCAGTCCTTATGCTGAAGCGTTGTTCCGCTCTGGGCGGCCTGAGCCGACAGGGAGAACGCCGCCAGCACGAAAAGCATCGGTTTACAGTTCACTTTATTCCCTCAGGTATTATCTCTGCCCGACCCGCGCGGAGAGTCCCTGATTATATCGAAGAAGATATTGCGTCGTTATCCGTTTTATTTCCCCTCAAACGCAAAAAAGCCAACCTCGCGGTTGGCTCTTCCTTGCATCTTCAGCATTGGGCATCAGCGATACCCGTCAGCGCCGGTTGTCAGGATCGGCGCCTCAGTGCGAATGGTCGTACTCGCGGTGATGCAGCTTGTTCTCCACCTTATCCTTCACTTCGCTGGCTTTCTCGCTCACCTTCTCCGTCAGGCTCTCTTTATGGTCGCGATGATGCGTCGCGGGTGACGGTGAACCGGTGGCGGGTTTCGCCGCTGCCGTGGTTCCGGGCAGCTCGCGCTCCAGTCCGCTGCGCGCAGGGTCGATATCTACTTCCTGACGACGCACCGTGTCGTTAACGGTCTCGGTGCGGTCGCTGCCCTCGGTGCGCACGACCACCTCTTCTTTCACGTGCGTCGTCTTATTAATCACCGGCTGCTCATGGGTCTCAGCGACCTCGACGGTTTTCTCCGACCAGTCCACTTCGCCGGCCAGCGCGGGTTCGTTCACCGAGCGGCGGAAGATGTCGGCGTGCTGCTCATGCAGCGAAATATCTTCAGAGACGGTATCAGTCACCGTGTAGCGGCGCACGCGGGTCGAGCCTTCGCTGACCAGACGTTTACCCACTTCTACCTGCTCTTCGGCCAGGCGCAGAATGTCGGCTTCGCTCTCATCCCCGGTCAGCGAAGTGCGTCGCGGTTCTGCCTGGCGGTCGTTGATCTCACCGGCAAACTGCTTACCGGCGGTGGGATCGATGCCGGGCGCGCGGGTGCCATTCTCAACTGAACTCTGCATCCGTGACGGTACCTCTACGGAGTCATGCGAATGGAGAATCGTCATGGCGCGGGCCAGCTTCTCCTCTTCGGTTCGCAGGGTCAGCACGACACCGCCTTTGTCCATCGCCCGGGTGTAGACATCCGCCTGATCCTGACCGACGGTGTGACCGAACAGACGCTGCCACAGGCTCGGATGGCGGACGGAGTGCCCTTCCTGCTGTAAACGTTCTCCACTGATCAGACTGATGTCCCGATCAGAAAAGCCTGCTTTCACGAGATTTCTTTTCGCGGCCTCTGCCTGCTGTGCAGAATCGAACAGTGTTACGATTTTTTCCTGTGCCATGATAGGTTCCTCTCTGTTAGCGGTTTTGATCGTCATCTCTTTCAACCTTTACCTGCTGCTCACGTCGGGTCACCACTTCCTGAAAAGGAACACGCTCCTGCACTTTTCGGATGTGGATCTCCTCTTTCAGCACCAGCTTTCGGACGATCTGGATTTCTTCCTCAACGACCGGGACAATCAGTACACCGTTCTCTTCCCTGATGTCGGGCATTTCCTCAACGGGTTCTGCTTTTGCTACATGCTCAACCTCAACCTTATCCCGGTTAACCAGTGTACTGATGACCTCGTCATGCTCGTTTGTGGAACGGGTAACGCGGACATGTCCATCCACAATCTTCTGCTTCGTCAGTGCTATTTGCTCTTCAGCGAGTTTAAGCGTGACCTCTGCATCGTTATTGTGCTCTGGCTGCCCAGCCATATTTTCCCTCCCGTTCAATAAGTCGGCCATAACGGCCTGATACAGTAATTAAGCATGAATACCCTCGTGGATTTCGCAAGGCGGAATATTAAAAAAAATCAGCAGAAAATTTTAAAAGCGATGCGAAAAAACAGCTTAACCCTGGTGGGAAACGGCTTAATCTGGCAGAAGATTAAATAAAATAATACAATATAAACAATATCTTAAAAGAATTTAATTTCACAGGTAAATATTAACAACAAAGACACAAGCAGGAATAAAGTACCGTTTAACCAAAGCGGCAGAATGGAGATAAACCAGGACGATTCCTCATAAAGTGAATGCAGCGATGAACAGATATTAAATAATGTTTCAGCGAAGGATTTTTATTTTTATCCGCAGACAATAACGTCACGGAATAATAACATCCTTATTCACCTGATTTGATTTTCGTCCTTATTACAGAAGATTCTCAAAGCGCCCGTTAAGCAGGAAACTCCGGAACTTTCTGCTGTTCAGCCTCTCTTAACAGAACTGAATACGTACAGACAGAGGTTAAGATGAAACAGGTACAGCGCAGGGCATGGGCATGGGGCGTGGCGGCGCTTCTGGTGGCAGGCAGTGCCTCGGCGGCAAGCTGGCAGGATCAGCTGAGCAGCGCGGCGTCGCAGCTCAGCCAGCAGAACAACGCGAACACCACCAGCACCACCCAGCAGAACGGCGGGCTGTCGCTCTCTTCTATTACCAGCCTGCTGGGCGGTGGCGACAAAGCGGTCAGCGCCAACAACATGACCAACGCCGCCGGTGTGATGCAGTATTGCGTCGAGCACAACGTGGTGAAAAACAATGTGCAGTCGGTGAAAGATCAGGTGCTGAGCAAGCTCGGCCTGAACACCACCACCGCGCAGGCGCAGCAAACCGATTACACCCAGGGTGTGGCTGGCCTGCTGAATACCGGCAACGGCCAGCAGCTTAACCTGCAGAGCCTGAGCAACTCGCCGATGGGTGAGAAGCTGAAAACCAAAGCCTGTGATGTCGTCCTGAAGCAGGGCAAAAACTTTATCTCCTGATCCCCTTCTCTCTGCTCCCCTCTCTGCCATGAGGGGAGTATCAAACGCCCCGATGCTGTGACGCCTGACATTCCCTAAACCTGGGGTTGAGCGCTATAGTGTTGTTTTGATTTCTACAGGACAGCACGCATGAAAGGCATCAACATCGCACTTTACTTCGACCCCGATCAGATTCAGGCCTGCGTTCACCAACAGGATGGCAGCTATCTCAGTAAAAAATTCGAGTATGACGATGGCGTGATTGAAGAGATCTATCAATGGCTGGAACAGTACGAACCTGCCCGCACCCACATCTGCCTGATTGAAAACGAAACCGCCGAACTGCTGGCCGACGAACTGGTCGACAGCGGTTACCGCGTCCATCAGGTCACCATGCACCAGCTGCTGAGCTGGTTCGCCGCAGAGCCGCCGTCGACGCCCGACGGCACGCCAATGCGCGCGATGCTGCGCTTCCTGGAAGATGAACATCCGCGTGAATATGAGTCGCGTACCCCGCAGACCGAAGCGCTGATGGAGATGTTCGATGAGCTGGATGCGCTGGAGATGATCGAAGACGACACCGATGAAGACACGCTGCCTGCCGACCTGCTGCGCGCCATGAAGAAGCACCGGATCACCGCCAGCGCCGCAGCCCAGCGTCTGCTGCCGGAGGTGAACGAACGTATCCGAGAACATCTGATGCAGTACCCCGAACTGATGACGCCAGAAATCCTGCAGGACTTCTTCCCCGAACTGCTTGAGGCGCTGGAGCGGCCAAAACACTAACCGGGGAGATCACCGATGCTGGAACTGATTAAAGCGGTCAGCCTGGGGCTGGTCGTCATCCTGCCACTGGCTAACCCGCTCACCACCGTAGCCCTGTTTTTAGGGCTGGCGGGCGAAATGAACTTCCAGGCGCGTAATCGTCAGGCGCGCCAGGCGTCGATCTATGTCTTCGCCATCATGATGGTGGCCTGGTACGCGGGCAATGCGGTGCTGCATACCTTTGGCATCTCCATTCCGGGCCTGCGCATCGCAGGCGGCCTGATCGTCGCCTTTATCGGTTTCCGGATGCTGTTCCCGGCGAAGCCGGCAGGTCATTCGGTGGAGGCGAAGCAGAAGCTGGATGAGCTGGATGAGGCCAAAGAGCCGGTGAATATCGCGTTTGTGCCGCTGGCAATGCCGAGCACCGCCGGGCCGGGGACGATCGCGATGATCATCTCTTCCGCCTCAACGGTAAAAAGCGGCGTCGATTTCCCCGCCTGGGTGATCAGCGTCGCGCCGGTGCTGACCTTCCTGCTGGTCAGCCTGATCCTCTGGATCTCGCTGCGCAGTTCAGGGGCCATCATGAAGCTGGTCGGTAAGAGTGGCATTGAGGCGATCTCGCGCCTGATGGGATTTTTGCTGGTCTGTATGGGCGTGCAGTTTGTCATTAATGGTGTGCTGGAAGTGGCGCACACCTTTCACTGAGCGATGGCCCCCTCACATTAACCGGGGGGCCATCTGATCGGTTACTTCAGCGTTTTACGCACCTCCGCAACCTGATCGCGACTCACCGCAGGCGCGGTGTTGCTCCAGCCCTGACGAATAAAGGTCGCCAGCTGCGCGACTTCATCATCACTCAGCCGTCCGGCAAAGCCCGGCATCGCCAGTTTCGACGGGGCTTTCTCCGTCGAGGGCTGCTGCGCTCCGGCCAGAATGGTGTGGATCAGCCCGGCGGGATCCTTAGCGTTTACGATGGTCGCCTGATCCAGCGCCGGGAAGACGCCAGGCGCGCCTTTGCCGGTGACGAAGTGACAGGCACCGCAGTTATCCAGATAGAGACGCTCGCCTTCGCTGAGGTTCTTCGCGGCGGTGAGTTTCGCTTCCGTCGCCTGCTGCGCCTGTACATTAACCGCCTGCAGCGGCGGGTTACCGCCCAGGAACTTCAGGTACGCGGCAATGGCGTTGAGATCGGCGTCGGTCATGTGTGAGCTGCTGTGCTCCACCACCGAGGTCATCTCCCCGCCGACCGCCGCTTTATCGTTGCGCCCGGTCTGCAGGTACTCCACCACTTCCTGCCGGGTCCAGTGCGGTATCCCGCGCAGTGACGGCACCTCCCAGTGATTCAGGCTGCCGCCTGCCAGGAACTGATCGTCACCGCTGTCCAGCGCTTTCTCGTTCATACCCAGCCCGCGCGGCGTATGGCAACTGCCGCAGTGACCGAGGCTCTCGACGATATAGGCACCGCGATTGATCTCTTCGGACGCGCCGCCAATCGGCTGGAACGGTTTGTCGGAGGTGAACGCCCAGTTCCAGAAACGCATCCCCCAGCGCTGACTGAACGGGAAGCGCAGATCGGTCTCCGGCGGCTGCGCCGCGCTAGGCTGTACGCCTTTCATAAAGTAGACGTAGAGCGCGTGGATATCAGCATCGCTGATTTTCGCGTAGTCCGGGTACGGCATCGCCGGATAGAGGCGGGAGCCGTCCGGCAGGACGCCTTTACGCACCGCGTCAGAGAACTGCTGCTCGCTGTAGTTGCCGATGCCGTGCTGCTTATCCGGTGTGATGTTGGTGGAGAAGATGGTGCCGAGGTTCGACTCAATCGCCAGGCCACCGGAATAGGCAGGCTTGCCGGACAAAGAGTGGCACGCCATGCAGTCGCCCAGCCGGGAGAGATATTCGCCCTGCTTAATCAGTTGCGCCTCATCTTCGGCGTGAGCCGGCAGCACCATGCCGCTCAGCAGCACCGCATTCGCCAGGATAAAAGATTTCAGTTTCAGCTTGTTCATGCGCTTATGCCTGTACCAGTGGGCCGGGATTTTTCAGGTAGTGATCTTTGATCGCCTGTGCCGCCATCAGGGTAATCGCACCGATGGTATCGGTCGGATTCGCCTGGAAGTTCTGCGGGAAGGCGTTGCCGCCCGGCACAAAGACGTTATGCACATCCCAGCTCTGCAGATACTTGTTGAGCGCCGAGGTTTTCGGGTTATCGCCCATCACCGCGCCGCCCACGTTGTGGGTGGAGACATATTTGGTGATGTCGAAATCCGCGCCCATCGGCAGGAAGCTCATGCTCATGCTGTCCGGGTTCAGCTCTTTGGCGATGTTGCCGACGATGCCTTTCAGATGCTGTTGCAGCTTCAGCTCATTCTCTTTCCAGTTAAAGGTCATGCGCAGCAGCGGCAGTCCGCGGTGATCGTTGTAGTTCGGATCGAGATCCAGATAGATATCGCGATAAGACTGGCAGGTGGTGGTGATGCTGATCTTCATCGAATGGCCGTACCACTCCTCCAGCCCCTCTTTGTAGCCCATACCCCAGGATGGCGTGCCTTTTGGCAGCGCGGTACTGATCGGCGTACCGGTCGCCTGGGAGCTGTGGATCTTCGCGCCGCCGAGAAAGCCCAGCGACGGCCCGTCGAAGTTGCCTGGCGAGATATCGTTAAACATCTGGCCGGTTGCGCCCGCTGTGGCATAAGGATTGAAGTTCTTGTCTTTGAAGAACAGGGTCGCGCCGCCGTTTGACAGGAACGCGTAGTTACGGCCGACCACTCCCTCTTCGGTGATCGGGTTATAAGGCTTACCGATCCCGGAGAGCAGCATCAGCCGCACGTTGTAGAGCTGGAAGCTGCTCAGCACCACAATTTTTGCAGGCTGGAAGCACTCGTTGCCCTGCGCATCGATGTAGATCACCCCTTTCGCGGTTTTCTTATCATCGTTCAGTACCACTTTGATCACTTCCGCGTTCACTTCATAGGAGAAGTTCGGCATACGCTTCAGCGAATCCATCACCGCGGTCTGCGGCGAGGCTTTGGAGTAGTTCAGGCAGGGATACTTGCTGCAGTAGCCGCAGTAGTTGCACGGCGCGATCTGGTTGCCGTAGGGGTTCTTCCACGCGCGCGACACGCAGGCGGAGGGGTTCGGGAACGGGTGATAACCCAGTTTCGTGGCCGCATCTTTGAACATCACATTGTTCAGCGTATCTTCCAGCGCAGGCAGCGGGTAAGGCTCGGAGCGCGGGCCTTCAAACGGATCGCCGCCTTCCAGAATTTTGCCGCGCAGGTTGCCGGTGTTGCCCGACTGGCCGCAGATCAGTTCGAATTTGTAGTAGTAAGGCTCAATCTCTTCCCAGCTGAACGGGAAGTCCATCACCCGCATATCTTCCTGCAGGATCCCCGGCCTGTAAGCCTGATCCACGTAGGTCTTGAGTTTGAGGTCGGTCGGGGTCGGACGGATCAGCACCGCCGTCCAGTGCATCCCGGCACCGCCCACGCCCGTGCCCGGCGCAAACGCGCCCCACTTACGGGTCGGCAGCGCCGTCTGGCTGCTGTTGTAGCGCACGGTGACCGCCACTTCGGCAGGGGTCGCAAACACCTTGTTGCGCACCGCATAGGCATATTCATCCGCCGGTTTCGGGTAGGCGAATTCGTCATAATCGCGATCGCCGCCGCGCTCCAGCGCGCGCACGTCCAGACCTGCCAGCGCCAGCTCGATGCTCATCAGCGAGCCTGCCCAGCCGAGGCCGCAGACCACGACGTCGACTTCTTTCTTAGTAACCTGTGCCATGATAATCCTGTTTACCTGATGTGGAAGCGCCTTATGCGCGTTCACCCTTGATGCTGACCGGGCCCAGTGGATAAGGCACGTTGTGCTGTTTCACCCATTCGGTGAAGCTGGCACGCGCACCCGGGAAGCCGATGGCGATCCAGGCTTTCATGCCTTTATTACCGCCGTACATCGGGTCGGCCAGGTAGCCATGTTTGGTATCAGAGAGCAGCTGGCTGAAGACGTGAGCGGGTTTGAGATCGGCCTCGCCCAGCGCGGCAAAGTCGATCTGGTTTTTGTTCACCTGAGTCAGCACCGCATCTTTCTCCTCCAGCGTCAGCGCGTGAAACGCTTTCTGGTGAGTGTTCTGCGACCACTGATCGATCAGCCGGATCCCGGTCTGATAGATCTGCTGAGGACGGAACGGGATCTGATAACCCAGCGTCGCCGGAGCCTGGGTATTGAATGGCCCCTGCAGGTAGATCTCGCTGCCAAAGGCCTCGCTGTGGAGCTGCTGATCGATAAAGATCGGCACGTTGGTTTCCAGCGCGCCTGGCGCTTTGCCTTTGCCGCCCGCCGGAATCAGACGGTCGGTGGCGGCCAGAATAAACTGCCACTCATCCGCACTGAAAAAGATCGGTTTGTAATCGGCTAATTCGGGAGCGGCCATCTCCGCAGCCTGCGCCGCAGTAAGGCCTTTGAAGACCAGTTCACTGAGCGGCAGCGCCAGCAGTGAACCGAGCAAAAATTTACGCCTGGTGGTGGGTTTCTCTAACAGCATATCCGCACGACTCTCATCTGCTGAATACCCGGCTTCTCCCTTCTGGCGCGAAATAATGCGTGCAGGCGGAAATGCTCCGCAGAGATGAACGCACACAAGACAGACGACGGCAGAACAGGGAAAGGCGGGTAAAATTATGGTTCGGTGACTAACGGAACATATCGGTTAATAACCTGGCAATCTTAGGGATATAACTATTTCTGAATGTAAAAATTGAATTTAAAATATTTCAGAGTGAAACTTTATCATGCTGTTGCGGAGGGGTAACAAAGAGGTAAAAGATTTACAGCGGGAAAATTGCCATTAAAACCCTATAAACATCGGGCATTTAGTCGTTTTAACGCAGGAGTAAAGGTTATTATTTTCGGTGCGTCATCATCACGCTGAATAACCAGTAAAAAAATATCATATTTTGCTGCAGGATTATCCTGTCAGTTGCCTATCCTGGCGTAATAACCGTGGCGATGCCATCAGACAAAGCGCAATCTGTGATCCTCTGCGGTCAGCCTTTTTTATTATACCCTCTTCTGTCCGTCGCGAGATAATAACGCATAAATACTATTTCGTTTTATCTTTTTGCCTGACTGACGATGCAGAATATTGTGCAAAGCATAGAACAAACCGGCATTTTGAGATTATCCGCCGCCCGGTAGTGTAGAGCCCATCGACGACTCAGGACCCTTTCCGATGCGCAAAACGTTCTTATCTCTTTTTACCGCTCTGGCGCTGTCTCACGCCGCCCACGCCGCGACGCCTGCCGATACGCTGGTGGTCGCCGTTCCGCTGGATGGCATTATCAGTTTTGATCCGGCCGAAAGTTTTGAAACGGTCAGCAACAGCAGCCTGCGCAATATCTATCAGATGCTGCTGGAGCCAAATCATCAGGATCCGCAGCAGCTGTCACCGCTGGCGGCCACGCGCTGGCAGCCAGGGAAAACGCCTCACAGCCTGGTATTTGACCTCAACCCGCAGGCCCGCTTCGCCAGCGGCAATCCGCTGACCGCTCAGGATGTGGTCTTCTCCTTAACCCGTGCGGTAAAGCTTAACAAAGCGCCCTCTTTTATCCTGGGCGAGTTTGGCTGGACGCCGGAAAACATCGACCAGCAGTTCACGGTAATTAACGACCACCAGCTTGAGCTGCGCTGGCCTGCGGAGATCGGCAGCGATCTGGCGCTGCGCCTGCTGACCGCACCGGTCGCCTCGATTGTCGACAGTAAAGTGGCGCAGGCACACGCCAGCAATAATGACTACGGTAACGGCTGGCTGAAGACGCACTCCGCCGGCAGCGCGGCGTATACCATCAGACAGTTTGTGCCGCTGCAGGCGCTGGTGCTGGAGGCGAACCCCCACAGCACGCAGAAGCCGCATCTGAAACGGGTGCTGCTGAAAGGCGTCGCCGATCCCGGCAGCCGCCGCCTGCTGCTCCAGCAGGGCGACGTGGATGTCGCCTATCAGCTTGGCCCGGACCAGATTGCGGCGCTGAAAAGCGTGCCGGAAGTGCGCGTCGACGCCTTCCCGTCCAGCCTGATCTACTACGTCGGCTTTAACACCCAAAGCCCGCAGCAACCGGCGCTGGGCAATCCGGCCCTGTGGCAGGCGGCTCGCTGGCTGGTCGACTATGACAGCCTGGCAAACCAGCTGCTGAAAGGTCAGTACCGCATTCATCAGAGCTTCCTGCCGGACGGGTTCGACGGCGCGCTGAACAGTACGCCGTTCCATTACGATCTGAAAAAGGCGCAGGCGATCCTGCAGAAAGGCGGCATCAAACCGGGCACCCACATCGCGCTGACGGTGGTGAACCAGCCCCCTTACATCGATGTGGCGCAGGCGCTGCAGGCGAGCTTTGCCAAAGCAGATGTGCAGCTCGATCTCCAGCCGGTGGCGGAATCAGAGCTGTGGAGCAAAATGCGCAGCCGTGACTTTCAGGCGATCTTCACTTACTGGGGCGCGGACTACATCGATCCCAACACCAACGCCAGCACCTTTGCCTATAACGTGCCGGGCGGTGGCAAAACCCTGGCGTGGCGCGTCGGCTGGACTATTCCGGAATTAAGCGCGCAGACCCGCGCCGCCGCCGGAGAGAGCGACGCGGCGAAACGCCGCAGCCTCTACACCGGACTGCAGACCCGCATCCAGCAGGATTCGCCGTTTGTCGTGCTGTTACAGGGTGCGGTTCAGGTGGCGGTGCGCAGCAATCTCAGCCATCTGCAGCAGGGCATCGGCGTCAGCCTGCTTAACTTCGAAGAGGTCCGGAAGTAAATCCGTTTCAGGCCGCTGCGTAGCGGGCAGCGGCGCCTTTTCTGGCAGATTGTTCTCCTCCTGTAGATGTCCGGCTTGCTATCCTTCAGGCATACCCTTTAGCCAGGAGTGAAAAAGCATGACTGACCCGCTACTGATTGCGCGTACCCCCGACACCGAACTTCACCTGTTACCGCAGATGGCCAACCGCCACGGCCTGATCACCGGCGCGACCGGCACCGGTAAAACCGTCACGCTGCAGAAGCTGGCCGAATCGTTCTCCGCCAGCGGCGTGCCGGTCTTTATGGCCGACGTTAAAGGCGATCTGACCGGCGTGGCGATGGCGGGCCAGTCCAGTGAAAAGCTGCAGGCACGGCTGGCGGCGATCGGCGTTACCGACTGGCAACCACAGAGCAATCCGGTAGTGCTGTGGGATATCTTCGGCGAGAAAGGCCATCCGGTGCGCGCCACCGTCTCCGATCTCGGGCCACTGCTGCTGGCGCGACTGCTGAACCTCAATGAGGTGCAGAGCGGCGTGCTGCAGATTATTTTCCGTATCGCCGATGACCAGGGCCTGCTGCTGCTGGACTTCAAGGATCTGCGCGCCATGACGCAGTACATCGGTGACAACGCCAGAAGCTTCCAGAGCCACTACGGCAACATCAACAGCGCCTCGGTCGGCGCCATTCAGCGCGGACTGCTGACGCTGGAGCAACAGGGCGCGGAACACTTCTTTGGTGAACCGATGCTGGATATCGCCGACTGGATGCGCGTCGACAGCAACGGCAAAGGCATCATCAACATCCTCTCCGCCGAAAAGCTCTACCAGATGCCAAAACTCTACGCCACCAGCCTGCTGTGGCTGCTGTCGGAGCTGTATGAGCATCTGCCGGAAGCGGGCGACCCAGATAAACCAAAGCTGGTCTTCTTCTTTGACGAAGCGCATCTGCTGTTCACCGACGCGCCGCCGGTGCTACTGGAGAAGATCGAACAGGTGATGCGGCTGATTCGCTCGAAAGGCGTCGGCGTCTGGTTTGTGACGCAGAACCCGGCCGACATCCCCGATCGGGTGCTGGGCCAGCTCGGCAACCGCGTCCAGCACGCCCTGCGCGCCTTTACGCCGCGGGATCAGAAAGCGGTCAGAACTGCCGCTGAGACTCTGCGCACCAATCCGGCCTTTGACAGCGTGGAAGCGATTCAGGCGCTGGGCACCGGCGAAGCGTTGATCTCCTTCCTGGATGAGAAAGGCAGCCCGTCGGTGGTGGAACGCACGATGGTGATTGCGCCCGGCTCGCGCATGGGGCCGGTCACCGGCGATGAACGTAACGGTCTGATCAACCACTCCCCGCTCTACGGCAAATATGACACCGAAATCGATCGTGAATCGGCGTTTGAAAAGCTGCAACAGGGTTTCCAGGCCGCCAGCGATAAGGCCAGTGCACCTCCGGCCAGAGGCGGCGATGTCGCGGTCGACAACGGGATCCTCGGCGGACTGAAAGAGATCCTGTTTGGTCATACCGGCCCGCGCGGCGGCAGGCATGATGGGGTGGTGCAGACGATGGCGAAAAGCGCTACCCGCCAGATCACGAATCAGATCATCCGTGGCGTACTCGGCAGCCTGCTGGGTGGCCGTCGCCGGTAAACCCGGCTCTCTGCTAAGATCAGGTTATGGATAAACAACACGAACTGAAACGGATGAAGCGCCTGGCCCTGCTGCTGCTGCTGCTGGCCGCCGCCACCTTTGTTGTCACCCTTTTTCTGCCGCCCGGCTTCTGGGTCAGCGGCGTTAAGGCGATTGCCGAGGCGGCGATGGTCGGTGCACTGGCGGACTGGTTCGCCGTCGTGGCGCTGTTCCGGCGGGTGCCGGTGCCCTTTGTCTCACGCCACACCGCCATTATTCCGCGCAACAAAGATCGCATCGGTGAAAACCTGGGCCGCTTCGTCCAGGAGAAGTTTCTGGATACCGATTCGCTGCTGAATCTCATCCGCCGTCACGATCCCTCCCGGCTGCTAGCGCAGTGGCTGAACACGCCGGGCAATGCCGACCGCATCGGCCGCCATCTGCTGCAGGTGATGCGCGGCTTCCTGGATCTCACCGATGACGCGCGCATCCAGACCTTTATGCGCCGCGCGGTGCATCGCGCCATCGACAAGGTGGATCTCAGCCAGACCAGCGCCATGGTGCTGGAGAGCCTGACCCGTAATAACCGCCATCAGGCGCTGCTGGACGCGGCCATCGACCAGCTGCTGAAGCTGCTGCACAAGCCTGCGACCCGCGAATTTATCGCCCTGCAGCTGGTGCGCTGGCTGAAGCGCGAGCATCCGATCAAAGCCAAAATGTTGCCGACCGAATGGCTGGGCGAACACAGCGCCGAGCTGGTGGCGAACGCGGTCGATTCGCTACTGGATGATGTGGCGATGGATCAGGGGCATGAGCTGCGCCTGGGCTTTAACCGGGCGGTAGAGAAGCTGATTGTCAGACTGCAGAACGACCCGGAAATGGCCGCGCGTGCCGAAGAGATCAAAGGCTGGCTGAAAGAGGATGCCACATTTAATCGCTACATCGGTGAGCTGTGGAATGATATGCGCAACTGGCTCAAGGCCGATCTGAGCAGTGAAGATTCGCGGGTGCAGGAGAAAGTGCGTGGCGCAGCCCTGTGGCTGGGCGAAACGCTGGCGGCGGATCCGGCGCTGCGCGACTCGATGAACCAGCATCTGGAGCAGGCGGCGCGCAGCGTGGCGCCGGAGTTCGCCAGCTTCCTGACGCGTCACATCAGCGACACCGTAAAGAGCTGGGACGCGCGCGACATGTCGCAGCAGATCGAACTCAATATCGGCAAAGACCTGCAGTTTATCCGCATCAACGGCACGCTGGTGGGCGGCACCATCGGGCTGATCCTCTATCTGCTGTCGCAGCTGCCTGCAGCGCTGCCGGTGGTGAAAAGCTGGCTGACCTGAATCGGGTTCGGCACGGTGAACGCCGCCCTTCACCGTGCTGACCTGTCTCCTCGCCCGCAGGATTTTCCTGCGTCGGGTGCTACAAGGCGGCTAAGCCTGCTCCAGCGCGGCCTGCGCCACCGCCATAAAGTGTTTTACCCTCTCCCGGTCCACATCGTTCCACCAGACGCCATCGACCTTAAGCGCGCTGGCCACAATGACAGCCTGCGTGCGTGACAGAATCTGACAGACGTTAACAGGCGTCACGCCCGACCCTACCAGCAGCGGTAAAGCGGTGGCGGCACGGATTTCGTCGATTTCGTCCAGCGTAGCGCTGTCACCGGTTCGTTGTCCGGTGGCGATAACCGCATCCGCCTCAAAGAAGTCAACATCGCGGGTCAGTTCCTTAATGGAGCGATCGGCCACAATCGCATGGCTGCCGTGTTTAACGTGGCTGTCGGCAAACACGCGGATATGTTCAGCCCGGAGCTGGCTTCGGTAGCGCAGCGCCTTCGCGGCCGCCCCTTCAATAAAACCTTCGTTGGCGATATACGCATTGGCCCACTGATTGACGCGGATAAAATCCGCCCCGCCCGCCAGCGCGGTGGCAAAAGCAGGTAATGCCGCATTTGCCAGCACGTTAATTCCCAGCGGCACGCCGAAACGTTCCCGCACTTTTTCCGTAATCACCGCCATCAGTGCCGGCGTTTCAGGACCAATGTCCTCAGGTTTTGAAAAGGGAATATCACCATGATTTTCCACAATCAGGCCATGAACACCGCCAAGAATATAATTTTCCGCATCACGTAATGCCCGATCAATTATCGCACTGACGGGCTTGCCGCGATATTTTGGCGACCCCGGAAAAGGATCGCAGTGAATCACGCCAATAACCGCTTTAGGTCGTGAAAATATCGCTTGTATTGCATCAATTTTTTCTGCTGATATAGAAACCATTGCTTCTTTATCCTGTTCAGGAAAACACTATGCGTGTTTATGTGGCTGGTAATATTACTGTCGATGAAACCTGGTCTGTTACAGATATTCCGGCTAAGGGCGCCTCTGTTCACGGTTATCCGCGTTCGCTGGATATCGGCGGTAAAGGCGCGAATCAGGCGATACTCTTATCCCGTTGCGGCATTGAAACGTATTTAATTGCCGCGACCGGTCATGACAGCAATGGAAAATGGATCCGCCAGCAGCTCATGAACGAGCCCGTCACGTTACTGCCCACGCAGCCCATGACCGCATTGAGCGATACCTCGCTTATTCTGCACAGTGCCGATGGCGATAACGCCATTATTACCCGTACAACGGCGGCAGATTCGCTGGATATCAATACGCTTACTCGCCATCTTGCCCGTGCGCGTCCGGGTGATCTGCTGGTACAGCAGGGCAATTTCTCGCCAGAGAAAACTTATGCGCTGTTTAACGAGGCGAAATCCCGTGGCCTGATCACCGTTTTTAACCCCTCTCCGGTGCAGGCGGGGTTCAGCGCATGCTGGCCGCTGGTGGATATTGCGGTGGTCAATCAGCATGAAGCCCAACAGTTGCCGCCCGGCGCGGTTCACACTTTAGTGGTCACTCACGGCAGCGCCGGTGCCTGGCTGATTCAGGGCGACCGGCGAACATTTTCCCCGGCGCAACCCGCCCATGCCGTAGATACCACCGGCGCAGGTGACACCTTTCTGGCCGTGATGCTGGCCTCCGCGCTCCTGCGCGGGGGGGACGTTGACACATTAGCTCTGACGCATGCCAGTCAGGCTGCTGCGCTGACCGTCAGCCGTCCCGGCACGCTTCAGGCCTTTCCCACCGCAGAGGAGCTCGCCGCGCTGCTCCAGACAGGCGGCGAGTCAGCGCTTACTTAAACATCGCCCGGTAGCTGTCCACGTTGGCTTTCGTTACCACCGTGGCCGGCACCAGAATGGTTTTTGACACGGTTTTGCCCGACGTAAGCGCATTCAGGGCTTTTACCGCCTCTTCACCCATCTTTTCAGGATCCTGCTGCAGCACGGCTGTGACATAACCGCCATCGATACCGCTGATGGCTTTTGACGTCAGATCCCAGCCAAAGACTTTGATATCCTTCTGACGCCCCTGGTTTTCAACGGCAGCAATCGCCCCCAGCAGTGCCGGTTCACCGGTCGCGTAAATCGCGGTTAAATCCGGGTTACCGGTAATCAGGTTTTCCGCCGCCGTCATCGCCGTATCCTGCACGTTCTGACCATCAACCACGTCCGCCACGGTGATGCCCGGATTGCTCTTAATCGTCTCTTCAAACCCTTTCTGACGCTGGTTCTGTACCGCTGAATTCAGTGCGCCCACAATGCCCAGTCGCGCTTTGCCGCCGCTGTTTTTAGCCATGTAGTCGACAAAATATTTCCCAATAATTTTGCCGCCTTCCAGGTTATCCACGCCCACCTGTGCGGCCTGAGGGCCGGCCGGCAATACGGCATCAATCGCAATCACCGGTATTTTGGCGGCCGCCGCTTCTTTGATCGCGGGCATAATACCGTTGACGTCAATCGCATCCACCATAATGCCCTTCACGCCCTGTTGAATATAATTTTCTATCGCATCGTTTTGCGACACAGGATTATCGTTGGCGTTAAAGATCACTAAATCTTTACCGCTGGCTTTCGCTGCTTCCTGGGCGCCCTTATTCATCTGGTTAAAAAACAGGGCCTGCTGATTAATCTGGACCAGGGCATAAGCCGGAGCGGCTTGCGCCAGAGACCATAAAGAACCCGCAGACAGTAAGCCGGTTGCCAGCGCAACAGCACGCAGTTTTCTGGTGTTAAATGCCATCATCTTATAATTCCTCGTCGGGAATGAGCGATAACCAGTCGATCTCCACATCAACATGCAGAGGGAATATGAGTGGCGGGCAAATATCGTCTGAATGGCTGCTTCAGCCAGGACCTGACTAATCGACTTTCTGCACACCGTCCATTATGGTGCACGTGTGAAAGGGATAAATCGGGTTTGGGAGTGACTCCCGGGTAATGCGGTAAACTGCCTTTAACATTCGCTTCTGGCTAAATTTTGTCAAGCGATTATTTTATCGTCAGCGGTTACTGAAAAACGGTTTTCGCTGCGCACGACTGTGTTAACTGAGAGCCGATTCCGGGCAATATGGCAGGTGATATGAGTAAAAAACGGGTACTGTTATCCGATGTCGCAGCGCGGGCCGGACTGTCAAAAACGACCGTATCCCGCTATATGAATCAAAGCATTATGCTGCCGCAGGAGACAGTTGACCGTATCGAAGCGGCAATTCGTCAACTGGATTATCGCGGTAACAGCCTGGCGCGCCGCCTCAGCAAGGGCGGCAGCGAAACCCTGGGGCTGGTGCTGCCTGATATTACCAACCCCTTCTTTGCCGAACTGGCAGATGCCGCCGAAGAAGCCGCCTCTGCCCACGGCTACAGCCTGGTGCTGTGTATTACCCGCAACCATCCAGACAAAGAGAGTCAGTTTATCCGCTGGCTGGATACCTGCCAGGTAGATGGCCTGCTGTTTATCACCAACCATCCGGATAACGGTCTGTTGCGCAAGGAAATTAACCGCCACCAGCGCATCGTGCTGCTGGATGAGGACATTCCCGGTAGCGCGGTGCCTAAGGTGTTTGTCGACAACGTTCAGGGCGGCCGGATTGCGACCGAAAAACTGATCGCTGCAGGTCACCGGCATATCGCCTTTGTCGGCGGCCCGGACGAACTGATGAGTGTACGCGAACGTTACCAGGGGTTTTGCACCGCAATGGAGCAGGCTGGCCTGCATGTGCCGCCCGAATGGGTGATGTATGGCGAATACCAGCGAGAGTCGGGCAAACAGGCGCTGGAACAGCTGTTTAGCCATGCCAGACGCCCTACCGCCGTCTTTGCCGCCAGTGATTTTCTCGTGCTGGGATTGATGGATGGCCTGCGCGCGCGTGGACTCAAAGCGCCCGACGCGCTGTCGCTGGTCGGCTTTGATGATGCGACTTATGCCGACTTTACCCAGCCCCGTATTTCAACCATTCGCCAGCCTGCGCGTGAACTGGGCCGCACGGCGGTCGGGATCATGTTGCGTATCCTCAATGATGCGCTCCCCGTGCCCGCCGAAACCCGCCTGCCGGTAGAATGGGTGGCGCGCGATTCAATACAGAAATGTTAACAACGTCCCAGAATGGCGCAAAAGTGCACAGTTGTGGCGCAAATAATGAGCTTTTAAATGTAGCAGTGTTATTTTAAGTAAACCGGTTTACCTGACGTAAAACGTTAAAAGCGCGTTATTACAAGGGGTTAGACCGCGAGTATCTCCCTGGTGAGTAGTCTGGCACGGAAGCTGCAATGTCCTACCCGGCAAACAAATATCGTTGAAGCGTGTTGTTCTGTGTGTTTTAACAAAGGCTGTATCCTGCTGGTAAACCGGTTTACAAGGGCGTAAACCGGGCCGGATAACGCCTTTTACATGCAGAGTAACGGTCCCGTTAGCGGTGATGGGAGTGATCACATGCAGCAAGAACAAACTGCCCTGACACGGGTAGAGATGGTGAATATTACCAAGACCTACGGCGCGATACGGTCTCTGCGCGGCGTCAATCTGCAGCTGGCACCGGGTGAGGTCCTGGGCCTGGTCGGTGACAACGGCGCGGGGAAATCCACGCTGACCAAGGTGCTGTCAGGTGCTGTCGTGCCCACCAGCGGCACGATCCGCATTGATGGTGAGGCGCAGCATTTCACTACCCCGGCGGATTCACGCCGCTGCCATATCGAGATGGTTTATCAGGACCTGTCGCTCTGCGACACGGTCGATGTCGCAGGCAATCTGTTTATGGGCCGTGAGCCAATGAAATCCATTCTCGGCATTCCATTTCTGGATGAAGAGAAGATGCACGCTGACGCACGGGAGATGCTAAAGGGGCTGGGTATTTCTATCCCGGACACCCGGCTGCTGGTGCGCAATTTATCCGGCGGACAGCGCCAGGCGATTGCCATTGCGCGTGCTGCCGCTTTCGACCCTAAAGTGCTGATCATGGATGAACCCACCGCCGCGCTGGCTGTCGCCGAAGTGGAAGCGGTGCTGGAGCTGATCCGTCGGGTCTCGGCCCGTGGCGTAAGTGTCATTTTGATCACGCATCGCCTGCAGGATCTCTTCCTGGTCTGCGATCGCATCATGGTGATGTACGAAGGCACCAATGTGGCGGAGCGCAGGGTGGCCGAAACGGATCTGACTGAGATCGTTAATCTGATCGTGGGTGAGAAATTTGTCGCCCGCTCGGCCGCCGCGCACTGAGCGAGGTAACAGGATGACTATTATGAATCTGAGTAGTTCCCGAATGGCACAGCACTCGCTGCCGCGCCGCCTTCTGCACAACCACTCTGGTGTTGTCAGCATCGCACTGTTTTTCGTGTTCTGCTGCGTGGTGTTCTCCCTGATCACCGGCAACTTTCTCAGCAGCACGAACTGGCTGAATATCATTCGCCAGAGTGCGCCGCTGCTGATCGTCGCCACGGCGATGACGCTGGTGATCACCACCGGTGGGATTGACCTTTCTGTGGGATCGACACTGGCACTGGTCGGCGCCCTCTCTGCTATCGCCCTGAATAGCTGGGGCCTGCCCTGGCCGGTGGTGTTGCTGGGCGGCTTGCTGCTGGGCGCACTGGTCGGTGCCATCAACGGCTTCTTTATTGCTTACGAAGGCATTCCGGCCTTTATCGTCACGCTGGCTACACTGGCCGTGGTGCGCGGTGTGGCGCTGCTGGTCACGCAGGGTTACTCGATTCCCATCCCTGCCGACAGCCTGTTTGCCTTTATGGGACGCGCCTGGGTGCTGGGCGTACCGATGCCCGCGCTGATTGGCATCGTGGTGCTGGTCGCGGGCCATATCGTGCTGAACTATATGCGTTTTGGTCGTTATGTCACGGCGATTGGCGCGAATGCGGAAGGCGCACGCCGTAGCGGGATTAACACCAAAGCCGTGACCATGAAGGTCTACATTCTCAGCGGCATGGCGGCGGCGCTGGCGGGCATGATCATCACCGCCCGTCTCGGCAGCGGATCCTCCAATCAGGGTGAAGGCTTTGAGTTGCAGGTGATCGCTGCGGTGGTGCTGGGCAGTACCAGCCTGTTCGGCGGCTTTGGCACCGTTATCGGCACGCTGTTAGGCGCGCTGTCGATTGCCATCATCCAGAACGGCCTGATTTTGTCCCATATCTCCCCGTTTTACACGCAGATCGCCACCGGTACGATTATTCTGCTGGCGATCTGGCTGAACACCCGCATTCTCAACCCGACGCGATCGGCAGCGAAAGGGTAGCCCATGAAACATTCAATTTTTCGTCACCCCGATCCCCTGCCGCTGGGCATCAACAGTGGCTATGTCATGACCGTACTCGGCCCGCTCCCTGTCAGTGAGATGGGTGTGACGCTGATGCACGAACATATTTTGCTGGATGCGTCCGGCAAATGGGTACCGCCCTGCTGCTGTGGCGACCGTCATCTGGCAGAAATGCCGGTCAGCATCGAAAACCTGGGTGAGCTGTCGCTTAATCCGCTTATGAGCCGCGATAACTGCCAGCTGTTTGACGTGGATTTAGCGATTGAGGAGCTCATGAAGTTCCGGGCGCTGGGCGGCGATACCGTGGTGGATCCCACAAATATCGGCATTGGCCGCGATCCCAAAGCCCTGCAACGCATCGCGCGCCTGACCGGGCTGAATATCATCATGAGTACCGGGTTATATCTGGAGCCCTCGCATCCGGATTGGGTAAAAACGATCAGCCTCGAAGCCCTGACTGAGAAGCTGATTTATGACCTTGGCGGCAACGATGAAAAACCTGAGGTGCTGGCTGGCCTGATCGGTGAAATTGGCGTATCCAGCCGCTTTACGCCCAGCGAGGAGAAATCCCTGCGGGCGGCGGGCCGTGCCAGTGCCGCGACACGTGTGCCGGTTGAGGTGCACCTGCCCGGCTGGGCACGATTAGGGCATCAGGTGCTGGATATCCTTGAAGATGAAGGAGCAGACCTGCGCCATGTGGTGCTATGCCACATGAACCCCAGCTTTGCCGACAAACGTTACCAGCGCGAACTCGCGCAGCGCGGAGCCTTTCTGGAGTACGACATGATCGGCATGAGCTATTACTACGCCGATGAGTCCGCTCAGTCGCCCTCCGACGAAGAGAATGCCCGTGCCATTCGCGAACTGATCGATGATGGCTTCATCGATCAGATTTTATTGTCCCAGGACGTGTTTCTGAAAACCATGCTGACCCGTTACGGCGGTCACGGCTATGGCTACATCCTTAAACATTTTGTTCCGCGCCTGAAACGCCACGGCATAAGCGGCGAACAACTTGAAAACCTACTGATTGCTAACCCACAGCGCGTTTTTGGTGGGTAAGGGAGAACCGTAATGCAGAAGAAAATTTTACTGGCTGGCGAGTCCTGGACCAGCACGTCTGTTCACGTTAAAGGCTTCGATCAGTTTGCCACCGCGACCTGGCATAATGGCGCAACCGACTTTATGGCGGCGCTGGCCGACAGTGATTATGCCATCACCTACATGCCCGCCCATGCTGCCGCCACCGATTTTCCCCTGACGCTGGCCGGGCTCCAGCAGTGGGATGCCATCATTCTGTCGGACATCGGTGCAAATACGTTGCTGCTGCATCCGGATACCTGGCTGAAGAGTGAGCGCACGGCGAACCGCCTGACGCTGATCCACGACTATGTGGCCGCAGGCGGCGCGCTGATGATGATTGGCGGCTACTTTAGTTTTCAGGGTATTAATGGCGGCGCGCGCTATCGCAACACGGCCGTCGAAAAAGTCCTGCCGGTGCGCTGCCTGGCATGGGACGACCGTATTGAAACGCCCGAAGGCGTTTACCCCAGCGTGACGGAATCCCACGCGCTGTTCACCGACATGCCAGACGAATGGCCGTGGTTGCTGGGCTATAACGAAGTGGAAATGCACCCTGAAGGCAAGCTGCTGGCGACCGTTGAGGGCACACCCCATCCGCTGCTGGCGGTGCGCGAATATCAGCAGGGTCGCTCACTGGTCTGGACCAGCGATATGTCTGCGCACTGGTTGCCGCAGGAATTTGCCCGGTGGCAGGGTTATCGCCAGCTGTGGATCAACTGTCTGAACTGGTTAACGGAGCGCGGCTCATGAGCCAGAGCCAGAGCCAGTGGCTGGCACAACAGCTGCTGCGCTTTGACACCATTAATCCACCGGGCAATGAAGCGGCCTGCATGCACTTTCTGGCGAACTGGCTAAGGGAACAGGGCTTTGACGTCACCCTCTCCTCCTTTGGTGAAAATCGCCTGAACCTGGTTGCCCGTCTGGCTGGCAGTCAGCCCGGCCCGCAGCTGGCGTTTACCGGCCATCTGGATACCGTACCGCTCGGCAATGCCGACTGGCAGTACAATCCTTTCGGTGAAATTGTGGGAGACCGACTTTACGGGCGCGGATCGAGTGACATGAAGGCCGCTGTCGCGGCTTTTGCTGTTGCCTGTGTGACGAATCAGCAGGCGATTCGGCGGGGCCCCGGCGTCGTGCTGTTAATCACCGGCGGGGAGGAAACGGGCTGTGACGGCGCGCGGGCGCTGATTGCTAATGCTGATCTGCCTGATGTTGGCGCATTGATTGTCGGCGAGCCTACCGCCAACTATCCGGTTATCGGCCACAAAGGGGCGTTATGGTTACGCTGTGAAACGCGCGGGAAAACAGCCCATGGCGCCATGCCGGAGCTGGGCATAAATGCCATTTATCTGGCGGCGGAGGCGCTGGGCAGGATTCAGCACTTCTCACCCGGCGCACCGCATCCGCTGATGAAGCAGCCGACCATCAACGTCGGACGCATTACAGGCGGTCTGAACATTAATTCTGTGCCCGATCGCACGCAGTTTGACGTGGATATCCGTAGCGCCCCCAACCTGCAGCACGCCACCATTCGTCAGCAACTGATCACCCTGTTGGGAGACAGCGTAACGGTGACGACGCTGGTGGATCTGCCGGCGGTGCTGAGCGAAGCGAATCAGGCCTGGATTCATTCTGTTTATCAGCACTGTCAGGCGTTACATGATGCGCCGCTGACACCGCGAATAGTGCCCTACTTTACGGATGCGTCACTGTTGCTGCCCGCACTGGGTTCGCCGCCCTGCATTATCCTCGGACCCGGCGAGCCATCAATGGCGCACCAGACCGATGAATACTGCCTGCTGAGCCGGTTAGCGGAAGCGGAAGTGTTGTATGGGGGGTTGATTAACGACTGGATGCGGTAATGGCGGGCGGCATCAGACGGCCGGATGAAAAAACGGGCACACGCTGCCTGCCATGAAAAAGGCCGCCCTGAGAGGCGGCCTTTTTGCGGAGAGGCTTAGCGCCGCTTAATCAGCATAAACATACTGATTGCGAAGAACGCGAAGCTTGGCAGAATCGCCCCCAGAACCGGCGGCAGCCCATAAACCAGGCTCAGCGGGCCGAATATCTGATCCAGCACGTAGAACAGGAAGCCGAAGCTGATCCCGGTCACCACACGCACACCCATCGATACGCTACGCAGCGGACCGAAGATAAACGACAGCGCCATCAGCATCATCACCGCCACCGACAGTGGCTGGAAAATCTTGCTCCACATATTCAGCTGATAACGTCCCGCTTCCTGACCACTCTGCTTCAGATACTTGCTGTAGCTGTGCAGGCCACGAATCGACAACGCATCCGGATCCAGTGCCACCACACCCAGCTTGTCTGGCGTCAGGTTGGTTTTCCATTCGCCGCTCAGGCTCTGGGAACCGGTGATCTGCTTCGGATCGGTCAGATTTGACTCATCCACCTGCGACAGCAGCCAGCGCTTCTTATCCGCATCCCAGGTCGCCGTCGCCGCGTAGCGCACGCTCTGCAGACGACGCTGGTCGTTGAAGTTATAGATGCTGACGCCATCAATCTGATTGTCGCCTTTGATGCGCTCAATGTAGATGAAGTTGTTGCCATCTTTGGCCCACAGACCGTTCTGCGTTGAAACCAGTGCGCCGCCGTAAAGTTGCTGAGCCCGGTAGTTACGCGCCATCTGTTCGCCCGACGGTGCCACAAACTCACCAATCGCCATCGTCAGCAGCACCAGTGGGATCGCCGTCTTCATGACGGAGAGCGCAACCTGCATGCGGGTAAAGCCCGCCGCCTGCATCACCACCAGCTCGCTGCGCTGCGCCAGCGCGCCCAGTCCCAGCAGCGCACCCAGCAGGGCTGCCATCGGGAAGAAAATCTCAATATCTTTGGGCACGCTGAGCAGGGTGTAATAACCGGCGCTCAGGGCGCTGTAGCTGCCCTGGCCGGTCTTGCGCAGCTGATCGACGAACTTGATGATGCCGGAGAGCGACACCAGCATGAACAGCGTCAGCATGATGGTATTAAAAATGGTTTTACCGATATAGCGGTCAAGAACGCGAAACATCAGACCGACCCTCCGCGGGTGAAGCGGGCGCGAATCCGACGCATCGGCACCGTATCCCACAGGTTAAGAAGCACCGCCAGCACCAGATAGCTGATGTTCACCACCCACATCCAGATCGCCGGATCCAGCCGCCCTTTTGCACCGCTCGACTTCAGTGAGCTTTGCAGCAGGAAGAAGATCAGATAGAGCAGCATGGCAGGCAGCATCGACAGCACGCGGCCCTGGCGCGGGTTCACCACACTGAGCGGCACCACCATCAGCGCCATCACCAGCACCGAGAAGACCAGCGTCAGGCGCCAGTGCAGTTCGGCCCTGAAATCCGGGGTTTTATTCGCGAACAGGTCGGTCATACTCGCCTGCTCGGAATCGTTGGGATCGAGCGTCGCCGCTTTATACCCAATCACCGCCTGATAATCGTGGAAGTCAGTGATGCGGAAATCGCGCAGCAGCGCGGTGCCCTCAAAGCGCGTGCCTTTATCCAGCGTCACGACCTGAGAGCCATCTTTATGCTGCTCCATGTGACCGCTGTCGGCCAGCACCACGGAAGGTCGCGCGTTGCCTTTTGGCCGCAGCTGCGCCAGGAAGACGTTACCAAACTGGTTACCCTTCACATCCTCGACAAACAGCACGGCGCTGCCGTCGCTGGAGGTCTGGAACTGCCCGGCAGCCATCGCCGCCGCGCCCGGGTTCGCCTTGGCGTTCTGCGTCACCTCATCCTGATAGCGGGATGACCAGGGGCCCAGCCAGATAACGTTGACGGCCGCCACCAGTGAGGTAAACAGCATCAGTACCATCGCGGCTTTGACCAGGACGGCCTTACTCAGGCCGCAGGCGTGCATCACGGTAATTTCACTTTCCGTGTACAGTCGTCCCAGCGTCATCAGGATCGCCAGAAACAGACTTAAGGGCAGTATAAGTTGTGCCATTTGAGGCACACCCAGTCCTAACAAGGTCAGAACGAGGTTTGTCGGCACTTCGCCATCCACCGCGGCACCCAGGATCCTGACTAACTTCTGACAAAAGAAGATGAGCAGCAGGATAAACAGGATAGCCAGCTGGCTTTTGAGCGTTTCCCGAACCAGATATCTAATGATGATCACGCTTAGTACGCCTGTGAAAACTTGTCTTTTTGCAGGAAAATCGCTAGTTTCAACGCTTATCAGCCATTTTTCTTCATCAATGGCCGTCGTCGTAGCTAAAATTGTATGAAAAACGCGTCCGGGTGGTGAAAAAACAACATCTTGTCACCCTGATTCATTATGACCTCCAGCGGCAGAATGTCATGCTGCGACAATGAATAAATGGGTCATGAGCGCGCTACATTCTAGCGGCAGCAGCGGCCGTTGTCTTTAAGATTCAGGAGAGTGCATGGAGTTCAGTGTAAAAAGCGGAAGCCCGGAAAAACAGCGCAGTGCCTGCATTGTCGTTGGCGTTTTCGAACCGCGTCGTCTGTCACCGATTGCCGAGCAGCTGGATAAAATCAGCGACGGCTACATCAGCGCCCTGCTGCGCCGCGGCGAGCTGGAAGGGAAAGTGGGCCAGACACTGCTGCTGCATCATGTGCCAAATATCCTGTCTGAGCGTATTCTGCTGATTGGCTGCGGCAAAGAACGCGAGCTGGATGAGCGTCAGTATAAGCAGGTGATTCAGAAAACCATTAATACGCTTAACGACACCGGTTCGATGGAAGCGGTCTGCTTCCTGACCGAGCTGCACGTTAAAGGCCGTAATACTTACTGGAAAGTGCGTCAGGCGGTGGAGACCTCAAAAGAGGCGCTCTACAATTTCGATCAGCTCAAGAGCAACAAAGCGGAGCCGCGTCGTCCGCTGCGCAAACTGGTCTTCAACGTGCCGACCCGCCGTGAACTCACCAGCGGCGAACGGGCGATCCAGCATGGCTTAGCCGTCGCAGCCGGTATGAAAGCCGCGAAAGATCTCGGCAACATGCCACCGAATATCTGCAACGCCGCCTATCTGGCGTCGCAGGCGCGTCAGCTGGCCGATGCCTTCAGCAAAAATGTCACGACCCGGGTGATTGGCGAACAGCAGATGAAAGAGCTGGGCATGAACGCCTATCTCGCCGTCGGTGCTGGTTCGCAGAATGAATCCCTGATGTCGGTGATCGAATACAAAGGCAATCCGGACGCCGAGGCGCGCCCGATTGTGCTGGTAGGTAAAGGGCTGACCTTTGACTCCGGCGGCATCTCCATCAAGCCTGCCGACAGCATGGACGAAATGAAGTATGACATGTGCGGCGCGGCGGCCGTCTACGGCGTAATGCGGATGGTGGCAGAGCTGAACCTGCCGCTGAACGTGGTGGGTGTGCTGGCCGGATGTGAAAACATGCCGGATGGCCGCTCAATGCGTCCGGGCGATGTGCTGACCACCATGTCGGGTCAGACGGTTGAAGTGCTGAACACTGACGCCGAAGGCCGTCTGGTGCTGTGTGACGCGCTGACCTACGTCGAACGTTTCGATCCGGAAGTGGTGATCGACGTGGCAACGCTGACCGGTGCCTGCGTGATCGCGCTGGGCCACCACATCAGCGGCCTGCTGTCGAACCACAATCCGCTGGCGCATGAGCTGATCAGCGCCTCGGAGCAGTCGGGCGACCGCGCCTGGCGTCTGCCGATGGCGGATGAGTTCCAGGAGCAGCTGGAGTCCAACTTTGCCGATATGGGTAATATTGGCGGCCGTCCTGGCGGCGCGATTACCGCAGCCTGCTTCCTGGCCCGCTTTGCCCGTAAATATAACTGGGCGCACCTGGATATCGCCGGCACCGCCTGGCGCTCCGGCAAGGCCAAAGGCGCGACCGGCCGACCGGTTCCGATGCTGTCGCAGTTCCTGTTGAATCGGGCAGGATTGAACGGCGACGACTAAGCGCCCTCTTTTCTGACAGCAGGGGCGGATCTGATTCCGCCCCTGATCTTCTGATGAGCTAACCGATGAAAAACGCAACCTTCTACGTGCTGGAAACCGATGCCCCCAGTGATGGCCTGAGCGCCGTTGAAGCGCTGGTGTGCGATCTGGCTGAAACACGCTGGCGGGCCGGAAAGCGGATATTGATCGCCTGTGAAGATGAACAGCAGGCCATTCGTCTGGATGAAGCGCTGTGGCAACGACCGGCGAACGCCTTTGTGCCACACAACCTGGCGGGTGAAGGCCCCCGCTATGGCGCGCCCGTCGAGCTGGCCTGGCCTCAGCGTCGCGGCAGTTCCCCGCGCGACCTGCTGATTAGCCTGCTGCCCCACTTCGCAGATTTTGCTACTGCTTTCCATGAAGTGATAGACTTCGTTCCTCACGAGGACGCTCTCAAACAACTGGCGCGCGACCGCTATAAAGCGTATCGCAGCGTTGGATTCCAATTGAATACGGCAGCGCCACCACAGCCGCAAACGACATAGCAGAAATGGAAAAGACATATAACCCGCAAGATATCGAGCAGCCGCTTTACGAGCATTGGGAAAAGCAGGGCTACTTCAAACCGAATGGCGATACCAGCCAGGAAAGCTTTTGCATCATGATCCCGCCGCCGAACGTCACCGGTAGCTTGCACATGGGTCACGCCTTCCAGCAAACCATCATGGACACCATGATCCGTTACCAGCGCATGCAGGGAAAAAACACCCTGTGGCAGGCGGGTACCGACCACGCGGGCATCGCCACGCAGATGGTGGTTGAGCGCAAAATTGCGGCTGAAGAGGGTAAAACGCGCCAGGATTATGGCCGCGACGCCTTCATCGACAAAATCTGGCAGTGGAAGGCCGAGTCGGGCGGCACCATCACCCGTCAGATGCGCCGTCTGGGTAACTCCGTCGACTGGGAGCGCGAACGCTTCACGATGGACGAAGGGCTCTCCAACGCCGTTAAAGAGGTGTTTGTCCGTCTCTATAAAGAGAACCTGATCTACCGTGGCAAACGCCTGGTGAACTGGGACCCGAAACTGCGCACCGCAATCTCCGATCTGGAAGTGGAAAACCGCGAGAGCAAAGGCTCAATGTGGCACATCCGCTATCCGCTGGCTGAAGGCGCAAAAACGGCCGACGGCAAAGATTATCTGGTGGTGGCTACCACCCGTCCGGAAACCCTGCTGGGTGATACCGGCGTGGCCGTTAACCCGGAAGATCCGCGCTACAAAGATTTGATCGGCAAATTTGTGATGCTGCCGCTGGTGGGCCGTCTGATCCCGATCGTCGGTGACGAACACGCCGACATGGAAAAAGGCACCGGCTGCGTCAAGATCACCCCGGCACATGACTTCAACGACTACGAAGTAGGTCGTCGTCATCGTTTACCGATGATCAACATCCTGACCTTCGACGGTGATATCCGCGAACGCGCTCAGGTCTACGACACCAACGGTGAAGCAAGCGACGCCTGCTCTGACGAGATCCCGGCCGCCTTCCAGAAAATGGAACGCTTTGCCGCGCGTAAAGCGATTGTCGCCGCCGTCGATGCACTGGGTCTGCTGGATGAGATCAAACCTCACGACCTGACCGTGCCTTACGGCGACCGTGGCGGCGTGGTCATCGAACCGATGCTGACCGACCAGTGGTATGTGCGCACTGCCCCGCTGGCGAAAGTCGCGGTTGAAGCGGTTGAGAACGGTGACATCCAGTTCGTGCCGAAGCAGTATGAAAACATGTACTTCTCCTGGATGCGCGATATTCAGGACTGGTGTATCTCCCGTCAGCTCTGGTGGGGTCATCGCATCCCGGCGTGGTATGACGAGAACGGCAACGTCTATGTCGGCCGCACCGAAGAGGAAGTCCGTGCAGAGAACAACCTGGCCGCCGATGTGGCGCTGCGTCAGGATGATGACGTGCTGGATACCTGGTTCTCCTCAGGCCTGTGGACCTTCTCTACTCTGGGCTGGCCGGAAAACACCGAAGCGCTGCGCACCTTCCATCCGACCAGCGTGCTGGTCAGCGGCTTCGACATCATCTTCTTCTGGATTGCCCGCATGATCATGCTGACCATGCACTTCATCAAAGATGAAAATGGCAAACCGCAGGTGCCTTTTAAAACCGTCTACATGACCGGCCTGATCCGCGATGAAGAGGGTCAGAAGATGTCGAAATCCAAGGGCAACGTGATTGATCCGCTGGATATGGTCGACGGCATCTCGCTGGAGGCGCTGCTGGAAAAACGTACCGGCAACATGATGCAGCCGCAGCTGGCAGAGAAGATCCGCAAACGTACCGAGAAGCAGTTCCCGGACGGCATCGAGCCATCAGGTACCGATGCGCTGCGTTTCACCCTGGCGGCGCTGGCCTCAACCGGCCGCGACATCAACTGGGACATGAAGCGCCTGGAAGGGTATCGTAACTTCTGTAACAAGCTGTGGAACGCCAGCCGCTTTGTGCTGATGAACACCGAAGATCAGGATTGTGGACAGAACGGCGGCGACATGACGCTGTCGCTGGCCGATCGCTGGATCCTGACCGAGTTCAACAACACGGTTAAAGCGTACCGCGAAGCGCTGGACAGCTATCGCTTCGATATCGCCGCCAACATCCTGTATGACTTCACCTGGAACCAGTTCTGTGACTGGTATCTGGAGCTGACCAAGCCGGTGATGAACAGCGGCAGCGAAGCGGAACTGCGCGGCACCCGCCATACGCTGGTGCAGGTGCTGGAAGCGCTGCTGCGCCTGGCGCACCCGATCATTCCGTTTATCACCGAAACCATCTGGCAGCGTGTGAAAGTGCTGAAAAACATCAGCGACGGCACCATCATGCTGCAGCCGTTCCCGCAGTACGATGCGGCGAAAGAGGATGCCGAAGCGAAAGCGGACATCGAGTGGATGAAGCAGGCGATCGTGGCGGTGCGTAATATCCGTGCCGAAATGAACATCGCGCTGAGCAAACCGCTGGATGTGCTGCTGCGTGACTGCTCCCCGGCCGCGCTGCGTCGCGTCGAGGCGAACCGCAACTTCCTGTCGCGCCTGGCGCGTCTGGAAAGCCTGACCATTCTGCCTGCAGGCGAGAAAGGCCCGGTGTCGGTAACCAAGCTGGTTGAAGGCGCAGAGCTGCTGATCCCGATGGCGGATCTGGTGGATAAAACCGCCGAGCTGGAGCGTCTGGCGAAAGAGCTGGTTAAGCTGGATGTGGAGATCGAGAAGATCGAGACCAAGCTGGCGAACGAAGGCTTTGTTTCGCGCGCCCCGGAAGCGGTGGTCGCGAAAGAGCGCGAGCGCGTCGCGGAACTGCAGCAGTCAAAAGCAAAACTGATTGAACAGCAGGCGGTCATTGCGGCACTCTGATTGATGCCGTTGCTCTGAAAAAAACCCTGCGCGCTGGCGCGGGGTTTTTTTGTCAGTATTTGATACTTAGCAAAGCTCGTAGTTCTGTGATGACATTGCATCTACATGTTATGTGATTAAAAAATGGGTATGTCTTCAAATGCGTCCCATGAGTTGATTAAGTTACCATCCCACAACGGTCAATTTAGCCAGAAAAAATCTCAATCAAACTGATGGGAGAAAGAATATCCATTAAATAACTATATTTATTATTTATGGCAACATAGATTCATACAGATTTTTTAAAGCAGCATCAGTTCTTACCTGATTATTTCTGGCTATCAAACAATACTGACTTAAATCTTTCAACTTATTCTGAGAATCTTTATCTTCCCTCCAAATTAGCGCATTGTTTTGTATGGCTTTTGTACGTAGCTCATATAGACTTGAAGGACAGACAAGCCAGACTTCACTATTTGAAAAAACCTGGAGTCCTTTAACAAGACGGGATTTACCTACTTCTCTTGTCACACCCCATTTATCTTTAGGAAAATAGTATGCAGGGAAATCATCTACATTAAAGGAAAAAACCTTTTCTTCCCAGGATGCCATACCGACCAATTCAATCCCTCGCTGATTTATTTGAATAAGTAAACCAGGAAAAACACCAAAGACAACCAAAACTATAAAAGGCGCCAGCATTAATGCAGGATGAACTGTCTGAACTTTACCATTTTTATTCCTAAAAAGGATTATGAGCGCAGGCATGAAAAGTAAAAAATATAAAATTACTATGATAGAGTACTGAGCCAAAATATTCTCGCCAGTAAAATACACTCCCATATCTATAAAAACAAAAAGAGGCATGATCGAAATAAAGGCGATACATAGCGACATGCAGCAATAAAAAATATTTATAATTACCTGGCTAGCCTTAAATCTCTCCCAGCAAAACCACTTAGTCAAATAATCTTTTTCCAGATTTTTACGCTTATGAATAGATTCCAGACGAAGAATAAAAAGCCTCAAATGCCGTTGACTTTTATTGCCTGTAAAGTAATTACAGATTACATGGGTAACTAAACCCACTAGGGCAGGAATAAGAAAAAGCCTAATACTGATATTTTCGTTTAGGAGGAAAACAGCAAGTGCAACAAGAATAGCAACCAAAGAAGTTATGGCAGTACAACCTTCATTATATTCAGTCTCAAGTCTTTCCCGAATACTGAGTTTCTTTTTATCTTTAATTGAGCTTTTCAGCCCCATTAAAGAACAAAGGGCTGTAGGAATGAAGAACATGATGGAAATAGCAAGAAAAAAGACTAATGAAGATATCAATATACTTAAACTCGCCGAAAGATTCCCCACTACCAATGAAAAAAAATCCAATCGACCAATCCATTTAAAATAAGCCCAAACGTTTATAAAACCAATAACAATAAAAACAAAAGATAAGTTTTTATAATTTTTAACTAACCAACGAAATGCTGTCATTTCTGCCTCCCTGCATTATCAGCAATATTGCTTTTACATGACGATAATGTTATTTCTGGTAAATGTCTAACCGCTCTGTCTCATCCCAGCCCAACATGATTTATGATTCTCAGCTTCTCCAGGTGCGGCCAATTACTGCCGCCGATAATCCGCACATTGCCCAGGTGATCCGCGATGTGTCCGCCGAGTTCGGCCTGACGGCGGACAAAGGCTATACCGTCTCCGATCCCCAGCTCGACCAGTTGTTTGAGCTTTACAGTGCTGAACAGAGTGCCTACTGGATTGTTGAGTATCAGGGCAGGGTCGCTGGCGGCGGTGGCGTCGCGCCTCTCGCCTGCAGCGCGCCCGATATCTGCGAACTGCAGAAGATGTATTTTCTGCCTGCCGTTCGCGGTCAGGGCCTGGCGCGCGAACTGGCGCTGCGGGCGATGGACCATGCACGCCGTCACGGCTTCCGCCGCTGCTATCTGGAAACCACTGCCAGCCTGACGCGGGCGATTAAACTCTACGAGTCGCTGGGCTTTGAGCATATCGACGGCGCGATGGGCTGCACCGGCCATGTCGACTGCGAAGTGCGGATGCTGAAGGTGCTGTAAAACAGGGGCTGACCGCCCCGCTGATCTTGCAGAGTCAGAACGCCGGTACGCCGCTGTGAAAGCGCAGCTCGCTGTCCGGCTCGCTGATTAACCGCCCTTCTGTGATGCCAATCGCCTGCACCCGTGGCGAGATATCTTTCGCCGCGATCTGCGCCGCCAGGGTCAGATAGTCCTGATAGTGCCGCGCCTCGGAGCGCAGCAGCGAGAGATAGAATTTCGCCAGCTCATCATCAAGATAAGGTGCCAGACTGGCGAAACGCTCACAGGAGCGCGCCTCGATGTAGGCGCCACAAATCAGTTTATCCACCAGCGTTTCCGGCTCATGGGTCGTCACTTCGCGCAGCAGCGATTTGGCGTAGCGGCTCGAGGTGATCTTCTGATAGACCAGCCCGCGCGACTGCATGATTTCCCACACCTGATAGAAGTGATGCAGCTCCTCTTTGATCAGCAGCACCATCTTCTCAACCAGATCATCCGCCCACGGCAGCGCGTTACGCACGATGATGCGTTTAGTAAGATTCCTGTGGGCGTTGATAAAATCGCTGTCGCCATCTTCGCGAAAGATAAAATCTTCATAGGGTTTCAGCCACGCCAGAATCGCATCGCCGCTGGGTTTGTCAGCCACATATTTGCGGATCAGCCAGACCGCGGTCTGGGCGGCTTTCAGCTCGCAGACCAGATGGTCGGTTAACAGCAGGGTCAGATTTTCCGGCTTGCGCGCCTCGTCAATCCAGGCCTGGGGCGTGCGGCAGTGCAGAAACTGATAGATCGGTTCAAGTAAAGGTGCGTAGTTCATGATGTCAAAAAGGCGTGGCAGAGGTGACAGGCGGAGAGATCTCCGCCCCGGCTACTTAGTGGCGAACACCATTATCGTCTTCATCTTCGATGGCGTCGTCTTCATCATCTTCATCTTCGGCATCGGGATCTTCGAAATAGGTGCCCCAGCCGTCGTAATCGACGTTGTACTTGCCGATCAGGTTCACCAGCTGCTCCACCTGCGCATCGATCAGTTCCGGGTTCAGCGCGGATTCGCTGATGATATCGACGCACATCACCGTGGTGCCATCTTCCAGCTCCAGCTCTTCCGGCTCGGTCACTTCATAACCCAGCTTGAACGCGTCGACGGCGGCTTTCTCCAGTGAGTCAAAGTTATTGCAGGAGAGATGGTGCTCGATGGTATAGAGCGCATCAGGATCGCTGCCATCCTCCAGCAGCTCTTCAATGATCTGCCGTGTCTCTTCCTGCTGCTCTTCCAGTAATGCTTCATATGCCATGACGATGTCCTCTCTGAGTTCGGCAATAAACAATTATTTTCCCACACTGCCTGTCGCGCCACTACACAAAACGAAAAGTTTATTCGCCCCGAGACTTGAAAATGAATATTCATACGGTTAGATTGAATTTTAATTCACTTTAATGCTTACCGGAGCGTTGTATGAGTCAGCTGTATCAGCGTCATTTTCTCAGACTTCTGGATTTTACCCCCGCCGAAATCGATTACCTGCTCTCCCTTTCTGCTGAATTAAAACAGGCGAAAAAAAGCGCCAGCGAAGTGCAGTATCTGAAAGGCAAAAACATCGCGCTCATCTTCGAAAAAGACTCGACCCGTACCCGATGCTCTTTCGAAGTTGCCGCTTACGACCAGGGTGCAAACGTCACCTATCTTGGCCCGAGCGGCAGTCAGATCGGCCATAAAGAGTCGATGCGTGACACCGCCCGCGTGCTGGGCCGGATGTACGATGGCATTCAGTATCGCGGCTACGGTCAGGCGCTGGTGGAAACGCTGGCGGAACATGCCGGTGTGCCGGTGTGGAACGGCCTGACCACCGAGTTCCATCCCACCCAGCTGCTGGCCGACCTGCTGACGATGCAGGAGCATCTGCCGGGTAAAAAACTCAGCGAGATGACGCTGGTCTACGTCGGTGATGCGCGCAACAACATGGGGAATACCATGCTGGAAGCCGCCGCCCTGGCCGGTCTGGATCTGCGTCTGGTGGCCCCGAAGAGCTGCTGGCCGGAGGAGGAACTGGTGGCCCAGTGCCGCGAAGTGGCGCAGCAGACCGGTGGAAAGATTACCCTTACCGACGATATTGCCAGTGGCGTGAAAGGCGCCGATTTCATCTACACCGATGTCTGGGTGTCGATGGGGGAAGCCAAAGAGGTCTGGGCCGAGCGGATTGCCCTGCTGCGTGACTATCAGGTCAACCGGGCGATGCTCGATCTGACCGGCAACCCGCAGGTGAAATTCCTGCACTGCCTGCCCGCTTTCCATGACGATCAGACCACGCTGGGCCAGCAGATGGCGGAACAGTACGATCTGCCCAACGGCATGGAAGTCAGCGATGAGGTCTTTGAGTCGCCGCACAGCATCGTCTTCGATCAGGCCGAGAACCGCATGCACACCATCAAAGCGGTGATGGTGGCGACGCTGGGCCAGCGCTGACAGGCCGCGGCCACCGGACGCTGTTCTCACCGGACAGCGTCCGTCGCCATGTCCCGCTGCCGGACACGCACCGGCAACCGGCCCGCAAACGTTTTCCTCTTGCTGCTCCACGACGAACGGGTATAATGCGGCCCAATTTGCCGGAGGAAATATGCGACAGCACAGCGGACAATTTGATGCTCAATCACGCCTGACCGCAGGCGGTGCTGCTGTTTCTTTCGGTCATCGACCCGATCTTAAAAAAGCCCCTTAAGCAGGGGCTTTTTTTTGTCCGCAATCCGGCCGCGCAGAGGAGACAGCTATGGCTAACCCGCTATATCGCAAGCACATTATTTCAATTAACGACCTCAGTCGCGAAGAGCTGGAACTGGCGCTGCAGACGGCGGCGCAGCTCAAAGCCAACCCGCAGCCGGAACTGCTGAAGCACAAGGTGATCGCCAGCTGCTTCTTTGAGGCGTCCACCCGTACCCGCCTGTCGTTTGAAACCGCAATCCATCGTCTGGGCGCATCAGCGGTCGGCTTTGCTGACGGCAGCAACACCTCGCTGGGCAAGAAGGGGGAAACCCTGGCCGACACCATTTCGGTCATCAGCACCTATGTTGATGCGATTGTGATGCGTCATCCCCAGGAAGGCGCGGCCCGGCTGGCGACCGAGTTCTCCAATGGCATCCCGATCCTCAACGCCGGAGACGGTGCGAACCAGCATCCGACCCAGACGCTGCTGGATCTCTTTACCATCCAGGAGACCCAGGGCCGTCTGAATCAGCTGAATGTGGCGATGGTCGGCGACCTGAAGTATGGCCGCACCGTCCACTCGCTGACCCAGGCGCTGGCGAAGTTTGAAGGTAACCGCTTCTTCTTTATTGCGCCCGATGCACTGGCGATGCCCGCCTACATTACCGATATGCTGGATGAGAAGCAGATCCCCTGGTCACGCCACGACAGCTTCGAAGAGGTGATGCCGCAACTCGACATCCTCTACATGACGCGGGTTCAGAAAGAGCGGCTCGACCCGTCAGAGTATGCCAACGTCAAAGCGCAGTTCATCCTGCGGGCGACCGATCTCGGCACGGCGCGCGACAACATGAAAGTGCTGCACCCGCTGCCCCGTATTGATGAGATCACCACCGATGTCGATAAGACCCCCTACGCCTGGTATTTCCAGCAGGCGGGTAACGGCATCTATGCGCGCCAGGCTCTGCTGGCACTGGTTTTAAACAGCGAACCCGCCCTGTAAGGAGAGACCCCATGACTCAGGACAACAAATTGCAGGTCGAAGCGATCAAGCGCGGCACGGTTATCGACCACATTCCGGCGCAGATCGGCTTTAAACTGCTCTCTCTGTTCCGGCTGACCGAAACGGATCAGCGCATTACCATCGGCCTGAACCTGCCATCCGGTGAGATGGGCCGCAAGGATCTGATCAAGATCGAGAACACCTTTCTCACTGACGATCAGGTAAATCAGCTGGCGGTCTATGCGCCACATGCCACGGTCAACCGCATCAATGACTACGAAGTGGTGGCCAAGATCGCCCCGACCCTGCCGGATCACGTTGAGCGGGTGCTGACCTGTCCCAACAGCAACTGCATCAGCCGCAGCGAGCCGGTCTTCTCCAGCTTTGCCGTCAAGCAGCGCGCCGATGATGTGCACCTGAAGTGCAAATATTGCGAGAAAGAGTTCGCCCGCCATGTGGTGCTGGGTCACTGGTAATCGCCCTGTCCGACCTTATAATGGGCCTGAGCGGCGGTATCGCCGCCTGACGACATAATCAAAGGAGCCATGATGTCTCGTGAAATCAGTACTGAAAAAGCCCCTGCCGCTATCGGTCCCTATGTTCAGGGCGTCGATCTGGGCAGCATGATCATTACCTCTGGTCAGATCCCGGTTGATCCGGCGACCGGCCAGGTTGCCGATGACGTTGCCGCACAGGCGCGTCAGTCGCTGGAAAACGTGAAGGCGATTGTAGAAGCGGCGGGTCTGAAGGTGGGCGATATCGTGAAGACCACGGTTTTCGTCAAGGATTTAAATGATTTCGCTACGGTCAATGCGACCTATGAAGCGTTTTTCACCGAACATCAGGCTCACTTCCCGGCGCGCTCCTGCGTTGAAGTGGCGCGTCTGCCAAAAGATGTGAAGATCGAAATCGAAGCGATTGCCGTCCGTCGCTAAGAGGGTACGCCGCCGCCTGCTGTGAACGCCGGCAGGCGGCGGCGCCGTGTTTACCGCTTAGCCGGCCGCCACAGCCACAGCAGCGCTATCGCCAGCGCAAACAGCACACCGAAGCCGATGCCCGTCGCCACCGCAGGCGCTCCCGCCCTGATCGCCAGCGTATAGAGTCCCAGCATGATCAGCATGGCACTGTTCTCACCCAGATTCTGCACCGCAATGGCATTACCAGAGCCGACGCTCTCTTTGCCCCGCGCCTGCAGCAGCGCATTCAGCGGCACTACAAAGAACCCGCCCAGCGCGCCAACCAGCATCAGTATCAGATAAGCATTCAGCAGCGAGTGCTGCAGCGAGAAGACCACAACCATAACGCCAATCAGCACCCCGGCCGGCATACAGCGACGCACGGTCTCCAGCGTCACCAGCTTCGCCGCCGCCGCCGCGCCAATCACAATTCCGATCGCCACCATAGCGTTGAGGGTGGTTGGCGTGGTGTTGTCGCTGATGCCCAGCGCCACCGGCACCCAGAGCACCAGCAGGAAGCGCAGCGTCACGCCTGCGCCCCAGAACAGGCTGGTGCCGAGCAGCGAGAAGCGCGTCTCCGCGTCACGCCACAGCAGCATGACGGCACCCGAGAAGCGGCGTACCATCATGCCCGGCTGCCAGCTCTGACCAGGACGTGCCGCCTGCAGCTTCGGGATAAACAGGTTCGCCATGACAGCGATGCCGTAGGTCAGCGCACAGATCCCCAGCGCCGCCAGAATATGCCAGTCGGCCAGCATCCCGCCCGCCACCGAGCCGAGCAGAATGGCGGCGATGGTTGACGCCTCCATCAGCCCGTTGGCTTTCACCAGCTTGTCGCCGTGCGTGATCTCCCCCAGGATGCCATATTTGGCCGGTGAGTAAGCCGCAGCCCCCGCGCCCACCAGGGTATAGCCGACAAAGGGATTGAAGCCGAAGCAGATCACCAGCGCACCCAGCAGCTTCAGGCTGTTGGCGAGCATCATCACCCGTCCTTTTGCCATGCTGTCCGCCACCTGGCCGACAAACGGCGCCAGCAGAATGTAGGCGGCGACAAACAGCATCTGCAATACCGGCTGGCTCCAGTCGGGATAGAACTGACTTTTCAGTACCGCCAGCGTGGCAAACAGCAGCGCGTTGTCGCCAAAGGCCGAGAAGAACTGGGCGATAATCACGGCGATCATGCCGCGCGACATCAGCGGCGCATTACGATCCAGGCTCATCACGTCTCCTCTTCCGCCATTTTCTTCAGCGTCACGTAATCGGGTTTGCCGCTGCCGAGCAGCGGGAGCTGTTTCACCGCCCGGATATCGCGCGGCAGCGCCAGCTCCGGCGCGCCCAGCTCACGGGCCGCTTTCTGCAGGCTGTCGCGTGCCAGCCCGGCATCGGTAGTGAACAGCACCAGCGCCTCGCCGCGCTGACCATCCGGACGCAGCGAGGCGGCATGCTGTCGGTCCGGCGACGCTTTAAGGGCGATCTGTTCCACAATCTCCAGCGAGACCATCTCCCCGGCGATCTTGGCAAAACGTTTGGCCCGTCCCTGAATCTGGCAGAACCCGCCCTCGTCGAAGCTGACGATATCGCCGGTGTCATACCAGCCCGCTTCCATATTGCCTTCGCCATCGTCGGCAACCGGCGTTTCCAGCACGCCTGGGTTTTCCACCCGCAGGTAGCCCTTCATGATGTTTGGCCCGCGCAGTTGCAGCCGCCCGCCCTGCTCAATGCCCGGCACCGACATCAGACGTGAATCCATGCCCGGCAGAATCCGTCCCACGGTGTGCGCTTTTGTCGCCATCGGTACGTTGATCGCCACCACCGGCGCGCACTCGGTGACGCCATAGCCTTCCAGGATGCGGATGCCATACTTCTCCATGTAAGTCTGGCGGGTCTGCTCCTGCAGTTTTTCTGCGCCCGCGACCACATAGCGCAGACGGGCAAAATCGTAGGGCGCGGCAAAGCGTGCGTAGTTACCCAGGAAGGTGGAGGTGCCGAACAGCACGGTGCAGTTACGGTCATAGACCAGCTCCGGCACGATACGGTAGTGGAGCGGGCTGGGATAGAGAAAGACCTGCGCGCCGGTCATCAGCGGGGTAAAGAGCCCGACCGTCAGGCCAAACGCATGGAACAGCGGCAGCGCCGACATAAACCGGTCGCGCGGCGTGAAGTCTGCCACGGTCCGGATCTGTTCGACGTTGGCCAGCAGGCTTTTATGTGAGTGCACCACGCCTTTAGGGTGGCCTTCCGACCCGGAGGTAAAGAGCACCATCGCGGCGTCTTCCGGCTGCTGAGGCAGCTGCGCACGGCGCGGCATCAGCAGATGGGCGAGGATCCACAGCTTGTCCTTGCCGGTGACGGTCTCTTTCAGATCCTCCAGATAGATCCACTGCACCTCATTCAGCCCCTGCGGCAGATGCCACAGATTGCCCTTCTCCAGGAACTGGCGCGAGGTGAAGACCGTTTTGATCTGCGCGGCGGTCAGCGCCGCCCGCATGCCGTTCACGCCCGCGGTGTAGTTGAGCATCGCCGGTACGCGCCCGCGCAGCGTGGCACCGAAAATCGCCGCCGCCGTGACGGTGGTATTGGGCAGCAGCAGCCCCACCACTTCACGCGGCTGGCTGTAGCGTTCCAGGATACGCCCCACGCCCAGCGACTTCTTCAGCAGGCCGTTGTAGCTGTCGGGTTTGAAATTGACATCTTCGATGCAGCGCTTAAATGCGCCATAACGCGTTCGTGCCGCCAGAAACGCCTCGAACAGGGTTTCACGCGGACGCACCGCCATGCGCGCTTCCATCATCACATGGTGCAGGTGCTCACCGGCCAGCACGCGCCGGTCGCGCGCCCGTTTCGCCTCCGGCATCGGAATACGGGTGGCGGGCAGAATGCTCAGGGTAATGCGCGGGAACAGACGACGTTTAAATACGCCCGCCAGACGGCCAAACGGCGTGAACTCTGCGCCTTCGATGCGCACCGGCACCACGCTGGCGCCGGAACGCGCCGCAACAAAGCCTGCGCCGCTGTAAATCTTCATCAGCGAGCCGGTCACCGTAATCCGGCCTTCCGGGAAGATCACCACCGGACGACCGGTGTCGATCAGCCGGACCAGTTGCTTCAGCGCCATCGGACGCGTCGGGTCCAGCGGCACAAAGTCGATAAAGGGTTTCACCAGGCGCATAAACCAGCTTTCGCTGATGGTGCTATAGATAGCGAAGACCGGCTTGATCGGCAAAAATAGCGCCAGCAATATGCCGTCGAGAAACGACATATGGTTCGGCGTGATCAATACCTTCTGTTTGTTCAGTTCGGTGACATCGCCCCGCAGTTCGACCCGCCACAACAGGCGAAATATCAGGCGCAAAAGTGTGAAAACCATGCCGGCTCCTTAGCATCATGAAAATAGCCCCTCACGATGCAGGATTTAACGCGGTTCGACAACAGAATTATCGGCGTTACGGCGCGACCTCAGGGCGCCTGCCAGCTGCCGCCCAGCGCGGCAATCAGCGCCACGCTGCTGACCCACTGCGTGCTCTGCAGCGTCAGCAAACTCTGCTGCGCACTCAGGCTACTGTTCTCCGTGGTTGCCACATCCAGGTAGTTAATCATGCCCGCGTCATACTGCAGACGCGTCACCCGCGCCGAGGTCTGCGCCGCGTCGGTGGCGCGCTGCTGTGCGGCGATCTCGCCCTGCAGCGTATTCAGCTCTACCAGCTTGTCCTCCACCTCCTGCATGGCCGTCAGCACCGTCTGACGATAGGTTGCGACGCTGGCCTCCCAGCCCGCCCGCGCCTGATCGACCTTCGCTGAGGTCGCGCCCGCGTCGAACAGCGTGCCGCTGAGTTCCGGCCCCAGCGACCAGACGCGGCTCGGCAGCGAGAACAGCGAGTGCAGCACCGACGAACTGACACCCGCGCTGGCGCTCAGGGTAAGATCGGGATAGTACCCGGCCACCGCCACACCCACGGCCGCATTGGCGGCGGCCATATTGCGTTCAGCGTACGCAATGTCGGGACGGCGCTGCAACAGCTCGCCCGGCAGGGCGGCCGGAATCGCGGGCAGCGTAGCGGTCAGCGGCGCGGCGGCCAGACTGAAGTCGGCGGGGGCTTTGCCGACCAGCAGCGCAATGGCATGCTCCATCTGCGCACGCTGCCACTGCTCATCCTGCGCCGAGGCGCGGGCACTCTCCAGTTGCAGCTGCGCCTGTGCCAGAGTGGCACGCGATGCGGTGCCCGCCTGATACTGGCGGCCGATCACGTTCAGGTAGCGCTGATAGGCGTCAACGCTCTGCTGATAGCGTGCGATTTTCTGATCCATGATCCGCAGCTGGAAATAGTCCTGCGCCAGCTCTGACTGGGCGCTCAGGGTGATATTAGCCAGTTCCGCCGCGCTGGCTGAGGCGCTGGCGCGATCCTCCTCCAGCGTACGCCGCAGTTTGCCCCACAGATCCAGCTCCCAGCTGGCGCTCAGCGCCGCCTGATGGCTGCTGCTGGTAGTGATTTGACTGCCGCTGCGCGTTACGCTGCCGTCATAGCCCAGCGAGGGAAACAGCGCCGCGCGTGACTCTGCCGCCAGCGCCTGCGCCTGCCGGTACTGCGCACTGTAGGTCGCTACGTTCTGATTCGACACACTGACCTGACTCAGCAGCCCGCTCAGCGTGGCGTCATGGTAGACCGACCACCATTCGCCTTTGCTTTGCGCATCACGCGGCGTCGCCGGCTGCCAGCCCCGTGCCTCTTTATAGTGAACCGGCATCGCCATCGATGGGCGCTGATAGTCGGGGCCAACGCTGCAGCCAGCCAGCAGCAGCACAATGAACGGGAGATGAGGTTTCATGGTTCAGGATTCCGCATGGCGCAGACGACGCCATTGACGTTGAGTGGCGCGACCCAGACGATCGAGCCACAGATAAACAACCGGCGTGGTAAACAGTGTCAGCAGCTGGCTGAGCGCCAGTCCGCCCGCGATAGCGATTCCCAGCGGACTGCGCAGATCGGCGTCACCGCCGCTGCCCAGCGCCAGCGGCAAGGCACCGAAAAAGGCGGCCAGCGTGGTCATCATGATGGGCCGGAAGCGCATCAGACACGCCTGCGTGATCGCCTGCTGCGGCGACAGCCCCTGCCGCCGTTCTGCGTCGATGGCAAAATCGATCATCATGATGGCGTTCTTTTTCACGATGCCGATCAGCAGGATGATGCCAATCAGCGCAATCAGCGTGAGTTGTGTGTGGGTCAGCAGCAGGAGTAACAGCGCCCCGACGCCCGCTGACGGCAGCGTTGAGAGAATGGTCAGCGGATGGATATAGCTCTCATAGAGGACGCCGAGCACGATATAGACCGCCGCCAGCGCCGCCAGAATCAGCCACGGCATGGTGGCAGTCAGCTGTGAAAACGCGGCGGCGGTACCGGCGAAACCGGCATGAATGGTCGATGGCAGGCCCAGCTTCGCCATTGCCTGTTTAATCCGTTCCTGCGCCTGTTCCAGCGAGACGCCCTCGTTGAGATTGAACGCTACCGTGCTGGTGGCAGACTGGCCCTGATGTGCCACCGACAGCGGCGCATTGCCGCCGCTAAAGCGGGCAAACGCGGCGAGCGGCACCCGGTCACCGCTGTCGTTAATGACATAGAGCTGCTGCAGCGTCTCCGGATTTGCGGTGTCGCTGTCCTGCAGTGACATCACGACATGATACTGATTCAGCGTGTGGTAAAGCGTCGCGATCTGTCGCTGGCTGAAGGCATTGTTCAGCAGCGTATCGAGCATTTTCACGTTGACGCCCAGCCGGGTGGCGCGGTCACGGTCAATTGTCAGCACCACCTCCTGCCCGCCGGTCTGAGAATCAGAGTCCACGCTGTTGAGCTGAGGGATGGCCGCCAGCGCCGCCTGCACCTTCGGCGTCCAGACCCGCAGCAGATCAAGATCGTCAGCCTGCAGGCTGTACTGATAGGTTGCATTAGCGCTGCGCCCGCCAATGTGCAGATCCTGTGCCGCCATCAGGAACATCTGTGCCCCGGCGATATGGCTGGTTTTGCGCGTCAGCCGGTTTGCCACGTCGCTGGCCGTGGCGTCGCGCTGATCAAAGTCCTTCAGCCGCACAAAGAAGTTGGCGCTGTTGCGGGAGCCGAACATCCCGCTGCCCATTGACGACATCACGCTCTGGACCGCCGGATCCGCCTGAATGATTCGGGTAAACATCAGCATTTTTGGCTTCATCGCCTGAAACGAAATGTTCTGATCGGCACGCAACGCGCCCATCAGCAGCCCGGTGTCCTGGTTCGGGAAAAAGCCCTTCTGCACCACGGTAAACAGAAAAACATTCAGCAGCACGGTCAGCAGCAGACTGAGCAGCGTCAGTTTCTGATGGCGCATCACCCAGGCCAGCCCGCGCCCGTAGGCGGCCAGCAGGCGACTCAGCTGGTTTTCAATAAACTGCCAGAGTGGATGCGGCCGCTGGCTGACAGGCGGCCTGGGTTTAAGCAGGCGCGCGCAAAGCATCGGCGTCAGGCTGAGCGAGACAAACAGCGAGATCAGCAGCGACACCGTGAGCGTGACGGCAAACTCACGGAACAGCCGCCCGACAAGGCTGCCCATCAGCAGGATCGGGATGAACACTGCGATCAGCGACACGGTCATCGACAGCACGGTGAAACTCACCTCCTGCGCCCCGCGCAGCGCCGCCCGCAGCGGGCTTAGCCCGCGTTCAATGTGACGGGTGATGTTCTCCAGCACCACGATCGCATCATCCACCACGAAGCCGGTAGAGATAATCAGCGCCATCAGCGACAGATTATCCAGGCTGTACCCCAGCAGATACATCACCGCACAGGTGCCGATCAGCGACACCGGCAACGCCAGTGCCGGAACGATCACCGCCTGCATGTTGCGCAGGAAGATAAACACCACCGCGATGACCAGCAGCACCGCAATCAGCAGCGTCTCTTCGGTGTCATAGAGCGAGGCGCGCACGCCAGGCGAGCGGTCAATCACCACCTTCAGCTGGCTGTCCGCAGGCAGGCTCTTCTCCAGCAGCGGCAACTGCGCTTTGATCGCGTCGATGGTTTCGAGCATGTTAGCGCCCGCCTGACGTTTGATGCCGATCATCACGGCAGGCGTGGCATTCAGAAATCCCGCCTGATAGCGATCTTCTACCGAATCGTAGACGGTCGCGACATCGCGAAGCCGCACCGCCTTGCCCTGCTGCCAGGTAACGATCAGATCGCGATAGCTGGCCGCCTTCTCCAGCTGACCATTGCTGTCCACCAGCCACGACTGACCACTGCCCTGTAAGATCCCTTTGGGCAGATTAGTGGTGCTGCTGGCGACGGCAGTACGCACCGTCTCCAGCGAGATGCCGTAATGGATCAGCTTCCGCGGCTGCAGATCAATCCGCACCGCCGGTAAGGCGCTGCCCATCAGCGACACTTCGCCAACGCCCTGCACCTGCCCCATCGCCTGTTCGATCTTGCTCTCCGCCAGATCGTAAAGTTCGCCAGGCGTGCGGGTGGCGGAGGTCAGCGCCAGCATGACGATCGGCGCGTCCGAGGGGTTTGCCTTGCGATAGGTCGGCAGCGAGGCCATCGCGCTCGGCAGCAGGCTGCGTGCCGCGTTGATCGCGGCCTGCACGTCGCGCGCCGCGCCATTGATGTCGCGGTCCAGCTCAAACTGCAGGATGATGCTGCTGGAACCCTGCGAGCTGCTGGAGGTCATCTCGCTGATACCGGCAATCTGCCCCAGCGCACGTTCCAGCGGCGTAGCGACCGTTGCCGCCATGGTTTCCGGACTGGCCCCCGCCAGGCTGGCGCTGACCATGATAGTCGGGAAATCGACCTGTGGCAGCGGTGCCACCGGCAGCAGCCGGTAGCCCAGCGCGCCGGCCAGCAGGATCGCCAGCGTCAGCAGCAGCGTCGCTACCGGGCGAAAGATAAACAACCGGGTCAGATTCATTGCCCGCTCCGTGCCTGCTGCTGACGGCGTTTCACCCAGGCATTTCCGCGCTGCGCCAGTCCGTCAAACCAGAGGTAGATCACCGGCGTGGAGAAGAGTGTCAGCACCTGACTGACAATCAGCCCGCCGACGATCACCAGCCCCAGCGGCTGCCGCAGTTCGGCACCCGAGCCGGAGGCGAGCATCAGCGGTAGCGCGCCGAGCATCGCCGCCATCGTCGTCATCAGGATGGGCCGGAAACGCAGCAGACAGGCCTGGTGAATAGCCTCACGCGCGCTGAGGTGCTGCTTTTGCTCCGCCTCCAGCGCGAAGTCAATCATCATGATGGCGTTCTTTTTCACGATACCTATCAGCAGGATGACGCCAATCAGCGCAATCAGGCTGAACTCGCTGCCCGCCAGCAACAGCGTCAGCAGCGCCCCTACCGCGGCTGAGGGCAGCGTTGAGAGAATCGTGACCGGGTGAATAAAACTTTCGTAGAGGATGCCGAGCACCACATACATGGTGATCAGCGCGGCCAGAATCAGCCACAGCGTGTTGCCGGTCGCGTTCTGAAATGCCGAGGTTTCACCCTGATAGCGCAGCGTGGTGCTCTCCGGGAGCTGAAGCTGCTGACGCACGTCGGCGATTGCCCGCTGCGCATCCTCCAGCGAATAGCCCGGATTGAGGTTGAAGGAGATCATCACCGCTGGAAACTGATTCAGGCGCATGTGCATCAGCGAGCCCGTGCGCTGATGAATCGTGGCGATGGCGGTGAGCTTCACCATGCCGCTGCGGGCGGATGTCGTGTCAGAAGCCGAAGCGGACGTCGACGTCGATGAAGATGAAGATGAAGATGAAGATGAAGATGTTGATGAAGATGTTGATGACGAAGCGGTGCTGCTGGATGACGTCGTGCTGCTACTGCTGGTGGAGGGCTGCAGCCAGACATTATCAAATGACGCCGGCCCCTGCTGCCAGGCCGGTGCCACTTCCAGCACAACCCGATACTGATTCGACTGGGTAAAAATGGTCGAAACCAGGCGCTGACCAAATGCGTTATAGAGCGCGGTGTCCACGTCCGACGCCGTGATGCCGAAGCGCGCCGCTTTGTCCCGGTTCAGCGCCACGTAAGCGACGCGCCCCTGATCCTGCAGGTTACTCACCACGCCGTTAAACTCGGGCCGCTGCTGCAGTGCCGCCACCAGTTTAGGCGACTCGCGGACCAGATTTTCACTGTCAGCGTCGTCGAGGGTGAACTGATACCGACTCGGCGAGACCTGATCGTTGACCGTGAGATCCTGCGCGGGCTGCAGATAGAGCCGGATACCCGGCACATCAGCGGTCGCCTGGTTCAGCTGGCTGATGACGTCACTGGCGCTGAGGTCGCGGTCACCAAACGGCTTCAGGTTGATCTGTAACCGTCCGCTGTTAAGGCTGGTGTTGGTGCCGTCGATCCCGATGGTCGATGAAACACTCTCCACCGCCGGATTCTTCAGGATCAGTGCCGAGAGCGCCTGCTGTCGCGTCGCCATCGCGTTAAACGAGACATCCTGTGAGGCAACGGTGACACCCTGAATCAGCCCGGTATCCTGAGTCGGAAAGAAGCCTTTCGGCACCATCAGATAGAGCAGTGCCGTCAGCCCGAAGGTCGCCAGCGCCACCAGCAGCGTCAGTTTCTGATGATTCAGCACCACGGTCAGCAGACGGTCATAACCGCGCACCAGGCGGTCAAACAACGCGCCGCCCTTACGGGAAAATCCGGACTGCTGCTCAGGCGGAATGTGGCGCAGCAGATACGCGCACAGCATCGGGGTCAGCGTCAGCGAGACCCCCATCGATACCAGAATCGCCACCGCCAGCGTAATCGCGAACTCTCTGAACAGTCGCCCCACCACATCGCCCATAAACAGCAGCGGGATCAGCACGGCAATCAGTGAAAAGGTCAGCGAGATAATGGTGAAGCCAATCTGCTGTGAGCCTTTCAGCGCCGCCTCCATCGGTGACTCGCCCAGCTCCAGACGCCGGGAGATGTTCTCCACCACCACAATGGCATCATCAATGACAAAACCGGTGGCGATGGTCAGCGCCATCAGCGACAGATTATTCAGGCTGAAGCCCGCCAGATACATCACGCCAAAGGTGCCGACCAGCGACAGCGGCACCGCGACGCTGGGGATCAGCGTGGCGGCAACGTTCCGCAGGAACAGGAAGGTCACCATCACCACCAGCGCAATCGACAGCATCAGCTCAAACTGCACGTCGCTGATTGAGGCGCGAATGGTCTGGGTGCGGTCGGAGAGAATGGTCATCTTCACCCCATCCGGCAGCGCTGCCTGCAGTGCAGGAAGCTGCGCCCTGATGTTGTCCACCACCTGAATCACGTTCGCGCCGGGTTGACGCTGTATACCGATCACAATCGCAGGCTGGTTATCAGCCCATGCCGACTGGAAGCTGTTCTCCGGCCCCTGTTCGATATGGGCGATATCTTTCAGGCGCAGCGCCGCACCATTTTCGTAAGTCAGGATCAGGTTGCCGTACGCGTCGGCGGTACGCAGCTGATCGTTGGCGTCGATAGTGACCGAATGATATTTGCCGTCAAAGCCGCCTTTGGAGCCATTGACGTTGCTGTTGCCGATCAGCGTATTCACCGCCTCCAGCGTCAGATGATGCGCCGCCAGCGCCTGCGGGTTCATCTGCACCCGAATCGCAGGCTGATGGCCGCCCGCCAGTGTCACCATCCCGACACCGGAAATCTGCGACAGCTTCAGCGCCACCCGGGTATTCACCAGGTCCTGCACCTCAGTCAGCGGCAGCGTGCCGGAGCTGGCTGCCAGCGTCACGACCGCGCTGTCCGCCGGATTGACCTTTTTGTAGGTCGGCGGATTGGGCAGATCGTCAGGCAGCAGGTTATTTGCCGCATTGATCGCCGCCTGCACCTCCTGCTCGGCGACATCCAGCGACAGCTCCAGGCTGAATTTCAGGGTAATGATCGACGCGCCGCTGGCGCTGGTCGAGCTCATCTGGCTCAGCCCCGCCATCTGCCCTAACTGGCGCTCCAGCGGTGACGTAACCGACGACGACATCACATCCGGGCTGGCACCCGGATAGAGTGTGGTGACCTGAATCGTGGGATAGTCCACCTGCGGCAGCGCCGAGGTCGAGAGGAATTTACAGGCAAAGATGCCCGCGATCAGCACGCCGACCATCAGCAGAATGGTCGCGACCGGACGCAGAATAAACAGGCGTGACGGATTCATTTCGGCTCAGTACCGGCAGCGGAAGCCTCATCGGCCAGTGACACCTTACTGCCGCTGGTCAGACGATCGATCCCTTCGGTCACCAGCCGATCCCCCGGTGAAACGCCGCTGAGGATCGCCTGCTGATCGTCTCCGAACGCCGGGCCGGTGGTGACCGCTTTGCGCGTCACGCGGTTGTCCTGATTGATCACAAAGACAAAGCTACCGTCGCTGCTGAGCTGCAGCGCCTGCGCCGGGATCACCGTTGCGCCTTTCAGTATCCGGGTCTGCAGCCTGATATTCACAAACTGATTAGCAAACAGTGACTCATCCCGGTTGGCGAACACTGCTTTTAGCGCCACGGTGCCGGTAGCGGTATCGATCTGGTTACTGATGAACTTCACTTCCCCCTGGGCGAGCGGATGCTGGTTGTCCTGGTCGAACAGCGTGGCGGGCAGGCTCTGCCCCTGATGCAGTGCGCTGACCAGCGCCGGAATGTCACTCTGCGGCACGCTGAACGTCACGGCGGCGGGCTGCATCTGGGTGATGGTCACCAGGCCGGTGCTGCTGGCGCTCTGCACCATGTTGCCGGGATCGACCTGACGCAGACCGACGCGCCCGCTGACCGGAGCGGTGATGCGGGCATACTCTATGCTCAGCTTCGCACTGGCGATCTGCGCCTGATCGGCGGCAACAGCGCCACGATATTGCCCGACGGTGGCAATCTGGCTATCCAGATCCTGCCGCGCCAGCGCATCCTGTGCCGCCAGTTTGCGGTAGCGCGCCAGCGTCAGCTCGGCACTTTTCAGCAGCGCCTGGTTTTCGCTGAGTTCAGCCTGATACTGGTTCAGCGTCGCCTGATAACTGCGCGGATCGATCTGTGCCAGCAGCTGCCCGGCGCTGACCTTCTGCCCTTCGGTAAAGAACACCTGTTCCAGCTGACCGTCAACGCGGCTGGTCACCGTCACGCTGGCGTTGGGGATCACCGTGCCGAGCGCATTCAGCCACACCGGCACATCCGCCGTGCTGGCGACACCGCTGTGAACCAGCGTGGCACCGCCGCCCATCATGCCAGCCGCACCCGGTCTGCCCGATGGCATTCTCTCATCCGGCCCGTGCCCCGACGACAACAGACGCCAGATAACGCCAGCGACAATCGCGATCACCAGTAACAGAAGCAGCCATTTAAGCCCGGAGGAACGTGCGGGGCGAGAAAGGTGAGTCATCGTCGAACTCTTCAGATAAGCAGAAAAAGAAATCCCGGAACGTGCGGAATGCGGCAGTGAAAACCGGCTGTGGCGCGCAAAAAGCGCCAGGCTTCACGGCGGCCATTATCAGTGAAAGGCGACGCGCCTTTCTATCGGCAAACAGTCAGGGTTTTGTTAAGAACGATGATGATTTAACGGCAGCTGAAGCAGCGTAGAAGGCGGGACCGGCAGAGAGGCAAAAAAAACCCACGCTTCTGCGTGGGTTGGTGTAATAACAGGGATCTCACTGCCGAAGCAGTGTTGTTTTCACACCCATCAATACCTCTGGGACCGCTATCCTCGCACTGATCGACCGCGCAGAGACAGCGGGAAAACGCAACCGAATTCGGGGAAGTGCAACGAGGTGTGTATATCTTTCACACCCCGCTTACACTCTGATTTAACTAAGATTTATCCGAAGGACTGGCCGCCGGTTTGGTGTAGATGGCATCCGGTGCAATATTCATATGCTTCAGCACCGGCCCCATGATATTGCCGAAAACCGGGGCTGCAACCGAGCCACCGAAGTGGTCGCCCGCGGTCGGATGGTTAATCATGACCACCAGCGCCACTTCCGGGTGGCTGGCTGGCGCAAGGCCCGCCGTGTAGTTGACGTAACCGCCATCATATTTGCCGCTGGCACCCATCTTTTCGGCCGTACCGGTTTTGGTCGCCAGACGGTAGCCTGGCACGGCGGCTTTCAGCCCGGTTCCGCCCGGCAGCACGTCGCTCTCCAGCATGTGCACCACCTCTTTCACCGTTTCCGGGTTAGCAACCTGCTTGCCCAGCACCGGTGGCGTCACGCGGGTGATCGACAGCGGACGGTAGATACCATATGAACCGAGGGTGGCGTATTCACGGGCGATCTGCAGCGGCGTTACGCGCAGCCCGTAGCCAAACGAGAAGGTGGCCCGTTCGATATCCGCCCAGCGGGCGCGGTGCAGTGGAAAATAACCGACGCTTTCACCGGTCAGTCCCAGGCCGGTCGGCTTGCCCAGCCCAAAGGCGTGGTAAGTATTCACCAGCGCTTCAGCAGGCATCGCCAGCGCCATGTGCGAAACGCCGATGTCACTCGACTTCTGCAGGATCCCGGTCATGGTCAGGCGCGGCCAGTGGCCGACGTCACGGATCAGATGGCCGTTGACGCTGTAGGGCGTGGTGTCGATCACTGAATCCGGCCGCACCAGGTGACGCTCCAGCGCCTCCATCACCACCAGCGGCTTAACGGTCGAACCCGGTTCATAGCTGTCGTTGATGGCGGAGTTACGCATCTGCGCCGGGGTGGCCCCTTCATAGTTGTTGGGGTTGAACGACGGATAGGAGGCCATCGCCAGAATCTCACCGGTGTCGATCTTCACCAGCACCGCGGCACCGGAGTCGGCCTTGTTGAGCAGCACGCCATCGCGCAGCTTGCTGTAGAGCGTGTACTGATCATATTTGTCGATGCTGAGCTGGACGGTCGGCGGCTGCGTCGGCGGCTGATAGTTGATCATCGCGATGATGTTACCTGCCGCATCCTGACGATATACCTCTTTGCCCGGCTCACCCTGCAGCACCTTATCGAACCCTTTTTCCAGTCCGTTCAGGCCCACGTTGTCCGCACCCACGATGCCGATCAGCGGCGCAGAGGCTTCGCTCATCGGATAGAAACGGCTGTCGTCATAGACCTCGCTGATGCCTTTGAGCTTCAGCTCTTTAATATCTTTGGCGATGCCCAGTTCAACTTTGCGCCCCAGATAGAGGAAGCGACGCTTCGGGTTGGCCGTGATCTGCGCCGCCAGCTCTTCAGGGCGGGTGTTGAGCGCGGCCGCCAGATAGGCCCATTTGGCACTGGTAAAATCGGGGTTGCTCTCCAGCACGCGCTGCGGATCGGCGATGACATCGCGCGATGGCACGCTGAGCGCCAGCGCTTCACCGTTGCGATCCAGCAGGGTGCCGCGGCTGGTTGGCAGCGTCACGGTTCGCAGCGAACGCTGATCCGCTTCGTGTTCCAGCATTGGCTGATTCAGGAACTGCAGGTCCGCGACGCGCGCCAGCAGTACCACCAGGCAGGTCATCACACCCAGGCAGATCAGCCGAAAACGAAAAGGGTTAAACGGAGCTTTTATCTGGTCTTTTCCCAGTAGTTTTTTAATCCGGGGCATGGCATTCCGCTGCGCAAAATAAAGAGAAAGGGGCTGGTGCCAGCAGTTATAAAGAAAGCGCTGGCCGTATAACAGGAAAACTGTGTATCAGTTCGTTATCGGCAGCAGATGACGGGCAAAAAAAACCTGCGCATCTGCGCAGGTTGGTGTAATCAAGAAAATCTATTGATGTTCACCCATCAATACCTCTGGGACCCTGAATGTAGCAAGGGGGATTGATCGGCTGCCATCACTCAAACGCAACAGTTACCCGCAAAATGTAACCAGCCATGAGATCCTTACGCTATTGTGCAATCCTGATGTTTTTTGATTTCCACCAGGCAGCTCATGGCGTTGGGCCCCTGCGTCAGCGACGAGGTGCCGATGTCGAGCGTCAGCACGTTCGGGTTACCCGCGCGATCCCAGGGCTGCCAGGCTTTGCCGAAGCCCGGATCGAACCAGGCGCCGGTCGCGATAATCACCACGCCCGGCGTCACGCCGTCGGTGATCCGCACGCCTGCCAGCATCACGCCACGGGCGTTACTCACCTCGATCTCATCGCCCTCTGCCAGCCCGCGCGCCGCCGCATCCTGAGGGTGCATATAGAGCGTTTCGTGGCCAGCAGTCTTATTGCCCTGCACGGTGTCGGTGCCATCCAGCTGGCTGTGCAGCCGGTCGGCGGGCTGAATCGAAATCATGTGCAGCGGATAGTCGCGGCTGACCGGCGATCCCAGCCACTCCTGCGGCTCACGCCATTCCGGATGCCCGGCGAAGTCCTCCAGCTGATAGTCCGCGATGGTCTGACTGAAAAGCTCGATTTTGCCGCTGGCCGTGCGGATCGGATGCGCCTGCGGATCGGCCCGGAACTCTTCCATAAACTGATAGGGCTTGCCGCCTTCCGGAATTTCCACGAAGCCGCGCTGCCAGAACGCCTCAAACGCCGGAAAATCGATGCCTTTGCGCTGATGCGCCGTGGCGCACTGCTGATAGAGATGTTCAATCCACTGCATCTCATTGCGCCCCTCGGTGAAGGTGTCGCGATAGCCGAGGCGCTCGGCCAGGTCGGCAAAAATATCGAAGTCGTTGCGCGCCTGATGCTGCGGCTTAATCGCCTGATGCATCGCCAGCACAAAGCGATCGCGGGAGGAGCCGCCGATATCGTTGCGCTCCAGCGTGGTCGTGGCCGGCAGCACGATGTCGGCCATCTGCGCCGCAGGCGTCCAGACGATATCCTGCACCACCACCGTGTCGGGCCGCTGCCAGCCCTCTACCAGCCGGTTCAGCTGCTGGTGATGGTGGAACGGATTGCCGCCTGCCCAGTGGACCATGTGGATGTCGGGATAGTGCAGCGTTTCGCCCTGGAACGCATAAGGCTGGCCGGGATTGAGCAGCATATCGCTGATGCGTGCGACCGGAATCGACAGCCCGCTGGGGTTCGGGCCGGTGCTCATCATCGGCGCAGGTCCCTCCTGACGCGGATTGCCGACGCTGTTCATTGAGCCGTGTCCGAACGAGAATCCCGCGCCCGGCAGGCCCGGCTGACCGAGCATCGACGAGAGCGCGATCATCATCCAGTAAGGCTGTTCGCCGCGATGGGCGCGCTGAACCGAATAGGAGCAGGTGATAAAACTGCGCCTGCCGGTAAGCTGCTGCGCCAGCCGGACAATGCGGTCAGCCGGAATGCCGGTGATGCGGCTGGCCCAGCCTGCGGTTTTGGCCACGCCATCAGTTTCGCCCAGCAGGTAGGCGCGCAGCTGCGGCCAGCCGGTGCAGTGGCTGGCGAGAAACGCCTCGTCCACCGCCCCGCGCTGGGTGATCTCATGCCCCAGCGCCAGCATCAGCGCCACATCGGTATTGGGGCGAATCGGAATCCACTCGGCATTCACAAATTCCGGGCAGTCATCACGCATCGGGCTGATGTTAATCACCGGCGTGCCTTTGGCGGCCAGCTGCATCAGCGCCGGTTTCAGGCTGTGCTGCCCTGCGCCCCCTGAAGCGACCTGGGCGTTTTTCAGCGCCAGCCCGCCAAAGGCGATAAATATTTCGGCATGTTCCACCACCTGCGGCCATTCCGTGACGCGCCCGGTCAGCGGCATATAGGTGCCGATCACATAGGGCAGGAAGAACTGCGCGGCGCCCCAGCTGTAGTTACCCTGCTGATCGACGCCGCCGCCGCCCTGAAAGTAGAAGCGACGCACCAGGGTACGGGCGTGGTTGACGCGACCGGCCGATGACCAGCCGTAGGAGCCGTTGAAGATGCCCGATGCGCCGTAGCGATCGCGCACACGGCGATTCTCGTCCGCCACCAGATCCAGCGCGGTTTCCCAGTCAACGGCGACAAAATCTTCCCGGCCACGCAGCGTGCGGTCACTCTTCTCGCGTGACTTCAGCCACGAGCGCCGTACCATCGGCTGGCGGATACGACGGTCGGAATAGACCAGCTCAGGAATGGTATGGATCATCGGTGACGGATCGGCATCGGCGAAGAAGGGTTCGCAGCCCGTCAGGCGATCGTTTTCAGTGACGGCGGTAAACGCGCCCCAGTGCGCCAGATGTGGCACTTTGGTTTTCATTATGGTTTTTCACGGTTGCCAGGTGAGAGATTGAGCATAACATGGCGCGGCGCCTCAACAGAAGATGCGCGAGCGCGGCCGTTTTTGCCCCTTTTTGCGACGACGCTGGCATTCTGTCGGGTTGATGTGGCCGCCCTTTTCCGTAACACTGATGCGATGTGTAAACGTTTTCCCCAAAGCAGGTCAACGCATGGCTACCATAAAGGATGTTGCGCGACTGGCTGGCGTTTCTGTCGCCACAGTCTCCCGTGTAATCAATAATTCTCCCAAAGCCAGCGACAGCTCCCGACAGGCCGTAGGTGAGGCGATGGAGCAGCTTCAGTACCACCCGAACGCCAACGCACGCGCGCTGGCGCAGCAATCGACCGAAACGCTCGGCCTGATTGTCGGTGACGTTTCCGATCCCTTTTTTGGCGCGATGGTAAAAGCCGTGGATGAGGTCGCCGGTGACACCGGTAACTTCCTGCTGATTGGTAACGGTTACCATAATGAGCAAAAAGAGCGGCAGGCAATTGAACAGCTGATGCGGCATCGCTGCGCGGCGCTGGTGGTTCACGCCAAGAAAATCCCCGATGCCGAGCTGGAAGTGCTGATGAAGCAGGTGCCGGGTATGGTGCTGCTGAACCGGCTGATCAAAGGCTTTGAAAAGCGCTGCATCGCCCTCGACGACCGCTACGGCGCCTGGCTGGCGACCCGTCACCTGATCCAGCTCGGCCATCAGAATATCGCCTTTATCTGCTCGACTCACACCATCTCCGACGCCGAAGATCGCCTGCAGGGCTATTACGACGCGCTGAAAGAGCACGGTCTGCCGTGCAGCGACCGGCTGGTCACCTGGGGCGAGCCGGATGAGGTGGGCGGTGAGCAGGCGATGACCGAACTGCTGGGGCGCGGCAGGAATTTTACCGCCGTCGCCTGCTACAACGACTCGATGGCGGCGGGTGCACTGGCGGTACTGAGCGATAACGGCGTCCGCGTGCCGGAGGAGATGTCACTCATCGGCTTCGATGATGTGCTGGTCTCCCGCTATGTGCGACCGCGCCTGACCACCGTCCGCTACCCGATCGTCACGATGGCGCAGCAGGCGGCCCAGCTGGCACTGGCGCTGGCCAACGATCTGCCGCTGCCGGAAGTCACCCACATGTTCAGCCCGACGCTGGTGCGCCGCCACTCCGTCAGCGGACCCGCCTGAGGCCGCGGTGGCCGGTTCTGCCGGTCGTCGCGCGCGTCAGCACATCCCCTTTTTCCTGGCGGCAGCCGCGCCTGCCGCAGCCTTTTGCCCCCCGTCCGGCACCTGAGCCGGATACCGCTTCTGGCTTTTGCCCCCTTTTTCTGCCGGTTGCGGCTTCCTTGTTTCAGGTCAAATCTGTATGCATTAATTCGCAGAAATCACTACATGTAGATAATAGAATCTCCTCGACCCCCATATGTAGTTTACGGAGAGAGAAATGGCAACGGTGGTAATCAAGCGGGATGGATGCCGGACGGCCTTTGATGCGCAGCGTATTGAGCAGGCCGTGGCAGCCGCGGCGCGGGCAGCAGACATCGAGGACAGAGCCTGGTGCGCTCAGGTCGCGGAGCGGGTGGCCGGGCAGCTGGCCGATCGTCCGGAAGTGGCCATTCATGAAATTCAGTGCGCGGTCGAAGAGACACTGATGACGGGCCCTTACCCGCAGCTGGCCCGCGTCTGGATCGAATACCGCCACGATCGCGATGTCGCCCGCGATCGTCAGAGCCGGTTGCATCACGCCATTCGCGGCCTGGTCGATCAGACCAACGCCGCGCTGCTGAATGAGAATGCCAACAAAGACAGCAAAGTGATCCCGACACAGCGCGATCTGCTGGCCGGGATCGTCGCGAAGCACTATGCGCAGCAGCAGATGCTGCCCCGCGATGTGGTGCTGGCGCACGAGCGCGGCGAGATCCACTATCACGATCTCGACTACGCCCCCTTCTTCCCGATGTTCAACTGTATGCTGATCGATCTGAAAGGCATGCTGACCAACGGCTTTAAAATGGGCAACGCCGGGATCGAGCCGCCGAAATCGATCGCCACCGCCACCGCCGTGACCGCGCAGATCATCGCCCAGGTCGCCAGCCACATCTATGGCGGCACCACCATCAACCGCATTGATGAAGTGCTCGCCCCGTTTGTTGAGCTGAGCTATGCCCGCCATCTGGCGATCGCCGAAGAGTGGCAGATCCCGCAGGCTGAACAGTATGCCCGCCAGCGGACGGAGAAAGAGTGCTACGATGCTTTTCAGTCGCTGGAGTATGAGGTGAATACCCTGCACACCGCCAACGGGCAGACGCCGTTTGTCACCTTTGGATTCGGCCTGGGCACCAGCTGGGCCGCCCGGCTGATTCAGCAGTCCATTCTGCGTAACCGGCTGGCCGGACTGGGCAGAAATCATAAAACCGCCGTGTTCCCTAAACTGGTGTTCACGATACGTGAAGGCGTTAACCGCCGGGCCGGTGACGTGAATTACGACATCAAGCAGCTGGCACTGGCGTGCGCCAGCAAGCGGATGTATCCCGACATCCTCAATTACGATCAGGTCGTAAAAGTCACCGGCTCCTTTAAAACGCCAATGGGCTGCCGCAGCTTCCTGGGCGTCTATGAGGAGAACGGCGAGCAGATTCATGAGGGCCGCAACAATATTGGCGTGATCAGCGTAAATCTGCCGCGCATCGCACTGGAGGCAGAGGGTGACGAGGCGCGCTTCTGGACGTTGCTCGATGTGCGATTGCTGCTGGCTAAGCGGGCGCTGATGACGCGGGTGGCGCGGCTGGAGAAAACCAAAGCACGCGTCGCCCCGATCCTCTATATGGAGGGCGCCTGCGGCGTGCGGCTGAACGCCGATGATGAGGTCGGCCCGATCTTCCGCAATGGCCGCGCATCGCTGTCGCTGGGCTTTATCGGCCTGCATGAAACCCTGAATGCGCTCAGCGGCGGTCAGCGGCATCCCTACGACGACGCGGCGTTGCGCGCCAAAGGGGTAGAGATCATCGCCCGGATGCGCGAGGCGACCGATCGCTGGAAAGCGGAAACCGGCTACGGCTTCAGCCTCTACAGTACGCCAAGCGAGAACCTGTGCGACCGCTTCTGCCGCCTTGATGCCGCGCAGTTCGGCGTAGTGCCCGGCGTGACCGACAAAGGCTACTACACCAACAGCTTCCATCTCGACGTTGCGAAGAAGGTCAATCCCTACGACAAAATCGACTTTGAAGCGCCCTATCCACCGCTGGCGAACGGCGGATTCATCTGTTACGGCGAATACCCGAACGTGCAGCACAACCTTCGGGCGCTGGAGGATGTCTGGGATTACAGCTACGACCGCGTGCCCTACTACGGCACCAATACGCCCATCGATGAGTGCTACGACTGCGGCTTCAGCGGCGAGTTCGCCTGCACCAGTCGCGGCTTTACCTGCCCCAACTGCGGCAACCACGATCCGGCGCGCGTCTCGGTGACCCGACGGGTCTGCGGCTATCTGGGCAGCCCGGATGCACGGCCTTTCAACGCCGGGAAACAGCAGGAGGTTCTGCGTCGGGTGAAACATATGGCAGAGGGGCCGCTGGGATGATGCATATCCATCGCTACTATGATGTGGATATCGTGAATGGCCCCGGCACCCGCTGCACGCTGTTTGTCGCCGGGTGCGAACATCAGTGCCGCGGCTGCTACAACCAGAGCACCTGGCGCATCGATTCCGGCATTCCCTTTACGCTGGCGATGGAGGAGCAGCTGCTGGCCGACCTGCAGGACACGCGCATTCCGCGCCAGGGTCTGTCGCTGAGCGGGGGCGATCCGCTGCATCCGCACAACGTGCCGCACATTCGTCGTCTGGTTAAACGGGTGCGGCAGTGCTGTCCGGATAAAGATATCTGGCTCTGGACCGGTTACCGGATGGCGGCGCTGGACGCGGCGCAGCGCGCGGTGCTGGACTATCTGGACGTGCTGATCGATGGCCGTTTTATCGAGGAGGAGAAGGATGCCACGCTGCAATGGCGCGGCAGCCGTAATCAGATTATCTGGCAGCTACGCTGAGTGACGCGGGATCGCGCCCGATTCAACGATCGTGACGCGCTCGTCGCCAGGCGTGAAAGCCTGCTGGTGCAGGCAGCGCGCCACGTCGCGCGCCTGCACCGCCCGCCAGTTGCCCGGCAGCAGCGAAAAGATCGGCGCCATCAGACGCTCGCCTCCGCGCTTCTGCGCGCGATCGCCCAGCAGCAGAGAGGGCCGCACCAGCGTCAGGCGCGGCCAGCCCTGATGACGCAGCGCATTCTCCATCTCGCCTTTGACGCGGTTGTACAGGAACGGCGAGTGCCGGTTAGCGCCGTGTGCGCTGACCACCAGCATCTGCTTCGCCCCCAGACGTAATCCACTTAAGCCGGTGTCCACCACCAGGGTGTAATCAACGTGAATAAAGGCCTGTTTGCTGCCCGCCGCTTTGCGGGTGGTGCCGAGACAGCAGAATACCGTATCCAGCGCCCCCTGCAGCGGCCCCAGAACATCGGTGAGGTCGGCCTCGACCAGATTCACCACTTTGCGCATCGCAGGCAGTGGCCGGCGGGTGGGCGCGATGATCTCATCGACACGCGGATCCTCAATCAGTAAGCGCAGCAGATGCGACCCGACTAAACCGGTGGCACCGGTCAGTAATACGCGATTCATCTCAGATTCATCCTTATTTCGCTGCTGACAGGTTAAAAGATAGCTGATCTTAACGGGCTGGCTTGCGTTCTCACACTTAGCGACCAGGCTTAGAGCGTTAACGGAAAGCGCGCCCTGCGCTCTGCATGTCTTAGGAGGAAAAAAATGAGCAAGAAAGTTGCGGTTTTGATTACCGATGAATTTGAAGACTCAGAGTTTACCTCACCCGCTGAGGTCTACAAACGCGCGGGTTTCGACGTGGTCACCATTGAGAAACAAGCCGGTAATGTGGTTAAGGGCAAAAAAGGCGAAGCGGAAGTGACCATCGATCGCAGCATTGATGACGTCAGCCCGGCGGAATTCGACGCCCTGTTACTGCCAGGCGGCCATTCGCCCGACGCTCTGCGCGGTGACGATCGTTTCGTGGCCTTTACCAAAGAGTTTGTCGCCAGCGGCAAGCCTATCTTTGCTATCTGCCACGGCCCACAGCTGCTGATCAGCGCCAACGGCGTGCGCGGCCGCAAGATGACGACGGTCAAGGCCGTTGCCATTGACCTGATCAACGCCGGCGCTGACTTCCACGACAAAGAAGTGGTCGTCGACGGTGACAAGCTGGTCACCAGCCGTACCCCGGCCGATCTGCCAGCCTTCAACCGCGAATCCCTGCGGATCCTCGAAGCGCTGTAAGCCTGCGACGCCCTTTTCCGCTGAAAAGGGCGTTCTATCCCGTTCTCTGCCAGCCGATCTTTTTGCCAAATCCCAGCGCATTATCCGTCATCTTCACCTCCTCCAGCGTGATCTCCCACAGCGGCGCCGACACTTTTCGCGAGACCGGAAAACGTTTCTGATACGCGGTTCTGGCGAGATTTTCCGCCGCCCCCGTCAGCCGGACGACCCGGCCACGGTATTGCACGCCTTTGATCAGCAGCACGCTTCGGGGCTGGCCGTTAACGGTGCCCGCCACCTGCGGATTCTGCGCCATTAATGCACCGTGACGGGTATCGGGTTCGGTCATGATCCAGAAGGCCATGCGTGTTTCATCAAAGACGTAGTAACAGTTCGCGCACCACAGTTGATCGTCGGCGGTGCAGCAGAGCGACAGCACATGCTGCTTTCTGAGGTAGCGAACCAGATGGGCGTGATCGGACAAGATAAACTCCTGGCTGGGCACGGCAGCGTGAAGCGCGTTACACTGGCCGGCATCTTTTCTGGGAACGTAATTGCGATGAGTCAGCAGTGGCAACTCTACATCGTCCGGACGGCGAAAGGGAGTCTCTATACCGGCATCACCACCGATGTGGCACGCCGGGTCGCTCAGCATCAGAGCGGGCGCGGCGCCCGTGCGCTGCGCGGCAAAGGTCCGCTGGAGCTGATGTTTCACTGCGAGGCGGGCGATCGCGCCAGCGCCTCCCGACTGGAGTATCAGGTTAAGCAGCTGACCCGGCAGCAGAAATTACTGCTGGTCGCGGGTCAGCCTGCTCATCTGGCGCGCTGGCTGGGGATTACCGCAGACGATTAAAGGGTTCGGCGTAGTCGATCTGCCCTTCGGCCCCATCAAAGGCGTTATCCGCCAGACGGTAAACCTGGAACGTCGCCCCGGAGCCTGGCCAGCGGCTTTGCAGACCGTGGCGGGCCGCCGGTTCAAAGCCAAAACGGCCGAACAGCGCCGGGTCGCCCAGCACCACGACCGCGCTGTAGCCAAACTCATTCAGCGTATCCAGCCCCTCATAAATGAGCTTGCTGGCGATCCCCTGGCCGCGCAGCGTCTCATCGACGGCCAGCGGAGCCAGTCCGACCCAGCCGCGATCTTCACCCTGCACGCTGACCGGGCTGAAGGCGGCGTAGCCCAGCACCTGCCCTTCATCATCCGTGGCGACCACGCCCAGGGTCAGCAGGCCATCTTCACGCAGCGCCTGCGTCAGGTCCGCCTCGGCGGACGTGGCGAAGCAGCGCTTCAGCAGCGCATCGATACCGGCCGCATCCATACCAATTTCGCTACGGATCAACATGCGGCACCTGCGCGCGCCTGCGTGGCCTTCGCGTCCTGTTTCATCCCGGCTTCAACAAACGCCGCCATCTGCTGAATGGCCGTGCGCAACGCGGCGGGCATAGCCTCGGGTTCAATAGCATCCATTACGTTTTTCACCTCAAGTCCCAGTTCAGTGTCCCCTTCAATCACCAGCCGGCGTTGAAAGAACAGCATGTCGGGATCTGCTTTACGTGCTGCCACAAGCAACAGATCATTGGCATTGCCCCGAAACCAGACATCCGCTTCGGACTGCTGCAATACCGCCAGTCGGCCATCCTCCAGCGTGGTTATCCATTGCAGATTAAGATCGGCAATCCCGATACCCAGCCGGCGACCGTTCAGAAAGTCTAACTCACCTTCAGCCAAAGCATGACGAAATTGCCAGTTTAAGAGTTGTTGCAGAAGCCGCTTCTTGAGCGGGAATGGGGTAAGCGCTGCGGGTAAGCCTAAGATTTTAGGACCGTTTTTCACAAAATGGGCATGTAACCGCTCTAACACTTTCATCACTCCCTTCAGAAAATTTTACGTATATTGCCATATCCTTTTTGACGCGCCTCATCCGGGATCAATAAAAACCGCCGTCACAGGCGGAATAAAAAGCGCCCCCCGTGCGGGTGAACTGGCATTTCACTGCCTTAAATCAACATGCTAATCGGGCCAGATGCCTAGACTCGACGCCCGTCTGCATGTTGAGAGGAACACCTATGGAACTGCTCTGCCCGGCAGGAAACTTACCCGCAGTGCGCACCGCCGTAGAGAATGGCGCGGATGCGGTGTATGTGGGGCTGAAAGATGACACCAACGCCCGCCATTTTGCGGGCCTGAATTTTACCGACAAAAAGCTGGCGGAAGCGGCGCGCTATCTGCATCAGCATCGCCGCAAACTGCATGTCGCGATCAATACCTTTGCCCATCCGGATGGCATGGGACGCTGGCAGCGGGCGATTGATGTCGCCGCGCAGAACGGGGCCGACGCGCTGATCCTGGCGGATATCGCCACGCTAGAGTACGCCGCCACGCGTTATCCGGAGGTCGAACGCCATCTGTCAGTGCAGGCCTCTGCCACCAATCTGGAGGCGATTCGCTTCTATCATCGCCACTTCAGTCTGCAGCGCGTGGTGCTGCCGCGCGTGCTGTCGATTCATCAGGTGAAGCAGCTGGCGCGCAGTACGCCGGTGCCGCTGGAGGTGTTCGCCTTTGGCAGCCTGTGCATCATGGCGGAAGGCCGCTGCTATCTCTCCTCCTGGCTCACCGGCGAATCGCCTAACAGCGCTGGCGCCTGCTCACCGGCGAAGTTTGTGCGCTGGCAGCAGACACCGCAGGGGATGGAGTCGCGTCTGAATGAGGTCTTGATCGACCGCTACGCCCCGGATGAAAGCGCCGGGTATCCGACGCTGTGCAAAGGACGGTATGAGGTGAACGACCAGCGCTATCACGTGCTGGAGGAGCCCACCAGTCTGAACACCCTGGAACTGCTGCCGGAGCTGCTGCGGGCGGGCATCGCCTCGGTGAAGATCGAAGGCCGTCAGCGCAGCCCCGCCTACGTCGCCGATGTGGCGCGCGTCTGGCGTCAGGCGATCGATCGCTGCAAGGCGCAGCCGGAACAGTTTGCGATCGCGCCGCAGTGGATGCAGACGCTGGGCGATCTCTCCGAAGGCACACAAACCACGCTGGGTGCTTATCACCGTGAATGGCAATAAGGAATGATGATGCAATATGCCCTTGGGCCGGTGCTCTGGTACTGGCCAACCGATAAGCTGGACGATTTTTACCAGCAGGCCGCCCGAAGCCGCGCGGATATTATTTATCTCGGCGAAGCGGTGTGCAGTAAACGCCGCGCCACACCCTATGCACGCTGGATGGAACTGGCCCGCGCGGTCGCGGCCAGCGGCAAACAGGTGGTGCTGAGCACGCTGGCGCTGCTGCAGTCGCCCTCCGAGCTGAAAGAGCTGCAGCGCTACGTCGACAACGGGGAGTTTCTGATCGAGGCCAATGATATCGGCACGGTCAACATGGCCGCTGAGCGCCATCTGCCGTTTGTCGCGGGGCCGACGCTGAATGTCTATAACGCCGACACGCTGCAACTGCTGGTCAAAGAGGGGATGACGCGCTGGTGTATGCCGGTGGAGATGTCGCGTGACTGGCTGCTGCAGCTGCTGGCGCAGTGCGAGGCGCGGGGGATCCGCCAGCAGTTTGACGTGGAGGTGCTGGGCTACGGTCATCTGCCTCTGGCGCTCTCCGCGCGCTGCTTTACTGCCCGCTCGGAAAACCGCACCAGGGATGATTGCGAAACCTGCTGCATCCGCTACCCCACAGGCCGTCGCGTCAACTCTCAGGAAGGGCAGCAGGTGTTTGTCCTGAATGGTATTCAGACCATGAGTGGCTACTGCTATAACCTGGGCAACGACCTGGCCGGTATGCGCAACCATGTCGATTGCGTGCGGCTCTCGCCGCAGGATGCATCCACGCTGGCCGAAATCGATCGTTTCCGTGCCAATGAAAATGGTGAGGCGCCGCTAATGGTCGCGAAAGGCAGCGATTGTAACGGTTACTGGCGTAAACTGGCCGGTATGACGCTGGCATCCTGAGTAAAAGCACATACCGGCTATATTCCTGCTGAGGTTAGCAGTTTTAATATAAGGCATGATGCGTAATACTAAATGGTGCAGGTTTTCTACGCCTGTGCCATACAACGGGAGTAGTCATGTCTGATAAAAAACCTCTTCGCCTGTCCGTGCTGGATCTTGCGCCGATCCCCCAGGGCGCGACCGCACGCAATGCGTTCCACAATTCGCTGGCGCTGGCGCGTCAGGCTGAAAAGCTGGGCTACGAACGCTACTGGCTGGCTGAACATCACAACATGACGGGGATCGCCAGCGCCGCAACGGCGGTGCTGATCGGCTATCTGGCAGCTAACACCGAGACACTGAAGCTGGGGTCGGGCGGCATCATGCTGCCTAACCACGCGCCGCTGGTGATCGCCGAGCAGTTTGGCACGCTGGCTTCGCTCTATCCTGGCCGTATCGATCTCGGTCTGGGCCGGGCGCCAGGCTCCGACCAGCGCACCATGATGGCGCTGCGTCGTCATCAGGCCAATCTGCACGCCGACACCTTTCCCGAAGATGTGGCCGAACTGATCAACTGGTTTGATGCCGGGGCGGATACGCAGCTCCCGGTTCAGCCGGTGCCCGGTCTGGGCCTGAAGATCCCGGTCTGGCTGCTCGGTTCCAGCCTCTACAGCGCGCAGCTGTCGGCAAAAATGGGTCTGCCGTTTGCGTTTGCCTCCCATTTTGCGCCCGACCAGCTGTTCCAGGCTCTGCACGTCTACCGCGAGAATTTCCAGCCTTCGGCGCGCCTCGACAAGCCTTATGCCACCGTCTGCATTAACGTGATCGCGGCTGACAGTGAGCGTGATGCGCGCTTCCTGTTTACCTCGCAGCAGCAGCAGTTTATCAACCTGCGCCGTGGAAAACCGGGTCCGCTACCGGCGCCGGTGGAGAACATGGATAACCTCTGGTCGCCGTCAGAACAGTATGGCGTTCAGCAGGCGCTGAGCATGTCGCTGGTCGGCGATGCCGATAAGGTGCGGCACGGTCTGGCCTCACTGATGCGCGAAACGCAGGCAGATGAGATCATGGTCAATGGACAGATTTTTGACACCGAGGCCCGCCTGCGCTCCTTTGCGATTGCGATGGAAGCGGCAAACAGCCTGTAACTAGTTTTGCGGTGGGCGCAGGCTCTCCTGGCTCACCGCCTGCTGACGACTGTCTCTGGCCGGGGATTGCCCATACAGGCGGCGATACTCCCGGCTGAACTGTGACGCGCTCTGATATCCCACCCGATAGCCTGCCGTCCCGGCATCCAGCTTTTCCACCAGCATCAGACGCCGCGCCTCGTTGAGCCGCAGCTGTTTCTGATATTGCATCGGCGTCATCGCCGTGACGGCTTTAAAATGATGATGCAGCGAAGAGACACTCATGCCGACGCTGCTGGCGAGCCGATCGATCTTCAGCGGCTGATGAAAATTCTCCCGCAGCCAGCGCGCCGCCTGTGCCACCCGGTGGCCGGGCCGTTCGGCCAGCGCCATATTCAATATCCGCGACCCTTCCGGTCCGGTCAGCAGCCGGTAAAAGATCTCCTGCTCGATAAGCGGGGCCAGCGCCTCGATATCGCTGGGGTGATCCAGCAGGCGCACCAGCCGGATCACCGCATCCACCAGCAAAGGCGACACCTTATGCACGGTGACGCCGCGCTCACTGTCCGGGATCGGCAGCGGCAGCGTCGGCGGAAACTGTTCGAGGTAGCGCCTCAGCCGCGACTCATTGATCGCGATGCCAATCCCCAGATTCGGCTTGTCCGGCGTGGCCTGGGTTACGCAGGCGCGCACCGGCATATCCAGCGTCACCAGCAGCAGATCTCCCGGACCGTAGTGCAGCACCTCGTCCCCGATATGCAGCGCCTTGCCGCCCTGCGCCACCAGCGCAAAGCTGGCCCATTGGGCAAAGTGCATCGGCTCCGTCGGTGCCGAAACCCGGGCAAAGAACAGGCAGTCTATCGCACTGCCGTGCCGCCCATCTTCCGGTGCATGATGGTCGATCAGCTCAGCCAGCACCTGCCACTTGTCACTCTCGCGCATTCTGCTCTCCCCTGCCGCACACCCTGCTGATAGTACCTGACGCGGAGCGGAAAGCCTGTCCCGTTGCCTCAGATTTGCAGGATCGTGCAAAAAGCTTGCAGGATTGCGCTACCCGCTTGTCTGCACCAGCGCGCATAGTCTGTCGACGCAATCATTACGGCGGAGAACAACATAATGAAGGCACTGCAGAATAAAGTCGCACTGGTGACCGGTGCATCCAAAGGCATTGGCGCGGCGATCGCGATCGCCTTTGCCACGGCGGGCGCCCGGGTCGTGGTGAACTATCGTCAGGATGAGGCCGGCGCTGCGGATGTGGTCAGCGATATCACCGCACTGGGCAGTGAAGCCGTGGCGGTGCAGGCGGACATCGCTTCGCATCGGGAGGTGGAACGCCTCTTCGCCACGACGCTCTCCTGTTTCGGCGCACCCGACATTGTGGTGAACAATGCGGGCTGTTTCCATCATGGCGAGTTTGAGGCACTGACGCAGGAGGAGATGCAGCAGCAGATTAACGTTAACCTGATCGGCACGCTGCTGGTCTGTCAGGAGGCGATTCGTCACTTTCCCGCTCACGGCGGCAGCATTATTAACCTGAGCGCCCTGAACAGTAAAAACAGCACGCCCGGCTCCGTCCTCTGGGCGGCGACCAAAGGGGCGGTGGATACGCTGACCCAGGGGCTGGCGCGCGAACTGGGCCCCCGGCATATCCGGGTGAACGCGCTGGCGCCGGGGATGATACTCACAGAGGGTTTACTGGCTGCGAAGAGAATGAGTCCACAGCTGAAGGCGCAGCTGCTGGCTGCAACGCCGCTGGGGCGATTTGGCCTGCCGGAGGATGTGGCGCAGGTTGCGCTGTTTCTGGCGTCGGAAGAGTCCGCCTGGGTCAGCGGCGATCGCGTGACAATCAGCGGCGGGGCCTGACAGGCATAAAAAAAGGGAAGCCAGTGGCTTCCCTTTTTATTACGACAGGATGGCGTTATGCATCGCGACGACGTGGAGCGGCTGCGCCATCTTCACGACGTGGGCCGCGGCCACCTTCACGGTTGAAGCTGCGTCCGCCTTCACGACCACCTTCACGGCGCTCAGAAGAGAAGCGACGACCACCTTCACGGTTACCAGCGCCTGGACCGTTGCGACGATCACCGCCCGCAGGACGACGGTCACCACGGCCTTCGTTTGGCTGTGCATCACCCAGCAGCTGCATATTCATCGGCTTGTTCAGAATACGCGTACGGGTGAAGTGCTGCAGCACATCGCCTGGCATGCCTTTCGGCAGCTCGATAGTCGAGTGGTTGCCAAACAGCTTGATGTTACCGATGTAACGGCTGCTGATGTCGCCTTCGTTAGCGATAGCGCCGACGATGTGACGTACTTCAACACCATCATCGCGACCCACTTCGATGCGGTACAGCTGCATCTCGCCAACGTCACGACGTTCGCGACGTGGACGGTCGCCATCACGGCTATCACGCGGAGAACGCGCTTCACGGCTGTCACGACGGCCATCACGGTCATCACGATCGCGGTATTCGCGACGTGGCGGACGTGGTGCTTCTGGTGGCAGAATCAGCGGACGTTCGCCCTGTGCCATCTTCAGCAGTGCGGCTGCCAGGGTTTCCAGATCCAGCTCATCTTCTGGCTGCATCTTGGTCAGCAGAGCACGGTACTGATCCAGATCGCTGCTCTCCAGCTGCTGCTGGACTTTCGCGGCGAACTTGGCCAGACGGCGCTGACCCAGCAGTTCTGCGTTAGGCAGTTCTACTTCAGGGATCGTCAGCTTCATCGTACGTTCGATGTTGCGCAGCAGACGACGCTCGCGGTTCTCAACGAACAGCAGCGCGCGGCCAGCACGACCGGCACGACCGGTACGGCCGATACGGTGAACGTAAGATTCTGCATCCATCGGGATGTCGTAGTTCACAACCAGGCTGATGCGCTCAACGTCCAGGCCACGGGCCGCAACGTCGGTTGCAATCAGGATGTCCAGACGACCATCTTTCAGGCGCTCCAGCGTCTGCTCACGCAGTGCCTGGTTCATGTCACCGTTCAGAGCCGCGCTGTTATAGCCGCTACGCTCCAGGGCTTCGGCCACTTCCAGCGTGGCGTTTTTAGTACGCACGAAGATGATGGCCGCATCGAAATCTTCCGCTTCCAGGAAGCGAACCAGTGCATCTGTTTTACGACCGTAAGCGGTCCAGTAGCTCTGGCTGATGTCAGGGCGCGTGGTCAGGCTTGACTGAATACGCACTTCCTGTGGATCTTTCATGAAGCGTTTAGTGATGCGACGAATCGCTTCCGGCATGGTGGCAGAGAACAGTGCGGTCTGATGACCTTCCGGGATCTGCGCCATGATGGTTTCAACGTCTTCGATGAAGCCCATACGCAGCATTTCGTCGGCTTCGTCCAGCACCAGGCCGCGCAGGTTAGAGAGATCTAACGTGCCACGTTTCAGGTGGTCAAGCAGACGGCCAGGGGTACCCACAACAACCTGTGGTCCCTGACGCAGTGCGCGCAGCTGCACGTCATAACGCTGGCCGCCGTACAGGGCAACCACGTTCAGGCCGCGCATGTGTTTAGAGAATTCAGTGACTGCTTCAGCAACCTGTACCGCCAGTTCGCGGGTAGGTGCCAGCACCAGGATCTGAGGTGCTTTAACAGCAGGGTCAATGTTGTTTAACAGCGGCAGAGAGAACGCCGCAGTTTTACCACTCCCGGTCTGCGCCATGCCTAACACGTCACGGCCCGCCAGCAGGTGAGGAATACACTCAGCCTGGATTGGGGAGGGCTTGACGTAGCCCATGCCATTCAGTGATTCAAGGATGTCGGCGTTCAGGCCAAGGTCAGCAAAAGTGGTTTGAATATCAGTCATGTAGTACACGTGCCTCTTAGATTGCGGCGGCCAGTCTACATAACTCGTCGTGAAAACTTTCAGTCATTTTCATCAAAAAGTGTGAACCGGCTCAAATTAGAAGTTTTGACGAACAGAAAAGCCCTCATCCTTTAAGATGATGACTTAACGGGTTTTACAGGCAAATTAAGTTCGTCAGCTATTGCTGGTCAGATTCTGATAAATCGTCTTGTGCCTGGCCGAGTTGCGCCAGTTCCAACAATGCGTATCGGTGTTCAACAAAGTTATTGACGTTGTTGGCCACCGCCAGTTTGAACAACGCTTTCGCGTCGTCCTTCTCCCCCAGACTTAGGTAGTACTTACCTAAATAGAAGTTGGTTTCACTGAGATGTTCAGCGAGCGAGGTGTTATCCGTTGCGTCCGCCTTGAGACTTTCCATCAACGCTTTCTCGTTGATATCTCCAAGGTAGAACTCGACAATATTCCATCCCCATTGGTCTCTGACCGCTTTGTCGTAACGCTGTTTTAGCGCGACTTTTGCCTTGTCAGCATCCATCTCACGTTCAACGAGATAGAGCCACAGACTGCGGAAAGGATCGTTAGGATCGTCTTGATAAAACGCCAGCAGATCATCTTGCGCTAACTTGTATCGACCACCGTAATAGAGGGCGATACCACGATTTAAATGCGCATAGTTGTAAGTTGGTTCAAGCTCAAGTACAGAATCGAACGCTTCATAGGCGGCATCAAAGTTGCCCGCCTGCGTTAAGTATATGCCTAAATAGTTAAACACTTCGGGCATATCTGGTCTGATAGACAGCGCTTGCGAAAAATCGTTCCGCGCTAGTGCCCGCAGACCTAAACTATCATACAACACTCCGCGCTCATATAACAGCTGTGCGCGTTCATCATCGGTGAGAGCGCGACTGGCAAGAATTTGTTCCATGCGCGCCAGTATCACTTCCTGCTGCAGTGTGGGCTGTAACGGCACTGCAAGAACTTCGTTCTTACGCCAATTGGAGTTGCTGCATCCTGCCAGCGTCAGAGCTGTCGCAACAAAACACCAGCGCAGAAAAGGCTTCATTTCCCACTCCCGAATACAAACATTGGGATAACCATCCTGTCATCCGCCTGCCCTGCACAAGGATTCCCGCCCTCGCGATGATACAAACGCCCCTCTCTGCCAGGCAGAGAGGGGCAAATCAGCAACGATTTATTCCGCGTCAGGCGTGGTCACCGCTGCAGCGTCTTCAGTCTGCGGCTTAGATTCTGTCGCTTCTTTGATGCTCAGACGTACGCGGCCCTGGCGGTCAACTTCCATCACCTTCACCGGTACTTCCTGACCCATCTGCAGGTAGTCGGTCACTTTCTCAACGCGCTTATCCGCGATTTGTGAAATGTGAACCAGACCTTCTTTACCGCCGCCGATAGCCACGAAGGCACCGAAGTCAACGATACGGGTCACTTTACCACTATAGATGCGGCCAACTTCGATCTCAGCCGTAATCTCTTCGATACGACGAATCGCTTCTTTCGCTTTCAGACCGTCGGTCGCAGCGATTTTCACGGTACCGTCATCTTCGATTTCGATCGTTGTGCCGGTCTCTTCGGTCAGTGCACGAATCACTGAGCCGCCTTTACCGATCACATCTTTGATCTTGTCAGAGCTGATTTTGATGGTGTAGATGCGTGGCGCAAATTCAGAAATCTCAGTGCGTGGCGTGCTGATAGCCTGTTCCATGACGCCCAGAATGTGCAGACGCGCACCCTTGGCCTGGTTCAGCGCTTCCTGCATGATTTCACGCGTGATGCCTTCGATTTTGATATCCATCTGCAGCGCGGTGATACCTTCACGGCTACCGGCTACTTTGAAGTCCATGTCGCCCAGGTGATCTTCGTCGCCCAGGATGTCTGACAGAACAACAAACTTCTCATCTTCTTTCACCAGGCCCATTGCGATACCCGCAACGGCGGCTTTGATTGGCACACCCGCATCCATCAGCGCCAGAGAGGCACCGCAGACAGAGGCCATTGAAGAGGAGCCGTTAGATTCGGTGATTTCAGAAACCACACGCACGGTGTAAGGGAAATCTTCCGCTTTTGGCATTACCGCTAACACGCCGCGTTTCGCCAGACGACCGTGACCAATTTCACGACGCTTCGGCGAACCTACCATGCCGGTTTCGCCGACAGAGTATGGAGGGAAGTTGTAATGGAACAGGAAGCTGTCGGTACGTTCGCCCATCAGCTCATCCAGGTTCTGCGCATCACGGGTCGTACCCAGCGTTGCGGTCACCAGTGCCTGCGTCTCACCACGGGTAAACAGTGATGAACCGTGAGTACGTGGCAGAACGCCAGTGCGCACGTCCAGACCGCGGATCATATCTTTTTCACGGCCGTCGATACGTGGTTCGCCGTTCAGGATACGGGTACGAACGACGTTCTTCTCAAGGCTGTGTACGATGTCGCCGATTTCAGCGCTATCCAGCGTTTCGTCTTCAGCCAGCAGCGCCGCAATGGTTTCGTCTTTGATGACGCCAACCTGGGTGTAACGCTCCTGCTTATCCGTGATGCGGTAAGCGTCGCTGATGCGCGCTTCGGCCAGGGCAGCCACACGCGAGATCAGTGGCGTGTTGGCGGCTTCTGGCTGCCAGTCCCAGCGCGGTTTACCCGCTTCTGCAACCAGAGCGTTGATGTTTTCGATAACAACCTGCTGCTGATCGTGACCAAAGACCACGGCGCCCAGCATCTGCTCTTCTGACAGGATCTCAGCTTCAGATTCCACCATCAGAACGGCATTCTGCGTACCGGCAACAACCAGATCCAGACGAGACTGTTTCAGCTCATCGGCAGTCGGGTTCAGGACGTACTGGTCGTTGATGTAACCCACGCGTGCAGAACCGATTGGGCCGTTGAATGGCAGGCCAGACAGCGACAGCGCAGCGGAAGCACCGATCATCGCAACGATGTCCGGATGAACCTGTGGGTTCACAGACACAACGGTAGCGATAACCTGAACTTCGTTGATGAAGCCTTCCGGGAACAGCGGGCGAATCGGGCGGTCAATCAGACGCGCGATCAGGGTTTCGCCTTCGCTTGGGCGGCCTTCACGACGGAAGAAGCTGCCCGGGATACGACCAGCAGCGTAAGTACGCTCCTGATAGTTGACGGTCAGTGGGAAGAAATCCTGACCTGGTTTGGTTTTTTTCTGGCCGACTACGGTAACGAACACGGCAGTATCGTCCATGCTCACCATCACAGCAGCCGTCGCCTGGCGAGCCATCATGCCGGTTTCCAGCGTGACGGTATGTTGACCATATTGGAATTTGCGTACGATCGGATTCAGCAAAATCAAAGTCCTTAACTTCGGGGCAGGGCTATCTGTAGCCCGCCATTGATTACCAATCTTCAGTTGCATCCTCGCGACTAATGACAACCCTCGACCGCCCCTGCGGTAAAGCCTCTCATTAGCCGCGCGAAATTCTGCAAACTCAAGATCACACTAAGCAACAATACATTAGTTTGGCCCGGATTGCTGCCGCTTGCTCGAAAAAAGGGGCCATAAAGGCCCCCTCTTCACGAAACTCGCACAAATCTGATCGTAAGCTGCACACCGTGCAAATGCCCGCATAACGCCCCGACGACCAGATTTTTCAGACTTAGCGACGCAGACCGAGGCTCTCGATCAGGCTGCTGTAGCGTGCAACGTCTTTACGCTTCAGGTAGTCCAGCAGCTTACGACGCTGAGATACCATGCGCAGCAGACCGCGGCGGCTGTGGTGGTCTTTTTTGTGCTCAGAGAAGTGACCCTGCAGATGGGTGATCTGCGCGGTCAGCAGGGCAACCTGAACTTCGGTTGAACCGCTGTCGTTAGCACCACGACCATATTTAGCAACGATCTCTGCTTTAGCTTCTACGCTTAGAGACATAATAAACTCCAGTAATAAATGAATGTATGGGTGCCGATCTCTAATTCAGCATCCCGCTTTAAAGCCGCGCTATTCTACTCTGCGCCTGATAGCAACGCAAATGCCCCATCAGCGAAAAGTGAAGGCGCCGCTTAATCCTGATATTCGACCACTAAACGGCGTGGTGCGAGCCGGCCATCGGCCGCGATTTCTGCCATACCGATAAACCTGCGCGCTTCGCCTTCCGATACCCTGACCAGCCCCTGCGCGGGCGCGTGACTGGCCTGCACCGGCTGCCCCTGACGGAAGAAGTCGGCTACCGCAGAAGGAATATTCACTTCCGGGAAATCGGAAGCGGGACTGTCCATCGGCAGCAGCAGCGGATCGAGCTGCGTCTCCAGCGGGATATCCGCTTCGGTTGCTTCGGTCAGCAGCGTGTTGAGCTGCTCCAGAGTCACCATCCGTTCAAAAGGATAACGCGCAACCTGAACGCGACGCAGCATGATCACATGCGCGCCACATCCCAGCTTTTCGCCCAGGTCATCGATGATGGTGCGAATGTAGGTGCCTTTGGAGCAGTGAATCTCCAGCTCCAGCTCGTTATCCTGCCAGCGGATAAACTGCAACTCATAGACCGTAATCGGGCGCGGCTCGCGTGCAATCTCAATGCCCTGACGCGCATATTCATACAGCGGACGGCCCTGATGCTTCAGCGCCGAAAACATTGAAGGCACCTGCAGCGTATCGCCACGGAAGCTCTCCAGCGCGCTGTCCAGTTCGGCCTGCGTGAAGCTGACCGGCCGCGTCTGCACAATGTTGCCATCGGCATCAGAGGTGTCGGTCCGTTCACCCAGCCGGGCGATGACGCGGTAGCGTTTGTCGGAGTCCAGCAGATACTGCGAAAACTTGGTTGCTTCACCCAGGCAGATCGGCAGCATGCCGGTCGCCAGCGGGTCCAGCGCGCCGGTGTGTCCTGCGCGATTCGCATTAAAAATACGCTTCACTTTCTGCAGAACATCATTCGACGAGACGCCTTGTGGCTTATCCAGCAACAACACGCCATGGACGTCGCGGCCGCGACGACGCGGACGACTCATTACGCCTCCTCGTCATCGCCAGTGGCGTCCTGGCCACGGCGCTCTTCATCGTTCTTCACAACGCTGGTCACCAGGTTGGACATGCGCATCCCTTCCACCAGTGAGTTGTCGTAGAAGAAGGTCAGCTCAGGCACGATACGCAGACGCATCGCTTTGCCTAGCAGAATGCGGATATAGCCGGACGCCTCTTTCAGAGCTTTCAGACCCTGCTTAACCGCGTCTTCATCCTGATCGTTGAGGAAAGTGACAAACACTTTTGCATAGGCGAGATCGCGTGACACTTCGACACCTGACACGGTGACCATCATGCCCAGACGGGGATCTTTGATCTCACGCTGCAGGATCATTGCAATCTCTTTCTGCAGCTCTTGTGACACGCGCTGCGGGCGACCAAATTCTTTCGCCATCATTATTTCTCCCAAATAATTCGGGAGGCCAGAGGCCTCCCAAATTGCAACACATCAGCAGTCTATTACTCGATGGTGCGTTTAATTTCGATGATTTCAAACACTTCGATCATATCGCCAACGCGAACGTCGTTGTAGTTCTTCACGCCGATACCGCACTCCATGCCGTTACGCACTTCGTTGACGTCATCTTTGAAGCGACGCAGGGATTCCAGCTCGCCTTCGTAAATCACCACGTTGTCACGCAGAACGCGGATTGGATTGTGACGTTTGATGTTACCTTCCGTCACCATACAACCGGCAATCGCGCCAAACTTCGGTGATTTGAACACGTCACGTACCGCAGCCAGACCGATGATCTGCTGTTTGTACTCTGGTGCCAGCATACCGCTCATCGCCGCTTTCACTTCGTCAATCAGGTTATAGATGACGGAGTAGTAGCGCAGATCCAGGCTTTCTGAGTCAATGACGCGACGCGCAGAGGCATCGGCACGCACGTTGAAGCCAATCAGGATGGCGTTGGATGCAGCTGCCAGGGTTGCGTCGGTTTCGGTGATACCGCCCACGCCTGAACCTACAATCTTCACCTTCACTTCGTCGGTGGAGAGTTTCAGCAGGGAGTCGGAGATCGCTTCCACAGAACCCTGAACGTCTGCTTTCAGCACGATGTTCAGTTCAGACACTTCGCCTTCGGTCATGTTCGCAAACATGTTCTCAAGCTTAGATTTCTGCTGGCGAGCCAGTTTCACTTCGCGGAATTTGCCCTGACGATAGAGCGCCACTTCACGGGCTTTCTTCTCGTCACGTACCACGGTTGCTTCATCACCCGCTGCCGGCACGCCGGACAGGCCCAGAATCTCAACCGGGATAGATGGACCCGCTTCCATGACTTCGCGGCCCAGCTCATCGCGCATTGCACGAACGCGGCCATATTCGAAGCCACACAGAACGATGTCGCCCTTGTTCAGCGTACCTTCGCGTACCAGTACGGTAGCGACCGGACCACGACCTTTGTCGAGGAACGATTCGATCACCACGCCGCTCGCCATACCTGCACGGATAGCGGTCAGTTCCAGCACTTCCGCCTGCAGCAGGATTGCATTCAACAGGTCATCAATACCGGTACCGGCTTTCGCAGAGACGCTGACGAACATGTTTTCGCCGCCCCACTCTTCCGGAATGATACCGTACTGAGTCAGTTCGTTTTTAACACGATCCGGATCCGCTTCTGGCTTGTCGCACTTGTTCACCGCAACCACAACCGGCACTTTTGCCGCTTTGGCGTGCTGGATGGCTTCGATGGTCTGTGGCATCACGCCATCGTCCGCAGCGACAACCAGGATAACGATATCTGTCGCCTGCGCACCACGTGCACGCATCGCGGTAAACGCGGCGTGGCCCGGGGTATCCAGGAAAGTGATCATACCGTTGTCGGTTTCAACGTGGTAAGCACCGATGTGCTGTGTAATGCCGCCCGCTTCGCCAGAGGCGATTTTGGTGGAGCGGATATAGTCCAGCAGAGAGGTTTTACCGTGGTCGACGTGGCCCATGATGGTCACAACCGGCGCGCGCGATTCCTGCGCCGCATCGGTATCACGATCGTCCATTACCGCCTCTTCCAGCTCGTTTTCACGACGCAGGGTCACTTTGTGGCCCATCTCTTCGGCGACGAGCTGTGCGGTTTCCTGGTCGATGACCTGGTTGATGGTCGCCATCGCGCCCATCTTCATCATCGCTTTGATGACCAGAGAACCTTTGACGGCCATTTTGTTAGCCAGTTCTGCAACGGTGATGGTTTCGCCAATCACCACATCGCGGTTAACGGCCTGCGCCGGCTTGTTAAAGCCCTGCTGCAGTGCGCTTGGTTTGCGATGCTTACCGCCTTTACCGCCACGAACCTGCGCACGCGCTTCTTCACGGTCAGTTTTGGCTTCGGAATGCTTGTTGCCTTTTTTCGCCGGACGAGTCGCTTTAGCCGTGGTACGCGCACGCGCACGGCCTGCTTCAACCTGACGGTCGTTTTCGTCTTCTGCCTGACGGGCGTGGGTCGAAGTGGTGACGTGATAGTCGCCCTTATCCTCTTCTTCCGGTTTTTCCCACTCTGCTGATTTCTCTTCAGCCAGGCGGCGGGCTTCTTCTGCCACAAGGCGGGCAGCCTCTTCGAGCTTACGGCGGGCTTCTTCTTCAGCTTTACGCTTCAGTTCAGCGGCTTCAGCTTCGCGACGGGCTTTGTCTGACTGCGCAGCCCTGGTCACTTCGTCGGTAGGTTGATTTGTCACTTTGTCATTTTCCGCTGCTGCACGTTTGGCCTTATCAGCGGCTTCGCGCCTGGCTTTGTCTTCGGCTTCACGTTGCGCTTTCTGTTCAGCTTCGCGACGGGCTTTTTCTTCAGCCTCGCGTTGCGCCTGCTCTTCCGCTTCACGCTGCGCCTCGGCTTCAGCTTCTGCCTGAGCTTGCTCAGCCTCTGCATCACCCTTCACATAGGTACGCTTTTTGCGGACTTCAATTTGCACCGACTTACTTTTACCCCCGGTGCCTGGAATATTCAAGGTGCTGCGCGTTTTACGCTGCAGCGTCAGCTTAGCTGAACCGACCTGACCGTGTTCACGGTTCAGGTGAGATAGTAAGGTTTCTTTCTCTTGCTGGGTCACGGCATCATTTTCAGACTTCGGGATCCCCGCATCAGCAAATTGCTGTACCAGGCGATCGACCGGAGTCTGAATTTCTGCGGCCAGCGATTTTACGGTTACATCTGTCATGCTGTTCCTTCCTGTTATTACGCGTCATCGCCGAACCAGCAGATATTACGTGCGGCCATAATCAGCGCGCCGGCTTGTTCATCAGACAGGCCTTCAATATCCGTCAGATCGTCAACACCTTGCTCAGCGAGATCTTCCAGCGTGCAGACGCCTTTCGACGCCAGGCGGAACGCCAGCGCACGATCGAGGCCTTCAAGATTCAGAAGATCCTCAGCGGGCTCCTGATTTCCAAGACTCTCTTCTTTCGCCAGTGCCAGGGTGGTTAACGCATTTTTTGCTCGTTCACGCAGGGCTTCAATGGTCTCTTCGTCGAGGCCGTCGACTTCCAGCAGCTCGTTGATTGGCACGTAGGCCAGCTCTTCCAGCGAGGAGAAGCCCTCTTCCACCAGTACGGTGGCGAACTCTTCGTCGATGTCGAGATGTTTGGTGAACATATCGATCGCCGCATGCGCTTCAGCCTGATGCTTAGCCTGCAGATCATCGACGGTCATCACGTTCAGCTCCCAGCCGCTGAGCTGCGAAGCGAGACGCACGTTTTGGCCGTTACGGCCGATCGCCTGAGCCAGGTTGCCAGCTTCGACGGCGATATCCATCGTGTGGTTATCTTCATCAACCACGATTGACGCCACATCAGCCGGCGCCATGGCGTTAATAACAAACTGCGCCGGGTTATCGTCCCACAGCACGATATCGATACGCTCGCCGCCCAGCTCGCTGGAAACAGCCTGAACACGCGCGCCGCGCATGCCCACACAGGCACCGACCGGATCGATACGTTTGTCGTTGGTTTTGACTGCAATCTTCGCGCGCGAACCCGGATCACGAGCGGCGGCTTTAATTTCAATCAGTTCTTCGCCGATTTCCGGCACCTCGATGCGGAAGAGTTCAACCAGCATTTCGGGTTTGGAACGCGTCACAAACAGCTGCGCGCCACGGGCTTCCGGGCGGACAGAGTAGAGAACGCCGCGGATACGGTCGCCCGGGCGGAAGTTTTCGCGGGGCAGCATATCTTCGCGCAGAATCACCGCTTCAGCGTTGTTGCCTAAGTCGAGGGAAATGTTGTCGCGGTTAACTTTCTTCACCACGCCCGTGATAATTTCGCCTTCCTGCTCACGGAACTGATCAACCACCATTGCGCGTTCGGCTTCGCGCACTTTCTGCACGATAACCTGTTTCGCGGTCTGGGTGGTGATACGGTCAAAGGTGACCGATTCAATCTGATCTTCAACGAAATCGCCCAGATTGAGTGCTTCATCTTCGTAACGGGCCGCATCCAGCGTGATCTCGCGCGTCGGCTGAGTTACCTCTTCAACGATTTCCCAGCGGCGGAAAGTATCGAAGTCGCCACTGCGGCGATCAATGCTGACGCGTACCTCAATTTCCTGCTCATACTTTTTCTTGGTCGCAGTCGCCAGCGCGCTCTCCAGCGCTTCGAAGATTTTCTCACGCGGCAGGGCTTTTTCGTTAGAAACGGCTTCTACAACAGCTAAGATCTCTTTGTTCATCCTGGTTAGCCTCAATCCGGACTTTTAAAAGTGGGGGACCAGGTTCGCTTTCTGAATGTTACTCAGCGCGAACACTTCATCGTTACCCTCTACGTGCACCGTGATCATCTCGCCATCAACTGACTTGATGATTCCCTGCCATTTACGGCGGTTCTGAACGGCCATACGCAACACCAGACTCACTTCATCCCCCATAAAGCGGGTGTAGTGTTCTGCGGTGAACAGAGGACGATCGAGTCCCGGTGAAGAGACTTCAAGGTTGTAAGGCACGGTAATTGGATCTTCTACATCCATTACGGCGCTTACCTGGTGGCTGACATCGGCGCAATCATCGACATTGATGCCATCTTCACTATCAATATAGATGCGCAGGATAGATGTGCGACTACGAACGAATTCAATTCCAACCAGTTCGTAACCCAGCGCTTCTACGGGAGCCGATACCAACTCTGTCAATTTTTGCTCTAATGTGGACAAGCCCACCCCCAAGACATAAAAAAAGGGCCTATAGCCCAGTATTACGATTCGCTAATAACAAAAAACCCCGAATAGTCGGGGCTTTTAATCACTGGACCCTGTATGCCGCTAAGCGGCCCGGACTCCATCCAAAGAATTTTCTTTCAAAAAATAGCCGTGAATGCGTCCGTCGATGCATACAGTATATTTGAAAAAGAACTCAAAGGGAAAGTGGTTGCGGGGGCCGGATTTGAACCGACGACCTTCGGGTTATGAGCCCGACGAGCTACCAGGCTGCTCCACCCCGCGTCCGAAAACGTGGCGAATAATACGCCAGACCTGCATAAAATGCAAGGGATACTACGATTTGGTACCGAGGACGGGACTTGAACCCGTAAGCCCAATCGGGCACTACCACCTCAAGGTAGCGTGTCTACCAATTCCACCACCACGGCACTACACTGACCACAACGATGCGTTGTGCTGACGACCTTACTTAGGAATATCGCTGCCCGGCGTAACCGGTTGAGCTGGCTTTTCAGTCTGTTGAGAAGACTGCGCCGGCGCAGAAAGATTTTCCCACTCGCTTCCTTTCGAAGACTTGTTGCTGTTCAGATTACCCAGAACCAGGCTGATGATGAAGAACAGTGCCGCTAAAATGCCGGTTGTACGTGTCAGGAAGTTACCTGAACCCGATGAACCAAACACTGTACCGGATGCGCCTGCACCGAATGAGGCTCCCATATCAGCGCCTTTGCCTTGCTGCAGCATGATCATGGCCACGAGGGCGATCGCTACAATAAGGAAAACAACTAAAAGAGCTTCGTACATATTCAACCTGTTCCTTGCACGATAATCGTACAGTTAAAGCTTCAACCAGTATTGATGGGGAGTCTCGTCATCACCCATCAGAAGCGGGTGTGAATACTAACCAAAGGCGCATATCTCTGCAAGTGCAATTTTCACCGCCTGCACTGATTGCAGAAAAAAGCGCCATCCCGGTGATTTTACAGGCAGTTCTGCGCACCGCGAACGGCCTGTAACCGCATTAAACTGCTTTAACCTGGTCGGCGATACGATTGGCCAGTTCGGTCACCTGCGCCTCATTTTCGCCCTCAACCATCACGCGAATCAACGGCTCCGTTCCCGATTTGCGCAGCAGCACACGTCCGCGTCCCGCCAGCGCTTTTTCGACGTCGGCCGTCACACTTTTTACGGCATCACTCTGCAGGGGATCGTGTTCACCCGCAAAGCGGACGTTGACCAGCACCTGAGGCAGCATCTTCATGCCGCTGCAGAGGTCATGCAGGCTCATGTGGTTGCGGACCATGGCAGTGAGTACCTGCAAACTTGCTACGATGCCGTCGCCTGTGGTGGTCTTATCCAGCAGGATGACATGACCGGAGTTCTCGGCACCGAGACGCCAGCCCTTCTCCTGCATCTTCTCCAGCACATAGCGGTCGCCCACTTTGGCGCGGGTGAACGGAATGCCGAGCTGTTTCAGCGCAAGCTCCAGCCCCATGTTGCTCATCAGCGTCCCGACGACCCCACCGCGCAGCTGACCCTGGCGCAGTGCTTCGCGTGCAATGATGTAGAGGATCTGGTCGCCATCCACTTTTTCGCCCAGATGGTCAATCATCATGATGCGGTCGCCGTCGCCGTCATAGGCCAGACCGATATCGGCCTTCTCCGCCAGAACACGCTGCTGCAGCAGTTCCAGATCGGTGGCACCACACGCTTTGTTGATGTTCATGCCGTCCGGCTGAACGCCGATAGCGATCACGGTCGCGCCCAGTTCACGCAGGACATTCGGGGCGATGTGGTAGGTGGCACCATTGGCGCAGTCCACCACTATCTTCAGGCCATTCAGGCTCAGTTCGCTGGGGAACGTGCCTTTGCAGAATTCGATGTAGCGTCCTGCGGCATCCACGATGCGGCTGGCACGACCGAGCTGCGCGGATTCAACGCAGGTAATCGGCTTCTCCATCTCCAGCTCAATCGCTTCCTCAACGTCATCAGGCAGTTTAGTGCCCTCGGATGAGAAGAACTTAATGCCGTTGTCATCGAACGGGTTGTGCGAAGCTGAGATCACAATTCCGGCCTCCGCACGGAAGGTGCGGGTGAGATAGGCGATGGCGGGCGTCGGCATCGGGCCGGTAAATGCGGCCGTCAGGCCGGCGGCGGCGAGGCCCGCTTCCAGCGCAGACTCCAGCATATAGCCAGATATGCGCGTATCTTTACCGATGATGATCTTTTTGGAACCGTGACGCGCCAGCACTTTACCTGCGGCCCAGCCCAGCTTCAGGACAAAATCGGGGGTGATGGGGGCTTCACCGACTTTGCCGCGAATGCCGTCTGTACCAAAATATTTACGATTACTCATGATTATCCTTTTGCTCTTCGGGTCGCTTCGACCACGCGCATCGCTTCGGCCGTCTCTTTGACATCATGCGCGCGAATGATCTGCGCGCCCTGCATGGCAGCAATGACCGCGCAACTCAGGCTGCCGGTTAAACGCTGCGACGGACCGACATTTAACAGCTGGCCAATCATCGACTTACGCGACATTCCCACCAGAAGTGGCAGGCCGAAGTGATGGAAATCGCCGAGATGCGCCAGCAGCTCATAATTGTGGCTGAGATTTTTACCGAAACCGAAGCCCGGGTCGAGTATCAGTCGCGCTTTTTTGATCCCTGCCGCCTCACAGCGCGCGATCTGCTGAGCGAAGTAAGTGTCCACTTCACTCAGGATATTGTCATACCGTGGAGCCTCCTGCATGGTGCGCGGTTCACCCTGCATGTGCATCAGACAGACAGGCAGGTCGGTAGCGGCCGCGGCCTCCAGCGCACCCGGTTCAGAGAGCGACCGGACGTCATTAATGATGTGAGCACCCACTCGCGCCGCTTCCCGGATCACCGCCGCCTTGGAGGTATCGACTGAAATCCAGACCTCGAAGCGCCGGGCAATGGCCTCGACCACCGGGATCACCCGCTCCAGCTCCTCCTCCTCGCTGACCTCGTCCGCTCCGGGACGGGTCGATTCACCGCCCACGTCAATGATGGTGGCACCGGCGTTAACCATCTCGTTGGTGTGCGTCAGCGCATCGACCAGCGCGTTGTGCCTGCCGCCATCTGAAAAGGAGTCCGGCGTGACGTTCAGAATGCCCATCACATGCGGAAACGATAAATCGAGATGGGAATCACGGGCGAACAACTTCATGGCGAAAACTCCTTTGGGTCACTATCCGGATGTAAAAAACCCCGGACCAGCCGGGGTTTTGTCTGACGATGTTGCGTCTTATTTGTTGTACTGCTCAGACATGGTGTTGCCTGGGTTCGGCGTACGCGGTTCATCGACCGGACGTGGCGCCTTTGGCGTACCGTTGTTGTCTGAGTTGCTGCCTGGGTCTTCCCAGCCTGCTGGCGGACGCACTTCGCGACGGGCCATCAGGTCATCGATCTGCGGAGCATCGATGGTTTCATACTTCATCAGCGCGTCTTTCATCGCGTGAAGGATGTCCATGTTCTCACCCAGAATGCGACGTGCGCGCTGGTAGTTGCTGTCGATCAGGTGTTTAACTTCCTGGTCGATGATGCGGGCCGTTTCATCAGACATGTGTTTCGCTTTCGCGACCGAACGGCCGAGGAAGACTTCACCTTCTTCTTCTGCATAAAGCAACGGACCCAGTTTTTCAGAGAAGCCCCACTGCGTCACCATGTTACGTGCCAGGTTGGTCGCGACTTTGATGTCGTTCGACGCGCCGGTAGAAACATGTTCAGCACCGTAGATGATCTCTTCCGCCAGACGACCGCCGTAGAGGGTAGAGATCTGGCTTTCCAGTTTCTGACGGCTGGCGCTGATCGCGTCGCCTTCAGGCAGGAAGAAGGTCACACCCAGCGCACGACCGCGCGGAATAATGGTCACTTTATGCACCGGATCATGCTCAGGAACCAGACGACCGATAATGGCGTGGCCCGCTTCATGATAGGCGGTGGACTCTTTCTGCGCTTCCGTCATCACCATGGAGCGACGTTCCGCACCCATCATGATTTTGTCTTTCGCTTTCTCGAACTCCACCATAGAAACCACACGCTTGTTCGAGCGGGCGGCAAACAGTGCAGCTTCGTTGACCAGGTTAGCCAGGTCTGCACCAGAGAAGCCCGGTGTACCGCGCGCAATGATTGCAGCATCGATATCGGTGGCCAGTGGCACACGACGCATATGGACTTTCAGGATCTGCTCACGACCGCGGACATCCGGCAGGCCCACCACGACCTGACGGTCAAAGCGGCCCGGACGCAGCAGCGCAGGGTCCAGTACGTCAGGACGGTTTGTGGCGGCGATAACGATAATGCCTTCGTTGCCTTCAAAACCATCCATCTCAACCAGCATCTGGTTCAGGGTCTGCTCACGCTCATCGTGACCACCGCCTAAACCGGCACCGCGCTGACGACCGACGGCGTCGATCTCATCGATAAAGATGATGCAGGGCGCGGCTTTTTTCGCCTGTTCGAACATGTCACGCACACGGGATGCACCGACACCAACAAACATTTCCACGAAGTCAGAACCGGAGATGGTAAAGAACGGCACCTTCGCTTCACCGGCAATCGCTTTCGCCAGCAGGGTTTTACCGGTACCCGGCGGCCCCACCATCAGCACGCCTTTTGGAATCTTACCGCCCAGCTTCTGGAAACGGCTTGGCTCACGCAGATATTCGACCAGCTCGCCAACTTCTTCTTTCGCTTCGTCACAGCCGGCTACGTCAGCAAACGTGGTTTTGATCTGGTCTTCCGTCAGCATGCGGGCTTTGCTCTTGCCGAAGGACATCGCGCCCTTTCCGCCGCCGCCCTGCATCTGACGCATAAAGAAGATCCACACACCGATCAGCAGCAGCATCGGGAACCACGAAATGAAGATTGAGGCCAGCAGGCTTGGCTCTTCAGGCGGTTCGCCTACCACTTTGACGTTTTTGGTCAAGAGGTTATCGAGCAACTTAGGATCGTTGACAGGAATGTAGGTGGTGTATTTATTGCTGTCTTTTTTAATAACGTTAATTTCACGCCCGTTAATACGTGCCTCGCGGACCTGATCCTGGTTCACTTCCGACAGGAAGGTTGAATAATCAACCCGACGGCCATTCGACTCGCTGGGCCCAAAGCTCTGGAATACTGACATCAGCACGACCGCGATGACTAACCAGAGAATCAGGTTTTTCGCCATGTCACTCAAGGGATTAACCTCATATTACAACGGTGTTAACAGATAGCGTAGGGTACTATAGATCCTGCATACATGGAATCGCAGCAACGCTGCGGACCTCTCCAGCAATTTGGTTATAGTTTGCGCCCAGTCGCCACAATGTACACTTCACGTGAACGTGAACGTGAAGCGTCCGGCTTACGAATTTTCACTTTCGTAAACAGGGAGCGAATTTCCCGCAGGTATTCATCGAAGCCATCTCCCTGAAACACTTTCACTACAAAACTGCCGCCGGGTGCCAGGATATCCCGACACATCTCCAGCGCCAGCTCCACTAAATACATCGACCGGGGAATATCTACGGCAGGTGTACCACTCATATTCGGCGCCATGTCAGACATGACAACCTGAACCTGTTGATCACCAACACGCTCAAGCAGCGCATTGATCACCGATTCTTCACGAAAATCGCCCTGAAGGAAATCGACACCGACAATTGGATCCATTGGCAGGATATCACAGGCAATAACGCGCCCTTTATTCCCGATTTGCTGTACCACATATTGCGACCAGCCACCGGGTGCAGCACCCAGATCTACCACGGTCATACCGGGTTTGAAAAGCTTGTCACCCTGTTGTATTTCATCAAGTTTAAACCAGGCGCGCGAACGCAACCCTTTTTTCTGCGCCTGAAGCACATATTTATCGCTAAAGTGTTCCTGAAGCCAGCGGCTGGAGCTGGCCGAACGCTTTTTACCCGTCATAATATTTCCAACTAAATCGTCATCGTAGCGATAAACCTGCACGCAATGGGTTGCGTCGATTTGGTGATATACCCGAGATGGCGGTAGAATGAACCGTTTTCAATCCCTGAGTAAGTAAAATACTACGATGAATCTAAGTACCAAACAAAAACAGCACCTCAAGGGCCTCGCCCATCCGCTCAAACCTGTCGTTATGCTGGGCGGTAATGGCCTGACTGAAGGCGTGCTGGCCGAAATCGAGCAGGCTCTGTCACATCACGAACTGATCAAGGTAAAAATCGCCTCAGAAGATCGTGAAACGAAGCAGCTGATCGTTGAGGCTATCGTGCGTGAGACCGGTGCCAGCAACGTACAGGTGATCGGCAAAACGCTGGTGCTGTATCGCCCGTCTAAAGAGAGCAAGATTTCTCTGCCACGCTAGGTGGGCAAAGAAAGTGACATGCTCTTACCTCAGATAAAAGGCCGCAATGCGGCCTTTTTCCTTTCTTTACATTGTGCTTCAACGCTTTTCAAAGCGTAGCAACATCTTAAAGGTATTCCACCTTCAGGATCTCATACTCCACGTCGCCGCCCGGGGTTTTCACGACGGTCACATCGTCGACTTCTTTGCCCACCAGACCACGCGCCATTGGCGAATTGACCGAAATCAGATTTTGCTTAAAGTCCGCTTCGTCATCGCCCACGATGCGATAGGTCGCCTCCTCGTCGGTTTCAACGTTGAGCACGGTAACCGTGGCACCAAAGATTACCCGGCCGGTTTTCGGCATCTGCGTCACGTCGATGACCTGCGCATTGGAGAGTTTGGCTTCAATCTCCTGAATACGGCCTTCACAGAAGCCCTGTTCTTCACGCGCGGCGTGATACTCCGCATTCTCTTTCAAATCGCCATGTTCGCGTGCTTCAGCGATAGAGGCGATAATGCGCGGACGCTTCACGGTTTTCAGCTCGTTCAGCTCTTCGCGCAATCTCTCAGCGCCTCTTAACGTCATCGGAATCTGATTCATTTAAGCTCCTCGCCATCTTTCCTGTTTTACGATGTCATCCTGACCGGTGACTGCAGAAAAAGCCTTCTGCAGCGCATTAGCCCGTTTTGCAAATAAAAGAAACCTGACCCGGAGATGCTTCCAGGCCAGAAAAGAGTTTTGCAATTTGATACGTATTTTACCCCAGAGTTCCCTGCGGGTCATCGTTTACTTTGACCCGTCCAGCGACGTAGTATTGACGCCCTCACCTGCCAGTTACCGCGAGATTATGCGATTTTCACGACTTGTTACCGGATTAAGCTGCGCATTTATGCTGCAGGCGCACGCAGCGCCAGTTGATGAATACATGCAGTACCTGCCAGACGGCGCCAATCTGGCGTTGATGGTGCAGAAAGTGGGTGCGTCCACACCGATTATTGATTACCACGGCAAACAGATGGCCCTGCCCGCCAGTACCATGAAAGTGGTCACGGCGCTGGCGGCGTTGCTGGAACTGGGTGGTGACTACCGTTTTCAGACCACGTTTGAGACCCGCGGTGCCATTATCGATGGCACCCTGAATGGCGACTTAGTGGCGCGTTTCGGCGGCGATCCCACCTTAAGCCGTCAGGATCTGCGCAATATGGTGGCGGCACTGAAAAAACAGGGCATCAACCACATCAAAGGCAATCTGGTTGTCGATACCTCGGTCTTTGCCAGTCACGACATGGCGCCAGGCTGGCCGTGGAACGATATGACCCAGTGCTTCAGCGCCCCGCCGGGCGCGGCTATCGTCGATAAGAACTGCTTCTCGGTGTCGCTCTACAGTGCGAATACTCCGGGCGAGAACGCCTTCGTGCGCATCGCCTCCTATTATCCGGCCCACATGTACAGCCAGGTCCGCACTATCGGGCGCAACAGCGGCGAAGGACAGTATTGTGAGCTGGATGTTGTGCCGGGCGAACTGAACCGTTATACCCTGACCGGCTGTATGCGCCAGCGTGCCGAACCCTTACCGCTGGCCTTTGCCGTGCAGGATGGCGCGGCCTGGGCGGGTGAGATACTGAAAGCGGAACTGCGCGCATCCGAGATCGACTACAGTGGCCATCTGGTGCGCCAGACTCAGGTGACTGAGCCGGGCACCGTACTGGCCTCAACGCAGTCCGCGCCGCTGCACACGCTGCTGCACACCATGCTGAAGAAGTCAGACAACATGATTGCCGACACCGTATTTCGTACCATCGGCCACCACTACTTCAACGTGCCGGGCACCTTCCGCGCCGGACAGGATGCCGTTCGCCGGATCCTGAAAGCCAAAGCCAATATCGACATGGGCAACAGCATTCAGGTGGATGGATCCGGGCTGTCGCGCCACGATCTGATTTCGCCGCAGACCATGATGCAGGTTTTGCAGTTTATTGCGAAGAATGACAATACGCTGGATTACATTTCGATGCTGCCGCTGGCGGGCTACGATGGCACGCTGCAGTACCGTGGCGGGCTGCACGAGGCGGGGCTGGATGGCAAGGTCTCGGCGAAAACCGGTTCGCTGCAGGGTGTCTATAACCTGGCAGGCTTTATCACGACCTCCAGCGGTGCCCGGGTCGCCTTTGTCCAGTTCCTCTCCGGCTATGCGGTTCCGCCGGAAGATCAACGGACCCGCCGCATTCCGCTGGTACGATTCGAGAGCCGTCTCTATCGCGACATCAATCAGAACAACTGATCGACAGCGCTGATGCACGCAGCGGGCCACTGACCTGCTGCGTTTTTTTCGCGCGATTGGCGTGCGCTGATAAGCGGCCCCGAAAACAACGAAGCCCCCTTCCAGCTGAAAGGGGGCTTCGGGTATCACGTTATGCTGCGGTCAGATTAACGCTGATAGATAATTTCAACGCCTTCGTCGTCTTCATCATCCCAGTCGTCATCCCACTCGTCGTCTTCGGCTTCCACCGCGTTCTCAAGGGTTTCCTTGTGGTAATCATCCCACATGAATTCCACTTTCTCCGGCTGCTTCTCTTCAAGCTCTGCTTCTTTCGGATTCGCGTTGATGAAGCTCATCACGTCCCAGCAGAGTTCGTTGACACCGGTGCGGCTTGCGGCTGAGATCAGGTAATACTTATCTTCCCAGCCCAGCGCTTCCGCTACCGCTTTCGCGCGAGCCTGCGCCTCTTCTTCACCGATCAGGTCAACCTTGTTGAAGACCAGCCAGCGTGGCTTGTTGAACAGCTTCTCGCTGTACTTTTCCAGCTCGCCCAGAATGATGCGCGCATTTTCGACCGGATCGCTTTCATCGATAGGATCGATGTCGATCAGGTGCAGCAGAACGCGGCAGCGCTCAAGGTGTTTCAGGAAGCGAATGCCCAGGCCCGCGCCCTCGGCCGCCCCTTCGATCAGGCCAGGGATATCGGCCACGACAAAGCTCTGCTCGCTGTCCATACGCACCACGCCGAGGCTCGGCACCAGCGTCGTAAACGGATAGTCCGCCACTTTGGGTTTAGCGGCTGAGACAGCACGGATAAAGGTCGACTTACCGGCATTCGGCAGGCCCAGCATCCCAACGTCGGCCAGCAGCATCAGCTCCAGCTGGAGATCGCGCTTCTCGCCCGGCGTACCCATGGTTTTCTGACGCGGGCTGCGGTTCACTGAGGATTTGAAACGGGTATTGCCCAGGCCATGCCAGCCGCCTTTGCCGACCATCAGTTTCTGGCCGTGGCGCGTCATGTCGCCCAGTGTTTCGCCGGTGCCCTGATCGATAACACGGGTGCCGACCGGCACTTTAACTTCGATATCTTTACCGCGTTTGCCGGTACAGTCACGGCTCTGGCCGTTCTGCCCACGCTCGGCGCGGAACGATTTTTCGAAACGATAATCGATAAGGGTATTGAGGTTTTCGTCGGCGATCAGATAAACGTCACCGCCATCACCACCATCACCCCCGTCAGGGCCGCCCTTCGGGATATATTTTTCGCGGCGGAAGCTGACGCAACCATTACCGCCATCGCCGGCGACGACCAGAATTGTCGCTTCATCAACAAACTTCATTTTAACTCTCCGTCACACAATCGCCTGCAGCACTCTGCAGACGGGTCCGCCAGGGTCTTCTGCGCTGACCAGCGGCGGATAAATCAGAATTGGCTTTCGCCAGAGCGTACATAAAGTGTACAGCAAACTTTTGTGATGCGTTGCGTTACCGCAACAGAGCGCAGAATGTAAAAAGCCCCGCAGGAGCTGCGGGGCCTTTAATTCGTGCGTTCAGACGTTAAACGTCTGCGTCACGACAACCTTACTCAGCAACGATGCTGATGTATTTACGGTTGTTCGGACCTTTAACTTCGAATTTTACTTTGCCGTCTGTGGTAGCAAACAGGGTGTGGTCACGACCACAACCTACGTTGTTACCAGCGTGGAATTTGGTGCCACGCTGACGAACGATGATGCTACCTGCCAGAACAGATTCGCCACCGAAACGCTTAACACCCAGACGTTTTGCATTGGAGTCACGACCATTTCGAGTCGAACCACCAGCCTTTTTATGTGCCATTTGTCAGATCTCCTCTTACGCCGTGATACCAGTGATTTTCACATCAGTGAACCACTGGCGATGGCCAGCTTGCTTACGGTAGTGCTTACGACGACGAAACTTAACGATCTTAATTTTCTCGCCACGACCGTGAGCAACAACTTCTGCCTTGATCATACCGCCTGAAACCAGTGGCGCGCCGATTTTCACGTCTTCGCCATTAGCAATCATCAGAACCTGGTCGAACTCGATGGTTTCACCGGTTGCGATGTCCAGCTTTTCCAGGCGAACGGTCTGACCTTCGCTTACTCGGTGTTGTTTACCACCACTTTGGAAAACCGCGTACATATAAAACTCCGCTTCTGCGCTTGCCTTTTTTAGTTCATCAGGCGGCGCGCTAAATATTCACAATAGGGCGCGAATTCTACGCAAAACTCCAGAAGAAGACAAGAGCACTTTGCACACTCTTGCAGAAAAAAAACACAGGGTAAATGCAACCGTTTCTCAGCCACAAAATTCAAGTACAATCAGTAACAGATTACCTGAACGCTGGCTGGGTAAACCACTTACCATGGCAGAGATAACGAGTCATAGCTGAAAAGACGAATGAACTTAGAACAGATTAATGAATTAACCGCACAGGATATGGCTGCCGTTAACCAGACCATCCTCGACCAGCTGAATTCAGATGTCTCGCTCATCAACCAGTTGGGCTACTACATCATCAGTGGTGGAGGCAAGCGTATCCGTCCCATGATTGCCGTGCTATCCGCACGCGCCATGGGCTACAAGGGCGATCTGCACGTGACCAATGCGGCGCTGATCGAATTTATCCACACCGCCACGCTGCTGCATGACGATGTCGTGGATGAATCCGATATGCGTCGTGGCAAAGCGACCGCGAACGCGGCGTTTGGCAATGCGGCAAGCGTGCTGGTCGGTGACTTTATTTACACCCGCGCCTTCCAGATGATGACCAGCATGGGGTCGCTGCGTATCCTGGCGCTGATGTCCGAAGCGGTAAACGTGATCGCTGAGGGCGAAGTCCTGCAGCTGATGAACGTGAACGACCCGGATATCACCGAAGAGAGCTACATGCGCGTCATCTACAGCAAGACCGCGCGCCTGTTTGAAGCGGCCTCCCAGGCCTCTGCGATCCTGGCTGACGCCACCCCGGAAGCGGAAAAAGCCCTGCAGGATTATGGGCGCTATCTGGGTACCGCTTTCCAGTTAATCGACGATTTACTGGATTACAGCGCAGACGGCGAGACGCTCGGTAAAAACACCGGCGATGACCTGAGCGAAGGCAAACCGACACTGCCTCTGCTGCATGCAATGCAGCACGGCACGCCTGAGCAGGCGAAGATGATCCGGGAAGCGATCGAACAGGGCAATGGCCGTCATCTGCTGGAGCCGGTGCTGGAGGCGATGCACCAGTGCGGGTCGCTGGAGTGGACGCGCAGCCGCGCCGAGCAGGAGGCGGATAAAGCCATTGAGGCGTTGCGTATCCTGCCTGAATCCCCCTGGCGCAGCGCGCTGGAGTCGCTGGCACACATGTCCGTGCAGCGCGACTTTTAATCCTCTGACGGAGCCGCCCGGCTCCGTTTTTATTGCCCTTCTCCCACTTTTCTCTGTTACCGCTCTGCGGTTGCATCCCTTTTGCGCACGGCCACACAGACCGGACAGCGGAGGCAAATATTACTGGAAACTACCGGAAATTATTTGCTATAAAAAAGTCATATTTCCAGATAACAGGAAAAGCCATCCGGCGTACTGCCGGATGGCGTCATGACAGGGAAAAGGAGACAGGTTATGCAAAAACGAAAGGAAGACTGGCATCCGGCTGATGTTATCGCGGCGCTGCATAAGCGGGGAATGACGCTGGCGGCGCTGTCCCGCGCAGCCGGCCTGAGTTCATCCACGCTGGCGAATGCGCTGACGCGCCCCTGGCCCAAGGGAGAATGGCTGATCGCCGACGCGATCAACGTCCATCCCGGCGAGATCTGGCCCAGCCGCTATTACGATCCGGAGACCCACTGCCTGCTGGATCGCAAAAAACGTATCCGGACGCCTGTCGATCGTTCCGGCAGCGTCTGAGATCCCTGACGATCCTCAGGCGAAAAAAAACCAGCCCCGGAGGGCTGGCTCTTCAGCGTTTCAGCGGGATTACTCTTCGCTGACGCGCTCGATATTCGCGCCCATCGCTTTCAGCTTATCTTCGATGTGCTCATAGCCACGATCGATATGATAGATGCGGTCGACGAACGTCGTGCCTTCTGCGATACAACCCGCCAGCACCAGGCTGGCTGACGCGCGCAGATCGGTTGCCATCACCTGCGCGCCCGACAGGGTTTCAACGCCGTGGCAGATCGCGGTGTTGCTTTCGATCTCAGCATGTCCGCCCATACGAATCAGTTCCGGGATATGCATGAAACGGTTTTCGAAGATGGTTTCGGTGATCACGCCTGTGCCTTCGGCCACCATGTTCAGCAGGGTGAACTGCGCCTGCATGTCGGTCGGGAAACCCGGATGCGGTGCGGTGCGCACGTTGACCGCTTTTGGCCGCTTGCCGTGCATATCCAGACTGATCCAGTCTTCTCCGGTTTCGATATCGGCACCCGCATCGCGCAGCTTAGCCAGCACCGCATCCAGCGTATCCGGCTGGGTTTTGTGACAGACCACTTTGCCGCCCGAGATGGCTGCCGCGATCAGGAAGGTGCCGGTTTCGATACGGTCGGGCAGTACGCGATAGACACCGCCACCCAGACGCTCGACGCCTTCGATGGTGATTTTGTCGCTGCCTGCGCCGCTGATTTTCGCACCCAGGGTATTCAGGAAATTCGCGGTATCGACAATTTCCGGCTCACGCGCCGCATTCTCGATCACGGTCGTACCGGTCGCCAGCGTCGCCGCACTCATGATAGTGACGGTGGCGCCCACGCTGATCTTATCCATCACAATCAGCGCGCCCTTCAGGCGGCCATTGACGGAGGCTTTCACGTAGCCCTCTTCCAGCTTGATCTCTGCACCCAGTTGTTCAAGACCGGTAATGTGCAGGTCAACCGGACGTGCGCCGATCGCGCAGCCACCCGGCAGGGAAACCTGACCCTGACCAAAACGTGCCACCAGCGGCCCCAGCGCCCAGATAGAGGCACGCATGGTTTTAACCAGATCGTAAGGCGCACAGAAAACATCGACCGCGCTGGCATCGACGTGCACAGAACCGTTGCGTTCCACCTTCGCACCCAGCTGGCTCAGCAGCTTCATGGTGGTATCGATGTCGCGCAGTTTTGGTACGTTCTGAATCTCTACCGGCTCTTCGGCCAGCAGGGCAGCAAACAGAATAGGAAGCGCGGCGTTCTTCGCCCCGGAAATGGTTACTTCACCACTTAAGCGGGTGGGGCCTTGCACACGAAATTTGTCCATTAACACGGCTCTCAATTAACTAGCTAAAGATTGGACTCGCTGACCGCGAGTTCACCCCGCCGGGGATCAGAAACCGTTGAGTTTACGGTCACGCGCCCATTCAGCGGGAGTATAGGTTTTGATAGAGACAGCATGCATGCGGTTATCGGCGATGAATTCCATCAGCGGCGCATAGACAGCCTGCTGTTTTTTCACGCGGCTCAGCTCACCAAACAGTTCGCCAACGGCGATGACCTGAAAATGGCTGCCGTCATTGCTCATCACATGCACTTCGTCTAAAGGCAGTGCTGCCATCAGCACGGCCTGAATTTCACTGTTTTCCATTGGTCTTAACTTCGCTTAATAATAATAAGGCTGACATAGTAGAGGAAAGCGGCTGACTCTTAAATACGCAAAAGCCCCTGTCAAAAACAGGGGCTTAGCATAACAGGCGGAAATCAGGCGCTTTTATCCGCAGAAACAATAATCTGTTGCAGATTGTAAAGCGTAATCAGCGACTGCAGTTTGTCGCTGATGCCCGTAAAGCGTGGCGTAATCCCCTGGGCACGCGCAATTTCCCGCAGGTGCACCAGCAGAGCCAGCCCGGAGGAGTCAACGCGATCCAGCGCCGCAACGTCGATGGTGTCGACATCCCGGATCAGGGTCTCACGCTGCTGCCAGAGCCCCATCAGCGTGTCGCGATCCAGTTCGCCTTTCAGCAGCAGCGTGCTGGCTTCCCGCTCCCAGCGTAACGATTCGTGCATTATTGTTGTTTATCCAGCGTGATAGGCTGAGCGGCAGAGGATTTCAGCTGCGCCGTCAGACCATCAATACCTTTGGTGCGCAACAGGTCGCTCCACTCATTCTGCTTGGTGGTGATCATGCTGACGCCTTCGGCGATCATGTCATACGCCTGCCAGTTTCCGCTCTGGCTGTTTTTACGCCACTGGAAGTCGAGGCGAACCGGCGGACGGCCGTTAGGATCGATGATGGAGACGCGGATGGCGACAATGTTGGCATCGCCCAGCGGCTGTTCAGGCTGCACCTGATAGCTCTGCCCGTTGTAGAGGGCCAGAGCCTGACCGTAAGCCTGCGCCAGATAGTCCGCAAAGGCGCTGAAATAGGCTTCACGCTGAGCCGGTGTGGAGTCACGGTAGTAGCGACCCAGCACTAACGCGCCGGCATATTTGATCTGCACATAGGGCAGCAGTTCCTGACGGACAATCTCACGCAGATAGTTAGGGTTCTGCTTAATTTTCGGCTGCTCGTTCTTCAGACGGGTAAAGGTTTTCTCCGCCGCCTGGTTCATCAGTTTGTAAGGATTGCTCTGGTCAGCGGCGGTTGCCGTCAGCGGCACGGCCACCACCAGCATGGCAATCATCAGTAAACGTTTAAACATGGTATACCCTCTTCTTTAAGGTTGAGCCGGTGCCGCAGGCGCAGCACTGCTGCCTTCCTGCGCATCCTTGTTGTCGCTGTTTTGCTTGTTATCGCCGCTCTTATAAAGGAACTGGCCGATCAAATCTTCAAGCACCATGGCTGATTTCGTATCGCGCAGCGTATCGCCATCTTTCAGCATCGCCGAGCCCAGCTCAGGATCGTCAAATCCTAAGTTGAGCGACAGGAACTGCTCACCCAGCAGGCCCTGGGTGCGGATCGCCAGCGAGCTGGTATCGGAAATTTTATCGGCATACTGATCGCTGATGTCCATGGTCACCCGTGGCAGCAGCGTTTTTGGCTCCAGTTCGATGTCCGTCACCCGGCCAATCACGACGCCGCCGATTTTCACCGGCGAACTCACTTTCAGGCCGCCGATGTTGTCGAAGGTCGCGTAGAGTTTCCACGTCGGCTCGGTGCCCATCGACTTCAGATCGGCGACGCGCAGACAGAGAAACAGTGCGGCGATCAACGCCATGATCATAAAAATGCCAACCCAGATTTCGCTTTTTTTGCTTTGCATTGCATCAATTCCCAAACATCAGTGCTGTCAGCACAAAATCCAACCCGAGCACCGCCAGTGAAGCATGTACTACGGTACGCGTCGTCGCGCGACTGATCCCTTCAGAAGTGGGAATCGCGTCATAGCCATTAAAGAGGGCAATCCAGGTCACCGTGACGGCAAATACGGCGCTTTTGATAATGCAGTTAACCACGTCAGTCCGGAAATCGACCGCGTTCTGCATGGCTGACCAGAAGAAGCCCGGATCAATGCCCTTCCAGCTCACGCCCACCAGCGCGCCCCCCGCGATACCGACGGCGGTAAAGATCAGAGCCAGCAGCGGCATGCTGATAAATCCCGCCCAGAAGCGTGGCGAGACGACGCGGCGCAGCGGATCCACCGCCATCATCTCCATGCTGGAGAGCTGCTCGGTCGCTTTCATCAGGCCGATTTCGGCCGTCAGCGCCGATCCCGCCCGTCCGGCAAACAGCAGCGCGGTTACCACCGGCCCCAGCTCGCGCAGCAGCGACAGCGCCACCAGCATCCCCAGACTGGTTTCGGCCCCGTAGGTGGTCAGCACCAGGTACCCCTGCAGGCCGAGCACCATGCCAATAAACAGGCCCGAGACCACAATAATCAGTAACGACAACACGCCTACGCTATAGAGCTGCTTAACCAGTAGCGGCGCATGTTTACGGAACGCCGGTTTGCCGACCAGCGCGTGAAACAGCATTAAGCCTGCGCGTCCAAAACTGGCGCACGTTTCAATTCCCTGACGACCAAACGACGCCAGCGCCTTCAAGACCATCTGTTTAATTACTCCCTGAGCCGGTTAACTCTGCGAGATAGTCGCCGGCAGGAAAACGGAAGGGAACCGGACCATCCGCATCGCCATCGATAAACTGGCGAACTCGCGGGTCGTTATTCTCACGCAGTGCGGGCGTGGTGCCCTGTGCGATAATTTTTTGTCCGGCCACGATATAGGCGTAGTCCGCGATACTCAGTACTTCCGGTACGTCGTGCGAGACCACAATGCAGGTCAGGCCCAGCGCATGGTTCAGTTCATCGATAAGCTTAACCAGCACGCCCATGGTGATGGGATCCTGACCGACGAAAGGCTCGTCGAACATGATCAGTTCCGGCTCAAGCGCGATAGCACGCGCCAGTGCCACACGACGCGCCATGCCGCCCGACAGCTCAGCCGGTTTCAGCTGCGCGGCGCCACGCAGGCCCACCGCCTCCAGCTTCATCAGCACGGTGCTGTGCAGCAGCGGCGCAGGGAGCTGCGTATGCTCACGCAGAGGCCAGGCCACATTTTCATAGACCGTCAGGTCCGTGAACAGCGCGCCGGACTGGAACAGCATGCTCATTTTCTTGCGCGCTTCATACAATTTAGCGCGGGATAATGACGGAATGTTTTCGCCACGAAACAGGATTTCACCCTGGGTCGGCTGAAGCTGCCCCCCAATCAAGCGTAGCAGAGTGGTTTTTCCTATCCCCGATGGCCCCATAATCGCCGTCACTTTGCCTTTTGGCACGGTCAGCGAAATGTCATCGAAGATTGTGCGATCTCCGCGCGAAAAACTCACGCCACGAACCTCAACCAGATTCGTTTGCTGCTGGATCATTGTCACCTCTTGTCAGGATCGGGCGTAAACATGGGGTACGATGGTAGCCTGTTCGGTCATGATTCACGATAGCTTTACAGAAACTTACCGCTAAGATTTGCCGAAAATGGTCATTAAATTTACTTTTGCCGTTCAGACGGTCAAAATCAGCGCCTGTCTCGCCAAACAGAACCGTAAACCGGTCGGGAAAGGCATTGCCGGCCCGGGTTTTAATGCAAGGATTTTTCATGTTCGTAGCTTCTGCACTGCTGATTATCGGTTTGCTTTTACTGGCTTATGGTGCCGATCGTCTGGTGTTTAGCGCCTCTATATTGTGTCGTTCATTTGGCATTCCGCCACTGATTATCGGCATGACCGTCGTCAGCATCGGCACCTCGCTGCCAGAGATGATCCTCTCCTTTTCAGCGGCGCAGCATGGCCAGATGGATCTGGCAGTGGGCACCGCGCTGGGCTCGAACATTACCAACATTCTACTGATTTTGGGTGCCGCTGCGCTAATACATCCGCTCAGCGTTCACTCCAATCTGATTCGCCGTGAGCTGCCGTTGATGTTACTGGTCACCCTGCTCAGCGGTTTCATGCTGTTTGACAATCAGCTTAGCCGACTTGATGGAATTGGCCTGATCGCGATTGCCGCTATTTATCTGATGGTGGTGATTCGCATCGCGCGTAAAGCGGAGCAGGACAACAACGACACCCTGACGCGCGAGCAGCTGGCTGAACTGCCACGCGAAGAGAGCGGCAACACGGTGGCCTTTCTGTGGCTGGCGGTGGCGCTGATTATTCTGCCGATGTCGACGCGGATGGTGATCGACAACGCCACGGCCTTTGCCGACTACTTTGGCGTCAGCGAACTGGTGATGGGCCTGACCCTGATCGCCGTGGGCACCAGCCTGCCCGAGCTGGCCACGGTGCTTGCTGGCGCGCTGAAAGGCGAAGATGATATTGCGATCGGCAACCTGATCGGTGCCAACATTTATAATATTGCCATCGTGCTGGGACTGCCGGCACTGATTCATCCGGGCAGCGTCGATTATCATGCCTTTGCCCGCGATTACTGGGTGATGCTGGGCGTCAGCGCACTGTTTGCCCTGCTCTGCCTGCTTCGTCGCCGACGGGTAGGCCGGACGGCGGGCCTGATTTTATTCTGTGGTTTCTTCGTCTGGGTGACGCTGCTGTGGATACAGCCGGCATTCATGAACGGTTAACAAGGACAGACTCACTATGTCATATCAGCAACCAACGGCCTTTGATTTTCAGCAAGCGGGCAAGACCGTGCTCCGCATCGAGCGTGAAGGACTGGAACAGCTCGATCAATATATCAATGACGATTTCGCCCGCGCCTGCGCCCTGATCTACGGCTGCCAGGGTAAAGTGGTGGTGATGGGCATGGGGAAGTCTGGCCATATCGGTAAAAAAATGGCGGCGACCTTCGCCAGCACCGGCACGCCCGCCTTCTTCGTTCATCCGGCGGAAGCCAGCCATGGCGACCTGGGCATGGTGAGCAGAAATGATGTGGTGATCGCCATCTCCAACAGCGGAGAGTCGAATGAGATCCTTGCCCTGATCCCGGTGTTAAAGCGTCAGCACATCGCACTGATCTGCATAACCGGGCGGCCCGAAAGCGCGATGGGCCGGGTGGCGGATGTGCATCTCTGCGTGCACGTCCCCCAGGAAGCCTGCCCGCTGGGCCTAGCCCCGACCACCAGCACCACGGCGACCCTGGTGATGGGCGATGCGCTGGCGGTGTCGCTGCTGGAAGCGCGCGGATTCACGGCAGAAGATTTTGCCCTCTCCCACCCCGGTGGCGCGCTGGGCCGCAAGCTGCTGCTGCATGTGGCGGATATTATGCACAGCGGCGATGAACTGCCGCACGTCACCCGCGACGCCTCTCTGCGTGATGCGCTGCTGGAGATCACCCGCAAGAATCTGGGCCTGACGGTGATCGTCGACGGCCTGATGAAAATTGAGGGGATCTTTACCGATGGTGACCTGCGCCGCATCTTTGATATGGGCATCGATTTTCAGCGTGCCACCATTGGTGAAGTGATGACGCCTGGCGGCATTCGCGTCCGGCCGAACATGCTGGCGGTTGAAGCGCTGAATCTGATGCAGACAAAAAACATTACCTCGATTCTGGTGGCCGATGACGACCATCTGCTCGGCGTGGTACATATGCATGACATGCTGCGCGCTGGCGTAGTCTGAACAGGAAGAGAAAATGCAACAGGCAACCTCCCCGATTGATACCTGCTACGGCCCGGTCAGCGCCGAGGTGATGGCGCGCGCCAGCCAGATCCGTCTGCTGATCTGCGACGTCGATGGCGTGATGTCCGACGGCGTGATCTACATGGGGAACAATGGCGAAGAGTTAAAGGCATTCAACGTGCGGGATGGCTACGGCGTCCGCTGCCTGCTGACCTCTGATGTGGAAGTGGCTATTATTACCGGCCGCAATGCCCGACTGATGGAAGATCGCTGCAAAACGCTCGGCATCCGCCATCTTTATCAGGGACAATCGGATAAGCTTTTGGCCTATCGTGAACTTCTGGATAAACTGTCTCTTTCCGACGACCAGGTCGCCTACATCGGTGACGATCTGATCGACTGGCCGGTAATGGCGAAAGCAGGATTAAGCGTGGCGGTGGCGGATGCACATCCGATTCTGCTGCCGCGCGCGCACTATGTTACGCGGATCGCCGGCGGACGCGGCGCGGTACGTGAAGTGTGTGATCTGATCTTAATGGCGCAGAACAAATTTGAGGATGCCAAAGGGCAATCAGTATGAGTAAAAGCAGGCGTTGGATAACGCTGATTCTGACCTTGATTGCACTGGTTTTGATCGGCTGGAATCTTACTAACCAGGATGACGATGGCACGCCGGTCGGCAATAGCACGCAGTCACCGACCTATACCAGTGCCGATTCACACACTGTGGTTTATAACCCGCAGGGCGCGCTGTCCTATAAACTGACCTCGGACAAAGTGACCTATTTCTCGGACGACGAGCTGAGCTGGTTCGACAATCCGGTAATGACCACCTTTGATGAGAACAAAATCCCGACCTGGTCGCTACGGGCAGATAAAGCAAAGCTCACCAAAGATCGTATGCTTTATCTTTATGGCCATGTTGAGCTGAATACCCTGACGCAGGATTCTCAGCTTGAACGCATTAAAACCGATAATGCGCAGATCAATCTTGTCACTCAGGACGTTACCTCTGATGATCAGGTGACATTGTATGGCCGCAGCTTTAACTCCACTGGCATGAAAATGCGCGGCAATTTACGGACGAAAAACGCCGAGTTAATCGAGAAGGTCAAAACCTCTTATGAAATTCAAAATGAACAAAAATAGCCTGAAGCTCCTGCTGGCCTCGGTACTGCTGGCAACCAGCGTTCCCGCGCTGGCCCTGACCGGTGACTCGGACAAGCCCGTAAACATTGACTCGCAGAATCAGGCGCTGGACCTGCAGGGCAACGTCGCGACCTTTACCGGCAATGTCATCGTGACCCAGGGCTCCATTAAAATCACGGCCGATAAAGTCGTGGTGACCCGTCCGGGTGGCGACAGCAAGAAGACCATCGTCGACGCCTACGGCAACCCCGCGACCTTCTATCAGATGCAGGACAGCGGCAAGCCAGTGCAGGGTCACGCCGCCAAACTGCACTACGAACTGGCTAATGACTTCGTTGAACTGACCGGCAATGCGTTCATTGAGCAGCAGGACAGCAACATCAAAGGCGATCGTATTACCTACCTGGTGAAAGAGCAGAAAATGCAGGCTTACAGCCAGGGCCAGAACAAGCGCGTCACCACCGTCCTGGTGCCGTCGCAACTTCAGGATAAAGGTTCGTCCACCAGCGGAAAGAAGAGTAACTGATAGCTATGGCCACATTAATCGCAGAAAACCTGGCGAAGGCCTATAAAGGCCGTCGCGTGGTAGAAGATGTCAGTCTGCAGGTAAAGTCCGGCGAGATTGTCGGCCTGCTGGGCCCGAACGGTGCCGGTAAGACCACCACCTTTTACATGGTGGTGGGGATCGTGCCCCGCGACGCGGGTCGTATTGTCATCGATGATGAAGATATCAGCATCCTGCCACTGCACGCCCGCGCACGTCGCGGCATCGGCTATCTGCCGCAGGAAGCCTCTATTTTCCGTCGCCTGAGCGTCTACGATAACCTGATGGCCGTCCTGCAGATCCGCGACGATCTGACGGAAGAGCAGCGTCAGGATCGCGCCCGCGAACTGATGGAAGAGTTCCACATCGAACACCTGCGCGACAGCATGGGCCAGGCGCTGTCGGGCGGTGAACGCCGTCGTGTTGAGATCGCGCGTGCGCTGGCGGCCAACCCGAAGTTTATCCTGCTGGATGAGCCCTTTGCTGGTGTTGACCCGATCTCCGTTATCGACATCAAAAAGATCATCGAGCATCTGCGTGACAGCGGCCTGGGCGTGCTGATCACCGACCACAACGTGCGTGAAACCTTAGCGGTCTGTGAGCGGGCTTACATCGTCAGCCAGGGCCACCTGATTGCGCACGGAACCCCGAACGAAATCCTCGCCGATGAGCAGGTGAAGCGGGTTTATTTGGGTGAAGAGTTCAGACTCTGATAAGGTGTCGTTAATACTGATGTTTACCTGGGAACTACCATCCTGTCTATGAAGCAAGGTTTACAACTCAGGTTCAGCCAACAGCTGGCAATGACGCCACAACTGCAGCAGGCCATTCGTCTGCTGCAGCTCTCTACGCTTGAACTCCAGCAGGAGTTACAGCTTGCACTGGAAAGCAATCCGCTGCTTGAGCAGACCGAACTGCACGAAGAGATCGACGCCCGGGAATCGTCCGAGGCCGAGGCGCTGGACACCCGCGAAGCCCTTGAGCAGAAAGAGATGCCCGATGAACTGCCGCTGGATGCCACCTGGGATGAGATCTACACGGCTGGCACGCCGTCAGGCACCGGCACCGACTATCAGGATGATGAGTTACCGGTCTATCAGGGCGAGACCACCCAGTCCCTGCAGGATTATCTGATGTGGCAGGTCGGGCTGACGCCGTTCAGTGACACCGATCGCGCGATTGCGACCTCTATCGTCGACGCTATCGATGACACCGGGTATCTTACCGTTTCGCTTGAAGAGATCCTGGACAGCATCGGCAACGACGAGCTGGAAGTGGATGAAGTGGAAGCGGTGCTGAAACGCATCCAGCGCTTCGACCCGATCGGCGTCGGCGCGCGCGACCTGCGTGACTGTCTGCTGGTGCAGCTTTCGCAGTATGCGCCCGAAACGCCGATGCTGGCAGAGGCGCGCCTGATCGTCGGCGAACATCTTGACCTGCTGGCGAATCACGATTTTCGCAGCCTGATGCGGGTGACGCGCCTGAAGGAAGAGGTGCTGAAAGAGGCGATGCTGCTGATTCAGTCGCTGGATCCGCGTCCGGGCCAGTCGATTAACACCGGCGAACCGGAGTATGTCATTCCCGACGTGCTGGTGCGCAAGGTCGGCAGCCGCTGGACGGTTGAACTGAACGCCGACAGCGTGCCGCGCCTGAAGATCAACCAGCACTATGCCGCGATGGGTGGCGCCACGCGCAACGAAAGCGACAGCCAGTTCATCCGCAGTAATCTGCAGGAAGCGCGCTGGCTGATCAAGAGCCTGGAGAGCCGCAACGATACGCTGCTGAAGGTGACGCGCTGTATCGTTGAACAGCAGCAGGCGTTTTTCGAGCAGGGTGAAGAGTTTATGCGTCCGATGGTGCTGGCCGATATCGCCCAGGCCGTTGAGATGCACGAGTCGACCATTTCCCGTGTGACGACGCAGAAGTATCTGCACAGCCCGCGGGGGATCTTCGAACTGAAGTACTTTTTCTCCAGTCACGTCAATACCGAAGGTGGCGGTGAAGCCTCTTCGACGGCGATCCGGGCGCTGGTGAAAAAATTAATTTCGGCGGAAAATCCAGCCAAACCCTTGAGCGACAGTAAACTGACCTCCATGTTATCTGATCAGGGGATTATGGTGGCACGGCGAACCGTCGCCAAATATCGTGAGTCTTTGTCCATCCCGCCATCGAACCAGCGTAAACAGCTGGTTTGACAGAAATGAGAAGGAAGACCTATGCAGCTGAACCTGACCGGGCAACACGTTGAAATCACCGAACCTCTGCGTGAATTCGTCAACGGTAAATTTGCCAAACTGGAACACTATTTCGAACATATCAATCAGGTCTATATTGTCCTGAAAGTTGAGAAAGTCACTCAGGTGGCGGACGCAACGCTTCACGTGAACGGTGGCGAGCTGCACGCCACATCGGAAGCGGAAGATATGTATGCGGCCATTGACGGGCTGATCGACAAGCTCGCCCGTCAGCTGACCAAACACAAAGATAAACTGAAAAAACACTAACCTTCACGCCAGCTACGCGCGCCTGCCGCGCAGAGCCGACAGGATGGGGCGGATAATCCGCCCCGTTTTGTCATCTGAGCAGAGGCGCCGTTTGTCTCCCGCGTCTGGACGCGCTGGCGGTGAATGGCCTGGTGAACTCGCAAGTGAAACGATAATGAACAACGATCTTACACTGGAATTGAGCACGGTGCTTTCGCCTGACTGCACCCGCAGCGGCGTACACTGCCAGAGCAAAAAACGTGCGCTGGAAATCATCAGCGAACTGGCCGCAAAGCAGCTCAACCTGCCGCACCAGACGCTTTTTGAAGCGATCCTGACCCGTGAACGCATGGGCAGTACCGGTATCGGCAACGGTATCGCCATTCCTCACGGCAAGCTGGAAGAGGATACGCTGCGTGCGGTCGGGGTCTTTATCAGCCTCGAACAGCCGATTGCGTTCGATGCCGTCGATAACCAGCCGGTCGATCTGCTGTTTGCCTTACTGGTGCCGGCTGACCAGTGCAAAACGCACCTGCACACCCTTTCACTGGTGGCAAAACGTCTGGCAGATAAAACGGTCTGCCGCCGTCTGCGCGCGGCGCAGAGTGATGAAGAGCTCTACGCCATTATTACGGAAATCCAGACAGAGCAGTAACGCGTCTTTACCGGCCGGGTGCCGGTTTTAAAACGGGAGAGAAGGTCATGGTGCTGATGATCGTTAGCGGTCGTTCAGGCTCGGGGAAGTCAGTGGCGCTCCGTGCGCTGGAAGATATGGGATTCTACTGCGTCGACAACCTGCCGGTCGTGCTGCTGCCTGAGTTAGCGAACTCGCTGGCTGAGCGCAATATTTCGGCGGCGGTCAGTATCGATGTCCGGAACATGCCTGAATCCCCTGAAATTTTCGAAACCGCGCTGAATAATCTGCCCGACTCCTTTTCACCGCAGCTGCTTTTTCTCGACGCCGATCGCAATACCCTGATTCGGCGTTACAGCGATACGCGCCGTCTGCACCCGCTTTCCAGCAAGAACCTGTCGCTGGAGAGCGCGATTGACGAAGAGAGCGATCTGCTGGAGCCGCTGCGCTCCCGCGCCGACCTGATCATCGACACCTCCGAGATGTCGGTGCATGAGCTGGCCGAGATGCTGCGTACCCGCCTGCTGGGCAAGCGCGAACGCGAGCTGACCATGGTGTTTGAATCCTTCGGCTTCAAGCATGGCATCCCCATTGATGCAGACTATGTGTTTGACGTACGCTTTCTGCCCAATCCACACTGGGATCCCAAGCTGCGACCGATGACCGGCCTCGATCGTCCGGTAGCCGCCTTCCTCGATCGCCACACCGAAGTACACAATTTTATCTACCAGACGCGCAGCTATTTAGAACTCTGGCTGCCGATGCTGGAAACCAACAACCGTAGCTATCTTACCGTGGCGATTGGCTGTACCGGCGGTAAACATCGCTCCGTCTATATTGCCGAGCAGCTGGCCGATTACTTCCGTTCACGCGGTAAGAATGTACAGTCACGCCATCGCACGCTGGAAAAGCGCAAATCATGACCGTCAGACAAACTGTAGAAATCAGGAATAAGCTGGGTATGCACGCCCGTCCGGCAATGAAGCTCTTTGAGCTGGTGCAGAGCTTTGACGCCGACGTGCTGCTGCGTAACGAGGCGGGCACCGAAGCCGAAGCCAGCAGCGTGATTGCGCTGCTGATGCTCGACTCGGCCAAAGGCGGGCATATTGAGATCGAAGCCAGCGGCCCGGAAGAAGTCCCGGCGCTGGCGGCGGTCATCGAACTGTTCGAAGCGGGCTTCGATGAAGATTAAGGCTTAGTCGAGCTGATTACGCTGTAAAAAGCCCTCGCCGCCCAGCTGACGCATCTGACGCAGGATCCACTGCTGCCGCTCTCTGACATAGCCGGAGGGCGCCGCCGCACGGTAGCGAATTGGGTTAGGCAGCACCGCCGCCAGCAGCGCCGCGTCTGCCGCCGTCAGCCGGCTGGCTGGCTTGTGGAAGTAGCGCTGCGATGCCGCCTCGACGCCAAAGATCCCCGGCCCGAACTCGGCAATGTTGAGATAGACGGTCAGAATGCGCCGTTTCGTCCAGACCGTTTCCAGCCCCACCGTCAGACCCGCTTCCAGCCCTTTCCGCAACCAGCTACGCCCATCCCACAGAAAGAGATTCTTCGCCGTCTGCTGTGACAGCGTGGAGGCGCCACGCATCTGGCTCTCCTTCCTGTCCAGCACCGACTCAATCGCCGCCACATCAAACCCCCAGTGGGTGGGAAACTTCTGGTCTTCCGAGGCGATGACGGCCAGCCCCATCCAGGGTGAGATCGCATCATGCCCGACCCAGTCTGAATGGGCGACATAACTAAAATCACCGCGCAGCCAGGCCCCGATCTGCCGTTCCGCCATCACCGCGGAGAACGGAACCGGCAGGAAGGCAAAGAGTAAAATTCCCGCCAGCCAGAGGCCCAGCCAGACCAGTACAATACGGCCCACGATCCGTCTGACACGCTGTCCGATGCTTCCTTTATGCTTGTTCATGCAATCTTCCCATACCTGTTTCAGACGTTAATCAATCACACATGTAATCACTGCCCCGTTAACGGGCTTTTTACGAATTTTGCTGGAATTCAGCCGGCCGTTTCCAGACTTTATTCAATCATTTTGCATCAACATGCTGCAACAGTTCGAAATAGTTCAAGGACTTCCGGCAAAAAGGAATCGGTTCCATTCCTCACGGCCTCGCGTTTGCTTTCCAGATAAACACTTAATAATGGATAATAAGCGCCGGTTAAAATGATTCACTCTGCTTAACTTTCATTTTTTTCTGATCCTTTTACGGTCTATATATTAATCAGAATTATCGTTATAACGTTTAAATAAACAGCGCTTAACGGCGACAGTCGTCTTTGCGCTGGTCCTGTTTTCGCTCAGTAATTGTCCTTAAGTCATCCGGATAAAAAGAGAAAGCATCAGATTCTTTTTTACCATTCCGGATGGTTTTGAATTATTCGTGTCATTTCGGGGCGCTTACTTGCAATATCAGCGCCTTAGCGCTGCCGGTGATGCCGGTGTTAACGGTGACGTCACCGATAGCCTCTGCGGCGCGCTTCGCCTTCACAGGCGCGTTAAAACTACCCGAAAAAGGGCAAAAATGGCTATTTTTTCAGCAATGCAGCACGTAAATTGATTCCTTACTTGACTGTGTTGCCAAATTAATGTTTTCTGTATTTAAACGCTGCTCAATATCACAATTTTTAATGAATCTTGTCGCATGTGAAGAGGGATTTGCTAAGGTGATGACAGTGTTAACCAATACCCTGCGGCTGCATTAATTATTCAGATCATAGCGGCCGCAATGATTTCCCTGGTGTTGGCGCAGTATTCGCGCACCCCGGCCTCGGCTGGGGTCATTTTTTTCTGGCGTATCAGCGTTCCTGTCCTGCCACCCAGTCGCGCAATACCTGCACATCGTGTCGCCACTCGTGCTTCAGCTCATCAATCCACTCCGTCACGTTGTCCCACCACGCCGGCAGCTCCGGACTCTGAATCTGTTTCGCCAGCATCTGTAACCGCTGCAGTCCCACTGAACCCGCCGCGCCTTTGATTTTGTGGCCCTCTTCGGCGATCCCTTTCTGATCCCGCGCCATCAGGTTGGATTCCAGCACGGCCAGGTAATCCGGCATCATTTTTTCGAACATCGTCAGGCTCTGGGTGATCAGGCCCGGTCCAACCAGCTCGATATACTGTTCAAGCATCGCGACATCCAGCAGCATCAGAGTTTTATCATCGCGCCCGGCAGAGGTCTCCTCTTCCGGTTCAGACTGATAATCCCAGTACTTTTTGATCATCGCCGTCAGTGCCGGAACCGCCAGAGGCTTGCTGAGCACATCATCCATGCCCGCGTCGAAATACTCTTTTTTGTCTTTGAGGACGTTGGCGGTGAGCGCCACCAGCGGTGGGAGATGGGTGCCCTGATACTGCTGGCGAATAGCGCGTGAGACATCCAGCCCGGTCATATCCGGCAGCTGAATGTCCAGCAGCACCAGATCAAACTCCAGCGGGTCAAACATCGCCAGCGCCGCCTGGCCGGTCATGGCGACCTCGACGCTGCAGCCCAGCTTCTCCAGGACCGAACGCGCCACGATGACGTTCAGCTCAATATCCTCAACCAGCAGGACGTGCAGGGCCGGTAGCGGCAGGCTGTCCTCCACGCCTTCGTTTTCCACCTCTTCCGCAATGCGCGGCGCGTGGATCTCGACGGTAAAGCAGGAGCCCTGCCCTGGCGCGCTGTGAACACGAATATCGCCGCCCATCGCCTGCGCCAGACGGCGGGACACCGCCAGTCCGATGCCGGTGCCGGTCGCCGGTTTACCGCCGTGCTGATCTTTGACCTGATAGTACATCGCAAAGATCTTATCCTGCTCATCCTGCGGGATCCCCATACCGGAATCCTGCACCTCGAAGCGCAGGGTCTCATCCTGCTCGTAGGCCACCCGCACCAGGATCTCCCCCTGCTGGGTGAACTTCACCGCGTTGCCAATCAGGTTCCACAGAATCTGACGCAGGCGTGTGCCGTCAGTGGCGATCATGTGCGGCAGGGGCAGCTGCGGCGCGAGCACAAACTTCAGCCCTTTAGGCTGCGCCAGCAGACCGGAGAGATTTTCTAAATCGGCGAGGAAGCCGGTGAAATCGAGCGGCTGGTTATCCAGCTGCACTTTACGGCGTTCAATCTTGTCCACCTCAATCACATCGTTGAAGATGTTGCCCAGCGTGATGGCCGAGACATGGATGGTTTTCAGGTATTTGAGCTGCTCCTGATTCAGATCGGTGTCCAGCAGAATCCGGCTCAGGCCGACAATGCCATTAAGCGGCGTACGAAGCTCGTGGCTGATCGTTGAGATAAAGGTGGTCTTTTCCCGGCTGGCGTTCTCTAACGCGTCCTGATAGCGCTTACGCTCGGTTATATCGCGGCCAAAGCCCATCAGCCCGCTGCGCTTACCGACGCGGTCGTAATAGGGCACTTTACGGATCTCAAAACAGGCTTTGCGGCCGTCGGGATATTGCAGCCACTGTTCATAGGTCAGCGAGACGTTATGGCGGAACACCTTCTCATCCGTCTCCAGCACCTTGGTCGCCGCTTCATCATCGTAGATGTCACGCGGCGTCAGGCCAATCAGCTGTTTTTCGCTTTTGCCGGTCAGCAGCTCCATCGCCCGGTTACAGCCGGAGAACTGTTTGTCGATGTTGCGATAGAACACCAGGTCCGGCGAGGCATCCAGGAAGGAGCGCAGGAAAGAGGATTGCTGTTCCAGCTCGATCTGCGCCTGTTCGCGACGCGTCACCTCTTCACGCAGCTTGTCCATCACCTGTTCACGCGCCAGCTCCGCTTTTTTACGGTCGCTGATCTCCTGATTCAGCTGCGTGATGGTCTCTTTCATCTGCTGGTTAAGTTCCAGATCGCGGGTACGCATCTCCTCCAGCTTATCCACCAGCCGGGCCAGCCGCTGCCGCGACTCCTCCAGCTGATCGACCACCACCGACAGGAAATAGACCGCCCAGGGCGTGATCAGCAGCCCGAAAAAGACCGAACGTACCACGTCGATACTCTCAACATGGCCCCGCAGTACCATCGTGACCGCCATCTGGACGATCATCGCCAGCACCACCAGCGCCGACGCCAGCAGCAGCGAGAACCGCACCAGTCCCAGCTTGACCATCAAATCAACGTAGTACTGCGCCAACAGACGAATTTGCTTCATACCCACTCCCTGAAAGAGAAACCGCCTCACTATAACGCAGATAGCCCGGTGACGTCGCAGCCCGTCACGCGAAGATCCGGACGCAGATGCGCCATTATGGTGCATCCGCGCGGCCGTTCGGCGACGTTAAGGACAAAACGGTTAAAACCCTTGACTGATTGTGCCAAATGCATAATCTGTAAGGCCGCCAGCGAATCTCAGATTTCTCTGTACGGCCTTTTTTCAATATCCTGGCAACGTTCTGTTGCGCAGGTCCATCCCGTTTATATGAATACTCATTCATCTTTAGTGATGTTTTAAGCATACCTATGCTGATTAATTTTTCTTATAACCCGTCGTGGTTTCATTCAAAAAGGCGGACATAAGAAAAACAGATACATGCTATGTATCATCTGTGCTGAACAGCATTTAATGCTGTTTATCCCACTCTCACCAGCATTGTGCAGAGATCTGACGCCTGCCCTACAGTGAGTCAGTTCACATTTCTCGGCCGATCGCCGGGTGCCAGAGTGGCACATTTTAAACCATAAAACGCATAATATTCATCAACTTAAACCCATAAAACCTCTGATTAGCCCGCCTGACCGCCCTATTTGACCTGATTACGCTTTCCCGATAAGTTGGAAATCCGCTGAAAGCTTTCCAGACGGGTCATTGTCTCGGCATATCTATGCAACAAGAAGACTCCCGCGTGGTTTAAGTCATCTCCTTTACGAGACCGGAAATCAGAGCAGCTCAATAAAAGACGTTTTACCGATGTCTGGAGAGAAATGCTCAGGGCTATGACGCGTGCTCGACAGATCATGGCGAGAAAAGTAAAGCTGCGCCCTGGTAGCGCTCAGACCCTGAAACAGTGCAGGTAATGTCAAAGCAGTTTAAGGAGACCCTCAATGTCCACTAAAAAACCTCAATCCTATGGCTTGTATGATCCGACAGCAGGCAGTGACAGCTGTGGTGTAGGTTTCATTACGCGTAAGGACGGCGAGCAGACCCACGAGATTCTGCAGATGGCGCACAGCGCCCTGTGTACGGTGCCCCACCGCGGCGGGATGTCAGCAGAAGGCGTGGGTGACGGCGCGGGGGTCAACGTCGACCTGTCGCTGCATTTCTTCCGCAAGATTACCGGCGAGCCGCTGGAAGCGGGTCGCTTTGGCGTCGGCAACTTCTTTGTGCCGAAAGATGCAGAGCTGCGGGCAAACGCCGAGCGCCTGGTGGATGAGACACTGAGCAGCTTTGGCCTGCCGATCATCATGAAGCGTGATATGCCGCTGGACAGCAGCGTAACGCGCCCGGCCGCCGTGCAGTTCCAGTTACCGATTCTGCAGTGGATTTTCACTGCCCCGCAGGACGTGGTCGATCAGAACGACTTCGAACAACGCATCTATCGCGCCCTGTTAACGATTGAAGCCCGTGCGTTTACCGACAGCGAATTTGGCGGACTCTATCCGCTGTCGCTCTCCTCGCGTACGCAGGTGTTTAAGGCCCGCCTGAACTCCAATGAAGTGATCCCCTACTTCAAAGATCTGACCGATCCCGATCATCAGGTGCGTGGGCTGTTTTTCCATACCCGCTTCTCAACCAACACCGATCCTCATACCACGATGGCGCAGCCGTTCCGTCTGATGGCGCACAACGGTGAGCTGAACACGGATCGTAAAAACCGCATCGCGGAAGCCGCGCTGGCGCTGGCCCGTGGCAAGAAAATCGTGCGGCCGAAAGGTCAGTCCGACAGCTCACGGCTGGATCAGAGCATCCACAGCCGCCTGATGGAGGACAACCTCGACCTGATCACCGCCGTGGTCTCCATGATGCCGCCCGCCTGGGAGAACGACACCGAGCTGTCGCCCGAAGTCCGCGCCATGCTGGAGTATTTCTCCCTGTACGAAGAGAAGAACGACGGCCCTGCCGCGTTAATCTTCGGCAACGGCGAAGTGATCGGTGCGCGTCTCGACCGCCTTGGCCTGCGTCCTCTGCGTTCCGTCGAAACCGCGGACTATATCGGTGCGATGTCGGAAGCGGGCCAGATCGCCTTCCCACCGGAAAGCGTGCTGCGCCGTGGCCGTATCGAAGCGGGTGGGATGCTCTATTTCGATCATCGTGAAAAACGCAGCTACACCACGCTGCAGGCGCTGGAAAAACTGGCTGCGGAAAAAGATTATCTGGCGCTGCTGCGTGAAGCCCGCGTCGGACTGGATGACCTGCCCGAGATCCCGGCGGAGCAGCAGGGTTCACCGCTGCGCTATCGTGGCGATCTGAAAACCTATCAGCGTTTTGTTGCCTACTACTACAACCAGGAAAGCTTCAAGTTCATGATGGACCCGATGCTGAACACCGGCGCAGAGAAGATCTCTGCGATGGGTTACGGCAACGCCATCAACGGCTTATCCGATCACGAAGGCGGCATGGCGCACTACTTCTCTCAGCGCTTTGCACAGGTAACTAACCCGCCGCTCGACTCCATCCGTGAAGCAGATGGCATGACGCTGCGGGTCGCGCTGGGCGCAAAACCGCATCTGGGTCGCAGCAAAGGCCGTCAGATCGTGGTGCCTACCCCGATCCTCAGCCATCTGGATATGCTGCGCTTACGCGAGCAGACCATTGCGCCTTATGCCCGTTTTGAGATGCTTTATGAGCCGGTGGTCGGCAAAGATCTGCTGAGCATGACGGCGAACGCCAACGCGCTGGAAAAAGCGATCGACGACCTGGCACAGCAGGTGGTGGATTTTGCCCGATCTCAGGGCGGCATCGCCGTACTGACCGATCGCCACATCTCCTCGAAGCACGCCGCGATCCCGATGCTGCTGGTGGTTTCTGCCATCAACCAGCGTCTGGTGCAGGAAGGGCTGCGTCTGGATGTCTCGCTGGTAGTAGAAAGCGGCCAGAGCATCTCCTCGCACCACATCGCCGCGACCCTGGGCTTCGGTGCCTCTGCAATCTATCCGCTGGGCGTTCAGATGCGCGCAGAGGAGAAATATGGTGAAGGCGAAGAGGGCAACAAAGCCTTTAAGCGCTATGCCAAAGCCGCCGAAAAAGCGCTGATGAAAACCATGGGCAAAGTGGGTCTCTGCACCGTGGAGAGCTACAGCTGTGGTGAATTCTTCGAGCCTAACTTCCTCAACACCGACGATCCGGTGCTGAAAAAGTATTTCCCGAACATTAAAACGCCGGTGGGCGGCGCAGGCTTCGCCACCATCGCCCAGATGGCGGTTGACTGGCATCAGAGCGCGCTCAGGATTGAGGGTGAATCTGACGTGCCGCTGCTGGGCCTGTTTAAAGAGCGCGCAGAGGGGGCCGGTCACTCTTACGGCACCATCGCCGTGCGGACCTTTATCGACATGACCGAAGAGCCGATTCGCTTTGCCGACAAAGCCCGCGAAGAGGATAACTTCATCCGTCTGATGACGCTGGCCCGGCTCGATAACGCCTTTGGCATCAAGCCAGAGACGTTTAAAGACAGCAGCTTCGAGCGCATTCCGGATGAGGTCATCAATAATTTTGCCATTACGGCCGATTACCGTCAGTTCTCAAGCCTGATGTATGAAGAGCGTAAACGTCGCCCGGCGGCGCTGCGCGACATTCTGACCTTCCCGGCGGATCTGACCCATATCGACAGCGAAGCAGAGTTCCGCCGCAAGCTGGGCCGCTACTCCCTGACCAACAACGGCTTTGCCATTCGTGGCATGGTGTGCGAGGCGGAAGATGGCAGCCTGAACCACTTTATGCTGCGTCTGACCGATGCCATTGAGGGGCTGAAACCTGAAAGCGAACGCCTGCAGAATCTCTCCCGCGCCCTGAAATCGCGCTTCGGCGACGACATCGAGAGCAGCGAGGTGGTCAGCGGCGGTCTGAAGGTCACCGCGTATGGCAAAGCGGCAGATTACCTGTCCCGTATTTTCACCACCCTGCCCTCACTGCCGCTGAGCGAAGTACAGCCAGCCTGTGAAATTACCCGCACCTTTGCTTCCGGGGCCATGAGCCACGGCGCGCTGGTCGCACCGGCGCATGAAGCGGTGGCACACGGCACCAACATGGTTGGTGGCATGAGTAACTGTGGTGAAGGTGGCGAACACTATTCGCGTCACGGCACCATCCGCGCCTCACGCATCAAGCAGCTGGCGTCGGGCCGCTTCGGCGTCTGGGCCGCTTATCTGGCCGATCCGATGCTGGAAGAGCTGGAGATTAAAATCGGCCAGGGCGCGAAGCCCGGCGAAGGTGGTCAGTTGCCGGCCGCCAAAGTCACCGTCGAGATTGCGGCGGCGCGTGGCGGTACACCTGGGGTCGAGCTGGTCTCGCCTCCGCCGCATCACGATACCTATTCCATCGAAGATCTGGCGCAGCTGATCCACGACTGCAAAGCCGCGCGGGTACGCGTGATCGTTAAGCTGGTTTCGTCGGAAGGGATCGGCACCATCGCGGTCGGCGTGGCGAAAGCGGGCGCTGACGTGATTAACGTCGCGGGTAACACCGGCGGCACCGGCGCAGCGTCGGTGACCAGCCTGAAATATACCGGACGTGTGGCGGAGATCGGCATCGCCGAGGTCCACCAGGCGCTCTGTGCAAACGGCCTGCGCGAGAAAGTGCTGCTGCGCTGCTCGGGCGCGCAACAGACCGGCAGCGACGTGGTGAAATCGGCGCTGCTGGGCGGTGACAGTTTTGAATTTGGTACCACCGCGCTGATGATGCTGAAATGCGTGATGGCGAAGAACTGCAACGTGAAGTGTCCGGCCGGGTTAACCACCAATGCCGAAGCCTTTGATGGCGATCCACGTCAGCTGGCGCAATATTTCCTCAACGTGGCGCACGAGGTGCGTGAGATCCTGGCGCGTATGGGCCTGCGCTCTCTGCGTGAAGCACGCGGCCGCGCCGACCTGCTGCACCTGATGGATCACCCGCTGGAAGTGGGCAAACTCGATTTACGCGCCATGCTCACCGTGGTGCCGGAGCTGAAAATCGACAAGCCTGTCTATCTGGAAAAAGATTTTGAGCTGGATGATGGCTGGGTTGAGCAGCTGAAGCTGTCGCTGGTGGATCAGGGGAATCCTGCTGTCACCCTGGGTGACAACATCGTCCTGAATAACCGTAACAAAAGCGTTGGCGGCCAGCTGGCGATCGATATCGAACGCATGCTGAACCATCAGCTGACGGCGGAGCAGTTACGGGCGATGCCTGCCGTTCTGACCGACGATCGCGGTCGCCGCTATCTGGCTCCTGAAAGCGTGAAAATCGCCACCACCGGATCCGCCGGTCAGTCATTTGGCGCTTTCTGCAACGACGGTATGCAGCTGACCCATTACGGCACCTGTAACGACGGTGTCGGCAAAGGCCAGTGTGGCGGTGAGCTTATCGTGATGTCGCCTGGCGGCGGCGCGCAGGATAGCGATGGCAACGTGCTGATCGGTAACTTTGCGCTGTTCGGCGCCACCGGCGGGCGTCTGTTCGTCCAGGGCCAGGCGGGTGACCGTTTCGCGGTGCGTAACTCTGGCGCGACGGCGGTGGTGGAAGGCGTCGGTGACTTCTGCTGCGAATATATGACCAACGGTGCCATCCTCAACCTGGGAACCTTTGGTAAAGGCTTTGGTAACGGCATGAGCGGTGGCTTCGCCTACCAGTACGATCCCTACGGCACGCTGGCCAGCCATGCAGCCGGGGATTCCGTGCAGTTCGGCTCGATTGCCGATCAGGACGAGATGGCGCAGGTGCATAAGCAGGCGGTGCTGACCATGCTGAACTGGCATCTGGCCGCTACCCGGTCGCCACGCGCCGCCTGGCTGCTGGAAAACTGGGAAACCGAGTGTCACCACTTTGTGTATGTGATGCCGCGTTCGCTGCTGCTCTACCAGGATGGCGGCGAGATCCTGAAAGCCAAAAGCCGCAAAGATCTGCTCGAAGAGCTGTCGACGGCGCTGGCGGGTCATCAGGTTGCGAAGTTCAAGGCAGCATGGCGTCAGGGTAAAACCATCGCTAACGGCGCCGTTCCGGCCTATGGCGCGACCGATACGCTGGAGATGTTCGTCCTGCTGAATAACTACACCGTGCTGAGCTTTGCCCAGCAGCTGGCCCTGGCGAAACTGCCGAAAGGCACACCGGTCGAAGATCCGGCGGTCGAAAAAGCCGTGCGTAATCTGCTGATGACCGAAGACTTTGCGCTGGTCAGCAAGCTGCAGCGTCATGCCCGTTCCGCCATCGAAAGCTACAACGATGATGAACTGGCCAGCCTGATTGGCACCAAGCGTATGTCAGATTACAAAGCCGCCCTGACGCAGCGTAACATCCGCTCCATGGACAGCCTGGCGACCTATGGCTGGATCATGTATCAGGATGCCTGTAACCGGGAAGTGCTGGGCCACCTGCCTGACTTTGAAGAGCTGTTTGCACGTGCGGCACTGCCGGAAATCGCAGCGGCAGTGGGTAAACTCTCCTGACCCTGACCGGGATCAGGCGGAACTGAATATTATTAATGATCATTGCCCGGGTTAATCGTTGTACCGGACAGAAGCAGAACCGCTCTCCCCTGCCGCAGACGCTGCGGCGCGGGACAGCGGAACCGCTTTCACACCGGACAACGCCACTGATGACGGGCGAGAACGGGATTGAGTAAAAGTACCCATGAAAATTCCTTATATTCCAGAAGATGCCCCTTTCAACGGCGATCAGAAGTACTGGCTGGCTGGCTTTCTTGCCGGTCTTCACTCCCGACTGCTGGTGTTAGAAGACAAACAGCAACCTGCCGCCGGAACGGGCGCTGCCGCCACCACGCAGCTGCATATCCTTTACGGTTCCCAGACCGGTAACGCCGAAGCGCTGGCGCAGACCGCAGCGAAATCTGCCCGCGCGAAAGGTCTGGTGCCGGTGGTTCAGGCGCTGGGCGATGTCGATCTCGACGTGTTCGCCACGATGCGCCATGTGCTGATCGTCACCTCGACCTATGGCGAAGGCGAAATGCCGGACAACGCGCAGCTGTTCTGGGATGCGATCTCGGCCAGTACCGCGCCGCGTCTGGAGCAGATGCACTTCGCCGTACTGGCGATTGGTGACACCGGCTACGACGGCTTCTGCCAGGCGGGTAAATTTATCGATATGCGCCTGGAGCAGCTGGGCGCGAAACGCGTGGTCGATCGTATCGACTGCGACATCGACTACGAAGAGCCTTCCAGCGAGTGGCTGAACAGCTCCATGCCACAGTTCGCCGCCAGCGCGGGCAGCAGCGGCACCGTGCTGGAAAGCGCGCCGGAAGCGCCGGTGATCCCGGGCAGCAACAAATCGAATCCGTATGCCGCGGCGCTGATCACCAATAAGCGCCTGTCAGGTGAGCAGTCGGCCAAGGATATCCGTCATTTCGAGTTTGACCTCGCTGGCAGCGGCCTGAAATATGAAGCGGGCGATGCGCTGGGTGTCATCCCGGTCAACGAGCCGTCGCTGGTCAGCCTGCTGCTGACGCAGCTTAACGCTGACTACCAGACGCCGGTGCCGGGCTTTGACCGCAGCCTGGGTGACCTGCTGACCTATCAGTTCGAGATCTCCGAGCCGTCGCGCAAGTTAATCGAATGGGTCGGTCAGAACACCACCAACCAGGAGCTGCGTCATGTGTTGCAGCATGATGATAAAGATGCGCTGGGCGTCTGGCTGTGGGGCAAAGATACCCTCGATCTGCTGCAGCTTGAGCTGACACGCACGCTGGCGGTGCCTGAGTTTGTGGCCCTGCTGCGTCCGCTGCAGCACCGCGCCTACTCGATCTCCTCCAGCTCGAAAGCGCATCCTGATCAGGTTCACCTGACCGTGGCTTCCGTGCGTTATCACAGCGGTGGCCGTAATCGCGGTGGCGTCTGCTCGACCTATCTGGCCGAGCGCGTGCGTCGCGGCGAGAAGCCCGCCATCTTTATCTCACCTAACAAAGCGTTCCGCGTACCGGCTAACAACAGCGCGCCGCTGATCATGGTGGGACCGGGCACCGGCATCGCGCCCTTCCGCGCCTTCCTGCAGGAGCGCCAGGCCACCGGCGCACAGGGCAAAAACTGGCTGTTCTTCGGCGATCAGCATCAGGAACATGACTTTATCTATCAGGATGAGTTACTGGCCTGGCGCGACAGCGGTCTGCTGACCCGCCTGGATCTGGCGTTCTCACGCGATCAGGAGAAGAAGATCTACGTGCAGAGCCGGATGCTTGAGCAGGGTGCCGAGCTTTACGCCTGGCTGCAGGAAGGGGCTTACTTCTACGTCTGTGGCGATGCCTCACGCATGGCGAAGGATGTGGATAACGCGCTGTATGAAGTGGTCCGGCAGTTTGGCGGGCTCTCTACCGAGCGCGCAGCGGACTATGTCGACCAACTGAAAAAAGAAAAACGCTACCTGCGCGACGTCTATTGATCGCGGCGGTCAGCTGAGAAAATCCGGCTTGCGCAGGCAGCCGGATTTTTTTATGGCTCGCAGGCAAAAAAATACCCGCCGGTCAGCGGGTATTCACGATGGGAAGATGACTATTTCACGACGCGCAGTGAAGGGCGTCCACCACGCGGCGGCGGATCGTTATCAGGCGGTGTCTCATCATCACCGGCATCGTCAGGACGATCGCCATCAATCACGGACATCATGGTCTCTTCCTGCCCTTCTGACGTCTCCTGCGTACCCAGCTCGTAAGCCGGTTCCGGTTCGAACATCGTTCCGGCGCCGTTTTCACGCGCATAGATAGCCAGAATCGCCGCCATCGGCACATTCACCTGGCGCGGTACGCCGCCGAAGCGGGCGTTAAATGACACCTGGTCGTTGGCCAGATCGAGGTTGCCTACGGCGCGTGGCGCGATGTTCAGAACGATCTGCCCATCACGCGCATACTCCAGCGGCACCTGCACACCCGGCAGATTGATGTCGACTACCAGATGCGGCGTCAGCTGGTTGTCGAGCAGCCAGTCATAGAAGGCGCGCAGCAGATAGGGACGACGTGCAGTAAGTTGCGACATTTCCATACGTTAAGCCCGGGCTTGCAGGCGCATTTCACGTTCAGCTTCAGTCAATGAAGCGAGGAAAGAGTCACGCTCAAATACGCGGTTCATGTAACCTTTCAGCTCTTTTGAACCAGAGCCGATCAGATCGATGCCCATAGAAGGCAGACGCCATAACAGCGGAGCCAGGTAGCAATCCACCAGGCTGAACTCTTCGCTCATGAAGTAAGGCGTACGACCAAACAGAGGGGCGATGGCCAGCAGCTCTTCACGCAGTTGCTTGCGTGCAGCTTCCGCTTCCTGACCGCTGCTGTTCTCAACTTTACGCATCAGGCTGTACCAGTCCTGCTCGATGCGGTGCATCATCAGGCGGCTGTCACCACGGGCAACCGGGTAAACCGGCATCAGCGGTGGATGCGGGAAGCGCTCGTCCAGATATTCCATGATGATGCGTGATTCATACAGCGTCAGCTCACGATCTACCAGCGTCGGTACCGTGCGATACGGATTGAGGTCAATCAGATCCTGCGGCAGGTTATCCATTTCGACCTGCTCGATCTCTACGCTGACACCCTTTTCCGCCAGGACGATACGAACCTGATGGCTGAAAATGTCAGTAGGACCAGAAAACAGCGTCATTACCGAACGTTTGTTGGCAGCGACAGCCATGAAAACCTCCAAGTTTGTTCACAAAAAGATACTGCGAATAGCCAACCACACGGCGACTCACTTGCCCATTGAACTCGCACGCAACCTGGTGAGCTGCGCCACAGATACTGACGCCCCGACAGTGGGCAGGCGCATAACGCACCGGCCTGCGGGCGCAAAGTGACACAGAGTTTACCAGATTTTAGGCTGCTTGTGGGCGTGGAATGAATCTTTGCAGGTAAATTGAGCGTGGGGTTACGGTTTTTGCCGGGACTGCGGCAGAGAACAGAAAATAAAAAACCCGCCGAAGCGGGTTTTTTGTGCCAACTGATGCAGCCGGAGCTGCAAACAATTAACGCTTGGAGAACTGAGGACGACGACGTGCTTTACGCAGGCCGACTTTCTTACGTTCAACCTGACGCGCGTCACGCGTTACGAAGCCAGCTTTACGCAGCTCGCCACGCAGTGATTCGTCGTATTCCATCAGAGCGCGGGTGATACCGTGACGGATCGCACCAGCCTGACCAGAAATACCGCCACCTTTAACAGTGACATACAGATCGAATTTACCAACCAGGTCCAGCAGCTCAAGCGGCTGACGAACTACCATGCGGGCAGTTTCGCGACCGAAGTACTGTTCCAGAGAACGTTGGTTAATTACGATGTTACCGCTACCCGGCTTAATGAATACGCGAGCGGTAGAGCTTTTGCGGCGACCAGTGCCGTAGTTTTGAGTTTCAGCCATTGCCTTTAATCCCGATTAAATGTCAAGAACTTGCGGTTGCTGTGCCGCATGGTTGTGCTCGTTGCCTGCGTAAACTTTCAGTTTACGGTACATAGCACGACCCAGCGGGCCCTTCGGCAGCATGCCTTTAACCGCGATCTCAATCACACGCTCAGGACGGCGAGCAATCATCTCTTCAAAGGTCGCCTGTTTGATACCACCGATGTGGCCGGTGTGGTGATAGTAGATCTTGTCAGTACGCTTGTTGCCGGTAACAGCAACTTTGTCTGCGTTCAGGACGATGATGTAATCACCGGTATCAACATGCGGAGTGTATTCCGCTTTATGCTTACCACGCAGACGGCGCGCCAGTTCAGTCGCCAGGCGACCCAAAGTTTTGCCTGTTGCGTCAACTACAAACCAGTCACGTTGGACGGTTTCTGGTTTAGCTGTAAAAGTTTTCATCGAAAAGCTTACCCAAATTAAGTTACACGTTGGTGAAATCCCAAACGCTTAAGTAAACGAATGAGGCTCACACGACCATTTTGACCAGCAAGCCACCCCTTCGGATAGAGTTACTGGAACACAGAGGATTTGGGAAAAAAATCCTTTGCTGTAACGTGGGGTCGCAAGATTATAGAGAAGTCGATTACAAAAATCGAACCCTATTTCGGTATTTATCCCGATTATTCTTACGGCAGGTGCGGTAAACGCAGATACTCTTCGCTCTGCATCTCCTGAAGCCGGGACAGGCAGCGCTGGTACTCAAACTTCAGCCGCGTGCCCTGATAGATCTCGCTCAGGGAGGTCTCCGCCGCCACGACCAGCTTCACATGGCGCTCATAGAACTCATCGACCAGCGCCAGGAAACGGCGCGCCTGATCCTCGGTTTTGTAAATCATCACCGGGACATCATAGAGCAGCACGCTGTGAAAACGGCGCGACAGCGCGATGTAGTCATGCTGGCTGCGCCCTTCCCCGCACAGGGTCGTAAATTTAATCGCCAGCACGCCGTCGCTGACGCCCAGGGTTGGCATCTGGCGGTGATTGATTTCCAGCACCGGCGCCGCCTCCGGCTCACTGCCGGACAGCGCGTTAAACATCCGCGTCATTTCGGCGTGGGTTTCGCTGTTCAGCGGATAGTTCCAGAGATGCGCGGAGGTCAGCGTGCGCAGCCGGTAGTCGATGCCGGCATCGACATTCATCACATCGCAGTGCCGTTTGATCTGTTCAATCGCCGGCAGGAAGCGCGCACGCTGCAGGCCATTGCGGTAGAGATCGTCAGGCGGGATATTCGAGGTGGCGACCAGAGCGATGCCGCGCGCGAACAGGGCCTCCATCAGCGTGCCGAGCAGCATTGCATCGGTGATATCTGAGACAAAAAACTCATCGAAACAGAGGATGTCCGTTTCGGCTCTGAACCTGTCCGCGATGATCAGCAGCGGGTCACTCTGCCCCTGCAACTGCGTCAGCTCTTCATGCACCCGCAGCATAAAGCGGTGGAAGTGCAGGCGCAGTTTGCGATCGCCAGGAATAGACTGAAAAAAGAGATCCATGACCCAGGTTTTTCCGCGGCCAACACCGCCCCACATGTAAAGCCCACGCACCGGCTCTGGCGTCTCGTTTTTCTCTTTGCCGATCAATTTTGACAGACGACCCAGCAGGCCGGAAGCGGCTGGCGCGACAGAGTGCTGTCGGGCGACCAGCGCCTGCTGCAGCGCGTCTAAACGGGTAATGGCTTCGCGTTGTACGTCATCGGGCCTGAATTCGCCCTGCGACAGCGCCTGCTCATAGCGTGCAAGCGGAGTTGAGGTTTGCATTGTTGTTTCAAAGTCCCTGTATGGTGTCTGATTCATACCACGGTTGCTGAAAAAAAGGCCGTTCTACACTAAGCCATGCTGCTCCGGAGTTCCACAACCATAAGATTAACGGGTATAGTGACTATTATTGAAATGGTGCAACGCCCTACGGAACAATGGAAATAACACGGGAGTCATTATGACCTGGGAATACGGGCTAATTGGTTTAGTGGTAGGTATTATTGTCGGCGCAGTCGCCATGCGTTTTGGCAACAGAAAGCTGCGCGAGCAGCGCAGCATGCAGTACGAGCTGGAAAAATCGAAAGCGGAGCTGGCTGACTATCGCGAAGAGCTGACCAACCACTTTGCGCAGAGCGCAGAGCTGCTGGATAACATGGCGCGCGACTATCGTCAGCTTTATCAGCACATGGCAAAAGGCTCAAATGACCTGCTGCCGAATCTGCCTGGCCAGAAAAATCCGTTTGCCTATCAGCTCACTGAGGCCGAAGCGGACAACGATCAGGCCCCGGTGCAGATGCCACGCGACTATTCTGAAGGCGCATCCGGCCTGCTGCGCGGCGAACGTCCTGCCCGCGACTAATCTTTTTGGGCGCAGCCCGTCTGCGCCCGCTGTTTTTGCGAACCCTGATCACAAACGACTGTCACACTCATTACTTCCTCCCACATTTTGCAGCGAGAGCGTTGTAGCAATGAAAAAACAAACACGCCTGTTTAGCGCATTAGCCTTGAGTATCGGGATGAGCCTTGCCGCCGCGCCGGCCGCGATGGCCACGCTGCCGTCACAGGTCGCGGATCAGCCGCTGCCAAGCCTGGCACCGATGCTGGAAAAAGTGTTGCCTGCCGTGGTCAGTGTTCACGTCGAAGGCACCGATACCGGTGCGCAGGCGCAGGATATCCCTGAGCCGCTGAAACGCTTTTTCGGTCAGATGCCTGGCGGAAACAGCCAGCCGCAGCCTTTTGAGGGGCTGGGTTCTGGCGTGATCATTGATGCCGCCAAAGGCTATGTGCTGACCAACAACCATGTGGTGAATGGCGCAGACAAGATCAACGTCCAGCTGGGCGACGGCAGTGAATATGAAGCCAAACTGATCGGCCATGACGAGCAGACCGACATCGCGCTGATCCAGATTCAGGGCGCGAAAAACCTTACGCAGGTTAAAGTCGCGGACTCTGACCAGCTGAAAGTCGGCGATTTCGCGGTGGCGATCGGCAACCCGTTTGGCCTGGGTCAGACGGCGACCTCCGGGATTATCTCGGCGCTGGGTCGCAGCGGCCTCAACCTGGAAGGGCTGGAAAACTTTATCCAGACCGATGCGGCGATTAACCGCGGTAACTCAGGCGGTGCGCTGGTGAACCTCAACGGCGAACTGATCGGCATCAACACGGCTATTCTCGCCTCCAGCGGCGGTAACATCGGTATCGGCTTTGCGATTCCGAGCGATATGGCGATGAACCTCGCGCAGCAGCTGATCAAATTTGGTGAAGTGAAGCGCGGTCAGCTGGGCATCAAAGGCACAGAAATGACGGCGGACATGGCCAAAGCGTTCAACGTCGATGCACAGCGCGGCGCGTTCGTCTCGGAAGTGTTACCGCAGTCGGCCGCACAGAAAGCGGGCGTGAAGTCTGGCGATATCATTACCTCGATCAACGATAAGCCGATCACCAGCTTTGCGGAGCTGCGCGTAAAAGTGGGCACCACGCCGCCAGGCGAACAGGTGAAACTCGGCCTGCTGCGTGAAGGCAAACCTTTAACCGTGACCGTAACGCTGGAGCAGAGCGCGCAGACCACCGCCAGCGCACAGCTGATGTCACCGGCCCTTCAGGGTGCCACGCTGAGTGATGGACAGACCAAAACCGGCGATAAAGGCGTGAAGGTCGATACCATCGAAAAAGGCACGCCAGCTGAGCAGGTTGGCCTGCAGAAGGATGACGTGATCATCGGCGTTAACCGCAACCGGGTGCAGACGATTGCTGAAATGCGCAAAATTCTGGAAGGCAAACCACCGGTTCTGGCACTGAATGTGGTGCGCGGCGATGAAAGTATCTATCTGTTGTTGAGATAAACCTCGCATTACGGCGGACACAAGCGCGTGTGTGTCCGCCGCTCTCATGCTATTCTCCCCTGCGATCTCCCCTGGCGTGATTTAACACCATGTTTCTTAAACTTTTGCGTTCCGTGGTGCTGGGCCTGATTGTGGCGGGTATCTTACTCGCAGCACTGCCTGCACTGCGTATGGGCAGCGACGCCCTCTATAACCACGAAAACATCACCGACGAAACACCCTTTAGCTTCAATCAGGGGGTGCGCCGCGCCGTGCCCGCCGTGGTCAACGTGTACAATCGCAGCGCCCACGGCAACAACAACCGTGGCATCACGACCCTGGGTTCCGGGGTAATCATGAATGCAAAAGGCTACATCCTCACCAATAAGCACGTCATTAATAATGCCGATCAGATTATCGTCGCGCTGCAGGATGGCCGTTTCTTTGAGGCAACGCTGGTCGGTTCCGATGGCATGACCGATCTGGCGGTGCTGAAGATCACCGCTTCCGGCCTGCCCGTGATTCCAATCAATCCAAACCGTCAGGCGCATATCGGGGATGTGGTGATGGCGATTGGCAACCCTTACAACCTCGGTCAGACAGTGACGCAGGGCATTATCAGTGCGACGGGCCGGGTGGGATTAAGCTCCTCTGGCCGGCAGAATTTCCTGCAGACGGATGCGTCGATCAATCAGGGTAACTCCGGCGGTGCGCTGATTAACTCGCTTGGCGAGCTGATGGGCATCAATACCCTGACCTTCGATAAAAGCAACGACGGCGAAACGCCGGAAGGGATCGGGTTCGCCATTCCTACCGTGCTGGCTTCGAAAATCATGGATAAGCTGATTCGCGATGGCCGGGTGATCCGTGGCTATATCGGCATTACCGGACGCGAACTTCCGCCCCTGCATGGACAGGGCAGCAATCTGGATCGGGTTCAGGGGATTATCGTCAGTGGGATCACCCCTGACGGGCCTGCGGACAAAGCCGGAATTCAGACCAATGATGTTCTGCTCAGCGTGAATGGCAAACCGGCCATCTCCGCGCAGGAGACGATGGATCAGGTCGCGGAGATTCGTCCGGGGTCGGTGATTGATGTGCAGGTGCTGCGCAACGACCAGAAGCTGACGCTGCCGGTGACCATTCAGGAGTTTCCGGACAGCAGCAGCTAGCTGAACATCCGTGCAAGGTCAGGGATGGCCCGGCCGATCGCAAAGAAAGCCGCCATCCCTGGCGATCGGCCTCGCCACCCTGGCTCTTCAGCCGGGCCATCCCTTCCCCCGTCATCCGTCATCGTTTGCAGATAACTGATTAGCAGCGATCCACCGGAAACGCGATCACCTCACTCAATGACTCCGCCTTCAGCGCCAGCATAATCAGGCGGTCAATGCCCAGCGCCACGCCGGAACAGGCAGGCATGCCGTGGGCCAGCGCATCCAGCAGATAGGTATCGATAGGATGGACGGGCAGACCCCGCGCCGCACGGCGACGGTTATCCTGCTCAAAGCGCTGCCGCTGTTCACGGCTGTCGGTCAGCTCACGGAAACCGTTGGCCAGCTCGATGCCCTTGTAATAGACCTCAAAGCGCTCGGCCACGCGGTGATCCTCGGTGCTGATCTCGGCCAGAGCGGCCTGGCTGGCCGGGAAATGGTACACAAAGCACGGCTTATCCTGACCAATCTTCGGTTCGACGCCCAGCATAAACAGCAGCATCAGCAGCGTATCGCGATCCTCTTCTGTACGCGCCAGCTCACCTTCGCCCAGCTTCTCTGCTGCTTCACGCAGCTGCGCTTTATCCGCCGAGAGAGGATCCAGTTCCAGATGGCGGATAAACGCCTGCTGATAGGAGAGCGACTCTGCGCTGTCGCACTCCAGCACCTGCTGCATCAGGTCGTCGACTTCATTCATCAGACGGTACATGTCGTAGTGCGGCCGATACCACTCCAGCATGGTGAATTCCGGATTGTGGTGACGTCCCGCCTCTTCATTACGGAAGCTGCGCCCCATCTGGTAGATCGGGCCACTGCCCGCCGCCAGCAGCCGTTTCATGTGGTATTCCGGGCTGGTCATCAGCCAGAGATCGCGCCCCTGCGCTGCGCCAGGCCCGACAAATCGCGTCTGGAAAGGTACCAGATGGATATCGGTGATGGTGGCCTGGCTCATCGCCGGCGTGTCCACTTCCAGCACGCCGCGATCGGCAAAGAAACGACGCACTTCTGCTAAAATAGCGGCGCGTTTTAACAAATTGGCGATGGATGCGCTTGGTTGCCAGCTTGCCGTTTCGCTCATGGTGATGACTCCTGATGCAAATGAGGGGAGGCAGTCTACCTGCAATGTCTGCGGCAAACAATCTCGCGCCTGCGCCGCCAAAAACCGCGTTTCGGCTTCTATACTTAAGCGGTTAAATCACAAAGGAATCCTGCTATGTCTCCATGGAAAACAGTTGTTGCCAGCCTGAGTGCTTTTCTCTCAGTCGCCTGTAGCACCACACCACCCAAAAACGTTACGGTCGTGGAAAACTTTGACAGCCAGCGGTACCTCGGTCAGTGGTATGAGATTGCCCGCCTCAATCACCCCTTTGAGCGCGGCCTGGAACAGGTCACGGCAAACTACAGCCCGCGCGAGGATGGCGGCCTGAAAGTGATCAATCGCGGGTATAACGTCAAAAAGCAGCGCTGGCAGGAGAGCGTCGGCAAAGCGTACTTTACCGGTGAGCCACAGCGCGCCTCGCTGAAAGTCTCTTTCTTTGGTCCCTTCTACGGTGGCTATAACGTCATCGCCCTCGATCCCGACTACCGCTATGCAATGGTGTGTGGCCCGAATCGTCACTATCTCTGGATACTGTCACGCACACCACAGCTGGAACCGGGCGTAAAAGAGAAGCTGGTAGAACAGGCGCGTCGGGATGGTTTCCCGGTTGATGAGTTGATCTGGGTAAAACAGAAACAGTGAGCGGGCTGACAAGCCGGTACGAAAAGCCTTTCGTACCGGTTGGAATAACAGGTTATTTCGTGCTGTTCTGAATGGCCTGGCCACCCGCTTCGACATCTTCACCGACGCCACGCGTGGTATTACACGCCGTCAGCAGAGAAGAGAGCACCAGTACAGAGAAGATTGCGGCGATACTTTTCTTTAACATGACAATGTCCTTTTTGATGGATGTAAAGTACAGCGTTTTAAGCATAGCCGGATTTCCGCCGGTTGCTGCCGTCAGAACGCTAAAAAGGACAATCCGTTAAGGTCATTTTGCCGCGCGCGAAATGGCACCGCCCAGGTGGGAGACATCTTCGCCAAAACCGTGGAATGTGTTGCAGGCACTTAATGCAGAGGAGACCAGCAACGCGAACGCGATTAATTTTGCCAGCTTGAACATTTTTTTCTCTCAGACAAGAAAAAGGCGCACCCGAAGATGCGCCTGCGAAACTTATTTTACGCGTGACACGTATTCGCCAGAGCGGGTGTCAACTTTCACCACTTCGCCCTCTTGTACGAACAGTGGCACTTTCACGACCGCGCCGGTAGAGAGTTTAGCGGGCTTGCCGCCGGTGCCTGCGGTATCGCCTTTCAGGCCTGGATCGGTTTCAACGACTTCAGCTTCGATAAAGTTCGGTGGCTGAACGGCGATCGGACGACCGTTCCACAGCGTAACGATACACTCCGCATTGTCCTGCAGCCATTTTGCTGCATCGCTCACGGTCTTCTCTTCAACCGGGAACTGCTCAAAGCTTTCCGGGTGCATGAAGTGGTAGAACTCACCGTCGTTATACAGGTAGTTCAGGTTGGTATCGACCACGTCTGCGCCTTCGGCGGAGTCGGTAGATTTAAAGGTTTTCTCAACGCGAGAACCCGTCAGCAGGCGACGCATTTTAACACGCGCAAATGCCTGGCCTTTACCCGGTTTAACGAACTCACTGGATTCGATGGCATAAGGCTCGCCTTCGAACATGATTTTAAGACCGGGACGGAAATCGTTGCTAGAATAAGTCGCCATGAAGGCCCTCTACGAAAATTGACACTGGTACTAAGCCAAAAAAATGGCACACATTGTAACCCTAAAAACACCTTCCAGAGAAGATTGGTTGCAGCAACTTGCGGATGTTGTCACCGAACCTGATGAATTACTGCGAATTTTAGCCCTCGATCAGCACACAGAGCTGGCTGAAGGTGCGGATGCGCGACGTCTTTTCGCCCTGCGTGTTCCGCATGCCTTCATCCGCCGGATGAAAAAGGGCGATGCGCACGACCCGCTGCTGCTTCAGGTGTTAACCCGTCGCCAGGAATTCATCGATGCGCCCGGTTATAGCACCGATCCGCTCGATGAACAAAGCAACGTTGTGCCTGGACTGCTACATAAATACCGAAACCGGGCTCTGCTACTGGTAAAAGGCGGCTGCGCCGTCAACTGCCGCTACTGCTTCCGCCGCCACTTCCCCTATCAGGATAACCCCGGCAATAAGCGTAGCTGGCAGGCGGCGCTGGACTATATTGCTGCGCATCCTGAGCTGGATGAGATCATCTTTTCCGGCGGCGATCCGCTGATGGCGAAAGATCATGAGCTGGCCTGGCTGATCGCCGCGCTGGAGCAGATCCCACACCTGAAGCGCCTGCGTATCCACAGCCGTCTGCCGGTGGTGATACCGGCGCGCATCACCGACCCGCTCTGTCAGATGCTGGCCGGGACGCGTCTTCAGGTTGTGATGGTGACGCACATCAACCATGCGCAGGAAATCGATGAGGCGTTGCGTGCGGCGATGCGCAGCCTGAAGCGGGCCGGTGTGACGCTGCTGAATCAGAGCGTGCTGCTGCGCGGCATCAACGATAATGCGCAGACGCTGGCCACGCTCAGCAACGCCTTATTTGATGCCGGCATTCTGCCCTACTATCTGCACGTACTGGATAAGGTTCAGGGCGCCGCGCACTTCTTTGTCTCCGATGATGAGGCTCGCCAGCTGGTGCGGACACTCCTGTCACAGGTTTCCGGCTATCTGGTGCCGAAACTGGCGCGTGAGATTGGCGGCGAGCCCAGCAAAACGCCGCTGGATTTGCAGCTGCGTCAGGAATAAAAACGGCCAGCAACTGGCTGGCCGATGGGACGGGGCAGGATGTCCGTTTTCAGATTACGGGCACTTATAGACCTGACCGCTCATTTTGCTGTCGAGTGGCGCAAACGCGGACAGCAGATTCTGCGTCGGGCTGGTCGCACCATAAATTACGTTGCCGCCCATTTCCGCTGCGCGGTTACGCAGGTCATTGGCCGCACCGCGCAGTGCGCTGGTTTCGCCGCCCGCACCGCTCAGCCAGTTGCTCTGTGAGCCGGTGATGTTACCCAGAAGCTGACAGGTGCTGGCAGGCTGCTGATCGGTAAAGGTCACGCGCTGTCCGGCTGAAGAGAGTTGCGTAGAGCTGCTGCAGCCCGCCAGCAATACCGCGCCAGCGATCAGGCCGGGCAAGAGGTTAATCCGCATTGTAATCCCCATTTATTATCATCAGAGTCGGGTGGCAGCGTAGCAGAAAAAGATCGTTTTTTTCTGAACATTCATTGCCTTAATCCCGTTATATCACCTTAATATTTCATACTGTGCTCAGGCTGGCAGGTTTGCGCGTGCCGATGAACTTACCGCAGCAGGTCATCCGGTGAGGCGGCAACAGCCAGCGTGCAGACAGCGGGAGATATCAAGAGAAAAGACGAACGATTGCGCCACTACTTATACTATTTTCCTGCCCAAAAGAAAAACCCCCGACCGTTTCCGACCGGGGGCGGGATTATCAGACCAGGCGATCAGCCCGTGTAGCCATTACGTCGTGCATTGTCGATGCAGTCAGCCTTGTTGACATAGCCCTGGCTGGATGCGCCGGTAATATTGCCGTTAGAGGCAGTTCTTCTCCAGCGCCACTTACCGGCTTCGTCTTTGTAAAACGTCCATTTATCGTTCATTTTTCAGTTTCCCTTTGTCTTTGATTTGTCCGTTCCAGAGGGAGGTGTCAGTCACCTCAGGGCAACGTTATGCCATCCCGGCGGCTTCAGACCATGATGCAGAACATAAATGGGTGGTTTCGGTAAGTGACGGGGGTAAGTAACAGACGAAAAAAAACCCCCGACCGTTTCCGGTCGGGGGTTCTGAGCTGACTAAGGCGTCAACGGCGATTACATCATGCCGCCCATACCGCCCATGCCACCCATGCCGCCAGCGCCTGCGCCTAAATCAGGTGCATCGCTTTTTGGCAGGTCAGTGACCATACATTCGGTGGTGATCATCAGACCGGCAACAGAGGCCGCGTACTGCAGTGCAGAACGGGTCACTTTGGTTGGGTCCAGGATACCGAAGTCGATCATGTTGCCGTACTCTTCAGTCTGCGCGTTGTAACCGTAGTTACCGTCGCCCGCTTTCACGTTGTTAGCCACAACAGATGGCTCTTCACCGGCGTTAGAGACGATCTGACGCAGTGGTGCTTCCATTGCGCGCAGCGCAACTTTGATACCCACGTTCTGATCTTCGTTCTGACCACGCAGTTCAGACAGCTGAGCGGCAACGCGAACCAGCGCCACACCACCACCCGCAACCACGCCTTCTTCGACGGCAGCACGGGTTGCGTGCAGCGCATCTTCAACGCGGGCTTTCTTCTCTTTCATTTCAACTTCAGTCGCTGCGCCTACTTTCAGAACGGCCACGCCGCCTGCCAGTTTCGCTACGCGCTCCTGCAGTTTTTCTTTGTCGTAATCAGAGGTGGCTTCTTCGATCTGCTGACGAATCTGGGTCACACGGCCCTGGATTGTCGCCTCTTCACCCACACCGTCGATGATGGTGGTGGTGTCTTTGTTGATAACCACGCGTTTTGCCTGGCCCAGATCTTCCAGCGCGGCTTTTTCCAGCTCCATACCGATCTCTTCAGAGATCACGGTACCGCCGGTCAGGATAGCGATATCCTGCAGCATGGCTTTACGACGGTCGCCGAAGCCTGGTGCTTTAACCGCAGCCACTTTAACGATGCCGCGCATGGTGTTGACCACCAGCGTCGCCAGCGCTTCGCCTTCAACATCTTCAGCGATGATCAGCAGTGGTTTGCCTGCTTTCGCAACGGCTTCCAGCACTGGCAGCATTTCGCGGATGTTAGAGATTTTCTTGTCAGCCAGCAGGATGAACGGCGATTCCAGTTCAACGGCGCCGGTTTCTGGCTTGTTGATGAAGTACGGTGACAGGTAGCCGCGATCGAACTGCATACCTTCAACCACATCCAGCTCGTCCTGCAGGCCGGTGCCTTCTTCAACGGTGATCACGCCTTCTTTACCCACTTTCTCCATCGCCTGAGCAATCAGCTGGCCCACGGTTTCATCGGAGTTAGCAGAGATAGTCCCGACCTGCGCGATCGCTTTAGAGTCTGAGCATGGCACAGACAGCGCTTTCAGTTTTTCAACTGCAGACACAACGGCCTGGTCGATACCGCGCTTCAGGTCCATCGGGTTCATGCCCGCTGCAACCGCTTTCAGGCCTTCGGTGATGATAGATTGTGCCAGGACAGTTGCAGTGGTGGTACCGTCGCCTGCTGCGTCATTCGCTTTAGAGGCCACTTCTTTAACCATCTGCGCGCCCATGTTCTCGAACTTGTCTTCCAGCTCGATTTCACGTGCGACTGAAACACCATCTTTAGTGATGGTCGGTGCACCAAAAGATTTATCCAGAACCACATTACGGCCTTTCGGGCCCAGGGTAACTTTTACTGCATCTGCCAGTACGTTCACGCCACGCAGCATTTTTACGCGTGCGTCATTACCGAATTTTACGTCTTTAGCTGCCATTTTAAATATCCCTTAAATTCGTTTCGTTCAGTGAATTACGCGAAAAAATTACGCTTCAACAACCGCCAGAATGTCGCTCTCAGAGATGATCAGCACCTCTTCGTTATCGATTTTCTCGGTTTTCGCGCCGTAACCTTCGTTGAAGATCACAACATCGCCAACCTTCACGTCCAGCGGCTTAACGTCGCCACTCTCAAGGATGCGGCCGTTGCCGACAGCCAGTACTTCACCACGGGTGGATTTACCAGCTGCGGAACCGGTCAGCACGATGCCGCCAGCAGATTTAGCTTCAACTTCTTTACGCTTGACGATAACGCGATCGTGCAATGGACGAATTTTCATTTGATAGCTCTCCTTTGAGAAGTCCAATCATTCAGTTTTGGGGTTGAACACCGGGCTGCATGGCTTCCGGCCTCGTGACCTGAGAGATAGGGACACCCCCACCCACTTTCAAGGGGGCGGACAACAAATTTTTTACCCGGACGGGACAACTGATGATTTTTCAGACAGGTGGCGGGGCAAATAAAAACGCAACCCGGAGGTTGCGCTTTTCAGAGGCCGGGATGGCCATTAACGGTCATGACGATCGTCGTGGTGCTCAAGGCGATCGCTGTTTTTACGCTCAAACTCACCATCCACGGTGTAACCGCTGTCCGGACCGGCACCCGGCCCGCGCCAGACGCGCAGATGCGGCATCAGCTTCAGCGTCAGATGCTTCTGAACCGGCGGCAGCAGCAGCAGCAGGCCGAGCAGGTCAGTAAAGAAGCCCGGCAGCAGCAGCAGGAAACCGGCGATAATCAGCGACACGCTTTTGATCATCTCCGTGGCCGGGCTTTCGTTACGCGCCAGCTTCTCCTGCATCAGCATAAAGTTTTTCATGCCCTGATTTTTCACCAGCGAAACCCCGATGCAGGAGGTGAAGATCACCAGCAGCATGGTCAGCAGCACGCCCATGACGTGTGCCACCTGAATGAAGAGGGAAATCTCAATCCAGGCCAGAACAAAAAAGACGACTAACGGTATCCAGCGCACCGAACTCTCCTGTATTTAGGGGCTGAACGGCAGCGTGCCGGTCAGCAGAAAGCGTTCATCCCATAGATGATAAGAAAAGAGATGGGCACCCGCGCCGACATTTTCAACCGATTCTGTCAAATTTATCCTGCGGGGTTAATTTTGTAACCCACTTCACATATCGTTAACCAGGCTGCAGCATTAAGTGATCTGCATGCATGATTTTCACTGGCATCAGAATATGATCGCACACGCCCCTGTGAAGACGGATAATATGTCGGCACGGGTACACCACGACAAAATAAACACATCCTTTGTGATGGTTAGCGGCAACAACAAGAAGGTTATCATGGCGAACAACATTCGTATCGAAGAAGACCTGTTAGGTATGCGCGAAGTTCCGGCGGATGCCTATTATGGCGTTCATACTCTGCGTGCGATTGAGAATTTTTATATCAGCAACAGCAAAATCAGCGACATACCTGAGTTTGTCCGCGGTATGGTGATGGTGAAAAAAGCGGCCGCGATGGCCAACAAAGAGCTGCAGACCATCCCGCGCAACATTGCCGATACCATCATTAAGGCCTGCGATGAAGTGCTGAACAACGGCCGCTGTATGGACCAGTTCCCCGTGGATGTCTATCAGGGCGGTGCGGGAACCTCGGTCAACATGAACACCAATGAGGTGCTGGCGAACATCGGCCTGGAGCTGATGGGCCACCAGAAAGGGGAATATCAGTACCTCAATCCCAACGATCACGTCAACAAATGCCAGTCCACCAACGATGCCTACCCGACCGGTTTCCGCATCGCGGTTTACAGCTCACTGCTGAAACTGCTGGATGGCATCAGCCAGCTCTCTGAAGGGTTCCAGCACAAGGCCGATGAGTTCCAGACCATCCTGAAAATGGGCCGTACCCAGCTGCAGGATGCCGTGCCGATGACGCTCGGCCAGGAGTTTCACGCCTTCAGCGTGCTGCTGAACGAAGAGACGAAAAGCATTCTGCGCACCGCCGAACTGCTGCTGGAAGTGAACCTGGGCGCGACCGCTATCGGCACCCGCCTCAATACACCGGACGGCTATCAGCACCTTGCGGTTCAGCGTCTGGCGGAAGTGAGTAACCTGCCGGTGGTGCCTGCGGAAGATCTGATCGAAGCGACCTCCGACTGCGGCGCCTATGTGATGGTTCACTCATCGCTGAAACGCCTGGCGGTGAAGCTCTCCAAGATCTGCAACGACCTGCGCCTGCTCTCTTCCGGTCCGCGCGCGGGCCTGAACGAAATCAACCTGCCAGAACTGCAGGCTGGCTCTTCCATCATGCCCGCCAAGGTCAACCCGGTGGTGCCGGAGGTAGTGAACCAGGTCTGCTTTAAGGTAATCGGCAACGACATCACGGTTACGATGGCCTCTGAAGCCGGTCAGCTGCAGCTGAACGTCATGGAGCCGGTGATTGGCCAGGCGCTGTTTGAGTCGATCAGCATCCTGACCAACGCCTGCTATAACCTGCTGGAGAAGTGCGTCAACGGCATCACCGCGAACCGTGCAGTGTGCGAAGCCTACGTCTTCAACTCCATTGGCATCGTGACATACCTTAATCCCTACATCGGCCATCACAACGGCGACATCGTCGGGAAAATCTGTGCCGAAACCGGCAAAAGCGTGCGCGAGGTGGTGCTGGAGCGCGGCCTGCTGACGGAAAGCGAGCTGGACGATATCTTCTCGGTGCAGAACCTGATGTATCCGGTCTACAAAGCGAAACGTTATACCGATGAAAACGAGCAGTAAGGTCTGACCTGCGCTGATTAACAAAAGGCACACCGCGATCAACACGGTGTGCCTTTTTTTTTGATACACAGCGCCTCAGCAATGACCGGTTTAATTTCCAGGAGTAAGTCATGTTTGTGGTTGAGCTGCTGATCGTCCTGATGGCGATCTGGTTGGGTGCCCGTCTGGGCGGTATCGGGATCGGATTCGCAGGGGGAATGGGCGTGCTGATCCTGACGCTGGGCTTTGGCATGGCACCCGGCGCCATCCCTTTTGATGTCATCGAAATCATCATGGCGGTGATCGCGGCGATAGCGGCCATGCAGGTGGCGGGCGGGATGGATTATCTGGTGAGCCTGGCGGAACGCCTGCTGCGTCGCCATCCGCGTCACGTCACCCTGCTGGCTCCGCTGGTGACCTACCTGATGACGCTGCTGGCCGGCACCGGACACACCGCATTTTCGACACTGCCGGTGATTGCCGAAGTGGCAAAAGAGCAGGGGGTGCGCCCCTCCCGGCCGCTGTCGATTGCGGTCGTGGCGTCGCAGATTGCCATTACCGCCTCGCCGATCTCGGCGGCGGTGGTCTTCTTCGCGACGCTGCTGGAACCGCGCGGCGTCAGCTACATTACCCTGCTGGCGATCACCATCCCTGCCACGATGGTGGGCCTGTTCCTGGCGGCGCTGGTGACAAACTTCCTCGGCAAAGAGTTAAAAGATGATGAGGTCTATCAGGCCCGGCTTGCCAAAGGGGAAACCACCCTGCGCGGCGCCACCCGCTACCAGGCAAAGCCGGGCGCGAAGCGATCGGTGCTGCTGTTCCTGACGGGCATTGTAGCCGTGGTGCTCTATGCCACCGCGACCAGCGCCAGCGTCGGCCTGATCGTCAATCCGCCCCTGCCGCGCAATGAGGCTATCGTGGTGTTTATGCTGACCATCGCCACGCTGATCAGCCTGACCTGCCGACTCGACACCAGCGAAATTCTCAGTGCCAGCACCTTTAAATCCGGCATGAGCGCCTGTATCTGCGTGATGGGCGTCGCCTGGCTGGGCGATACCTTTGTAAAAGCGCATCTGACTGATATTCAGACCCTGGCTGGCGACACGCTGAAAACCTACCCGTGGATGCTGGCGCTGATTCTGTTTTTTGCCTCCATGCTGCTCTACTCGCAGGCCGCCACCACCAAAGCGTTAATGCCCGCCGCCCTGCTGCTGGGCGTCAGCCCGCTGACGGCGATTGCCTCTTTCGCTGCGGTGTCGGCGCTGTTTGTCCTGCCCACCTACCCGACCCTGCTGGCTGCGGTGGAGATGGATGACACCGGCTCCACCCGGATTGGCAAGTTTGTCTTTAACCATGCCTTTATTATTCCGGGCGTGATCGCCATTGCGCTGACGGTGCTGGCGGGCTTTCTCTTCGGCGGATTGCTGCTGTAGCGGCGCATCGTGTTAACGGAGGAGCGTGCTATCATCGGCGCGCTTTTAAACAGGAGTGTCAGGATGAATGCTGTCGTTATTCTTTGTACGGCGCCCGATCAGGCCACGGCGCAGCAGCTCGCGACCCTGGCGCTGGAAGCCAGACTGGCGGCCTGCGTAACCCTGCTGCCAGAGGCGACCTCCTGGTATCACTGGCAGGGAAAGATCGCGCAGAGCCGCGAGGTTCAGATGCTGCTGAAGTGCGACAGCGATCGTCAGCAGGCGCTGTGTGACCTGCTCAAAGCGGCTCATCCTTACGACGTACCCGAACTGCTGGCGCTGCCGGTTCAATATGGAGACAGTGAATACTTGTCATGGCTGCACGCATCTCTCGCTTAATTACGCTCCTGCTGGCGCTCTTTATCTGCCTGCAGGCGCACGCCTCCCTCTTCTCTGACCCGTCGACCCGCCGCTTTGTGCCGGTCGACCAGGCGTTTACGTTTGACTTTAACCAGCAGGGCGCGCAACTCAACCTGCACTGGAAGGTCAAGTCGGGGTACTACCTCTATCGCCAGCAGATCCACATCACGCCGCAGAACGCGACGATTGCGCCGCTGACGCTGCCCGCCGGACAGCCGCATGAAGATGAGTTCTTTGGCAAAAGTGAGATCTATCCTGAGGATCTGACGCTGCCGGTCACGCTGCAGCAGGCCGCCCGCGGCGCCTCGCTCAGTGTGACCTATCAGGGCTGTGCTGCCGCCGGGTTCTGCTATCCGCCGGAAACCCGCACCGTTCCGCTGAACGCGGTGGCCGCCAGCAGCGCGCCCGCACAGGCGGCGACGCCCACCGCTACACCTGATGCACAGCCCGCCCCCGCCAGCCCGCTGCCCTTTTCTCCGCTCTGGGCACTGCTGATCGGCATCGGTGTGGCGTTTACACCCTGCGTGCTGCCGATGTATCCGCTGATCTCCGGCATTATCCTGGGCGGACAGCGCCACTTTTCGCTGGGCCGGCTGTTTGCGCTGGCGATGGTCTATGTGCAGGGGATGGCGCTGACCTACACGCTGCTGGGGCTGATCGTGGCGGCCGCCGGTCTGCGTTTCCAGGCCGCGCTGCAGCACCCCTATGTGCTGGTGACGCTCTCCGTGCTGTTTATCGTGCTGGCCCTGTCGATGTTTGGCCTGTTTACGCTGCAACTGCCCGCCAGCCTGCAAACCCGCCTGACCCTGTGGAGTAATCGCCAGCAGGGAGGATCGCTACCCGGCGTTTTCCTGATGGGGGCGCTGGCCGGATTGATCTGCTCGCCCTGCACTACCGCCCCGCTCAGCGCCATCCTGCTTTATATCGCGCAGAGCGGCAATCTGTGGGCCGGTGCCGGGACGCTGTGGCTTTATGCGCTCGGGATGGGATTCCCCCTGATCGCCGTGACCCTCTTTGGTAACCGCCTGCTGCCGAAAAGCGGCCCGTGGATGCAGACCGTTAAAGAGGGTTTCGGGTTTGTCATCCTGGCCCTGCCGGTGTTCTTGCTGGAGCGGGTTATCGGCGATGTCTGGGGATTGCGTCTCTGGAGCCTGCTGGGCGTGGCCTTCTTCGGCTGGGCCTTCAGCGTCAGCCTGCATGCCCGCAGCAGTGGCTGGCGGGTGGTCCAGATCGTCATGCTGGCCGCCGCGCTCATCAGCGCCCGCCCGCTGCAGGACTGGGCCTTTGGCACTTCTGCTGCGCAGCAGGCCGTGGCCGCGCTGCCGTTTCAGCCGGTTCAGACGCCGCAGCAGCTCGACAGCGCGCTGCAGAAGGCCGGGGGCCGTCTCACCATGGTCGATCTCTATGCGGACTGGTGCGTGGCCTGCAAAGAGTTTGAGAAATATACCTTTAGCGATAGCGCCGTGCGCGATAGCCTGCGTCAGGTTCAGTTACTCCAGGCCAATGTCACGGCCAACAGCGCCCGCGACAACGCGCTGTTGCAGCATCTTCAGGTACTGGGATTACCGACCATTTTGTTCTTTGATGCGCAGGGCCGGGAAATCCCCGGATCACGTCTCACCGGGTTTCTCAATGCCGCCGACTTCCGGGCGCATTTGCAGAAACTTACCCCATAAACAACACTGGAGTCAGATTATTGCCCGGTGATAGAGCCGGGCCTGCAGACCAGAGGAGAGACACTTGCAGCGTGAACAGATACTCGAGCATGCCCTGAATGTGCTTGAACAGAACGGCCTCGCCGCCACCCTCTCACTGGAAACCCTGGCGGGTTCCGGATTATCGTCAGAACAGCTCCAGCTCTTCTGGCCCGACCGTGATGCCCTGCTTTACGATGCGCTGCGCTATCACGGGCAGCAGATTGAGACCTGGCGACGTCAGATCCTGCTGGATGAGTCGCTGACGCCGGATCAGAAGCTGATGGCGCGTTACGAGGTCCTGGCTGAGCAGGTCAGTAAAGGCCGTTTCCCCGGCTGCCTGTTTATCGCCGCCTGCAGCTTCTATCCGCAGCCCGACCAGCCCATCCATCAACTGGCGGAACAGCAGAAACGTGGCTCCTGGCAATTCACGCATGACATTCTGCTGGATCAGGCGCTGGATAACCCCGCCATGGTGGCCGATCAGATGGAGCTGATCCTGGAGGGCTGTCTCAGCAAGCTGTTGGTGAAACGAAACGTGCAGGATGTCGCCACCGCCCAGCGGCTGGCGGAGGACGTTTACAGCATCGCGCTCTGCCGCAAGCATGGTGCGCTGGCCTGAGGTTTTACCGACTCTGACTGAAAATCAGGCAATCAGTCACGTTTCCAGGGGTTTTTTAGTGAAAGCCGTTGACGACCCGCGGCCTTTACGGTTTAATGCGCCCCGTTGCCCGAATAGCTCAGTCGGTAGAGCAGGGGATTGAAAATCCCCGTGTCCCTGGTTCGATTCCGGGTTCGGGCACCACTCTTCAGAGCCTGTTCGTTAAGGGGTGAGATCCTTAACGGGCAAGACAGAGATCCCTTTTCGTCATCGTGCAGGATGAGTCACGTTCGTTCTGCACCTGGGGTTTAGGGATTAAGAATCCGGATGATGTTAGCGCATCATCCGGATTTCTCGCATCCCGAGTATTTCAGTTACAGGTATTTACCTTTTCATCGCAGTTATGTCAACGATCTGTAAAGTAAAACCCCGCCTTTTTTCCCTTTTTATTATCAGCTAATTAGAAATTTGGGTTAAGATTAGTCTTAAACTCTGAAGGCTTCTTCAAGGTTATGCCGCAGAAGATCCATGTTAGCTTCAACGTATTCCAGTGTCACCGCCACACTGGAATGTCCCAGCAGCATTTTGACGTCATTCAAGCTTCGTTCCGGGGTTTTCATTAGATCTGTGGCAATTGTATGCCTGAACCGGTGCGGGCTGATGTCACATTGGCACTCTTTTGACAGCCGCCTGAAAAAAGCCCGCAGCGGCAGATGATCCATGTTACTGCCTCTGACCGTTTTTTTCTTTATCCGGTTAAACAGGTTAATGTTAAACAGCTGGTCTTTTGATTTTGCCCCTTTCCAGACCGCCTGCCTGCAAAGCTCCTCCAGACCGGGTCTGAGTTTGTCGGTCACGGGCACACGATGCTCACGGTGGCTTTTAGATCCTTCAGGCCGCAGTTCAATGACGCCCATGTTCAGGTCAACGTCACACAGCCGGATGTGCAGTAACTGATTCTGCCGCATACCGGTATACTTCAGCGTGTCTATGACCGTCTTCCAGAACCAGGCCGGTTCCAACGCGTTTGGCCTGACATCAAGTATCCCCAGCTGCTCGAGTTCAACCTTACGTTGCATGGTAATATCGATCTTTCGCATCTGCTCGCGGGTGAGTGTCTTTTTTCGCTTAAGTTCAGGTTTCACGACCACCCCGTTGAAGGGATTATCCGATAAAGAAATAAGTTTGCTGGCCATCGCGTGATTGAATATAGCCCGCATATGCGCAACTTTATTATTCCAGGTCCTTTTGCTCAGCTTCTGTTCGTTAAGCACGTGACGCCGCCATTTAAGGACATCCGTGCGGGTAACGCTGCCCGGTAATAATGATTCCCCGGCATATTCAGTAAACGTTTTGACGACTTTTTTATAGCTCCATTCTGTTGCTTCCCGGAGAACTTTATTAAAAAAGTAATCCTCTAGAATTATATTGAAAGTCACTTTTTCAGACATGACAGCCTCAGTGTTATTAACCCTGTAATTACTCCCGCCGTGGCGAAAGCCATATACTGTCCGCAGGACAGCTTCCTCTTTTAAATATAATTTCGGGCCGTACCATATATCCCGACAGGCTGGTAAAACGACCGCTTTTATCCGGCGAGTCGTATTTATGGTAATGGTATAACCCTTTCCCATTTCGTGAATGATGAAGTCCCAGCGCCTCAAAACTTTTCTGCAACCTGTTTTTGTCGGCGTTATTCTCTGGCTTTGAAGCAATGAATTTAAAGAAAACGTCCGGCGACACCAGAAAGACAAAACCGGCCAGGACGTGCAGCGGACTGTCACGCTCGTTTACCGTCAGCGTGCCACCTTCAACGCTTTCCCTCAGCCACTCCATAAACCGCTCGCCGTCTGTTGCGGCCGAAACTGCTTCCGTAGTCGCGCTCTGCAGCATGGCACTCGCTGTTTGCTCAGGCTCTGGCTGAGGCTGCATGTTATCTTCAGCGGTACAGACCGGCGACTGTCCGGCCGTAATGCGGTCCAGTGCGACCAGCAGGTCTGCCTGCGTATCACTGTCCGCGCCATCAGGGGCTGACTCATCCGGGGCAGAACCTGTATCAATGCTGTCCAGGGCCGACACTAGTGCCGTGATGACCGGGGGGGCATTCTCTGCCCCTCCTGACCCATCGCCTGACTGAGGTGCAGTATACTTTGCCGCTTTGCTTCCAATCGGTTCTGAAACATTTGCTGAAATGATATGACTCGACAAAAGGACGGGTGCGATGTGTGCTAAATTTGGTGAAGTTTCAGTCACCTGTACTTCCGGTACGATGCTTACAAATTCCGCTCCGGATGCATCTGATAAATTCCCGTAATCCAGTCCGGCTCCCTGCCTTGCCTCAGTAATGATGCCGTACAGCACACCGCTGCGCTCACCCGCCATAAACTGCAGCAGGGAGTGTGAAATCTCCGGCCAGCGCTGCAGCCACAGCATTCCGGACGCCGGTAACAGCCGTGCGGCCATGTACTGGCCCGTCAGCTGTGATACCTGCACCTCTTTTGCGGGCCGGATTCGCCACGCGCTGTCCGGCTCCTGCAGGCCCGGATACCACACCCGCCCTTTTTCCGTGGCACCTTCGGCCTGCGTCAGCCAGGCCAGATGATGAAACAGCCCCGCCCAGAACACCGCGCAGACCCAGCCCGGCGCCTGCTCAGACTGCTCTTCTGAAGCCGCGCCGGGCGGCAGCATCATGCCCCGGACCAGCCGGACGGCCCTGACCGCCACGCTTAGGCTCAGGTCGCCAAATCCCCCCGGCCCGGAGTAAGGCCCGCGCCACGCGGCAGGACAGTCCTGTACGCACGCAAGCAGTGCCTGTGCCGGCTGAAGCCACCAGGCCTCCGTCACGGACTGCGACAGGGGGCTGTTTTCCGCCAGCATTTTCGCAAGCTTACGCCGCTCAGCCGTCTGCATCAGTTCGCTGCCGGTGAGGACCGGGCGAAACGCCACCTCTTTCACGTCCGTGTTCAGCCGCTGCGCCGCCGGCTTTTGCGTCGTCCTGCCTGCCAGCCATTTCATTACCCGCACCATCGTCACTGCCTTTCATTCTGCTTCAGAAATGACGTAACGCTATGAGACCGGGCGTGGTTTGCAACCCTAAACCCTTTTCTGCCTCAGGCAGACATCCCGCTTGCTTTAATTTTTCATACCGGATTCAGGGTTTACGACGGACGCCGTTAACGTCCCGTGCTTCGCTGTGCGCACCATCCGTTAATCAAACTGAACACACCCATGCAGCAACGTCTGGTTATCCTGACCCTCTTTCTCTGGCTGGCGCTCACGCTCGCTTTCAGCCTGCTGACCCCGGCCGGTCCGTGCAGCGCTTTGACGCTCTGGATGCTGACGGCCGCCTCGCCGTTTATGCTCAGGCCGCTCGACTGGTTCACCCGTCAGTTGCTCAGGAAACCCTGTATGCTGAGCCGCAGAAAACGCATCACCGTGCACCTGTCTCCCTGGCAGCCCACCGTGGGACTGACGCCTGAGCGCGTGAGCTGGTTCTGGTCAGGCGTGTATGAGGCGGTAGAATCCGCACTGCAGGAGGGAAAGACCATTGTCATTGCCTCGCACCTGCTGACGCCGGTGCGGGCAGCCAGACTCAGGGCGTACCTGACGGCGCAGGGCTGGTCTTACCGCAGCCGGCTGACGAGTGTCCCTTTCCGGGACGCTGCCCGCGCCCTGATGCAGCTGGAAATTCTGTTCAGGCAGTGGCGCTGGCGCTGCCCGTTACGCAGCGAATGGCCAGTAATGCTGCTGCGGAAATCTTCTGAACCGGAAAAATAATTTCGGCTGTCAGGCCGGAAAGGAATTATTCACACTGAATACATGCCTGTATTCGATCTGAACGATCGAAATATCGCGTTATACAGCCCCCGGTTCTGCCAGGTACTGTATTCACACCGGCTACAAAAAGATTAACAAACTATTTTCTCATTCATCCAGCACCAGGGCTTTTATGAAACGTATGAACCTGACAGAAATACTCTCCCGCGTCGCCCTGGAGCAGACCGACGGGCAGAGGCAGCTGCTGACGCAGTTCGCAGAGGGAAAAAAGACCGGCAGTCCGCCCGTGGCCATACGTTTCCGTCCGGCATCACGGGAATTTCTGCACCAGGTGTCACGTAACCTCGGTATCTCGGTCTCTGAACTGGTCAATGTCATCATCGAGGGCGTCATGACTGAAACGACGGCGCCCCGCAAAGCCACGGTAAACCGCGTTTATGAGCGCTTCTGGCACCTGATGGACCGCCACGGCCTTGATGTGGCGCAGGTGGCTACACTGCTCTCTGAGCTGAATATCGGCATGAGCGTGCTGGAGAACCGTGAGCGCACGCTCGATCACCTGATCCTGCCTGTACTTGAGCAGCTTGCATCATGGTTCTGTGTTCAGTCCGGCTGGCTCGCCGGTGAAAACATTGCTCCGGTGGAGATTATTGCACTCCGGGACGTCTGGCAGGCTGCTGAATGCCTTCTGCCGCACAAAGGTGCAGCGGTTCAGTCCTTATGTTTTTTCAGGCGAGAGCATGATACCGGTCAGCTAGGGCTTAATTCCGACGACGAGATACTAATCGCAGCGACCCGGATTAAATACATTAATGGCCTGTCTTTTGAAAATAATTACTTCACCGGCGTGATACCGCACTCCGTTATCAGTGAATCAGACACAAATGCTTTTATCTCGTTCTGCGAATTGCTGCGGCTGAAAAGCAGGATTGCTGAAATTTCATTCCGCAAATTACCGCGCGGGATATTTGACATTCTGAGAGAGGGTTCTGAATTACTTCTCCCGATCTCATCTGCCATTGAAGAAATCATTAATCGCCAGCAAAAAATCAGCTCAAAATTCAAGTGGAGCGAGGAGGAACTGCAACCGAAAAGAAACCCGGCGTTTCATATTACGCCTGAGTGGGAGGACTATCTGAAAGAAGTCATGAGCTTTGGTTAACCGTATTTAAATAACAAAAATCAGGCCTGTTTATTTATTTGGTGCATCAGCACCAGGGAAACCCCTTTGTCAAAAACAAGAAAAGGAAATAACTGATGAAAGCAAAACTGTTAACACGCAGCATTATTCTGGCATTACTGGCTTCAGCCGTGCCGTCAGTCAATGCCGCAACCACCTGGACCGAGGCGCGTAACGATGCCATGGGGGGAACGGGCGTGGCTTCTTCAAATTATCTGGCCGCTGCGCTGGCCAATCCCGCTCTGATGACCCGCCACGATGGAAGTGACCACGTTGGACTCATCCTGCCGGGCGTGGGGGCACAAATCAGCGATCCGGATAACCTGCGTGACGGACTGAACAGGGTAAAAGCCACCTTTGACGACTTCCGCGATTCAGCGGGCACCGGAAACAGTTCACGACAGGCGGCTGCGCTGAAACAATCTCTGCAGGACGTTGACGGCGACAGCGGGCACGCCAGCGCCGGGCTTTCTGCGGTGATTGCCATTCCGAATGACACCCTCCCTTTCGCCTTTGTGGCAAAGGGCTGGGGACAGGCGAAGGTCCGCACCGATATCACACAGCGTGACCTGGCGTATCTCGATGCGGCACAGAGCGGCATTTTCTCGCCGACCCAGGCGGATATTGACCAGATGACCTCGCGGGCTCAGGGCGTTGCCGCACTGGTCACGGAATACGGTATCGCTGCAGCGCATCAGTTTACCCTGGGCGACACGCCGGTTTCTGTAGGCATCACGCCAAAGGTCCAGCGCGTGGATACCTGGAACTACAACGTTTCCGTCGGTAACTACAGCGCGTCAGATTTCCGCAGCGGTGACTGGAAGCGTACAGAAAGCGGCGCAAACGTCGACATAGGCTTTGCGGCTCAGCTGACGCCAGAGTGGACCGTCGGACTGACCGGACAGAACCTTGTATCACGTAACGTTAATACCCGCGAAATCAACGGCATCACTGACACTTTCCAGATCCGCCCGCAGGCGACTGCCGGCACGGCGTGGAGCAACGGTTTTGTCACGATGGCCACAGACGTTGACCTGACTCCGGCCAGCGGTTTTGCCTCGGATGAAAAAGCACAGTATGTTGGCGTGGGCGCCGAGCTGAATGCCTGGGACTGGGCGCAACTGCGTGCCGGTTACCGTGCAGACATGCGTAACAGCGATCGGAGCATGTTTACCGCCGGCGTGGGGATTTCACCTTTCAATGTGGTGCATCTCGACCTGACCGGCATGGCCGGTACAGACCGTAGCTACGGTGCTGCCGCGCAGCTTTCTTTCACTTTCTGACGCACACGGGCTGCCGGGTGCAGCCCGCCCCTGAACCGGAGAATATCATGTCAAAAAAAAACCTTACTCTCTCCTCCATTGTGCTGGCGACCACGCTCAGCGGCTGCAGCAGCTTCATGAACGGCTTAGGCCAGTTCGGTTCGCTGAATGACGGTCATCAAATGCCTACAGATATAAAAGGCCAGACCACGCCTGAAAAACGCAATCAGATCAGCGATGCCTATGGGCCGGTTCTCATACCAGCCGATACGGTGGCCATGCGCCTGAAGGAAAAGTTCGGCTTCGTCTCAGACGGGGATGTGGCTGCCGCGCGCAACAGCGGACAGGGGAATGCGGGCTGGTCAGCCTCGGCCATTTCTGAAGGCACCAGCTGGTCGGCAGAGCCTGGCAGCTATTATCGTATGTCCAGAAACTGGGCGGGAAATGACAGGTTGACGATTGAAGTTCGCCGGACGTTCAAAGGCACGGGTTCAACCGGCAACAAAGCGGGAAGCTTTGTTGTATCAACGTATATCTCATCCGATCCGAAGCACGTCACTGATACCTGGACGAAGCGTCTTTTCAGTCAGATTCATGCGGCAGTTCGTGGTGAAGCTGATTAAGTTTATGATTAATATGTGTTAACCCCAAAAAAATCGAGATTCTAAAATATCTTCCCTAGGCTTTTTTTTTTGGAAAAGACAGAAATTACAATTCAAGCTTAGCGACATTTAAGGGCTATGAAGGTGCTTTCTGTCTCATCCTTCTACGTGCCGCAGCAAAGTGGTTAGTGAATTTCATATGCGCAACACGGATGTCGTTAAGCCCTCTCTTTGTTAAAAACCATTCACCCTATGTCATACTTCACATTTAATTGAGTGCATACTTTAATTTTGTTGATGATTGCCCAGAAATGAGTATATAATCTAATGAAAATAATTATGCTTATGCAATCTTTCCCCCTTTCTCTGCATTTTATCTGGTAACTTTATTTCAGATGTAAGTTTCTATGAATTTATTTTATTTAAAATAAGGATTTTGGAATGGCATTAGAATGTGCACAAAAAGAAGATTTAATCAGGCGTCTGTCTAACACCTCTGAAGTTTCATTCGTTTTCGGCTCTGCTTTAACTGGCCGACGTGGTGAAGTAGGTATATTAGAACCTGATGGTGTCGTTTCATTTATAAAAAATAAAATGTATGAAGAGGGTTATCAGGAACCTTTTGATAATTATATGGATAGCGACTCCGAGGCAATTCCATATCAGTTAGCATTTGAGTTTGTGTCCAAGAATTATGGTGCTGATGGAATTCAAAACATTATTAATGAAATTGTTAGCCTTAATATAGATCCTTCTACTGGAAAACAAAAGATCCCTAATTCTGTGAAAGATTTTGTGACAGCAATCAAGGAAGGAAAATTAAAAGTAAAATATATCATTACAACTAATTTTGATACATTAATTGAAGATGCGTTGTCTCTAGAAAAAATTCCTTATAACAGCATTAGTATTGTTTCGGACTCAACCATAAATGAGAACGCCAATGATGAATTGACAATAGTTCATATCCATGGCGTATGGACCAAAGGCGATACAATGCATACTCGCAATCAATTAAATCAAAGGCGTGTTAAGATAGAGGAATCTATAAGAAATATTTTAGATGGTCATACTGTTTGTATGATGGCATATGGGGGGTGGGAGGATAGCTTTACTAGAACCCTTATTGCAATAATGAACAACCATTCATTAAAATACTCACTTATCTGGTGTTTTTATTCTGATAAAGAAGATGATATAAATAAAAACTATGGAAGATTCGAAGGTATTTTTAAGGATGCTATAAGTAGAGAACGCATACATTTTTACAAAAACGTTGACTGCAACACTATCTTCAACTCTCTAAAAAAGGAAGCTGTCAGAATAAAAAAGTAGTATGTTCGCCAGTCACTTTAAATACGACTAGCGAATTAAACTATTTTTACATGCCAAAATACCCTGATTACTTAGGAATTAGAAAAAAAGAGCAAAATGATGCTTTTATTAAACTTTTCAAAAATAAGCATGTATTCATTGAAGCTGGTATCGGAGCTGGGCTTTATAGTTTTATTTATTCATTAACGGCTAGATATAAGAAAGAAATTAGGCATTTTAGAATTAAATTCAATGATGTTATAGTTAAAAATCAAGTTGATGATTGCTTCGTAGCTTATACTGGCGTTAATCCGCAGTTACTCGCTTTTGAAATAGGGAGACTAAAAGAAGAGTCTTTTTTGATCACTATAGACAATATTAGGGGAGACATTGAGCAAGAGGCTTTAAATTACTTAATTCACTTTTCAGAGACTTTGAAAAACCTCAATAGATTTGTTTATTGTATTTTTTCATCATCAATTACGTTCCCTGCATTCCAAGGAATTACGGTAAAATTAAACAATCTCTCTCTGGATGAAACAACCTTAATTCTTAGAAATAAATTCAATGAAAGTAAGCTTGATAATAACAGGATTAAGGAATTATATGAGCTAAGTGAAGGTGTGGCGATAAAATTAGACCAGATAATTAAGAGCCTGGGCTATAGTTCTCCGTCAGAAATATTAGAAGAAGATGATTTATTTTCTGATATCTACATTTCAGATGATGTGCCTGCTGAGATAATTAGGCAAATAGATTTTATTTCCAAGAATCCGGACAAGAATTTAACATTCACAATGCTAAAAATCTTAGCGGTTCTTAAAAATGGTGAGTCTTTAAGTAATTTACGTAAAGATAAAATGGGTGTAAAACTATCTATAAAAAACACCCAAGAGATAATTCACTTAGGCTTTGCTTCGGTAGTTGAGATTGACGGCAATACAACATTAATTAAATTAAACCCCATAATTAAAGACTATGTCATTTCACTAATCCCTCAGGATGAAATATTTATAATTTCAAGTGCATATTTAAAAGTTGTTATCAGTGAAACTAAAAAAGGGATTCACCTTGGTGCGACAAACCGAAAAATCATCGATAATGGATATAACACTGAAGAAGATAACGCAAGTACCCTATTAAAAAACTCTATCATTCAATGTAAGTCTAAAATATCCTGCGATCTAACCACTGACAGTGAGAAAGAGCACTTTGTAAATAAGTTAAATAAATTAGTTTATCTTTCTGTCGCATATGTTTACTCACTAGATAATTCATGCAGATTTAAAGAAACAACCTCTGCTGCCGCCAGTCTATTGCAGGTAACTGCTGATGTAGCTAACCCTCATGATTATAAATTTTATTATCATCTAGGTGATTCTCAGCGAATGCTCTCTCTGTACGATGATGCAATTAAAAATCTTGCAAAGGCCCGCAACTTATGCCCTGTTAATGAGAAAAGTTTCTTGGAGAAAGTTTACGTCTCTGAATTATATCTTTTACAAGAAACAGATAAAACTGCAGCGATTTCTTTAGCTAAGAAAAGCAAAAGGAATTTTCGCGCTAATAGCCATGCTCATATTACTTCGGAATATGTTATTTCTGATGAACTACCATATGGCCAGCGCATCACTAAATTAGAGTCACTAGAAAAGAAAAGTCGCAGGTTAGAGTATCATACACTAGCTAATAATATCTTATTTTCTATAAACACTCTTAAAAAAGATGCTGATAGACTAGGTCGGCTAAATAGGGTCTTATCTACAGATAGTAACAATTTTAATTATTGCAAAGCCATGATTTATAAACTTGAAATAATGGCTGACAACCATGATGTTGATAAAATCACAGATGCAGAGGTAAATGAACTTCTGAACATCTATAATTACATGTTCAAACAGGGTTTTAATGAATTATTGAATAAATGTCATGATCTTTTATGGACTCTAGCAATTCAAAAGAATAGAAAACATGTAATTTTCATAATATATTTTAAGTCAGCAATTTCTTGGATGTTACAAGAGAATGCCGATCAATTAAAAAAATACGAACCGCTGTTTGAAGAGTATCATTCTTCTTATAGTGATAATGATAGTTATCCTTAATGCTTTTTTAACAGGGCATTTTAATAAAAATACCCTGTTATCTTCATGTTCAAAGTGTCGCCAAGGAATGTCACTCCACCGTGTTGTATAGGCTGGTGAAAGCATCTCGCGCTTCATTTGCCATGCAGGCGCTATGCCCCTTCCGGCAAACCAGATATTCCCTATGCCAGTCTGATTAATATGGTCAATCACCTGCATCAGAGGCTTGCTGTTGGCTCTGGGTTGAACTTCATCAAAGAGATTGAGCTGAGTAACTCCTGAAGGCGTGAAATCGTTCAGCATAACACCTGCTTTCGCATAGCGATGGCCGCTTATCCATACCCGGTCAAGCGCTCTCATCGCAGCTTCGATAATGTCCCTGGAATCCTGGCTGGGTGACATCAGTGTCTCTGAAGCCAGATTTCCGTAGTAAGCTTCTCCGGGCGAAAAAGGCGAGGTTTTAATGAATGCACAAACCTGTCTGCAGTATTGTTTCTCCCCCCTCAATTTAGCGGCCGCCCTCTCGGCATGCTGACAGATCGCCTGTCTTATGTGTTCATACTCCGTGACCCTTTCGCCAAACGAACGGGAGCACACGATCTGCTGCTTTGCCGGCGGCGCCTCTTCCAGACTGATACAGCTCTCGCCGTTCAGCTCGCGCACCGTCCTCTCCAGTACCACGCTGAAGTGTTTACGGATCATTGCAGGATTGGCGCGGGAGAGTTCCAGTGCGGTCGTAATACCCATTCCGCTAAGTTTTTTGGCAATGCGTCTGCCTACTCCCCAGACCTCCTCAACGGGCTGGCGGGCAAGCATCTTCTCTGCACGGACGTGCGATGTGATGGCCAGAACGCCGCCAAACTGAGGCCACTCTTTGCTACTCAACTGGGCTGATTTTGCTAGCGTTTTGGTTTTACCAACCCCAACGCCGACCGTAAGGCCGGTGTGCTCACGAATACTGCAACGGACTTCGCGTCCAAATGTCTCGAAGTCCGTGCAAAAATCGATTCCACGGACGTCTAGAAACATCTCATCAATCGAATACTGTTCTACGCGAGGTGACAGAGCTTCTAAAACGCTCATTACCCTGTTCGATATCGAGTAAGTTAAGTGGAATGCAACATTGAGTGAGTAGACTTTAATCAGTGATAATGCTGCCAGAGGTGAACGCAATGCTGATTCCACCGGATGAACATTTCCTGTTACTGGCCGAGCGCTGGCTAAAACTGTTACGATTTTAACCTGCTGAAGGACAGCGCGCGCGGGCTTATACTGGAAAGCAAAGCCTCCGTCAGACGTTACCTTGAAGAAGTTCCGCTCACACCTGATGAGAGAGCAATCGTGGAACAGGACGCAGAGAAAATAGAGCAGGCTCTTGAAAGACTGCCCCTTAAACCCGAAGGGTGAAAAGGGCCGCTTTGTGCCAGAAGCGGACATTGGCACCTGCATGCGAGCTTAAAATATGACTACCGAAACAGTGACCATTTATGAAGCTCAACATATTGAATATACTTAAAAAACAATACATTAGGATGTAATGCCATTTATATTACTTACCCATAGGAAGTGCGATTGGGGGGTTAATCAGTGATGAATTTGGTTTATACTCCGCGCAATCTCAATTTGAAATCGGTGCATTACAGACTATGAATACACTGGTGCTAAGATCTGTGCGCTCTGGTGATCCAAAAAGCAATGCAAGGAAACCCCGTACTAAAGCGGAAGCACTTGGACAAGTATTTACCAATGTAGAATTGGCAAATCAAATGGTTAAGGGCTTAGGTATCTCTGAGAATGAGGTTCACCAGCGGCTACTAGATCCTTGTGTTGGACCAGCAACATTCCCTCAAGCTATCGAACGTTTAGTTTCGAGAGACTGCAAAGTTGAGATTGATGCTATTGATCTTGATGCAGAGATGGTGCAATTGACTAGAAATTGGTCAACTTTCAGTCGTATACCTTTACGCATTAACAATGCCGATTATTTGGAGTATAGCGTTGAGGAGCAATATGATTTCGCCATTCTTAATCCTCCTTATGTTCGGCAAGAGTGGATTACAAAAAAGCATCACTACAAATCCCTTTTTAAGGAACGGTATGGTGTAAGTGTCCCTGGGACAGCGAATCTCTATGTTTACTTTATTGTCAAGGTCATTGCCGATCTTAAACTAGGCGGGAAAATGGCATGCATTGTTTATGATTCATGGCAAACAACTAGATTCGGACAATGGTTGAAAAGTTATTTAAATGAAAACTGTTCTTGGGTGAAAGTGGAAACTATTCCAGATTTACCATTTGATGGAAGGTTGATCGACGCAACGATTATCTATGTCAAAAAAGGCTTTTCCAGTGGAAACTTATTTGAAGATAATAAAAATTCCTTACTTCATGGTGTAAATGGATTAAGCGTACTCGAAAACCTTTTTGTTACACGGCGGGGGCTTCGTTTAAAGCAGTCGAACTTCTTTATGACAAATTTAGTTAATGCCGAAAGTGAGTGTTCTAGTCCATTTGTCAAGAAGGTTGCTCTAATTCCTGGTTTTGTTGTTCCAGACAACCATCCTGAAGCTGTACTTTTAGTAACCTCGACAGAAGTAAATAATAGAACAATGGAAACTCTTGAACGCAGGCTCAAACAGGCGTTAGTCTCCCCAAAAGATAATATTTCAATTCTGACTTGGCGAAAAGAGCGGCCAGATACTTGGGCAGTACACCATAATGCTCAGTGGGCTCCATTATTATTTAATTATTATCTACGGAAGCGTCCGCGACATATTTTTAATCCGAATCGAATCTATTCGGATAATTTCTATGGGCTTACCCCTCTTTCTAACATCCCGACTCAGGCGTGGTTGGCAGCACTTAATTCAACGGTAAGTTCAATTGGTATTCTTGAACAGGCAAGAAATCAAGGAGCTGGACTGGCTAAGCTCCAATTGTTTGAATACAGAGCTGCATCTATTATTGACTTGACTATTTGGCCACAAAAGGACATTGAAAAACTCACTTTTTTGGGGCAGTTATTGATCGATGGTCGAGAAGATGTTACCGAACTCCTTTCTAGAATCGACGAATTGGTAGCAAATGTTCTTGCTGATGATCGGCTAAAGCCTCATTCAATAAACGAGATACTTTTAGAAGTTGAGTTGAATGCTCGGCGACCAAAAAAATAAGGAATTATTATGCCTTGGCTTAATTATAACAATGATGAGGTTCGACAGTTTCACCCAGCATTTCAATATGTTGCTGATGATGTGCTATTAAGTATGGGGATCTCTGCTCAATATCATTGGGAGCATCATCCAAGTTCTGATGGAGTCCAAGTTATCCCAGACTTTGTTTTAGTGGAAAGTGCTACAAACAGATGGGTTTTGGTAGTCGAAATTAAGCGGACTAAAGCAGCAGTTTTTTCGGAACGAAATCAAATTCAAGCAAAAGGGTATGCAGAAGCAAACCGATTACTTTATTCTCTAGGAAAGCCAGGATACTTCTGTGTTACAAATATGGAAGTGACCTTGTTGTTTGCACTAAACGGAAGCAATCCCCCAAAAGATTGTCGAATCCTTGGTATGACATTTGATTCTGGAAGCTTTGTTCCTGGGAGCTGTGCTGCGCATCAAAAACAGTTTGCTAATCATCTTAGTCAGCTCATTTCCCATGTGATAAATACACATGTACCTGTGTTCGAATTAGTGTGGCCAAGAATTGTTCGTTCAATGATCAGCTATTCTGAAGAACTGCCATATGATTTGGAAATTAACCTGAGTGGGGGAAAGGTTCCCCATGTTGTGGCCAATTATTTCTCTGGAGAACCATCTGAGGCCCCTCGTAGAGAGCTTCTATTGAGATGTTTAGCAATTGAATATTTCAAGGGAGTACTTGAGAAATTTCGTCACCCCTTAGCAAATCAGGTCCCGTCTCTAAGGGGCAGCGTAAGCCAAGTTGGAAATGCAATTGATGAATTACACCGTATAGACTTTGCTGGTGTATTTGAATCTGAAGCTGCCTCCCTATATCGAAAATTAGAGCGAAAAAATGATTATAAGTCTACTATTGAACTATTTATTAATGAAATAAGAACAGAGCGCATAAGTAGATTGGCAGCTACTCGGGCTGATATTCTTGAATTTCCAGATATCCTTATATCTGAGTCTTATACTTTAACAGTTCAGGATGCACGAGGTAAGGCTCAAACGGATCCTGATTTATCCGCACTTCTTGCTGCACTTGTGATTAGTGATGCTAATAAGACAGTATTTGACCCCGGTTGTGGTGATGGCAGCCTTCTTTCTGCTGCTTATGATTTATTGAGAGCATTTGGTTTAAGTCATGCTGAAACTCTTTCCCGGATTCATGGAATTGATGCTGATGCACTTGCAACGAAAATTGCAGCGATTAGATTAGTATTGAAAGAACCTCATGTTCTTTCATGTCAAGACCCTTGTAATATTTCTGCCGGTGATATGTTTTCATCTGCCAAGGAATTTAATGGGGTTGATGTTGTACTCATGAATCCTCCATTCAAGAGATATGAGGCACAGGATGAAGCCCCAATTCCTCAGGATCTCAGAAAACATTTCTATAGTTGTATTGATGCTTTGGGAAGCATTACAGAAACGGCTGCTGGTCAAGCAAATATATATAATTTATATGTCGAGTTTGTTATTAAAGCGAGTGATGAAGGCACTATTTTCGGTATAATTTTAGACAATCGTTGGTATCACAATAGTATTTCAATACCGCTCCGTGCTTTGATTTTACGTGAATGTACTATCTTGGCATTAGTCGAATATCCGCACAAAAACTATTTTACTGCTTGGACAATTGCTACTTCAATTTTAGTTGTTAGGAAAGGGACAGCTCCTGCTGGGCATGATGTTCAATTTTTACGCAGTTTTGATCCAATCCGTGCTGATTTTATGGCTGTAGGAGCTGCGCTTCGTGGTCAATGTGCTTACCCATCTGATTGGAATGTACAATATGTAAGTCAGCAAAAATTAGAAGCTAAATCTAGCTGGAAAGCATATTTTTCCCCTGATTTACAGCAGGAATATAGATCTTCAGATTGGCCTAATCTTGAGCAGTTATTCGCTAGTAACAGACGTGGTAGTTTGGCAAAAGAAGGTGGAGGGATCGCTGTATACGAATTTCCCTTTAATCGTACAAATTATGGACCCCGCCGTTCCAGCAATCCAAATCGTAAAAGATACGAAACTACAAAGGGAACTCCTCTAACAAAATCGGAACAAGTGCAATTAAGACATTCAGCCTCACAAATACCTCAGCAATATCGTGGATATGCTATACAAAACTCTGATCATTTATCAGGTTATCGCTTAACTATCAAGGATGTAACACTTGATGAGACTTTAGAAGCACCTTTTCAGCGTCAGCCTGCCATCCAAGCTAGCTATCGAGGTGATGGGCGACGTGTATGGGATGCTGACCTCGATTCTGCGTTGGCGGAGTTAAAAGCAAATGTTAGTGTTGCTCAATATATACACGACATTGAACAGGTTGTGGGGCTGGATGAAACGGTACTACCTTCGAACTTGCTTTGGAATGCATTACGTGAGCCATTTGCTGGGGAGCTAATTGTTCCGAGAAAACTGCGCAAGGGGCACCGTGTGCATATTAACCCTTTTCCTTTCATGCAACACGAGCGTCAGGTCAGGCTTTCAAGTAATTTTTTGTCATATGGTGATTGCCAAGCAACAGATATCACAACAGGGTTGACTCGTGAAATTGCTGTTGAGTTAATTGCGGCTTTTTTGATGTCTAGTTTTGGTTGGTTGCAATGTGAAATTGTATCAGTTAATAGGGAAGGGGTTCGTTCATTGGAGCAATCGCATGTACGAAATATTAAAATATTTGATCCACGATGGGTCCGTTCGCCAAATCGAATTGCGATTATAGAAGCAGCTCACTCTCTTCAATATCCGCTGCGTACGGATTGTTCTCCATTTTCTCAGCCTGATTTGCAGGCACTTGATAAATTATTTGCGGAGGAAATAGTGTCCCGTAAACCGGCATTACAGAAAAATGCTTTGCTTCAGGAAACTTGGCAAGCTTTATCCGAGTGGCTAGAGGCACGTAACCCTTGAAAAACAAACGTCTTACAGTTGCTTCACTTTTTTGTGGAATTGGTGGGCTTGATCTGGGCTTTGAGTGGGCTGGATATGAAATAATATGGGCAAACGATATTGCGAAGGCAGCTATTGACTCTTACCCTCACAATTTTAATCGTGTTGCCCTACTAGGAGATATAAATGAATTATCTATTAATACAATACCGGACACAGATATAATTATTGGGGGGCCACCTTGCCAATCATTCTCTTTGGTTGGTCAAAGAAGACCTGATGATCAGCGTGGGCAACTAGTTTATCGTTATGTGGAAATAATCCGAGCAAAAAAACCGCGTGCATTTGTTATGGAAAATGTACCTGGAATGGCTGCATCTAATATTAATGGGAAAAGGCTTCCTGACATTCTTGTTGAAGAATTTATGTCGCTGGGATACACAGTCTCAGTGATGAAACTTGATGCATCTAACTATCTTGTACCTCAAAAGCGACGCAGAATTTTCTTGGTGGGGGTACTTGATGCTAATTTTGTAATGCCAACTCCCAGCGAATTTGCAAAAAAATGCTATGGAATTGATATTTCAAATTATGATAATGGTGCAGCAGCAGCAATAGGCGACTTAGGCGATCCTGTTCCTAAAGGAGAGCTTGCTAACTATCAGGATGGGATTCCTTCTGAATTTTCTAAAATAATGCGAAATTCAGGGTTGCAGCAGGTTTCTCTTCATGAAAATCCTCGTATGTCGGATACTGATATGCGGCTATTAAGCTTTATTCCTCCGGGGGGGAATTACCAAAATGTTCCGGATGAGTATGCAACAGGTAGAATTCTTAATTTTAAGAAGAGTGGAGGGCGTACCACAACATATGCCCGACTTCACCCTGAAAAACCTTCTTATACTGTTAATACGTACTTTCGGAGACCCAATGTTGGCTCGAATTTTCATTATGAACATAACCGCCTAATAACAGCAAGGGAAGCCATGCGCTTTCAATCTATTCCAGATCATTTTGTTGCTGTGTATAGTTCGCAAGATGCACGAAATGCTCTAATTGGCAATGCCGTTCCCCCATTATTGGCGCACGCCGTTGCTTGGGGGCTGAAAAATACTCTTGAGGATATGCCTTCTAGGTGAATATATGGAAGTAACAATATTTCTTATATTGTGTAAAAAAATTGAAATTACTCCTTAAATTGTAAGCATTTGGAGAGTTCTATCTGCCAAGGCCTTTTTATAAAAGGCCTTACAATTATCTCGGCCATAATCGAAGTTCTCTGAACAGCTCTGCTGATCTGCTCCCGGTTGATTATCAGATTCCAATGTTAGTCCTGGACCCTGGTTGTTATGACAATCGCGAACTTCCGCTGTTCGCTCATTGCGGACTTCACCATGCTGACATGTCTACCCTGTGCCCGATCAATGACTTAAAGAGAGCGGTATAAGGTCAACTACTACGTTGTTTCTCTAATCGAATATAAGCGCCATCTAATGTTGTCTTATTGCCCCAGCCAAGTTGCATGTAAAATTTAGCCGCACGGCTGTTTTTATCGGTTTCCAGCCAGGCAACTTTATGATGTTTGAACAACTCCTGTTCCGCAATCTCTGTAAGTCTGCGACCAATACCTCTGCCTTCATAGGCAGGAAGGACAAAAAGACCAAAAAGAGAGCCTTTCTCCCTTAAAATCATAGAAAAACCCACGACTTCGTCATCATCTGTCGCAACCCATGCGCAGTGGCCCTCTTCGATCATATTGCTCACCGTACTTTCGGTGATACCCATCTCCTGCATCTCTTCACGACTCAGGTGATTTTCGGCAACCGAGGTTCTGACAGTAAAAATACTCTCAACATCAGACAATTGAGCTGGTCTTATGTGGATATCCATTAGTATTACTCCATGCATAGAAAAGATAAATTTTGAGAATGATACAATCTTATCCTTTACGTAAGCATGGAACCTTGAGCAAACTCGCTACTGCACACCATGTCTGCTTTTCGCTCATAGCGGACCTTAAAGCACCAATAATTTCTGTAGATTTTCCATTCCACATAAATGCGTATAACGCATAATTAGAGCTAAAGGCATGAATTTTAACTGGGAAATTTTCGTTTTTGATTTTAAACCAGGGTTCGCCCATACGGACATGTTTTTTACTTTCGGCACTACGTGCGATGACGCAACCATCATTATATCTGAGGGTCGCTAACAGTTACTTATATGTAATGATATGATTTTAATCGGTATTGGATTACTAACTTTTTCTATGTCTTAAGTTTCGGAGGGTTAATCCAATCCGCAACTTATAGAACGAATCCGATGAGAAGCATCTTCAAATAGGTAGGTGATCAGTCGCCTTCCGTTATGTGCCAAAGGCGAACGTTGATAAAACCAGTCTGTACATACTAATAGGGGCTAGGCGGGGTAATTGCGGGTAATACCGCTACATTTTTAAGAGTTCCTCCTGGATATTGGTTAAATATGAGGATTGCTACTCAGAAACATGACAGTGGGGAATCTGTTGGCCATCAATGAAAAGCCGCTAGAGACTCCCCCCTAGCGGCTCTAAGCATGAGCGGTTAACCTATTCATACCAGACGGAGCGAGGCCCTGGATAATGAGGTTCCGCTATTGCCGCCGCTGATAGCCGCCACACCGTAAAGCAGACTGCTCAGTTCATCAAGAGGCACGTTAAGCTCATCACTCAGCTGAGTCAGATGAACGCCGCTACCCGCAAGAGCGGCCATCATTTTTTCTATAATGAGTGACCTCTCACGCTCAATTCCTCCCGGCTCACCGGTTCGGAACCCCTTTGCGGTTGCATCGCGCATCAGACTGTTATACTGCCATTCCGTCAGCATGTTCAGATTGCGCATTCTGACAATCAGAGCCATTGCCGAGACTTTCCAAAGCGATTTCAGCTGAACGATTTTGTCGAACGTTGGAAACGACATTTTAACGGCCATCACGTTTTCCAGGGGCATCAGAAATGCTGACGCAAAAGCATCCGCTTCACGCTCAGCATCCTGTCCTTTGACATCAGCGTGACGGTGAAGCACCAGGTGAGCCAACTCATGTGCCGCATCGAAGCGGCTGCGTTCACCTGACTTGCGCGTGTTGAGGAAAATGTAAGGGACATCATCTTTCCAGAAAGAAAATGCATCGATACTCGCCGTTTCCTCCGAGAGCCAGAACACCTTAACGCCGTGCTTCTCCAGAAGATGAACAACGTTGGTTATACTCTTCTTACCAATACCCCAAGCTTCTCGCACCGCCTGTGCGGCGACCTCAGGTTCACTTCCACGGAGATTCGGCAGTTCAGGCTGCGGCAGCGTGAAGCGGGTGCTGAAATATTCGCTCAGCATAACCCCCAGCGCACCAGCTCCAATTGCTGCATGCTGGTCGGCGGCTTTTGTCGAGCGCAAAGAACGGAATGAAACCGTTAGTGGATCGATTGCTTCAACATCATCCCCGAAGAAAAAGGACTCTGGATACTTCAGGGCGCTAGCGTATAACTGGACCGTCTCTGGCGTGGGTTCATACAGGCAATAGTCTTTTTCGTACTCGATTACAATACGGCTGGATAGCCCCATTTTCTCTGCCAGTTCTTTCAAGGTCAGCTTGCGTCTGATCCGTGCCAGCTTAAGCCGGGACGGATTAAAAAGACGTTTGCCATCATCGACAGGTTTACTCATTTGCTTTCAACGGAAATTGATATGTCACCATCGAAATCCTCTTCAGGGAAAATATCCGTGCCTTCAAACGGCAGAGGACTCAAAATAATGCGCTCACTCCAGGCGCTTACACGGGCAAATCCGTCCTGATTGACCATTCCTACCGGGTAGGACACTTCGCAGCGAACCTCTTTGCTAGCCGCATCATAATAATACAGGACAATATAAGTGCGAGTGCTGTCTATCGGCGTGATTTCAGATTTACCTGCATACAACGCATCCGTCTGAAACATATCGACTGTGCCAGGATTATTATGAACAATCGAACGCGTTGCTTCACCTTTGGCATTTTTGGTTTTCGGTAATCCATCAGGGCGTCCGGTGTGCCTGTCACCCGAGGTTATAATCAAGTTAACCCCTTTCGCTGAGTTAACGACCATTTCCATTCGTTTTACCACTTCAGGAGACCAGCCATTACCCTTTCCAATCAGTACACGGCGGGTCGCGGCAACCATTTCGCTCCAGAAACGGAACCCTGCATCAACTGCGGGGTGAAGCTTGCTAGATTTGCGGCGCTCGTACAAAGCAGACGTCAGAGCGGTATGGATATCGTTTTCCGAAAAACCCAGTCCATCAAGTACAACATCTGAATCAGCTTCGGTATGCAGGATACAATAAGGCATGGTCATGAGGGTGTCTCCATTAGTTCACTTCATGATTTCAACATAATTGTTATGACAAAATCAAGAAGTGGCCACCGAAAAGTTATCACAAACCCTCACTTATTTCCTCACACCCCATCCCCAGTTGTTCCTCACTTTTTAGGCTATAGAAAAAGACCACTACATTTCTTAAAGTTGAATAGAACTGCGTCCTTTATCCATATAGTTAAAGAAGTGGAGAAACAGTCATTCCCTGAGGGAATGAACTGTTCATATCTCAATAAAATATCAAGATGCTTGTAAGGTATTAATCAGTAGTTGGAACTATCATGAACTTTCGCTCCTCGCTCAGGCTGTGTGAAAACTCTTATTGCTGACAGAAGGTCACGCGTTTGGACGGTTTCTTAGAAAATTCGCATTGAAAGATGATGCAGATTTAACCTAAAAGGGCAGGCGTCAGCGTCTTTTGTGTTCACGTCTCAAGCTTATGGCGTTTTCACACAGCCTACGCCCATAGCAGACCTGTCAAATCCTTAGACAGACTAAATTGAACAGCACGAAACTAACTAACGTTTCTAATCACTCAGATCGTTATTACTCAGAACAACCACTGCCTGGTTGCGCAAATCAGGTCTGAAGACTTTTTCACAGCTCGCATAGAAGCTATTGACGTCCACTATGGCGAACATCACTCACCCCGGGTTTTATGAATAAACGAGGTGACCACGCCGAAAATCTGGAGCGTTTCCGGATCGGGGTATATAGGGGAGAAGGAAGGATTCATGGGCTGGAGCGTCAGCCTGGGGCGGAGCAGCAGGCGTTTTACGGTAAATTCACCTTCAATCTCAGCAATGACAATGTCGCCGTGCCGGGGAGATTCGGCCTTATCTACCACCATTAAGTCACCACTATTAAGGCCAATGTCCGTCATAGACTGGCCAGAGGCGCGTACAAAAAAAGTCGCTGCAGGGCGCATTACACAATATTCGTTGAGGTCTAACTCACGTTCAACATAATCCTGAGCAGGGCTGGGAAAACCAGCCTGACAGTTTTCGAGGAAAAGTGGTGCAGCTATCGAGATCGGGGATAGCGGGAATTTGTATAAAGTGAGCATGTCATGGCACCTCCTAATTTACTGTTTATACATACAGTATTATCTAGGGATTCCTGGGCAGTCAACCATACTCAGTTATCTCCGGTGTAACCCAATGAATATTATAAAAAAGTAACCGCAGCCAGACCAAATGTGTTAACAACGTTGAAATATTTAGTCCTTTACCGGTAATCAAGCATTTCAATACCCGAAAAAAAAGATAAAAAAAAGGCCGGTTACCCGGCCTCAGATGTTGAGAAATATGTCTTTCCTTCTGTTCAGTGTTCGTTAATGGGATCAGGTCACTTCACGCTGCTGCGTCAGCCCTGATGCCAGAGTGCGCACGCAGACGTGCTGACCATCCGTTCCAGTAATGCACCGGCGTCAGCAGCACCCGCCGCCGTTCGTCACACAGGGCATTCCCGATTACAACCTCCCCGGGTATGCCGCAGAGTGAAAGCTGGATATAGGCCATGCCCGCCGCCAGAGGATCGATATCGGTAACTGATACCCACATATGCCGGTGCGGAGAATAACCGGCCTGCCGGAGAGCGCAGGCAAATGCGAGCGTCATGGCTCCGGCACCGCACGCTGGCTCAGCAAAGGTGACAAACGGCTTGTCCCTGAACAGATCTTCAGGCCTGCCGAGTTGCAGTTGCGCCATCATCAGCGCCACGCTCCACGGGGTAAAGTACTGTTCTTTGTCTTTGTCACCCAGTTCAAGCAGCATGTAAATGCGCCCGAGAAAGTCACAGGTTTTTTCTTCCAGTCCGTTCACCACGTATGCCAGCAGTCTGGCCATCGATGAAACGTCCTCTTTTTTGTATTTGCCCACGATGGCCATGTATTTCTGTTCGCGCTTCTCACAGAAATGCAGGCCATTCTGAATGGCGATCACGCTGCAGCTGATGAAGTCTGTAAACACCTGGAGACGCCGGGTGCCACGGGCGATGGAGTTAAAGAGTGAGATAAATTCTTTCTCGTTGTCGATGCGGACGCTCATGCGTGTTTTCCTGAAAAAAAAGGGAACACGCCCCGTAAGGGAAACGATATTCCCCCTTCGGGTGAAAAAAAGCGGCCACAGCAGATGCTGTGGCCATTGTCTGACAGACTTGTGATTAGGATCTGTCGGTAGTTAACCACGAACGCCGGCGTAGTGCGCAACGGCAGTGGCGGCTGGCGCAGCTGCTTCAGCACTGAACTGATACAGCCTTGCCCCTTCACTCACCTGATACTGCACGTCCTCCTCCGGATAAGGGCCGCTGTCGACGTGGTCACCGCTGTCAAAACAGTGATAACCCGACGTGCCGGCATCCGGAGAGATCCAGTAGTGACGGATTTCACAGTCAAACTTCTGCGACATCTGCCCCATGATTTCCGCCGACGGCGGATACCAGGGAGAGGAGAACGTCAGCTTCAGCGAACCGATATCGTCACGGCTACACTCCGACCGATGCCCCGCAGGAAACTCCGTCCCGTAAAGCTGGATATAGAGTTCTGACGTGGTGTTAAGACCACAGAAAAGGCCACTTTCCCCGTTAATCTCGGTGGCCAGACGTGACGGCATCACCATCAGCATGTCGCACGGACAGGTGGTGTCCGGCATTATACTGAGCCACTCCCAGCGCTCCTGCGGGTCAAACTGACCGCCCGTTGAGGCGACGCCAAACCAGTCGGCGTAATGGACAGCCATAAGCCGGGTGATGGTCTGGCGTGCAGCAAACGGGATTGCCTCCCATTTGATGTCACCGATGCCCGACTGGACCCAGATTCTGTCCATTCGCGAGAGGGTTGCGCCGTCAAGCCAGGCGTCCTTCTCAAGCAGCTCCAGGAAATGCTGAAATGCCTGGTTCGGTGATGTGCTGCCTCCCGTGCCTGATGAAACCAGCTCCGGATAAGCACGGTATTCCGTTGCCTTAACGGGTTTGAGTATGCCGGCACAGCCGGCGAGAAACAGCTTTATGGCCTGCCGTATGGCGTGGCGGTAAAGCGGCACTTCTGTGCCGGCAACCCAGGACTGCATGATATCGATGCAGACAGACTTGCCGGTAATTTCCAGACGGTTTTTGCACCATGAAAACATCGTTGTATTCCTCTTTTGCGTTTAAAAAAGAGGGCATCTCCCTGAGGAAGATGCCCTCAGGGGGATGATGGCGACTGACGTCGCCGGGGTTAATTACGCTGCTTCAATGCGGGTTTCACCCGGCGGATTTAGCAGATACTCCGACGCTTCCCGGGCAAGCCGGCAGGCACGGAAGAACGCTTTTTTGTCGTTACGCAAAACGCTGAGCCAGCCGTTCAGGTAGCTCTCGTGCTGCACCTCACCAAAAATGCCGAGATGCGCACAAAGAAACGCGCTGCCGGTTTCCGCTATCAGTTCCTCAAAGGCGTATACGGGATCACCGAACTCTCTTGATGAGGAGGTTATTCCCTCACGATCAAGGCGGCTGCGGTGGCCGGTCGCGTGCACCAGCTCATGCAGCAGCGTGGACCAGTAGTCTTCAGGTGAACGAAACTGTGAGGTTGCAGGCAACACAATTAGATCTGCCCCCGGGCTGTAATACGCCCGGTTCTGCCGGTGAGAAGAGCACTTCACCCCGGTTGCGTTGAGGATTTCCAGAACCTGTTGCTGCTGCTCACTTAAGAATCCCTCAGCGTCACTTTCAGGTTGCTTCACCGTGGGTGCATACACGTTATCGGGAAGCCCTTCACACTGCGCAACGTTGAACAGCTGCAGCGGCTTCATCATGGCCAGCTTTTCCATCACCGGCACGCCGTCCCTGAATACCGGACTGTCATTGCCGTCGCGGAGTTGCTTTTCGAACGGTTTGAAGATGATGGCCATCGCGCTCCGCTCGCCTTTTCTGACCTGTCCGCCGGCAGCCTTAGCCTGCTGATACGTCAGCCAGCGATCGGCTCCGTAACCTGCCTCATCTGCAGCCATCCACAGTAGCGGCACGTTGACGCCGCTGTAGTACCTGCCCGTGACGGCATTAACCGGCAAGCCGCCGCCGTAAACCTTCTGCGCCGATCGCCATGGCCGACGCCAGGGCGGCACACCGCTTTCCAGTGCGATGATGATTTTGTCGGTGACCTGCTGATAAAGGTCAGTCTGTTGTTCCGTTGTGGCCTTACGGCCGGCTGTTTTTTTCTTCATGAGATGCGTCTCTGAAAAACGGCGCATCTGTCCCGGTGGCGGACAATGCGCCACCGGGGAGTGGGAAAATCAGTAACGACGTACTGAACCGTCGAACATAATTGAGTCAATATCTGATTTGACGTTATATACGGCGCTGTCAAACCGCTTACGATCTTCAGGTTTAGCACGCTTAGAATCGAGGCGGATAACCCTGTCGAGAACCTTCAGTGCCTGCGAACGCCAGCTGAGACGTTCTGCGTTGCACACGCAGGCGCGAAGATGCAGGCGGGACTGATCGCTAAGCCACTGTACTTGATCGCGGTATTCCGCAACCGGTAAATACTCTTTCAGTGGTGGCTGGGTTTCTTTGTAAATGGTCAGCGATTTAGTCACCTGATTAATTCCGGGGTTCAGGTACAAATCGTGATGTTCGTTCAGCACGGCATCGTATATTTTGTGGTCCAGGAATGTGGTGAAAGAAAACTCCCTCTCAGGTATTAACTTATCGCACAGTGCTGACCAGTCAGCATCCGTGGCAGAATTGCAGCCGGCAGCACTGGCTTTCAGCCATTCCGCGCAGCCATTGTCATCCGGCACTCGGATGTAAATTCCCAGATTCTTTTCGAGTATCAGCGGACGTCCCTTGCCCTGATTCTGTGTCAGCAGCGGGCGCAGTTCGGTAGACGTAAAACGGATCATAAGAGCTCCTTTAAAAAGGAGGTGGCCTCCCCGGGAGGGGAAGTCCCTCCGGGAAGTGTCATTCAGTTAACATCAGTCAAAACGATAGCGAAGCTCCGTCATCTGCTGCGCCAGCAGCCGTCCCGCTCTGAGGGCCTTACGGGCTGTTGAGTAAGTACCGGCACCCGGCAACAGGTCAACACGCCAGTCGCGCGGGGTGAAGCCGGTGCGACGGGATATGACGGGCATGAACCCGTTCTCTGTCGGCACGACGTCTGCCTTAAAGCTGCAGCGGCCGCTGCGGTTGGTAAACCACTCGGCCTGCTGTTGCTGCAGAGCGCCGGCAAGCCGGTTGAGTGCGCCTGAAAGGCGGGTGACAAGTGAAAGCATTATACTGCTCATGATTTTCTCCTGATTAAGCGCGAAGAAAACCATCGCCGCTGTGGCGGGGAGGTTGTCCCCGCGCGGGTTAAAGCCTTTGTCAGAAACTGACGCAGGCCGGTGGTCAATCACTAACCAAAATAGTGATAGTGAGCGTTATCCGAATCATCCGGACTGAAGGCAAAATTCGCTGGAATGTTTATCACGATGCGGCCGTTAGTAGCAGAGTGATGACGATGTCGGAAACAGTGAAAGTAGCGTTTTCCGAACCACAGGAAACGCGTTTCCACCGTCTCCATGTATTCCCAGACTTCACCGCCATTATCAGCAACAGACGGGTCCGGAAGTGAGCAATTTGACTTATGCTGCGCAAGTCTGCCCCACATACGGTGCCACTCATCGCTGTTGTGCTTAACAAGTAATAAAGGTTCGAAATTTAAGTTATCCATAGGTCAACCCTCTTCAGGTCTAGAGGAGGACTTCTCTCCGCGGGGAGATAAATCCCCGCATGGGTAAGTCAGACCAGAAAGATGCCAGTCCACTCAGTATTCGCCATAACGCTGGCATTCACGTTCTTCGTGCATCAGCTCCTCTTCGTCCTTAACGGCACCGCCGAAAAAAAACGTCCAGGCTGCTTCATCAATGTTTCTGGCCATATGGCAGAGACTTTCAAAGAAAGGCTGCCAGGATGCTGGCACGAGTTGACGTACAGACATTTTTGCCAGGTCCCGGGCAACGTCAGCCATTTCCCAGACGTAGTGTGGAAAGCCGTCTTCATCAGTATTGGTGTTAAATCCAAGGCGACGATGTGCGGCAATAATTAACAGGTCACCTTCAGCCTTAGCCAGGGCGGCTTTGTGAGCTGTCTGCTCGCGAGCGCTGATATGAAAATCCTGTGTAAAAGTTAAATCGTTCATATCGGATTCCTTAAAGGATTGAGGAACCCTGCCCTGGCGGGGACAGAAGTCCCGTTAGGGTGAGAAACTGTTCGGTTAATAAGGCGGTCAGTCGATGTCAAAAGCATCAGCACTCTGATAAAACTCTGCACGCGATTGTTCTATAGCGTTGTCCAGCTCTGTGTTCTCACGGGAACTGATAACGCCCTGCTGAAAAGCTCCATTCCAGTGACGACTGTGAACTGCCGTCCCCAGAAGAGTGAGCTCACTCACTGCCTCTTCGATAAAGGCATGTCTGATGTAGCCATGCTCAGTTGCAAAACCAACTGTATGCGCGACATGTCTCAGAAAAGTCAGGTAGTCAGGAAGGCCGTCAGCAGGAACCTGTGGATCTGCATCGACCATGAGTCTGTAATCCAGACGTACGTTAAGCTGAGTTTTTACGTAATCCACCATGATTTTTGCCGAAGCTGGCGAATCACAATGGAGTAACGTGAGAGGGTTGATCATCCTGGTGTAATGCATCGGTACGGTTCCTTATGAAAAGAAAGGGAACCGTCCCGGAGGGAAAGTATCCCTCAGGAGTGAGAATCAGGCACAAAATGCCAGATGAGCAAAACAGGTGTATGGGGGTGTGATGCGAAGTAGAAAAGGACCTTAACCGCACGGGTCTCTGTTTTCAAAGGTTAAACAGATTTGTTACCGCCCGAAAGCGTCATCTCTCAGGTAATGATGACATTGGCGTGTGATTACCCGAAGGCGTTCCTCTCGAATCACTGGAACATTGGCAGTTGTCATGGAGACAACAGTTAGCAGAAATATCGTACTTCAGGATTTTTAACACGGCAAGTACCTGGAAAACTTTTTCAGCTAAAAACGTCATCACAGGCTAGTTGCAACGAAGAAGAGAAACAAAAGTCGAGTTAAATCATAAAATTTAATGATTAATCCCAAAGGATTTATTAGTCATAGTACAGTTGCTAAGTTTACCTATAGACAGGTTAGTCATTAATAAATTATTGCCAAAAAAGGAAATTAAGAATGAAAACCGATTTATTTATTTCTTACGCATGGACGTCAGCAGAGCATTGTAAGTGGGTTCACCTCTTTGCTTCTCATCTTCATATGGCAGGTTTCATCGTTAAAATCGATGAAAGAGTCGATTACGGAAGTAGCTTGAGTGGGTTTATGCGTGAGATGACAGATTGCGCGCATGTGCTTATGATCATTGACACCAACTACGTTGAACGTGCGAATGATTATCCACTTTCAGGGGTCGCCATTGAAAACAGATGGATAAGCGAGGTTTTAGAAACCAAGCCTGAGACGTGGCTGTCAGTTATGTTTGTTGACAATGCTGGTTGCAAACTGCCGGATTGGCTAGCTCCACATAACCCTAAAGGTTTTGATTTCAATTATCCAGAAGATAAAATGACATATCCTGGAGCTAGCCAAATTGAAGCGATATGGCGCTGGATCGCGGGTTTGCCAGCCGACAAAAGCAATGCGGCTTCCATTGCGACACACAGGGAGCGCTGCGAAAGACTTGAGCATGCCGATACTCTGCTTGATCCAGCAAGTTACACTAACCCAGCTCTTAACGGACGCGTTACATTCAATTATAGAGATCACAATTTCTATAGTGTCGGTTATGGTGACCATAAATTCGATATAATGTTCGACCAAGCGAACAGCCAAGTAGTCAGAATTTATAAAGATTATGGCCTCAAAGCTGTATGGAAGCTTCAGGTAGCAAATTCAGACCCTTTAGATTTCAAGGCTGTAATGAGGCCAACACGTACGGTATCCCTGATCGTGGGGCAGAAAGCAATACTGTTAAACAATAGTGGAATTCTTTGTGAAGTAACAATTGAAGAAATACAACCTGAAATTGAAGGTGAAAATTACGTGAAGGAACACGTAACATTCTCGTATGAGATACATCACGATAAGTAAAAAATGATCATACTAGCAAACCAGTTAATGCCCCCTTAAACTCATTTAAAGTTAAGGGGGTTATTAAAGAGTATCCAATAATTATGCCTTAAGCTTGTTATAAACTCGTGCAACATAATGCCCCCTTCCGTCACCGTGACCGAGGTCCATAGAGGTAAGCGCTTCAGCTTCCTTCTGACTGAAACCTTTATCTTTATGAAGCTTAAGCACATCCTGAGTATAGGCGTATCTCAGACTGTGAGGGGCAAATTCCCCAACAAGTCCTGCATCCCTTACAATATTCCTGTATCGCTCTATTGCCAAATGAATGGAAGGCTTATCTATAAGCTTCCCGTTATTCTCAACAGAGTAATTTATGGCTCTGTTAATGGCTTCAATAGTTTCAGACCGATTGATTATTGTGGTATCCCTCGGCCGCCCTCCTTTCGTACCGAAAATAACGCGAACCTTTTCATCTCCATTCTGCAACGCTTTTTTCCAGGTCTGCAGTGACTTTACAGACTGAACAGTTTCTTCCGTTCTCAAACCTAAAAGCCGTGAAAGTTTCATTGCACAGGCCACTCCTTCATCCTTTTCATTAACAGATGAAAAGACCTGTTTGAAATAGTCATCAGTTATTGCAATCTTAGTGCCGTTACGGCTAGTTCCTGAAATATTCAAAGCATCATTGTTCAGCTTCGGATGAGCTGGATCAGCCATGAAAGTTTTACCTGATACACGTAATATTGCGCGTATCGCCGCCATTTCATTTTGAAGTGTACGCCTGGAAATATTTTCGGCCAGGCGGCTTCGAATGTAAGTTTCTATGTGGCTGGTCTTTATGTTTTTAATGTCACGAATTTGAATGTTAAGACTGATCATTCGGTCTGCAAATCGATCCGCAATTTTAGTACGGTCAGATACGGTTTTAAAACTGCCACCTGCTTGGCGGGCAAGGGTTTTTAAGTTTTTATTCAGCTTTGCCACAGACCATTCTCCAAGCAATGAGGTGACAGAGCTTTTCCGTCCGTGTGAACGGAAAAGCTCTGTCACCGACTGCACAACAATTACAGACGATGAGATTTCACCCCGACGGCACGGTTCGTTTTGCGCTTCCTGCGGCTCTGCAGACATCTGTGCAGCGGGGCGGCGAAATGTTGAGTTATTGCGAGGCTCCCCAGGTCTCTGACCTGTTCGCGGCTTTCGCCGGGCTGAAATGAATCAGTCTGCCTCCACACACCAGTTGTCTGGTGTCGCCATCGATGTCGTGCCGATTTCTCCTTATTAATTGGCGTTCAAACTTTTAAAAAGCGAATGAACGTTAGGTTGAAAGTTTCTCAGTATTGAGATGAAAAACGTATTCAGGACGTCAGAAACCCTTTAATACGTGTCAGTCAGTTGGTAAACCTGTCGTTGAAGGTACAGTGCGTAAGCGCTGACCGTTATGCGCTGCGCGCGTCACTTGGTACTCGTTTCACTCGTACACAAGTGACGCCGCGCTCTTCTGCTTTCAATGCAAACGTGGAAGATGCCCAAATGTTCCAAATGGTAATACCCGCATTGCAAAGTTCGCAGCAGCCCTTCAGCGTCAATGCGTAAAGAAAAGTGAAAGCGATACGGCCGAAACCGTAATCAGAAAATGCCAGGAATGGCTTTGTAAAAGAAAGGACCTTTATCGCAACGCGATCTTCGTTCTCAAAGGTTAAACGAAGTTACCGCCCGAAGGCTCCGTCTCTCAGGTCATGACGGTTTTGGCAGTGCAATCACCCGAAGGCGCCCCTCTCAGATTACCGGGACATTGGCGTGTTGCTAAAGCAACGGTACAACGACGAGAATGTTAGATCGTTATTAGATCCATTTACAAGCTAAATGTTATAGATGCCTGAGAGTAAAATATGGGAGCAGCCTTGAAGACAAACCGAAAAATGAGCCCTTATATTATATCTAGCATTACGTGATGATTAAATACCATCACAAAAAAGAGAGTGAACCAGCCTTTGTCCTTGTGTTCAGAATTGTTTTAACGCAGGAACTTCTTTTGCAGCACCTTTCAAATGAGCAGCCCGGTTAGACTTTTCAGCGTCTAAATCCAGTTCTTCAGGCATGCTTACGAGATTTGGCATATCCGTGGGTATGTCACTAACTCGCAACATTATTGCTATTAGTAACACATGGATTCTGTCCAAAAATACGGAGTCCAGTTGTCTGGCCATCTGAGCACGCAGCAGACATGCCGGGTGATCGAATATAATCACTTATTCCAAATCCAGTTACTCTGGCGGGTAGTTTACACTCAGGCTTTATCAAAAAAAATGACTCATTACTTCTTGTAATAATTATTTGGTAGGATAGGCATCAATAATGATTGATTGAGGAAAATAAACCTAACCTCTCGGCGCATAGTTTTTGCAGCTTAATCTTTCCATATCAAGAAAAACACATGAACTAAAAAATCACACTCAATAAAAATTATTTGTTTAGAACGAAAAATAGTTGAATGTTTTATTAAAGCCTATTCTTATTTGCTAATTACACATGGTTTTTTTATATAAAAAAGGTCATTTTTCTGTTAATGAGGTTTTATATGACTTAATTATTCATTAGCCTTATTTAAATAAATCAATTAAATATTCCGCTCGGACCAAAGAAATATAATTTTACAAAAATTTACTTTGCTTCATCAAATCCTGCTGTTTTTTGACAAAAATATATGCTTATTTAATAATCAACTCATTATCAAGAGCCTCAAGAATTAAGTAACTTAATGCATTTTGTATTTTTGTAAGGAAGCTAGCAACTAACAGCCTGTTAATTACTATTGTTGATACAAGGGAAATGATCATGAATTCGCAAAGTGATAAATCCGTCCCAGTTGATTCATATTCGCGTACCGCATTAGTCCTTGCTGGGAGTTCAGAACTGGGTGCTAGTATTATCGATGATCTTGTTAATCAAAAGTATAAAGTTATTTTCACATGGTGGAAAAATGAGCCCAGAGCATTAAATCTGCTGCAGAAACATCGAGGTAGTATCGAAGCTATTCGCTTAGATTTAAGCTGTGAAGATAGCGTAACTGCTTTTTGTAAAGGATTATCAACCCGCTATATCAAGACCACTATATATTGTGCTGGAATCAATCCAGCTGCACTGTGTGATGAAATCGAGGCAAGCATGCTGACCTCAATAAGCAGGGTAAACTTCATTTCAGCCACCCTTATTTTCAATGCAATCGTAAAAAAGATGAAGGCGCATAAGGATGCTGGTACATGCTTGGTTTATATCAGCTCGGTTGCGGCGCAGAAAGTGAGCATTGGTAACAGCCTTTATGGAGCTACCAAATTGGCTATGGAGCGCTATCTGTCTGGCGTTGCTTTTGAAATGGCGAGGTTTAATGTCAGGACTCTATCTGTAAGCCCCGGATATATCAAAACAAGAATGTTGGATGAGTATTGTGAAAAAAAGGGAATAACTTTAAGGGATATCGAGAAGAAAATTCCCATGAGAAAAATGCTCAACCCCCAAGATGTGGTTAACACAATCCGTTGTTTTACTAACAATCAGATCGTCACTACTGGTGTGACTTTAACTTTAGGACATGGTGAGGGGTTTATATAATATGGCTATCTCTGAGGTAAAACAGTTATTTAAAGATATTATGTACTTCAATGACAGTGATGAACTAGACATCAATAAATCGCTTTTCCTGCATTATGATATGACGTCGATAGATTTCATTGACTTCGCCTTTGAACTGAAGAAAAAATTTAGTGTTGATATTGACCCAGATGAGCTATGGCCGGTAAATAAAATGGCTACAAGCGAAGAGTACTACTCCTTACAAGAAAAACAGTGGACATCCGTAGGTCTGGAAAAACTTAACCAAGTGCTAAGTTTTTCTGATAAACCAGCGGTGACCGACAGATCGGTAGAACTAAAAGAGTTATATGATTATTTCACGCTTACATATGTTAATTCCAAGATCGCTTCGCTTACCAGTGCGGATAATTAAACTATGGGCAGGACTTATATAAAAAATTTTGGAATATACAGCCAACATGCCAAAAGCACCTCTAATCTGCTGGAGGTAGTATGTTGCAGAAAACCAGCCTCAATAACTTCCGCTCAAAGGTATGCCAGTGCCGACATTGACGTGACGCGTCGGGATCTGATCAAACGGGAAGATAGGGCTGTAATGAATACCATCTCGAAAATGGCGGTCAGTGCTCTGGCTGATTTACTGGAGAAAATGGATCAAAATTCACTTTCGCAGGTAATGCTCTATTCCGCTTGTGATAGCGAGGAGCACAGTTTTGAAACTTTTAGAGAGGTCGTGCACAAGGACCCCGAAAACTTCTGGAGAAATGTTTCGGACTTTAATCAACTAAGCAATCCGCTCGATATGTTACGGCTGTTGCCAACCAATACACTCTATCACATATCGAAAATATTACAGAATCATCATGAGGGGGTACCGCTACGTACCGCCTCGCTTAGCGGCATGAGCGCCCTTAAAATGGCTCGCCGAGATGTGGCTTCTGGTCGCAACTCCGCAGGGGCCCTGATATTCAGCAGCGCAAATATGTTGAGCTTCGACAGCTTAACTGTATTTGGAAAATTAAATGAAGTTCGATATGAAGGACATCAGCACTCCGGCATTTTGCCTGGGTGGGGCAGTGTGTTTTTACATCTTGATGATCGGCCAGAAAAGGCTCTTGCTGAACTTGTTGAGGTAAAGATTAAATACCGCCCGAAAGTACGCTTTGAAAAAGAAGATTGGCTTAGTTTGCTGATAGAACAAAAAAGCCAGCATGGCACGCCAGATGTTATTGTTAGGTATGACAATGGTATTGTTGAACAGGCGAAAGCTGAAAGTGATGCGCTGGATGAGGTGTTTCCTGAAGTCAAAACGGTTAATTACAAGACATTAATCGGTTACACCGGCAAGTCTAATAACCTGATAGATATTCTTTGCTGCCTAAATGATACAGAAATCAAACCGGGTAGTCGCGTACTGCTTAACGGCACTGGAATAAATTACGGGTTAGGTTGCATACTATTAATCAAGCGGGATGCCTAAGTATGAAAAATACCTGTGATTATGAGCCGCTTTGCATCAGTGCATACGGTGCCATTACACCATTAGGAAATACTCTGGAAGAGATCACTGCTAACCTTTTTAATGGAGTAAGTGGTATCACAGAGATAAATAAATTCGATCACCATTCGTTGGGTTCAGCATTTGCTGGAATACCGGCCGAAGGCAATGAATATATTCGTTGGCCGAAGAAAAACCGTTTTCGAAACGGCGAAATTTTTTATGCTGAAAAAGCAGCCAAAGATTTAGCTCATCGCTTGAATATTAGCGCGCTTTATCCGGCCAATGAAATTGGTTGCATTATAGGTTCTGACGAACCGGCCATTGATGTTGAGCAGTGTATCGCGTTTACCCGCCAGCTCAGTGATCACCCTCATCGACAAGAGCTCATTGAAAAGGCCATTGATCATTTCAAAGTCAGCGACCTTCTCGATCTTGAAAGTGGTGCAGTACTTAAAGCGATTCATACCATTTTGCCCTATGCCGGTGTCAGCTTCGTGCACATGGGTCTTTGTTCTGCTTCAACACAAAGTATTGGCCTGGCGATGCGAGCCATACATAGCGGCGAAATCAGTGCTGCGATAGTTGGCGGCGTGTCAGCCAAAGTTACGCCAGTGAATTTGGCGCGTCTTGAGGGTATGGGGGTAGTGACCATTGACAACACTTATGAGGGCCATCAGCGTTCGCGGCCCTTTGATCGCCAACGAAGTGGTTTCATGCTGTCTGAAGGCGCAGTGTTATTTACCATTGAAAAGCAATCAACGGTTCTGTCGCGTGGAGATCAGCCTTTACTTACTCTCTTGGGCTATGGCAGCTCACTGTGTGCCGAAAATATCGTAGCTCCGCACCAAGATGACCTTGAAATGAAACTATCAATGGAGCGTGCGCTGCAAGACGCTGGCATTTCGCGGGACAGTATAGACTTTGTGAGCGCACACGGCACCTCAACACGTCAGAATGACTTTCATGAGTCACGCGCAATTGCCAGCGTGTTTGGTGCGCACAAACCTGCAGTTACAGCGACTAAAGGCCATCACGGGCACTTAATCGCAGCAGCAGGTGCGATGGAATTGCTAACGGTAATTACTTCTTTCCAGCACGATTTCCTGCCAGGAATTCTTAACCTTGAGCAACCAGATCCTGAACTGGTGGAGTATGTGACTCTGGTTCAGCATAACAGGCAGCAACCACTACGCTACGCTTTGAAAAACTCATTTGGAATGGGAGGCAGTGCGGCCAGTTTGGTTGTTGCTAAACCTCAAAACCTGCCGGGAGTGTCGCTATGATAAGAATAGCCTCTCTGCTTCACAATTTGTGGCGACTAAGCTGGAAAAATCGAAGCTGGAAGCCTGCTGAAGTTTCACTAATTGCTCACCATATTGCGGCACAGATTGTGCTGCACTGCGTTAATCGGCGTATTAATCCTGAAGGTTTGTTTATCTTTATAAGCAGAAATAATTTTGAGGGAATGCTCTGTTATTTTGTCGCGTCTCTTCTGAAGGTGAAGGCGGCAATCGTAAATGTCCGTGATGTGGAAACAATTAATTCACTGCTAAAAGAGGATATAGTTGCCGCCTATATTTGCAATCAGGAGGGAGGATTGCCGGTATTGAGCAGTAAAACTTTGTTGATTCATTTTGCTCAGAGTACAGCGTTTAAAGGTGTTTCTGTGGCAGCGTTTTCTCCGTTTTCAGGCGCCTATTTTTACTTTATGACCTCTGGCACAACAGGCAGGCCAAAGCTCGTTCAATACCAGGAGAAAATGCTCATTGGCAATGCGGTAGAAGTTAGCCGATATCTGTCACTGGCTCCAGACGATAATATTCTTTGCTTCTTTCCTGTACAGTATATGTATGGTCTGTCGACGATGTTGACCACTTTAATCTGCCAAGGGAATCTGGTATTCGACCAGTTTTCGCTTAGTAGAGTCGGTGAAATGCTACGTTATCACCATATTACTACACTACCCGTAATTGGTGACTGGATGCTCCCATTGAGCAAGATATTAGCGCTTAGTAGCATACGACTGAAACGAGTGCTGAATGCTTCTGATCGTCTTTTGAGCGTACAGGCAGAAAATATCATGCCGAGCTGTGATGTTCTTTGGAATAATTTTGGCCAGACAGAATCCGGTCCACGTTTGTTTTGTCTTAAACTGGAGACACTTAGCGAGATTGCAAAATATAGCCTCAACAATGTTGTTGCACCGGGCTTTGTGATGAACGATAGCATTAGTATTCAACTACACCCACGCGACGAATCGCGAGATGGTGCCTGCCGGATGTTATACCGCAGCCCCTATGCTGCAGATGGTTATGTCGATGAGCATCTTGCCCTAATCCCGCGAGGAGAGTGGATGTACTCTGGCGACCTTTTCGAAAAAGGCCTGCACGACATATATTTCTGGATAGCACGTGAAAAAAATGAAATAAAAATAAACGGTAAGTTTGTCCCAGTGCAAGCAATTTCTGACCATCTTATGCGTGAGTTTGGTGCTCTTCGACACGCATTTAGTAAAGGTTCGGAAGGCATTATCAATCTGCATATTGAAGCTGAGCACGGTCACGAGATAACAGGGAGGATTTCACAATTACTTTCAGACTCGTGGCATCGTTACACTTTTGCCATCAAAACGGTTGTTACGATACCTACAACCCACACCGGTAAAATTAAAGTAGAGCAGAACTGAAGGATGGAAACGATATATAGCAATCTTGATAAAACGATTTTCCTTTGTATGGTCAGCCACAAGCAGACCGCCGCTCAACTGCGGCCGAATGATCCGATTATTGAGATTTTACCTAAAGGCGCCAGCGAGAAACAAATACTGCGGACGGCGGCAAAACAGCGAGCTATTAAGCATATGGCACGGCTGGCAGAATGTAGAGGTTTTGTTGAAAGCCGGGGAGTATTCAGTGTCAGCCACTCTAGGGATGATACAGTGTTGCTGGCAAGCTACTGCCCAAAAGTTTTCAGCTGCGGCGTAGACACAGAAAAAGTAGACGTATCACGTCGCATACGTCCTTTTATGATTAATTATCTAGAGCACAGTAGTTGTGCGCGCGACTGGGCGGCTTCTCCATTGTTACTGTCCACCATTGTGTTTTGCTGTATGGAAAGTATTTATAAAACACTGTCTGCATGGTGGCCAATGACATTCTCTGTCAATGATTATCATCTTGAGCAAATTTCTGGTAACTCTTGCGTATTTAATTACGTTGGGGTACAGGAGGAAATAGTCGGTAGACTTATCAATTGTCGATATTATCTACACGAAGACACTGTCGTTGCGACAACGTTTATGAACTTTCAGGTTGTTTCACTTTGACTTTTAAATCACTCAGATAAATTATGATGAAAGCACTACTGGCCAGACCTGTACTGGTTGTTGTTTCATGTTTTGCAATTATATTATTTTCGCTTATTGCAATTAAAAAGATGCCGGTGGCGCTCTTTCCGCTTATTACTCCGCCAACCATTGAGGTAACGGCGGTCAGCGTCGGAGCAGATGCTCGGATGGCTGAAGATACGGTAACCCAGGTGCTAGAAGAGAATATGACAAACCTCGACAATATGATGTTTATTAATTCTGCTACCGACAACAGTGGGCATATTACCATTACATTGACCTTTGCACCGCAGACGAATATGGATATTGCTCAGGTTCAGGTGCAGAAATCGGTACAGCAGGCAACACCTCGGTTACCCACTGATACGGTAAAGCAGGGAATAAAAATCACGAACTCTAGCGGTAGCTGGATGATGATTGTCGGCTTTGCTGCAGAGGACCCTGCAATCAGTCAGGTTGATATCTCCGATTATATTAATAATAATGTTATCGACCGAATCAGGATGATCGACGGCGTGGGCTCTGTGGCGCTGTTTGGAACTGAACACGCTTGGCGCATCTGGCTCGATCCCTTCAAATTGCAGTCTTACAAATTAACAGTTAACGATGTCAAACGGGCGATTGCTAATAAGACGGCAATGATTGCGACAGGTCAATTGGGCGGCCTGCCATCGACGACATGGGCGGTGATGAGTTATCCACTGGTCTATAGCGATCATTCAACTAACAGACACGACCTCGGTAATATTGTGTTATCAGGAAATCAGCAGGGAGCAATGGTCCATTTGCGCGATGTCGCGCGAGTTGAATATGGAAGTGAAAGCTACAATGTGGGTGTACATCTTAACGGCCAGCCTGCTACGGGCATCGGTATAAAGTTGAAGCCAGGAGCGAATGCACTTAAGACAGGCCAGCTTATCTTTTCCTTTATCAGCAGTTTAAAACGTTCTATACCTGCAGGCGTTGTAATTTCTTATCCATGGAATAGCGTGCCTTACGTGAAAACGTCGCTAAATGCACTCGGCGTGACAATGTGTGAGGCCGTAGCAATTACTGTTATCATTCTGTTTATATTTTTTCGCACCAATCCGTTAATCTTTATTCCAGCATTAGTGATCCCGCTTGTATTACTGGCGACCGTATCTATTCTGTTTGTGCTGGGTTTCAGTTTGAATCTGCTGACCCTTTTTGGGCTGATACTGGCAATCGGTATAATTGTTGATGATAGTATAGTTATTATTGATAAAGTTGATGCACTGGCCGTCCGAGAGCGCTTGCCTCTGGACTTAGCCATTATACGCGCCACAAGAGAAATTGCTCCATTGCTGTTGGCTATAACGCTTGTGCTGACAACGATTTTTTTGCCTATGCTATTTACGCATAATTCGGCGGGCGTGATTTATCAACAGTTTGCTGCGAGCATGATTATCGCCATAGTTCTCTCGCTGCTGGTATCACTGCTTCTCGTCCCTGTTCTGCTGAATATCTTACCCTGGCATCAGACTCATGCACCGCGCCAGCAGCATCTACTTGCGTGGCTCAGCCTGAGAATTTCCGCAATCGTGGCGCGAATGCTGCAGCAACGGTTTTTGTATGGCGCACTTCTCTTGGTGCTGTTTATGCTGGTCGTGCTGGGCTGGTTTTATCTTCCCGCCTCTTTTGTACCCGATGAAGATCAGGGATCAATGATGGTAATGGTGAAGCTGCCGCCAGGTTCATCAGAAGAAAATACAGCAAGAGTGATGCGACGCGTCAGCAATTACTATCTGACACAGGAGCGTTCACGGGTTAAAGATGTCTTCACCGTAAGCGGGATGGGATTTAATAGTCTCGGGCAAAATATGGGATTCGTCTTTGTAAGCTTAAAAGCTTGGGAAAAACGCTTAGGTGAGCAGGATTCAGTACAGGCGGTTATACAGCGCAGCCGCCGTTACTTTTCCACCATTCCTGACGCCTTCATCCTCGCATTTAATAATCCTCCCATCCCAGGCCTTGGCAGCGCCTCCGGATTCGCTTTTGAGTTGGTGGATGAGGAAAATCTTGGACATGAGGCGCTATTGAAAGCTCGCAATCAGCTTTTGTGGATAATGTATCGAGAGCCTGAATTGTTCAGCGCCGTGCGTCCAGCGGGTGAGGAGGATGAGCCGGTCGAAAAACTTTCTATCAAAAATCTTATCGCACTGAGCAGTGGCGTGAAAATAGAGGACATCACGTCAACCATACAGACAGCAATGAGCGGCAGTTGGATTGCCCAGACATCACAACAAGGACACAATAAAAAAATCATTGTGATGGGGGACGCCCGCTGGCGGATGCTGCCTCAGAATATCGGTCAGTGGTATGTACGTAACAGTAATAATCAGATGGTATCGGTTTCTACTCTGACTGATCTGCATTGGGGGAAAGCTGCCAAGTTGCTGGAGCGCTATAATGGCTTTCCAGCAATAGAGTTACTGGGTGAGGCTACCGAAGGGCATACCACAGGTGAAGCGATGCAGCGGATTAACCAACTGGCACATACGTTGCCAGCTGGTATTGTTTTACAATGGACCAGTCAGTCATTGCAGGAGCAGCAGGCCGGCCAGCATATTCTTGAACTGATACTACTCTCTCTACTGGTTATCTGGCTGGCACTCGCAGCCCTTTATGAAAGCTGGAAAACACCATTGATTGTTCTTCTCTGTGCGCCATTAGGAGTTTCCGGCGTGCTGCTGACAGCGTGGATAAGCCGCGCGGAGAATGATATCTACCTTCATCTGTCCGTGCTGGTCACCATGGGCTTAACTATCCGTAACGCTGTGATGCTGGTTGATGAGATGAACCGGCTGAGTGCTCGTAAAGGCTATAACATCTGCGATGTGATCCAATTGGCACTCGATAATAGAGTCAGACCGGTATTAATGACCTCTATCGCCTTTATTTCTGGCGTGATTCCGTTAGCTATCAGTAATAATGTTGGCAAACACGCTCAAAATAATTTAGGTATTCTACTCATTGGCGGGTTATTTTCCTCTTCAAGCTTCATCTTTTATTATGCACCATTTTTATACTTTTTCGTCGTTGGGAAGAAAAAACGTTCTATTTAAATTAATTGATTTTTCTCACTTTGTTAAGGAAAAAAAATGAAAGACTTACTCGTTGATATTGAACCCGAACGTTATGAAACATTTGCAGTAGAAGCGACATCACCGTGGAACATCTATCTTAAACAAAGAATTCTTGAGGAAATTCCTGGCATTACATCAGATAAAAAAACATTGTTGGATGTGGGCATGGGAACTGGCCATATGCTTTTTGATCTTCTTAACAACGAAGAGCTTAGAAAATTCCATTTTCACGGTGTCGACGTGGACCCGCGCATGGTTGAATTTTGTCAGAAAAAAATATCTGCCTGGAAGAATGATACCAAAATTACTGTACTGGAAGGGAATGTCAGCGCTCTGCCTTATGGGAACCGTAGCTTTTCGCTTATTTATGCTCGTTCAGTTATTCATCACTGGGCTGAGCCGGAAAAAGGATTACAGGAATTATGCCGGGTATTAGACAAAGGCGGTATCGTTATTATCCATGAACCATTGGCCGATGCAGAGAAAGCTGCACTGCAGACATTTAATAGTGCGCGCCTCAAATATGGTATAGGTGAAATGACCACGGATGAAAAATATACCTTGTCGCAGATTAATCAACTGATGAAGGCTTGTGAGTCGGAAGAGATCGATTATCTTGTTCTGCCGGGCAGCGGGATAGCAGCTCTTGGATGCGAAATTCTGATACGCAGGAGAAACTGATGAGAAGTTACGACCATCAGCCGACATTCGTCGAACAACACAATAGAATTTCCATCATCAGCGGTAGTACATTCCGTGACTATGAACATTTTGCCCGTTCAGTGCCCATTAGCAAGCTAGTGAGAATGCATGAAGTAGAAGGAAAACAGGGTGACGACAGTAGCGCAAACCTGCCCTCGCTTATTGGTGCCACCAGTGGCACCAGCGGAAAAATGAAGCCTGTACGCATCCAGTTAAAAAATGGCGGTTGCTCGGTTTCTGCAAGCGAGCGCAACTTTATTTATCATTTGCGCGAACGTCGGGTGTTCTTCCCGCAAGACGTGGTAGGTAACTTGTTTACCATTAATTTATTCTCCACTCTGCACCAGTCAGCCTGTGATATCGTCAAATACTGCCAAGGCAGCATCGTGCCGGTGGGCGATATTGCGATGCTGACCCGAGATCATTTTCTGTTCCTGCAGGAAGTGGAGCTCAGCGTGCTGTTCGGTGTTCCCGCTACCATCATCCAGTTTGTCGAAGCTATGCTCAGCAATAAGGTGCCGATTGGTATTAAGAAAATAGTGTTTACCGGAGAAACTTTGCGGCCAAGCCAGGCTGAGTGGCTGCGCAGCAGACTTGGGAGAACATTATCGATTGTGGGTCTGTATGGCTTATCCGAGTGCGGATTTCTTGGCCTGACGGATGCGCAAGACTGCGATGAGTATACACTATTCAATGATGACTTCTTTTTTGAGCAGGACCCTGTACACGGGCTTCTGGTGACCTCCTTAGATCCCTCTGCAAAAAACCGACTTATACGCTATCCAACCGGTGATGGTGTTGAACTGACATTCCATAACAAACAACTGAAAATGCGAATCATGGCTCGCAAAGACCTGTTGTTCAATTTTGTCGGCAATCTGATAAGCGTTGAGAGTATTGCCGCAACTGTGGCGGAAAGTATACCTGAGAGCTTCATCCAACTCGTTATTCGTTCGGAAAAGGGGCAGCAGGAATTACTGCTGGTTAATGTAGCCGGGAAGAATCTTCAAACGCAGCAATTAGAGCTTATAGCGCAGAAGCTTCGCGCTCGTCCGGAACTGGCCGAGGTCTATCAAAAGCAGCGAGGCAGGCTGGAAGTGCATTCGGTTGCTGAAAATGCGTTCGTTCTGTCAGCCAGAGGAAAGCTTCAGTTTGTTGTTGATGAGAGAGAATAAACCAATGTTCGATACAATTTTGTCCCGCATTTATGAAGCTATTCACTGGTCGATGAGCGACAGTGATGGATTGTCCACGGATTTCTACTACCGAGTGAAAGCGATCCGCCAAGACCTTTTGGTAATGTATAAAACTAATGTCACCGAATGCCAGGATTTCTTACGTCAGAACGAGGAAGCTTTTCGCCAGTTAGATGAAAAGATCATTACTTATGAAAAGCAGCATGAAACCACTATATCCCAACTGATGAGCGGTCAGTCCCAGTTGAGCGATGAGGCTTTAGAGGAAGCACTGCAGAGTAAAGAAACCTTTATTGAGCTTTATCGCTCGCTCTATTTTGCTGAACGCAGGCTGCTGACGAAAGATCCGCAGCACCTTTGCCATGTTGGCTGTGGGCCAATGCCAGCGTCTATCCTGATGTGGATGAAATACACCGCGGCTAATATAACGGCGATAGATTTTGACGGGCAAGCAATTGCCTGCGCAAAGGTAGTATTTGAACAGTGGCGTCATACCAAAAATATTCCGGCTGATCGTGCGAATTTTCTTACCCTGCCTGGGGAAGAGGTGGACTACCGTAATATGGATGTGATTGTGATTTCTGCTTCCATCCTTAATAAGGAAAACGTTTATGCCGCGATTCTGGCCACTGCTAACCGCGAGGTTACGGTCATTGAACGCACCCCTAATTTCCTTTATAACCAGGCTTTCACAACACCTGCAGGGTTCGAAGCATTTCGTCTCGGAGGGGAGGCGCGCGATAACGTTAATCTTCAATCCTATCAATTCACACCACTTTCGGGAGTTACCCATGGAAAATGATGTGCTTGACCGCTACGACCTTGACAATAATACACTGTTCATTCGCGAGGAAAACATTTTGCAGTTGGCGCACAGCCTTCACTATTTG